>NZ_BNBB01000003.1 GCF_014654615.1 Streptosporangium violaceochromogenes | reverse complement strand
CTTAACCTACAGAAACAGGATCACGCGGAGATCAACTCATACACCACTCCGCTGGACGTGACCCGAGGTGCTCCCCGCGCACGCGGGGATCGTTCAAGATCCGGAGGCTGCCGTCTCATCACCCGAATCACAGGGTGCTCAGGGCCGCGCGGCCAACCGCCTGCTCAGGCGTACGACCGCGCGGCCCGTGATCCCGCTTCGGTCAGAGGTCCCCGTTACGGACGCCCGCGAGGAAGTCGCTCCAAGCGGCGGAGGAGAAGGTCAGCACCGGGCCAGCGGAGTCCTTGCTGTCGCGGACGGCGATGAGGCCCGGTAGGTTCGTGGCCACCTCGACGCAGTTGTCGTGAGCGCCGCTAAAACTCGACTTACGGAATTCAGCACCGGATAGATCAGGGATCTTATTCATGATCGCTCCTTGCCGCGGCGATGAGCGCCACGGATTCCTCAGGGGATAGCGCCATTTGGCTGAGGCGCTCAAAAACCAGCGTAAGGTCATGCACCTGGGAGGAATCTTCCAGGTATGCCTCACCAGCAGGTCCGCCGGTATAGGCGACATCCGGATCTCCCTCGTCGAAGGAGAACACCGAGAAGGAGCCGTCCAGCCCCGCATGTGAGCCTGCGGTCAGTGGGAGCACCCGGATCGTGACAGCGGGCCAGCCAGACACCTGAATGAGGTCGTCGAGTTGCTCGATCATGATGCTGGCGGACCCTATCGAGCGCCGAAGAGCGATCTCGTCCATCAGCACATGGAGAGTCGGCGTCGCACCCAACAGCGTGACCTTCCGCTGCATTCGCGCCGATACGCGTCGCCGCAACTCGGCTTCATCCAGGCCAGGCCGTCCACCACTGATGATCGCTCGGGCGTATCCCTCGGTTTGCAGTAATCCCGGGATCAGCAACGGCTCCCACGTACGGATAACGGCAGCATCGGCCTCTAGGCTTACATATGTCCCGGCTAGCACATCGCTGTAAGCAGCCCACCATCCTCGGTGGCCCACCTCGCGGCCAAGCTGAATCAACATCGCCTTGGTGTCCGAGTCGGCACCGTACAGATCGCAAGCGTTGGCGACGTCGGAGGGGGTCACCTTGATCCGTGCGATCTCGATCCGGTTGAGCTTGGAGCGGCTCCAGCCGAGATGCTGGGCTGCCCGCTCAGGAGTCAAGCCCGCTTCCTCCCGGAGCCGTCGCAGCTCCCGACCAAGGCGGCGATGCCGGATGGTTGGACTCTTCAGAACCATGACGTAAGTGTGGCGTCCTCTCTCAAAGAATTCTATGCGTGGCGCTTGCGCATGTGCGCAGCGCACGCCCATGATGTGAGGTGTCCCCGGGAAAGGATGACCATGACAGCGAGGCCGACCATCGCGTCACTCCTCGCCTGTCTCGGGCTTCCACTCCTCCCGAGGCTGCACGACGGTGCCCACTCCCTGCTCAGGACGCACGTAACCTTCACGGGTGAGCCGGGCAAGAGCCTTGCGGATGGTGTTGCGCGCCAGCCCGAACTCCTCCTCCATCTGAATCAGGCTCGGTATCAGGCGCCGAGACGGGTACGCGCCGGACTCGATGCGATCTCTGAGAACGGCGTAAAGCTGCCTCCACCGCGCCGTCCCCTCCTCCCAAACCCATTCCCCCTGATTGATCATAGGGAAGACCGTAGACAGCGAAGCTCTAGTTTGAAGAGTCGCGACCGTTCATGAAAAGGACTGCTAGACCGTGAACGTGCAGGACACAGTAACCCTCTGAACTGCGCAAATACATCTGAAGATCAAATACCGTCAGGATAGAAACGGCCTGCCGGACGCTGCACACGTCCGGACAGGCCCCGATCAGGAAGTGTGGTTCCTGACCCATGAGCAAGCCTAGTGCTCCGGTCCTCGACCGGGTCACGCCGATCAGGGGCGGCTGCGGCTGTTTCGCCGGCGCCGTGCCGATGCCGATGGGGTGTGCCCTGTGCGGGCACGCCCCCTACGCGCACGGCTGCCCCGGCTCTCCGGCCGATCATGACTACGTTCAGCCGTGCGGGGAGATGATGGGCGCCCGGCTGGAGGCCCGGCGGTGCGGCGGCCCGGTGCGGCTGCCTCGTTTCGGGCCGCCCGCCGACGTGGCGCCCGGCGAGGTGATTCCGCTGGTCCCCGCCCAGCGCCGCCCCCAACCCGCCGCCCCGGAGATCCCGGAGCAGGCCCCGCCCGTCGTATCGGCCACTCGGCACGACCTTCCCCCGGCCCCCGCCGACGACCCCGAGCAGCGGACATCCGCCGAACATGCCGTACCGGCCTCGCCCGCCGCGCCTTGCGCCCGGCCGTCGCCGCCCCGGCGGACGCCCCGACCCTGCCCCCGGTCCGGCGTGAGGACTACGGCCACCGGGCCCGCGCGGCGCGGTGACAGCCGACGCCCCGCTCCCGGCACATACCTGAGCGCCCGTGCTCCCGGCGCGGCCGGAACACCTCCATCGGCGTCCCGACGGCTTTCTTCCCACCCCACAAAGCGGACCCGCCCGGCGCTCGCGACACCCGGGCGGGTCCATAACCGGACAACGGAGATCCGATTCATGCAGAATGCTAATTCCCCCACCCCCGGCATCGCAGGCGCAGGTGCAGGAGCCCCCGTGGGTGCGATTCCCGGCTGGCGGATCATCGTCAGCGACACCGGCCGCCTCTGGGCCAGCCGGGTGCAGCCGTTCCCTCGCGAGACCGAGTGGCACGCCCCGCCGTACCGCACCGTCGACGCCGACACCCTCACGCAACTCCAGGCCGAGGTGGAACGGCAGGAGCAGGCAGCCCGGGAACTGGAGACCACCCCCGGCGAGGCCACCGAGCAGACCGGAGCCGGGCAGCCGGCCGACCAGACGGCCACGTCCGGCGGCGGGAGGACCGCCCCCGAAACAGGGTCCGGGCGGGTGGGAACGTGATCGGGCAACCGCGCACCCCGGGCAGGCACCGCGCCGGGCAGCCCTCCGCCCCAACACCTGTCTACCGGCGGATCTGGGACGGCCCCGCCCGCGAAAAAGCCGAGGTGTTGGAACGTTCCCGACCTGGATGGGTCGTCTGGTACGGCACCGGCACCCGCCACTTCTACGCCATCGCCGCCTGGCCCACCCCCGAACCCGTCATGGTCTCCGCCGACACCGCCGAAGACCTGGCAGAACGGATGCGCCACGCCGAAACCCAGGCACTCCTCCAGGCCGTACCCCCCGGCCCGGCCACCCCCGACCAAACCCGGCGACCCCCTCTCCCCTGCGCCCGCCGCTCCGCCGTACGGCCCGCCCGCACCCTGCCCTACCCACCCGAAGGAAGCACCCCATGACCGCCGCCCCTTCCCTCGGCCCCCAGCAGGGCAGGCAGACCGACAGCAAGGCCCGCGCCCAGTGGGAGGCCCAGCGCGCCGCCCTGGCCGAGGCGTTCCCCACCTGGAAGATCGTCTGCGTCGCCCACCTGACGGTGCCGCTGTGGTTCGCCCTCTACCGCGAGCCCCTCACCCTCGAACAGGAGAAAGCCGGATTCCGGCCCACCATCCTGCGCGACTCCGCCGAAACCCTCCAAGCCGAACTCGCCCTCCGCTGCCGCCCCACCCGCCTACCCCTCCCGTTGCCCTCACCCACCCCCTAAACAGCCGGTACGGCCGGCCTCCGGAGAAAAGACACCTCCGGCGACCGGCCACGCCACCTCACCACCCCGGCCCCCGGCGGAGGAAGTCCTTCCTCTTCCCAAAGGACCCCTCCCGCCGGCCCAGGGCGACCGCCCCCCTTGTCAGGGACAAAAAAGGGGGAAACCACACCGGTCGCCCCCGGGGGGGTGTCCCCGGCCGCCCTTCCCAACCCCGGCCGGGGACACCCCCCACCCCACTTCGTCAACCACCCCGACCCGCCGACAGGAAACCCATGAAAAACACCACGGCCACCCCATACATCGAGCCCCTGCTCACCCCCGCCGAGGTCGCCGCCCTCTTCCGCGTCGACACCAAAACCGTCAACCGATGGGCCAGAACCGGCAAACTCACCTCCCTCCACACCCTCGGAGGACACCGCCGCTACCGCCAAACCGAAATCCACGCCCTCCTCCACGGCAACCGGGCAACCCAACCGGCCGCCCCCCAAACCGCTGGCTGAACCCCCCAACCCAACCGGGAAGAACACCCCTCTCCCGCAGGAATGTCACAGCACGCAGGAAGCGCTCCCTCCCTGGCTGGTAACGGCAGCACGCCGTACAAGAGCAACCCGCCAGGCGTTACTGTGTTCCGACACCGACGCCGCAACCCCGGCCACCAACCCCCTGAGCCCGAAATGTCCGAATCATTGAAAGTGCTCTTCTTCCGCCTCTCCCGCCGATAAACCCCCAGGTCAACGAGTCTGCTCCCCGCGCACGCGGGGATGGTCCCGCGTCGCCCGCGGCCTGGAGGAGGGAGACAAGCTGCTCCCCGCGCACGCGGGGATGGTCCCCAGCCGAAGGCGTTCACCGCCCCCGGCGAGAACTGCTCCCCGCGCACGCGGGGATGGTCCCAGCCCACCGGCACCGCCGGCAGCGCCGGAACGCTGCTCCCCGCGCACGCGGGGATGGTCCCTCAAACACCTGTTTGGGGCCTTTGCTGGCCTCCTGCTCCCCGCGCACGCGGGGATGGTCCCGTCCTGGCGATCCAGCTGCCCGGAGTCACGACCTGCTCCCCGCGCACGCGGGGATGGTCCCCAGGTGGGGTGAGAGAAACGTCCGCTCGCGGTCTGCTCCCCGCGCACGCGGGGATGGTCCCCAGGGACAGCGCAGGTCACAGGGGGCACCCCGCTGCTCCCCGCGCACGCGGGGATGGTCCCTGTTACCGCGCTGCAGCTGACCATGACCGGCTCTGCTCCCCGCGCACGCGGGGATGGTCCCAACGGGCACGACACCGGGGACCACGACCCCGGCTGCTCCCCGCGCACGCGGGGATGGTCCTTCGGCGTGGCAAGGATCACGATCCGCAAAGTCCTGCTCCCCGCGCACGCGGGGATGGTCCCTACGACGACGGCGGAGGGGTATGGGAGGAGGACTGCTCCCCGCGCACGCGGGGATGGTCCCCTGCGGAAGTCCGCGGCCAGCTCGTCGCCGTTCTACTCCCCGCGCACGCGGGGGTGGTGGTCACGGTTTCGCTCCGTTCGCCGACGACGCACCGATGCCGGGCTGAATGTCGTTCTTTCGTGGCTTATGCCATTCATTTCCACGATTGTGTTCATCCAGAGGCGCGCGTGAGAAAAAGCGAGAAAAACCCTCGCCCGAGCCATGGGGTCTCGCCGCAGCGGGTGGGTTTCGGTGGCGAGTAACCGATCGGGGCCGGTCCGCGATGTCCGCCACCAGGCGTTTCGCCGTTCTCCGGCCGGTGATTTCCGTACGGACTCCCCCGCCCGCGAAACACACGTGAAACAGGCGGCGACATCCGTCCCGAAAACAAGAATCGCCTATAACCTACAGGTACACTAGGTTGGTATGCCACGTTCACCATCGGTCGTCGTCGTGGGGGGTGGCGCGAGCGGCGCCCTGGCCGCGATCCACCTCCTCAGGCACGCGCGGGCCCGCGCGATGCCCCTTGAGGTCACCCTGATCGACCGGGACGGCCGGCACGCCCTCGGCCAGGCGTACTCGACCACCGACCCCCACCACCTGCTCAACACCACCGCCGACAAGATGAGCGCCCTGGACGGCGACCACGGGCACCTGCTGCGCTGGGCCCGCGACCGCGGCCTGGAGGTGACCGGCTCCGACTACCTGCCACGATCGGTCTACGGGCGCTACCTGCGCGAGGTGCTGTCCGCCGTGGAGAATCCCCCCGCCCAGGTGCTGCGGCGCGTGACCGGCACGGTCATCGCCCTGGAGCGCCCCCACGGCGTGAGCGTCCGGCTGCTCGACGGCCGCCGCATCGACGCCGACGCGGCCGTGCTGGCACTGGGCAACCGTCCCCCGGCCGCCCCGCCGCGCGTCGTGGAGGGCACCGGCGCGCGGTACGTCGCCGATCCGTGGAAGACGGGCGCGCTCGACCGAGTCTGCGACGGCGCTCCGGTGCTGGTGCTGGGCACCGGGCTGACGATGGTGGACGTGGCGGTCACGGTGACCGGGGCGCATCCGAAGGCGGTCGTGTACGCGCTGTCGCGGCACGCCCTGCTGCCCCGGCCGCACCCGCACCCCCTGCCGCCCCCGGTCACGGTGCCGCTCCCCTCCGGGCCGCTGACGGTCGCCGGCCTGCTGCGGGCCGTACGGCTGGCGGTCGGGGAACGGGGAGGCGAGTGGTGCGGCGTGGTGGACGGCCTGCGGCCCCAGGCCCAGGCGTTGTGGACGCGGCTCTCCCCCGAGGAGCGGCGGCGGTTTCTGCGGCTGGTCGCCCGCTACTGGGAGGTTCACCGGCACCGGATTCCCCCGGCGACGGCCGCCCGGATCGCCGAGCTGCGTGCCCAGGGCCAGCTCCGCGTGCTGCGCGGCAGGCTGGTCAGGGCCTCGGCCACCGCTCCCGGCCGCCTGCGCGTGGACGTGGAGGCCGACGGCACCGCCGCGGAGCTCGACGTCGGCTGGCTGGTCAACGCCACGGGTCCCGGGGCCGACCTCACCGCCGATCCGCTCGTCGCCGCCCTCGTCACCGGCGGTACGGCCCGGCCGGACGCCGTGGGGCTCGGCCTGGAGGCTGACTCCCGCGGCGTGCTCCTGGACGGGGACGACCGTCCGAACGCGAGGATCTTCGCGCTGGGCCCCCTGCTGCGCGGAAGCCTGTACGAGACGACCGCCGTGCCGGAGATCCGCGCTCAGGCGGCGGCCCTCGCACCCCGTCTCATCGAGGCGATCGCCTCACCCGTTCTTCTGGTTCCCCGCCCTTCGCGGTGACCTCCGGCGGTGTCAGGCCGGGCCGCCCTCGCGGCCGGGGTGATCGGCGGCGAGCAGCAGTTCGTGGGCGAGGCGGGCGGCGCGCTCGGCACGTCCCTGGCCGGGCTCCTCCAGCGGCCCGGCCTCCATGCCGCGGGCGAGGGCGAGGGTGGCCTCGGCCAGGGCCCGTACCTGCTCTTCGACCCTGCCGACCCGCTTTCTGAGAAGATCGATTTCGTTCGCCGGCGTCCCTGCTTCCTCCACCGGGCGATCCGTTTCCGGCCTGGGCTGAGTCATCGGCTCCACCTCCTGGGAAAGCCGTCGTCACTCAGAGAGGTTCCCGGTCCGGAGGCGTCCTACGCCCCGCGCCGGGGGCCGGCCCCTCCGCCCGGCTCTCCGGTCACAGCCGTTTCCCCTGGTCACAGGGGCCTCCGTCGTACGGTGTCCCGCTTCGTCACGTTAAGGACCTTTGGCCCTATCTCCCGGCTCCGGGCCGGAAGCACCATGCGAGATGAGGAGTCGTCCAGCGAAGGGAGATCATCGTGACAACGGCACGGGACATCATGCATCCGGGCGCCGAGTGCGTGGGTGAGCACCAGAGCCTGGAGTTCGCGGCGAAGCGAATGCGCGACCTCGGGGTGGGCGCGCTGCCGATCTGCGGCGACGACGACCGGCTCCACGGCATCATCACCGACCGGGACATCGTGCTCAAGTGCGTCGCCTCCGGGGGCGATCCGTCCACGATGACGGCCGGTGAGCTGGCGCAGGGCAAGCCCGTCACCATCGACGCCGACGCCGACGTCCAGCAGGTGCTCGGTGCCATGGAGATGCACCGGATCCGCCGGGTTCCGGTCATCGATCAGCATCGGCTCGTCGGCATGATCAGCGAGGCCGACCTGGCACGTCACCTCCCCGAGGAGACGGTCGGCCACTTCGTGGAGGTCATCTGCGCGAGCCCGTGACCCAGCGGTCACACCGTACGCTTCCACGCCCCTCGGCACCCCCCACCCCGTACGGGCCCGCTCTTTCAGAGGCCGAACCGCCGCCCGGCGGGATACGTGATGAGAGGCATGAAACCCCGGGTTCTCGCCGTTCTTCTGCTGCTGCTCGCGTTCGTCACGATCACTCCGGGTACGGCCTGCGCCTGTACCTGCGCGCCCTTCGACGCCGCCACCCAGGTGAAGAGGGCGGACGCGATCTTCACCGGGACGGTGGTGAGCGCCCGCCGCCTGGAGGGGGACCCCCTCGGCCCCCCGCCGCCGATCGTCTACACCCTGCGCGCCGACCAGGTCTACAAGGGCGGGGCACTCGCCGAGTATCGGGTCCTCACCAACGCCGACAGCGCGGCCTGCGGCTTCGCCTTCGCCGTCGGCTCGCGGTACCTGGTGTTCGCCTCCGACGAGCAGACGGGCATGTTCCCCGCCGACACGGGTGTCTCGTTGCACACGACGCTGTGCGACGGCGACCAGCTGGTCCGCCCGGGGAACGGCCCCCTGCGCGCGGAGGACGGGGACCCGAACGGACAGCCCATCAGCGCCGCGCTCCTGACGGCGATCGGCACGCCCACCCGCCCCGCGCCGGCCACGCCGACCGCACCCGCACCGGACTCCTCCGCCCCCACGTCCGGGAGTGCGCCGGTCTCCCCTTGGATCTACGCCGGGGGAGCCGCCGTCATCCTGCTCCTGGGCTTCGCGGCCTGGCGGTTCCTTTCGCGCCGCAGGGTCTAGCTCGGCCCGAGCCGTTCAGCCGAGCGCGGTCAGTGCCTTTTCCAGGGACGCCAGGGCCGAGGGGGCGACGAGTCCCGGGATCGCCCGCACCGAACGCACGGTGGCGAGATTCCGTCGTTGGCACGCGGCGTCGCGCGGCGGCCGGATCTTCCAGCGGGTGCCGTCGAGATAAAACTCCTCCTCGCCACCGGGGCTGATCAGGGCAAGGGGGCCCGCGTCGAGGTCCTGTCCGTCGTCGGTGCGCAACCGGAGCGACACCACCGCGATCCACGGGGTCCGCCCATCGCCTTCCGGGCCGACGACGAGCCTGAACCTGTCGTACTTCCCGGACGCGACAGCGAAGTCAAGGGGGCGTGCCATGCTGAAGGGAGGGTCCTGATCGAGGGGGATCGTCATCTCGTAGCGCGCGGAGACGACGACGCCCCCTCCCGTCCCGTAGCACCCGCGCAGGGAATGTGACTGGAGCACCGACAGTTCGGCCTCGGCGATCCGGGCGTCCCCGCTGCCCCGGTTACGGACTTGGAGGTCGATCTGCGGTGCGCGCAGACCGCCGGGAAGCTTCCGAGTTCCGCCCTCCTCGTCGGTGACCTCGCCGTCGGTCTTCGCGTAGACGACGTTCACGTCCGACAGTTCCACGAGTCCGCGCCGCGCCGCCTCGCCCTCGGCCGTGTCGGCCTGCCGTTCGCCGCTGCGTGCCGCACTGCACGAATGGGCGAGGGCGACCACGGCGACGACGAGGGCCAACGCGGTCACCGTCCAGTTGGCCAGCCCGATCACATTGGCGGGTGCCCGCCATCCATCGGCGGGCGCCGGCCGCTTGCGTGTCCGTCTGGGGGGCACTTTCGAGTTTCCTCTCCTCCTGAAACCGCCTAAAGGCGGATTCCCGTCGCGGCCTCGAAACCGACGATCTCCCGATCTCCCACGGCGTAGACGGCGCCTTCCCCAACGACGATCCAGGCGCCTTCCTCGGCGTTCTCCGACCACAGGACATCGCCCGTGCTCGCGTCGACGGCCACGACGACCGCGTTGTCGTCGGTGCCGGCCTCCACGAATACGACGCCGTCAACCGGGATTGACAACCCGCTGAACGGCTTCGTCTCCTTGCGCCAGAGGATGCGTCCGGCCACCGGGTCGACACTGAACAGGAGTCCTTCCCGCATGGTGTTCGTGCTGACGAGAACCGCGTCGCCCTGCCGGCGGAAATGGGGCTCCACGTTGGGAGTCAGAATCGGCAGGCGCCACGCCGTCTCTCCCGTGGACGTCCTCAAGGCCAGCAGCGCGCCGCCGACATGGCACAGGAGGCGGTCGCCGATCACGGTCATTGAAGTGGTGCCGGGGCTGGAGAAGTGCCGCGACCACATCCGGCGGCCGGTCCGTGCCTCGTAGGTCACGATGTCGGTGACGCCGTCCGTGAAGGCCTCATTCCAGGTGAAGGCGATGGTGGACACCTGGCCGGGGCCGAGTACGGCGGAGACGTCGGAGGCGTCCGGCAACGCGTGCGTCCAGCGGACGGAGCCGTCGTGAAGGGCATAGGCCGCGATGGTGTTCCGCAAGGAGCTGACAGCGATCACCGAGGCGCCGTCCGGCGTCACCGCGAGCTCCTTGGGCTGCGCGAGAGGGCTTTTCCACAGGACACGGCCGTCGGCCGCGTCGATCGCCAGGACACCGTCTCCGATGGGGGCGAGTACTTTTCCTTCGTGAACGGTGAGAAGGTGCGCGGGGTTGGGCACGGAGTGCCGCCACAGCACCTGACCGTGCTCGGCGCAGACGCCGACGAGGACCGTCTGCTCGACGGTCGGTGAGAAGCCGCAGACGACCACACCGCCGGCCGACACCAGAGGGAGCGGGGAACTGTCGGATGTGCCCGGATGCACCTTGTCACACCGCCACGCCCGCACGCCGGTGCGCGCGTCATATCTGGTGAGGGCCGCGTCGTCGGTGGCGACGAACAGCGCCGGCCCGACGGCCAGAGGCCGCCCGGCAAAGACGCCGGGAGGTTGCGTGACGGGCCAGCTCGGGCGGCCGAGAGGCGGATCGGACATCGCGGGCGCCGCGCAGGGGCGGTGCTCCTCGCCGTCGCGCCGGGCGGGCCCACCCGAGCACCCGGCCAGAAGGCAGGACAGGCCCGCGCCGAGCACGGCACGCCTCGACGGCGAAAGGCGGGAGCTGGAGAACACAATGATCCTCCGAAGGCCACGAAGGAATGTTCACAGGGGAATTCCACGATAGCGGGAATCCATTGAAAAACGGTTCATGTGCGTTACAGTGACCAGATCAGGACAGCCCAAGATAGGAATACCGATTTTGGCCGTCGTGGAGGCCGAGGTGCTTTGAGTCGGCGCCGGCGATGGTGTAACTGCGCAGGATAGGGCACAGGTGGCGTACCATCTAAAATCCGGCAACGCATTGTGTCCGCACGATATGGATCGACCAGATCACGGGATATCTTGAAAGGCGGCCACATGATGCCCCCGTCCCAGTGCGCCCCCGCCGCCGATTCACCGGTCCGGCCCTGAAAAGCGGCCGGCACCCCGCCGCCCGCACCGGTTGAGTCCGGGCGGAGAGCCCACAGCGGGCGCCTGTCCCGCCCGCGCCACGCTCGCATGCCCGGTGGCCGCCCGGGGGACCGTGCTGAATGTCACAGACAGATCGGTCAGCTCAATGTCTTGATTTGTGACGAAAAAAAGGCACGGTAAAAGAGGGGAAGCCCCCGCGGCACACGCATTCGTCAGAGACCCCGATGCCCCACGACAGATGTGGGACGGGAAGGATAGACAAGCCTCGTCCATCACCGGCACACCAAAGGACGCCCATTGAACGACACCCCCTCCGCCGGCAGGCAACCGGCCGGGTTCCGCAGCGATGTCCCTCATTCGGCCCGCATCTGGAACTACTGGCTGGGGGGTAAGGACAACTACCCGGCCGACCGCGACGCCGGGGACATGGTCGAGCGGATGATCCCCGGCATCGCCGACGCCGCCCGCGCCAACCGCGCCTTCCTGTGCCGGGCCGTACGGCACATGGTGACCGAGGGCGGGGTCCGCCAGTTCCTCGACATCGGGACCGGCCTGCCCACCGCCGACAACACCCACGAGGTCGCCCAGCGGATCGCCCCCGAGTGCCGGATCGTCTACGTCGACAACGACCCGCTGGTGCTGGCGCACGCCCGAGCCCTGCTGACCAGTAGCTCAGCGGGGGCCTGCCACTACATCGACGCCGACGTGCGCGACCTCGACCACATCCTGAAGGTCGCCGGGACGATCCTGGACCTCTCCCGGCCGGTCGGGCTCATGCTGCTGGGCATCCTGAACCACGTCCTGGACGACGGCCAGGCGCGGGGCATCGTCAACCGGCTGATGGACGCCCTGCCCTCCGGCAGCTACCTGGCGATCGGCCATCCCACGGCCGAGGTCCACGGCGAGGCGATGCACGAGTCGATGCGGGAGTTCATGCGTCAGGGCGGCACGCCGATCACGGCGCGCTCCCGCGGCGAATTGGAGCTTTTCTTCGAGGGGTTGGAACTGGTGGAGCCGGGCGTGGTCTCCTGCTCACGCTGGCGCCCTGAATTCACCCCATTCGGAGCACCGGCCGAAGTATCGGAGTTTTGCGGCGTAGCACGCAAGCCGTAATAACAGCACTAGAAATAACAAAACTCACAAAACTCCGTCACCCTGACCCGCCGAAGGTCCGGCGCCCGCCCGGAAACCCCCTCGGGCGCCGCTTCGGGCGTCGTCTCGGCGTTATTTCAGGAGTCGCCGGCCCGGCGGAGACGGATCCGCGCGGCCCCGCGGACCAGGGGCCCATGTCCTCCAGGGCCGTTATCAGGGAGGCGAGCTGCTCCAGGGCGTCGAGCGCCCGCTCGGCGCCCTCCGCGTCGCCCCCCTCGTACAGCTCCAGCCCCACGAATCCGCCGTCTCACCCCAGCCCGGCTGGTAGCTGAGGACCATCCCCGCGTGTGCGGGGCCGATGCTTTTTGACCAGGTGCTTTAGCGGCGGAGGCGGGCGGAGAGAATCAGTCCGTCGAAGTCCACGGGGTACCAGCGGTCCTTGCCCGCCGTCCGTACCGCCCAGCCCTGTTCGTTGTCGGCCGGTTCGACGAGGACCGCTTGGCCGTCGCCGATGCGGGCGGCGAGGAGTTCCCAGATGCGGTCGCGGACGCGTTTGCCGGGGTTGCCGACGAAGACTCCGGCGTTGACCTCGACCATCCAGCGGGTGAGATGGCCACGGAGTCCTTCGGGGGCCGCGATGAGGACGACGACGGTCATGGGGCAGCCGTTCCGCCGGAGTCATGGGGACGCTCGCCGGCGGACTCTTCGAACTCGGGGCCGATGACGGCGATGTGATCCTCGCCCATGGTGGCCGGGACGGGGGCTTCGAACGCCTCCTTCGCCGGAGGACCGTCCGTCCCCGCCCAGTTGACGCCGCCGGAGACGGAGCCCACCTTCTCGTCCCACAGCTCGTTGACCTCGATGTCCGGGACCTCCACTCCGTCGGGGGCCAGGAGGGCTTTGATGTCACCGACGATGCGGCCGAGGAGCTTGTCCTCCGCGATACGGTCACGTAGTCCCAGGCGTGCGTCGCGTTCCTCGGTCAGTCCCTTGGCCATCAGGTCGAAGGCGAGCGGGATGGTGTATTCGGCCTTGTAGAGGTCGGCGATGTCCATGACGAACGAGGTCGCGGAGCCGGTGTGGACGAAGCCGAGGCCGGGGCTGGCGCCGAGACCGACGGTGACGGCGTGGCAGATGCCGTACAGCGCGGCGTTGGCGGCCGACAGCAGTCGGTTGAGGTCGTCACCGGCGGCGAAGGCGTCGCCGGGGCGGTAGTCGCGCCCGCTCCACGGTACGCCGGTGCGGCGGGAGTGGAGCTGGTACTGCTTGCGCACCCGCGCGCCTTCGCGTCCGCGTAACTGCTGCATGGTCATCGCCGAGACGTCTTCGCCGGGGAAGCGCATGCCGTACATGGCGCGGGCGACGGCAAGGCGCTCCTTGGGACGGGTCACCAGCCACGCCTGGCGGTAGAGCAGCCCAGAGCCCCGGCTGGGACCGAGGCCGGAGGCGTACAGGCGGACGCCCTGCTCGCCGACCCAGCAGACGGCGGTGCCGGAGTCACCGAGCAGGTTGACCGCCCCGTGGGTGACCCGGGTGCCGGGGCCGATGAGCATGACGGCCACCATGGCGGCGGGTACCCGGACGGTGTCCCGCTTATTGATGATCACAACGGCGTTCTCGTCGCGGTCGATGTGGCTGCGTTCGACGTAGACGCTGGAGACGCGGTCGGTGATGCGGTGTAGGTCGTGGGGGTGGGCCTTCCACCAGATGTCGGCCATCACGCACCCGCCGGGAGCCGGTGTCCGGCCGATGTCCCGCCCTGGAGCGGGGCCAGGGTGAGCAGACCACACCCGTAGGACTTGGCCGGGCCGATGCCGCTCAGAAGCCGCTCGGTGAAGGAGGCGGGATCGGTCACCCGCAGACGGCCTTCAAAGGTCACGGTCTGCAGGACGACGGGCCCGGTGTCGCGGCGTTTGGCGAACGAGCGGCGGTCACGCGCGGTGATCCGGACCTCGCGTGCGACGGGGCTGCCGGGATCGGGGCCGGTGTACGGCCGCAGGCCGGGAGCCGGAGGGTCGGTGTGAGCCCGCGGGACTTCGAAACCCCAGCGTTCGGTCCGGCTGAGGAACCAGTCGAGTTGCCGGGCCGCGGTACGGTGCCCGACGCGGAAGGAGCGCCGTTTGACGTCCTTGGCCTTTTCACGTTGGTTCGGGGTGGGTTTGATGGGATTTACAGTGTTCTGCACGGGGTTGGCGGTGAGCCGGAAGGCGAACTCTCTGCCGGTGGCGATCTGGGCGAGCAACGGCGCGTAGTCGCGGACGGCGGCGTGCTCGCCGTCGGCCTCGGGCCAACCGGCCTGCTCGACCAGGTGAGACCAGTCGGGCCTGGTCGCGGTGAGCACGAACAACATGGGCCGGTGGGGGTTGTCGGCGTCCAGCCGCCACAGGATGCGCTCGTCGGTGGGATGGTCGGGAATGCCGTGCATGACGGCGCCGTGCATGACGTGCGGGCTGGCGAGAAGCATGCGGCTTCTCTCGCGCAGCGGGTTGATCCGGATGCGGGACAGATAGGTCATTGGGATCACCAGCCCAGGAGGGCGAACGGGTCGTGACCGTCGGCGGCGGTGCCGGGTTCGGAAAATCCGGTCGGCAGCGTCACCCAGGTGTGACGAATGCGGCGGCTGACGAACCGGCGGTCGCGCAGGGTGAAGGACTGCGGCACGTCGTTGAGGGAGTCTTCGCCGTCGGAGTCGTCCAGGGTCGCGGACAGGTCGACGGTGGCCGGGCGCCTCCGGCGGCGGGCATAGAGCTGCTTGGCCGTCTCGCCGGCCTGCCAGGGCTCGGTGCGCAGGACCTCTTCCAGCGGGGCCTCGCGGACGGCGAGAAAGAGCGGCTGGGTGGGAACACACGAGCGGCGGCCGAGCGCGAGGGGGAAGGCGGGGCTCCTGACGGCGTCGACGAGTGCCTTGACGAGCACGGCGGGCCCCTCCAGCGCGGCGAGGAAAACCGCGTCCTGAAGGTAGAAGCGCTGAGTGACGTGGGTGAGTTTGGCCGGGGATGTCGGTTTCTGTAATCCCTTGGCGGAAACCCCGGCCTGCGGAAGCGGGCGCCCCCGGTAGTCGCTGACGGTGTGATAGTCGCGCAGGAGGGTGCCCGGCTGGTCGACCCGCACCCCCATCCGCAGGACGAGCAGCTCACCGGGCGGTTCCTCGCGCGACCTGCCGGCCGCGGCGGCGAGCAGCCCGAGGACACCGGACTTGGTGGGCTCGGGCCGGGTGTCGCGGCGGTTGAACACGCTGCGATCACCCCACGACTGCAACGGGCCACCCAGACGCAGCACCAGAGTGGCCTCGGCGGTGCTCATCCGGCCTGCTTGACGAACTCGACGAGCGTGCCGCGCAGGGCGGTGGTCAGTTCGGGGAAGGTCTGCTGCGTACCGAACGCCGAACCGAGCCGCGCCGCGGTGTCGCCGACCGGGTCGAAGGTGTGGCAGACGGCGGCGTGGACGGGCACGTCACCCCACTGCTGGACGGCGCGCTCGTACTCGGCGGCCAGCCGCAGCGCCGAGGTCTCGGCGATTCCCTCGTGGCGGGCGACGACGGGGCGCTCGTAGGCGGAGACCAGGTTGACCGGCTGATCGTCTCGAACCACGACCGCGACCAGGCTGGGCAGGGTGCGGTGGGCGAAGGAGTTCTGGTGCCCCGAGGGGACGGACCGGGCGAAGTGCTGAACAAAGGTCTCCACCGCGTCGAGGGCGGCGTCGGTGTCGCCGAGATTGGTGACCAGCTGGCGAAGGCCGATCGTGGCGTAGCGGTACAGCGTCGCCGAGTTGAAGCCGATTGAGCCGATCATGCCGGCACCGGTCTCGTCGGCCAGGTTCTCGTCGTCGACAGCCGTGTAGTAGTCGAACTCCAGCTCCACGGCGTGCGTGGAGAGAGCGTGGGCGACCTGGGCGGCGGCGTCGACGTTGAGGGAGGGGATGTCGGCGACCATGCGGCCGAACAGCGCCACGTCCATCGGGTGCCCGCTCTGGAGCTTCTGCGCCACCGGCAGGCCCTTGGCCGCGGCGGCGAGCGCCTCGTCGTCCAGAGCGGCGAGGTCGGCGGCCTGGCCGACCACCAGATCGACGATGTCCTCCAACTGACGGTAGCCGAAGAACAGCAGGTAGGCCGTGTCTCCGGCCTTCTTGCCCTCCTTGATGCCCAGCGGCTCCAGGAGTTTCGCGGCCAGCCGGGCGGACCGTTCGCCTTCCAGGCCGGTGCGGGCGGCCAGGCGTTTGGCCAACTCGGCGACGATCCGCTTGGTGCGGGTGGCGTGGTCCTGCTCGGGCGCGTGCTGGGCCAAGGCGGTGCGGGTGGCGCGCTTCCACGCCTGGGAGGAGACCCGGGCACGGCGTACTCCGCCGAAGTACGCCTCCTTGGGGTTGCCCTGGTCGTCGCGGTTGAGGTTGGCGGGCGGGACGGTCTGCACGATGTGGACGTCGATGAAAAGACGCTTGTCCATGGGAGAACTCCAGGGGAGATGAAGACGGTTTCGTACGGGGGCGGCGATCAGGCGGAGTCGGGGACCGCCCCCGAGGCCAGGGGCTCCTTGCCGTCGGAGCGGGACCTGCCGTAGTAGTCCAGGCCCCAGCGCCGGCGGGCCCTCTGCCGGGAATCGGGGCGCTGCCAGGCGCGGATGTCGTCCAGCAGCAGGTCGTAGTCGAGGGGCTGGCCGACGGTTCGCAACTGGGTGACGAGTCCGCGCAGGTGGGTGAGCAGCGCGGAGACCTGGGTGGCGGAGGCCGCCGCGTTCACCCGGCGGTTCACGGCCTCTTCCGTGAACTTGCCGCTCTGGTGCAACCGGCGCAGCGCCTGGCCCAGCCGGACCTCCGGCTGGTGCATGGGCTCGGACCGGGCCTGCTGATGCAGGCCGTACAGGGCGAGCGCGGCGTGCTCGGCCCGCTGTTCGTCGGAGACCTCGCCCCGGCGGGCCAGCAGATCGTCGACCGGCGATCGGTAGTAGGGCCACAGCGCCGGGACGGTCCCGGCCTCGCGGCCCAGTCCCGCGCGCAGTGCGGCCAGATCCTCTCCGGGAGGACGCCCCTCCTTGGTACGCCAGGTACCGTCCGCGGCGATGTGCCGGGTCCAGTAGCGCGGGGGCCGATTGTTCTTGACGGGCATGGAGGTCCTCACCTTCAAAAAGTCCGTGCCGCGAAGGCGGAGACGGCCGGGACGGCGTCCTCGACGAGGTCGTCCTCCACGTCCTCCGCGAGATCGTCCGCCGTCTCGGCACAGCGGGGCAGGATGGCATTGATCTGCCGACGGAAGTTCTGCTCAGCCGTGGCCAGGCGGTAGGTGAACTCACGTCCGTTCTTCTCGACGGCACGTCCGCCGAACTCGCCGTGGGTGGCGGTGGCCAGGACCTTCTCCGCGACGTCCCATGTGCGGTCGCGGGCGGCCTTCTCCCACGCGGCACGGCCCCGCTCCAGCTTCTCCGGGTCCCCGGCGGTCGTCCGTACTCCGGTGAGGAAACGGCGGACCAGCGGGTCGAGGGCGTGCAGCACGAACTCGCCGGGGCGCTGCCCCTTGTCCCAGGGAATGGGGTCGGTTCCCGCGGCCCGTCGGAGATCGGCGGAGAGGTTGTTCACCGCCCTGGCCAGCTCTTCGGCCTGCTCGGCCACCTGCAGCAGGGTGGTGGAGGTGTCCTCCCGCGCGCACAGGGCCGCCACGGGCAGGGGAATCGCGTCGAACAGAATGTCCTCGACGACCGCGGACTGGTTGCCGTAGGCGACGCCCACGGTCTCCACCCGGAGCGGGTAGCCGTAGTCGAGGCGCCCCTCGGCCTGGACCGCGGCGAGCTGGTCCAGCAGCACCGAGGTCTCGAAGACGCCCTCGTCGTTCTCCCGCGCCGACGCGAGCAGTGCGTCCAGGCCACGCCAGGCGGCCTTGCCCTGTACGTGACGGCGAGGTCTGCGGATCGTTCCAGTTGGGCTCTTGGGAGCCTTCTGGAAGGCCCAGGCGGTGTGCGGCTCCCACTCCGGCAGCTCCGGCAGCCGGTCTCCGGCGCACAGCACGACCCGGGAGACCCGCGTGCCGTCGTCGGTCTCCTCCGGGATGAGGCGGACACGACGTGACTGCCAGGTCCACAGATCGAGCAGGCCCGTGGCGGCCCTGCTCTCCCACTCGGGCCCGGCGGGAGGGCGCCGCCAGTGCGGGCGGTCGGCGGCGGGCTGAGATGTGGCGGGCAGATTGAGCAGCAGCGTCTCGTACAGGCTGCGCCCGACGGGAACGACCACGCCCAGCGCCCCGAGGGGACCTGTGGGGTTCCCTGTTGTTTTTCCGGCTTTGGCCTGAGGGTCGCCGGCGGCGCCCGACTTGATCGCCGCGGTGTCCCAGCAGTGCGTGTGCAGTAGCCAGCGGACCGCCTGGGCGGGGGTCAGCGGCAGCGGATCGCCCTCGGTACGGGCCGCGAACAGGGGCACGTTGTTGCCTGAGGCCGCCGTGGCGACCAGCAGCGCGGCCCCC
Organism: Streptosporangium violaceochromogenes; assembly: GCF_014654615.1. Taxonomy (GTDB): domain Bacteria; phylum Actinomycetota; class Actinomycetes; order Streptosporangiales; family Streptosporangiaceae; genus Streptosporangium; species Streptosporangium violaceochromogenes. The sequence goes on along the minus strand of NZ_BNBB01000003.1, from coordinate 282,118 downwards.
TTCGTCTCGTTCTTGGCCGTGTGCAGACCGGCCGCCTGGGCGAACGGGGCGTTCTTGTCGAACAGGTCGAATCGGGACCGGTGCTTCTCCAGGTAGGCGGAGAGCCCGTCACGCTCCTCGTCGGTGAACCTCCCGGCGTCGAACCTCCGTGCCCACTCCGCCCGGTCGCGTGGAGCCCCCAGCGCGTCCAGCACGACGGGAAGCAGCACCTGCCGCAACAGGGCGGGGGCATGGGTGGGGAGGTCCACCACAAGAGAGTCGAATTCGTGGGCGCACAGCAATGCCTCACGCAGGGAGGACTTCCGAGGCTTTCCACCGCCTCTTGGCCCCACCAGCAGCCAAGGCGAATCAATTAGGTCATACATGGACATGAGGGATCCTCGAATTAGCCATGCCTACAAGACGTTCGGTAAATCGTGCCAGAGAAGAGGACCCTCCGGAGGGAAAATCCCCAGAGAGGAACCCTCTAGCATATTCAGCACCGACAGTGACAAATTCAACAAATGTCGGCAATGAAAGGTGCGGAACCGGCCCGTAACCGTGTCCGACGGCAGCCGGTAATCGCGCACCGGGCAATCGTCGGCTCCCAGCCCGGAGAACTTCGGCGGCCCGTGCGGGCCCCGCCGAGGTAATCGCGGCGGTGGGGCGGCCAAGCACAAAGGCCAAGGACAGAGCGGCCCTCATCGCCGTCGCCCGGTGCGACGCCGCGGGCCGCCCCCCTCCACGACCAGCCCCAGCCGCATGTCGTAGCGCAGGATGTATTCTCCCAGCGACCCCGCGCACTCGGCGTCCAGAACAAGCGCGCGGGTGCGCTTGAGCCACGGATGATCACGCCAGCCGTCCAGCGGCGACAGCTCGCGCTCGGCGGACTCGGTGAGTGTGGGAGGCAGCCGTACGGTCGCTCCCAGCACCTCCTCCAGAAGATCCTCGCTGAGCGCCTCGCCGTTGACCCCGAGCCATCTGCCGGCGAGCGTGCGGTAACCACGGTCGTCACGCCGCACCAGGACGACCTCCACGCTGGGATCGCCGTCGCGGACAACCGCCTGGAGCCGCTCCTCCGCCAGGCGACCGTGGGCGGCGTAGTGCAGGCCGTCCAGTGTCGGACTGGCGTGCTCACCGGGCCGGGTCAGGAGGTAGTGCTCCGCGCTGTGGGCGCGTTCTCGCTGCTCACGCTCCCAGGCGGCGTACGCCTCCCGCTCGTCCTCGGCCCACTCCGGAGGAACGACATCACCGGCGTCGCCGTACACCCGCCCGACCAGGCGCGGCACGTCTCCCGGCACCGACCACTCGCCCCCGCTCACCCGGCAGACCAGGGCGGCGGTGCGCAGCAGCAGGTAACGACCATAGATCGCCTCGCTCGCCGGCAGGATCCACGGGGCCTCGCCGTCTCGCGGCGCGAACCCCGTGACGACCACCTCGGGCCCGCCGACGCGCGCCGGGCGGCGGACCCCCTGATGCCGGTGCACCCGCCCCAGGCGCTGGAGCAGAAGGTCGATGCTGGTCAGGTCGGTGACCAGCAGATCGGCGTCCACGTCGAAGGACTGCTCGGCGAGCTGGGTGGCCACCAGGATCAGCCGCTCGGGGCGCGGCCCCCTCAAAGGGCCGCCCTCGGCGGGCGACCCGCCCGCGGGGGACGGAGGGTCCTTGGCGGGCGGACCGAGCAGCCGCAGGCACTCCTCGGTTCGTTCGGCCCGATCCTGCGCGGTCAACCGCCCGTGCAGCAACCTCACGTCGTCACCGAAACAGCGGCGCAACGCACCATAGGTCTGCTGCGCCCGGGAGACGGTGTTACGGATCACCAGCGCGCAACCGCCCTGTGCCAGACGCTCCTCAAGGAGAGCGGCGACAGCGGCGTCGGCGGTGTTGACGACGGCGTCCGCGGAGTCGGCGGCGGAGTCCTCGGGCTCGCCTTCCTCCCTCGGCCGGGCAGGGGTCTCGGGCAGGATCGTCACCAAGACCCGCAGGTCCGGGCGCCACTGCCCCGCATCGTCCACGTCGTAGACCGCCCCGCCGTCCACCAGGCAGGCGGCGGTGACGTTCGGATATCCCTCCGGCTCGGGCATCCCCTCCACGCCGAACTCCTCCTGAGAGGCGGCACCGGCGAGGTAGGCCGTGACCAGCTCACGGCGCTGCGCCGGCGGCAGGGTGGCCGACAGCAGCACCACGGGCACCCGAGCCTGCCCCAGCCAGCGCAACCCCTCCTTGAGGAACTGCGACATGTAAACGTCCGCCGCGTGGACCTCGTCGAGGACGACGACCTTGCCCATGAGCCCGGCGGCGCGCAGCATCACGTGCTTGGTCCGGGTGGCGGCGTAGAGAAGCTGGTCGATCGTGCCGACGACGAACGGGCTCAGCAGCCCTCGCGACCTCCCGAGGAACCACTCCGCGGGAGCCTTACGCTCGGGCTCGGCGCCGGCCTCGTGCCCGAACGGCGAGTCGGCCAGGCCGTACGGATCGTCTTCCTCGACGCTCTCGAAGTGGTCGTCGGGGTCGCTCTCGATCTCCCCCAGGAGAGCGCGCCACTCCTTGTTGAACCTCCGCTTGCCGTGCAGCAGCGCCACCTGGTCGGCCAGATCGGCGTCGAGTCTTTCCAGCCAGGCCCGCACCTGGCCGAACATCGGATCGCTCGTCGCCTGCGTCGGCATGCCGACATAGACGCCGTCGGCCCCGAAGCGCGCCGCCAGAACCTCGGCCGCCAGCAGCGCCGCCTTCGTCTTGCCCTCACCCATCGGGGCCTCGACGATCAGCAGCCCCGGCCCCGGCATCCGCCGCGCCACCTCCATGACAAGGTCCTGCGACGGGCGGGCCGGATCGCCGAAACGCCGCCGGAAGGCGTCCGGATCAGGAGCCTCCAGCACACCCCAGCCGCCCCGCAGCCCGAGTTTCGTCCACGCTCTCTCTGCACGGTCACGGGCATTGCCCAGGCTCACCTCGGTCAGGTTGTCGACCCCGACGAAATGACGCTCGTCACTGGCGATCCAGTCGGCCATGACGACAAGGCCGCTGAGCTGCAACTGCACGGCACGGCTGGGCGCCCTTCCCGGCTGAACCTCCGCGAGGTCCTTGTAGCCCACCATCCGGGTGAACACCTCGACCAGCGCGCGCTGGGCCTTGGCCCAGGCAGGCCCCTTTCCCTGCGGCTCTCCCCGGGCCGTCTTCGGGCGGCCCAGATCCGCGATCGAGGGAAACGAACCGTGATGCCCGGCGACCAGCGGCCACAGCCAGGCGAGCTGGTCGGCCTCCCAGCCGACCTTCCGCAGAAGAGTGAGGAGGAGCGTCCCACCGGCCTTGTCGTGCCTCCACCGGGCCCTCCTCACATCGAACTCGTTCCACGTCAGCCCGGCCCGTCGTACGGCGGCGGCCCCCTCGTCGTCCACCCGCTGGAACGCGGGCGTGGCTTTCCCACAGTCGTGGATCCCGCACAACCAGGAGAAGAACAGCCGCCCCCGGCCCCCCGAGACGTCGTCCAGCGCCTGCTTCGCCGACGGCGCCAAGTAGTGGTCCCAGATCTGCTCCGCAACGGCAGCAGTGTCCAGAAGATGCGATAGCAAGAGGTTCATCCTACCTCCCGCTTTTTTCCGAGATTTACCCCAGAGAACTGCTAATTGTCGGATTTCGACTGAATCGCAACCCAACGCACGAAATAAGTCTTCCGCCATTCACGCCTCCCTTCAGGTGAGCAACATAGAACCCCCCACCGACAAAATCTCTCCCTGAAGTCCCTGCGATATCGTTCAAGCGGTACACGACGTTGACGACAGGACCGAATTCAGAGATCAGGAAAACCCAAATGAAGCCTCCGCTCTCTGAGCCACTAAAGGAAAACGCCCCTCTCCACCACTAAACCTGCAGGTGAACAAGTGTCGGCCCCGCGCACGCGGGGATGGTCCGGCCCTCCGCCAGGGCGGTGGGTTCCGTGCGGCGTCGGCCCCGCGCACGCGGGGATGGTCCCCGGCTGGAACAGGCCGTCGACTACCCGGCCGAGTCGGCCCCGCGCACGCGGGGATGGTCCGGGTAGCTTCTGGCAGGTCCGGCGTATTGAGCCGTCGGCCCCGCGCACGCGGGGATGGTCCAGGCCAGACGTAGCGCGTCGGCTGTCTCATCGTGGTCGGCCCCGCGCACGCGGGGATGGTCCGGTACAGCCCGGCGTCGGCGAGCGTCGACCCAAGTCGGCCCCGCGCACGCGGGGATGGTCCCACCACCTGCCGACAGGCTCGCTCGTGGAGTGGGAGTCGGCCCCGCGCACGCGGGGATGGTCCTGGCTGCGCACCCCAGGTAAGCGACGCGGCCGCGTCGGCCCCGCGCACGCGGGGATGGTCCTCGCCGATGACGCGCCGCCGGGTGATGTGGCGTGTCGGCCCCGCGCACGCGGGGATGGTCCGGCGCTGATCGGCGGGTTTACCGCCATGCTGGGGTCGGCCCCGCGCACGCGGGGATGGTCCCCTCGCCCGCGCCCAGGTGCACGCGACGCTCGCGTCGGCCCCGCGCACGCGGGGATGGTCCGATCGCTTACCTGTTGTCGTGTCCCTGGTGCGCGTCGGCCCCGCGCACGCGGGGATGGTCCCGCCACGTCGCCCTGACGGCGCGAGGCGGCATCGTCGGCCCCGCGCACGCGGGGATGGTCCTCCCCCGTCGCACAGAACCGCCTTACCGACGCGGTCGGCCCCGCGCACGCGGGGATGGTCCCCTGTGCTTGGCGAGCCAGGCGTCCTCCCGCGCGTCGGCCCCGCGCACGCGGGGATGGTCCACTCGGAGGGGCCTGCGTGTTCGGCTCGACGGCGTCGGCCCCGCGCACGCGGGGATGGTCCCCGGCGTGCCGAACTCACCCGCACCCTGTACGGGTCGGCCCCGCGCACGCGGGGATGGTCCGCCTGACCCGTACCCGCCCCCAGGCCACACGTGGTCGGCCCCGCGGCACGCGGGGATGGTCCGCGGTCGAGCGAGACCTCGACCGGCGCGATCCGGTCGGCCCCGCGCACGCGGGGATGGTCCCCCGAGCTCCGCCCGGCGCAGGACCCGGACCCAGTCGGCCCCGCGCACGCGGGGATGGTCCCCGTCGCCGTCCGCCGGATCATCCCCTACCCGGGTCGGCCCCGCGCACGCGGGGATGGTCCTTGAGGGTGTCGACGTAGCGCAGGATCAGACACGTCGGCCCCGCGCACGCGGGGATGGTCCGGGCTCGTCTCTCCTGCGCTCCCCTGGCGGCGGGTCGGCCCCGCGCACGCGGGGATGGTCCACACTGGAGGAGCGGCGCAAGCTCCCGCCCCGCGTCGGCCCCGCGCACGCGGGGATGGTCCGTCCGATGACGCGACCGGCCTGGTGGGTGCCCGGTCGGCGGTCGCGTCCACGCGGGGATGGTCCCCACACCGAGACGTCGCGGTTCGTCTCGCGGGTGTCGGCCCCGCGCACGCGGGGATGGTCCTGCCGGAATCGACCACCCCGCCCTGATAACGGCGTCGGCCCCGCGCACGCGGGGATGGTCCTCGGGCGTGGACGGTACGCGCCACGCGGAGCGCGTCGGCCCCGCGCACGCGGGGATGGTCCTCGGGCGTGGACGGTACGCGCCACGCGGAGCGCGTCGGCCCCGCGCACGCGGGGATGGTCCTCGGGCGTGGACGGTACGCGCCACGCGGAGCGCGTCAGCCCCGCGCACGCGGGGATGGTCCTCGGGGGAGGTCTGGAGGTGCTGCGTGGTGGGCGTCGGCCCCGCGCACGCGGGGATGGGTCCCGCTTCCTGGAGTACGGCCGGCCGTCGGTTCCATGCCGTCGTGCAGGTCTGCCGGCTCCTGCCTTGTCGTGGAACGCGAGCCGCCCTTGTCATAGGCCACCGGAATACGGACACAAACGGGTGGCGGACGCGAGCGCCGCAGGCGAGCGGTCACAGCGGTGGCGGGCGGCCCGTACGCGGCCTCGCCCGTCACCGGCTCGCGGTCAGGCGTCCCAGGTGACCGGGAGGCTCTTGACCCCGTAGATATCGGCGGTCTCCGGGCGCAGGGCGACCTCTTCGGCCGGTACGGCCAGGCGCAGCGTGGGAAAACGGTTGATCAGCGCGGGGAAGGCGACCCGCATCTCGACGCGGGCCAGTTGCTGGCCCAGGCACTGGTGGATGCCGTGGCCGAAGGCCAGGTGCCCGCCGTCCTGCCTCCGGAGGTCGAGCAGGTGGGGATCGGCGAAGCGCTCGGGGTCGCGGTTGGCGGTGTTGAGGGACAGGATGACCGTCGTACCGGCCTTAGCGGTCCGGCCTCCCAGCTCGACGTCCTCCAGCGCGACCCTCATGAACGTCTTGGCGACGCTCAGATACCGCAGCAGCTCCTCCACGGCCCGGTCGGCGAGCGCGGGATCGGCGCGCAGTGCGGCGAGCTGCGCCGGGTTGCGCAGCAGGGCGAAGGTGCCCAGCGCCAGCATGTTCGCGGTGGTGTCGAACCCCGCCGACAGCAGGATCAGGGCCATCCCCTTCAGCTCCTCGTCGGTCAGGTCGCCGTCGGTGAGGTCGCTGAGCACGTCGTCGGTGGGGTTGGCGCGTTTGGCGGCCACCAGCTCCGCGAGGTACCCCTGGACCGCGATGTAGGCCGCCATCATGTCCTCGTCACTGGTCTCCCCGCTGAGGAACGACTCGACCTGTTCCTGGAAGAGGCCCCGGTCCTCGTACGGCACCCCCAGCAGCTCGCAGATCACGATGGCGGGGATGGGCTTGGCGAACGCGGTCACCAGGTCGGCCGGCGGCCCGGCCTTCTCCATGGCGTCCAGATGCTCGGCGGTGATCTGCTCGACGCGCTCGGTGAGCAGCCGCATCCGCCGTACGGTGAACTTGCCGACCAGCGGCTTGCGGTAGCGGCTGTGCCGCGGCTCGTCCATGAGCAGGAACTCGCCGGGCGGCGCCGGGGGGACCTCGATGTCGCCGTAGTCGATCAGCGGGTGGTGGAGCATGAGCTCCTTGCGGGAGCTGAACCGCGGATCGGCCAGGACCGACCGGGCCAGGTCGTAGCCGGTGACCAGCCACCCCTCGTGCCCGTCGGGGAAGGGGAAACGGCTGATCGGGCCGTGCCCGCGGGCCTCGATCAGCTCCTTGGGCGGGTCGAAGGGGCAGCCGGGCCGGCGTGCCGCCGGCATCGTCGGGACGGTGTGTTCCATGGACATTCCTCTCATCGACCTCGATCGTGATTTCAGGCCCTGACCGCCGGCACGGCTTAGGCGATCTTGCGGCGGTAGGTGTTCATGGCGAAGAGATAGGCGACGACGAGGATGCCGGCGCACCAGGCGAGGGCGGTCCAGATGTCGGTGCCGACCGGCTGCTGGGTGAACAGGTCGCGGATGGCGTTGACGATGGACGTCACGGGCTGGTGCTCGGCGAACGCGCGCAGCGGGCCGGGCATGGTGCCGGTGGGCACGAACGCCGAGCTGAGGAACGGCAGGAAGATGAGCGGGTAGGAGAAGGCGCTCGCGCCGTCCACGGACTTGGCGGTGAGACCGGGGATGACGGCGATCCACGTCAGCGCCAGGATGAACAGGACCAGGATTCCGGCGACCGCGAGCCACGCCCCCACTCCCGCCCCCGAGCGGAACCCCATGAGGAGGGCGACGAGCACGACGACCACGAGCGAGATCACATTGGCGACCAGTGAGGTCAGCACGTGCGCCCACAGCACGGACGACCGCGCGATCGGCATGGACTGGAATCGCTCGAAGATGCCGCTCTTCATGTCCATGAACAGCCGGAACGCGGTGTAGGCGATGCCCGAGGCGACCGTGATGAGCAGAATGCCGGGCAGCAGGTAGTTCACATACGAATCCGACCCGACGTTGATCGCACCGCCGAAGACGTAGACGAACATCAGCAGCATGGCGATCGGCATGACCGCGGTCGTGACGACGGTGTCCATGCTGCGCGTGATGTGGCGCAGGGACCGTCCCAGCAGGACGGCGGTGTCGCCGAGGAAATGCTTGCTCATCGCGGTTCCTTACTCGTCACTCGTCTGCGTTGAGATGCGGTGTTCGCCGGCGTCGCCGCCCCTGCCGCCGGCGCCGACGAGCGCGAGGAAGACGTCCTCAAGGGTCGGTTGCTTCTCGACGTATTCGACCTTGGCGGGCGGGAGCAGCCGCTTGAGCTCGGCCAGGGTGCCGTCCACGATGATCCGGCCCTGGTGGAGGATCGCGATCCGGTCGGCGAGTTGTTCGGCCTCGTCCAGATACTGTGTGGTGAGCAGCACCGTCGTGCCCCGGGCGGCGAGTTCCCTGACGGCCTGCCACACCTCGATGCGCGCCTGGGGGTCGAGCCCGGTCGTCGGCTCGTCGAGGAAGACGACCGGCGGATCGCCGATGAGGCTCATCGCGATGTCGAGGCGGCGGCGCATGCCTCCCGAATACGTCGACACCCTCCGGGCGCCCGCGTCGGTCAGCGAGAAACGGTCGAGCAGATCGTCGGCGACCTTGCCCGGATCCGCGAGGTGCCGCAACCGGGCGACCAGCACGAGGTTCTCCCGCCCGCTGAGGATCTCGTCGACGGCGGCGAACTGTCCCGTGAGGCTGATGGACTCCCGCACCTTCGCGGCCTGGGTGGCGACGTCGAAGCCGTTGACGCCGGCGGTCCCCGCGTCGGCCTTGAGCAGCGTGGACAGGATCCTCACGACCGTGGTCTTGCCGGCGCCGTTGGAACCGAGCAGGGCGAAGATGCCGCCCCGCGCCACGGCGAAGTCCACGCCGCGCAGCACCTTCACCTCCTTGTACGACTTCTCCAGGCCCCGCACCTGGATCGCATGGGCTTGCCGTGCCGTCATCGGACCGTCCTGTCCTCTCCCGCGGTGTCTTCTCCGGCGTCTTCGCCGGCGGCGCGTGCGACGGCACTGGTGAAGCGGTTCCGCTCCCGGGCTCTGTACTGCCCTGCCGGGTAGTTGGCCATGAACGCCTCGACGAACTCCACGGGGTCCTCCCCGAAGACGTCGCGGATCGGGGTACCGTCCGCCGCGCTCTGCTCGAACAGATCGGCGAGGTCCTCGTACATCGCCATCGCGCCCGCGCCGTCCGCGGGCCCGAAGTGCATCAGGTATCGCTCCAGCGCTTCGACCGCCGTGCGGTAGTTCGCGGGAAGCCGCTTGATGCGCGCCTTGTACTGCCGGTAACGCTTCTTGTCCTCCAGCGACCCGGTGACGATCTCCAGGTACTGCAGGTAGCGGCTCTTGGGCTCGTTCGACCCTGCGGCCATGTCTACTTCCCTCCTTCGCGGAGCTGTTCGAGCCTCTCGGCGAGAAAGCTCCAGGTCCTCCAGAACTCTTCGAGGTACTCCCGCCCCCGAGCGTTGAGGGAGTACACCTTGCGCGGCGGCCCCTTCTCGGACGGGACCTTCTCCACGTCGACCAGGCCGCGCTGCTCGACCCGGACGAGCAGCGCGTAAACGGTGCCCTCGGCGATGTCGGAGAAGCCCTGCTCGCGCAGCCACGCCGTGATCTCGTAGCCGTACGCGGGCCGGTCGGACAGAATCGCCAGGACGATGCCCTCCAGCGTTCCCTTGAGCATCTCCGTCGCCTGCTTGCCCACGGAGCACCCTCCTTCAGCTACTTGGTGACGCTGACTACTGGTACAAAGTAACACTGACTACTGGTACTTAGCAATGCCGAATAGTCGAGAGACCGGACGGCGCCGCGAGCGTCTGGACGCGGGCGGCCCGATCGGCGGCGGGACCCCCGTACGCCCGGCAACCCCCTACTCGCAGTAGACACGCAGGTGGCCGTCGGACATCTCCAGCTCCACGACCGTCTCGTCGAGGTGCTCCACGAGCGCCCCGAGGTGTTCGGGCTTGAGCTGCGTCAGGTCGAACGGCACGCCCGACTTGCTCAGCTCGGCGTTGGCCCGCTCCAGCGCCCGCGGCGGGATCAGGGCCGCCAGCTGCACACCGGCCCGCAGCAGTTGCAGCGGTGCCCGCACGTTGAGCCGCCCCGCCTCGCCGTCCTCCACGAACTCCATCACCACCCGCAGGTACTTCGCCCTGCCCTTCGGCCGGGCGGCCGGGCCGGCCGCCGCCGGCGACCGATCCCCTTCGAGCGCGGCGATGAGCCGCTCCGCCTCGTCCGCGGTGATCTTGCCCTCGGCCAGCATGTCGAGGATGTCCCTACGCTGTTCGTTCACCGGAACGTCTCCTATCGGATGATGACGAGCACGGCCGTACGGCTGTACTCCATGTCGAATCGGGTGCCGGGCAGCGCGCAGACGACGCGCCGGCCGGTGTTGAGCGCCCGCGCCACACCGACGCGGTACACAAGGCAGGCCACGACCACCCCCAGGACGGCCAGGACCACAACCGGTGAGAACACGAGCACGGCCGGGAGGACGGGAACCCAGACCCGGATGCGGCGACGGTCCGGACGTTTGACCCGTACGGTCACCAACTGCGGCATCACGTGCGACCGTCCAGTTCGGACAGCGCCTGCTGTGCGGTGATCTCGCCGCGGCGCAACCGGTCGATGACGTCGGCCCGCGACGGCGCCGGATCGATCTCGACGAAGTCGAGCATCTGCGCGACCCGGTTGAGCCGCGCCTTGATCGTCGGGTAGCTCACCCCGAAGATCCGTTCCATCTGTTTGATGGAGCCGTGGCAGCGCACGAACGTCGTGACGAAGACCTGATCCTCGGCGCTGAGCTGAGCCAGTTGCGGCAGTTCGAACCCGCCCTCGATCGCGACGCCGTTGTCCGCCAGGCGCACCCGTTCGACGACGAACGGCCGAGCCGGCCCGCCGCCCTGCCCTGTCCCGCCCCGCCGCCCGTCACGGCCCCTGCTCGACTCGTACAAGCCGCTGCCACGGCGCGACATCCCGCTCCGGGCCGCACGATCTGAACCCTCAGGGAGGACAGGTCCCATGAAGCGGGATGCGACCGGCACCGGATTCAGATAACGCCACCTCATTCCCGATACAGGGAGGGTGGGGCAGGACATATCCCCGGTTTAACAAAACACTGTCAGTGCACACTGAATCACTCTTTGAGGCGACAAGAATAGACATTGCACCACAATAGCCTTCTCGGTAAAGTCGCCATTAAGCAAGATTTTCACTTATCCGAAGGCGGATGAGGGTATTCGGAAGGGATGTCGACCCATTATGCCCATGACCGTATCCACAAAGAAGAGTCGGCACGCAAGATCCGTCACCGTGGCGGCCGTCGTGATTGGACTCAGCGCCACCCTCGACGGCAACGCTCATGCGGATACAAACGGGCACGTTTTCACTAAAAAAGATACTACGTATTCGAAGTCCGACGCCAACTCACAATTCGACGCACGAGTCACCTGGGGATCTCCGGGCAAACCGGTGGCTTGGTCGCTTGTGCTGTCGCCGGCCCTCCAGGCGATCGCTGTAAGCAATATGACATGCGACGCCGGAGTCCGAAACTTTCCACACTATAGCGCCCACAAGGTGGCACCCGTGGGATACATCTGGCACTCGACCATCCCCGGACCCCATCAGATGAGCCAGAACTGGTGGTACGAGTTAAGCGGCAGGTGCACTTTTCGCCACGATGTCAATGGAGGCGGCACGGCAACCGTCGACTTCAAGTTCGACTATCGCTTCTCAAACTTTGACGGATCTTTGACTGAAAAGTCCACCAAAAACCCGTTGACCGAATACTCTGATTATAGATCAGACGTCGAGCTTCAATATAATTGAACTGGATCCCATGTGGCATCGTTTTCCCATCACCCTCTCGCCGACGGAGTGGTTACCGTCTGGCATGACGTCGACGGTTGGGGGGTCATCTCCTCTCCCGACGTCCCCGGAGAGGTTTGGGTACACTTTTCCAGAATCGTAACGGACAGCCATCCCGAACTCACCGTCGGCGAGGTTGTACGTTTTTCCTGGGAAGAGTTCCCGCAGGACGACTTCCGTTTCAGGGCTGTTCAAGTGTTCCGGGAGCCGCGCACCGCCAAATGAAACCGCCGGCAACGACAACTCGTCCCGTCAAGCCGCGGAGGCCGAGGCTGCTCCTGGCCCGGCAGCGATGAGGAGATACCTGGGCGGGGGGATGATCGGTGGGTACGACGATCACGCCCGCCCACTGCTCGGCCCTCACCCGCCCCCCGGAGGGCCGTCTCGATCGGAGGTTCTCATGGACGCCGTCACCGCGAGGGCCCATGAGCCGGCGTCCGGGCGGCTGCCCGCCTACGTCTACGACCTGACCGCCCTGGACGCGCACGCGGCGGCGGTGCGGGCCGCGCTGGGCGGCGTCGAGCTGTACTACGCGGCCAAGGCCAACCCGGACCCCGAGCTGCTGCGGGTGCTGGCCCGGCATGTGGACGGGGTCGAGGTCGCCTCCGGCGGCGAGCTGGAGCACGTGCGGCGTGTGCTCCCCTCGGCCAGGATCGCGTTCGGCGGCCCCGGCAAGACCGACGACGAACTGCGGCTCGCCCTCGACCTCGGCGTCGAGCGGCTGCACGTGGAGAGCCCGAACGAGCTGCGCCGCCTGATCGCCACCGGCCGGAGGGCCGACGTCCTGCTCCGCGCCAACCTGGCCCTCTCCCTGGGGGAGGTGGCCCTGGCCATGGGCGGCGGCGCGACCCCCTTCGGCATGGACCCGGCGGGCGTCACCGAGTGCCTCACGCTCCTCGCGCGTCAGGAGACCGTACGGCTGCGCGGCCTGCACGCCCACCTGGCCAGCGGCCTGGACGCCCCGCGCATGCTGGAGGTCGCCGAGGGCGTGCTCGGCTACGCCCGCGGGCTCGGCCTGACCGAGATCAACCTCGGCGGCGGCATGGCCGTCGACTACGCGGCCCCCGAGACCCTCTTCGACTGGGAGACCTACGGCAAGGGCCTGGCGGGGCTGCGCCGTCCCGGAGAGACGCTCCGGATCGAACCCGGCCGGTCGTTGTCGGTGTACTGCGGGCGGTACGTGACCCGTGTGCTGGACGTCAAGCGGGTCCACGGCGAGCTGTTCGCGATCGTGGCGGGGGGCACCCACCACCTCCGCACCCCCGCCACCAAGGGGCACGACCAGCCGCTGGTCGTGCCCCCCGGCGGTGGGTCCTCAGAGCCGGTCACGATCGCCGGCCAGCTCTGCACGCCCAAGGACGTCCTGGCCCGCCGCGTCCCGGTGGCCCTGGCCCCCGGTGACGTCGTGCAGTTCCTCATGGCGGGCGCCTACGCCTGGAACATCTCCCACCACGACTTCCTGATGCACCCGCGCCCGGAGTTTCGCTATCTCTGAACCGCGGGTCCCGGGCGGGCCGCCCGGCCCGTGGGTCCCCCGTGCCCGGAAGGGGCCCCCGGTCAGGGGGTCGGCAGCGTTCCCGTCAGGGTGTCCGCCGTCTCCGCCGGCTTGGTGAAGTCGCCGTCGACACTGAAGGTGGTGAAGTAACTCCTGCCCTTCACCTTTTTGACGCCTCCGAGGGTGATCGTCGCGGTGTAGGGCCGCTCCTGGCAGCGGGGCAGGCACCACGTGCCGCTCAGTTCCCCGGTGCCGGTCGCGTTCCGCGGCCCCCAGCGCGTCCAGGTGACCCCCCTCACCGTGCTGAACTCCGACAGCACCAGGTTCGCCGGGCGCCGGTCGGCCCTGCCCTCCTCGGTCCCGTGCAGATTGAGCACGTAGACCTGGCCGGCGGGCTGATCGGTGGGCCGGGGCGCCGTCTCGGCCGGTCCGAGCCCGCAGGCCACCGTGCCCGCGGCGAACACCGCGGCCACCGTGGCGATGATGATCCTTCGCATGCGTCCTCCTCGTCCTCGCGTATGAACGACGTTAGGAGGGGAGGTCCCCGGCCCTCCGGCGGCCGGGTAACGGTCGTCCGTCGGCACTCGGGCCGACGAACCCTTTCTACAGGTGAAGCGGGGTGGACGGGGCTCGGATCAGCGCGCGCCGCAGAGCGCCTTCGCCAGGAGGCTCCGCGAGCGATCACCGTGAACGCCACCGGCGGAAATCGATCGATTACACGATGGTGCGATTAACGCCACGCCCTGGTTCACCCGCCATAAGCGGATATGTCACCCCAATAGTCAAGCGGTAATCACACGACCACGAAAACGCCCCTCGAAACACCGTCGCACCTCGGCTCCCTCCCCTCCCATGGGGAACGATTCATTCAACCGGAAACCACCTGTCATTTGACAGGAAACGACCTGACCGCCGAAACGCTTAAGGGACACCGGTCTTCTCCCCGGCCGGACCGGCTGAGAGGATGACGTTTGTGAGCCCCATGGCCCCGGCGCTTCGTCTGTCACGGGCACTCGTCTTCGCGACGCTGTGCCTCGTGGTCACCGGCGGCGGTCACGCCATGGCCGGCGGCGGGCTCGTCCCCGCGCACGTGGGGCTTCTCGGCGCGGTGATCGCCTTCTGCCTGGCGTACACGCTCAACGGGCGCGAACGCGGCCCGGAGGTCGTGCTCTCCGCGACCGCCGGAACGCAGATCGTGCTGCACGAGATGTTCAGCCACGCCGCGGCGGCCCCGCACGCGGTGCTCTCCCCCGCCCACCACCACCCCGGCCCGGGCATGACCGCCGTCCACCTCATGGTGGCCCTGCTGACCGGATGGTGGCTGCACCGGGGCGAGAGCGCGCTCTGGCTCATGATCCGCCTGTACGGCGTGCGGGTGCCCGCCGTACGGCCGGCCGTCGTCGCCGTCGCCGAGACGCCGCGGCCGATCTCACAGGTCGTGCCGGCGACCGAGGTCCGGCCGTACGGCGGCAGGGAGTTCGCCCCGGCGCTGCGCCTGCGCGGCCCGCCCGCACCACAGCGCGCCGCCTGAGAGACCTGGAAGGGTCCGGCGGGCCGGCGTGCCCCGTGACCCGGTGCCCCGCTCTTTCGCGCGGGCGCCCGCCCAGTCCTGCCCGGACGTGCCGCGAGCGCGGCCCGGGAGTCTCTCGTGGAGTTCTTTGATGGCACATCTGCCACGACCCATCCGCCTGACGGCCCTGACAGCGCTCTGCTGCGGGCTGCTGATCATGGTGACCGCGCCCGCCGCGCTCGCCCACGACCGGCTGAGGAGCAGCTCTCCGGCCCAGAACGCCAAGGTCTCGTCCGTCGAGCGGATCGTCCTGGAGTTCACCGCCCGGGTCCGCTTCCCCACGGTCGTCCTGCGCACGGCGGAGGGCACGTTCGTGCCCCTGGAGGCGCCCCACGCCGAGGGGGACACGGTGACCACGAAGATCCCCGAGACGGTGCCCCCCGGCGGCTACGTGATCGCCTGGCGGGTGGTCTCCTCCGACGGTCATCCGATCGAGGGTGAGATCCCCTTCACCGTGACCGGCGCGGCGACGCCGTCCGCCACCCCGGCGCGGGCCCTGCCGCCGGGCTCCCCCACCCCGGCCCCCTCCGTGACGGCCTCCCCGGCGGTCACCGTGACGGCCCCGCCCGCCCCGCGCGCTCCGCTCGCCTCGGGCGAGGACACGCGAGGGACACCGGGGTGGCTCTGGGGCGGGCTCGGCGCGGTGGCCGTGATCGGCCTGACCGTCTGGTTCCGGGTCCGGGCCGGGAAACGGAGGGCCGCGAGGGAGTGACCCCCGCCGCGCCGTCCCGGCCGCTCCCGCCGTAATCCCCCTCGGGGCAGGCGCTCCCGCCGTACCCCTTCGGGGCCGGGCGGGCCGCGCGCCGGGAAGGCGGGGCAGGACGGCAGAACGGCGGGAGAGCGGCGGCAGGACGGCGCGAAGACGGTCAGAAGACCGCCGGAAAGCGGTCAGAAGGCGACCGGATCCTGCCCGCCGCCTTCTTCCCCGCCTCTCCTCCGTCTTTCTCCTCCGCCCGACCCGTCCGCCCCTGATCCGTCCGCCCCTGATCCGTCCGGCCTCCATCCGTTCGGCCTCGTGCCGATCCGTCTTCCGTACCGCCCGCCGGTACGGCCCCCTCCCCCGCCTCCCCGGAGCCGGGGCCGGGGCCGGGGCCGACCTCCACGGCACCCCCGGCGCCCCGCCTTCGGCACCACCGCTCCTCGGCACCACCCGCTCCAAGGCCCGGGCGGACCCGTTCAGCCCGGACACCGTCGCATCAACCCGTGCCCCGGGCTCCCGAGCCCTCAGCACCGCACCGTCCACGCCGTTCACGCCCTCGACCCCCGGCCGGAGTGTTGCCCATGGTCCCTTCGCCCCCCGAACCCGCCGACCCTCCCGAACCCTCCCCTCCCGGCTCCCGCGCGAACGCCGCCGGCCTGCGCCTGTCGGCCGTGAGTTGCCGGCACGGCAGGCTCCTCGCGGTGGACCGGGTCGACCTGACGCTCGGCCCCGGCGAGCACCTGGCGATCACCGGCACCAACGGCTCCGGCAAGAGCACGCTGCTGCGCGCAATCCTCGGCCTCCACCGTGAGGTCTCCGGCGAGATCGAGGTCGCCGGACGGCAGGCCCGGGGCGGCGCCGGCTGGGCCCGGCGGCGCGCCGAGGTCGCCTGGATCCCGCAGCGGCAGGCCACCGGACGCTTCCCGCTGCCGGTGCGCGAACTGCTGGCCAGCGGCGGGCACCCCGCGCGGTCCCTGGCGGCGGCCGAGGAGCTGGGCGTGGCCGGCCTGCTGGAGCGCCCGATCGGCACCCTGTCGGGCGGCCAGGCGCAGCGGGTCTACCTGGCGCGGGCCCTGGGACAGGTCGCGGCCGGGGCGGGCCTGCTGCTGGCCGACGAGCCGACGGCCGCCCTGGACTTCGCCGGCCAGGAGCAGGTGGCGGCGGTGCTGGCCGGGCTGCCGGTGAGCGTGGTGGTGGTCACCCACGACCGGGTGGTCGCCCGCGCCTGCGGGCGGGTGGCCGAGATGGCCGCCGGACGGCTGCGGGAGGCCGGGTGAACACGATCTGGACGCTGCTTGAGATCCCGTCGGTCCGGCTGGCCCTGCTGGCGCTGCTGCTCGGCTCGGTGGGGCTGCCGATCGTCGGGGTGTTCATCGTGGGGCTGGACATCATGCCGGTCCGCTTCGCGATGATGCACGTCGCGCTGCTCGCCATCGCGATCGGCCTGCTGACCGGGCTCGACCCCCTGCTGTGCGCGCTGGTGCTGTGCGGACTCACCGGCGGCGCGCTCACACCGCTGGCCCGCCGCGGCACGGGGCTGTCGGGCGCGATGGGCCTGCTGATGACGCTGGCCGTCGCGGCGGCGCTGCTGACGCTGTCGATCTCCGGCGTGAACGCCAACGGCGCGTTCGAACTGCTGTGGGGGTCCATCCTCGCCACGCGGCCCGGCGACGTGGCCGCGCTCGCCGTGCTCGCGGTGGCCGTCCCGCTCCTGTACGGCCTGCGCCGCAGGGACCTGGCGCTGCTCCTGCACGACCGGGAGCTGGCCCTGTGCTCGGGAGTGGCGGTGGAGCGGCTCACGTTCCTGCTGCTGGTGACGGTCGCGGTGGCGATCGCCGCGGCGATCCGCCTGACCGGGGCGCTCCTGGTCGACGCGCTCACCCTGCTGCCCGCCCTGGCCGCCCGCAGGGTCGGCCGCTCGCTGCCGGCGATGGCCGGCTGGTCGGTCGCCTTCGGGCTGGTGTTCAACCTCGGCGGCTTCGCCCTCGCGTTGCTCTTCGATCTTCCCCCCGGTCCGGTGCTCGTCCTGGTCGGCGGGGTCTGCACGCTCCTGGTGCACGCGCTGCCCGAAGCCCTGTTCCACCCGATCCCAGAAAGGGCCCTCACCCAATGATCACAATGCGCCGGCTCCGCCTGACGACCGCGGCCGTCGTGGCCGCCGTGGCCGCGGCCGCCTGCGGGAGCACCGATACGGGCGCCGCCCCGCCTCCCGCGCCGAAGGGGGACAGCGTGAAGGTGGTCGCCGCCTCCACCTGGGAGGCGGGCCTCGCCAAGGCCGCGGGCGCGAACGACATCACGGTGATCGTCCCGCCCGGCCTGAACCACGCCCCCGACTACGATCCCAAACCCTCCGACCTGGCCAAGGTGGCCGAGGCCGACGTGGTGCTGTACGCCCCGTTCGAGGGGTTCGCCGGCAAGCTCAAGGAGGCCGCCGGGTCACGGGCGAAGCTCGTCGAGGTCTCCCTGGACAACACCCCCCACAAGATCAAGGCCGAGGTCACGCGCCTGGGCGCGGAGTTCGGCACCACGGAGACGGCGATAGCGTGGACCACGATCTTCGACATCGAGTACGAGGCGCTGCGAAAGCGGGTCGGCCGCGCCACCCGCGGCACCCCGCCGGTGATCGTCGCGCAGGCGTTCGTGGCCTGGGCCGCCGACCTGGCCGGAGCGCGGCCCGCCGCGGTGTACGGCCCGCAGCCGCCCACCGCGGGGCAGATCTCCAAGCTGATGGCCACCCGGCCCCGTCTGGTGCTGGACAACTCGGCGATGCCCGGCGGGGCGGCCCTCGCCAACCTCCGGGCCCGGCGCGTGGTCATCCAGAACTTCCCCGACCACCGGCTGGACATGATGACCATGTACCGGGCCAACGCCAACGCGATCATCGCCGCCCTCGGCTGACCGGCCCCGAGGGCCCGAGGGAAGGCCCCCACCGGTCCCGCCCCTTTCTTGAGGAAGGAGCACCCCGTTTCCGTGGACATCCCCCGTGCCTTCGCGGACGTCCCCCGGGCCGCCGCGAATGCCCCCCTGTTCTCCACGGACGCCCCCGCGCCCGTCGCCGGCGACGAGGCCCTCGCCCGCCCGCCGGCGCCCGCGCCCCGGCGGCGGCGCTCAGCAGGCGAAGGGGTCGATCGCCGAGGTGAGGATCGCAAGGCCCACGGCCAGGAAGAAGTCTCCCCACACCAGCTCGTGGCGGGTGGCCACCCCGTGCTCGTGGTCGTAGCAGCCGTCGAGCAGGCGGCCGTCGCGCAGATGCGCCGTGACCAGCTCGCGCAGCACGG
The DNA here is from genome assembly GCF_014654615.1 of Streptosporangium violaceochromogenes. Taxonomy (GTDB): domain Bacteria; phylum Actinomycetota; class Actinomycetes; order Streptosporangiales; family Streptosporangiaceae; genus Streptosporangium; species Streptosporangium violaceochromogenes. Next base: position 263,382 of record NZ_BNBB01000003.1, on the reverse strand, counting down.
CGACGGCCCGCCCCCGCAGCCCGGCGGCCAGTTTGAGGGCTGCCACGGCCTCGATCGCGGCGGCCGAGGTGTCCGGTGGTCCGCCGGGCCGTACGAGGGGGACGGCGGGGGCGTCCCCGGCGAACCGGGCCGCCACCCGGGGGTGGGCGAGCAGTGCCCGCCGCCGGCCGTCGTCACCGGCGTCGGCGACCGCCAGCGCCAGCCACGCCACCGTACGGCTCCAGCCCGGCGGCGGGTCGGGGTGAGGCTCCCAGCCGCCCTCCGGCAGCGCCCGCCAGGACGGCACCGGCTCCCGCCCGCCCGTCGTCAGCCCGAGTTGCAGGTCGAGCTGGTCTCGGGCGGCGGCGACCCCGCCGGGGCCCGCCAGGCGCAGCAGCGGCAGCAGGCCGGGCAGCCCGTCCACCCGCGCCAGCTCACGGGGGCCGCCGAAGGCCGCGCCCCACGGCACCAGCCCGAGCCGGGGGTCACGGGCCTCCAGGCAGGCTCGGGCCGCGCGGGCGCGCAACCCCGCGGCCCCCGCGTCCCCGGCCGCCGCGCCGAGGGCCGTGCCGTACCACAGGATCAGGCCCCGGGCCGCGGTGTCGGCCGCCACCCACGGGCCGAGCGCCGCCGTACGGCCGGCCGCGACGGCCCGATCGGCCGGGTTCCCGCTCACGATCGCCCGCAGCCAGAGCAGCCCCGCCCAGAAACCACCGGCCCATGAGCCGCGGGCGGTGGTCGTCCAGTGGCCGGAGGCGGGGTCGGCGTACAGCGGCCACCGCCCCCGTGTCCGTGGCTCGGCCGTCGCCGCCCGCTCCAGCAGTTCCTCCAGCGCCTTCTCCGCCCAGCTCATCGCGACGCCCTGGCCCGGAGCACGAACGGCACCGCGACGAGGGCCGCCGCGGCGAACTCGACGGCCGGCAGCGCCCAGGCGAGGCCGTACCCCCGCGTCTCGACGAGGAGCCCGAACAGCGGCGGCCCAGCGGCGAATCCGGCGAAGAAGCCCGCCGAGACGAGTGCCGAGTCACGGCCGGCGCCCCGGGGGTCGGCGCGCCGGATGACCGCGACCATCGTGACCGCGTTGCCCGCGACGGCGAAGGCCCCGACGGCCGCCGCGCCCACCCAGGCCAGAACGGACGCGAACGGCGCCGCGTCCAGCAGCAGGACCGCCCCGCAGGCCCCCGCCGCGAGCGGGGCCAGGAGCGCCTCTGCCCGGTCGAGGCGGCCGGCCCGCCGGGACCAGCCGACCCGGCCCGCGACCCCGATGATCCCGAGGACGGCGACCAGCCAGGCCGCCACGACCGGGCCCAGTCCCAGCCGTTCGGCGCCGAAGAGCGCGAGGTAGGTGTTCACCGCGGCGATCCCGCAGCCGAGGAGGAAGGAGAACAGCGCCAGCCGGCCGACCCGGGCTCGCGGCGCGCCCGCCGGTGTCGCTCCCCCGGCGGGGACGGGGTCGGGGGGCAGGGCGCGCGCCGCCCAGCAGGCGACGAGGGCGGCGGTCACCGCGGCCGTCCATACGGCGCCGCGCCATCCGATCCAGGCCGCCAGCGCCGCCAGCGGAAACCCCGCCGCGAAGGCGCCGAGCTGCACCCCGGACTGTTTCCACCCGGTGACCGCCCCGCGTCTTCGCGGCTCGACCACGGCCAGGACGGCCTTGTTGGTGGCGGGGTTGGCCAGGGCCTGGGGAAGGCCGCCGAGCGCCACCGCCGCCAGCAGCATCGGGGCGCCCGAGGCGGAACCGATCAGCGCCAGTGCCGCGGCGGCGAGCAGCAGCAGGGCGACCAGGCAGCGGCGGGCCCCCAGCCGGTCCACCCACCGGCCTGCGGTCGGCGACAGGAGCGCGGCCACTCCGAACCCGGCGGTCGTGGTCAGGCCGATCACGGTGCGGGAGATCCCCGCCTCCCCGACGAGGCGGGGCCCGAGCGCGCCCACCAGGAAGAGCTGGAGCATCGACACGCCCATGACGGTGGTGAGCAGGACGGTGATCCGCCGATCCCTCGCCCGGTCGTCCTCCGGCCGCGCCGGCCGTTCTCGCCGCATCGCCCTCTCCCTCCGCCGCGCGGGGTCCCGGCGACGTCCGCGCATGAGACAGTCGCCCACCGCGCGAGCGGGGTTCCCGCGGCCCCGGGCCCCGCGCGGCCGGTGCGGGGGGCCGGCGACCCCGGGCAAACAGGCCGCGCACGGCGTCCCCGTGCCCCGCCCGCCGGGCGTCCCTCTCCGCGACCGGTCTCCTCGTCAAGCGACCCCACGACCCGACGGAGCCGTTCACCAGGGGAAACACCCCCGAGCCGTGCGTCCGCTCCACCCTGCGACACAAGGAACGATCATCATGAGTCCTGTCACGCGCGACCGGCGCGCCTCCCACCACGACCGCGCCTCCGCCGTCCCCTCCGTCCCCATCGCCCCCGCCGTTCCCGCCACTCCCGCCACTCCGCACTCCGACGACCATCTGACCGTCCTCGCCCTGGCGGCGCGCGGCGGGGAGCCCTCGGACGTCGCCGCCTTCACCCACGCGGTCTATACCGACGTACGGAGATTCGTCGCCTACTTAGCCGGTGCCCACGCGGCGGAGGACCTCACCCAGGAGACGTTCGTCCGGGTCCTGCGGAGCCTGCCGAGCTTCGCCGGCCGATCGTCCGCGCGGACCTGGCTGCTGTCCATCGCCCGCAGGGTCGTCGTCGACCGGTTCCGCTCGGCGGCCTCCCGCCCGGTCATCGCCGATCTCGACGACTGGCAGGCGGCGGCCGAGCGCTGCCGGCCCCGCGGGCTGCCGGGGTCCGAGGAGGGCGTGGCCCTGGCCGATCTCCTGTCCAGGGTGCCGCGGGAGCGGCGTGAGGCGTTCCTGCTCACCCAGGTCGTGGGCCTGCCGTACGCCGAGGCCGCCGCGATGATCGGATGCCCGGTCGGCACGGTGCGCTCCCGGGTGGCACGGGCCCGCAGCCAGTTGATCGCCTCACTCGAAGCCGCCGATCGCGCCGCCTGACCGGCGCCCGGAGGGGACCGATCCGGAAAAGATCTGAAAAGCCAGGAAATTTCCAGGCAGGGATCACCCCGGATCGGACCGCCCCCGCGACAGGAGAGCGAGCAGCGCGTCCCGGTCGGGCTTGCCCGCCGGGGTCAGCGGCACCTCCTCCACCAGCAGCAGGTGCTCGGGGTGCCTGTCCCGCCCCACCCCCCGCCGGAGCAGGTGGGAGACGAGGCCGGCCAGACGGGGGGTCCGGCCGGGGCGGGGTACCACGCAGGCCGCCAGCCGTTCGCCCATCACCCGGTCCGGCACCCCCAGGCACACCACCTCACGCACGTCGGGGTGGCCGCTCAGCGCCCGCTCCACCTCCGCCGGGCTGATGTTGGCACCGCCGCGCACGACGATCCGCCTGAGCCGGCCGACCAGGCGCAGCCGCCCGTCGGCGTCGATCGTCCCCAGGTCGCCGGTGCGGACCCAGCCGTCCGCCGTGCGGTAACGCCGGTTCAGCTCCGGTGCTCCGACGTAGCACATCGGGCTCATCGGGCCCCGCGCGATGATCTCGCCGACCCCCTCCTCTCCGGGGGCGGGGGCGATCCGGATCTCCGTCACCCGGGGGTCGGGAAGACCCACCACCACGCCGGGTCCCCGGCCGTGCTCCGGGGCACCGCACAGGCCGCTGTGGCAGTTCACGCCGTCGGCCGAGCCGTACAGGTTGACCACCGGGCAGCCGAACACCCCGCCCGCCTCGGCCTCCGTGGCCGCGTCCAGCTCGGCGCCACCCAGCACCAGCGCCGTCATCGGCGGCATCGCGCCGTTCCCGGGCCGGTCGAGCATCATGCGGATCATCGTCGGCACGGCCAGCACATGGCTGGGCCGGTGCCCGCGGATCGCGGCGTGCGCGGCCTCGGGGGAGAAGTGATCGAGCAGCACCAGCGAGCCGCCGTGCCTGGCCAGGGTGACGGCGGTGCCGTTGCTGCCGAAGGCCGAGGCCAGGGGCACCAGGAACAGGCAGCGCGGCGGGTCCGCGTCGGCGATCAGCGTGGCCATGAAGTTGCCCCGGCCGCCCGCCAGCGCGTTGTGCGAGTAGGCGACCATCTTGGGCTCGGCCTCGGAGCCGGAGGAGACCAGGATGCGGGCCGCGCCGTCCGGGTCGGGCCTGGCCGGGGTGAAGGCGCGGCCGTCGGCGGAGAGCACCTCGTTCCAGGCCACGCCGCCCTCCGGGAGCTCCTGCGGCCCGGCGGCGACCACGACCCGCAGGCCGGGCAGGCGATCGGCCGCGGCCAGAAGCTCGCGGGCCGGCGCCGTCCCCCGGTACTCGGACGCGACGACGGCGGCCCGCGCCCCGGAACGGCCCAGCAGGGAGACGGCGTCGGCGACGCCCCGCCCGACGGGGAAGGGCAGGGCCACGGCGCCGAGCGCGGCCAGCGCCAGGTCGGCGACGACCGCGTCCCGGCCGTTGGCCAACTGGACGCCGACGACGTCGCCCTCGCCGACGCCGAGCCCGCGCAGCCCGGCCGCCGCGCCGCGGGCCAGCCGGTCCAGCGCGGCATAGGTGAGCTCACCGTCCGCGTCGATCACCGCGACCCGGTCGGGGGCGGCCAGGCGGTGGGCGCGGAACAGGGCGTACAGATCCAGGTCGGGGCAGATGCCGTCCGCGGCCCATCCGCGTCTCAGCGCGACGGGCACCAGGTCGTCCAGGCGCGGGGTCATGCGAACCTCCAGGGATCGGGTACGGCCACGGCCCCGTGCTCATCACGGGTGAGGGCGGAGGCGAAACGCGGATCGGCGGGCAGGGTCTCCAGGGCGGTCGTCACGGCGGTCGCCCGTGTCCCCCGGCGGCGGAGGAGGCCGAGCGCCCCGGCCGTGGTCATACCGGCCACGGACGCGGGATCCACCCGCCCGGCGCAGGCGTCGGCGACGGCGACCCAGCCGTCGGCCGTGGGCAGCGGCCGGCGGAAACCGGCCGGCATGCGGAAGCCGGACCCGGAGGCGGCCCGGCGCAGAGCGGGCCCGGTGAGCGTCTCGGCCGCCCCCAGCAGCGAGGAGTCGACCCGCACGCCGTGCCCGGCGCGCTCGCGCAGCAGGAGCCCGGCGAGCACGGCCTCGGCGCCGAGCACCCCTCCCAGGACGTCGAGCAGGGTCATGAGCGACGGGGCGGGAGGCTCACCCTCGGGCCGTACGGCCTCCCCCACACCGGTGCGGGCCTGGACCATGAAGTCGGTGCCCAGCGGGGCGTCGGCCAGCCGCCCGTCCCAGCCGCCGGTGTGGGCGTAGACGAGCCGGGGGTTGACCCGTGCCAGGTCGTCGCCGTCCAGACCGAGGCGCCCGGCGGTGCCCGGCGCCCAGTTGTGCAGGAAGACGTCGGCCCCGGCGGCCAGGTCGCGCAGCTCGGCCCGGCCCGCGGCCGACTTGATGTCGATCTCCACGGCGCGTTTGCCCCGGTTGAGCGCCAGCCAGCGGGCCGACAGGCCGCCGCACGCCGGCGGCATGCCGCGCAGCGGGTCGCCGCCGGGTGACTCGATCCGCAGCACGTCGGCGCCGAGCAGGCCCAGCAGGTGCGCGGCCAGCGGCGCCTGGATCCGCCGCCCGGCCTCCAGGACCGTGATCCCGGCCAGCGGCCCGGCCCGCTCTTTTGGGTCGCGACCGGTTCGCTCCCCGGGCGGCGCCTCGGAGGAGGGCGGGAACGGCGACAGCCGCCAGGGGGCCGGCGCGGGAGGTTCGGCCAGGCGGCCGGTCAGGGAGCGCAGCGCGCACAGCGAGGCCCCCGACTCCTGTGCCGCGCGCCGTACGGCCTCCCAGCCGCGTCCGCGCGTCCGCGCGTGCAGCTCGGCGGGCAGGGGACAGCAGGCGGTGGCGTAGCGGAACTGGAAGCTCCGCCAGGCGGCCCCGGCGAGCCGCTCGGCCACGCCGAGTTTCCGCCAGAACGTCCTCCACACGAGCGGGTCCAGCGTCTCGATCTCGAACCACACCCCGTCGGCCGTGACGAACGGCGGGCCGCCGGGCCCGGTCTCCGCCGCCTCGCCGTCCTCGGCGCAGGCGGCGGCCAGGTACTGGCTCACGGCGAGCAGCCCGGCCAGGTCCGCCCCGGTCCGGACGACGGCCGGGCCGGCGCCCCGGGCGCGGCCGACCAGGGCGGCCAGCAGCCCCTGGACGGCCAGGGCCGCACACACGGTCGTCAGGTAGTCGGCGGCCAGGCCGCGCGGCCCGCCGTCGCGCCGGCCGTGGATGTGCGCGACCCCGGTGGCGGCCTGCGCGGTGGCCTCGTCGGTCACCTCGCCGTCCGGGGCGGCCAGCGCCCAGGCGATCTCGGCGGTGAGCGGGCGTCCGTCCGGCGCGGAGAGCGACACGACTCCCGGACCGCCGGGGTCCGCGGCGCCGGGGAGGGGGCCGGTCGCTCCCAGGAGGGCCAGGTGGCGGGCGGCGAGGGCGGTGAGCGCCGGTGGTCCCGCCACCCGCAGCCCGAGGCCGGCGAGCGGGCGCGCCCTTCCGGCGGCGAGGGGGTGGGCCATGGTTCTTCTCCCCGGTTCCTCTGCGGCGGCTGAGTCCCCCGCGTGGCTTCCGTGTGCTTTCCGGTGTGTCTTCTGTGTCCCGCGTGACCGGTGTGACCTGTGTGCGACCGCACGCGAGGTATGCCTCGGCGGGCGGGAACCCGGAGGCATGTTCACGCGACCTGTTTCACAGCAGGGAGTCGGATGGATTTTTCAGTCAGTTCCCGACACGTCTGGAGTTGGAATGCCGCAGCAGGCCGACGTCGTGACCGGCACCGAGCGACCCATCCGGGGCGTGCCCGGCTGCCCGCCGCACATGCTCGGGCTCCGCGATCAGGTGTCCGCGTTCGTCCGCGAGCGCGTGATGCCGTACGAGGAGGAGCTGGACGCCGGCGGATCGGGCGCGCGGGTGCTGCTCGGACGGCTCCGGCACGAGGCGCGGACCGAGGGCCTGTGGGGGCTGCCCCTGCCCGCCGAACTGGGCGGCGCGGGTCTGTCGCTGACGGACTACGCGCACGTGGCCGAGGCGGAGGGGGCGAGCGACCACGGCCCCTCCGTCCTGGGCTCCACCGCGCTGCTGGACGTACGGCTCCTCGCCGAGCACGCCACGCCCGCCGTCCGGGACCGCTACCTGCCCCGGATCGCCGACGGGCGGATGACCATGTGCAACGCGATGACCGAACCGGACACCCCCGGCTCCGACCCCGGCCTCACCACCACGCGGGCACGTTGTGAGACGGACGGCTCCTGGACCCTCCACGGCCGCAAGTGGTTCGTGACCGGCGGGGGCGACGCGGACCTCGCCGCCGTGCTCGCCCGCACCGTGGGCGGGCCGCACGCCACGGCCGGGCCGTCCCTGCTGCTCGTCCCCACCTCGGCCCCCGGCTTCCGCGTGGTCCGCGAGCTGCGCGTCCTGGGCGCGGGCGGGCAGTGGGAGATCGCCCTGGAGGGCGTCACCGTCCCGCCCGACCACCTGCTCGGCGAGCCCGGCCGGGGACTGCGCGTGATCGCCGAGCGGGTACGGCTCGGCCGCCTGCTGCGCTGCCTGCGCTGGCTCGGCCAGGCGGAGCGGGCCTTCACCCTCCTGCGCGACCGGGCGCGCACGCGGCGGACGTCGTGGGGACGGCTGGCCGACCTCCAGCTCGTCCAGCGGCTCGTCTTCGACGCGCTGCTCGCGATCAGGACGACGCGCCCGCTGGTGTTCGAGGCCGTCGCGCTGGTGGAGGCCGGGATGGACGCCCGCGTGGAGACCGGCCTGGCGAAGGTGGCCGCCGCCCGGATGCTCCAGCAGGTCACCGACGCGGCAGTCCAGGTCCACGGCGCGGCCGGGCTGGGGCCCGGCACCCCGCTGCCCGCCCTCTTCCGCACCGGCCGTACGGCCCGCCTCCTGGACGGTCCCGACGAACTGCACGTCACCGCGGTCGCCCGGCGCGTCCTGGGCCCCTGACCCGGGGCCTGCGCGTCCCTCCGCCCTCCGGCGAAACCGCGACGGAAGCCCAGGGAGCACCCCACGGCCACACCAACCGGCCCGGACGAAAGGCCAGGACCAACCCCACGGAGCACCCTCGCCACCCCTTGTCCTCACATGGACACGTGAACACCTGCGGGTGATCGCGCCGGCTGCCACCATCCTGCAACGTGACCCGGATCCATGTGGCGAGGCTGGACATCCCGCCAGGCGTCGAAGACAAGATCCGCACAAAACACAACCTGACTGGCGAAGAAGTACGCGCCGCCGTGATCTTCAGCAACGATGTCCGGTTCCGGGAACACGTCCACGAGACCTACGGGCACAGGATCCTCGCCTTCACCACCACCAGACGATCATGGCCGTGATGTACGTCGTGAACGCTGAAGAAGGCGTCTACCGACTCGGCACCGCGTACAGCAAGTAGGTAGGCGCCGGACCCGAAAGTGCGCATGATGGCAACTGTGACCATCGAACGAGACGATCAAGACGAGGCCGACGACCTGTCGTGGGACGAGGCGGTCGCGATGTTCGAGAGCGCCACCCCCGTCGAGGCAGAGCGGAGTGCGCGCACCTTGCACATCGAGTACCGGCGATGCTTCGGCAGATGGCGCGCGACGTCACCCGACATCCCGGGCTTCGATGTCTTCGGCAGCAGCCTGGCCGACACCAAACGATGTGTCCGCGACGATCTCGCCGGCTGGCTGGACACCGGTGTCACCGTCGTCGAACACACGGTAGCCCCACCGAAATCCGTTGCCGTCCCCCTGCTGCTGCTGACCAGGAGAGGCGGCCAGTCGCTCAGCGACGCCCCCATGTCCGCCGTCACCAAATCCGTGGTCAGCGCCTGATGCGCGCCCACGTCATTCTGTGCGACTCAGCTCAACTTGATCAGAGCACGGGCAAGATGCACATGCTGGGCGCCGACTGGACGGTGACCGGACCGCAGGTCCCACCCTTCTCCGTGGTCGTCTTCTTGAGGGTGCCCTGGGAGGAAGCGCAAAAGGATCACACCTTCGAGATCCGGCTTCTCGACGACAGCGGTCAACCGGTCGTTCCAGCAGAAGTCCCCGACGGCAAACCCGTTTCGTTCACGAGCAGGCTCAAGCTGAATCCGGACAGCCCTCTGCTTGAAGAGTCGGTCAAGATGATCGACATCCACAGCGCCATCGCGGTGAACGCCCCCGCTTTGCGGATTCCGACGGGTCAACGCTACCGATGGGTGGTGGAGGTTGACGGCAAGGAGATCGGTTCGACGATGTTCATCGTGCGATCCACTCCGCTTCGAGACGACGAGGCGAACAACGCCTCCTAGGCTTCATCTCCCGTCCGGCGCAGCGCCCCGCCCCTTCGGGGGCGTTTCGCTGTCCGCGCCCCGGCCACCGACCATGGGATTCTCCTCGCCGGTGGCGAGGTACCGGCGGATCAGCACGCCGCCCGGCCCCAGGGGTTCGACGACGTAGCCGCGCAGATCGTCACGGACGGCGTCGGCGTCCCAGCGCGCGGTGCGCAGCAGGCGTGGCATGGCCCATGGTCCGGTCGCTTTGGCACCTTCGGCCAGGTTCCAGCAGTCCTTGTGAAGGAAAGGCTCATCCACCGAGAAAACGTCTTCCTATAGGGGATTTAGCGCTTTCTGGCCTGATAGATCACCATTTATCTCAAGGAAATTCTGCAAAGCGGAACACGCCGGACAACCATACGGCCCACCAGGTCGTCTCAAATGTGCTCAGCCTTCTCTCTTGGAGTACATTTTGTTGAGGAAACTGCTCGTCTCCGCCGCTCTGGTGGGCTCCGCCCTGATCGTCCCAGCCGCTGCTCTCCCCGCCGCCGCCTCCGTCCAGGGGCACGCCGCCACCGCGAGCGCCGCGTGCACCTACCAGCGGTCCGGCAACCACTGGAACTGCGTCACCCCGGGAGCGTTCTGCCCGAAGGCCGCCCACTGGAAATACGGCTACGCCAAAAACACCCACCGCCGCTACCGGTGCAGCGAGTACAGCAACGGCCAGTGGCGCTGGAAGCGCGCCTGAACCCTGCCGGACGCCGCCCTTCCCACCCCGGGGAGGGCGGCACCCTCCGCCCACGCAAGCGGAATCCACGTCGTACTTCGCCGGGACGGGTCGTAACCCGCTGCGATCCAAGCTGATCCGCCAAACGGACCAGTTCATGACCACACGAAGGTGAGCCGCGCGAGGCCGGGGGTCAGCGCTGTTCGCGGATGAGCTCCACGATCGCGGCGATGTCGGCGTCGCCCCAGCCGTGTTCGGCCGCCTCCCGGTAACGATGCTCGACGAGCCGGGCGAGGGGGAGGTCCAGGCCGAGGGAGGCGGCCAGCTCGACGGTGAGGCGGACGTCCTTGGCTCCCAGGCGGGTGGTGAACCAGCCCCGGTGGTCGCCGGCGATGACGTCGTCGAGCCGGTTGTGCAGGGCGGGGGCGACGGTCGGCCACTGGAACAGGAAGTCACGCAGCATCGACGGGTCGAGCCCGGCGGCCTGTCCGGTGGCCACCACCTCGGCGACGATGGCCAGGCCCGCCATGAGCAGATAGTTGTTCAGGAGCTTGTAGGCCAGGGCGTTTCCGGGGTCGTCGCCGCAGTAGCGCTGGACGGCGAAGATGTCCGGCCACAGGCCGCTCAACCGGCGCATGTGCTCCCGGTCTCCCCCGATGAGACCCATGGCCTGTCCCGCGGCGACGGCCGGCGGCCCGGCGAGGATCGGCGCGGCGAGGAAGCGGTGCCCCGGCGCCTGGTCCCGCAGCTCACGGGCGGTGGCCGGGGAGACGGTGCTCGTGTCGACGATGATCGGCGTGTCGTCGCCGGCCGCGAGGCCGGTCAGCCAGGCCATGACGTCGTGGCTCGCCCGGTCGTCGGCCAGCGACATCAGCACGACCTCGGTGCCGCGCGCGGCCTCGGAGGGTGTGCCCGCCTCGACGGCGCCGGCGCCGACCAGCTCCCCGGCCCTGCCGGGGGTGCGGTTCCAGATCCTCACCTCGTGCCCGCGTTCCAGGAGCCGCCCGGCCAGCGCCCTGCCCATCCTGCCCATCCCGAGCACCGCTGTTCGCATGGGTCGTCCTTTCCGCTGTCTCGGCCGGTGCCGGGACGGTGGAGCCGACCGGCTCCGGCCGGTCTACAGCCGCAGCGCCTCCGCATCACGCCCGTGCACGATCAGGGCGTACAGCACGAGCACGTCGATCGCGATGACGAGCAGCGACCACCAGGGGTAGGCCGGGAAGAAGATCATCTGTTCGATGGCGTTCAGCAGGACGATGACGATCGCCGCGACGCGGGCCCACGTCTGCCCGGCGGTGAGGGCCACACCCACGATGATCAGGAGGATGCCCAGGATCAGGTGGATCCACCCCCAGCCCGACAGGTTGAACACCAGCACCTGGTTTCTGGTCTGGATGTAGAAGTCCCCGTTGAACAGGGCGAACAGCCCGACGATGACGTTGAACACCCCGACCAGGATCATCATTATCGCGGCGAACCAGATCCAGCCGACCCACCCCGACACCTGTCTGCTTTGCACCATGTGCACCCCCATGCCCGTTGGAGCGCCAAGCTCCACTGCAAAGGGTGATAACCCCGCCACCATGGGTTTATGTCTCTTTCGGGGTTTTGATTACCCTAAGCACCCCTATAACGGACATGTGCTTGGGAAACACGCGCCGGCCCCCATCCGGCGCCCCAGCACCCCGGCGGACCGCGGCGTCCCCGCTCCCCGGCCGGCGAAGAGCCCGCCCGGGCGCCTCACCGGCGAGCGGCCACCCGCCCGCCGGACGGCCCGCGACCACGCCCGAGGCCGGCCCGGGGAGGCGTACCGGAAGGGGAGGGAAGGCCCCCGCCCCCTCGGGCGGCTACCCACCGAAATATGCGAAAATCACTCACGTCAATCCGCGAGGGCGCACGGCGCCCCGGCCACGGGAACGATTTCGCCACCGCCTCCCAGGCGTCCGGCGGCCACCCGGCGACGGAAATGTCCCGCCGGGTGAACCGAGCCGTCACCCCGAGGAAATGGCGGATTAATAGAAAACAGAAAGGGTCGACCGAAACCGGCACATAGGTACGAACCCCCAGAGAAGCCCTGATGCGCCGCACTGGCGATACGGCCGCAGGCCACCGCGACAGGGGTTTCGGGCAGACGCTATCAAGGTTTAGGTGTCGTTTGTAACCTAATACCAATAGGCACTGGTTACCCACCCCTTTACCTTCCCAATGGATCACGGTCAGTCTAATATTTGGACCTATGTCATGGCGTGCATCGGATTTCCCAGACGAACAGGCAGCCCCACCCCTGCGGGGCGCCCCTTCCGGCGGGGACGATTTCGATCACCTGTCGGACTGGCCCCCCGAGCGGTTGCCCACCTTCAACTGGCGGAAGGTCGTTCTTCTCGGGACGACCGTGACCCTCCTGAGCGGCGCCGGGATCTGGCTCGTCAAGGCGAACACCTCCGGAGCGCAGACCCTGGTCGCCGATCCCTCCCCCCAGACCGCGGGACCGGGTGAGGAGAGCACACCGGCCCAGCCGTTCCCCGGCACCGGCTCCGGCGCCGCGGTCGGCAGGGATCCGATGCCCTCCACCCCGTCCCTGGAGGACGGGGCGAAGGACACCCGGAGCGCGGGGAGGAAGGACGACCCGTCCGCCCGTTCCCGGCAGATCGCCGTCTCACCGACGGACGGCGCCCGGCCCGAGGCCGACCCCTCCCAGCTCACCGTCAAGCAGGCCTACCGCATCCACGGCCGCTACCAGAAAGGGCTGTCGGCTGCCCAGGCCGGCCTGGACCAGGCCGCCATGGGAAAACTCGAGGCCGGGCTGGCCGTGGAGATGACGCGGGCGGGCTTCAAGACCGCCCGCATGCAGGGGGAGTCCGTGGCGTCGGGCATCTGGCCGAACCCGCGCGTGTGGGTGCCCCGGCACGTCGAGGGCCGCGCCGACTGGTTCGTGGCGATGTCCTACGAGCCGGGGGTCGCCCGGGTCGTCGACGTGATGAGCTCCACCCCGGCCGGATGGCGCCTGGTGACCTCCGCCGCCGACACGCGAGCCACCCCGGCCCGCTTCCCCGCGATCGCGACCGACTCCGGCGGCTACGCCACGAGCCTGCCGGAGGACGCCCCCGGCCTGCTCGCGACACCGCGCCAGATCGCCCGCGCCCACCTGGCCGCCCTGGAGAGCGCCAAACCCGACCCGAGATTCGAGGAGGGGCCGTGGACCAGCGAGGCGGTGGAGTTCTGGCGCCAGGAGCGCGCCCAGCTGGAGCAGGCCGGGTGGATCCTCAGCCTGTCGTACAGACCCGCGGGGCCGTTGCTGGCGCTGAAGACCCAGGACGGCGGCGCCCTGGTCTGGTACGGCGCCCGCTCCACCGAGGCGCGCATGGCGGAACGGGCGGGGGCGAAGGTCCGTCTCAAGGGATCGGCCGCCGTCCGCACCGGAAACCGGGCGTTCGCCCACTCGGTGAGCGCGACCTACGGACGGATGTACGTGACCTACGTGCCCCCCGCCGGCTCCACCGAACCCGCTCGCGTGCTGGGCGAATGGAGCGACGTCCTGGAGAGCCACGGCGACTGACATCCCCCACCGGAAGAAGAGGAACACCCTGATGACACCCTCACGTAAGCCCTCGCGAGCGACGGTGATCACCGCGAGCGTCGCCATCGGCGTGTTCGGTGCCGGCGTCGGGCTGGGAACCGTCATCGCCTCTCGATCCCAGGCCGGCGAGAGCGAGGCCATGCGCCTGGCCGCGGGCACCTACCACCTGGACGACGGAGCGCAGGCGTGGAAGCCCAAGGTGGGGGGCGGCGGCAACGAGCCCGTCCCGCTCTCGGGCCTGGACGCGGGCAGCACGATCACGGGCGGCCAGGTACCGAAGATCCCCAAGCTCTGCCTGACCGCGACCGCCGACGGGCACGTCACGGGTGGCGCGGGCGGCTGCGCCGCGCTTCCCGTCCTGGCGAGCGCCATCGCCCCCATGCAGCGCCCGGGCAACCCCAAGAGCACGGCGACCGCGACGCCCAAGAAGGAGTCGACGCCGGCGAAGACCTCCGCGCCCGAGCAGGCCCCGGAACGCCGCAAGGGGGGTGGGGGCGGAGGCGGGCAGAGCGCCCCCGACCCCGCCCGTCCGGCGCCCGTCCAGCCTCCGGTCCAGCCGCCGCAGGCGACGCACCGGCCGACGACCGCCCCGGCGCCGACGAAGAAGGTCGGCGGCGACATCTCGGAGAGCGGCAGCCTGATCGACCGCCCCGCCGAGAAGCCGAAGCTGGCCATCGACGCCCGGCCGAAGCCCCTCGACGACCGCGGGGTCAAGCAGGCGAACGACCCCCAGAACCCGCCCAAGCAGGCACAGCCCTCGGGAACCCTCAAACCCGCCCTGCCCAACGGCACCGCCAAGCCGACCGCGCCTCCCAGCACGGCGAAGCCCGTCCCGCCGCAGGTCAAGGCGCCCCTCCCCCAGAGCACGCCCAAGTCCTCCGGTACGGCCAAGCAGGCCCCGCCCGTCCCCTCCGGCACCCTCAAGCCGGCCCTGCCGACCGCCGCCCCCCGGCCGGTGGCCCCCTCGGCGTCCGCCCGGGAGGAGCGGCCCCCCGTCACCGCCCCGGACCACCGTGACAACCGGGCTCCGGGGGGGACCGTCCTGCGGCCGTCGGCCAACGGCACCCTCCCCAAGGGCGCCGACTCCCTGCCGGTCTTCGACGACCCCGAGCTTCTGCGCCGGGCCCAGGAGGCGCTGGGCCTCGACAAGAACATGCGCTACACCGACGAGAACGGGGTGTGGGACCTCAACATCGCCCCGCCGGGCACCCCGCCGTGCCGTGACTACTCCGCGGACGAGCTTCGCGAGCTGGGCTCGTCCGACGGCGCGGCCATCCCCCGCGACTCGTGCATGTGGCCGGCGTTCGTCCGCTGGCTCTACGCCGATCCGGCTCCCGGCGAGGTCAGCAACTGGACGAAGTTCACCGGGCTGTCCGAGCGGAACCTGGAGTTCGTGGTGACCGACCCGGCTGCCGAGCAGCCGGGCACCGCCGACCAGACCGATCAGCCGGACCAGACCGGCCAGTTCGCCCCCGCGCAGCCCGAGCAGCCGGGCACCGCCGACCAGGGCGACCCCTCCGGTCAGTCCAGCCCGTCCGACGGGTTCGCCCCCGCGCAGCCCAGCCGCCCCGACCACTCCAGCCGGTTCGAGGGGACGGGCCGATTCGACCCCGGACAGGCCGCCCGTCCCGACCGGCAGGGCTCAGCCCGCCCCGACCGGCACCGGGCCGGCCAGGTCGAACCGGAATCGGACGGACGCACCGGCCGATGAGCACCTCCACCGGAGCCGGGAGCGTCATTCCCGGCTCCGGCCAGGGGGCGGCATGGGTGAGCGAGCACGGCGCGCACCTTCTGGACTACGCCGCCCACCACCTTCCCTCCGGGGAGGTGGTGCCCGCGGTGGTCTCCGCGGTGGTCGCGTGCCGCGAGGAGCCCGCGCCGCGGGGGGTCTCGGACCGGGGACACCTGCTGGCCGTCCTGCGGGCCGACTGCCTGGCGGTTCCCGGCCACCGGGAGCGGTACGTCCCGGAGTCCGGGCCGGGGATGCCCTGCGACCAGGTGCTCGAACGCGCCTGGTCACTCGTCGACCCGCTGGGCACCGAGACACTCCGGCTGATGTACCGCCACGGGCTGGCCGCCGACGACGTCTCGCACGTCCTGGCGATCCCCGCGGAGGACGCCGTAAGGCTCGCCACCCGGACCCAGGACATGGTCGAGGCCCTGGTGAGCGGGCTGGACGCCCTCGCCAACCAGCGCCGCCCCTGCCCGGATCTCGCTCCGCTGGTGGAGACGATCTTCCCCGACGAGGAGGACAACCGGCCCACCGCCGGGCACGGCGGCGCACGCGTGAACCTGCTGTCCCACATGGTCAAGTGCCCGGTGTGCGCGCGGCCGATCAACATCCGCTACACGGTCCCGCAGATGATCTCCAACCCCCGGGTCGCGCCGCTGAACGCCGAGGGCAGACGGCGCCTCCTCGACGCCCTGTCCCCCCGGCCCGCCCCGTGTGCCCCGTCCCCTTCGCCCGCCGGCCCGCCGGTGACACCCACGGCTCCCGCCGTTCCCGCCGCGGCCCCTCCCACACCGACCGAGACGCCGGTCGCGGCGCCGGCCACGACGCAGTTCCCCGCGCCCTCGGCGGCACCGCCGACGATGCCGGCCGCCTCTCCCGCCTCCTCGGCGCCGTCCAGCGTGCCGCCCCCACCCGCCCCGGTGGCCGACCCGGCAGGGGCCCCCACCGGGCATCCCCGGCCCGTACGGCCGCGCCAGGACCGCTCCACACTTCCCTACCAGCCCGTCCGCCCCAACCGGACGGCCCCGCCCGACCAGCGGAAACGCCCCGAACGCGCCGACGGCCCCGACCGCCCCGCCCCCCGGGACATCCCCGGTGGTTCCGGTGGTTCCGGCGGCCCGGGGCGGCCCGACCGCGCCGCACGCCCGGACCGGCCCGGCCACCGGGATCGCTCCACCCTTCCCTACGGCCCCGCCCTCCGCGACCGCGCCACCCACCCGTCCCTGCCCGCCCTGCCCGCCGGCCCGGGGCCCTCCCCCACGGGCGCGGACGACGGCCCTCCGCGCCGCGACCCACCGGCCCGCTCGTGGACACGCGCCGACGACGTGACCGCCACCGTCCCCTCGCTGCCGGCCGTCCCCGCCACCGTCGGGAGCCGGCCGTCCCCGCCCGGCCCTCGCGCCGAGTGGGCCGACGGGGTGCCGGAGCCCTCCGGCACGGGAGTGCGGGTGCTGGAGGCGCTGGCGTGGGCGGGGGAGTGGGTCCGGAGCACGACCATCAAAATTCTGATCATCGTGGTCGCGGGCGCCGCGGGCACGTTCACGGGCATGAACCTCCTGGCGCCGACGGTCGGCGGCGGGACGCCGGCAGGCTCCCTGCAGTTCTCGGCCACCCAGGAGGGCACCCCGCGCGAGACTCCCGCCCTCCAGGGCGAGGTCGACGAGCGGCTGCGGATCCCTCCTGTGGTGACGCTCGACGAGTTCGGCCAGGGAAGCATGCTTCTCGCCGTGACGAAGGGCACCCTGGCGTGGCGGATCTCGGCCCCCGGACTGACGGTCAGCCCCTCAAGCGGCACGTCGGCACAGGGACACACAGATGTGATCACACTGCGCGCTCACCGGATCCGCCACTGGTGCGGCACCCCCTCCTCGGTCACGGTCCCGCTGACCGTGCACGGTCCCGCCGGCTCGGCCACCACGACGGTGCGCTGGCAGACATGCTGACCCCCCTCCCGCCGGTCTCCCGGCGAAAGTCATCTGTGAAAGGACCCTGGCCATGACGGAGACGTCACCCCGGATCCAGGCCGCGCCGCCCCCCGGGGGCGAGCAGTTCCCGGAGACGGTCCCCCTCACCGCCGAACATCTCCTCACCAACCGGCGTCCCGAACCCACGGGCGGGTGGCGCCGTCTGGTCTGGCAGCTCTCCGGCGGGAAGATCGTCCCCGCGGAGTCGGCCGCGGAGCTCGAACGCCGCACGCTGATCGCCCAGGCCCAGACCCCCGTGGCCAGCGGCCACCACCGGATCGCGGTGATGAGCCTCAAGGGCGGGGTCGGCAAGACCACGACGACCGTCGCCCTGGGCAACACCCTGGCCTCCCTGCGGGGAGACCGGGTGATCGCGATCGACGCCAACCCCGACCGGGGAACCCTCGGCATCAAGGTCAGGTCGGAGACCGCCGCGACCATCCGTACCCTCCTCGCCGAGGCCCCGCACATCCTGCGCTACGCGGACGCCCGCGCCTTCACCTCCCAGTCCCCGGCCCGGCTGGAGATCCTCGCCTCCGACACCGACCCCGCGGTCAGCGAGGCGTTCGACGCCGACGACTACCGCACGGTCGCCGGGCTGATCGAGCGCTACTACTCGATCTGCATCACCGACTGCGGGACCGGGCTGCTGCACGGGGCCATGGGCGCGACCCTGGAACTGGCCGACCAGATCGTGCTGGTCAGCCTGGTCGCGGTGGACGGCGCGAGCTCGGCCGCGGCGACACTGGACTGGCTGACGGCCCATGGCCACGCCGAGCTGGTGAAGAACGCCATCGTGGTGCTGAACGCCGTGGAGGACAGATCCACCGTGGACCTGAACCTGCTGGAGCGGCACTTCGCCTCCCGCTGCCGGTCGGTGATCCGCGTCCCCTTCGATCCCCACCTCAAGGAGGGCGCCGAGGTGGACCTGGCACGGCTGCGGCCCACCACCCGGGGCGCCTACCTGCGCCTCGCGGCGGCGGCCGGTCAGGCGTTCGGCGCGCGCGCGGAGCGGAGCCGATAGTGCGGCCGCCGATCGCCGGGGACTCCACCCTGGACTGGGATCTGGGGTCTCCGTCGCGCACCAACCGCCGGATGGTCGTCGTGGTCGTCTCGATCGTGGGGGCGATCCTGGTGGCGATCGGAGGGTGGCGTCTCCTGGCGGGCGGGTCCGGCACCACGCCCACCCCGGCGACCGGAGCGGCCGGCGCCGTCACGCTCGCCTCGCCCTCCGGTTACGAGGGGGAGGCGGGCTACCCCATCGGATTCCCCCACACCGAGGCGGGGGCGGTCTCGGCGGCGGCGGCCGCCCTGGAGGCGGCCTGGACGCTGGACGCCGCCCAGGCCCAGCACGCGGCGGTGCTGTACGCCCCGCCGGAGCAGCGGGAGGCGGCCCGCGCGGGCGCGCGGGCCGCGGTCGCCGGGTGGCGCGAGACCCTCGGCCTTCCCAAGAGCGGGGCGCTCCCGGAGGGGGCCGCCATGCGGACGAAGACGATCGGCGTCCAGTGGCGCCCCCGGGCCGACGACCTCGTCCAGGTCTCCGTCCTGGTCCAGGTGACCGCGACCAAGGGCGTCCAGGACACCGACCCGACCTACTCCAGCCCCTACGCCATGAGCCTGCTCATGACCTGGAACCCCGGCATGCGCGGCCCCGGGCGCGGAGACTGGGTCAACATCCCCGACCCCGCCCCGGCCCCCGTGCCCGCGGTCGCCCTGCCCGGCACCCCCGAGTTCACCGCCGCGGGCTGGAAGCCCCTCTCCGGTCCCGATCCCACCCCCTAAGATCGAGGAAAGGCATCGATGCCCCCACGTAGCCCCTCCAGGCGTCCCTCCCGGCGCGTCACGCTGGTCTCCGGCCTCCTTCTGGCCGCGGTGTCCGCGACGACCGGCGCGGTCGTCGCCCAGCCCTGGACGGCCCTGGCCGACCCGGGGTCCGACGTCTCGGCGCCGTCGGAGCCCGCGTCGTCGGAGCAGCCCCCCGCCACGGAGAACGGCCAGTCCACCGGGTCCGGGGACGAGCGGCCCCCGGCCGCGGAGTCCGACGCCCCCCCGCCCTCGGACAGCGAGGGCGCGCCGGAGACCGAGGGCACGCTGGACACCGCGCCCACCACCCCGGACAAGGGGTCGGTGATCGAGGACGAGAACCCCTCCGGCGGCTCCTCCTCCGAGGCGCCCCCGCCCTCCGGCGAGGCGAAGAAGGCCGGGAAGACGGAGGCCGAGAAGGCCGAGCCGAAGCCGTCGCCGAAACCGCCGGCCCCGGTCCACCACGCCAAGCACGCGCCGCCGCCGAAGACCAAGCCCTCGCCCGCCTCCCCGCCCCCCACGTCCTCCCCCGCCCAGAAGTCCCCGGCCGCGCCCGTGAACAAGTCCGGCGCGAAGATGTTCGCGGCGAACCTTCCCAAGGCCGACGCGACGCCGGCTCCGGCGGCGACCGGCGAAGCCCCGGCACCGACCCCGGCACCGGCCAAGAGCGCGCCGCAGGACACCCCCGACCCGGCCTCCTCGGTGGTTCCCAGCGCCACCCCGACGCCTCCACCGGCCCCGGCCCCGTCCGCGACGACCGCCAAGCCCACGTCCCCGCTCCCGCCCCTTCCGCCCCTTCCGCTGCCGGTCCCGCCGCAGAAGGTGCCGAAGCCGAAGCTCCCCGAG
Organism: Streptosporangium violaceochromogenes; assembly: GCF_014654615.1. GTDB lineage: Bacteria > Actinomycetota > Actinomycetes > Streptosporangiales > Streptosporangiaceae > Streptosporangium > Streptosporangium violaceochromogenes. The sequence continues at coordinate 243,554 of NZ_BNBB01000003.1, read as the reverse complement.
ATCCCGGCCGCCAAGCCCACCCCCAAGCCGGCCCCGCCCAAGCAGACGACGCCCGTCCCTCCGGCGCCCGTCCCTCCGACCCAGGCGCCGAAGCCTGCCCCCAACCCGGCCGTCGACGCCACGACTCCGGCCACCGACCCGGCGGACCCCGCTCCCCAGCCCACCACCCCCAAGCCCACCACCCCCAAGCCCACCGCACCGGCCCAGGCGCCGAAGCCGTCGGCCACCCCGACCGCCGTGCCCACCGCGACGCCGCTCCCCCTCACCCCCGACCAGCAGCAGGCCCAGAAGCAGGGGAGCCCCCCGGTCACGGTGCCCTTCCCCCCGGCTCCCTCCCCCAAGCCCGTCGTCCCCCTGCCCCCGCTGAAGCGCTCCCCCGTCGCCGACACCTGCGGCGCGCGGCAGGCCGCGGCGTGCTGGAGCCTGGCGCCCTGGCGGAGCCGTACGGCCGAGTTCCCCGCCCTCCCCCTGATCGCCGGGCAGAAGGTGGCCCCGGCGTCACCCCGATGGGCCTTCGCGCCTCCCGCCGCGCCCGCCCTTCCCTCCACCCCGTCCCCGAGCCGATCCGCCTCCTGGGCACCGGCCGTGGCCGGGTGCTGGAGTTTCAGTCCCTCCGCGCTCTGCGCCAGAACCGGGGAGAAACGATCATGAACCGATCCCATCTGCGGCTGGCCGTTCTCAGCGCGGTGGCGACGCTGACGGTCAGCACGCTCAGCGCCGCCCAGGGCGAGGTGGCCCCCGCCGCGACCTGCTCGCCCTCGGCGGACGAGTCCAGCGCCGCCGGAACGCTCGGCTGGGGGGCGCCCGCCTGGTGCGCGGAGTTCGACGACTATCTCGACCCGTCCGACTGGGTGGTCTACGACTCACCGGGGCACGCCGGCAACGGCCGCCGTTCCCCCGACCAGCTCCTGATGGGCAACGGCGCCCTCTACCTGCACGGCACGGCGGACGGCACCACCGCGGGGCTGGCCAGCCGTCACGGCCAGACCTACGGCCGATGGGAGACCCGCGTCCGGCTGTACGAGGGAGCGGGCTCCTACCACCCCGTCGCCCTGCTGTGGCCCCAGGAGGGCGGGGGGAACGTGCAGAGCGCCACGGGCGAGGAGATCGACTTTCTGGAGGTCGTCGACGACCCCGGCCGGCGGCGGCCCAACTTCTTCCTCCACACCCCCCAGGGGCAGGAGCAGGCGCACGCCGAGCTGGACATGACCTCCTGGCACACCTACGCGGTGGAGAACAGCCCGAACGGAGTCGTCGGCTACATCGACGGGCGAGAGTGGTTCCGCTCGTCGAACGCCGCGCACAGCCCGATGTCGGCCTGCCTGCAACTTGACTGGTTCCCCGGTCAGGGGAACGGGGGAGAGGCGTGGATGGAGGTGGACTGGCTCCGCGTCTACCCGATGGGATCCACCGGCTCCGAGCGACCCAAACAGCCCGGACAGTCAGAACGATTCGAACGGCCCGAGCAGCCCCAGCGGCCCGAGCGGCCGCAGCGGCCCGAGCGGCCGCAGCAGTCCGAACAGCCTGAACGGCCCGAGCAGCCCGGATAGACCGTCCTTCTCTCCCGGCGGCGGGAGGGGGCACGGGTTCCCCGGTCCCCTCTCCTCCCCCGGTCAGCCGGCCTCGGCGGGCAGGCGAAGCTCCAGGAGCTGGCCGGGCCACTCACCGACGGAGAAGGGCTCGGTGCGGGTGAAGCCCTGGCTCTCGTAGTACGTCACCAGGCGGCCGTCGTCACCGGCGTAGCAGTCGACCCGGAGCAGAGCGACCCCCCGCTCGGCCGCCTCGGCCCGGGCACGTTCCAGCAGGGCCGAGCCGACGCCGTGGCCGCCGAACCGCCGGTCGACGACGAGCGCCTGCACGTAGAGCTCGGGCTCGGAGGCGTGGGGGACGTAGGAGACCGCGGGCCCGAGCACCATGCATCCGGCGGGCTCCCCGCCGACCTCGGCGATGCGCATCCCGCCCGAGCCCGCCCAGGCGGTGACCCGTTCCACCCGCGCCGGATCGGTGGAGAACGGCCGGTCCCCCCACTGGCCGGTACGGCCCCGCGCGGCCAGCCACGCCACGGCGCCGTCGAACATCCCCAGCACGGCGGGAACGTCGCTGGATTTTCCCTCACGGATCATCATCGGCGGATAGTAACAGGAACCGGTCATACAATAACTATTCCACCAATGGCCGATTGTCCGCCCGTGAAGGTGTGATCCTCCGCCCCCGCGCGCCTTCACCGCCCCGCGCATTCATTTCGCCGCCCCCATGAGTTCCCTGTTTTTATCCCCTTCTTATGGAGGATCAGTACACTCGGCGAGGCCGGAAACCGGCTCCTCGGCCACGGGGGCACCCTGGCCCATCTTCCTCCAGGAGTCACGTGAGTAGCGGGTTGATCGACGCGCCCACAGAGCCGGCGCAGCAGGCCCCCTCCCGGCGGCGACGCAGGTGGCCGTGGTGGCTCGCGGCGGCCGTCCTGGCCGTCGTCCTCGCGGTCGTGGCGACGGTGGCCGGCGCCTACCTCAAGCTCAGCGGAAACGTCAAGCACATCGACGTCCCCACGGAGGACCTGGGCGACCGGCCGGTCAAGGTCGCGACCAGGGCCGTGAACGTCCTGGTCGTCGGCTCGGACCAGCGGAACGGCAAGAACGCCAAATATGGAAGGTTCCCGGGCGAGCGGACCGACACGATCATGCTCGCCCACATCTCGCCGAACCGCGACAACGCGATGATCATCAGCTTCCCCCGCGACTCGATGGTGCGGCTTCCCGACTGCCGGGCCAGGCAGGGGCTGACCGGTCAGCGGGCGCACCTGGGCATGATCAACGAGTCGTTCAACTCCGGCGGGATCACCTGCACCTGGAAGACCGTGGAATCGCTCACCGGCATCCACATCGACCACTTCGTGAAGGTCGACTTCACCGGCTTCAAGAGCATGGTCGACGCGGTCGGCGGGGTCGAGGTCTGCGTGCCCGAACCCGTCCACGACACCAAGGCCCTGCTCACCCTGCGCGCCGGCCGGCAGACACTCAAGGGCGAGCAGGCCCTGGGCTACGTCCGGGCCCGCTACAGCCTGGGCGACGGCTCCGACATCGGACGCATCCAGCGGCAGCAGATGTTCATCGCCTCCATGGTCAAAAAGGTGATGAGCGGCGAGACGCTCACCGACCCGGCCAGGCTCTTCGGCTTCCTCGACGCGGCCACCAAGTCGGTCACCACCGACCCCGAGCTCACCCCGGGTGTCATGAAGGACCTGGCGGCCGGCGCCGAGGGACTCGCCGCCGGGCAGATCCACTTCATCACCACCCCCTGGCGGTACTCGGTGACCTACCCGGGCCGGGTGGAGTGGGTGGAGCCGCAGAGCACGCAGCTCTTCCGCATCGTCGCCCAGGACAGGACGGTCACCGGCTCGGGGGTCAAGGGCGGCCAGTCCAAGGTGCCACGTTCCAAGATCCAGGTCGAGGTGCGCAACGGCACCGGCCGCCCCAACCTGGCCGCGCTGGTGGCCGTCCAGCTGGAGGAGCGGGGCTACCACATCACCAAGGTCGGCGACGCGCCGGGCGGGCCGTACCCGAAGACCCTGGTCGTCTACTCCCCGAAGGGCGCGGCGGGGGCGCCGACGCTCACCCGCGACCTGCTGAGGTCCACCGGAAGGCTCATACGGCGGGCGGTCTCCCCCAGGCTCATCCTCGTCGTCGGCGACGACTGGCGGGGGCTCAAACCGCCCCGGCGAAACGATCCCGACAGCCTGAAGGGGTTCGACGCCACCCACGACTCCTGCACGGCCTGATCCCCCTTTGCCGCTTCCCGCCCCGCCCACGGCCCTCCCTCGGCCCGATTCCGGCCCGGCCGCGCCCCCTCCCGCGGAGAGGGAAGGCCGTTTCCCGCTTCCAAGGAAACGACCATAAGGGCTTTGCCCCCCTTTGCTTAACATTGAATTTTAAACATCTATAAAGAGGGGACGGGGAGCTATTCGGGGGGGTGGTGGCCGTATTGCTGGGTTCTCTGTCCATCCGGGCCCGGGCGACGCTCACCACCGTCATGGTTTTCGCGGTGGTGCTGGGAGCCGGCGCGCTCGCGACCTCGCTGGGCCTGCGTTCAAGGGTTCACCACCAGACCCTCCTGGCCGTGACACACGCGGCCCGCCAGACGGCCGACGCCGTGGAAAGGGGGAGACTGCACGGCCCCATCACCCCCACCAAACAGGTCGCCGACATCCAGGTGGTCGCCGTCGACGGCCGGGTCATCGCGGCCAGTCCCGCGCTGAGGGGACAGCCCCCCATCAGCCTCGCCCGCCCCGCCGAGGGCGACATCCGGCTGGACAAGGTCTCCTGTTCGACCTCGCCCGGAGGCGGGCGGACCTGCTCGATCATCGTGGGGATGCACGAGAACAACTCTCCCTACGGAAACGTCATGGTCTACGCCTCGGCGCCCGAGCCGCCGATGCTCGCCGGCCACGCCCTGGAGGTCGTGCTGACCGGTTTCGCCCTCGCGCTGCTCGCCCTGCTCGGCTGGGGCACCTGGTGGGCGGTCGGCCGGACCCTGGCGCCGGTGGAGCGGATCCGCCGGGAGATGGCCGAGATCACCGCCTCCGACCTCAGCCGCCGGATGCCCGTGCCCACCACCCACGACGAGATCGCCGACCTCACGGAGAGCATCAACGCGACGCTCGAACGGCTGGAGCGGGCCGTGGACAACCAGCGGCGTTTCGCCTCCGACGCCTCGCACGAGCTGCGCACCCCGCTGACCGGGTTGCGCGCCAAGCTCGAACTGGCGCTTGCCGCCCCCGAGGCCGAGGACCCGGCCGAGACCATGCGCTCGGCGCTGAAGGACACCGAGCGGCTCCAGGTCATCGTGGCCGACCTGCTCCTGCTCGCCCGTCTGGACGCCGAGGTGAAGGAGAGGCCCGAGGCGATCGACCTGGCCGAGCTGGTCACCGAGGAGGTGCGGCGGCCGTTCCGGCACGAACTGCTCACCCACCTCGACCCCGGGGTGGTGGTCTGCGGAAACAGGGTCCAGCTCGCCCGGGTGCTGACCAATCTGCTCGCCAACGCCGAACGGCACGCGGCGCGCACGGTGGCGGTCCGTGTCGGGAGGGACGGCGACAGCGCCGTGATCGAGGTCTCCGACGACGGGCTCGGCATCCCTCCCCAGGAGCGCGAGCGGATCTTCCAGCGGTTCACCCGCCTGGACACCGCCCGCAGCCGCGACGCGGGAGGCACCGGGCTGGGGCTGTCCATCGCCCGGGACATCGCCTCCGCGCACCAGGGCAGCCTGTACGCCACCGACGGCGTGAACGGCCGCGGCGCCCGGCTGGTCCTGCGGCTCCCCCTGGCCTCCGGCGGCCCCTCGTAGCCCGCCCGCGAGACGGCTCACGAGACGGCCCGGCACGGGAAGCACGTGATCAGGAGCTCCGCCGGACGTGAACCGGATCCCCCACCTTGACCAGGCGGTAGAGCCGCTCCGCCACGTGCGCCGGGACCCGGACACACCCGGAGACCGGGTACGCCGGGGGAGCCGGGGCCACCGTCGGAGCAGGCCCGGCCGTCGGGGTGGGCCCGGCCGAGGGCGGGGCACCGGCCGGCGAGACCGGCCGCGCGCCGGGAACACCGGGAAAGCCGAGAACAGGGCGCGCCGTGGGAAGAGGCCGCGCGGTGGGGGCGGGCCGTACCGTGGGAAGAGGCCGCGCGGTGGGAAGAGGCTCTCCCGCCAGACCGATGGTGGTCTCCCCGCTCATCCCCGCGAGCCCTCCCCGCACGGCGCTCTTGACGCCGCCCCGGAGATCGGCCGAGGGGTCGCTTCTGAAGGAGAAGGTCTCGTACGCGGCGATCAGCGGATCCGCCGTCGCGCGATCGACGCGCCTGACGACGCGGAAGTCACCGGCCGGGGTGGTCGGCGAGGTGCCGAGGCCGTACTGGCAGAAAGGCGTCCCGTCGCCCGTGACGACATGGGAGGTCAGACTCGGACGCCGGTCGCGGTAGACGGTGAGGAGCCGGCGGCGCAGGTCGATCTCCACCCGTCGCGACCGGCCGCCCGCGACGAGCGGCGCCAGGACCCGTGGGTGGGCGAGTGCCCGCCAGTCGTCCCGCCCGAATTCGTCCCCCGGGGTCAGCCCCTGGGAGCGCTGGAACGCCCACACCGCGACCTGGGTCTCCGAGCCGTAGTAGCCGTTGATCAGGCCGGGAGAGAACGTGAGCTTCTGCAACCGCCGCTGCAGCCGCTCCACCGCCTTCGCGTAGTCCCCCGGACGGAGGTTCCGGTCACCGGCCGGCACCGGAGCCGTGAATCCCAGCACGCCGAGGGACAGAACCACCGTTCCCGCCAAATACTTGATCACAAAGCCATAAGTACCCGGGCGAATCAGGGGGGTCGTGACACGGATCGCAAAGAATCGGCCTGACGGAATCGGCCCGAATCGAGCGTGTGCAACGATCGGGTCATGCACAGAATCGTCGTGCTCGCCCTGGACGGCGTCATCCCGTTCGAGCTGGGCACCCCGGCGCGGATCTTCGGCGCGGCCGCGGGGGCGGACGGCGGCCCGCTCTACGAGATCGTCACCTGCACCCTGGACGGCGGCCCGGTCCGTACCGACGCCGACTTCTCCATCGTGGCCGGCTATGGAGCCGAGGCGCTGACCGAGGCGGACACGGTGGTGATCCCGGCCAGCCGCACGCTCGGGCCGATCGCCACCGAAGGGCGGCTCCCCGAGCCGCTGGCCGAGGCGATCGGCCGCATCCGGCCGGGTACCCGCCTTGTCTCGATCTGCACCGCCGCCTACGTGCTGGCGGCGGCCGGCCTCCTCGACGGCCGCCCGGCGACCACGCACTGGAGGCACGCCGCGTCCTTCCAGAGGCTGTTCCCCCGGGTGAAGGTCGACCCGGACGTGCTGTTCGTGGACGACGGCGACGTGCTGACCTCCGCCGGAGTCGCCGCCGGGATCGACCTGTGCCTGCACATCGTCCGGCGGGACCACGGCAGTGAGGTGGCCAACCACGTGGCCAGGCGGTGTGTCGTCCCGCCGTGGCGCGACGGCGGGCAGGCCCAGTTCATCGTGCGGCCGATCCCCGACCAGCCCGCGACCGGCACCGCCGCGACGAGGGCCTGGGCGCTGGAGCGCCTGCACCGGCCGCTCCCCCTCGCCGAGCTGGCCGCCCACGCGCGGATGAGCCCGCGCACCTTCACCCGGCGCTTCCGTCAGGAGACCGGTGTCAGCCCCGGCCAGTGGCTGACCCTGCAACGGCTTGAACTGGCACGCCGCCTGCTGGAGACCGGCGACCTTCCGGTGGACGGCGTGGCCGCGCGGGCCGGGTTCGGTACGGCGGCCTCGCTGCGGCAGCACATGCAGGCGACCGTCGGCGTCTCCCCGCTGGCCTACCGCCGGACGTTCCGGTCCGCCGAGGGCCGGACGTCCGGCCCCGGCTCCTCCGTCCGGGGGCCGGGCCGTCCGAAGGACCGGCCCGCTCCCGGCCCCGCCACGCTCCCGGCACCGGCCCGCGGCTCAGCCGTGGCGGAGATGCTCGCGACTGAGATCGAGGAGCATCCGGACGTGGCCGTCGGCGAGGCGGTAGTAGATCATCCGTCCTGACCTGCGGCCGGCCACGATGCCGGCGGTCCGGAGCAGCCTGAGCGCGTGGGAGACGGCGGTGTCGCTTACCTCCACCGTCTCGGTGAGGTCGTAGACACAGAGTTCGCCGGCTTCGAGCAGCGCGTAGAGAAGCTGTGCCCGGGTCGGATCGCCCAGCAGCCGAAACAGCTCCGCGAGCTGGACGGCCTCCTCGGAGGTGAGGACGCGATCGCGCGCCCCGCCCCCGCCCCCTTCGCCTTCCCGATCTTCGTCGTCTCCCCGGCCCTCGTCCGATTCCATGGCGGTGCGTGCGTCGAGGGCGGTGACGACATCCATGGGCGAACTCCTGAACAGATGCTCAAATGATAATCGCTATCATATCAAGTTCTCCGCCGGAGTCATGGATCTTCCGCCAACGGCGGCCCGGGAACCGCGGGGCCGTGAAAACCACCGGGGCAGGAGGACCGCAGGGGGCCGAACCACGACGGCCGCGAGAGTCCCGGAGGCCGCGCCGCCCTCTCCGGCGTCCCGTGGCGCTCATGACACCCGCCATCCCGCCGACCAGGACAATTAACCGTCTTTTCGCTACATTGCACCGATATAAAGAGATTTGACGCCAGACGGGGGGAGCGATGAAAGCCCGGATCACGGGCGTCGCGACGTATCTGCCGCAGCGGACCATGACCAGCGCGGAGGTGGAACAGCGGATCGAGGGATACGTCCCCTATCGAGGTGTCATCGAGCGGCTGACCGGAATCCGCTCCCGGCACATCGCCGACGACGACGAGCAGGCGTCCGACCTGGCGGTCGAGGCCGCCCGCGGGCTGGACCACGCCGGCGCCGATCTGCTGATCTTCGCCTCGGCCTCGCAGGACATGGTCGAGCCCGCGACCGCGCACATCGTGGCGGCCAAGCTCGGGCTGTCGTGCCCGGTGTTCGACGTCAAGAACGCCTGCAACAGCATGCTCAACGGAATGCAGATCGCCGAGGCGCTGATCCTGTCCGGGGCGCACCGCAGGGTGCTGGTCTGCTCCGGCGAACTCCCCTCGCGGGCGATCAGGTGGCGGGTGAGGGACCGGCCGCAGTTCGTGACCTCCTTCGCCGGATACACGCTGTCGGACACCGGGGCCGCGGTGCTGATGACCCCCGACCCCGGACGCGGCGTCTTCTACCGTGACTTCACCGCCGACTCCACGGCCTGGGCGGTCGGCACCCTGCCCGGCGGCGGCTCGGCGCACCCCCGCGACCCGGAGTACTCCTACTTCCGCGGCGACGGGCGGCGGCTGAAGGAGGCGTTCGAGCTGGCGGGCCCGGACGTCTTCCTCAACGCGCTCAAACGCACCGGCCTGGGCTGGGACGACTTCGCCCTGGTGGCGGTGCACCAGGTGGCGCTGCCGTACCTGAGGTACCTGGCCGCGGTCCTGGACATCCCCGAGAACAGGCTCGTGGTCAGCCTGCCCGAGCACGGCAACTGCGCCTCGGCCACGCTGCCGCTGCAACTCGCGCTGCGCGGGTGGGAACCGGGTGACCGGGTGGCGCTGCTCGGGCTGGGCGGCGGGATCAGCGCGGGCGTGATGCTGGCGGAGATGTGATGAACCTGTGGGTGATCGTTCCGGCCTACAACGAGGCCGCGGGCGTCGAGGCGACGCTCCGGGCGCTGGACGCCCAGGACGACCGGGACTTCACGCTCGTCGTGGTGGACAACGCGAGCACCGACGACACCGCCGCGATCGTCCGGCGGCACGGCGTCCGGGTGATCACCGAGACCAGGAAGGGCACCGGCGCCGCCTCCGACACCGGCATGCGCCACGCGATCGCGAACGGCGCGACCCACCTGGCCAGGACCGACGCCGACTGCCTGCCCCGCCCCGACTGGGTGCGCAACATCCGGCGCGCCTTCGGCGACGGGCTGGAGATGGTCGGCGGCAGGCTGCTGCCCCGCACCGACGAGTTCCCCCTGAAGCTCTGGGAGCGGTGGTTCATCCCGTTCGTGGTGGACATGGCCGCGGCGTTCGGCCGTTTCCGGCCGGGCAACCGGTCACCGGAGTATCTCGGGCCGTACGTGATGATGCCCGGCGCGACGGTCGCCGTCACGGCCTCGCTGTACGAACGCTCGGGAGGGTTTCCACGGACCGCGATCGAGGAGACGCACGAGGACCGCGCCCTGGTCAACCGGGTCCGCAAGGTCACCTCCGCCTACGGCTCGCGCCGCGACGTGGTCGTCTTCGGCTCGGTCCGCCGCCTGCGGGCGTACGGCCTGGCCGGCACCCTGGCCTGGTACGCCGACCACCACTACCGCCCCGACGTGATCGACGTCCGGTGAGCGCCCGGTGAACCACGAGACCCGGCTCCATCTGGCCGCGCATCCCTTCGCCTACCCGCTCGTCCGGCTGCTGGCCCGCCTCGGGCCGGTGGTCCGCGTCCCCGGGCTGGGGGTGGTGGTGAACGACGCCGCCCTCGCGCGGGCCGTCCTGACCGACGAGCGGTTTCGCAAGGACGGCCCCGGGTCGCCCGGGGACCTGTGGACGCCGGTGCTCGGGCCCTCGGTGCTGCTCAACATGGAGGGGCCGCCCCACCTGGCGCTGCGCCGGAAGCTGATGCCGCTGTTCACCCCGGCGTACGTCTCGGCGCTGGTGGGCGACGTCCTCGCCGAACCTCTCGGGCGCCTTTCGGCCCGTCTGGAGCGCGGGGAGACGGTGGATCTGGTCGACGCCATGCGGTCGATGGCCGGGGCGGTGATCTGCCGGGTGATCGGGCTGGGCGAGGTCTCCGAGGCGCGGGCCAGGCGGCTGTTCGCGGACGGGGAGCGGGTCGTCGCGATGGTCTCGCTGCGCTCGCGGCGGCTGTCGGACCGGCAGGTGGCGGTCGCGCGGCGGGTGCTGGACGGGATCGGGGAGATCGCGCGGGCGGCCTACGAGGCGGGGGACGAGTCCACGGTCATGGGCCGGATGCGGGCGCAGGGGCTGTCGGCGGCCGAGGCGCGGGGCGCGGCGGGCGCGTTCTTCCTGACGGGCACCGAGACCGTGGCCACCTTCGTGCCCCGGCTGATCGCCCTGCTGCACGACCACCGGACGCCCGTGGCCGACCTGGACCGGGCGATCGAGGAGGCCATGCGGGTCACCACCCCGACGCCGGTGATGCTGCGCTCGGTGGGTACGGCCGCGCGGATCGGCCGGGTGCCGGTGCGCCCCGGAGACAGGGTGCTGATCGCGACGCACAACTGCGCCCGCGCCCACGGCCCCTTCGATCCCTCGCGCCCGCACCCGCCGGAGCTGCGCCGGCTCTGGTTCGGCGCGGGCCCGCACTTCTGCATCGGCTACCCGCTGGCCCTGGCCGAGATCCGGGCGGTGGCCTCGGTCCTGCTCTCCCACAACGTGCGCGTCGTACGGCGGCGCCCGGCCCGAGGAGTCCTCATTCCCACCTACGCGCACCTGTGGATCAGAGCGGCATGAACGACGTCGTCACCGGGATCATGTCCGTCGCCGCCCGGGAGCCCGGGCGGGTCGCCGTCGTCGACGGCCGCGGCCGAAAGATCACCTACGCCGAGCTGGCCCGCCGGGTGGACACCGTCCGCGCCGCGATGGCCGGGCGCTCGGGCACCGTGTCCGGGGAGCGCGGGGAGGGGGTGCTGTTCGCGGTGCGGCCGGGGGTGGAGGCGGTGGCGCTCGCGCTGGGGGCGGTGGCCGCCGGCGGGACGCTCGTGCTCGCCGACCCGGGGCTGGCGCCGGAGGTGCTCGCCGCCCGCATGACCGCCACCCGCCCCGGCTGGGTGGTCGCCGAGTCCCTGCTCTACGCGCTGAGCGGGCCGCTGAGGGGTCCGGCACGGCGCCGGGGCCTGCTGCTGCCCAACCTTCGCGACCCCCTTCCGGGGCACCCGGTCCGCCACCTCTACACCGGCCCCTGGCTCCCCGGCGTCCCCCGCCGGGCGCTTGGCCTGTCGCGGCTTCTCCGCCCGGGAGGAGGCCTTCGGGGCACCCCGGACATGTCCGGCGCCACTCCACCGGAAATATCCGAAATTTCATCGGATCAGGCGGCGGCAGTGATCTTCACCTCCGGTACCACGGCGCGTCCGCGGGGCGTCGTGCACACCCGGGGGTCGCTGGCGGCGGGGCTGGAGCTGTTCCGCAACGCCTTCCCGCTGGGCCCCGGCGACATCGTGCACACCGACCAGCTGATGCTCGGGCTCCCCGCGCTGCTGGCCGGGGCGACCTGGTCGCTGCCGACCGGCGGCGACCTCGCCGGGGATCTCGCAGCCAGGAGGGCCACGCACACCTTCGCCGTCCCGGTGCACCTGGACCGGCTGCTCCGCCGTACCCCCCGCCTGCCCGCCACCCTGCGTTACCTCCTGCTCGGCGCCGCGCCCGCGCCCCCGGCGGTGCTCCGGCGGGCGCTCGACGCCGGGCCGCAGGTGCTGTCGGTCTACGCGATGACCGAGGCGCTGCCGATCGCGATCGCCTCGGCGCGGGAGAAGCTCGCCCACACCGGGGGCGACCTGCTCGGCGCCCCCCTGCCCGGGGTGGGCGTGCGGGTCGCCGCCGACGGCGAGCTCTTCGTGTCCGGGCCGCACCTGGCCCGGTGCTATCTCGGCGAGGAGCCGCTGACGGAGGTCGCGACCGGAGACCTGGTCCGGATGGAGGCGGGGCGGCTGATCCTGCTCGGCCGGAAGAAGGACATGATCCTGCGCGACGGGGTCAACATCTACCCCGGTCTGTACGAGCCCGCCGTGGCCGCCCTGCCCGGGGTGGCCGAGGCCGCCATCGTCGGGCTCGCCGACCCCGGGAACGGGGACGAGGAGGTGGTGCTGGCCGTCGTCCCGGCGGACGGCTACGACGAGCGTCTGCTGCGGAGGTCCCTGCCGCGGATCGTGGACACGGCGGCCCTGCCCGACCGCGTCGTCGCCCTCGACGCCCTCCCCCGCTCCGGCCGCGCCGACAAGCTCGACCGGGCGGCCCTGCGCGCCCTGGTGGCCCGGCACGGCCACCGGGCGCCGGCGGAGCGGCGTTCCGGGGCATGACGGGCACAACGCGGCATGACGGCATGACGGCATGACGGCATGACGGGCATGGCAGGCGGGGCGGCGGAAGGCATGAGGGCGAAAGGCGCGAAAAAGAGGGGGCACGGGCGATGCGGGTGGCGGTGACCGGGGCCTCGGGGTTCGTGGGCGGGGCGGTCTGCCGGGCGGCCGTGGACGCGGGCTGGACGGTGACCGCCTTCGGCAGGCGGCCCTCGGTGGAGCCCGCGCACGTGGGCGGCGCGCCGTACGTCTCCTGGGACCTCCTGCGGGGGGCGCCGGAGACGCCCGCGGTGGACGCGGTGATCCACTGCGCCGGGAGCGTCACCGACTGGGGGCCCGCGCGGGAGATCTGGTCCGCCAACGTGAACGGCACCCGCGCCGCCGCCGCGACCTTCCCCGGGGCCAGGTTCGTGCACGTGAGCACGGCCAGCGTCTACGACCCGTTCCGGCCGACCGTCATGGCCACCGAGGAGACGGCGCCGGTGGCCCGGTACGTCAACGCCTACGGCGCCTCGAAGGCCGCCGCCGAGCGGGCCGTCCCCGCGCGGGCGGTCGTCCTGCGGCCGCACGCCGTGTACGGCAGGGGGGACACCACCCTGCTTCCCCGCGTCCTGGGGGCGGTGCGGGGGCGCAGGCTCGTGGCCGTGGGGGACGGACGGCAGCGGGTCAGCCTGACCTCGGTGGACAACCTGGTCCGGGCGTGCCTGCTCGCCGCGGCCGGCCCGGTCGAGCGGGGGGTGTTCAACGTGACCGACGCCGAGCCCGTCGTCCTGGACGACGCGCTGCGGGCGATCCTCAGGGAGCGCGGTCTCGACGCCGAGCCGTTCTATCTGCCGCGGGCGCTCGCGGAGCCGGTCGCCGCCGCCGCGGAGACCGCCTTCCGGCTGCTCGGGCGGGCGCGCCCGCCCCGGCTCACCCGCTACGCGGCGGGTCACCTCGCCGTGGAGCGGACCCTGGACATCACCGCCGCGCGCGACCGGCTGGGCTACCGTCCCGCGCCGACCTCGTTCGCCGGGGCCGCGCACTGGTGAGACCACGCCGGCGAGACCGCCCGGCGGAGCCCGCCGTCCGGCGTTCTCGCCGGTCGCGCGGGGTGCGGCCTCTCCGGAGCCGCCGGGGGATCCACGCACGCAATCTTGACCCACGCTTCTCAGCGCGTCGCGTGGGTACATAGCTCATTCACCCGAAAATCGTTACTAACCCGCAACGGGGAGGGCCGACGGACGGGAGATGTTGAGCGGATGGCCGGTAACGGAAGTCGCCTGAGTCTGAAAGCGAGCCTGGCGCTCACGCTGGGGTCCGCCGTGCTGTGGGGGCTGGCGCACCTGTGGGTGGGCCGGCGGGTGACGGGCGCCCTGCTGATGGGGTTCTACGTGTCCGTCGTCACCGCGGTGACGGCCGCCCTCGTCTCGGGCGGGCCGGAGCTGCTCTCCCTGGTCGTGCAGCCCGCCTGGCTGTGGAGCCTCACGCTGGGGGCGCTGCTGTTCGCCGCCGTCACGGTGGCCGTGGTCGTCCGGTCCTACCGGCTGGTCCGGCCGGAAACGCTGTCGGCTCCGGCCCGCTACCTGTCGGCGCTCGCCGTCGGACTGCTGTGCGCGCTGGTCGCCGCCCCGATGGCCTACACCGCCCGGCTCGCCTACGTGTCGCAGAACGTGGTGTCCTCGGTCTTCGTCACCAGCCCCACCCCGATCCCGGTGGACCCCTGGAAGGGGCGCGAGCGGCTCAACATCCTGCTGATCGGCGCCGACGCGGCGGCCAACCGGACCGGCGTGCGCACCGACAGCATGACCGTGGCCAGCATCGACACCAGGACCGGCGCGACCGTCCTGTTCGGCCTGCCCAGAAACCTGGAGAACGTCCCGATGCCCGAGGGACCGGCCCGCGAGCGCTTCCCCTACGGCTTCGGCGGGGAGCCCCCGTACACCCCGGGCATGCTCAACGAGGTCTTCCAGTACGCCGAGGACTATCCGGGCATGGTGCCGGGTGTCCCCAAGGGCCGGCGCGGACCGGCGCTGCTGAAGAAGACGATCGGCGACTTCACCGGCCTTGAGGTGAGCCACTACGTGATGGTCGACATGTTCGGCTTCGCGAAGATCATCGACGCGATGGGCGGGGTGAGGCTCACGGTCAAGGACCCCATCGTGTACGGCAGGCAGAACGAGGGCCTGATCCGGGCCGGCACCCGCAGGCTCTCGGGCGAGGAGGCGCTCTGGTTCGGCCGGGCGCGCACCTACAGCGACGACTACGTCCGGATGGGCCGGCAGAAGTGCCTGATGAACGCCGTCACCAAGCAGGCCGACCCGGTGACCGTGCTCAGGAGCTTCGAGAGGCTGGCCGACGCCGCGGCGCACGCGGTCTCCACCGACATCCCGCGGCAGCTCCTGCCGAACCTGATCGAGCTGGCGGAGAGGGTGAAGGGCTCCACGATCCGCAGTTTCCAGTTCGTCCCGCCGCTGATCGACACCGGCAACCCCGACTACGGCCTGATCAAGAGGCGGGTCACCTCGGTCCTGGCGAGGTCGGCGGATGTGTCCTCCGCCACGTCCGCTCCCTCTCACAACGCCCACCGGCGTCCCGGGAGCAGGCCCGTCAACCTGGACGCCGTCTGCGGCTGACGCGAGACATACCCGGCGGGAGTCCGGGAAGGACCACGGGCGCACCGGAAAACGGGCGCCCGTTCCCGCAGCGGTCATCATGACCGCCCAGAAGAACACAGAGCAGACCGCACCGGATCCGACCTCACCGCGGCGTCCCGTCACCACGACCGCACAGAAGAACACAAAGCGGTAACAGCGGGTCTTCACCGACACATCAGGCTTGACACGTGCCCCGGCCGGCACTTTATATACACCTAACCGACTTATTAAGTAGGAATTAGGGAGTAGACATGAACGCTCGCGGGGTTCGCAGGGTGGTGGCGCTCGCCGTACTGGCGCTCACGGCCGCGACGACCGCCTGCGGGAGCTCGGGGACGGCGGGCGGCGCGGGCCCGGACGGCGGACCGGCGGAGCTGCGGCTCGGATACTTCCCGAACATCACCCACGCCACCGCGCTGGTCGGCGTCGAAAAAGGCCTGTTCGCCAGGCACCTGGGCGCCACCAAGCTCACCACCAGCACCTTCAACGCCGGCCCCGCCGCGATCGAGGCGGTCTTCTCCGGCGCGGTCGACGCCACCTACATCGGCCCCAACCCGGCCGTCAACGCCTGGGCCAAGTCGAAGGGCAAGGCGATCAAGATCATCGCCGGGGCGGCCTCCGGAGGCGTCTTCCTGGTCGTCAAGCCCGGCATCGACGACGCCGAGGGGCTCAGGGGCAAGAAGATCGCCACACCGCAGCTCGGCAACACCCAGGACGTCGCCCTGCGCCACTGGCTGGGAGAGAAGGGCCTGCGGACCGACACCAAGGGCGGCGGCGACGTCCACATCGTCCCGCAGGAGAACTCCCAGACCCTGCAGACCTTCGCCACCGGCGACGTCGACGGCGCCTGGGTGCCCGAGCCGTTCGCCAGCCGCCTGGTCCTGGAGGGCAAGGGCAAGGTCCTCGTCGACGAGCGCGACCTCTGGCCCGGCAGGCAGTTCGTGATCACGCACCTGATCGTCCGCCGGGAGTTCGCCGACGAACACCCCGACACGGTGAGGCGGCTCCTGGAAGGGCACGTCGCGGCCAACGCCGCCATCGGCGCCGACCCCGCCGACGCCGCCAAGACCGTGAACACCGCGCTGGGAAGGCTGAGCGGCAAGCCGCTCACGCGGGAGGTCCTGGACCGCGCCTTCGGCAACATCACCTTCACCAACGACCCGATCGCCTCCTCGCTGACCGCCAGCGCCGACCACGCGGTCAAGGCCGGGCTGCTGGAGCCGGTCGACCTCACCGGCATCTACGACCTCACGCCCCTCAACGCGATCCTCAAGGCCAGGGGCCAGGCGGAGGTGGCCGGCGGATAAGGCCGGAGCGACGAACCACCGGGAGGGCACATGACAGCTCCGCTCACGGAGCGGACGGCCGGCGAGACCGGGGACGACCAGCCCTCGGTCCTGCTGGACGGCGTCTCCAAGACCTACGGCCAGGGCCGGAACGCGGTGCCCGCCCTGGACGACGTCTCGCTCTCCGTCCGGCGGGGCGAGTTCGTCAGCCTGCTCGGCGCCTCCGGCTGCGGCAAGAGCACGCTGCTGTCGCTGGTCGCCGGGCTGGACCGGCCGACGGCCGGACGGATCGACACCCGCGGCGGGAAGATCGCCATGATGTTCCAGGAGCCGGCGCTGTTCCCCTGGCTCACCGTCTCGGCCAACGTCGAGATGGCGCTGCGGGTGCGGGGCGTGGCCAGGAAGGAACGGCGCGCGAGGGCCGCGGAGCTCCTGGAGATCGTCCACCTCGGCGGGTTCGGCGCCAGGCGCCCCCACGAGCTGTCGGGGGGCATGCGCCAGCGGGTCTCCCTGGCCCGCGCGCTCGCCCAGGAGGCGGACGTGCTGCTGATGGACGAGCCCTTCGGCGCGCTGGACGCGATGACCCGCGACCTGCTCCACGACGAGCTGGAGCGGATCTGGCGGGAGCGCGGGCTCAGCGTCCTGTTCGTCACCCACAACGTCCGCGAGGCCGTACGGCTCGGCGACCGGGTGGTCCTGCTGAGCAGCCGGCCGGGCCGGGTGGCCGAGGACTTCCCGGTCGGGATCGGGCGGCCCCGCGTGATCGACTCCCCGGCGGTGGCCGGGCTCGCCTCCACCGTCACCGAGCGGCTGCGTCAGGAGGTTCTCCGCCATGGCCGCTGACCGGACGACCTCCGCCGAGAAGGCCCCCGACGTCCACGCGCGGCAGATCGCCGGCCTCGACGCCCTCGAACTGGGCGGCGCGGCCGGGCGGCCGGCGGGCCGCCTCTGGAGCGGGGTCTGGGGCAGGCTCTGGCCGATGCTCCTGGCGGCCGGCATCGTGCTGGCCCTCTGGCAGGGCGTGGTGTGGAGCGGCCGATGGCCCGAGTACGTCTTCGCCGGTCCCGCCGAGACCTTCGGCACGCTCGGCGAGCGCCTGTCCACCCCTGAGTACTGGCAGGCCGTCGCGGTGACGATGCGGCGCGCGGTCACCGGCTTCGCCGTGTCGGTGCTGGCCGGGCTGGTCGTGGGCGCCCTGGTCTCCCGGGTCAGGGTGCTGCGGGCCGCGTTCGGCTCGCTGATCACCGGCCTGCAGACGATGCCGTCGATCGCCTGGTTCCCGCTGGCCATCCTGCTGTTCGGGCTGACCGAGAGCGCGATCACCTTCGTGGTCATCCTCGGCGCGGCGCCGTCCATCGCCAACGGTCTCATCGCCGGGGTGGACTACACCCCGCCGATCCTGCTGCGCGCCGGCCACGTGCTCGGGTTCCGCCGCCTGCGGCTCTACCTCCACGTGATCCTGCCCGCGTCGCTGCCGTCGTTCCTGGCGGGGCTCAAGCAGGGCTGGGCCTTCGCCTGGCGCTCCCTGATGGCCGGCGAGCTGGTGGTCATCATCGCCCACCAGTCGTCGCTGGGCGAGCGGCTCTACTACGACCGCGAGCTCGCCGACTCGGCGGGCCTGCTCGCCACGATGATTGTGATCTTGGTGATCGGCATCGGGATCGACCTGCTGTTCGAGACGGCCGACGGCGCCCTGCGCCGCCGGTGGGGGCTGCGGCAGGCGCGCGACTGACCGGCTCCCGGGTCTCCGCCGGGACCCGGTACGCGCCGCGTCACCTCCGTCCCTGTCCCGTGCGAGGCGCTCCCCGCGCCGCGCGCGGGGTCGGACGCGCGGCCCGGCGTGGCCGGAAGTGGTCACGCCCCGTCTGGCGCCGCGCGCGGGGGCAGAGGTTATGCGGCTTTTCTTGCCATATAGGCACGCCGCCGCCGGTCGGCCCCGTACGTTTCCCTCTTGTATCCGGTACGGACGCCCGCCGGGCGTGGCATGATAATCACTCCCAGATGTTGCAATGATTTTCATCACCAGATTGGATCGGCTCGTGAGGGTGGCATTCGTTGGCAAGGGCGGCAGCGGCAAGACCACGATGTCGGCACTGTTCGCCCGATACACCGCCCGCCACGGCGGGCCGGTCGTCGCGATCGACGCCGACATCAACCAGCACCTGGGCCTGGCGCTCGGCCTCGACGACGGGCAGCCGCCCCCGATGGGGGCCCATCTGACCGAGATCAAGGAGTATCTGCGCGGTGACAACCCCCGGATCGCCTCGGCCGAGACCATGGTCAAGACCACCCCGCCCGGCCGGGGTTCGCGCCTGCTGTCGCTGACGGAGGCCGACGACCCGATCCACACCCGCTTCGCCGTGACCGTGCCCGCCGGGCCGCGCCTGATGGTCACCGGCCCGTTCGCCGACGACGACCTGGGCGTGGCCTGCTACCACTCCAAGATCGGCGCCGTGGAACTCTATCTCAACCACCTGGTCGACGGCCCCGGCGAGTACGTGGTGACCGACATGACCGCCGGCGCCGACTCCTTCGCCTCCGGGCTGTTCACCCGGTTCGACGTGACCTTCCTGGTCGCCGAGCCGACCCGGCAGGGGGTGGGGGTGTACCACCAGTACCGCGACTACGCCGCCGGGCACGGGGTGGCGCTCGCGGTGGTCGGCAACAAGGTGCACGGCCCGGCCGACGTGGCCTTCCTGCGCGAGCACGTGGGCGACGACCTGCTGGCCTGCGTGGGCCACTCGGCCGCGGTGCGCGCGATGGAGCAGGGCCGGCCGCTGACGCTTGAGGACCTGGAGCCCGACGTCCTTTCGGCGCTGGCGCGGCTGCTGGGCCGTCTGGACGCCCAGCCCAAGGACTGGGCCCGCTTCGGGCGGCAGGCCGAGGAGTTCCACCTGCGCAACGCCCGGGCGTGGGCGAACAGGGCGGTGGGCGAGGATCTGTCCGCCCAGATCGACCCCGACTTCGTCTACGGGCCCACACGAGTGTCCCTTTCGCGCTAGATGGAGGGCCGTCGACCCGCATCTACTGTCTGAAAGATCCCTTTTTTGAGAGGAGAGCGCAGTATGTCGCTGACCGTTCCGAACGACCTGCTCGACCAGGCAAAGGCCGGAGATGTGGATGACGCGGCTTTTGTCGCCTGTGTTCGCGACTCCCTGCCGTACGCGTGGTCGGTGATCAGTGATCTCGTGGAACAACGCGACCGCACCGGCGCCGAGTTCGCCGACAACACCGTTCCCCCGCCGGACGAGACCGCCCGGGGCCAGCTCCTGCGCTGCCTGGCCAGTGACGCCATGCGCGGCGCCCTGGAACGCCACTTCAACGTGAGGCTGGCCTTCCAGAACTGCCACCGTGTGGCGGTCTTCGACCCGTCTGCGGTCAAGGCCCACGCGGAGTTCGTCACCGCCCGGTCCCAGATCCTCAACCAGCGTCCGGAGTTCGTCGACTGCTAGCGGATCCGGGGCAGAACCTCGGCCCCGAGTCTCCTGATGTTCTCCAGGGTGCGGGCCTGCCGGCCCGCACCCTCGACCATGAGCATCATGTGCCGCAGACCCGTCCCGGCGGCGGTCCTCTCGATCCGCTCCACGCACAGATCGGCCGAGCCGACCGGGTGGGTGGCGCAGAGAAAGTCCACGTACGCGGCGACGTCGCGCCGCGTCGTGGCGCGCCCGTCCACGGGCACGTACCCCGCCAGGCCGGGTCCCAGCCACGCCGGCATGCTGCTCCGCAGCTCCCGCACGGCCTCCTCCGTGGAGTCGGCCACGTACCCCACCGCCGCGGCCACGTGGCCGGGGTCGTCACGGCCGTAAGAGCGCAGCATCTCCGTCCGGCCGTCGTCGCCGACGTGCATGCCCAGCAGCATCGGCAGGCCCCGCTCGGAGGCCAGCGCCACCGTCCCGGCCGAGGTGCACGCCACGAACGGCCGGAGCCTGACCGCCGGGACCATCGGCACCTTCCTGAACCGGAAGAACTCCCCGTCGGCGGAGACCGTGTCCTGCCCGAGCGCCGCGCACAGCAGGTCGAGCGCCTCGCGAAAACCGTGCTCGAACCGGGACAGGCCCGTGCCGAGCACCTCCAGCTCCAGCCACGGCCCGCCCCGCCCCACCCCGAGGGCGAACCGCCCGCCGGACGCCTGGTCGAGGACCGCCGCCTGCTCGGCCAGGTCGACCGGGTGCCGCGCCGACAGCACGCTCACCGCCGTCCCCACCCGGATCCTGCTCGTACGGCCCAGCGCCACCCCGGCCAGCGTCGCCGCCGACGGGCACACGCCGTACGACATGAAGTGGTGTTCGGCGATCCAGGCGTCGTCGAAGCCCGCCTCCTCGGCGGCCACGATCGCCTCCACCGTGTCGCGCAGCACCTCCCCGGGGGCCCGTCCGGGAAAGCCCGCCGCGACCAAGAAGATCCCGATGCGCACCTCTCGATGATGCCGGATTCCCGGGAGGAGGAAAAAGACCCGCGGCTAAAAACAAAAAAGAGCATATAACCCGAAATCAGGAGAAAAGACCGAGTTGGCCCTCGCCGGCGAGCGGGTCGCGGTGTTTCTTCAGATGGCGCCAGCGGGGCAGATCGTCCAGATAAGACCAGGAGAGCCGGTGGTGCGGGGTCGGGCCGAGCTCCTCCAGGGCCCGGCGGTGAACCGGTGAGGGATAGCCGGCGTTGGCGGCGAAGCCGTACTCCTCGAAGCCGATCGAGGCCATGTACCCGTCACGGCGGACCTTGGCGACCACCGAGGCGGCGGCCACCGAGACGCACGACAGATCGCCCTTGATCTCACAGCGGACCGCCCAGGGCGCCCCCAGATAGTCGTGCTTGCCGTCCAGGACGACCACGTCGGGCCGGACGGGCAGCGCGGCCAGCGCCCGCCCGGCCGCGCGGCGCAGGGCCTCGGTCATGCCGAGCGCGTCGATCTCCCCGTGCGAGGCCTCGCCGTACCCGACGCCGGCGGCCCAGGCGGTGACCTCCTCCGACACCGCGGCCCGGCGGGCGGGGGCGAGCAGCTTGGAGTCGGTCAGGCCCGCCGGCGGCTCCGACAGGTCGGTGACCACCGCGCACACCGCCACCGGCCCGGCCCAGGCCCCCCGCCCGACCTCGTCGACCCCGGCGACCAGCTTGGAGCCGCCGGCCGACAGCAGGTGTTCGAGCGCGTAGGTGGGGGACACGCCTGCCGACACTACCGGGCCGGAAGCCGGACCGCGGTGAGATCGGCGGCCAGGAGGCGGGCGGCGATGTGCACGGCTCCCAGGGTGACGGAGACGGCCGGGCGGTGGACGCTGGACGCGCGGGCGACGGCGTGGACCTCCCTGACGACCGGATCGCCCGGGATCTCCCGGACGACCACCCCCCTGACCCCCGCGGCCAGCGCCAGGGCGGGAACGGCCGCGATGCCGATCCCCTTGGCGACCAGGCCGAGGATGGTGCCGAGCCCCTCGAACTCCCACGGCACCGGCTGGGCGCCCCCGACCTCGGCCAGCAGGCGGTCCACCGCCATCCGGGAGGGCTCGCCGTCGGGGGTGGCCATCCACGGCTCGTCGCGCAGCTCGCGCAGGTCCACCGGCTCGTCCAGGGAGGCGAGCCGGTGCCTGCGCGGCACCACGAGCACCAGCGGATCGTCCAGCAGGGGAAAGACCCGCAGCGTGTCCGACTCGCGCACGCGGCCGTACCAGTCGTCCACCAGCGCGATGTCCACCTCGCCCGAGCGGACCTCGCGCATGCCGCGCCCGGACCTGGCCTGCCCCATGCGCAGGGTCAGCGCGGTGTGGCGGCGCAGCGACCGGGCCAGCGCGGGCGCGAACGCCACCGCCGCCGTGGGGAAGGCGGTGACGGTGACCCTGCCGGAGGGGGTGCCCTCGTGGGCGGACAGATCCGACTCCGCGGTCTCCACCATCGACAGGATCCGCTCGGCGTGCTCGACCAGCCGCCGCCCGGCGTCGGTCAGCTCCGCGCTGCGGGAGGTCCGGTCCAGCAGCGCCGCCCCCGTCTCCCTCTCCAGGGCCGCGAGCTGCTGGGAGACGGCCGACGGACTATAGCCGAGAGAGGCGGCGGTGGCACTGATGCTTCCGCGGCGAGCGAATTCGCAGATCAATACAAGACGGCGAAAATCAAGCATCGGACTTCCTTACGCCCAGCCACACGAACCAAAGCTTGTCCTGATGCCTGCACCCCATCAATGTTGGGAACGTTTCGCAATGACCCAAGGGGATATTCATGAATGTGACGCTCTCCGCCACCCTGGCGGCACATGAGGAAATCGAGCGAAGACGGCGCGCGGGTGAGCGTGTTCTCCATCTGGCCTTCGGCGAGGCCGGCCTGCCGGTTCATCCGGCGCTGCGCAGACGGCTGATCGCCGCCTCGGGTCACAACGGATACGGCCCGGTCGCCGGGTCGGCCGCGCTGCGCGAGGCCGCCGCCGGGTACTGGCGAAGGCGCGGTCTGCCCACCGACCCCGGCCTGGTGGTCTGCGGCCCCGGCAGCA
Organism: Streptosporangium violaceochromogenes; assembly: GCF_014654615.1. Classification (GTDB taxonomy): domain Bacteria; phylum Actinomycetota; class Actinomycetes; order Streptosporangiales; family Streptosporangiaceae; genus Streptosporangium; species Streptosporangium violaceochromogenes. The sequence continues at coordinate 220,594 of NZ_BNBB01000003.1, read as the reverse complement.
AGGCCCTGCTGTACGGCCTGCTGCCGGCGATCGGCGGCGACATCGTGCTGCCGGCGCCGAGCTGGGTCAGCTACGCCGCGCAGGCCGACCTGGCGGGGGCGCGTGTCCTGCGCGTTCCGGCGCCCCCGGGCGAGGGAGGGGTGCCCGACCCCGAGCGGGTCGTCTCGGCGGTGGTGCACGCGCGCTCCCGGGGGCGCGAGGTCCGCTCGGTCCTGCTGACACTCCCCGACAACCCCACCGGCACGCTCGCCTCGGCCTCCACGATCGGCCGCCTCGTCGAGGTCGCCCGCGACCTCGACCTGACGATCGTCTCCGACGAGATCTACCGCGACCTGGTCCACGACCCCGCCACCGGTTTCCTCAGCCCCGCCGAGCTGGCCCCCGAGCGCACGGTGATCACCAGCGGGCTCAGCAAGAGCCTGGCGCTGGGCGGCTGGCGGATCGGCGTGGCCAGGCTCCCCTCCGTCGCGCTGCGCGACCGTCTGCTGGCGGTGGCCAGCGAGATCTGGTCGAGCCCGACGGCGCCCGTCCAGCAGGCGGCGGCCTACGCCTACACCGAGCCGGCCGAGCTGGTCCTGCGGGTCGACCAGAGCCGCCGGCTGCACGGCACGGTGGCGCGGGCCGTGCACGAGCGGCTCGTCCGGGCGGGGGTGCGGGCCGACGCCCCGCAGGGCGGCTTCTACCTCTACCCCGACTTCACCGGCCTGGAGGCGGCGGCCTCCGCGACCACCTCCGCCGAACTGGCCGCGCGCCTGCTCGACGAGCACGGGGTGGGCGTGCTGCCGGGGCACGCCTTCGGCGACGACCCCGGCGCCCTGCGGGTGCGGATGGCGACCAGCCTGCTGTACGGCGAGACCACCGAGCGGCGCCTGGCCGCGCTCAACGCCCCCGACCCCCTGACCCTGCCCTGGATCGCGGCCGCGCTCGACCACCTGAGCGCCTCCCTGACCGGCGCGCGCCCGGCGCGGCGAGCACGGGGCCGGCGCACCCGCACCCCCCTGGTCACGACCCCCGCGACGGGGTGACCGTTCCACGAGATCCCGCTCCGGTGCCGGAAGGGCGCCGGAGGGCGGCGCCCACCCTCGCCGACCTGGGCTTCCATGGCCCGGGGCGACGCGCGAAGACCCGGGGGCAGGTGCTTTCCCCCATACTCACCACGATGTCTCGTGTTATTTGACACCATGCATGTCACTGAGCCCTCATCATGTGCTCATGCCCGCTTTTGTCACCCTGTCCGGGCGCTCCGTGCGCCTGGAACCGCTCAGCCTCGCGGTGGTCGACGACCTGGTCGCCGCGGCGAGTGAGGACCGGTCCACCTACGCCTTCACACGCGTTCCCCGTGACCGGGAGGAGATGGTCTCCTACGTCGAGGCCGCTCTGGCTGAGCAGGCGGAGGGACGCACCATGCCCTTCGCCATCCGGTGGCTCCACGCCGACCGCGTCGTCGGCGCCACCCGTCTCATGCACCTGGAGTACTGGCAGGGGCCGATGCCCTGGCCGCCGGGAACACGCGGAGCGGTGGGCGAGGTCCCGTCCGTGGCGGACATCGGTTACACCTGGCTGGCCGCCTCGGCCCAGGGAACGGATGTCAACCGGGAGAGCAAGTACCTCCTGCTCTCCCTCGCCTTCGAGACCTGGCAGGTCCACCGCATCACGCTCAAGGCCGATGTCCGCAACCTTCGCTCCCGAGCCGCCATCGAGGCCCTCGGCGCGCGCCTGGACGGCGTGCGGCGGGCGGAGAGCCGGGGCGCCGACGACACGGTCCGAGATACCGCCTACTACTCGATCCTGAGTTCCGAATGGCCGCCGGTGCGCGAGCGCCTCCACACCCGGCTCGGCCTGGTCGAGGCGGCGTAGCCGCGCCCCGAAGGCCGGACGACCGCGGAGAGCGGCGAAGACGAGGGCCCGCCCGGAGTTCCGGGCGGGCCCTCCGTTCCCCGGGGCGATCACATCGTCGCCCGCGGCGGAACTACTCCTCCTCGTCGTGCTCGCCGCTGTCGGCCTGGTAGACGTAGTCCCAGGGGCCGCAGAGCTTCCGCTTGCCGTGACCGTTGTCCCAGTAGCAGACCCGGACCTGGACGCTGTCGACGTCGTGGCGGACGAAGTGGAAGGGCCGGTAGCCGTTCGAACCGCACTTCTTGGCGGAGTAGTAATACTCGTCGCCGTCCTCGTTCTCGAACTTGACCTGGGCGTAGCCGCACAGCCACGGCGGCGAGTACTTGTCGTAGAGCCGGCCCTCGACGTGGACGCGGTCGGAGTTGTCCGTCGACACCTCGCCCCTCGCCTTGGCCCGGGAGCCGTTGTAGTACTTGGAGTAGTAGGGGCCCCAGGACTCGTCGAAGGCGGCGGCCGCGCTCGCGGTGGCCGTGGTCGCCGAGGCCGAGGAGGTCAGGGCCGGCACGCCGATCGCGAGAACGGCGGTGGCGGCGGCGACGCCCAGGAGGCTGCGGGTCGTGCGGTTCATGGTGCTTCTCTCCCTGCGGAAGTGGGGGGACTCCCTTTTTCGCTCCGGGAGTCATGGCTCATTGATAGAGCGACCCGCCTGCACCACGCTTACAGCTGCTTTACCCACGCCTGCAGACGGCTGGCAGACCGGGCACGGCCGCCCCCGTATGGGGCCATGCCCGGCATGTCACAGCATCATGGGCACGGCTCAACGCCTGATTAACGATGAATCAACACTCCGGCCGGCGAATGCACGGCCTCCTATGGATGAGGCATTAAAGGACCTATCATTCGGTCATAAAGTTTTCCATCAGGGCGGAGATCTGAGAAATGGCTGCTCAAGGCAGCAAGGAAGGATTGCGCTTCACCGTGCTCGGGCCGGTCCAGGCGTGGCGTGACGGTGCCGAGCTCGACCTTGGAACGCCTCTGCAACGTTCCATCCTGGCGATACTGCTGCTGCGCGAGGGCAGGGCGGTGACGCCGGCCGAGATGATCGACGCGGTCTGGGGGGAGGAGGCCCCACCCCGCGCGCTCGGCGCGCTGCGCACCTACGTGTCACGACTGCGGGCCGTCCTGGAGCCCGGCAGGTCCCCCCGCACCCGCCCCGACCTGCTCACCTCGGTGGGCCGGGGGTACGCCCTGCGGCTGGGAGAGGGCACCTTGGACCTCACGCTGTTCGAGCGGGGCGTCCAGGACGCCGAGGCCGCCCGCCGTTCCGGGGACGACCGGGAGGCCGCCGAGCGCCTGCGCGCGAGCCTGGCGCTGTGCACGGGCGAGCCCCTGGCCGGAGCGGTCGGTCCGTACGCCGAGCACCAGCGCGGCCGGCTCGTCGAGTCCCGGATGAGCGCCCTGGAGTCCTTGATGGACCTGGACGTCGCGCTGGGCCGGCACGCCGACGTCATCCCCGAGCTGACCGCGCTGACCGCCGACCACCCGCTGCGTGAACGGCTGCGCGCCCAGTTGATGCTGGCCCACTACCGCTGCGGGCGGCAGGCCGACGCACTGGCGGTCTTCGCCGAGACCCGTGCCGCGCTGATCGAGGAGCTCGGCATCGAACCCGGCCCCGCACTGACCGCCCTGCACCAGCGCATCCTCACCGGCGACCCGGACCTGGCCGCCACCACCGACCGGATCCGGATCGCGCCGGCCGAGACCCCCGATCCGGCCGCGGAGACGGAGGAGGAGCCGGCGGCCCCCGAACTGCCGCGCCCGGCCCAGCTCCCCGCCGCGGTGAGCGACTTCACCGGCCGCCGCGAGATCGTCACCCGGCTGCGCACCCTGCTGTCCGGAGCCGAGGGCACCGACGGGATGCCCGTGGCCGCCATCTCGGGGATAGGCGGGGTCGGCAAGACCGCCCTCGCGGTGCACCTCGCCCACACCATGCACGACCTGTTCCCCGACGGCCAGCTCTACGCCGACCTGCGCGGCTACGGCGACGAGCCGACGGCGCCGGAGCCGGTGCTGGCCGCGTTCCTGCGCGGGCTCGGCGTGCCGCCCGACGTCATCCCGGACGGCCGCGCGGAACGGGCGGCGCTGTTCCGCTCCCTGCTGGCCGACCGGCGGATGCTGGTGCTGCTCGACAACGCCCGGGACACCGCGCAGGTGAGCCACCTGCTGCCCGGCTCGGCCGGCTGCGCGACGATCGTCACCAGCCGCCAGAAACTCGCCGACCTGCCCTCGGCCCGGCTGGTCGACCTCGACGTGATGAAGCCGGACGAGGCGCTGACCCTGTTCGGCACGGTCGCCGGCACCGACCGGGTCTCCGCCGAGCGGGGCGCGGCCATGGACGTGGTCGCGGCCTGCGGTTTCCTGCCGCTCGCCGTACGGATCGTGGCGGCGCGGCTGGCGGCCCGCCCCTCTTGGACGGTGGCCTCACTGGTGTCCCGGCTGGCCGACCAGCGCCGCCGCCTGGACGAACTGCGCGTGGGCAACCTCGCGGTGGAGGCGACCTTCGCCCTCGGCTACGACCAGCTCGGCCCGGCCCAGGCCCGGGCGTTCCGGCTGCTTTCGCTGCCCGGCGGCCCGGACATCTCGATCGGGGCCGCCGCCGCGGTGCTCGCGCTGGGCCAGCGGGAGACCGAGGACATCCTGGAGTCCCTGGTGGACGCCAGCCTGCTGGAGGCCCCGGCTCACGGCCGCTACCGCTTTCACGGGCTGCTCAAGCTTTTCGCCCGCCGTACCGCCGAGCGGGTCGAGGAGGCGGACGCCCCCGGGGTGTCGGGGGAGGGACCGCTCGCCCTGCGGCGGCTGCTCGGCTTCTACCTCGCCTCCGCGCGGTCGGCCCACCGGCTCGCCTACGAGGGCAGCATGATCGCCGACCGGCTCGCGGCGACCGGGCACGGCCACACGTTCGCCTCCGCCGACGAGGCCGTGGCCTGGCTGTCGGCCGAGGCCGAGGCGTTGTTCGCCTCCATCGCCCAGGCGACCCAGGCATCCGAGGCGTCCGGGGCGGAGGGGCCCGAGGAACTGCTGCCGGCCGCCGACCTGCTGCTCGCCATGGAGCCTCTGCTGGAGTCGGGCACCCACGCCCGCGAGTTCGAGCAGCGGACGAGGGAGACGATCGCCGTCGCCGAGCGGCTCGGCGCGCCCGCGAGCGAGTCGCGCTGCCGGTACGTCCTCGGCAGGGTGCTGTTCGGCGCCAACCGGCTGGCCGAGGCCGAGGAGGAGTTCCGCGCCTCGCTCGACCTCGCCGTGGAGGGCGACCGGATCGTCAAGGGCGAGACGCTCAACGCGCTGGCCGTCGTGGCCGGCCGCCAGCGCCGCCACACCGACGCGCTGGCCCTGTTCGACTCGGCCCGCAAGGCGTTCAAGGAGATCGGGGCGCCGGGGGGCGAGGCGCTGACGCTGAGTTACTCGGCCCGCGACCACCTGTTCCTGGGCCAGCGGGACGAGGCGGTCTCCGCGGCCGAGCAGGGCCTGGCCATCTTCACCGAGATCGGCTCCAGCGCGGGCACCGCCCGTGCCCGCTATCACCTGGGAATGATGCTGTCACGGGTCGGGCGGCTCAACGAGGCGGTCCATCACCACGCCGAGTGCCTGGCCTTCTTCCGGGCCAGCAGGCAGCGCGTCTGGGAGCAGCGCGTCTGCTCGCGGCTGGCCGAGACGTTCATCACCGCCGGCCGCTTCGCCGACGCCACCCGTCACGCCGAGCAGGCGCTGGCGGTGAGCCGTGAGATCGGCCATCCGTACGGCGAGGCGCTGTCACTGTGGGTGCTGGGCAAGGCGCTCGCCGGTCTCGGCGACGCCGCCCGCAGCACCGACTGCCTCAAACGCGCTCACGACGTCTTCGCCCGGCTCGGTGCCCCCGAGGCCGCCGACCTGCGCGCGCTGCTCGACCGCGACCCCGTCGGCAACTGACCCGAAGCCGTCGTACAAGTCGTACAGGTCATCGTCGAGACGTGTCATCCAGAAATGGTTGATCACTGAAGTTCCCGTCGTCTGGACCCGGAGGTCGGATGTGAGATGTCCGGCCGGCCGCCCGGCCGCGGAGGACGCTCAGGGGGCCCGGTTATCCGGTGCGTCAACCGACGGCCTGCCGCCTCACATCGACGGCCGGCCGGACTCGACACGGTTCCTGAACCCCCCGGGTCCCGTGCCCACGTTCCCCATGGTCCCCGCGACCGGTCAACATCGAATCAACATTCGATCGGCGAGGGTCCCGGAAGAATGTCCACACCCTGTGGACAATCACCCTGTGGATATGTGGAAAAACCCTTCGGCGATGAGCGGGCGGAGCAGCTGCGGCGCCCGAGAGCGCAGGTCACAGGGGTCTTCACCGGTAAGCTCCGCGATGGCGGAGAGGAGCGGATCCAGGGGAAAACCGCCGTCGCAGACCCCGGCGAGGGCCGCCTCCACCGTCCCCACCCGCGCGGCGCGGCGCAGTCCCCTCTCCTGCCGGAGCACGATCCGGGCCGGGTCCTCCGCGCCGGGAGGACCCGACCGCTCCTCCACCACCCCGCGGGCCACGGCCGGCCGGGCCCCGAGCAGTTCCTCGTCGCTCACCCGGTGCGCCTCGCCGATCGAGGCGAGGATCTCGTCCACGTACGCCCCGACCGGCAGCTCCACCCGCCCGCCGAACTCCTCCACCCGCACCACCGGGTCCAAGGTCCCCGAGGCGCTCAGGGTGATCCAGCCGAACCCGACCGCGGTGACGTTCATCGACGCGAACCAGCCGAGCCAGTCGTCGTAGAGCTCGCGGTAGCGGGGGGTGCCCTGCTCGGCCGCGTCCCTCAGCCACAGCTCCACGTACTCGGCCGGGTCCTGAACGTCCCGCTGCACCACCCAGCCGTCGCACCCCGTCCCGGCGAGCCAGCCGCCCACCCGGTCCCGCCAGTCCTCGCCGCCGACGTGCAGCCAGTTGGCCAGGAGGTGGCAGGTGCCGCCGGGGGTCAGGAAGCGGGGGGCCAGCCGTACGAGATCGCGGCAGAAGCCGTCGGCGGCGAATCCGGACTCCCGGTAGGAGAACCGGGCACGCGGGGAGATCACGAACGGCGGGTTGGAGACGATCAGATCGAAGCGCTCGCCGGCGACCGGGTCGAACAGCGAGCCCCGCCGGGCGTCCACCCCCTCGACGCCCGACAGCGCCCAGCTCAGCCGGGCCAGTTCCAGCGCCCGGGGGTTGACGTCGGTGGCCACGATCTCGCCGACCCGATCCGCCAGGTGCAGCACCTGGACCCCGCATCCGGTGCCGAGGTCGAGGGCACGCCCCACCGGGCGGCGCGACGCCAGCTGGGCCAGATTCGCCGACGCCCCTCCGGCCCCGACGACGTGATCGGCGCGCAGCGCCGGGCCGCCGGGCCTGACCTTGCGGTCGGAGACGACGTAGCCGCCCGTCTCCCAGGGCTGCAGGTGGACGGTGGAGACGATCCGGCCGCCCTCGGCGGCCACCAGGCCCTCGGCCAGCAGCGCGTCCACCGGGAGCCCCCGGGGCGCCTCCACGGGCACGCCCAGCCACCACAGCCGGATCAGCGTTCCGAGCGTGTCGCCCTCCCGCGTGGCGCGCAGGGCGGGTATCGTCTCCTCCCGGGCGAGCGCCGCGGCGGCGACGTCACCGAGGCGCTCCCGGACACCGTCGACCGTGTAGCCGGCGCCGAGCATCAGCTCCCTGAGGCGTCCAGGCAGTTCAGGCAGTTCCTTCACCGGAACATCCTCGCACCGTACATCCGGTGGCCAGATCGTTACGGATTTGCGCAAGTGTTCTGCAAGCGGACCTTAAGTCCTCAGCGGTACTTCTTTAACGCTGCCGCGTCCGCTTCAAAGGATCCGAGATGTTGATCCCCTGTTTCGCCTGCGAGTCCCGCTTCCGGCCCGATGAGTACTTCAGCGCCTGCCATGACTACAACCGGGGCAGAGATCTGGTCGCCTGGACCTGCCCCCGATGTGGAAACCGTGACGAGCTGCGCGTCCTGCCCGGCGAGCTGGGGTTCGGCTATCCCCGGCATGGCCGGTTCGACGTCAGCGACCGGGTGCGCGTGCCCGGTCTGCGCCGCCGGAGGCAGGACCTGCGGCTGGACATCTCGCTGGACGAGACGGTCTGGCGGGTTCCCACCCGCCTGCGGCAGCTGGTGGGCGCTCATTAGAAAACCGCCCCGGCCCGTAAAGAGAGGCCTCTCGGCCGGGGGCGGATTCAAGGGATCACACGCGGGGTCTCAGGCCGGCCACTGACGCAGGCTCTGCCAGGCCGCCCCGCACAGGCCCGAGATCTCCTCCGGGGTCGGGTGGTGGGCCCCGCCGAACCACAGGCGGCACATCTCGGTGGCCGGGCCCAGCCACAGCACGTAGCACATGGCCGGGGGCACGGGCTGGAGCAGGCCGGCCTTCATGTGGGGCCGCCACCACTCGGAGACCTGCTTGAAGAACGCGCGACGCGACTCGGAGACCTCGACGCCCCCGGGTTCCTCCCGCCTGGGGGGCCGCTCGCTGATCAGCAGGTGCGCCCGCTCACGGTTGTCCCCGCACCAGGCCATGTGCAGCGCGACGATGGCCTCGACGCCCTCCCGCGCACCCTCGTGCCGGCGCAGCTCGGCGATGAACGCCTCCTGGTAGATCCGCAGCGTGTCGGCGTACAGAACCCCGAAGACGTGTTCCTTGCTGGCGAAGTGGTGATAAAAACTGCCGACGCTGACGCCGCTTTCCTCACGGAGACTGGCCAGCGTGGTGGCTGAGACGCCGTCCTGACTGAATCGGCGCAGCGCTCCCTCGATGATGCGGGTCCGGCCGTCGCGTCCGCTCTTGACACTCTTCACAGAGTCAATGGTGGGGCACCAGAACCTTGTTCCGCAAATGGCCCGGAAACCCATGGACCAGGGCAATCATAACGGTCATCTCCCGTCGGTGCATGCCATAACCAGAAAAACGGCCATCCCTCTCGCCTCCCGGCACGGAAACGGGGGAGCGCGCGCCCCGCGCGCCTCCGGGATTCACCCCCGCCCCCCTCCCGCGCGCCTTTCCCGCCGAAAACCGCCGCCGAAAAACCGATCATTGTCAGGGACGTTCACCCCGGGTGTCGGGAGAACGGGAAAACACGCGGCCCCCGGCCTCTTCACCGCGTTCCCCACTGTTTTCCGGGTTCCCCGCTCCCCGGGCTCCCCGGGCCGCCGGCAAGACACCGGGGCCCGGCGGGACACGCCGCTCGCGGCCCACGGCCTCCGGGAAGGGCGGGTCAGCCCTGCCGCTCGGCGAGACGGGCGGCGCGGGTGGTGAGGTAGTCGCGTTCGGGAATGCTCGTCGTACGGCCCGCCGCCACGCGATAGTCGTCGACGGCCGCCCGGCGGTCGCCGGCCATCTCCAGAAGGTGGGCCCGGGCCACGTGGAAGCGGTGGTTTCCCGTCAGGCTCCCCGCGGCGTCGAGGGCCTTGAGCATCTCCAGACCGGTGGCGGGGCCGTGCACCATGGCGGCGGCCACCGCCCGGTTCAGGGAGACCACGGAGTTGTCGGACAAGCGTTCCAGCAGGCCGTACAGGGCCAGGATCTGCGGCCAGTCGGTCTCCTCGGCGGTCGCCGCCTCGTCGTGGACGGCGGCGATCGCCGCCTGGAGCCGGTAGGGGCCGACCGCGCCCCTGGCCGGCGTGCCGGAGATGAGCGCGACCCCCTCGGCGACGGCCCCGGCGTCCCACAGACTCCGATCCTGCTCCGCCAGCGGGATCGGCACACCGCGCGCGTCGGTGCGCGCGGGACGCCGGGCGTCGGGCGTCGGTGAGCAGCATCAGCGCCAGGAGACCGGCCACCTCGCAGTCGTCGGGAAGGAGGTCTTGATGCGCTGCTTGGCCCGGCTGATCCGCTGCGCCGACGGCCACGAGATCACCGGTCCCCGGGAGGTCATCCCGCTCGCCGGTGCCGTCCCTAGTGGCGCCCCAGCCTCCGCAGGCAGTGCCGGAGGCTGAGCACCGAGACCAGCGCCACCCCGCTGAGGAGCACCGCGACCACCGAGGTCCGCACGATGAGATAGGTCTCCACGCTCTGGCTGAGCAGCAGCCACAGGCTGAGCGAGGCGTTGAGGAACTGCGCACCGCCCCACAGCACCGACTGCCAGACGAAGAAACGGCGCATCCGGGGATGCTCCAGCAGATGCTCGGGGAGCGGGACCAGGTCGGTCGCGACCCGCTGGATCAGCGGACGCCGCAGCGTCGCGGTGAACAGAAAGCCCATGCTCGCGCAGAACACCCCGAGACACGGCTGCAGGAAGAACAGGACCGGACTGCCGGTGGCCGCGGCCAGCACCGCCCTGACCGTGATCGTCCCGGCCGCCAGAAGCACCGTGCCCGGCATCGCCCTGCGCCTGACCAGCCGCCACGCGATGCCCCCGTAGACCCACGCCACGGCCACGGCCAGCGCGCCGTACAGGTTGAAGAACACCAGCCCGGCGTAGAAGACGGCGACGGGCAGGATCATGCCCTCCAGCACCCGGGGGGCGGCGTGGCGCAGCAGCGCGCCGATGCGGGGCAGTGTGACCGGAGCCGTCGGGGGCAGAAGGAGCATGGTCATCGGCACGGGCTCCGAGGTGGCGAAACGGTCCGGTGGGACTGATCCCACCCGACCGTACGTGATGTCCGGAGCGTCCGGCGGCCTTTCCGGAAACATCGGTGATCGAATGGTTCCGGGCACCTTACTACGGTCATCGGCGCACTCGGCGGACGGGGCGGTCCACGCGGTGCCTACGCTGGGGAGCGTGTACCGGTTCCTGCTGACTCCCCGGTGGCTGGCCCTCCACGTCGTGGTCCTGCTGGTCATCCCCGCCTTCGTGTTCCTGGGCCGGTGGCAGTTCGGCCGTTACGAGGAGCGGTCGGCCGGCAGCCACCGGACCACCGCGAACCTGTCGGCCGCCCCCGTGCCCGTGGAAAGCCTCACCGCGCCGGGCGGCCGGGTCCGCGCCCAGGACAGATACCGGCCGGTGACCGCGACGGGCACGTTCGACACCTCCGCTCAGCTGCTGGTCCGCCGCCGCGTGCAGAACAGCGTGGTCGGCTTCTACGTGCTCACCCCGCTGCGGACCGGCGACGGGCGGGGGGTTCTGGTGAACCGGGGCTGGGTCAAGGCGGGTGCCACGGCCGACGCCCCTCCCGTCGTCCCCCCGCCCAGCCCCGGCCGGGTGACCGTCACCGGCAGGCTGCAGCCGAGCGAGACCGAGGAGTCCTCCGGCATCCGGGAACGCGCCGGCCTCCCGCCGGGCCAGGTCCTGCTGATCGACACCGGGACGATCGGGCGGGGCCTGCCGTACCCGCTCCTCGGTGGATACGTGGAGCTGACCGCGCAGACGCCGAAGGCGGCCTCCGCGCCCGAGCCGGTGCCCGAGCCGGACGTCGGCGGGGGCGGAGGGCTCAACCTGGCGTACGGCGTGCAGTGGTGGCTGTTCATCGGGATCGCCGTCGGCGGCTGGGCGATGCTGATCCGCAGGGAGGCCGCCGACCTGCGGGCCCAGGCCGCCGGAGGGCCCAAGGAGCCAGAAAGATCGGAAGAGCCGGAGGGGCCCGAAGACCCCGGCGAACCAGGGGAACCAGAAAAACCGCGACAATCTCAGGAAAAGAAGAAAACCGAGAAATCCGATAAGTCTGAGCAAGATGGAAAATCCGGTGAGGCCGGGCGCGACGCGCCGGAACCCGCCGACGCCTGAGACACCGTAAGCCCGCCTACCCCAGGAGCGCCCCGAAGCCCGAGGCGAGGACGGACACGACGACCGAGGCCGACAGCGACAGCAGGATCGCCACCAAAAAGCCCCTGCCGCCGCCGATCGGCTCGCGCGGCTCCAGCCGGCTCTCGCGCCCACGCCACAGCGGCCGGGGTTCGAGGAGCAGGAACAGAATCGCACCGACCTTGCCCAGCATGAACATCCAGAGCCAGGCCCACCGGTTGCCCAGCCGGGGCCGCGAGCCAAGCATGATCAGCAGGGACAGCACCCAGGCCGCGCCGATCCAGCGGATCTCGCCCTGACCGTACTTCCGGAACGGCCAGTCGGGATAGAGCCTCCCCTCGTCCCCTCCGGCAGGCTCACCGACGATCGTTCCCGGGGGCAGCGCGGAGGCCTCCTTCCAGAGCCGTTCGACGGTGTAGAAGCGCGAACCGTCGAGCACCGGAGGCGTGACCCTGTGCCAGATCAGCGGCCCCTCCGACCACTTCAGCGCGCTGACCTCCCGCGTCGCCGTCCCTCGCCGTCCTCCGCCCTCCGCCGCCTCGACCGTGCCCCCGCCCTCCTGGTAGACGACGGTGGAGACGCGGCCCGCGGCCAGCGCGAAGCGGAACTCGGCCAGTGTCCGCGCCGAGGGCGCCAGGCTCAGCGTGACGGTGAGGACACCCCAGAGCAGCACCGCCAGCAGCACGGCCCGCACGGCGATGCCGGCGATCCACCACCCCCCGCGCACTTCCCCCGTGTTCACGGTCATACCTTTTTCCTACCTCGCGGCGAGACCCCGCGGCCACGCCCCGGCGATCAGGCTCCGACCACGCCCAGACCGAAAAGGACCACCGTGGCGAGCGCGAACCCGCGCGTCCCGTCGAGCCTGACCCGCGCGGCCGGCACCTCGTACGGCCCGCGCCACAGCGGGTACGGCTCCAGCAGCACATAGGCAAGCGATCCGCCGACCAGGAACATCCACAGCCACGCCCACCGGCCGGCGTAACGGTGGTCGCGGCGGGTGAGCATCAGCAGCCAGGCCAGCACCTCGGCCGCCACCGCGACCGGCGCGAACGGCGCCCACCAGCGCGTGTACGCCGCCGACCCCGGCACCCGCGCGAGGCCCTCGGACCGGACGATCTCCACCGACGGGCCGGCCGCGGCCCGGACCCGGGCCAGGAACGCCTCCTGACGGCGCTCCAGCGCCTCGGGGACGAGCCCGGTCGTGCGGGGGTCCCAGACGTCGTCGGGCTGGTCGAAACGGGCCTGGCTCCAGGAGAGCGGGCCCGCCGCCCACGTCAGGGTGCCGTAGGCGGGCCAGCTCCGGTCGTAGACGACCTTCGTCACCTCGCCCGCCCGCAGATCGGCGAAGATCTCCTCGGCGTCGCGCAGGGCGGGGTCGCGGTTGAGGAGGACCACGACGGTCGACAGCGCCAGGACGAACAGCAGTGCCCACCGCACGCCGTACGGGATGTCGGGCACCGTCGCGACCACGGTCCGCACGTCTCTCCCGGCCGGCCGTCCGCCCCGCATGTTCTCACCCCCCCGGCCGCCCGACGCCCATCGCTGACAGAGTAGAGCGCACCGCGGGGGGACAGGCCCGCCGGACCGGTGAACCCGCCTCCGGCACCCGCGAAAAGCCTCTGGAACGGACGAGAAAAGAGCACAGATACCAAGCGGATATCGTGCGGCTTGTTCAGTGTGATGTCGGCAACGTACGGTTTACCGCGTGACTACGCCGCTGCTGCCCGACCCCGAGCCACGGCGGCGGGATTATGTGATCATTTCGGCCGACGACCACCTCATCGAGCCTCCCGACATGTTCAAGGACCGGCTCCCCGCGAAATACGCCGAATTCGCCCCCAAGGTGGCCGAGACCGAAGCGGGACACCAGGTCTGGCGGTACGGCGGCGCCACCTACCCCTGCGCCGGGCTTGACGTGGGCGCCGGACTGCCCCGCGAGCAGTGGACGCTCGACCCGGTGCGGTTCGAGCAGATGCGGCCCGGCTGCCACGACATCGACGCCCGCGTCGAGGACATGGATCGCGCCGGGATCTGGGCGGCCCTGTGCTTTCCCGGCATGCTGGCGGGCGAGGCCGGCATGGTCTTCGCCAAGACCCGCGACCAGGAACTGGGCCTCGCGGTCCTTCGGGCGTGGAACGACTGGCACGTGGACGTCTGGGCGGGCACCTACCCCGAGCGGATCATCGCCCTGCAGCTTCCCTGGCTGACCGACCCCGACATCGCGGCCAAGGAGATCAGGGACAACGCCAACCGGGGCTTCAAGGCCGTCCTCTTCCCCGAGTTCCCCACCCGGATGCGCCTGCCGTCCATCCACGGTCACCACTGGGACCCCTTCTTCCAGGCGTGCGAGGAGACCGGCACGGTCGTCTGCCTGCACACCGGTTCGGGCTCGTGGACGCCGGTGCCGTCCACGGACACCCCGATCGAGGCGATCACGACGCTGATGCCGGCGAGCGCGATGTTCGCCTGCGCCGACTGGCTCTGGTCGGGGGTGCCGCTGCGTTTTCCCGCGCTGCGGATCCTGATCGTGGAGGGGGGCGTGGGCTGGCTGCCGATGCTGGCCGAGCGGGCCGACTACGCCCTGGACCACCCGGTGGCGGGCGAGGCGTCCTGGGAGGGCGGCCTGAAGCCGAGCGAGGTCCTGCGCCGCAACTTCTTCTTCGGAACACTCAACGACCACGCCCTGTCGGGCGTCCGCTTCGCCGTGGGCCTGGAGCACGTGCTGCTGGAGAGCGGTTATCCCCACTCCGACTCCACCTGGCCCGACACTCAGCGCGCCGTCGCGACGAACCTGGGCAACCTCCCGCCCGCCGACATCGCCCGGGTGGCCTACGGCAACGCAGCCCGCCTGTTCGGCCACCCGCTGCCCTCACGGGCCTGGCTCAGGATGGAGCAGATCTGATCCGCCCGCGCTCCCACTCGACGTAGCGGCCGGTCTCGCCGAGCAGCGAGCCCGCCAGCCACAGGAGCACCCCGAAGTCGTCCGCCACGCCGATGAGCACCAGGAAGTCGGGGATGACGTCGAACGGCGAGAGGATGTACACCACGCCGAGCCCCATCATGGCCAGCTTGCCCTTGCCCATACCCGGGTAGTGCCCGCGTCTCACCGCGCCGATCAGCCGGGGGATGGCGCGCAGCCGGGTGACGAGCCCCGGCGACCCCGGCGCCGTCACGTTTCGGTACGTCCGCCACGCCTGCGCCGCCCGCGCTGCCTTCGCCATGGGGGAACCTCCTCGGAAGCACGTCCGCCTGGCGGCTTTCTACCCCGCCGCCTCACGATATAACGCGTATCCTCCCCTCCGGGTTCCGTTCCTCCCCTCCGGGTTCCGTTCCGCCGCCGCCTCCGGGCCCCCACCCCCCGGACCGGCACCGGCCGCCCACACCGCGGGCGGAGCCCGGGGAGACCCGTGACCTCCTGAGAAGGCCGGCCGCGGGGCGCCGGGTCAGCGCGCCCTCGCGCGGCGCATCGCCGGATGCGCGAAGGGGCGCGCGGCCTCGATCTGGGAGGCGACCCTGACGAGCAGGTCCTCCCGGCCGGCCGCCGCCACGAGCTGAACCCCCACCGGCAGCCCGGCGGCGGTCCGGTGCAGCGGCAGGGAGATCGCGGGCTGGCCGGTGGCGTTGATCGGCGAACTGAAGGCCACGGCCCGGTTCATGCGGCCCCGCGCCATGCTGACGTCGTCGTCGGGCAGCCAGCCGAGAGGAAAGGGCGCCACCCCCAGGGACGGCGTGAGCAGCAGGTCGTGGGAGCACCACCACGCGGCCATCCTCCGCCGGAACCCGTCGATCCAGGCCCGCGAGGCGACGTAGCCGACCGCGCTCAGCGTGCGTCCCGTCGCACCCAGGATGCGGTTGCGCGTCTCCAGCTCACCGAGGTCGACGGGCCTGCCGCGCCACCGGCCGATCTCCTCCAGTTCGGCGGCCACGTGAGCCGCCACGACCGTGCCGAAGTGCAGCGCGAAGTCCTCCTCGGCGAGCGCGGCGGGGCCGCCCTCCTCGACGTCGTGCCCCAGCTCCTCCAGCAGCCCGGCGGCCCCGCGCACCGCGGCCGCCGGCTCCGGGTCCGGGGAGTCCCCACCGGGCGGGCCCCCGGCCGATCGCCCGGTCAGAAAGCCGATCCGCAGCCGCCCGGGGTCGGCCCCGACCTCCTCGGCCAGGGGGCGGGGCCAGGCGGGCGCGCCGTACGGATCGCCCGGCATCGTCCCGGCGACCACGTCGAGGGTCGCCGCGCTGTCCCTGACCGTACGGCAGAGCATGCCCGCGACCGAGAACCCCGCCCAGGCCTCGCCCGCCGAGGGACCGTAGCTGACCCGCCCCCGGCTCGGCTTCAGCCCGACCAGCCCGCACATGCTCGCCGGAATCCGGATCGACCCGCCGCCGTCGCTGCCGGCCGCCACCGCGACCATCCCCGCCGCCACGGCCGCGGCCGACCCGCCGCTGGACCCGCCGGCGCTGTGACCGAGGTCGTAGGGGTTGCGTGTCGCCCCGAACCTCCGGGGCTCCGTGGTGACCGAGGTGCCGAGCTCAGGGGTGTTGGTCCGGCCCAGGATCGTGAACCCGGCCCGGCGCAGCCTCGTCACGGCGTAGGAGTCCCGCGTCACCCGCACCCCGTCGAGCGCGCGCGAGCCCGCGCGGTACGGCTCGCCGGCCATGCCCCAGCCCAGGTCCTTCAGCAGCGTCGGCACCCCGGGAAAAGGCGCGTCCCGTGGCGCGGTGCCGGCCTCCTTCAGCGCCCGCTCGAACCCGCGGTGGACAACGGCGTTGATCTCCCCGTCGTGCTCCTCGATCGCGGCGATCGCCGCCTCGGCGAGCTCCCGCGGGGAGATCTCCCCCGCCCGTACGGCCTTCGCCTGACCGACGGCGTCCCGCCGGAGCACCTCGTCCAAAGTCCCACCCCTCACCGGGAACCGGATCTCCCGCCGGCCCGCGCGATCGGAGCCCCACCCCGGAGTCCGAGCGGCCCCCGAGCGCCCGCGCCCGGCCCGTCCCCATCCTCGCCGATTCCCGATCCGCGACCCACCGGGCGAACCTCACAAAAAACGCCCCCGTCTTTTACCCGTCTCCCCGTTCTCCCTCTCCCGCCCTCTCCTCTCCCCCGCTGTCTCCCCGGTTCCCCTCACCGCTCTCCGGCCGCTCATCCCGCTCCCCAAGCGTGATCGACCGTGGCGACGAGACGGCGGGGGCCGGGGAGGACTCCGAGAGGATTCCATTACCTCTCCGTAACCCTCTGTTAGGTGTTAGAACGTTTATGTGACGAAGAACCGGCATGGACATCGACGACAAGGGCTGTTGAGCGCGGCGGTGCTGGCGACCTTCCTGGCCGCCCCGATGTCGGCGGGGGCCGTCACGGCGGCGGCCGAGGCGCGCGACCGCCCTCACCCGTGCGTGCGGGCCGACCAGGGCGAACCGTCCGCCGAGCCGGCCCCGGCGGCGTGCCAGGCGACCGGGGCCCCTCGGCCAGAAGGCGGCTCAGACGGCTCACCGCCGTCCACGGCGGCGCACGACACGTCCGGTACGGCGGAGGACGCCCCTGAGAGCGGAGAGGACGACGCGCCCTCCCCCTGCCGGACCACGCCGGCCCCCGCGTCCCCTGCCCCGCGGAGACACTGCGGACAGCCCGTGATCGTGATCGTCCTTCCCTGCTTCCCCCTCATCTCGCTGACCCTGAACGCGAAGAGCTCCTGCCACGACCCCGAGCCGGCCCCCACCCGGACCGCGACGCCCAGCCCGTCACCACCCGAGACACCCGAGCCGACCCCCACCCCGTCGCCCACCCCCACGGAGACCCCCACGGAGGTTCCCCCGCAGACTCCTTCGGCGACGCCGGAGCCGCCACGGACGCCGACGGCGTCCCCCCCACCGTCCCCGGCCCCGACCCCCCCCTCGCCGACCCCGCCGGTGACCCCACCGGCATCCCCGCCGGCCACCCCGGGGCCGCTCACCCCGCCCGTGGTCCAGCCCTCGCCTCCCATGCCGCAGATCCCCGCCGTCATACCGCCGGTCGTCGCGTCACCGAGCCGGCCCGCGTCCGCCGGCCCGTCTCCGGCGGCCCCGCCGTCCGGCTCACCCCTCGCACTGCGCGGGCAGCGCATCCTGGACCGCTTCGCCGAGCGGCGGCAGGGCACCGATCGCAAGCTGGTCATCCTGGTGCTCTTCACCGGTGTGATCTCGGTCGTCGTGATCGCCATGCTGAGCCGCAGGTCGCGCCGATAACCGGCCTGCCGGGCTCGACGTCACCGCCCGCCCCACCGGCGCCGGGGAAGGGACACCGGTGGAGCGGGCGGGAAGTCTCCGGTGCCCCCGAACGGGCCGGGCGCCTCCCACGCGAAGTCCCCGAGGCGAAGGCTTGGGGACGACGGGGGCGACGGGGGCGCCAGGGGCAGCGGGGTGAAAGACCGCGTCACCCGGCGACCGGCTGGAGGGGGAACCGGGCGTCGATCTGGTCGAACTGCTGCTGCACGGCCACGAAGTCGTCGGGGCCGACCGCACCGACACCGGAGAACGGGTGGCTGATCAGCACGATGAAACCGACGCCGACGACCACCACCGCCACCCGGACCAGGTCGCCGGCGACCGACGCGGCCGTCGGCCTCCTGCCGACGGTCCAGGGAAGCACGATCACCAGCAGACCCGAGACGATCAGTGAGATCACGAAGATGCTCTCCAGGCCCGTGCGCGCGTCGTCCGCCCGGGTCGAGCGGGCGTGGGCGGCCTCGGAGACGTGCGCCAGAGCCTCCTGCCTGAGAGTCTTGCCCGTCTCGTCGAGCGGGCGGAGCCGGAGCATCGCCGTGCGCATGTCCTCCAGCGTCTTGGTGGGGACCGGCGACATCTCGCCCCGCCTCATGAGCGGCCAGTCGAGGGTGACGCTCTGGGAGGAGTACTCACGGATGCGAGCCCGGAGCGGCGCCGCCTCCGGGAGGGGCGCGATCGACCAGTACATCTCGCTGAGCGTCTCCGTCTCGGCCCGGATGTCGGTCTGCGAGGTGGCGTAGGCGTCCCGGCAGAGCACCACCGCGTACGCCAGCACCAGCAGGTAGATGGCGAGGGCGATGTTGGCGCCGAAGTCGACCGAATCCGCCCCCCGCTCCTCGTCTTCGCGGCCCTTCCTCCTGAGCACGAGAAACGCGATCAGGGTGATCGCGACGGCGGCTGCCACCAGCACGCTTATCCAGCCCATGGGACTCCCTCGAACTAATCGTGAAGATAATCACCGAGGGTAATCGTTTGATTACGACATTGCCCGCGATTCCCGCCGGAGTGGCACCGGAAGTTCAGGATTTTCCCCGGCGGCGCACCGTGACGCTCCCGGCGACGGGCCGCCGGGAGCGTCACGGCCCACGCGGGGACGCGCGCCTTTCGCGCGGTGACTTCATGGACCTTGTCGGGTCATCGGCCTCTCTGAAGGGACTCGGCCGTGTTCGTCACCGTACGACCGGCAACGCGATCAGGTCATCGACGCGCACGTTGATCGCCACCGCAGGGCAAATTCCGGTCCGCCGGAGGGGTCGCGACCGCCTTCGCGTGGGATTGATCCTTCTGGCGGAAGGGCTCCCGCGACAAGGGACACATCATGGGGGCACATCCCTGTAGACGGAGGGCGGCCCGGCTCACGGCCGGAGCACTTCTGACGCTGCAGATATCGTTCATCGCGCTGGGCTCGGACGGCTCGGCCTCGGCCTCGGCCGACGGCGCTCGCGCGCCACTCGCCGTCGTGGCCGCCGGCCTTCCGGCCCCGGCCCGCGTCCATCCGGTACGGCGAGCACCGGGGGCCTTCGACATCGGCGTCCTGGAGACCGCCCAGCGCTACACCCTCGACCTGTACCGCCGGGCCACGGCGCTCCGGGAACAGATGCGAATCCAGGAACAGAGCCCGACGGGGGCTCGGGCGACGATCCAGGCGGAGGCACGGGAGGGCGCGACCCGCCGCCTGCCCTCCGTACGGCTCGGCCACATCCAGGCGGCGGAACGCCTCAGGGAGGCCGGTCTCCGCTGGAAGTCCTCCGGCCACTGCACCGACCGCCAGGGCAGGTACTGCACCTCGCTTGAGGCCGTCAGGACCGCGACCGTGGCCGATGTGATCGCCCTGAAGCGCCGCAGCGGATGCCCGATCGTCATCACCGGCGGCACCGAGATCGGGCACGCGCCCGGACGCTACAGCCATCACGCCGGCTACAAGCTGGACATCAGTCCCAACCGCTGCATCAGCGGCTACATCAAGCGGGAATACCCTTATCGGCGCGTCCGGGGCGACGGCGCCCGGCTGTACGGGGACTCCGGCACCGTCTACGCGCGGGAGTCCGACCACTGGGACATCCTCTTCCGCTGACGGCGCCGGCGACGCTGTCAGCGTCGCCGAGGCCGGCGGTGTCGGCGGTGCCGGGCGGGCATCGCCGCGGCACGGCCGGACGCCCCGGATCAGGGCCGCCCGGCCGCGTGACCGCTACGCGAACTCGGCCGCGACCAGTTCGGCGATCTCCGCCGCGTTCAGCGCGGCGCCCTTGCGGAGGTTGTCGCCGCAGACGAACAGGTCGAGGGTGTTGGGGAAGTCGAGCGCCTGGCGGACACGGCCCACGTAGGTCGGGTCGGTGCCCACGACGTCGGCGGGGGTCGGGAAGACGCCGGCCGCGGGGTCGTCCATGACGACCACGGTCGGCGCCGCCGCGAGCACCCGGTGCGCGTCGGCGACGGTGAGCGCGCGCTCGAAGGTCGCGTGCACGGCCAGCGAGTGCGTGGTGATCACCGGAACGCGGACGCAGGTCGCCGAGACCTTCAGGTCGTCGATCCCGAGGATCTTCCGGGACTCGTTACGGAGCTTGAGCTCCTCCGAGGCCCAGCCGCCGTCCTTGAGCGAGCCCGCCCACGGCACGACGTTGAACGCCACCGGCGCCGGGAAGGGCGACTCCCCCTCACCCAGCCTGTTCTGCAGGGCCTTGCGCACGTCGCCGGCGGTCTGCCCGACCGTCCGGTCTCCGGCCAGGGCCTCGACCTCGTCGTAGAGGCGCGCCGAACCGGCCACGCCCGCGCCGGAGACCGCCTGGTAGGAGGCGACCACCAGCTCGCGCAGGCCGTACTCCTCATGGAGCGCGCCCATCGCGGCCATCATCGACAGCGTGGTGCAGTTGGGGGTGGAGACGATGCCCAGCGGCCGGTCGCGGACCGCCTCGGGGTTGACCTCCGGCACGACCAGCGGGACCTGGGGGTTCATCCGGAAGGTGCCCGACTTGTCGATGGCGACCGCGCCGCGCTCGGCGGCGATCGGCACCCACGTCGCGGAGACCTCGTCCGGGACATCGAAGATCGCGATGTCGACGCCGTCGAAGACCTCGGGGGTCAGCTCCCGGACGACCAGATCCTGGCCGCGGACGGACAGGACCTTGCCCGCCGACCGAGCGGAGGCGACAAGCCTGATGTCGCCGTAGACGTCCGCGCGGGTGGAGATGATGTCGCGCATGACGGTGCCCACGGCACCGGTCGCGCCGATCAGCGCGAGAGTGGGCTTACGGCTCATCGGCCGGTACCTCCGTAGATCACTGCCTCGACCTGGTCGGCGTCGAGGTTGAACGCCCGGTGCGCGGCGGTGACCGCCGCGTCCACCTCGTCCTGCCCGACGATCACCGAGATGCGGATCTCCGAGGTGGAGATCATCTCGATGTTCACCCCCGCGTCGGCGAGGGCGGCGAAGAAGGTGGCGCTGACACCGGGGTGCGAGCGCATGCCCGCCCCGACCAGCGACACCTTCCCGATCTGGTCGTCGAAGAGCAGCGACTCGAAGCCGATGTCCCCCTGGACCTTCTTCAGCGCCGTGAGCGCCGTGGAGCCGTCGCTCGCGGGCAGCGTGAAGGAGATGTCGGTACGGCCGGTCGCCGCCGCCGACACGTTCTGCACGATCATGTCGATGTTGACCTCGGCGTCGGCCAGCGTTTTGAAGATCGTGGCAGCCTCGCCGACCTTGTCGGGCACCCCGACAACGGTGATCTTGGCCTCGCTCCGGTCGTGGGCGACACCGGAGATGATGGGCTGCTCCATCGCTGTTCCTTCACTGTCGGGGTCGGAGGTGACCCACGTGCCTTCCTTGGTGCTGAACGAGCTTCTGACGTGGATCGGCAGGTTGAAGCGGCGAGCATACTCGACACAGCGCAGGTGCAGGATCTTGGCACCGCACGCCGCCATCTCCATCATCTCCTCGTAGGAGATCCTGGGAACCTTGCGGGCGACCGGGACGATGCGCGGATCGGCGGTGAAGACACCGTCCACGTCGGTGTAGATCTCGCACACGTCGGCCTCCAGCGACGCGGCGAGCGCGACGGCCGTGGTGTCCGAGCCGCCCCGGCCGAGCGTGGTGATGTCCTTGGTGTCCTGGGAGACCCCCTGGAAACCGGCCACGATCGCCACCTGACCGGCGTCGAGGGCCCCGCGGATACGGCCGGGCGTCACGTCGATGATGCGGGCGCGGCCGTGGGAGGAGTCGGTGATGACGCCGGCCTGGGAGCCGGTGAAGGAACGCGCCTCCTGCCCCAGGTTGGCGATCGCCATCGCCAGCAGCGCCATCGAGATGCGCTCACCGGAGGTGAGCAGCATGTCGAGCTCACGGCCGGGGGGCAGCGGCGACACCTGCTGGGCGAGATCCAGCAACTCGTCGGTGGTGTCGCCCATCGCCGAGACCACCACCACGACGTCGTTGCCGGCTTTTTTCGTCGTGACGATCCGCTGGGCGACCCGCTTGATGCAGGACGCGTCGGCGACGGACGAACCACCGTACTTTTGGACAACGAGCGCCACGAGATGTCTCCGAAGCAATCTGGGGCTGTGGAGCTCTCATTCTAATCGCGCAATGACGGGGCACTTCTGGTATGGCCCAGTATGTGGACGATCACACCGTTGTGCGCTCTTCAGCCACATCCAGCCGGGTGTGCGCGACGAGCGCCTGCAGGGCGCGCAGAGCCGCCCCCGCGTGGTTGCCCCAGGTGTTGAAGTAGGAGTACTGCCACCACCACAGCGCCTCCAGCGGACGGCCGGCCTGGTAGTGCCGCAGACCGTGAAGGAGATCGGCCGCCACGGCGGTCAGGTCGTCCGACAGCCGGTACGGCGTGACCGCGGTGTCCTTGTAAGGGTCGAAGACCTCCGCGTAGTCGTCCACCGGGCCGAGCCGCTCGGCCAGGGCGGTGCGGACGGAGTCGACGTCCGGGTCCTCACCCAGATGCGGCTCCCAGTTGCCGGAGAGGATGACGTCCCGGCTGGCCCCGAGCTGGGCGCCCGCCGAGCTGACCTGCGCGACCTCCACCAGCAGCAGCGGCAGGATGGCGTCACCGCCCTCACCGCCCGCCAGCCTGGTCAGGCCGTCGATGTAGTTCTCCGCGTGCCCGGCGACCCGCTCCGCGAGAGCGCCCCATGCGTCAGACATCCAGCAGCCTTCTTCCCTCGAACGCGCGGCCCAAGGTGACCTCGTCGGCGTATTCGAGGTCACCGCCTACCGGCAGGCCACTGGCCAGTCGTGTGACTTTCAGTCCCATCGGCTTCACCAGACGGGCGAGATAGGTCGCCGTCGCCTCCCCCTCCAGGTTGGGGTCGGTGGCGAGAATCAGCTCGGCGACCCGGCCGTCGGCCAGGCGCGCCATCAGCTCACGAATGCGCAGGTCGTCGGGGCCCACCCCGTCGATCGGGCTGATCGCCCCGCCGAGCACGTGGTAGCGGCCCCGGAACTCGCGGGTCTTCTCGATCGCCACGACGTCCTTGGACTCCTCGACGACGCAGATCACGTGGGGGTCGCGCCGGACGTCACGGCAGATCCGGCACTCCTCCTCCGCCGCGACGTTGCCGCACACCCGGCAGAAACGGACCTTGTCCTTGACCTCAAGCAGCGCGTGGGCGAGCCGCTTCACGTCGGCCGGCTCGGCGGCCAGCAGGTGGAAGGCGATCCGCTGCGCGCTCTTGGGACCGACCCCGGGCAACATGCCCAGCTCGTCGATCAGGTTCTGGACGACCCCCTCGTACATGCTCAGAACCCGGGGAGCTGACCGAGTCCGCCCCCGCCTCCCAGCCCCTGCGCGAGCGGGCCGAGTTTCTCCTGCTGGAGATCGGCGGCGGCCCGTACGGCGTCGCGGATCGCGGCGATGACGAGGTCGGCGATCGTGTCGGCCGTGTCCTGAGGGTCTCCGGGGTCGACGACCTCGGGGCTGATCCTCAGTTCGAGGAGTTCGCCCCCGCCGTTGACGGTGGCCACCACGAGCCCGCCACCCGACGAGCCCTCGACCTGCGCCTCGTTCAGCTCCTGCTGGGCGCTCACAAGCTGCTGCTGCATCAGTTGCGCCTGTTCGAGCAACTGCTGCAGGTTGACATCCCCTGGGTTCACCGTCGTGTGCTCCTCGTCCGTGACGTCAGTCGTCACGAGCCTACGGGGTCCGAGGCGGGTGTTGCACTGGCGTATGCCGTGTTCCCCGGGGACGGTGCCCAAACCCCTTAAAGGGGAGCGATTCCACCCCGGCGCGGAGGCTTCCGGCACCGTTGAACACCGTTGAGCCTCCCGCCGGGTCGTTGACCCCCTAGCCGGGTCCCGGCCCCCCTCCAAGGCGTCCGGGACCCGGCGGCACCCCACCGGAGCGGCCGCACACGGTGAGGTGTCGCCTCCGAAGGTACGCACTCCCGGGTTGCACACACGTTGCGACGGAATGGTCACGCTTAGCACCCTCTTTTGGCCGAATCGGTTGCGGTCCGAGGGTTCCACGGCCGATGCTTCGGCCATCGACCCTTCTTTTCGAGGGAGGCGCATGCGCCACAGCCGCCCTGGGGCCGTCCCGGATCCGGACACCTTCTCCACACGTCTGCACCGTATGCACGAAACCGTCCTGGGCGGTGAGAATCCGACGGGCGAGGGGCCACGCGACCTGATCTCCGCGTCATGGCGCCGCTCCATGGAGGCCGGCGTCGACCCCGACAGCGCCTCGGCGCCGCTCGCCTTCGGCGAGGAGGACATCGGGGAGATCCTCTCGTCCCATCCCATGAGCGCGCTGCTGCCGCTCGTCGCCGGAACGCTCCTGCAGACCGCCTCGGCGAGCGCGAACGTCCTGATCGTCACCGACGCCGACGGCCGGATCCTCTGGCGCGACGGCGACCGCCCGACGATGCGGCGGGCCGACCGGGTGGGGCTGGCCGGCGGCTTCCACTGGGGCGAGCGGGCGATCGGCACGAACGGCGTGGGCACCGCCCTCGCGGCCCGCCGGCCGGTGCACGTCTTCTCGGCCGAGCACCTGGTCAGGGCGCTTCACATCTGGTCCTGCTCCGCCGCGCCGATCACCGACCCCGACAGCGGCGAGGTACTCGGCTGCATCGACGTCAGCGGGACGACGCGGGCCCTGCACCCGGCGAGCGTGACCCTGGTCGAGACCACGGCCCGCCTGGTGGAAAGCCATCTCACGCTGCGCATGCGCGAACGCGACGACCGTCTGCGCGTCCGCCACGACAGGCACCTGCGGGCCCTGCGCGGTGAGCCGGGGGCCCTGGTCACCGCGACCGGGCGCGTCATCGCCGGAGACCGGGCCCAGCGGTGGGGCGGGCGCGTCCGCCTGCCCGAGTCGGGCGACCGGGTGGTCCTGCCCGACGGCCGGACGGCCCTGCTCGACCCCCTGGACGACGGCTATCTCCTTCGCCTCGCCGACGGAACGCGCCCTGCGGTGCTCACCCTGTCCTTCCTCGGCGCCGGGCACCTGTCGGCCGACCTCGACGGCGCCCGCGTCCCGCTCTCCCCGCGCCACGCCGAGATCCTCACCCTGCTGGCGCTCAACCCCCGCGGCCTGACGGCCGAGCAGCTCTCCCTGCACCTGTACGGCGACGAGGGCAACCCGGTGACAGCCCGCGCCGAGATCCACCGCCTGCGCTCCCAGCTCGGCCCCGTCATCGCCGCCCGCCCCTACCGCCTGACCTGCGTGGTCGAGGCCGACTTCCTCGACCTCAGGCACCTGCTGGCCCGCAAGGAGACCGCCCAGGTCGCCCGCCTCTACGGTGGCCCGCTGCTCCCCCACTCCGAGGCTCCGGCCGTCCGCCGCGAGCGCGAGGAGCTCGAAAGCCAGGTCCGCTCCCACCTGCTGCTGCGCGGTTCCCCCGACGACCTGTGGCGCTACGCCGACACCGAGTACGGAAGGAACGACGCCCACGTCCTGGAACGCCTCGGCGCCGTGCTTCCCCGCGACGACCACCGGTCGGTGGCCGCCCGCCTGCGCCTGGCCGACCTCGAAACACCGTGACACACCGCCCCGTCCGGGGGTGGTGGGTCAGCTGTGGTCGATCTCCTCGATGATCCGGCCGCCGAGCTCGCGCTGGATGAGCGCCATGCCGGTCAGCTCGTCGACGTCGGCGTCGGCGTCGTTCAGCGGGTCGACCTCGTCGGCGTCGGGCGCGGGGGCGTGGCCGGGCGCGCGACCGGGCACCGTGTCGGGCCAGGCCGCCCTGGCGCCGGCCTTGGGGCCGGTCTGGGCCGCGGCCATCGCCGCCGAGCGGGCGGCGGCGAGGCCCGCGCGGGGCGTGGGAGGCGACCCGGGGTCCTCGGGGAGCGGCGCGTCCGGCCATGACTCGTCGATGGCGGCCCGGGCCTGTGGCCGTGCCTGGTGGGCCGAGACCTGCGGCCCCCCTCCGGACGCCGGAGGGGAGGCGGGCGACGGAGGCGCCGAGGGGCCGCCGGGCCTGGAGTGGTCGTGGCGCGGCGCGGCCGGAGGGCGGGGCGGTGTGACCGGTGGACGGCCGCCGCCGGAGGGAGCGGGGCCGCCGCCGACCACGGCCTCGACCTTCCAGGTGCCGCCCAGAACCTCCTGAAGCGCCGCCGCGACCACGACGTCCTTGCCTCCGCCGAGGAAGTTCCTCATCGCGCCGACCTGGGCGAACCCGAGGGTGACGAGGTTCCCCTCGATACCCACCACCTGGGCGTTGGTGTTGACGTTCGCCCAGACGACGATGCTGCGCTGCTTGAGCACCCCGAGTACCTGAGGCCACGCCTGCCGTACGGCCCCGGCCTCCCCCCCGGCGCTCGGGGCGTCGACCGCCTGCGGGGGCGGAGTGCGCTGGGGGACCCGGTCCCGCGGCTCGGCCGCCGGGGCACCGGGCCTGGCGGGGGCGGGCCAGTCGTCGCCCGGCGAGGCCGTACGGCCCGGCGGCGCGGCGGGAGCCGTACCGGAGGGGGCCTGCGGCCGTTCTTCCCGAACGGCCCGCACCTGACCGTCCCGCGTCTGACCGGCCTGCGTCTGACCGGCCTGCGGGACCGGGACCACCGGGGCCGGGGCGGGCATCGATGTGGGAGCCGCCACCGTGGGAACGGACGCCTGGGCCTGCGCGGGGAACGCCGCGACGCCTCTCCTCTCCAGGTGCTCCAGCCTGGCGAGCAGCGCCGCCTCCCCGTCCGCGACCCCGGGAAGCAGCGCCCGGGCGCACATCAGCTCCAGCAGCAACCGGGGGGAGGCCGCACCGCGCATCTCGGTCAGGCCCGCGTTGAAGATCTCCGCGGCGCGGGTCAGCTCGGCCGGACCCATCGAGGCGGCCTGCTCCCGGAGCCGCTCCAGCTCGTCGGCCGGGCGGTCGAGCAGACCGCTCGTGGCCGCCTCCGGCACGTTGGCCAGGATCACCAGGTCACGGAAGCGCTCCAGCAGGTCCATCGCGAACCGGCGGGGGTCGTGGCCCCCCTCGACCACCCGGTTCACGGCCTGGAACACCCGGGCCCCGTCACGGCCCGCGAAGGCGGCGACCATGTCGTCGAGCAGGTCGCCGTCGGTGTAGCCCAGCAGGGAGACCGCCCGGGCGTACGTGATGCCCGTCTCGTCGGAGCCGGCGAACAACTGGTCGAGGATCGACAGCGAGTCGCGCGCCGACCCCGCCCCCGCCCGGACCACCAGCGGCAGCGCGGCGGGCTCGAACGGGACGTTCTCGCTGGTGAGGATCTCCTCCATGAGCGTGCGCAGCGCCGTGGGCGGGATCAGCCGGAAGGGATAGTGGTGGGTCCGGGACTTGATCGTCCCGATGACCTTCTCCGGCTCGGTTGTCGCGAAGACGAACTTCAGGTGCGGCGGCGGTTCCTCGACGAGCTTGAGCAGCGCGTTGAACCCCTCCCGGGTCACCATGTGCGCCTCGTCGATGATGTAAATCTTGAAGCGCGCCGACACCGGCGCGAAGAAGGCGCGCTCACGCAGGTCGCGGGCGTCGTCCACACCACCGTGCGAGGCGGCGTCGATCTCGATGACGTCGAGGTGGCCGGGACCGGTGGGTGCCAGGGCCACGCAGGACTCGCACTCTCCGCAAGGGTCGGGGGTCGGGCCGTTCTCACAGTTCAGCGAGCGGGCGAGGATCCGGGCGCTGGAGGTCTTGCCGCATCCCCGGGGGCCGCTGAACAAGTAGGCATGGTTGATCCGGCCGCTCCGCAGCGCCTGCCGCAGCGGCTCGGTGACGTGCTCCTGCCCTTTGACCTCGGCGAAGGTCCCGGGCCGGTACTTGCGGTACAGCGCAAGACTCATGCGACGATCCCACCTGCGAGGGAGCCTGAAACGAGGAGACCCCTCGCACACCCGCCAGAGCCTGTTTATCCTTGCTGCCTTCCGGCCCTGGGGAGGTTCACAGGATGACGCCGCGCGAGGGGTCCTGGCCCAGTCTAGCCCCTGCCACGAGTGCTCGGGTGCCCGAATATGTGGTCAACGCAGCCCCGAAAGTTCGGTAAGCTTCTCCACGGAGGATTCGCCTAGTTGGCCTAGGGCGCACGCTTGGAAAGCGTGTTGGGGGCAACCCCTCAGGAGTTCGAATCTCCTATCCTCCGCCATCCGGGCAGGGGCCGGACCGCACGTGCGGTCCGGCCCCTGCTCGTCGTTCTCGCCTCGGTTTCCGTCCCGGCCGGTCCGTGACCGTATGCCGTGACACCGTCACCCGAGCCTTCACACATGGCGTCCGATCAACTACTTTCTGTCATCAGTGCTGTGTGAGCAGCAACCCGACAGAGGGGAAGCCATGAGAAAGACGATCGGACGCCTCACCCCGGCGTTCCTGACGGCCGTCATGCTCACCACCGTCACCGGTGCCGCGAACGCCGACAGCGCCCCCACCCTGGACCTGTGGAGCAGGCCCTTCCAGAGCGGCGACCTTGAGCAGGTGTCGGTGCCCGAACAGGAGGGGTGCGTCCCGCTGGAAGAGCCGTTCCGCACCCGTTCGGCGTACAACCGCTCCGACAGGTTCGCCGCCGAGCTGTACGTCAGCGGCGACTGCACCGGCGCGCCCGCGGCGACCGTCGGCAAGAACAGGAGGCCGAACTTCCTGCGTGGGCGCGAGGTCGCGTCGGTCCACTTCACGGAGAGCTGACCCGGCACACCATCGGCTCGTCCGCCGCCGGCGTCCCCGGCGGCGGACGAGGGGGACGGAGCCTTGGCATGGGTGGCGCGTCCGCGGGCAAGGGGGTAGCAACAGGATCGAAGGGACGTCGGCGGTGGATTTCAGAGACGATGCCCGGTTGGACGGTTCGCAGGTCGAAAGCGGCGGCCGGGGCGGATTCCCCCGGGGCGGGCTCGCGATCGGCGGTGGAGCGGCCGGCGTCATCGCGCTTGTCCTGGCGCTGATCTTCGGCGTCAACCCCGGGAACATCACCGGCGGTGACCCCGCTCCGCTGGGGCCCGCCTCCGATCTGGCCGCCAAGTGCAGAAGCGGGCAGGACGCCGACCAGAACGAGGAATGCCGGGTGGTCGGCGTGGTCAACAGCATCCAGGACTACTGGCCCACGGTCATACAGGACTACCGCCCCGCCAAGACCGTCCTGTTCTCCGGCCAGGTGAACACCGCCTGTGGCGCCGCGGACTCCTCGGTGGGGCCGTTCTACTGCCCGGCCGACCAGCGGGTCTATCTCGACCTGAGCTTCTTCAACGACCTCCAGAGCAGGTTCGGCGCCAAGGGCGGCCCGTTCGCCCAGGCGTACGTGATCGGGCATGAGTACGGCCACCACGTGCAGAACCTGCTCGGCACCACCGACAAGGTCAGGGGAAGCCAGCGGGGCCGGCTGAGCGCCTCGGTCCGGCTGGAGCTGCAGGCCGACTGCTACTCGGGCGCGTGGGCCAAGAACGCCTACGAGACGGGCCTGTTCGAAAAGCCGTTCAGCAGACAGGACATCGAGGAGGCGCTGAGCGCGGCCTCGGCCGTGGGCGACGACAGCATCCAGAGGCGCACCCAGGGCCGGGTCGACCCCGACGGCTTCACCCACGGCACATCCGCGCAGCGGGTCCAGTGGTTCACCACCGGTTATACGAGCGGCGACCCCAGAAAGTGCGACACCTTCGCCGGAGGCATCTGAGGGGCCCTGACCTGCGATAAGGCTGGCCGGGCAGGCAAAGGACGGGAATCTCTCATAAACTACGTAGTGTGATCTTCAAGTTGATCGGTGACGGACGGCCCTATCCCGAGCACGGCCTCTCGAATCGAGAGTGGGCGCAGATACCTCCTCGACAGGTCCGGCTCGACATGCTGATCACCACGAAAGCCGTGCTCGACCTGCACTCTCTCCTCGCCAAGGACTCCACCTTCTACGGTGATCTGTTTCCGCACGTGGTCCAGTGGCGGGGCGACCTCTATCTGGAGGACGGCCTGCACCGTGCCCTCCGCTCGGCCCTGCACCAGCGCTCGATCCTGCACGCCCGCGTCCTGGAGCTGCCCCCGGACGGCGGAGGCGCCGGCTGAGGGCCCTCGCCGTCGCGCGAGGCCCCCCGCGTGTTCCCGCGGGTCTCCCGCCGGAAATGAGGAAGAGCCCCTGAGCCGCTCGCGCGGTTCAGAGGCTCTCGTGGTGGCGGTGGAGGTGGGATTTGAACCCACGGATAGGTTGCCCCATCACACGCTTTCGAGGCGTGCGCCCTCGGCCACTAGGCGACTCCACCGCCGAGCAGCTTACCGGATGTCCGCTATTGCTCGCGCATCCGGCGGACGGCGAAGAACTCCGTGAGAATCCCGGCGCACTCGCCGGCGAGGACTCCCATGACGACCTCGGGCCGGTGGTTGAGGCGGCGGTCGCGCAGGACGTCCCACAGGGAGCCCGCGGCGCCGCCCTTGGGATCCACGGCACCGTAGACGACGCGGTCGACCCGCGCCAGCACCGCGGCGCCGGCGCACATCGTGCAGGGTTCCAGCGTGACCACCAGCGTGCAACCCGACAGCCGCCATTCGCCGCGGGCCCGCGCGGCCCGGCGCAGGGCGAGGATCTCGGCGTGCGCGGTGGGATCGCTCAGGGACTCACGGTCGTTTCCCGCCTCGGCCAGCACCGCGCCGCCGGAGTCGACGACGACCGCGCCGACCGGCACCTCGCCTCGGGCCCCCGCCCGTACGGCCTGCGCCAGGGCCAGCCGCATCTCCCGGACGTAGCCGTTCTCCCGGGCGCGGCCGTCCGTCACCGCAGCCGGTCGAGCTCGTCGACGAAGGCCAGGCGCTCGGCGATCACCGAGAGGGTGTCCGCCGGCAGCGCGCCCTCCTCCATGCTGAGCTCGACGAGTTCATCGGCGCTCAGGCCGAGGTCGCTCAGAAGCTCGAAGTCGCCGGCCGGGCGGACGCCGAGCTCGGAGACCTCCTTGTCGAGGGCGACCCCGGCCAGTTCGGTGAAGAGCTCGCCGAGGCCGTCGGAGAGCCCGGCGTGGGCGTCGGACAGGAAGACCCGTGGCTCCTCGTCGCCCTGGTAGCGGACGAGCGCGAACCACTCGTCCTCCACCTCGACGCACAGCAGGGCCAGCTCATCGCCGTCGAGCGCGAGGTGCTCCTGCACGGCGTCGCCCAGGTCGTCGACCATCTCGGCGGCACTGAGATCGACCTCAGCACCGCTCCATCCGTCCGGGGTGCGGACGAAGGCCGCCGAGAACACGCTGCTACCGGATGGTCTGGAGGCCATGACCGCGTCTCCTGAAGTCAGCCGAACACCGAGTCGATTGCGCGTTCGAACGGCTCGGAGAACCCCAGCCGTGCGGCGATGCTGGACAGCACGTCCTCAGGAAGGAGGTCGATGTCTCCGGAGAGGATGCCGAGTTCCATCTCGTCGAGCCCGAGGTCCGCGAAGATCGACAGATCCCCGGCGGGAAGCGCCGTCTCCTCGTCCTGGAGGATCGCGTCGAGTTCGTCCTCGTCGGGCACCGGCACGTCGAGATACTCCAGCGCCTGGCGCGCCAGAGGATAGTCCCAGGAAGCGGCGATGTCGGAGAGGAAGACCTCCACCCGCTCGCCGAACACCCGCAACGCCACGAAGAACTCATCCCCCACGGCAACCAGGCCAATCGTCCCGTTGATGCTCGGCTGCTGGCGCAGGGCGTGGATCAGGCCATGGAGATCGTGGGTGAGCGCCACCGGGAGCAGTTCCGCCTCCCAGCGGTCGTCCTCCCGGTAGACCACGATGGCAAAGTCCAGAGATTCTTCGTCCGACATGGCCATCCCCACGATGCGTTCTGTACGGACGTCAATGTTTTCAGAAGCACCCCACCGGTGTACGTCGCTCCGATAAATTGTGATCAAAGTGAGCGGATAACTCCGGTGATGCCGCCCGCGGGCGCGCGGTGGTCCCGGTACGGCCGTTCAGGATACGGTGGGCGCCCATGGAGACCCTGGTCGTCGAGCACCCTCTCGTTGCCCACAAGCTGACCGCGCTGCGCGATGAGAACACCGACTCGCCGACCTTCCGCCGCCTCGCCGACGAACTGGTGACGTTGCTGGCCTACGAGGCGACCCGCCACGTGCGCGTCACCGAGCTGACCGTACGAACCCCCGTGGCACCCGCGCGGGGGGTGCGGCTGGCGCAGCCGTACCCCCTGGTGGTGCCCATCCTCCGCGCCGGGCTCGGCATGCTGGAGGGCATGACCCGCCTGCTGCCGACGGCCGAGGTCGGCTTCCTGGGGATGATCCGCAACGAGTCGACGCTGAAGGCGGAGACCTACGCCACGCGACTGCCCGACGACCTGTCCGGCCGTCAGGTCTACGTGGTCGATCCGATGCTGGCCACCGGCGGCACCCTCTCGGCGGCGATCGAGTTCCTCTTCGAGCGCGGCGCCGACGACGTGACTGCGATCTGCCTGCTGGCCGCCCCGGAGGGCATCGCGCACATGAAGGAGGTCTTCGCCGGGACCGGCAGGCCCCTGCGCCTGGTGATCGCGGCCCTGGACGAGCGGCTGAACCGGCAGGGCTACATCGTCCCCGGGCTCGGGGACGCAGGCGACCGCCTCTACGGCGCCGCCTGAAAAATCTTCTTCTCGGAAGGCGAGTCGTTCCCCTCTTCCTTCGTTACACAGTGTGGTTATCTGGGTACCAAGAGTGGCGAAGACATCTCTTCTGTGTTCCCGGCCTCCTGACGGCCGCGGACGCACACCAGGGAGAACCATGAGCGAGAAGAGCATCCCGGCCCCGGAGGCCGACCCGTACGAGCACGTCAGTGCCGCGCTGCGGGACGAGTTCTCCGAGGTTCATCCGGCGACCACGGTGACCCGCTGCATCGAGGCGGCTCACTACGGTGCGCTGGAGGTGACCGGTCACGCCCATCCGGGCCTGGTCGAGCGGATCGCCAGAAAGCACCTCGAGGTCCTCGCGCTGGCCGCGAGCGAACGTGGGTGACGGAGATCACATCCATCCGATCAGGGCTTTACGGAAAGCCCGGACAGGAATGGGTCGATGCGCTTTACCTCGCGAATGCCATGGGTAATGTATACGGCGGGTGCAGTGGGTGAGTGGTAGGAGGGGACCGCAGTGCAGGTCAAGAAGGTTCTAACGTATGGAGCTGTCGCCTTTGTGGCGTTTTACCTGTTCACACGACCAGGTGACGCCGCCAGCGCGGTTAGGGGCGCTATGAACACGGTTTTCAGCGCGGCCGATTCCCTGGCCCAATTCGTTTCCCATCTGTCATGAGACTTGTGACCCACGGGGACTCAGCTCCCGCGTCGGTCAACCGCTACCTCCTCCCCCACGAGCACCAAGTCATCATGGTACGGCGTCACCCGGCCGTGCTTCTCCGTCCGGTCGGCGAGGTTCTCGGCGGCCTCGTCCTCGCGGGGCTGCTCAGCAAGTGGTTCGGCGACCAGGGCGGGAGCGGGGCTCTCGTCATCGTCTGGTGGGCCTGGCTTCTGTTGCTGATCCGCTTCGTGTGGAAGGTGGCCGAGTGGTCGGTCGACTACTTCGTCGTCACCTCAAAGCGCATGCTGCTCACCACGGGCCTGATCACGCGCAAGGTCGCGATGATGCCGCTCGGCAAGGTGACCGACATGAGTTTCCAGCGCTCCCTGCTCGGCCGCATGCTGGGATACGGCGAGTTCGTGCTGGAGTCGGCGGGTCAAGACCAGGCCCTGTCAACGGTGACCTACATCCCCTACCCCGAGACCCTCTATCTCGAGGTCTGTCAGATGCTCTTCCCCGGCGGCGATTCGGATGATTGAGGCCCCTATGCCTCCCGTGACAGGGGGGACGGTGAAGACTCATCAGCAGATTATCTTCACGTGGGGTTACCGATTCGACCGCTTCGTGCAATCATGGCGAGAACATTGACCATCCCCCGCCCTGAGAGATCAGATGCCGAGTCAGGGAACCATCGGTGACCGCGTCCGCGGACTGCGGCTGAGTAGGCGCATGTCTCAGGCCCAGTTGGCTGGGCCTGACCTCTCCGACAGTTATGTCTCCCTCATCGAGTCCGGTAAGCGCACGCCGACCCCCGTGGTCGCGCGCCTCCTTGCCGAACGGCTAGGGTGCACCACCGAATTTCTGCTGCACGGGATCGAGCCGCGCCAGCGTATCGACACCGAGCTCGGGCTGCGTCACGCGGAGCTTGAGCTGCAGCACGGTGACCCGTCCGTCGCCGCCGACCGGTTCGGCGAGATCGTCAAGGTCGCCGGCGAGGAGAACGCCATGCTGGCCGCGCACGCGCGGCTGGGGCGGGCTCGCTCCCTGGAGGCCCAGGGCAAGGTCGGTCCCGCGGTGGAGGCGTTCGAGCGGCTTCGCCGCGAGGCGGCGGCCCACCCCGAGCGACTCGCCGACCTGCCGCTGACGGTGGCCCTGAGCCGCTGCTACCACCGCGCGGGCGACACCCTGCGCGCCCGTGACCTGGCCGCCCTCGCGCTCTCCCAGATGCACCACCTGGCCCTGGCCCAGGGAGAGATCGCCGTGGAGCTGGCCGCCTCCCTGGTGGAGACCGAGGCCGGCAGGCCGCAGTCTCCGGGGCTGTCCTACGTCCGGCACGTCCTGACAGTCAACGGCGTCCCCTCGGTGGTCAACCGCACCTCCGAGATCCACTCCCTGTGGGAGGCGAGTGTCGCCGCCGCAGAGGGCGAAGACTCGGCGCTGGCCGTCCGGCTCGCCGACGACGCGATCGCGACCGGCCGACCGGCACGGATGGCCTTCCGGCTGGCCGGCATCGCGCTGGAGTGGGCACGGTTCGCCGTCTCCCTCGGCGAGGCGTCGTTCGACGAGGCCCACGGGCTGGCGACCACCGCGAGCGAGGTCTTCTCCGCGTTCCCCGAGAAGGTCGGCGAACACGCGGCCGGCCTCGTGGTGCTCGCCCGTCTGCGGCTCGCCTGCAAAGACCCGGACGGCGCCGCCGTTCTGGCCACGTCCGCCCTGGACATGCTGGCCGGCCGGGCCGGTCCCGTCGCGGCCACCGGTCACCTGATGCGTGCCGAGGCGGCGCTCGCGCGGGGTGGCGGCGAGGTCACGGCGATCCTGGGTTCCGCCCGTGACCTGCTCAACGTCTTCCGCGCCGAGTCCTCCCCCCCTGACCGAGAGAGCGCGAGGGTCTGGCGTGAGCTCGGTGACCTCTACGGCAGGGTCGGAGCCGGTGAGGAGCAGGCGAACGCGTATCGTAGAGCACTCGAGGCAGCCGGAGTGCGTGATGCGATGGTAGGAATGACGGTCGACTCGGCGCTGGTTCGATAGGCCGCTCACCCCTTCTACACTGCGGATTTGTTTTTCTGCCTCTGGAATAATTAGGGTCTACCAGTCATTGACTCATAGGATGATTGGTTTCCCCGGAGGAGGCGGACTGTGAGTCTGCGTACGGCGCAGCGGGCTTCCCTCGTCGACCAGGTGATCGATCAGCTCAAAGAGCAGATCACATCGAACTCCTGGCAGATGAACACGAAGATCCCCACCGAAACCGTGCTCGCCGAACAGCTCGGGGTGGGGCGCAACACCGTTCGCGAGGCGGTGAGAGCGCTCACCCACGCCGGGCTGTTGGAGTGCCGCCAGGGCGACGGCACCTATGTTCGTGCCACGAGCGAGCTTTCGGGAGCCATGCTGCGGCGGCTGCGCGGCGCCGAGCAGCTGGAGATCCTCGAAGTGCGGCGCGCACTGGAGGTGGAGGCCGCCCGGCTGGCCGCGACAAGGCGCACCGACGAGGACATCGCCCGGATCGAAGCCGCACTGGCCGAGCGGGAACGTGCCTGGGAGCTCGGCAACCCCACCACCTTCGTGGAGACAGATCTCGCCTTCCACGTCGCCGTCGTCCATGCCACCCACAACCACGTCCTGATCGACCTCTACGAAAACTTCTCGGCCGCCCTGCGCGCCAGCATCACCGCCGCGGGCACCTCGCTCAACAGCACCTACATTCCACACGAGGCCATCGCGCGGGCCATCATCGCCGGCGACGCCGCAGCGGCCGAACGGGCCGGTCACGCGTGCATGGAGCACATCCTGATCGCGCTCACCGAGGCTCAGGAACTGTCGGCCTGATCCGGCCCGGGTTTCATACGCTCCACCCCGCTTCCGCCGCCAGGCGTGTTTCCTGCGACAGCCCGCGGGGTGGTCGACGAGGCGGTGGGCGACCACCGTGGAGCACAGGGGACGGCGGGCGCGAACAACGGGTTCGGAAGGCGACGGGCACGGACGACGAGTTCGGAAAGCGGCGGGCTCGGAAAGCGGCGGGTGCGGGAGGCGACGGCCCTGGAGGCGGAAAGCGGCGGGCTCGGAAAGCGACGGCCCTGGAGAAGGACCGGAGGAACGGCGTGGCCCAACGTCCGTGCGAAGGCGGCCACGCCACCGAGACCGGTCAGGACAGGCGCAGCGACATCACGAGATAGCGAAAGGCGGGGGCGGCGTCACCGGGAACCTCGGTGATGAGGGCGGGGCGGCTGGAAGAGTGCATGTTGAGCCGGACAAGCTCGGTCTCGACCCCGGCCAGGCCGTCGAGCAGGAACTGTGACTGGAAGGCGATCTGGACATCGCCCCCGGACAGCTCAGCCTGAAGGACCTCGGTGCCCCGGCCGAGGTCACCGCCCCCCGCCTGGATGAGCACCTGCCCCTGCCCGAAGGTAAGGCGGATCGCGGTGTTGCGCTCGGCGACCAGCGCCACACGCTTGATCGCCTCGATGAACGGCGCCACCCGCACATCGGCCCGGATCGGCCAATCGTCGGTCAGCCGGGAACGGTAGTCGATGAACTGCTCGTCGAGCAGGCGGACGGTGGTGCTGCGGCCCACGCTCTCGAACCCGGCCACCCCGTCACCCAGTCCCACGGTCACCTCACCGCCACGTAGCGATTTGGCGATCTCCACGAGCACCTTGGCGGGCACCACGGCGGCGGCCGTGACGTCGGGCCGCTCGGGACGCCAGGCGAACTCTCTGGCCGCGATGCGGTAGCGGTCGGTGGCGGCCATGGTCACGGTCTCACCGGCGATGTCGACCCGGACGCCGGTCAGCATCGGCAGCGTCTCGTCACGGCTGGAGGCGGGGGCCACTTGGCCGACCGCGCTCGCGAAGACCCCGCCACCGACCGCACCGACCTCCGGCGGGACGGCGGGCAGGGCCGGAAAGTCCTCGACCGGCATGGTGAGCAGGCCGAACTCGGCGCTGCCGCAGGTCAACACCACCTCCGAGCCGTCGGTGACGAACTCCACGGGCATCGCGGGCAGACTACGGGTGATCTCGGCGAGGATCCGCCCCGGGATCAGCACCCGGCCCGGCTCGGCCACGTCGGCCTCGATCGAGGCACGGGCGGAAACCTCGTAGTCGAAGGCCGACAGCACGAGATCGTCGCCACCGCCCTCCAGGAGCAGGCCGGAGAGCACGGGAACAGCCGGGCGGCTCGGCAACGCCCGGGCGGCCCAGGCCACGGCGTCAGCCAGGACATCACGGTTAACCCGGAACTTCACCTGATCATTCCTTCATCGTGAACGGCAGCACGTGCGGTGACCGTACTTCGAAGAACGGTAGCCGCTGGGTCCGACAGAACAACGGGGGCCATGCCTGCTCGAACGGCTCAGACCCCTATGAACGGGGAAGAGAGCTCCCCAGATGTCCGGCGGAAAAACCGAAGGGGCTCAATGGTGAAGCCCTGACGACATTTCAGGACAAAAATACATGAAAGGCATGGAAGCGAAGTTATAGAGATATTTCGGGATGAAGAGTGCGGGCAAGGTCCGAGCAGATCCAGGTAGGCCTCCAAACAAAACCAGGCAGACCCATGCAGGCCCATGCAGATCTAGATCCGCCATGACGCCTGCGGCGAGGGCGGAAGCTCAGCCCCGAGCCGCGTTGAGATAGGTAAGCACGGCCAGGACCCTGCGGTTGTCGTCATCGGAGGGGGCAAGCCCGAGCTTGCCGAAGATGCCCGCCGTGTGCTTGCCGACCGCGCTCTCGCTGAGGAAGAGCCGCTGGGAGATGGCCGCGTTGGAGCGCCCTTCGGCCATCAGCTCCAAAACCTCGCGTTCACGCGGAGTCAGCGCCCCGAGCGGCTC
The DNA here is from genome assembly GCF_014654615.1 of Streptosporangium violaceochromogenes. Taxonomy (GTDB): domain Bacteria; phylum Actinomycetota; class Actinomycetes; order Streptosporangiales; family Streptosporangiaceae; genus Streptosporangium; species Streptosporangium violaceochromogenes. The sequence continues at coordinate 182,339 of NZ_BNBB01000003.1, read as the reverse complement.
GTGCCGGGCGGTGCTCGCCAGGAGTTTGGCGATCACCTCGGGGTCCATCGCCGTCCCCCCGGCGGCGACCCTGCGGACGGCGTCCACGAACTGCTCGGCGTTGAACACCCGGTCCTTGAGGAGATAGCCGACCGCCCCGGAGCCGTCGGCGAGCAACTCGCGGGCGTACAACTGCTCGACATGCTGGGAGAGCACGAGCACCGGCAGGCCGGAAACGGCCTCGCGGGCGGCCAGCGCGGCCTGGAGCCCCTCATCGGTGAAGGTGGGAGGAAGCCGTACATCCACCACTGCCACGTCGGGCCGCTCGGAGACCAACGCGGCAAGCAGTTCGGGACCGGACTCGACCGCCGCGACGACCTCGAAGCCATGCGCCTGGAGCAGGTGAACCAGGCCGTCCCTCAAGAGGTAGAGGTCTTCGGCGATGACGACCCGAAGACTCATCGGCCCGCTCCGGCACAGATTCCCGCGTTCGGCGCCTCTGGGTATCGCCGCGCGTGGGCGATGGGGATGCCCAGGGCCAGGCCGTACAGCGTCAGGCCCAGGACGATGTTGAAGGCGATCAACGGCCACTGCCACGGCTCGGGAAGATAGAGCGCGAGGAACCAGCTGCGGACGTCGGCACCGACGAGCTTCATGATCATCGTTACGATGCCCTGGGGAAACAGGGGAAGCCAGGCGAGCCCCCAGCCGACCGAGACGATGGCGAGCTTCCACCTGGGCAGAGGCGGCCTGGCCAGGGTGGGCTCGGGCAGCACGTGCGGCAGGTCGATGGTCGCCGCGGTCGGCCCACCGGGCGGACTGCTGAGCGCCAGCACGCCGTCGAAGGCCGCCAGCCGCCGCTCGATGCCGCTCAGTCCACTACCGCGCGCGGGATCGGCGCCGCCGGAGCCGTCGTCGCCGACCGTGACGCGCAGCGACCGTCCCCGGTTGCTGATGTCGATCCATACCCGCTCAGCACCGCCGTGTCTGGCGGCGTTGGTAAGCAGTTCGCTGACCGAAAAGTAGACCGCGGACTCGACGGGCGCGTCCAGGCGCTTCTTCAGATCGACGGTGACCGTGACTTTCAGTGGGCTGTCCAGGGCCAGGGCTCGCACGGCGTCGCCCAAGCCGCGCTCGGCCAGAACCGGCGGGTGAATGCCCTTGACCAGGTCGCGCAGCTCGATGAGCGCCGTGGAAGAGCCCTCACGCACCTTGGCCAGCAGAACCTTGGCCGCCGTCGGATCACTGTCCATCAGCTCCTCCACCGCGCCCAGCATCATCCCTATGGCGACGAGCCTGGCCTGCGTCCCGTCGTGCAGGTCACGCTCGATCCGCCGCAGCTCGGCCGCCTGGGAGTCGACCGTCTCCAGCCTGACCTGGTCGAGCCGTCTGATGTGGCCGGCCAGGATCGACGCGGCGGTGGGTGAGAGCAGCAGACGGGTCCACCAGGCGTAGAAGCGGAGCAGCCAGGGCGCCGAGGCCACTCCGGCGGCGGCGATGGCCAGCCCCAGGGGAGCGGCCTGGGGGATCCAATACCACGGCATGGCCAGGCCGTAGGCGACCAACGCCACAGGCAGCAGCAGCAGAACCCCGCCGACCACGGGGTTAAAAAGCAGCCAGAACATGTCACGCCAGGTGGCGGGGTCGGTGAACATCCACTTCCACCGGTTGTTCCACGCCGGCCACCACGGCGTCTTGTAAAGGTGGCGGTCGTGGCGGTACCAGCCGTCCGCCTGCGGCTGGGGCGGAGGCGGGGGCGGCATGTAGGAGGGGCGCACCCTCATGTCCAGCCACCGGCCGCTCAGCGACCGGGCGACCCCCGTACGCCACCTGATCACCGTGGTCACCGGAGGAAAGAAGAAGATGAACCCCAGCGCCGTGAGCGCCGTACCGATCAGCGTCGGCACGATCAGCACGAGATCCGCCAGGGCCAGCACCCCCAGGGCCGCCCCCTGAAGCAGGGGGCGGCCGATCGTCACCGCGTGTCGCCTCATGTTTAGAGTTTCGGCGATCGGACCCGCCATGCCCAATGATGCCGGGCACCCGGCAGGAGTGGAGTTAGCCACACCCTCACCGGATACCAAGGCAGCCCCCGCCGGGTACCCAGGCGGATTCCGCCGGCGGACGGCCGATCCTAGCGTCGACGGCATGAACGTCATCGAGGTCAGCAATCTCCGCAAGCGATACCGTGACCGGCTCGCGGTGGACGACGTGTCGTTCACCGTGAAGGAGGGGGAGATCTTCGGTGTTCTCGGCCCGAACGGCGCGGGGAAGACGACCACCGTCGAATGCGTCGCGGGGCTGCGCACCCCCGACTCGGGCACCGTGAAGGTGCTGGGCGGCCTGAGCGGCACCAGGCTCAAGGAACAGCTCGGTGTGCAGCTGCAGAGCTCCGCCCTGCCCGCGAAGATCAAGGTCTGGGAGGCGCTCGATCTCTATGCCTCTTTCTACCGGACACCGGCCGACTGGGGCACGCTGATGAGACGGGTCGGGCTCGCCGACAGACGGAACACCTTCTACGGCAACCTCTCCGGCGGTCAGCGGCAACGCCTGTCGATCGCCCTGGCGCTGGTCGGCAACCCCCGGGTGGCGATCCTCGACGAGCTGACCACCGGGCTCGACCCGCAGGCTCGCCGCGACACCTGGGGCCTCATCGAGCAGGTCCGTGCCGACGGGGTGACGATCGTGCTGGTCACCCACTTCATGGAGGAGGCCGAACGGCTCTGCGACCGGCTGGCACTGATCGACGCCGGCAAGGTGATCGCCGTCGACAGCCCGGCCGGCCTGGTCGCGCGGGTCGACCAGCCGGTGCGGGTGGGGTTTCGCCCCTCCCGCCCCTTCCACGACGCGGTGCTCACCGATCTGCCCGAGGTGGGCGAGGTACGGCACGAAGCCGGCCGCATCGAGGTCACCGGCACCGGCGACCTGCTCCTGGCGATCACCACCGCCCTGTCCTCGGCACAGGTCGTCCCCGGCGACCTGCGCCTGGAGCGAGCCACCCTCGACGACGCCTTTCTAGCCCTCACCGGAAAGAAGATCACCGTATGAGCAAGACGATCCTGACCGAGGCGAAGCTTTTCCTGCGCGAGCCGAGCGGCCCGATCTTCGCGATTCTGCTCCCCCTTGCGCTGTTGCTGGGGCTGGGTAGCATCCCCGGCTTCCGGGAGGCCAGCCCCGACCTGGGCGGCCAGCGGGTGATAGACACCCAGTTGCCCGGGATGATGGTGATCCTGTCGGTGGTGACCATGGCCCTGACGGCACTACCCGCCACGCTGGTGACCTACCGGGAGGGCGGCGTGCTGCGCCGGATGTCCACCACCCCGGTCGGCCCGGCACGGCTGTTGGTCGCCCAGGTCGTGAACAACGTCGCGGTGGCGATCGTCGCCACCGCCTTGCTGATCTTTCTGGGCAACCTCTTCCTGGGAGTGGCGGTGCCTCGCGCCTTCCTGTCGTTCGCGGGGGTGTTCCTGCTCGGCGCCGCGTCGATGTTCGGACTCGGCCTGCTCATCGCCTCGGTGGCTCCCAGCGCCAAGTCCGCGCCCGGCATCGGCTCGCTGCTGATGTTCCCGCTGCTTTTCGTGACCGGTATGTGGATTCCCCGGGAGATGCTCCCCGACCTGGTCAGGCAGATCAGCGACTTCCTGCCGATGGCACCCTTCGGCCAAGCGCTCCGCGACACCTGGGCGGGCCACGCGCCGCAGCCGCTGCACCTGGCGGTGATGGCGGCGACCGTACTGGTCACCGGAGCGCTGGCCACTCGGCTGTTCCGCTGGGAGTAACCCCGCCCCGACGGAACCGTCCTGCCCCTTTGCGACGATACGGCCCACCGCGGGGGCACGGGCCGCATCGCAGGAGCACGGACCGCATCGCCATGGCGATCATCGCAATGCCATACCACCGGCTCACCGCCACGCCCTCCCCCAGGCCGCCCTGATGCCCGCACCGTCAAGACCGAAAGGCGCGTGCCGGAGAGGTAGGAGGTCGTGGCCGGGGTGCTCGCGGCGGCACGCCGTACCGGTCCGGTGGGAACTTTCCCCGCGATCCGTTGAACCCGCCGCGGAGCCTGCGCCGTACCGCCTGCCGACGCCGAATTCGCGCCGCCGGGCACGAGGGGAGGAAGTCCATGATCAAGAGTGCCCGGTGGTGGTCCGCATCGGCGACGAGGCATGCCCACAATCGCCCGGCCCACCGGGCGGAGGGTCGTACGGCCGGTCGGCGCACCGGCGAGATCCCGTTCTCCTGAGCACTCGCACGGATCGAAGGACCCAGGCCATGATGCGTCAGAGCACTTGTCCCCCGCTGCCGGCCAACCCCTCCGGAGCCGACTCCATGGTGAACGTCTCACGCGGATCGGGGGGGCCACGCGGGTGGCTCCGCCAGCTGCGCCCGGCCGGAGCGCCGGACGACGAGCTGATCGTCTCCGAGCTGTACCGCGCCTACCACCGGCCACTGCTGTCCTTCGTGGTCCGGCTCACCTGGGGGGACGTGCAGTGGGCCGAAGACGTGGTGCAGGAGACCATGCTGCGGGCATGGCGGAGCGCCGCCCGGCTGGACACCGAGGCCTCCTCTCTGATGCCTTGGCTGGCGACGGTGGCCCGACGTATCGTGATCGACGACCAACGTCGCAAGGACGCGCGCCCTCACGAGGCGGGCGAGGGCCCTCTGGAGAGTGTGCCGATGCCCGATCAGATGGAGAACCTCCTGCGCCGGGTGGTGGTGTCAGACGCGCTCACGGCGCTGTCACCCGCCCATCGGGAGATCTTGAACGAGACGGTTCTGCGGGACCGTTCGGTGAACGAGGCGGCCGAGTTGCTCGGCATTCCCGTGGGCACCGTGAAGTCCCGGGTTTACTACGCCCTCCGCGCGCTGCGCGTCGCGCTGGAGGAAAGGGGGGTGACGGCGTGACCGCACGGATCGAGCACACCGACGTGGGCGCCTACGCCCTGGGGCTGCTGGAGGAGACCGATCGGCAGGCCTTCTCGGCGCACCTGCGGGACTGCTCCTCCTGTACGGCGGAACTGGCCGGGCTGTCCGGGATGACGGAGATGCTCGCGGGAGTCGACCCCGTCGAGGACGACGACCAGGCCGGCGAGACCCCGCCCGCGGTGATCAACCTGCTGCGGCGCAAAAAAGCGGCCGATCGGCGGGCTCGCAGGGGAACGTTCGTGATCGGCGTCGCCGCCGCCATCACCCTGGTGGCGGGCGGGATCACGGTGGGCACCGTGGTGGCCAGCGGTGGGGGAGGAACATCGGCCCACTCCGCGCACGGCCCCGCCGAGGAGTTCTACAAGCAAGGACAGCCGATCGTGGGAAAGGGCGCCCCGGGCGTCTCCGGCGGGCTGGTTCTGGAGACGAAGCGCTGGGGCACCCACGCCGCTCTCGAACTGACCGGTGTCAGGGGACCCCTGGAGTGCGAGCTGATCGCCGTTTCCACGACAGGCGAGCGGCGCGTAATGACCGGCTGGGCGGTGCCGGTGAACGGGTACGGTGTCCCCGGCTCTCCCACGCCACTGTACGTACACGGCGGAACCGGGCTGCCCCCTACCGCCATCGACCACTTCGAGGTGAGGACGGCCACCGGAAAGACCTTGCTCACCATCGGCGTATGACCCGTCCTCTTTCCAGTTCTGCCGGTTCCCCGTGTACCTTCCCCACGGGGAACGATCCCGGGACCGGGCACGGTCTCCAGCCTTGTCCGGCGGGCTGGTGGAACCCGGCGGGACGGCGAAGACGAGCGTGCCGTCCACACCGGGGAGACGGCCTCGCCGGAACGGTCTCCCGGCGAGGTGCCTCGCCGAGCGTCTGCCGGGTGTGTCACCGGCGCCCCCGCCCCGGCACGTCCGATCGATAGTGCCGATCGATAGTGCCGCCTCGCCCTCCGGCACCCGGCGGTGCTCCAGACAACCCACTCCGGGAGTGCCCCCAGGCCGCGCCGACCAGCCGAAAAGCTATATGTGCACATTTACGGACTCGCCGGTTGAACTCCTCTCACCACCAACGCCGTACAACAGGCGGAAAGGCATGACGGTTCCATTACCGCACGTCAACGAGAGGTCATCATGTCCAGACGCGCCCTCGCCCTCCCCGCCGTGGCCCTCACCGCCGGCCTGGTCGCCACCGTGGTCCCCACCGCCGCGCAGGCCAACGCCACCCCCTTCCCGGCGGCCTCGGCGAGTCGTCGGGCAGCCCCCGTCGTCTACTTCGCCGCCCACCTCACCGGTGCCAACGAGGTACCCACCAAGGGCGGCCCGGCCGTGGGCGACAGAAACGGCGACGCCTACGTGGTGATCCGCGTCAGCGGCGACAAGATCTCCTACGCGGCGCGGTGGAGGAACATCGCCGCCCCTACCGCCTTCCACATCCACCAGGGCCGGGCCGGCACCAACGGCGATGTGAAGATCGGCTTCTTCGGCGAGGCACTGCCGGGAAGCGCACGGGCGGTGACCGGCACGGTCAAGGTCGGCGACGGCGGCCTGCCGGCCGCCCTCAGGCGGAATCCGGGCGGCTTCTACGCCAACCTGCACACCAAAGAGTTCCCCGGCGGGGCGGTGCGCGCCCAGTTCCGGCGGCTCAGCCACCCGGTGAACCCGGTGTCGCTCCTGGCCGACGGCACCCACGCCATGGTCCGCGCCCAGGCCGACGGCGCCCAGGAGGTACCTTCCGCCGGCAAGAAAGTCGGCGACCCCGATGGCCACGCCCGATGGTCCATCGGCGTCGACCGGGCGAGGCTGCGCTACTCCGTCGTCTGGAGCAGAGTCTCGGCCCCCACCAACGGTCACATCCACCGGGGTGAGAAGGGGAAGAACGGCCCGGTCGTGGCCGACCTGTTCGCCGACACCGACGGCCTGCCCGCGTCGATCACCGGCATCGCCGGGACCGCGCCGGTGCGGCCCGACATCGCCAAGGGGATCTTGAAGAACTCGAAGAACTGGTACGCCAACCTGCACACCACGGAGTTCGGCGGCGGCGCGGTGCGCGGCCAGCTCTGTTCCGCCCACGGCGGCCGGTGATCTGAGCGCTCCGTGACGACCGGCCACGGGTGGACCGGCCACGGGAGACGGAGTCGGACGCTCGCCGGCGTCCCACCCCCAGAGCGCCCCGGCGAGCCGATCACGGTGGCCGGGCCCGGAGTATCACCTCTTCCAGGCCCGGCCGCCGTCCGGCGTTCCCGCGGACGGATCGGTGAACGGACCAGCGGCAGTGGCTCCCGACAGGAACACGCGCCTCTCCAGAGAACGACGGAGGACGAGGGAGGAGAACCGAGGATGGTGGAGGACGGTGGAGGACGCCGTCGGACGGCACCACGTCGTGGTCGGGGTCGTCAGCAAGTGGACGCCGAGAGCCTCCACCGTCCGCGCCCGGCGCGGCGGTATTCGAGGATCGGTCTGGACCAAAATCCGGGAGCGTTCACCCCCGGCCGCATCGGTTCAGGCTATCGGGCGAGGAACCCATCCGATAAGTGACTCCTCCCTGCGTATGGGCAGATGAGCAGTGAAACCACCGATATCTTTGCCGGATGACCGAGAGTCTTGACGCGACCGACTGGGCGATCCTGGTCGAGCTCCAGAGAGACGGCCGCGTTCCCATCACCGAGCTGGGGCGGCGGGTGAACCTCAGCGCCTCCGCGACGACCGAGCGGGTCAGGCGTCTGGAGACCATGGGCGTCATCACCGGCTATCACGCCACCGTCGACCTGGAGAAGGTCGGTCTCACGGTGCTCGCGGTGGTGCGCCTCAAATATCCCGGAAGCAGGCACCAGCCGCTGCACCGGCTGCTGGAGGAGCGCCTTGAGATCCTGGAGTGCCTGCGGACCACCGGCGACGACTGCTACACCCTGAAGGTGGCCGCCACCTCCATGGCCCACCTCGAACGGCTCGTCGACGAACTCGCCGCCTTCGGCAACACCACCACCAACCTCGTCTACAACCACCCCCTGCCCTACCGTGGCCCCCAGGGCCCTCACGGCTCCCAGAGCTTCCACAGCCCTCATGGCCCTCACGGCTCCCAGGAAGTGTCCTCCCACTGATCCGGGAGGTGGGGTCACCGCTCCGGGCCCCGGCGCACCCCTCCACACCGGCCTCATTCCGACCCGCACCGACCCCACTCCGGCCCCATGAACCCCATGCCGGCCGCACGAACCCCACTCGGCCCCATGAACCCCGTGCCGGCGCCCCGTCCTGGAGGGGGAGGTGGTCCGGGTGGACACCCCACTCGACTCCATGAACCCTGTGCCGGTTCGATGCCCGCCCCCTTAGAACTCCTAACGAAATGATCTTCGAGTGGTTGGGGCACTCCGGGACTGACGATCCGGAGGTTGGAGTGGCTCGGTCGAAGCCGTGGGAAGTCGACCACGAGCCGTGGGCGGTGATCGAGCGGCTGCTACCGAAGACGGAACAGTCGGCCCCGGTACCCCGGGCGAAAGCGGTATCCGGACCGGCTGGTGTTCCAGGGCATCCTGTTCGTCCTGCACACCGGGATCGCCTGGGAGCATCCGCCGCAGGAACTCGGCTTCGGCTCGGTGCACCGGTTCCGCCGCCTGCGGATCCGCTGGGAGATCCGCGACGACATCCACGAAGCCTTCCTCGCCCTCGGACGCGCACTGATCTGCCGGCGACGCCTGAACTCCCGATAGAAGTTCAAGACAGGCACGGCCAACGTTGACGGCCCGGTGGCCGACCTCAGGCCGGCTTGCGCCACACGGAGACGTGCTTCGCGGAGTCCTGGGTGAACGGAGACCCGTCCCAGTCCGCAACGCGACGTTCCAGCTCGAGCCCGGCGATCCGCGCCATCAGGTCGAGCTCCGCCGGCCAGGCGTACCGGTGCCGGGAGTTTTCGCGGCGGTAGTGGCCGTCGTCGCCGTCGCGGGTGAAGTGGTGCGAGACGAGCATCTGCTCGACCAGGTCGAAGGTGTCGAAGCCGAGATGCCGCTGAGAGACGTCGAACGGCACCGCGACCTGGCCGGGTGGCAGGAGCCGCAGCTGCGGCACACCCAGCTCGATGACGAACCGGCCGCCGGGCTCCAGATGCCGTGCGGCGTTGCGGAAGCACTCGACCTGCTCGTCCTGCGTGAGCAGGTTCGTGATGGTGTTGTAGACGAGGTAGACCAGGGTGAACCCGCCGGGAACGACGGTGGTGGCCATGTCCCCGATGACTACCGGGAGGGTGCCCTCGTCGACCTTGCGCCGCAGCACCGCCGCCATGTGCTCGGACAGTTCGATGCCCACCACCGGCACGCCGCGTTCCCGAAGCGGGACTCCCACCCGTCCGGTTCCGATGGCGAACTCCAGCGCCCGGCCGTCTCCGGCGAGCTCGGCGAGGAAGGCGAGGGTCGGTCCGAGAACGGCAGCCGAGGACGCTTCGGCTTCCTCGGCGTCGTAGCGGTCGGCGGTCGCGCGGGTCCACAGTTCACTGCTCGTCACGGGTGGCCACTGTGCCGGGTGCCGAGGCGCGCTGTCGACGCATTTACGTTCTCCGCGGCTCAGCGTGCACCGCCCACAACTCGTTGTCGCCTTGCCGGGGCTTCGGCCGAACCGCCCCGCACCCCGGATCATCAGTCCCGGAGTGATCCGACCGCCTTGGAGATCATTTCGTTAGGAGTTCCTAGTGGGGGGCCATGTCGACGAAGCGGCTGTAGTGGCCTTGGAAGGCCACGGTGACCGTGGCGGTGGGGCCGTTACGGTGTTTGGCGACGATCAGGTCGGCCTCGCCGGCCCGGGGGGACTCACGTTCGTAGGCGTCTTCGCGGTGGAGCAGGATGACCATGTCCGCGTCCTGCTCGATCGAGTTGTGGACGCTGATGCCGTCGGCCACGAAGTTGTGGGTGCCGAGGACGGTGGCGTCAAAGACGGGTTGCTCTCCCTGGCTCTCGATGGAGGCGACCTCGTCCCAGAACACGTCGTTGGTCGCGAGCATCTCAAGTTGGGCGTCATCGAGAATGGCCGCCACCCGCCCCAGCCGCTCCCTGCCGGGAGCGCGCTTCCACACAGCGCCTCCGCGGAACTGGGTGTCGAGCCGGGTGGAGAAATCCCGATGCGTCATCCCCTTCTCGGCGAGCACGCTCCGCACCTTGTCCCAGACGTCCTTGGGAACGGTGTCGAGGTTCGTGTTGGATGTGAGCCCCTCCAACGCGGTGACACACCGCTCGGCCTGCGTCGATCGCTCCCCGTGCACGCGGATCTCCCGCAGGAAGCGAAGCTGGTTGTCCGCATCGTGGACGTACAGGTGGTACCCCGGCCGATAGCCGCTCCCGCGGACCTCCTTGACCCTGGTCATCACGTTGAAGCGCAGCAGGAGCCTGGCGACGTCGTCGACCAGACGACGGCTGGTGGAGGAATAGTGGATCCGCGACTGACCGGTCTTCCCATCCCACCGAACACAGCCGTCGGTCGCCCAAAGATGGCCGAGGAAAAGCCCTATCTGTCGCTTGGAGAGAGAGAAAACGCCTTCGGGAACGAACTTCTCATGGCTTCTCCGCCCGAAGAGTCCCATCGAGTCGAGCCAGGCCGCGATCGGGTTCCGCTTACCGTGCGTCAGGCGATACGGAGCGGGGAACCTCAGGGTGGTCACTCCGGCGGCTTCATATTCGTCACGTATCGCGGTGACCCCAAAGCGCCTCGCCGCCTTGGTCATCACCTGAAGACACGCCTCGTCCTTGCCGGCGTAGCGGATGGGCCGGTTCTTCACGAACGAGCCGTCACCGATCATGTGGGCCAGCATGACGACCTCGTCATCGGGCCACTCCCGCAGGCGCTCAGGAGCGGGTACATGACGCGGAACGGCCAGCCGGGTGCCCGGCTGCAGCTCTTCCAGCGGCCGCCATCCGTCATAGGTCATGAACGGGTGATTCGCCGTGGCCTTGATCTCTCTGCCGGACCTCAGCCGGAGCTTGAAGACCTCCTTGGTCCCGCTGGAGAACACATGGGTCATTGTCCGGGGAACCAGCCGCATGCGCTCGTCGAGCGACCATACCGGAATGTCACGATCCCCGCTTTCGAGCAGTTCGCCCAACGACACCTCCGCACCGGTGTCGGCGCGGAGGATCCGGGTGTCGGCGGTGAGACATCCCGACTCGCGCAGGTCGCTCACCATCGGCCGCTTGTCGGTTCTCTGTTCCGGACCTCGGTTGAGCTGGGAGATGGCGATGACCGGCACCTCCAGCTCCTTGGCGAGGAGCTTGATCGCCCGGGAGATCTCGGAGACCTCGTTCTGGCGGCTCTCGGTCTTCTTCGGTGAGGACATCAGCTGGAGGTAGTCGATGATGACGAACCTCAGGTCGTTGCGCTGTTTGAGACGGCGGCACTTGGCCCGGATCTCCATCATCGACATGTTGGGGGAGTCGTCGATGAACAGCGGGGCCTCGGCGACCTCGCCCATCCGCCGGGCGAGCTTGGCCCAGTCGTCGTCGCTCATCGTGCCCGAGCGCATGGAGTGGAGCGCGACCCTGGCCTCGGCCGACAGCAGACGCATGGTGATCTCGTTACGCGACATCTCCAGCGAGAACACGACGGTGGTCATGCCGTGCTTGATGGCGGCGGACCTGGCGAAGTCCAGGCCCAGGGTGGAGTTGTGGGTGGGGATCCACGTCCGCCCGGCCAGGTACATGTGATCGGCGCCGTCCACCTCCACACACCGCACCGGCACCGACGGCACCGGTCGTACGTCGGTGATGGTCCGGCAGGTCGTCTCGGGGTGGGCGCCGGTGTTCACACGGGCGTTCTTACGACTCAGCCGGAAGACCTTGCCGGAGGGCGTGAACGTGACCGCGTGGCCGGTTGAGCCGGCCCCGGTGCGTCCCCGCGCCGGCCTGGACGTCCGGGTCGCGTTGTATCCCAGGCTCAGGATCAGCTCCCAGGCGTCCTCCGCCAGCCGACGGTTCGCGGAGGCGAACCGGATCGTCCCACCGGGGCTGACATGGCCGCCGGTGTCCAGCAGCCCCGCCAGCAGGGCCCGGCGCTGCTCCTCGGGCGCGCGGAGATACTCGGCCGGGATGTGCTTGTCGTTCAGCACCCCCAGCCTCCGCAGCAGGACCTTCATCGTGCCGTGGCCGTTACGGCACCGCCGGCAGAGGCGGAACCCGCTGGAGGGGGCATCGCAGTCGGGGCAACGGGGCGGTCGGGAGGAGGCATGGGAGAAGCCGCCCGGCCGGCGGTCGCGCGTGTGCGCCGGGAACGTTCGAGGGGGGAACGGCTCATCGCCCGCGACGCACGGCCGTTCGGCAACCGGCTCGGGCTCGGGCTCGGGCTCGGGCTCGGGCAGCGGCATCGTGTACAGCGTGCGCCGCCGGCGCTCCACCCTGACCCCTTCCGCCGCGAGATGGCCGACGACCTCCTGGTCCCCGGTGGTGAAGGCGGCGCGGTCCGGGTTGCCGGCCCCCAGCCAGACCCCCAGCGCATACGGCGGGATCGGCAACTTTCGGCCGGGCGTCTCCAGCGGCCTGGCGTTGACGACGGTGTGGTTGAGGTGCCCGCCGGCGGTACCGCACCACAGGGTGGCGGCGATCTCCTCTGTGGTGCGCACCTCGGCGGACGCCCGCCGGCTGCCGATCCGGTCCAGGCCGGTCGCCGAGGCCCGCGCCGACCCGCGGGAGGCGCGCGTATCGGTGAGCCACTGGTGGTGGGCATCGGCCACGATCACCGTGCCGTCACTGAACTCCACCTCGTAGCAGGGGCGGCCGTGCATGACGCCGGTGGCCGCCATGACGCGCGTGGGCCTGCCGTCGGCTCCGATCAGGTGATCGCCGACCTGGACCCGCCCCATGGTGGTCCAGCCGGTCGGGGTGGGCAGCGGGGTGTCGAGCGCCAGTGCCTTGCCGATGGCCGGTCGCGCGGCCACGACGATCATCTGACCGGGGTGCAGGCCGTTGGTGAGGGCGTCGAGGTCTTGGAAGCCGGTGGGGACGCCGACCATCTGGCCGCCCCGGCCGCCGATGGCCTCCAGCTCGTCGAGCGCGCCCGGCATGATCTCGGCCAGCGGAATGTAGTCTTCGGAGGTCCGGCGCTCGGTGACCTTGTAGATCTCGGCCTGGGCGCGGTCGACGAGGTCGTCGACCTCCTCGTCCTGGCCGCCGTAGCCGTAGGAGACGATGCGGGTGCCGGCCTCGATGAGCCGCCGGAGGATGGCCTGCTCACGGACGATCCTGGCGTAGTAGCCCGCGTTGGCCGCCGTGGGGACGACGGCGGTCAGCGTGTGGAGGTAGGCGCCGCCGCCGATGCGGGCGACCTCGCCGCGTTTCTGCAGCTCGTCGAAGACGGTGACGGCGTCGGCGGGGTCGCCCCTGCCGTACAGGTCGGTGATGATGTCGTAGATGATCTGGTGGGCCGGGCGGTAGAAGTCGTCGGAGCGGAGGATCTCGACCACGTCGGCGATGGCGTCTTTGGACAGGAGCATGCCACCGAGAACGGACTGCTCGGCCTCGATGTTGTTCGGCGGGGTGCGCTCGAACCCTGGCTCGAAGACCGGTGGCTCTGCGATGCTCACCGCGCACCCCCTCTTTCGAACGTGATTTCGCTATCTCCAGTTGTAGCCGACCGGGGTGACAGTCTCTCCGCTCCCCGGACCACGTGGCAACGCGACCTGTCGACAGAGGTGTGGATAAGGTGTGCAGTTTTCCCCCAGACATGTGGGCACCCTGTGGACAGTGCTGTGGACAACTCTTCCCCATCACTCAACACACCTTTCTGAACTGGGGAAACATCATCCACCGCCTGTGGAGGAAAGAAAGTTGAGACGACACGCCGAATCTCTCCCTCCGCGAGGCGCTCTCCCCTCTTGCCCCCCTTGAGGGCTTCCGTGGTGGTAAGAGGCAGAATAGAAGCGTGCCGCTTACCCCCAGCGCCGATCCCTCCGGGGCGCGCCGCGCCCACGACAGGCAGATCCTCCGGCTGGCGGTTCCGGCCTTCGGCGCCCTGGTGGCCGAGCCCCTCTTCCTGCTGACCGACACCGTCGTCGTCGGCCGGCTGCCCGCGCCCGCGCTCGGCGCCCTCGGGGTGGCCGGCACCGTGCTGAGCTTCCTGGTGGCCCTGTGCGTCTTCCTCGCCTACGGCACGACCGCGGCCGTCGCCAGGCAGATCGGCGCGGGCGACCCCCACCGGGCGCTCCGGCAGGGGGTGGACGGCCTCTGGCTGGCCCTGGGGGTGGGGCTGGCGATCATCGTGGTGGTCTGGCCCTCGGCCCCCTGGCTGGTCCACCTGATCGGAGCCGAGGGCGAGCTGGCCGGGCAGGCGACCACCTATCTGCGGATCGGCCTCTGGGGCGTCCCGGCCATGCTGCTGGTGCTGGCCGGGACCGGCGTACTGCGCGGCATGCAGGACACCACGACCCCGCTGCTGGTGTCGGTGGGGTCCTTCGCGCTCAACGCCGCGCTCAACGTCCTCTTCGTCCTGGGCCTGGGCTGGGGCCTCGCGGGGTCGGCCTGGGGCACGGTGCTGGCCCAGACCCTGGCCGCCGCGATCTACCTCGCCCTGCTGTTCGGCCGCCACAGGGCCCCGCTCCGGCCCGACCTCACAGGCGTCAGAGCCGCCGGCTCGGCCGGGATCGCCCTGGTCATCCGTACGGCCTGCCTGCAGGTGGTGCTCGCGGTCGCGGCCACGACGGCCACCCGCATGGGGTCCGGGCAGATCGAGGCCCACACGATCGCCCTCAGGATCTGGACCCTGCTGGCCTTCGCGCTGGACGCGATCGCCATCGCCGGACAGGCCATCACCGGCCGCGCCCTGGGCGCCGGCGACGTGACCGCGACCCGGCAGGCCACCAGGAGGATGGTCGAGTGGGGGGCCGGCGCGGGCCTGCTGCTCGGGCTTCTGGTGATCCTGGCCCGACCGCTGGTGCCGGGTGTGTTCGGCGCCGGCCCGGAGACGGCCGGGTGGCTTTCGGATCTGCTGTGGGTGATAGCGCTCCTGCAGCCGGTCGCCGGGGTGGTGTTCGTCCTGGACGGCGTGCTGATCGGCGCCGGCGACCAGCGTTACCTCGCCTGGGCCGGGCTGTGGACGACCCTCGCCTACCTGCCCGCCGTACTGGCGGCGGGCCTTTCCGGCGGCGGCCTGGTCGCGCTCTGGCTGGCCCTGGGGGTGTGGATGACGGCCAGGCTGGTCACCCTGGGACTGCGGGCCCGCGGTGCGAGGTGGCTGGTGGTCGGCGGGTGAGAGCGGGCGCGGAGCCTTCACGGCCCCCGGTCGCCGAGCACGCTCCGCAGAAACGCGCGGGTCCGGGGCTCCCGGGGGTCGGTGAAGATCTGTTCGGGGGTCCCGCGCTCCAGAAGGACGCCGTCGTCGAGAAAGCAGACGGTATCGGCGATCTCCCGGCAGAAGCCCATCTCGTGAGTGGTCAGGATCATGGTCATCCCGCCCTCCCTGAGCTCTCTGATGATCCCGAGCACCTCCCTGACCAGCGCGGGGTCCAGGGCGGAGGTCACCTCGTCCAGCAGCATCAGGCGGGGCCGGGTGGCCATGGCCCGGATGATCGCGACGCGCTGCTGCTGGCCGCCGGAGAGCTGGTCGGGGTAGGAGCCCGCCTTGTCTGCCAGGCCGAACCTGGCGAGCAGTTCGCGGGCGTGGTGCTCGGCCCGCTCCCTGCCGACCCCGTGCACCCTGCGCGGGGCCAGCGTGATGTTGTCCAGCACGGTCATGTGCGGGAACAGGTTGAACGCCTGGAACACGATGCCCATCCGCCGGCGCACCTCGTCGACGTCGACCCGGACGGCGGTGATCTCCTCGCCCTCCAGGTGGATCGTGCCGTCGTCCACGGTCTCCAGCAGGTTCACACAGCGCAGCAGGGTGGACTTGCCCGAGCCGGAGGCGCCGATCAGGCAGACCACCTCGTGCGCGCCGACCGACAGGTCGACGCCGCGCAGCACGCTGTGGCCCCGGTAGTTCTTCCAGACGCCCTCAACGGTCAGCAGGCTCACGGCCTTCTCCCCCTTCTTTTCACCGGCCCCGCCGCCGCTGGGAGCGGACCGCCAGATAGTCGGTGAAGCGGGCCATGGGGACGGTGAGCAGGATGAAAAGCAGGGCCGCCACCAGGTAGGGCGTGTAGTTGAACGTGCTGCTCGCGTGGATCTGCGCCTGGCGCAGCGCCTCCAGCGGACCGATCGTGGCGACCAGGGCGGTGTCCTTCTGCAGCGAGACGAAGTCGTTGAGGAGCGGGGGCACCACCCTCCTGACGGCCTGCGGCACCACCACGTGGCGCATGGTCTTGCCGTGGGTCAGCCCAAGGGAGCGGGCGGCGGCCCACTGACTCGGGTGCACCGAGTCGATCCCGGCCCGGAACACCTCCGCCACGTACGCCCCGTAGGACAGGGTGAGCGCGATCACGCCCAGCGTGGCCAGATCCGCCGGAACGCCGCGCAGCCCCAGCGCGGGCAGCCCGAAGCCGACGAGGTAGATGACCAGGATCGTGGGCACCCCGCGGAAGACGTCGGTGTAGGCCACCGCCAAGGCGCGCAGCGGGAAGAACACGGGCGCCCTGAGTGTGCGCGCCAGCGCGACCAGCAGGCCCACGACGAGGATCAGCGGCTCGGCGATCAGGAAGATCTTGACGTTGAGCAGGAACCCGCTCAGCACGTCCGGAAGCGCCTCCGCGAACCGCTCGGAGTCGAAGAACGTCTCCCGGACCCGCGGCCAGCCGGGCGAGCCGGTGAAGGCCCACGCCAGCAGGACGATCACCACGACCGTCGAGGCGGTCGCGATCGACCCCGACCGGATCGACCGCCGTCCGCGGAGCCGCTCCCGCTCCCGTTGCCGCTCGCTCTTGACCCAGCCGTCCGGGGGCGCCGTCACCCGCTCCTCCCCGCTCGCCGGGCGGCGCGGGCCGTCGCGGGCGGCGTGTCCCGGAGCGCGGGGAGGCCGGTCGTTCCTCCGCGTCCCTCCCGGGGGACGGGAACGCCCGGCGGGGACGTCCGGGCCACTACCTCAGCTCCGGCGCGCCCGCGGCCGAGCCGAGCCACTCGGTCTCGATCTTGGCGAGTTCACCGGAGGAGGTCAGCGCGTCGATCGCCTCGTTCACGCAGCCCACCAGCGGGCTGCCCTTCTCGAAGACCGCGCCGAAGACCTCGGGGGTGCCGGAGGGGGCGCCGAACTGGCCGACGATCGCGGAGTTCTCGACCTGGGCCGCGGTCACGTAGAAGGCGGTGGGCAGGTCCACCACCACGGCGTCGACCTGCTTGTTCTTCAGGGCGTTCACGGCGTCGATCTGCTCGCTGTAGACGTTCGGCTCCTGCGAGGGCTTGATGACGTCCTTGACGGCCCGCAGCGAGGTGGTGCCGACCTGCACGCCGATTCTGGCGTCCCTGAGGCCCGCCAGGTCCGTCGCGGAGGCGATCTTCGAGTTCTCCAGGGCGACCACGGCCTGCTTGACCGTGTAGTAGCCCTTGCTGAAGTCGACGACCTTGGCACGCTCGGGGGTCACGGAGACCTGGTTGACGTCGAAGTCGAAGCGCTTGACGCCGGGGGCGAAGGCGGCGTCGAACTTCACCGTGGACCAGGCGATCTCGGCGCCGTCGAATCCGAGCCGCCGGGCGATCGCGTGCGCCACGGCGCTCTCGAAACCCTTGCCGTTGGCCGGGTCGTCGTCCTTGAACCACGGCTCATAGGCGGGCTTGTCGGTGCCGATGGTCAGCTTGCCCGGTGTCTTGAGGGCGAGCCCCTCCTTGGCGCAGGAGGCCGGCGTGGCGGGCACCCCCGCCTGGTTCGTCGTGTCCGCCACCGGCGCACAGGCCACCGCGGCTACCGCGAGGGCGCCGAGAGCGAGCAGCGTCGAGGGACGGGCCATGACAAACCTCCAAGAAAAGGCAATAGCTCCCGAATTGTACGTATTGGCGGTGACTCCAAGTAACGCGGTCTCACGATGCGGACGCCCGCGAGCGGGGCGGGGAGATCCGGCCGCAACGCCCGGACCCGCGGCGCCACGGCGGGCGGAGCGGCGCGAGCGAGGACGAAGCAGGCAAGGAGGGAGGAGACCGACAGGAGAAACACGGACAGGGGCCCCTCCCCGATGATGAGGAGGAGACCCCTGCCCGTGCTGAGCCCGCGCTCACGCGGGCGATGGCCCGTCAGGCCGCGACGACCTCGATCTCAAGGGCGGCGGAGACCTCCGGGTGCAGCTTGACGCTGACACGGTGGGAGCCGAGGCTCTTGATCGCCGAGGCGATCTCGATGCGGCGGCGGTCGAGCTCGGGGCCGCCGGCGGCCTTGACGGCCTCGGCGACGTCGCCGGTGGTGACGGAGCCGAAGAGACGGCCGGAGTCACCGGCCTTCGTCTTCAGGACGACCTTCAGGCCCTTGAGCCTGCCGGCCACCTCCTGGGCGGTGCCGAGGTCGCGGATCTCGCGGGCGTCCCTGGCCTTCTTGATCGAGGCGATCTGCTTCTCGCCACCGCGCGTCCACCGGATCGCGAACCCGCGGGGGAGGAGGTAGTTACGGCCGTAGCCGTCCTTGACCTCGACGATGTCGCCGGGGGCGCCAAGGCCGGTGACCTCGCTGGTGAGAATGAGCTTCATCTGTCCGGACCTCCCTTAGCGCGCGGTGCTCATGTACGGCAGGAGCGCCATCTCACGAGCGTTCTTGATAGCGGTCGCCACGTCACGCTGGTGCTGGGTGCAGTTGCCCGTCACCCGGCGGGCACGGATCTTGCCGCGGTCGGAGATGAACTTCCGAAGCAGCGCCGTGTCCTTGTAGTCGACGTAGGAGATCTTGTCGTGGCAGAAAAGGCAAACCTTCTTCTTGGGCTTGCGCAGTGCCGGCTTGGCCATCGTGGTGCTCCTTTCAGAGCCCCGCCGTACGGCGGGAATGGTCGCTGCGGATATGTACTGATTTTCGGGACGCGGCCCGCGGGCGCCGACAGGGCGCCCGCGAAGACCTGGAAGGGCTTACGCTCCTTAGAAGGGCGGCTCGTCGCTGAAGTCACCGCCGCCGCCGCCGAAGCCGCCGCCGCCGCCGTAGTTGCCGCCGCTCTGCTGCTGCTGGCCGCCGTAGTTGCCGCCACCCTGCTGCGGAGCGCCGTAGTTGCCGCCGCCACCCTGAGGCGCGGCGGGCGCCGCGGAGGCCCACGGGTCGCCCGCCGGGCCGCCGCCGAAGCCACCACCCTGACGGGTGGTCTTGTTGACCTTGGCCGTCGCGTTCCTCAGCGAGGGGCCGACCTCGTCGACCTCGACTTCGTAGACCGTGCGCTTCTCGCCTTCCTTGGTCTCGTAGGACCGCTGGCGAAGCCTTCCCTGAACGATGACCCGCATGCCGCGCTGCAGGCTCTCGGCGACGTTCTCCGCCGCCTGCCGCCACACGTTGCAGGTCAGGAACAGGCCCTCGCCGTCTTTCCACTCGTTGGTCTGCTTGTCCAGGAACCTCGGAGTGGACGCGATGCGGAACCGGGCCACCGCTTGCCCCGTGGGGGTAAAGCGCAGCTCGGGATCGTCGACGAGGTTGCCGACGATGGTGATCGTGGTGTCGCCTGCTGCCATGACTTGCGCTGCCCTTCCTGCGGCCTTCGCGTTATCGCCTCAGAGTACGGTTGCCGTCCGACAAAAAGCCGGGGTCAGTGCACGTCCGGGCGCAGGACCTTGGTGCGGAGGATGCCCTCGTTGAGGTTCATCTGCCGGTCGAGCTCCTTGACCGTGGCGGGCTCCGCGGTCAGGTCGATGACGGCGTAGATGCCCTCGGGCTTCTTGGCGATGTCGTAGGACAGCCGGCGACGACCCCACACGTCGACCTTCTCCACGGTGCCGCCGTCATTGCGGATCACCGTGAGGAACTGGTCGAGGGACGGGGCCACCGTGCGCTCATCGAGCGAAGGGTCGAGGATGACCATGACTTCGTAACGACGCATGCTGGCTTCCAACCTCCTCTGGACTCTTGCGGTCACGACACCGTGCCGTGACAGGAGGACGCCGGGCGTCTTCGCCGCGGCCGCCCCTTTCGGCGGCCGTGGCGGCGGGCGGGCGAACGACACACCCGCGCGACGCGGCCGTGCCAGCCTACCAGGGCGTCAAGGGTTGGGCCGTCATGACGCGGGCACCCCTCATAGCAGGGGAAAGGGAGGTGAGAGCCGTGCAGCGCGTGTCCCGCCGTCTTCGGGGCCGGTCGTTCCGGCTCACGCTGAACAGCGACGGCAGGCGGCACCCCGCCCAGAACGTCCTGAGCGTCGTCACGGTCGGCTGCGGGCTGGTGGCCTTCGTGTGCGCGTTCATCCCCGCAGCGCACGCGGTCGCCGCCTGGCTGGGGACGACGGGGTTCGTCGTGGGCCTCCTGTCCCAGTACGTCTCCGCGACCACCCCGGAGCGCTCGCTGAACATCGTGGGCATCGTGGCCTCGTTCGTGGGCGTGGTCCTCGGCATCTACCACGGCGGCTTCTTCTTCTGACGCGCCGTACCTCGAACATCCCGGAAACGCCCGGAACCTCCTGGTGCTTTGGGGATCCCCCGAAGAACGAGGCCGCCCCGCCGCGTCAACCGCCCAGGTGCAGATCCACCCCGAGCAGGACGAGGAACCACAGGAAGACGGCGAGCAGCGCCTCGGCGACGTCCCTCAGGAGCGCGGGGGTGATGTAGTCGTGCATCCAGGCCACGTACAGGCCGATCAGGAGATAGATCAGGCCGAGAAGGCCGATCCCTCTGCGACGGTAGATCAACGCCGGCTCCTTCGGGGGGTCGCGCGCCCGGGGCGGGCGGGGGCCCCGTCCACCTGCCCCCGTACGGCCGGCCGAAACGACTACGCTCGAACACATGCCGCTTATCGGAGCTCATGTCGGCCAGGACGACCCGCTGGCCCACGCCAGGGCGCGCGACGCCGAGGTCGCCCAGTTCTTCCTCGGAGACCCCCAGAGCTGGAAGGGCCCGGTGATCGACGACCGGGCGAGGGAGATCAAGGACTCCGGCGTGGACGTCTACATCCACGCCCCCTACGTCATCAACGTGGCCACCGCCAACAACCGGATCCGCATCCCCAGCCGTAAGCTGCTGAGCGCCCACCTGGCGGCGGCGGCCGAGCTGGGTGCCAAGGGCCTGGTCGTCCACGGCGGGCACGTCGGCGCCGGCGACGACCCGCAGAAGGGTTTCGACAACTGGCGCAAGGTGTTCGAGCGCCTGGAGGAGCACGAGGTTCCGGTGCTCATCGAGAACACCGCGGGCGGCCGCAACGCGATGGCCCGCAGGCTGGAGAGCATCGCCCGGCTCTGGGAGGCCCTCGACGGCTTCGACGCGGGCTTCTGCCTGGACACCTGCCACGCCCACGCGGCCGGTGAGGAACTGGCCGACGTGGTCGAACGGATCAAGGCGATCACCGGCCGGATCGACCTGGTCCACTGCAACGACTCACGGGACGCGGCGGGCTCGGGCGCCGACCGGCACGCCAATCTCGGCGCGGGCCGGATCGACACCGCGCTCATCCTCGCGGTGTGCCGGAGCGCGGACGCGCCGATCGTGGTGGAGACCCCCTCCGATGGCCAGGCGGAGGACATCGCCCTCCTGCGGAAAACCTTTGGCCGTTGATCCCCAGCCTGTGGATAACTTTTCTGGATTACTTTGCCCGGAAAACGGGTAAAGAGAATTACCCGACCCAGGCGCCGCTGACGAAGGTCAGAGTGTTGAGCACCATCAGCGGGCCCATCACCACCGCGTAGACGGCGATCCCCCAGCGTCTCCAGCGCTCCCGGCGGCTCCCGGCTCCCCGGGGCCCCCGGCACGGGCCGGGGGTGCCCGCCCGCGCGACGAGCAGGAAGAGCGGCCACCACAGCAGCGCCGACCGCGGGATCGAAAGGTAGTAGGCCGAGCAGATCAGCGCGCCCACCTGAAGCCCGACGTAGACGAACTCGCTCCACCTGCGCAGGCAGAGCAGCACGACCACCAGCCCGATCCCCACGACGGCCCCGGCGATCTCCAGCCGGAACGCCCACGCGAACCGGCCGTCCCCCAGGGCCGACTGCCACGTCGTGACCAGCGACTCCCACGGCCACACCAGGTGCCGCCCCCAGCCGGCCTCCTGCGCGTGCTTCCAGGCCATCCAGTCGCCACTGCGGGCGCGGTGGTAGGCCGAGTACAGCGCGGGCGGCACGAACGGCACCGCCAGCCACCCGGCCCGCCGTACGGGCCACCGTCCGGCGAAGAACTCCACCACCAGCGCGAGGGCCAGGAACAGCCCGGTGATCCGCACGCAGGAGGCCCCGGCGGCCAGCGCCGCGGCCAGGGGCCACCTTCCCCGCCGGGCGGCCAGCCAGGCCGGCAGGGCGAAGGCCAGGAACAGCGCCTCGCTGTAGCCGGCGAACAGGAACACCGACATCGGCCACAGCAGCAGCGCCAGGACCGCCCGCCATCCGGCCCCCGGCGGTCCCTCGAACTCGGCGAGCCTGGCCAGCGCCACCGTGGCGACGGCGCCGGCCACGAAGGAGATGAGCAGCCCGGCGAGCGACCAGTCACCCGTGATCAGGTGCACGGCGCGGAGTGTCAACGGCATTCCCGGAAAGAAGGCGGGCAGTCCCCTGTCCGGCTCGGCCGCGGGGTCGCCCCCGTAACCGTGCTCGGCGATGGTGGCGAGCAGCTTGGCGTCCCAGTGCAGCCAGTGTTCCGGAAACGGAGCGGGACCCTCTCCTCCCACCGAGGCCCCCGCTCCGGCGACGGCCAGCACGACGATCCCCGCCCGGGAGCCGAGCCACAGCAGCAACGCCTCCGCCGCACCGGCGCGGGGAGGGGCGGCAGAGGAGGTCATAGGCCGGAATTCTGGCGGACCACCGCACATACCGGCTAGTCGGAAATGTCATGAATTCGGGGAAGCGCGTGAGGTCCTCCGCGCGCCGGCTCAGGAGAGCGCGACCCGCAGCCGGTCGGGAGCGCCGTCGAAGACACCGCCGGACGGGTCGTCGACCCCGCCCCTCCTGATCACGTCGTGCTCCGGCCGGTAGACGTCCCGCACCACGAAGGCCATCATGATCACGACGGTGATCGCGCGGGCCCACACGGCGGCGAAGTAGGAGCCGTCCGAGATGCCCAGATGCTCGTTGCCGGGCTGCTGGGCGACCAGATAGAGCCAGATGGCGAAGAAGTACCAGCACTCGGCGACCTGCCAGAGCGCGATCGGTTTCGCGTTCGGCCGGGCCAGCACGGCGAAGGGGATCAGCCAGAGCACGTACTGCGGCGACCACACCTTGTTCGTCAGCATGAACGCCGCCAGCGTGAGAAAGCAGAGCTGCGCCAGCCGGGGCCGCGCCGGAGCCGTCATCGCGACCGTCGCGATCAGCAGGCAGAGCAGGCCCAGCGCCACGACCCCCAGCAGGTCGAGACGGTCGGCGTCGCCGAGGATCGGCCACCCCTTCCTGATGAAGAAGTACCACAGGGCTCCCCAGTCGGCCGGGCGCTCCTGGCTGAAGACGTAGAACCGCTTCCAGCCGGTGAAGGCGGAGAGCATGATGGGGAGGTTGACGATCAGCCAGCTCCCCGCGGCGCCCGCGACCGTCTTGAGGAACGGCACCCACCTCCCGGTGCGCATCGCCAGCAGCAGCAGCGGCCCGAAGAACATCAGCGGGTAGAACTTGGTGGCGATCGCCAGCCCGAGCAGGACGCCCGCGAGCCACTGCCGTCTCCTCGACCAGGCGAGCAGGGCGCCCAGCGCGAGGGCGCCCGCGGCCAGGTCCCAGTTGATGTAGGCGGTGAGGATCAGCGCGGGGGCCAGGGCGTACCACAGCGCGTCCCAGCGCCGGGCCGGCCCCGCCAGCGCGGCCGTCAGCAGCACGCCCACGACGAGGCACACGGCCATCAGGATCACGGTCAGGTCGTAGAACGCCGTGCCGGGCTCGTTCATGGAGGAGACGACCCGGCGGGAGAACTCCATGATCCCGCCGATGCCCACCGGGTATTCGACCGGATGGCCGAAGTAGGGAACCCTCCCCTCGCTGAGCTTCTCGTTCCACCACAGCGGATAGATGTCGGTGTAGCAGAAGTTCGTGAACTGCAGGGTGCCGTCGTTCCACGCCCCGCCGAAGCGGCAGGGCCACTTCCACAGGTAGGCGAGCACCGCCCCCAGCCCCGCGAACAGGGCCAGGGGCACGTAGGGAATCGCGCGGGTCCGCAGATCGGGCGGCGACTCCCGCGTGGAGCGGGCGCTCATCAGGGGTCGGGCCGGGTCGGCGTGGGGCTCGGCATGACGGCCGCCCCCGGCGCGGCTCCGGAGTCCTCGAAACCGCCGTTCCCCTCGGGGAAGCGCTGGTTGCCGTTGCCGGGGGTGTCGCACGAGCCGTCCCAGGGCAGGCAGTCCCGGCCCTCCGGCGGGTTGGGGTCTCCGTTGCCGTTGCCGTTGCCGTCACCGTTGGCGTTGCCGTCGGGCCAGCCGTTGTCGGAGTCGCCGGGGTCGTCCGGCGGGAACTCCTCGGTGGGCGTGGGCGTGGGCGCCGGCCGGGGCGCGAGGTTCTCGTCCATGCCGACGTTGGCGCGCGGCGGGAACTGGATGACCTCCTTGCCCTTCATGGCCTCCGCCATGAAGGCCCGCCAGATACGGGTGGGGTAGGTGGCGCCCTGGATGTCGCCCAGCGTCACCTCGGCGTTCGTCTTCCTATCCTGGCGGTACATGCCGACGGCGGTGGAGAGCTGCGGGGTGAACCCGACGAACCACGCGTCCTTCTTCTCGTTGTTGGTGCCGGTCTTGCCCGCCACGGGGCGGTCGTAGAGGGCCGCGGCGCCGCCGGTTCCCCGGGGGTCCTTCACCACCTGCTGGAGCGCGAAGGCGGCGTCGGCGGCGCTCTCAGGGCTGATCACCTGGGTGGGCTGGGTGTTCTCCTTGAGGACCGTGACCCTCTTACGGTCGACGACCTTGACCACCACGTGGTTCTCGTAGTGCTTGCCGGCGTTGGCGAAGATCGAGTAACCGCCGGCCTGCTGCACCGGCGTGACCGGGCCGGAGCCGATGGTGAGGGCGTAGGCGTGACTGGCCTTGGTCTCCTGGAGCCTCTTCTCGTCGAGGCCCGCGCCGGCCGCGATCTGGATGACCTTGTCCAGGCCGACCTTCATGCCCATCTGCACGAACGCCGTGTTGATCGACTCGGCGGTGGCCCTGACGGCGTCGACCGAACCGCCGGGGATGCTGTGGGTGTTGTCGATCGGGTTGGTGCCCGGCGCCTTGATCGGTCCCTTGCCCAGCAGGTAGCTGTTGAGGCTGTAACCGGACTCCAGCCAGGCGGCCAGGACGTAGGGCTTGAACGACGAGGCCGCCTGCTTCTCCGACATGAACGCGTCGTTCCACTCCTGCCTGGCGAAGTCACGGCCGCCGTAGAAGGCGATGACGCGCCCGTTGCGGGGGTCGACGGCGGCGAGGCCGGTGTGGATCTCCTTGGAGAGGCCGGCGGTGGTCTCCTCGACGGCCTTCTTGGCCGCGAGCATGAGGTCCTTGTCGAAGGTGGAGTAGATCTTGTAGCCGCCCCGCTCGACGTCCTCCTGGCTGATGTGCCTGCGCTTGAGCTCCTTGAGGACCTCGCTGATCATGTATCCCCTGATGCCCTTGTAGTAGTCCTTGTTGCGGTAGGTGATCCGCTTGGGGGCCGTGGGGGACTTGGCGGGGAGTGATCCGTACTTGCCGGGATTGAGCAGGGCCATACCCTCGATCACATACTTGTAACGCTCCTGGGTGGAGGCCAGGTTCTTGGCGTTCTCGGCGCGGTCGAAGGCGTCGGGGTTCTGGATGCGGCCGGCGAGGTAGGCGCCCATCTCCGGGGTCAGCTCGCCGACGTTCCTGTTGAAGAACGCCTGCGCCGCCGCCTGGATGCCGAGGGCACCGCGCCCGAAGTAGATGGTGTTGAGGTACTGCTCCAGGATCTGGTTCTTACTGATGTCCTTGTCCAGCTTGATCGCGACGAAGATCTCCTTGATCTTCCGCTTGAGCGACCGCTCCTGGCTGAGCCCGTCGTAGTAGTTACGGGCCATCTGCTGGGTGATGGTCGAGGCGCCCTGGACCTGCTCGCCGCTCAGGGTGCTCCACAGCGACCGGGCCATGCCCTTGAAGTCGATGCCGTGGTCCTCGTAGAAGCTGCGGTTCTCCGCGGCGATCACCGCGTCCCGGACGTGCTCCGGAACCTTGTCGATCTTCACGATCTGGCGCTTCACCCCGAGGCGGGCGAGCACGGTCTTGCCGTCGCCGTAGTAGATGACGCTGCCCATGTCGTCCACGCTGTCCTGGGCGGTGGTGGGGACGGGCGTGTTGGCGTAGGCGACCGCGATCATGGCGAAGACGCCCGCGACGAGGACCGTGAAGCTCGCCACGACGAGCTTCCAGTTCGGGACGAAGCGCCTCCAGTCCCGGCGGCCCTCATCCTCGGGGCCGATCGGCCCTCCGCCGCCGTACCCCCCGGGCCCACCGGCTCCGCCCGGTCCACCGGGTCCGGCCGGGCCGGAGCCCCCCGTGGCGCGGGCGCGCCGGCGGCGTCCCGAGGCCACACCGGGCGGGCCCTGCGCGGATCCCTGCCGCGCCTGGGCGGCCATCATCGCCTGGGTGTCCTCGAAGGCGGCCTCCGGCCTGCGCCCCCCGGCGGGGTCGGTGTTCTGGTTGCGCACGGGCGGTCGCGGACCGGCCCCGGGACCGGCGGCACGAGGGTCGAACCCCGTCCCCGGGGGCGGCGGTCCCTGAGGCGGTCCTGGAGGCGGCCCCTGGTGGGCGTTCCCCGCGGGGAAGGGCGGGGGCTGGGGCACTGGACGGGGAGCGGCTCCTGCGCTTGAGCGACGGCGCCGTCCCTGACGAGCCGGCGCACCGGGAGCCTGCTGGCGCCCGTCCGGCTCCGGGTCATGGCTGTTGCGGTAACTCACGCGTCCTCGTTCGGTCATGGGGGTCTACGACGGCGGGCAGGCGGGTGAGATTACCGCTCGACCGCGGCGGATCTCGTCGCCTTGGCTCAGTGGTAGCCGACCTATTCGGGTGGATCTCCGTTCCCGAGGACGAACGAGGCCGTCAGGTGGTTCCAAGAGCAACCTTGGCAGACCTCTCCCACATGAGCGGGGGATTCCTCGCATTCGAAAGCGGCCCCGCGCGTGCGGCGGCCCGTGCCCACCACCGCTCGCCGTGACCACATGAGCGTCACACTACGGCTTTTTACGGTTTGCGCCCAACCTCTTGGGAAAGTCGTTGATTGCATGGATATGTTGGCCGGACGTATCCTCGTGATGTATCGGCTCGATACATTGACGCGAGAGGTGGTGGTTTCCCGTGGCCGGCGGACGTGGCGGCGTGCTGGAACTCGCCGTGCTCGGGTCGCTGCACGAGACCCCTCTACACGGCTATGAGCTGCGCAAACGACTCAACGCCCTGCTCGGCATGTTTCGAGCGTTCTCCTACGGCTCGCTCTACCCCTGCCTTCGTCAGTTACTGTCCGACGGCCTCATCGCCGAGGACGACCCCGCCGGAGCCGGCGAGAGTCCCCTCCTCACGGGCCGCCGGTCGAAGATCGTTTATAAGCTGACAGCTGAAGGCAAGGAACGGCTCCAGGAGCTGCTCACCCAGGCCGGCCCCTCCGCCTGGGAGGACGAGAGCTTCGGGGTCCACTTCGCCTTCTTCCGGCACACCGAGGCCGAGGTGCGCCTGCGCATCCTCGAAGGACGCCGCAGCCGCCTGGAAGAGCGCCTGGACGGCGTGCGCACCGCCCTGGCCCGGACGCGCGAGCGGCTGGACAGCTACACCCTTGAGCTCCAGCGTCACGGTCTGGAGTCGGTCGAACGCGAAGTGCGCTGGTTGAATGAGCTGATCGCCACGGAGCGGCGGGGCTCCGCAGCCGACGAGGAATTGCGGCCCCCGCGTAAGGAAGCATCCCGGGCGCCCTCGCCCGGAGCGGACAACACGGATAGCACGGGGCGGCATCCCGCCCCGGAAGACAACTGACCATTGAAGACAAGGGGAGCGAGTGCCATGGGTTCGGTGCGCGTAGCCATCGTGGGTGTCGGCAACTGTGCCGCGTCGCTGGTCCAGGGCGTCCACTTCTACAAGGACGCCGACCCGGACAGCCGGGTACCGGGCCTGATGCACGTCAAGTTCGGCGATTACCACGTCGGCGACGTCGAGTTCGTGGCCGCCTTCGACGTCGACGCCAAAAAGGTGGGCCGAGACCTCTCCGAGGCGATCGTGGCCTCGGAGAACAACACCATCAAGATCTGTGACGTCCCCCCGCTGGGGGTGACCGTCCAGCGCGGTCACACCCTGGACGGTCTGGGGGAGTTCTACCGCCAGACGGTGGAGGAGTCCGACGAGGCCCCCGCCGACGTCGTGGCCACCCTGCGCGCCTGCCGGGCCGACGTGCTGGTGTCCTACCTGCCGGTGGGCTCGGAGGAGGCCGACCGCTTCTACGCCGAGTGCGCGCTGGAGGCCAAGGTGGCCTTCGTCAACGCGCTGCCGGTGTTCATCGCCTCCGACCCCGCCTGGGCCGAGCGCTTCACCGAGGCCGGGGTGCCGATCGTGGGTGACGACATCAAGTCGCAGGTGGGTGCCACCATCACCCACCGGGTGCTGGCCAAGCTGTTCGAGGACCGGGGGGTGGAGCTGCTGCGCACCTATCAGCTGAACTTCGGCGGCAACATGGACTTCAAGAACATGCTGGAGCGTTCGCGGCTGCAGTCGAAGAAGGTGTCCAAGACCCAGTCGGTGACCTCGCAGATCCCGCACGAGATGGGCCGGGCCGACGTCCACATCGGGCCGTCGGACCACGTGCCGTGGCTGGACGACCGCAAGTGGGCGTACGTGCGCCTGGAGGGGCGGTCGTTCGGGGACACGCCGCTGAACCTGGAGTACAAGCTTGAGGTGTGGGACTCACCGAACTCGGCGGGGATCATCATCGACGCGGTACGGGCGGCGAAGATCGCGCTGGACCGGGGGATCGGCGGGCCGATCCTGTCGGCGTCGTCGTACTTCATGAAGTCCCCGCCGGTGCAGTACTCCGACGACGAGGCGCGTGAGTACGTGGAGCGCTTCATCCGCGGCGAGGTCGACCGCTGACCCGGCCCGCGGAAAAGCCCCGGAGGGGCACGCCTCCGGGCTCGCCCCAGCGCCCCTCTCCCCCTCCGACCTCCCTTTCGAAGAGGGGCTCCCCACACGTCCGCACCTGCGAGGCGGCCCTTCGGAAGACCTCCGTCTTCCGGCGGGCCGCCCCTTTCCCGGCGGCCTCAAGTTCCCGGCGGCCCAGGCGAGCAGGCCGTGACGGCCTCTTGGGCGACAGGCCGTGACGGGCGCGCACGACGGACCCCGCCGGGCCCCTCGGGGGGCCGGTGTCAGCGGGCGGCGGGCGGCAGCTCGGCCGGATCGCCGACCGGCCAGCCGAGAGGGTCGGCGCCCAGCTCCACCAGATGGGGCACCTGCTCGCGGCACCACGGGGAGATCGCCAGGCGGCCGCCGAGCACCCCGTCGGTGAACTCCTCCCAGGCCATCCAGCGCGTCTCCCCCACCTCCTCGGGGTTCGGCGCCGCCTCGGTGCTCACGATCACCCGGTACACCGGGCACAGCTCCCGCTCGACGATCCCGCTGTCCATGACGGCGCGGTAGGAGAAGCGCGGCAGCAGCAGGTCGACCTCCCCGCCGCTCAGCCCGAGCTCGTGGGAGAGCCTGCGGGTGACCGCCCGGGGGATCGGCTCACCGGGCAGGGGGTGGCCGCAGCAGCTGTTGGTCCACACGTCGGGCCAGGTGAGCTTGTGGGAGGCCCGGCGGGTGAGCAGCACCCGCCCCCGGCGGTCGAACACGTAGCTGGAGAAGGCGAGGTGCAAAGGTGTGTCCGGGCCGTGCACCGTGGACTTGGGCGCCGTGCCGATCGCGTTTCCCACCGGATCGACGAGCACGACGTGTTCATCGGTTATCACCCTCTGAGAGTACGTGAACCACCGTTCCACCGTGCCTGATCATGCCGAGATCCCGGGAAGGACGCCGGGAACGTCCCTACGGGGAACTCGGGGATGTTCCCGATGCCGGGCGCGCAAGGCCGCGCCGTAGGCTGAGCGCGTGTCCTTCGTGTCCGATCTACGCGTGGTCCTGGAAGGCCGGGATTTCAGGCGGCTTTTCGTCACCCGCCTGGTCTCCCAGTTCTCCGACGGCGTCTTCCAGTTCGCGGTGGCCGGATTCGCCTTCTTCAGCCCGGAGAAGAGCGCGAGCGCCGCCGCGGTCGCCGCGGGGCTGGCCGTGCTGTTCCTGCCGTACTCGATCCTCGGGCCCTTCGTCGGGGTGTTCATCGACCGGTGGTCCCGGCGGCAGATCCTGGTCGTGGCACCGCTGGTCCGCGGGGGGCTGCTGCTGGCCACCGCCACGCTGGTCGCCGCCGACGCCCCCGACGCGCTCTTCTACGGCTCCGCGCTGGCCGTCCTCGGGGTGAACCGTTTCTTCCTGGCCGCGCTCGGCGCCTCACTGCCGCACGTCGTCGCCTCCGACCGGCTGCTGGTGGCCAACGCCGTCACCCCCACCTCCGGCACGGTGTGCACCTTCATCGGCGTGGGCCTGGGCTATCTCCTGCGCGTGCTCTTCGGCGCCGACCACCGGGGGACGGCGGCACTGCTGGTCGTCTCCGGGGTCGTCTTCGGGTTCAGCGCGCTGATCGCGAGGACCATGGACAGGCGGCTGCTGGGCCCGGCCCACGACCCGTGCCGCCCTCAGACCCGCGAGGCCCTGCGCAACGTGGTGAGCGGCCTGGCCGACGGAGTGCGGCACATCGTCCACCACCGGGCCGCCGCCGCCGCGATGGGCGCGATGGCCACCCACCGGTTCATGTACGGCATGTGCACCGCCATGCTGGTGATGCTCTCGCGCTACTACTTCGCCGACAGCGCCGAGAACGCGCTGGCCGCGGCCTCCCTGGTGGTGGCCACCTCCGGGGCGGGCTACTTCCTGGCCATCATCCTGACCCCCTGGGCCACCGAGCGCCTCGGCATCGAGGCGTGGATCCCGATCATGCTCGTCACGGCGGGGACGCTGGCGTTCGCGCTCTGCGCGCCGTTCAAGCAGTGGGGTTTCGCCGTGGCGGGCTTCGTGCTCGGCGTCGCCGGGCAGAGTGTCAAGATCTGCGCGGACACGAGCGTCCAGCGCGACGTCGAGGACGCCTACCTCGGTCGCGCCTTCTCCCTCTACGACATGCTCTTCAACGGCACCTACGTGCTGGCCGCCGCCCTGGCCGCGGCGCTGCTCCCGCCGAACGGCAGGTCGCTGACGGTGGTGGGGCTCATCGCCGCCGGATACCTCGGCGGCGCGGCGCTCTACCGGATGATCACCCCGGGCCGAGCGACCGAGCCGCTGCCGTCATCGCCTCCGTGATCCGGCCCAGGTCGTCGCCGACGGAATAGGGCGGCATCGTGTAGATCAGCCGGTTGAACGGGCGGAGCCAGACGCCGTGCTCCATCACGACGTCCTGGACCCTCGCCACGTCGACGGGCTCGCGGGCCTCGACGACCCCGATCGCGCCGAGCACCCGCACGTCCTTCACCCCCGGAGCCCGCGCGGCCTCCGCCAGGCCCTCGGTCAGGCCGGCCTCGATCCGCTTGACCTCCTCGCGCCACGGGCGCTCCCGCAGCAGCTCCAGGGAGGCGCCCGCGACGGCGGCGGCCAGCGGGTTGCCCATGTAGGTCGGCCCGTGCATGAGCACCCCGACCCCCGACGCCACCCGCTCGGTGCACAGCGTCGCCGCCAGCGACAGGTATCCGCCGGTCAGCGCCTTGCCCACGCACATGATGTCCGGTCTGATCCCGGCGTGGTCGCAGCCGAACAGCTCACCGGTCCGGCCGAAGCCGGTGGCGATCTCGTCGGCGATCAGCAGCAGGCCGTGCTCGTCGGCCAGCTCGCGGAGCCTGCGCAGATAGGCCGGGTGGTAGAAGTGCATGCCACCCGCCCCCTGGACGACCGGCTCCACGATGATCGCCGCCAGATCGCGGGCGTTCCGGGCGACCGTCTCGTCCAGATGGGCGAGATAGCCCTCGTCGAGGTCCCGGGGGGGCCGATCGGCGAACACGTGCCGGGGCAGCGCGCCGGAGAACAGGTGGTGCATGCCGTTGACCGGGTCGCAGACGGCCATCGCCCCGAAGGTGTCGCCATGGTAGCCGCCCCTGACCGTGAGCAGGCGGCTCCTGCCGGTGAACTGCGACGCCATCTTGATCGCGACCTCGACCGCCACCGATCCCGAGTCGGCGAGGAACACCTTCGGCAGCCCGGTCATGGCGGCCAGCGTGCTCGCCAGCCGTACGGCGGGCTCGTGGGTGAGGCCGCCGAACATGACGTGCGCCATGTCCTGAAGCTGCTCCCTCAGCGCCCGGTTGAGCCGTGGGTGGTTGTAGCCGTGGATGGCCGCCCACCACGAGGACATGCCGTCGACCAGCTCGCGGCCGTCGGCGAGCGTCAGCCGTACGCCCCGGGCCCGGGAGACCAGGTGGGCCGGGACGGACGCGGGCACCGAGGCGTAGGGGTGCCAGACGTGCGCGCGGTCGAGCTCGGCCGGATCGGCCGCCTCCCCGGGACCGGTCATCGGCACAGGTCGTTCTCGCGCGCCCAGGCGAGCAGGGCGTCGGCGGCGGCCTCCTTGCCGAGAACGCCCTCCTCCAGGCGCATCTCCAGCAGGAACCGGTAGGCGCGGCCGACGACCGGCCCCGGCGGGACGCCCAGAAGCCTCTGGATCTCGTTGCCGTCGAGCTCGGGGCGGACCTTGCCGATCTCCTCCTCCTCGGCCAGCCGGGCGATGCGCTCCTCCAGCTGGTCGTAGGTCTTCGACAGGGCCTGGGCCTTGCGCCTGTTGCGGGTGGTGCAGTCGGCGCGGGTCAGCTTGTGGAGCCGTTCGAGCAGGTGCCCGGAGTCGCGGACGTAGCGGCGCACGGCCGAGTCGGTCCACTCTCCCGTGCCGTAACCGTGGAAGCGCAGGTGCAGCTCCACCAGGCGGGAGACGTCGGCCACCACGTCTTTCGGAAACCTCAGCTCCGACAGGCGCTTTCTGGCGAGCTGGGCGCCCACCACCTCGTGGTGGTGGAAGGAGACCCGCCCCCCCGGCTCGTGACGGCGTGTCTTGGGCTTGCCCACGTCGTGCAGGAGCGCGGCCCAGCGCAGCACGCGGTCGGGACCGTTCTCCTCCAGGTCGATCGCCTGCTCCAGCACGATCAGCGTGTGCTCGTAGACGTCCTTGTGCCGGTGATGCTCGTCGATCTCCAGACGGAGCCGGGGCAGTTCGGGAAGCACATGGGCCGCGAGGCCCGACTCCACGAGGATCCTCAGGCCGGCGCGGGGGTGGTCGCCCCGGACGAGCTTGTCCAGCTCGTCGCGGATCCGCTCGGCGGAGACGATCTCGATCCGCTCGGCCATCGCGCTCATCGCGGTGAGCGCCGCCTCGTCCACGGTGAAGCCGAGCTGACTCGCGAACCGGGCGGCCCGCAGCATCCGCAGCGGGTCGTCGTCGAAGGACCGCTCCGCGGGGCCGGGGGTGCGCAGCACCCTGGCGTGCAGGTCGTCGAGCCCGCCGTGGGGGTCCACGAACTCGCGTGAGGGCAGCCGCAGCGCCATCGCGTTGATCGCGAAGTCGCGCCGGGCCAGATCGCCCTCCAGGGTGTCGCCGTAGACCACCTCGGGCTTGCGCGACCTGGGGTCGTAGGACTCGCTGCGGTAGGTGGTGATCTCCAGTTGCCAGTCACCCTTGCGGACGCCGACCGTGCCGAAGTCGATGCCGATCGTCCAGACCGAGTCGGCCCAGCCGCGGACGAGTTCCAGGACCGCCTCCGGGTGGGCGTCGGTGGTCAGGTCGAGATCGTTGCCGATCCTGCCAAGGAAGACGTCGCGGACGGAACCGCCCACGAGGGCGAGGTGGTACCCCCTGCCGGCGAACAACTCGCCGAGTTCGTCGGCCACGGGCGCGATCTTCCGGAACAGCTCGCTCATGCCGTTCCGCTGGCTCTCTGTCAGATTTGAAAGGGACAAGCCGGGTAGGTCCTTCGGTTACGGAACATGTTCCCCATTCGGGGATACACCTCAAGCGATCACCAGGTTACGGTCGGTCAGAGGAGATCGTCGGGGGCCGTGCGTCGAGGCAAGCCAAGGCAAGGAGCGAAAGACATGAAGGACGCGCTCGCGATCCACCGCTGGCTCCTCGCACACCAGGTCCACCATGAGATCGTACGCCTTCCCCGCGCGGCGACGTCCGCCGAGGAGCTTCCCAGGCTCCTGGCGGTGAGTCCCGCGGCCTGCGTGGCGGTCACGGTCTTCGAGGCCGCCTCCGAGGTCACGGCCCGGACCGAGCAGGAGCCGGTGGCCGTCGTCGCCTCGGTGGACCGCCCGCCCCCGCCGGCCGCGGTCGGCACCTTCCTGGGCGTCCGCGGGGTCCGCCCCGCCCCGGCCTTCACCGTGAACTCCGTCACCGACTACGCGGCCGGCCTGGTCTGCCCGCTGCTGCTTCCCGAGGGGCTGACGGTGCTGGTGGACGGGCGACTCGCCGGAAGCCGGCGGTTCGTTCACACCCCCACCGGGGAACGTCGTACGGCGCTGCTGATCCGCGCCGACCACCTGCTCGGCCTTGTTTCAGGGAAGACCATCGACCTGGCCCAATCCCGGTCACGGAAGGCGAGGGCGACCTTCCCCCTCGCCGGATAGGCCATAGCATTACGGGCGTGCGCCGTACTCGACCCCTGGCCGGCATGTGATCCGCAAGGCCACACTCCTCGCCGTGCTGACCACCACGCTGCTCTCCCCCGCAGCCGTGGTCGTCGCGGGTACGGCGAACGCCCGGACGACCTCGGCGACCTCGGCGGCCCGCCAGACTCCCCCGCTCGTGGTGGAGACGATCACCCCGGACGTCCCCCGGGAGCCGACCACCGAGATCAGGATCTCCGGGTCCTTCGTCAACACCGGCACCGAGACGATCAACGGCGCGCGGGTCCGGATGCACTATTCCTCCCAGCCCTTCACCCGGCGCGCCGACATGCGGTCCTACCAGAGCGGCGAGGGCCCCCCGCCGCCGGCCTGGCGCGACGAGCGCTACCTACAGCCGAGCACCCTTTCGCCCTCGGCGAAGGCGCCGTGGGAGTTCGTGTTCACCCCGCAGCAGCGGGGCATCTCCCGGTTCGGCGTCTACCCGATCATGATCGAGGTGGTCGACGCCCTCGGCCGGCCGGTCGCCACCCAGCGCACCCTCATCGCCTACATGCCCAAGGACCTCAAGGTGCCGCGCACCAGGCTGGCCCTGGTCATGCCGGTCGTCGACCAGCCGCGCAGGGCCGTCGACGGCGTCTTCGCCGACGGCGACCTGTCCGGATCCATCGCCGAGGGCAGGCGTCTGGACAACCTTCTGCGACTCGCCCGGAGCACCTCCACCGCCAAGAACCTCACCTGGGTGGTCGACCCCTCACTCCTCGACGACGTGCGGGCGCTGGGCGCCACACACTCGGTGAAGGCCGGGGAGACGGTCGAAAGGCGCCCCGCCGACACCGCGGCGACCGCCTGGCTCACCGGCCTGCGCACCGCGCTCGCCAAGGCGCCGGTCGTGGCCACCCCCTACGCCGACCCCGACGTGGCCGCCCTGGCCCACAACGGCATCGACGACTCCACCGGGATCGCGATCGAGGCATCCAAGATCATCGGTCGTGAGACGCTCGGCCGCGACGTCGACACCTCCGTGAACTGGCCGGCCGGAGGACTGATCGACTACGACGGCCTGGACCTGCTGTCCACCGGCGGCGTCGACACCGTGCTGCTGAACGAGGCCGCCCTGCCGCCGGTGACGCCCCCGGTGACCACCCCCGACGCCTCGGCGACCGTGGAGAGCGTGAGCGGCCCGATCACCGCCCTGATCACCGACACGGCGCTGGGCGAGACCCTCGCCGCGGACACCGCCGTCCCCGGCGCCGCCGTACTGAACCGCCAGCGGTTCATCGCCGAGACCGCGATGGTCGGCTCCGAGCCCGTGACCGCCTCCCGCACCGTGATCGCCGCTCCGCAGCGGCGCTGGAACCCCGACCCGGCCCATGTGGCGGACCTGGTGCGGACGGCCGCCTCCCTGCCCTGGCTCGCCCCGGCCACGCTCGGCGCGGTGAAGCCCGGCAAGGGCCTGCCGCTCCCCAGGGCCGACCTCACCTACACCGACCAGGACCGGCGCAAGGAACTCGGCAGACCGTACATGCGGGGCGTCAAGCGCGTCGGCCGCCGTGCCGACCTGACGGCCAAGGTCACCACGGCCCAGGACATCGACGTGTTCGACCTGGCGCTGTTGCGGCTGTCCTCCTCCGCCTGGCGGGACAGGAGCGAGACCGCCCTGCCGTACGTCGCGCAGGTGAAGGCGGCCGTCGACGCCCGGATCCGCCAGGTCTCGATCACCGGCAACGACCAGTCGCCGCTGCGCACCCTGGCCGGCGACAACGGCGAGGTGCCGATCAGCGTGCACAACGGCCTGACCGGGCACGGCAGCGAGGTCTCCGTCCGGCTCAAGGTGACCTCCGAGCAGCCCAAGCTGCTGAGGATCGAGCACTACGAGGACCACCTCGTGATCTCAGGCGGCCAGAACCAGACCGTCCGGGTCCCGATGACCGCGCTGGCCAGTGGCCAGACCACGGTGCGGGTCCAGCTCATGACCGGCGACGGCCGCAGGTACGGCGCGCCGGTCGAGCTCACCGTGCGCACCACGGGCTACACCGGGATCGCGCTGGTGATCGTCGGAGCCGCACTCGTGGTGATGCTGGCGGCCGTGGTCATGCGTGTCCTGCGGCGCAGGGGAAACCGCGCCGCACCTGCCGTGACGCCGAGGCCCGCGGGTGCCCCGGCCGGCAACGAGTCCTGAGCACCCGACGAGCCGGCGGAGGGCAGATGAGCAGGGTCATGCGCGCGAGCGCGATCATGGCGGCCGGGACGATGGTCTCGCGCGTCACGGGTTTCGTGCGGACGGCCGTGCTCGCGGCGGCCATCGGCACCTTCGCGCTCGGCGACGCCTACAACCTCGCCTACACGATTCCCCTCGTCCTCTTCGACTTTCTCATCGGCGGGGTCCTGAGCAGCGTCGTGGTGCCGATGATCATCCGGCGCCAGCGCGCCGACGCCGACGGAGGCAGGGCCTACGAGCAGAGGCTGATGACACTCGGCGCCGTCGCGCTGACGCTGGTCGCGGTGGCGGGCGTGATGCTGGCCGAGCCGCTGGTCGGCCTCTACAGCATCGGCTGGGGCCCCGAGAAGACCGAGGTCGCGGTCAAGCTGGCGCGGTACATCCTGCCGATGATCGCCTTCTTCGGCGTCGGGGCGATCGGCGGGGCGATCCTCAACACCCGCGACCGGTTCGCCGCGCCCATGTGGGCGCCGGTGGTGAACAACCTCGTGGCGATCTGCGTCGCCTTCGTCTACTACCTGAAGCTCGGCGAGGCGGGCCCGAACATCGCCACGGTCAGCGACGCCGACCTGGCGCTGCTCGGCCTGGGCACGACCGCGGGGATCGTGGCCCAGTGCCTGGTGCTGGTGGTCGCGCTGCACCGGGTGGGCTTCCGGTTCCGGCCCCGGTTCGACCTGCGCGAGGCGGGGCTCGGCGAGATGGGCCGCGCCGCGGTCTGGACCTTCGTCTACGTCGGGGTCAGCCAGGTCGGTTTCCTGATCACCACCAAGTTCGGGACCGGCGCGGGCGAGCGGGCTCCCGGCTCGGGCAACTCCGCCTACGCCTACGCCTACCAGTTCTTCCAGCTCCCGTACGGGATCATCGGGGTCTCCGTGATCACCGCGATGCTGCCGCGGATGAGCCGGGCCGTGGCCGACGGGCACCTCGACGCGGTCAGGGAGGAGTTCGCCTCGGGGGTGCGCCTGGTGGCGGCGCTGCTGGTGCCCGCCGGGCTGCTGCTGATGGTGCTCGGGCCCGCGGTGACCGTGCTGATCTTCTCGTGGGGGTCCATGACCGTCGACGCGGCGGTCGACATGGGCAACGTGCTGCAGGTCTTCGGCCTGGCGCTGGTGCCGTTCTCTCTCTTCCAGCTTCTGCTGCGCGTCTTCTACTCCTTCGGTGACACCCGCACCCCGGCCTTCGTGGCCGTCGGCAACGTGGCGGTGAGCGGCGCGCTCGGCCTCCTGGCCTACCTCGTTCTGCCCCCGCGTTACGTGCTGATGGGCCTGGCCTTCGCGTTCACGATCACCTACATCGCGGGCACCGCGGTCGCCTGGATCCTCGCCAGCCGTCGCGCGCTCGGTCTCCAGGGGCGTAAGGTGGCCGCCGGGCTGTCACGGATGTACGTGGCCGCGCTGCCGGCCGCGCTCTTCGCCCTCGGTGTGCTGTGGATCACACAGGAACTGACCGGTCTGAACGCGCTCAGCGCGGCCATCATGCTGGCCGCCGGCGGAGGGCTCGGTATGGTTCTTTACCTGGCCGTCGCGCACCGGATGGACATCCCCGAGGTGAGATCGGTCGTTGAAATGGTCGCGGGACGGGTACGCCGGTAACCCAAAGGGTTGTCCCAAGCGTCTGACAAGGAGAACACGGGCGGAACCTGCGCGGGACTAACATGGTGCGACGCGTGTGACGACATGCGGCTAATGGAAGCAGGAGGGCGTGGGCGGATCCACCCGGCATCGCATGATGCGTCCTGATGTGTCAATCTGGTCTGGCGCTGTCGTGTCCCCACTCGTGGAGAGCTCATGAGTTCCTCCGCCGTCGAGCCCGGTACGAAACTGGCCGAGCGTTTCCGGCTTGAGGACCGCGTCCACGAGTCCGGAGGGGCCACGCTCTGGAAGGCCATCGACGAGGTCCTTGCCCGGCCCGTCGCCGTGCACACCTTCGACGCGGACTTCCCCCGCCTGAGCGAGGTCGTCACCGCCGCCCGGGTGGCCAGCCGGCTGACCGACCCCCGGCTGACCCAGGTCTTCGACGCCACCGAGGACGACGGCCACTCCTACGTCGTCAGCGAGTGGGTGAGCGGCGAGACCCTCTCCGACATGATCGCCGCCGGGCCGCTGGAGCCCGAGCGGGCCGCCGCCCTGGTCGGGGAGGCCGCCGAGGCGCTGGCCCACGCCCACGAGGCGAGCCTCGGTCACCTCTGCCTGACCCCGGCGCACCTGGTGTGGACGGCCGGCGGCACCCTCAAGCTGCTGGGCCTGGGCATCGACGCCGTGCTCCTGGACGTCACGAGCGACGACCCCGCCCGCACCGACACCGAAGGGCTCGGCCGGCTGCTGTACGCCGGGCTGACGGGCCACTGGCCGGGAGAGGAGCGCGACCTCGGCCTCTCCCCCGCACCCGTGAGCGACGGCCACCTCTGCACGCCCCGCCAGGTCACCGCGGGCGTGCCCGGCTACCTGGACACCATCACCTGCCGGGCGATGCTGCCCGAGGGCAAGCGCGGCCTGACCCCGTTCACGACACCCGCCGAGGTGGCCGAGGCCCTCAGCTCGGTGCCCCGGCCCACCCCCATGCCGATGCCGATGGCGGCGATGCCCTCGGTGACGGCGTCGCGCTCGGAGGGGCTGCGGACCGCGCCGTCACCGCACCACCCCCGCCCGCCCGCGCCGTCGCCGCACCACCCCTTCTCCCAGCACCCGACACACCTGTCGCACGGACGGGGTCCGGGCGGCAACGGGATGATCGGCAAGGTCGCCATGACCGTGGTCGTGCTGCTGGTGATGGTGGCCGTCGGATTCGGCGCCTGGACGCTCGGGCGCAGCATCGGCAACGCCGGGACCCCCACCCCCGGCACGACCTCCACCCCCACGCCCACCGTGACCCTCGCCACCCGCGAGATGAAGCCGCAGCCCGTCGGCTTCGACCCGCTCGGCGACGGCGAGGAACGACCCGAGCTCGCCCTGAACGCGGTGGACGGCAAGTCCTCCACCGACTGGCACTCGGAGTCCTACGAATCGGTCGACTTCGGCCGGCTGAAGACCGGCGTCGGCCTCCTGCTCGACATGGGGCAGCAGGTCCCGGTGAGGCAGGTGTCGGTCGACTTCGGCGGTCAGAGCTCGGGCGGCAGCGTGGAGATCAGGGTCGGCGAGACGGCCGACCTCGGCAGCCTGCCGGTGGCCCACCGGTTCTCCGACGCGACGGGCAAGAAGAGCTTCATCGCCGAGAAGCCGCCGGAAGGCCGCTACGTCCTGGTCTGGTTCACCAGACTGCCCACCTACCAGGGAAAGTTCCGCGGAACCATCCTCGACGTGAAGGTGTTCACCACCAAGTGACCCCCACACTGTTTGATCGCTTTTACCCGACATCTTGCCGATCATTGGAGATTTCGTGGCACCATCTATCGGGTACTGGTGTTCCCTCCGGATCGGCATAGCAGGACTCTCCTTGTGAATTTCTCCTCCGAGCCCCCGCCGGTGGCGGAGCAGCGGACAGCGCGGGCCTCCGTGTCCGACGCCGATCTGCTGACCCGTCACATCTCCGGGGATCCACACGCCTTCAGTGAAATCGTCAAACGGCATCGGGACCGCATGTGGGCGGTCGCCCTGCGCACGCTGGGCGATCCCGACGAGGCGGCCGACGCCGTACAGGACGCTTTCGTCTCGGCCTACCGCAAGGCGGAGAGTTTCCGCGGCGAGGCGGCCGTCACCACCTGGCTGCATCGCATCGTGGTGAACGCCTGCCTGGACCGGATGCGCCGGAAGTCCGTGCGCCCGGTCGCCGACGACGAGCTCGTGGAGGCCGCCGAGCGTGACACACCGGTACTCGACCAGACATCCGAGCGTGAGGTCTCGATGGAGGTCTCGGCGGCGCTCAAGCTGCTGCCGTCCGACCAGCGAGCCGCGCTCGTACTCGTGGACATGATGGGCTATTCCGTGGAGGACGCGGCCCAGGTCCTGGAGGTGCCAAGCGGAACCGTGAAGAGCAGATGTGCGCGTGGACGCGCGAAACTCGCCCCAATTCTTTCGCACCTGCGGAACCGATCCGACCTGTCTCGCGTCTCATCCGCGAAGGGAGCAGAACTTCGTGACGGGTGATACGCACTACGATCTGGAGACCCTTGCCGAGCTGGCAGAGGGTCTTCTCGACGCCGCCACGGCTCTGCGGGTACGCGAACATCTCGCGATCTGCGATCCCTGCGGCGAAAGCCTCGCCGACCTGGCGGCGGTCCGTGAGGTCCTCGCGGCGACACCGACGCCGGCGATGCCCATGGGGGTGGCGCTCCGGATCGACCGGGCGCTGGCCTCCGAGGCGGAAAGCCGCCGGGGAGGTGGAGTGGGCCTGGTGGAGGCACCGGCCTGGAACGACATAATGCGCGACGCGCCGTGGGAGCAGGCTCCCGCGGCCCCCACGGCCCCACGGCCTGCCGCACCGTGCCCCGAGCCGGAGGGTGAGCTCAGGCCCGCGGCTCCGCTGGGGGTCGTCGCCGGCGACGGCACCGTGGTACCGGCGCGGCGGCGGCGACGCGCGGCCCCCCGGCGGCGCCGATGGGCCCTGCCCGCGGCGATGGCGGGGGTGGCGGCCGCGGTGATCGGCACCGTCACGATGACGGGCAACCTGCTCTCGGCCGCCGGCCCGAGCGGCACCCCTTCGGTAGCCCTGCCCGCTCCCGCCGGCCAGGGCTACCAGTTGACCGACAGCAACTGGAACTACACCGACCGGGAGCTCAGCGGCTCGCTGCTGGAGTACATCGGTCCCGCCCAGATCGTGGACGCCCAGGACCCGGAGGAGAGCTCCAAGCTCGAAAAGTGTGTCCAGCGGGTCTCCGACGAGGTCGGCACGGCGCCGTTCGCCGTCGACCAGGGCTTCTACAACGGGCAGGAGGCCAACATCCTGGTCTTCTGGAACGATCGGGCCGCCAACTCGGTCCGCGTTCACGTCGTGGGCCCGCAGTGTGACAACGTGCGCAAGCCCGCGCTCACGCACTGGAGATAACGCCCACCACCACCGACGACCCACGTGAGACCCGGCCCGGTATGGATTCGTCCATGCCGGGCCTCTCCGTGCCGGAGGGGAATCACCGGCGCCTAGGATCTGTTGACGCCACTGGCAACGACAGAGCGAAAGGCGCAGCAGTGACCGACGTCCGGAATGTGATCATCATTGGGTCGGGTCCCGCCGGCTACACGGCGGCGGTCTACTCCGCCCGCGCCGATCTCAAGCCGCTGGTCTTCGAAGGGTCGGTCACCGCGGGCGGCGCGCTGATGAACACGACCGAGGTGGAGAACTTCCCCGGTTTCCCCGACGGGATCATGGGTCCGGACCTCATGGACGGCATGCGCAAGCAGGCCGAGCGCTTCGGCGCGGAACTGATCGCCGACGACGTGGTCGAGGTCGACCTGACCGTCACCCCCAAGGTCGTCAGGACCGCCACCGGCACCCACCTCGGCAAGGCCGTCATCCTCGCCACCGGCTCCGGCTATCGCGAGCTGGGCGTGCCCAACGAGAAGCGCCTGTCCGGCCACGGCGTCTCCTGGTGCGCCACCTGTGACGGCTTCTTCTTCCGCGGCCAGGACATCGTGGTCGTCGGGGGCGGTGACACCGCCATGGAGGAGGCCACCTTCCTCACCCGGTTCGCCTCCTCGGTGACCGTCGTGCACCGCCGCGACGAACTGCGCGCCAGCAAGATCATGCAGGATCGGGCGTTCGCCAACGAAAAGATCCGCTTCGTCTGGGACAGCGAGGTCGTCGACGTCCTCGGCGACTCCAAGGTCACCGGGGTGCGCCTGCGCAACCTCAAGACCGGCGAGGAGAGCGAGTCGGCGGCGGGCGGCCTGTTCATCGCGATCGGTCACGACCCCCGCACCGAACTGGTCAAGGGCCAGATCGAGCTCGACGACCAGGGCTACATCAAGGTCGACTCCCCCTAC
The DNA here is from genome assembly GCF_014654615.1 of Streptosporangium violaceochromogenes. Classification (GTDB taxonomy): domain Bacteria; phylum Actinomycetota; class Actinomycetes; order Streptosporangiales; family Streptosporangiaceae; genus Streptosporangium; species Streptosporangium violaceochromogenes. The sequence goes on along the minus strand of NZ_BNBB01000003.1, from coordinate 139,698 downwards.
ACCCGCACCAACCTGGACGGCGTCTTCGCCGCCGGCGACGTCGTCGACCACATCTACCGCCAGGCGGTCACCGCCGCCGGCACCGGAACCGCCGCGGCGCTCGACGCCGAGCGCTGGCTGGCCGAGCACGACAACTGACCCGTATCACAGCACGTCACAGCACTTCAAAGGGAGATCAGGAACCTTGGGCGCCATCAAGAACGTAACCGACGCCAGCTTCGAGGCCGACGTCCTGAAGAGCGACAAGCCCGTCCTCGTCGACTTCTGGGCCGAGTGGTGCGGCCCCTGCCGCCAGGTCGCCCCGATCTTGGAGGAGATCGCCGGCGAGCAGGCGGAGAAGCTGACCGTCGTCAAGCTGAACGTCGACGAGAACCCCTCCACCGCCGGCACCTACGGCGTGCTTCAGATCCCGACCCTGAACGTCTACAAGAACGGAGAGGTCGTGAAGCAGATCATCGGCGCCAAGCCGAAGGCCATGCTGCTCCGCGAGCTCGACGGCATCATCTGACCCGCGCCACGCCTCCGTCACCCGCGCCGGACGGGCCTCACCCGTCCGGCGGGCGACGTCTCCCGGTGCGGGGGCACGGGGGCCGGAGCGCCGGGCGCGGAAAGGCCCTCAGATCGCCTCAGACGGGCCTTAGCGCCCTTTCCGGGCTCATGGACCCCAGGAGCCTCTCCAGCGCCACCTCGACGTCCTCGCGCCACGAGACGGCCGACTTGAGCTCCAGCCGGAGCCGGGGAAAGCGCAGATGCGGCCTGACCGTCTTGAACCCGACCGAGAGCAGATAGTCGGCGGGCATCACACACGCCCCCGGCTGCTCCCACTTCAGGTCGCCGAACGCCTCGATCGCCCGCACCCCGCGCCGGGTCAGATCCTTGGCCACCCCCTGCACCAGCATCCGTCCCAGGCCTCCGCCGGAGAACTCCGGAATGATGTGCGCGGTCATCAGCAGCACGGCGTCGGCGCTGACCGGCGAGGTCGGGAAGGCCGCCGAGCGGGGCACGTGATGCGGCGGCGCGTAGAGAACGAAACCCGCGGCCACGCCGTCCACATAGACGATCTTCCCGCAGCTTCCCCACTCCAGCAGGGTGGAGGAGATCCAGGCCTCCTTCTCCAGCCCGGGATCCCCCGCCTCCACCGCGCGGTTGCCGTTCACGGGATCCAGCTCCCAGAAGACACACCGGCGGCAGCGGTGCGGCAGGTCGTCAAGATTGTCGAGGGTGACGTTTGCCAGCCGACGCGACACCTGTTGGCCCCAATCCTGGCGAGACGAGTGCAAGCCATGGCGAAAAACGCGCGAAAACGGCGTCTCCAGCTGGCATCGTAGCTCAGTGAAGGCCCCCGTTTCAGGGTGTCCCGTCCCCACACGCAGGCGACAACAGGCACTGCCGTACCCTTGTTTCTCTAGCTTGAGCACTTGTGCTCCCCGCAATCGAGGAGGTGGACCGTGCCCCAGGAATCAGATCACGGTCAGACCGTCGCGGCCCACGGGTCGCGGATCGACGCCCATGTCGATCGGTACGCCGCGCGAGCCGCCGGCATGGTCGCCTCCGAGGTCCGGGCACTGTTCGCCGTCGCTTCGAGGCCCGAGGTGGTCTCGCTCGCCGGCGGCATGCCGTACGTCACCGCCCTCCCCCTCGACGTCGTGGGGGAGCTCGTCGCCGACCTGGTGTCCCGCCGCGGACCGGTCGCCCTGCAGTACGGCTCCGGCCAGGGGGACCCCCACCTGCGCGAGCAGATCTGCGACGTCATGCGCATGGAGGGGATCGAGGCCAACGCCGACGACGTGGTCGTGACCGTGGGCTCACAGCAGGCCCTCGACCTGATCACCCGCATCTTCATCGACCCCGGTGACGTCATCCTCGCCGAGGGTCCCTCGTACGTGGGCGCCCTGGGAACGTTCTCCGCCTACCAGGCCAAGGTCGTGCACATCGCGATGGACGACGAGGGGATCATCCCCGAGTCGCTCGCCCAGACCGTCTACGCCCTGCAGACGGCCGGCAGTAAGATCAAATTCCTGTACACCATCCCCAGCTTCCAGAACCCCGCCGGAGTGACCCTCAACGTGGCGCGCCGGCAGCAGGTCCTGGAGATCTGCCAGCGGGCGGGTGTGCTGATCGTGGAGGACAACCCCTACGGTCTGCTCGGCTTCGACGGCGAGTCCATGCGGACGCTGCGCGCCGACTGCGCCGACGGGGTCGTCTACCTCGGGTCGTTCTCCAAGACCCTGGCTCCCGGCTTCCGGGTGGGCTGGGCCCTCGCCCCGCACGCCATCCGCGACAAGCTGGTGCTGGCGATGGAGTCGGCGGTGCTGTCCCACTCCTCCTTCACCCAGCTCGCCGTCGGCCAGTACCTCGCCACCCAGCCCTGGCGCGAGCAGATCAAGTCCTTCCAGGAGCTCTACCGCGAGCGGCGCGACACCATGCTCGCCTCCCTGGAGGCGCTGATGCCCGCCGGATGCTCCTGGACCCGCCCCGGGGGCGGTTTCTTCGTCTGGGCCACCCTTCCCGAGGGGCTCGATTCCAAGGCCCTCCTGCCTCGCGCGGTCGCCGAGCGGGTCGCCTTCGTCCCCGGCACCGGCTTCTACGCCGACGGCGGAGGCTCGCGTCACATGCGGCTGTCCTACTGCTATCCCGAGCCCGACCGCATCCGCGAGGGGGTCCGCCGCCTGGCCGGGGTCATCGAACAGGAGCTCCGGGTGCGCGACACCTTCGGCCCCGGCGCCGTCGCCGGTCATGTGGGGGTGGACACCCCCGGCCCCGATCTCGCCTGACGGCCCATATCGCGGCGGATGCCGGGTATCGCGCGTATGGCGGATATCCGCGCATCCGCGCGGGACGGGGTTCCCAAGGTGAGAGTCTCCGGGAAACCCCGGAACGTCCTGAGAAGTCTCGGAACATCCCGGGGGCCTCGGGCCTGGGATCTCAGGGTTTCGAAGTGTCGGGGTCTCGGGGTTTCGGGGAGCCCTGGGATATGGGCCACCGGGGCACCGACCGCCGGAGACGCGGACCGGCGGGAACCGTACCCTTCCGGGAGCCCAGCCCGCGCCTTCAGGGGTTCCTGAGTTCCAGGGTGCCCGGGAACCCGGTCCCGGCGCACGGACACCTCACAGGCCCGCGGAGCCGGATCACGCTCCGGAGGGACACCTCGGGGGATCTCGGGGGATACGGTCTCGTACCGACGTGACGGGGTGCCGTACGGTGACTTTCGCTGCCGTGCCGTACGGTGACTTCCGGTGCCGCTGTGCGGCGATCGCCCCGGTCGTGGTGAGAGCGACCCCAAAGGCTCGGCGTGGGCCGCGAAGAGAGGTTTTTTCGGATGAGTGATCTGGGCCACGTGCTCGTCCTGGCAGGTGGGCTGTCCTACGAGCGGGAGGTGTCCCTCCGCTCGGGGAGGCGAGTGAACGAGGTGCTCCGGGGAGCGGGCGTTTCGGTGGAGACACGCGACACCGACGCCTCGCTGGTGCCCTATGTGCTCGCCGATCCCCCGGACGCGGTCTTCGTCACCCTGCACGGCGGGGCCGGCGAGGACGGCGCCATCCGCTCCGTGCTCGAACTCCTGTCCGTTCCCTATGTCGGCGCCGACCCCGACGCGTGCCGGGTGGCCTTCGACAAGCCCACCGCCAAGGCGGTCGTCCGCTCCGTCGGCCTGCGCACCCCCGACTCGGTGACGCTTCCCAAGGAGACCTTCCACGACCTCGGCGCCTCGGCGGTGCTGACCCGCATCGTGGAGCGCCTGGGCCTGCCGCTGTTCGTCAAGCCGTCACGCGGAGGCTCCGCGCTCGGGGCGTCGATCGTTCGCACCGCCGAAGACCTCCCGTCCGCCATGGTCGGCTGCTTCGCCTACGGTGACACCGCGCTGATCGAGCGTTACGTGGAGGGTGTCGAGGTCGCCGTCTCCGTAGTCGACCTGGGAGACGGCCCGGTCGCTCTGCCCCCCGTCGAGATCGTCCCCGACACCGGCGTCTACGACTACGCGGCCCGCTACACCGCGGGCCACACCGAGTTCTTCGCCCCCGCGCGCCTGTCCCCCGAGGTGTCCACCGCCTGCGCCGAGATGGCCGTCACGGCTCACACCGCCCTCGGCCTGCGGGACATCTCCCGGACCGACCTCATCGTCGATGAGACGGGCCTCCCGCACTTCCTCGAAGTCAACGTCGCCCCCGGCATGACCGAGACCTCCCTCCTTCCCATGGCGGTCGAGGCCGCGGGCGAGGACCTCGGCAGGCTCTGCAGGCTCCTCCTGGAACAGGCCGCAGCCCGCGGCGCCGCCTGACGGGCGCCACCGGGCCGGTGTGAAAGCGGACTCGGCTCCCGGTAGCCGCCGGCGGGTGAGCGCTCTCGTCACCTTGGCCGATCTTGAGTCCTCGGTTGACATCCTCCCTCGCGTGAGGGCGGGGGATTCCCACGGTCGCCCGTGAAGGTTCCTGTTTCATCGGACCCCTGTTTCATCGGGCCGCGCCTCCCCCTGCATCGAGCCGCGCGCCCCGGAATCCTCCGGGGCCGGTCTTACCAACCCTCCACGGGCGTTTCACCTCGCCGCCGCCCCGGCGGCGAGGATACCCCTCGCGGCGTTCACACCCCGATCACGGACCGCGCCGCAGGCCGGGCGCGCCGCCCCGGTGCCCTTCTCACGCCCCAGGCTCGCCCTCCCTCTTGACGCATCCCCTTGGGTCATCTCCCTGGTTCTCCCCCTTGAGCCTCCGCCCGCCGTCTCGGGGCGCACCGGACGCGGTCGCGGCGAGTCCCGACGATCTCCCCCGCGGATAAGGGCATCGAAAAGCCTCGCCCTAGGCTGGACCCCGTGCCGACTGTCACCACCTTTCCCAAAAGCTTCGCCAGCGACAACCACGCGGGCGTACATCCGGCGGTGCTCGCCGCCATCGTCGAGGCCAACACCGGCGACGCGCCCGCCTACGGAGCGGACAGCTGGACCCGGGCGATGGAGGACGCCTTCCGCGCCGAGTTCGGCGACCGGGCGACCGTCTACGCCATGTTCAACGGAACCGGCGCCAACATCGTGGGGCTGGGGCTCGTCCTGCGGCCCTACGACGCCGTGCTCTGCCCCGCCACCGCGCACATCAACACCAACGAATGCGGTGCCGCGGAGCGCCTCCTCGGCACCAAGCTCATCCCGATCCCCACGGAGAACGGCAAGATCACCGTGGCGGACATCCATGACGCGCTCTCGGTCCTGGGCAATGAACACCACTCCCAGCCGCGCGTCATCTCCATCTCACAGGTGACCGAGTGCGGCACCTGCTACACACCGGAGGAGATCGCCGAACTCGCCGGCTTCGCCCACACACGGGGGCTCTTCCTCCACATGGACGGTGCCCGGCTGGCCAACGCGGCGGCCGAACTCGGCTGCCCGATGCGGGCGATCACCACCGACGCCGGAGTGGATCTGCTCAGTTTCGGCGGCACCAAGAACGGCGCCATGGGGGCCGAGGCGATCGTCCTGCTCCGCCCCGAACTGGACGCTCCGGCGCTGTTCCTGCGTAAGCAGAACATGCAGCTCGCCTCCAAGATGCGCTTCGTCTCCGCCCAGCTGACCGCGCTCCTCACCGGCGGGCTCTGGCGCGAGAACGCCACCCACGCCAACGCCATGGCCCACCGTCTGGCCGACGGCATCGCCGGCCTCCCGGGGGTCTCACTCCGCCATCCCGTCCAGTCCAACGCGGTCTTCCCAGTGCTGCCGGAGAAGGCGATCGTCGAGCTTCAGCGTCGCTACCTGTTCCACGTCTGGGACGCGACCGAGAACGTGGTGCGCTGGGTGACCTCATTCGACACCACCGCGGATCAGGTGGACACGTTCACCGCGGATGTCCGCCTCGCCGTACTGGGCGAGGCGGACGGCTGAGGCCCTGTTTCACGTGAAACAGGGCGGCGGGCTCGGCCGCGTCCACGGACGGCACGTTGTCGTCGACCGGCACCAACGCGGCCCGCGGCTCCACGCGCGACACCCCCGCCTCGATCGCCTCCGACACACACGGCTCCTCATCCGTCGGAGTCGAACAGCGCCCGTCAGGTCGGGGTTTGGAGCGCGTGATCGTCAGTTGCCGGTGTCGAGCCGGATGTGCTTGATGCCTTCGTCCAGGAAGGTGGTCAGGTCCCGGGCCTCGGCGTGGACGGCCTCTTGCTCCGGAGCGGTGAGGGGCCGGAGGGGACTGATGCGGAGTTGGTGGTCACGCACGGTCCAGGTGGCGGTGACGCGTCCGTCGACGAGGACGGTGCGGTGGCCTGCGACGGACAGACCGAGGTGGGGGGCGTCGATGATGCGGCTGCGGTCGTGGTAGCCGAGGATGGCGTTGTCGAAGGCCGGGAGGAACCGGACGGGGGCGGGGGTATCGGGGTGGGGGCGGGGCGCGTCGGGCAGGTCGAGCAGTTCGCGACCGCGTTCGTCGCGGAACACGACGAGTTCTTCTCGGGCGGCTTTGACGGCGGAGGGAAGTCCCGCGAGGCCGCACCAGGCACGTAGGTCCGAACTGGCGGCGGGCCCGTAGGCCGCAAGGTAGCGGCGTAGCAACCGCTGCCCGACGGGATCGTTGTCATCGGCGGGCAGAGAAGCGATGTCCCGCTCCAGCCAGGCGGTCAACGGCAGGTTGCGTACGCCGGCCGTCCGGTGCCACAGACCGCGGGGCGGGAGCTGGGCCATGGGGATGAGGGCCGCGATGAGCAGCTCGCCCAGGACGCGGCGTGGTGGGCCGGGCCAGCGGTCTTCGAGGGCTTGTACGAGCTCGCTCATGGTGCGGGGCCGCTGGTCGGCCATGGCCGCGCGGCCGGCGGCGGCGACCTCGTCCAGGTCGATGCCGGCCAGTTCACGCCGGTAGGTTCCCAGGACTCGCCGGCGCAGCATGTCGTCGTGGCGGGCTCGCCAGGCGAGTGCGTCGTCGGCGGTGACGAGGTGGACGGTGCGGCGCATCAGGTGAGTGCGCACCACTGTGCGGCCGGCCAGCGCATCGTCCAGTTGCTTGGGATTGAAGTCGGACAGGCGGGACCACAGCCCGATGAAGGGTTCCTGGGGCTCCTGCGCCTGCAGGCCGCACAGGTGGGCCACCGCCTCCGGCACGGATGTGTCGCTGCGCCTCAGCAGGTGCTGGCGGGCGAGGGTGGCGCGGTTGAGGGCGCGGCTGTCGAGGACGGTCATGGCCGTCCTCACGCTGCGGCTCGCTCGTGGGGCGGACGTCGGCGCAGGTCTGTGCGGCTGAGGGAGGGGGGTGTGCAGGAGACGTCCGGAGGGCTGATGTCGGTGCCGGGCGGGACGATTGCGTCGATCCTGTCGAGGACGTCGTCGCCGAGGGTGAGGAGGGCGCCGGCGAGCAGGTCGTCGAGGTGATCCATGGTGCGCGGGCCGATGACGGCGGAGGTCACGTCGTAGGCCATGACGTGGAAGCCGTTGTCGCCGGCCACCTCGCCCCACATCACCCAGTCCGCCTCGCTTTCGTTCTGCACGTTGCCGGCGTCCTTGTAGGTGACCGTGGCGGTACGTCCACCGAAGACGGACCGGTAGAAGTCCAGCGCCTCACGTGCAGCGCCCCGGAAATTCAGGTGAGTGGTGGTCGTGACGGGCATGACCTGTTCCTTGTCTCGATGTGACGAATACGCCGCCGACCGTCCAAGCCCAGGTGGCGGCTGCCGTGACCGGGGCGATGCCTCCCTAACGGTTCGCATGCCACCATGACAGAGGTAGAGGACAGCTCCTGTCCTCTACTGCAGGAAAGCTGGTGTCATGCATAAAACGTCCTCCCGGCTGCTCGCGCTGCTCTCCCTGCTCCAAACGCACCGTGACTGGTCCGGTGAGGATCTCGCCGAGCGTCTCGACATCACCTCGCGCACCGTGCGCCGTGACATCGACCGCCTGCGCGAACTCGGCTACCCGATCACGACCGTCAAAGGACCGGCCGGTGGCTACCGGCTGGAGGCGGGTACCCACATGCCCCCCATGTTGTTCGACGACGGCCAGGCCGTCGCCCTGGCCGTCGCGCTACAGACCGCGGCCACCGGCACCACAGGCACCACCGTCGCCGAAGACGCTTCCCGCGCCCTGGCCACCCTCAGCCAGGTCATGCCGCCCCGCCTACGTCACCGCGTCGACCTGCTGCGCGTCACCGCCGTCCAGCCGCCCGCGGCCGGCGACACCCACCAGGTCGACGCTCAGGTCCTGATGGATCTGAGCCGCGTCATCCATGCCCGCGAGGAACTGCGCTTCGACTACACGCCGGGCCCAAGCACCTCAGCCGACAGCCCTCGCCGAGTACAACCCCACCACCTGGTCACCTGGCGTGATCGCTGGTATCTCGTGGCGTGGGACCTCGACCGTGAGAACTGGCGCACCTTCCGCGTCGACCGCATCCGGCCCCGCACACCCACCGGCCCCCGCTTCACCCCTCGCGAACTTCCCGGGGGCGACGTCTCCACCTTCATCACCGGCCGATTCCGCGGCAACGACGGCACCACCACCGACTGGCCCTGCCAAGGTGAGGTCATCCTCCACCTCCCGGCCGCCGATGTCGCACCCTTCGCCCGGGGCGGAATCGTCGAGGAACTCGGCCCCCACCACTGCCGGCTCACCCTCGGCTCCTGGTCATGGACCGGACTCGCCGCGGCCATCGGCCGCTTCGACACCGATATCGACGTCATCGGCCCACCCCAACTGGCCGCCGCGTTCGCGGACCTCGCCGCCCGCTACGCCCACGCCGCACGCACCGCAAGACCAGAGATCGGTCTGACGCCGTGAGAACAGAACTCACCGCGCCGCTCGATCCCTCTGAACCTCCGGGCCCGATCCGGCGCTCAGCACACGTGCCACCGATCGCCTGGCCGGCTCCGCCCGCAGCCAGGGCGCGGGGTGCCACGCTCCGCCGGCGTCTGATCGCCCGTCCCGCTCGGCCGGCCCGGCACGGACGCGGCCCCACGTCACCCTCCACCTGCCCGCGCATAGACGCCGGCAGCAGGCATGGATGACATCTCTGACGCCGTCCACGACCCACCACCTCGCTTTGAGGCCCACCCGGCGGTAACGCGCGATCGGCGACACGACGGCGCGGAGAAGATCCGGAAAGGGACGTGGGCCCGGTGAGCCTGTCTCTGGCGAACTCCGATCCCCGGCGGGCACGCCGGCGAGAGACGGCTGGGGGGCGGTCGTCGAGTCAGCCGATCCCTGAGTCGACGCCTCGGACCACGCCCGAGGCCGGGCGGGCTCTCGGCGCGGAGTGGGATGTCGTTCCAAGACGCCCTCTCGAAGACTCCGGCGAGACAGGAGAACGGCCCCCCTGCGTTTCACGTGAAACTCAAGAGGACCGTTCAGAAACGAGGACCGGAGAGCGCGGTCCCCCCGGGGAGGCGAGCCCGGCCGGGGCAGGGAGCGGACACCCGACGGGGCTTAGTCTCCGGCCGGTTCCATCGAGCCCGGCGCCATCGTGTCGATGATACGTTCCAGGTCGTCGATGGTCGCGAACTCCACCACGATGCGCCCTTTGCGGCGGCCGAAGTCGACCTTCACCCGGGTCTCGAAACGGTCGGAGAGACGATCGGCCAACCGGCGAAGGGCCGGCTCCTCGACCGGCTTCGCCCTCGGTGCCCTCGCACTGGGCGCCGGAGCCGCCTTGGCGTCCCCCACGGCCACGATCTCCTCGACCGCGCGGACCGACAGGAGTTCGGCCACGATCCGGTCGGCGAGACGCTCCTGCGCAACAGGGTCGTCCAGGGTCAGCAGGGCTCGCGCGTGTCCGGCGCTGATCGTGCCCGCCGACACACGGAGCTGCACCTTGGCCGGCAGGTTGAGGAGGCGCAGCGTGTTCGTCACATGGGATCGCGACCGGCCGATCCGGGTGGCGAGCTGCTCGTGAGTGGCGCCGAAGTCGTCAAGCAACTGCCGATAGGCCGCCGCCTCCTCCAGCGCGTTGAGCTGCTCGCGCTGGAGGTTCTCGATGAGCGCGTCCAGCAGGAGCTTGTCCTCCTGGGTGTTCCGGACGATCGCGGGGATCTCGGAGAGGCCGGCGAGCTTGGAGGCGCGCCAGCGGCGCTCTCCCATGATCAGCTCGTAGCCTCCCTCTCCCGCGGGTCGCACCACGACGGGCTGGAGCAGGCCCACCTCACGGATGGACGCGGCCAGTTCCTCCAGGGCCTCCTCGTTGAAGATTTTCCGGGGCTGATTCGGGTTGGTCACGATGTCCTTGACGGCGATCTCAAGGAAGTAGGCGCCCGCGACCGGCTGGAGATCGGAAGGCCGCTGGACGTGCGGCTCAGGGGTGACCATCGTCGCGGTCGCCGACGGCGTCGCCTCCACGACGGGTGGAGCCGTGGGGATGAGCGCTCCCAGACCCTTGCCCAGCCCTCGCGGCTGCTTACTCACCACTGCTACCCCTTCTCCGGCTCACGGTCCCGCCCTTGACGGCCTTCACGATGATTGTCGAGAGTCCGGGCGCGTTCACACGGCCGCGCCACGGTAGGCGATCTCACGGGCCGCGTCCATATAGGCCATCGCGCCGCTGGAGCCCGGGTCGTAGGTCATGACCGACTGACCGTAGCTCGGGGCCTCCGAGACACGGACGCTGCGGGGGATCAGCGTTCTGAGCACGGTGTCCTGGAAGTGGGAGCGAACCTCTTCGGCGACCTGCGAGGCCAGTCTGGTCCGTCCGTCGTACATCGTCATCAGGATGGTGGACAGCTGGAGTGTGGGGTTCAGATGCGCGCGGACGAGATCGACGTTCCGGAGGAGCTGGCCGAGCCCTTCCAGGGCGTAGTACTCGCACTGGATGGGGATCAGCAGCTCGTTCGCGGCCATCAGCGCGTTGACGGTCAGCAGCCCGAGGGAAGGAGGGCAGTCGATGAGGATGTAGTCGAACTCGATCTCCTTGTAGGCGTTCAGCGCCCGCTGTAGCCGGGCCTCGCGCGCGACCATGGAGACGAGTTCGATCTCGGCGCCGGCCAGGTCGATCGTGGCGGGGGCGCAGTAGAGACCGGACATGCCCGGTACCGGCTTCACGGCCTCCTGAAGAGGCATGTCCTCCACGAGCACCTTGTACATATCCGGCACATCACCGCGGTGCTCTACGGAAAGCGCCGTCGAGGCATTGCCCTGGGGGTCGAGGTCGACCACCAGGACCCGCTGACCGTGCATGGAGAGTGCGGCGGCGAGGTTCACCGACGTGGTGGTCTTCCCCACGCCGCCTTTCTGGTTGGCCACGGTGAAGATGCGGGTCTTGGGCGGCCGGGGCCAGTCGCCGTCCCTCGCCCCGCCACTTCCTCCGGGAGCCGTTGTCATCGTCTTGGCCGATGTTTCACGTGAAACCACTGAGCTGAGTGCCTCTCGTACCAGCGGCGAGTCGCCGGGGTTAAGGGGGGACTGGGTCACGGTCGTCGTCCTTTCAACCGGCCTTGCCGCAGCGGCGGGAGCCGATACCGGCCAGCCCAGACCGGAAAAGCGCCGTTCGCACGGCTGAGCGGTAGGGCGTTCAGGCCAGCCGAGACCACATCCCGCGCTCACGATCGCACTTTCATGGTCATTCACTGGCCTTGACTCGCTTCGCTCGGTCTGTCTACTGGCCTCGCGCCCGCTTGACCCTCTGGGCACGGTCCTTTCGGCGAGTGCCTTTCCGTGCTCCTCCGGAGGCCTGACCGGCGACCACCCGGATGAGAGTTGCGGGCGGCTCGACCTTACCGTGCCCGACCGATACAAGCTCGGCGGTTCGCACCCCGCTGGAGCGTAATTGCGCCTCGGCGTCCGCCAATTCCTCCGCCGCCCGCTCCCCCTTCATGGCCAGAAGCTCGCCTCCCTCGCGCAGCAGGGGCAGTGCCCACGTCAGCAGCCGGTCGAGTGGCGCCACCGCGCGGGCGGAGGCGACGTCGAACTCGCGCCGGCCCGCGAACTCCTCGGCCCGGCCGCGGAGCACCTCGACGTTGGAAAGTTCCAGGGACTCCACACACTCCTGCAGGAAGACCGTCCGGCGCAGCAGCGGCTCCAGGAGGGTGACCCTGAGGTCGGGCCGGACGATCGCCAGCACCAATCCGGGCAGGCCCGCCCCCGAACCGATGTCCACCAGCCGGACATCGGCGGGGACCGCTTCGGCGACCACCGCGCAGTTGAGGAGGTGCCGATCCCAGATACGGGACACCTCGCGGGGACCGAGCAGGCCGCGCACCACCCCGGGCCCGGCCAGCAGTCCCGCGAACGTCTCCGCCCTGGACCAGGCGTCACCGGTGAACACCGTGCGCGCGATCTCGGGCGGTTCGGGGATCTGGTCACTCACTCGACGCTCACTCTTCCTTGGAACTCTCTGGAGCAGGGCGTTCTAAGGCTAGTGGGCCCGCTCCGCACCGCCGTACGGGAGCGGGACGCGCGAAGGCCGCCGCCCCCGGAGAGTCGGGGACGGCGGCCTTCGTGTGCCTGTGCCTTCGCGGCTACGCGGGGAGGACCACCACGAAACGCCGGGGCTCCTCGCCCTCGGACTCGCTCCGCAGACCCGCCGCCGCGACCGCGTCGTGCACGACCTTGCGCTCGAACGGAGTCATCGGCTGCAGCGGCTTGGGCTCTCCGCTGCGCTTGACGTCTGCCGCGATCTTGGTGCCGAGTTCGCGGAGTTCGGCCCGGCGGCGCTCGCGATACCCGCCGATGTCGAGCATGAGCCGGGAGCGCTCCCCGGTCTGGCGATGCACCGCAAGGCGGGTCAGTTCCTGGATCGCCTCCAGGACCTCGCCGTGGGGACCCACGAGGTCACTCCCCTTGACGCCCACAACCGACACCACGGCGCGATCGCCTTCGACATCCATGTCGATGTCACCGTCGATGTCGGCGATGTCAAGGAGACCCTCGACGTAATCCGCCGCGATCTCGCCTTCCTGCTCCAGCGCGGCGAGATCGGGAACCGCCTTCACGGTCTCCTTTTCGGCCTCGGCCTCGGTCACGTCCGGCCACTCCTTCGTGCTGTCGGGGATGATCCTCAAGACTTCTTACTACCCGTCCGCTTGCTGCGGGGCTGGCGGGTCGGCTGCCGGCGGATCTGCTTGGACTCCGGAGAGGCGGAGGGCGTCTCGGGCTCGGGCTCGGGCGCGCTCTTCTTGACCTTGCTCAGCAGGCTCGGCTTCGGCTCGGGCGTCACCATGTTGCCCTTGGCGTCGGGCACGGGCATGGGGTGGCGGCTGTAGAACCAGTGCTGCTGCCCCAGGGTCCAGAGGTTGGTGGTGACCCAGTAGAGGATGAGGCCGAGCGGGAAGTTGAGGGAGAAGATCGCGAACAGCGGCGAGATGTACATCAGGATCTTCTGCTGCTGCGCCATCGGGTTGTCCGGCATCTGGGCCATCGAGCGGCCGACGCTCTGCCGGACGGTGAGGAAGGTGGTCAGCGAGCTGATCGCCACGAAGACGGCGAGCACGATCTTCGTCTGGACCGGGTTGGCTCCGAGCGCCTCGATCTGGGCGGCGTCGGTCCAGAAGGTCGCCGGCAGTGGGGCGCCGAAGATGTGCGCGGCTCGGGCGCTGTCGACGAGTTCCTTCGACATGCCGAACTTGAGCTGGCCGTGGGCCATCGCGTTCAGCACGGTGAACATCGAGATGAAGATCGGGAACTGCGCCACGACGGGCAGACAACCGCCGAGCGGGTTGGCCCCCTGCCCCTGGTACAGCGCCATGACCTCCTGGTTCATGCGCTGCTTGTCGTTCTTGTACCGCTTACGCAGTTCCTGGACCTTGGGCGCCAGCTCCTGCATCTTCCTCGACGAACGCATCTGCTTGAGGAAGAGAGGGAAGATGAGCAGTCGCATCAGCACCGTGAGGGTGATGATGGTCAGCGCCCAGGTCAGCCCGCTGTTCGGGTCGAGGAAGCCGCTGTATCCCTGGTGAATCCAGGTGATGACGTGAGCGACGGCCGTGTACAGCCAGTTCAGCCAGGACAGCTCCACCGAGCTAGCTCCCTTGCGTTTCGTCGGACCGGCCCGGACGCGGGGGTACCGGGTCAAAGCCTCCGGGGTGGAATGGGTGGCATCGCCCGATCCTGCGGATCGTCAGCCACGTACCGCGCAGCGCGCCGTGGACGGCCACCGCCTCAAGCCCGTAGGCACTGCACGAAGGATGGAAGCGGCAACGGGGACCCAGCAGGGGACTCACATAGCTCCGGTAGAACCGGATAGGAGCCATCAGGGTCCTGGCAGCCGGGGAAATCCCGGCGGTATGCTGCGCCGTCATCATCGCCCATCCGTGTGAGCCCGGGAAGGCTCTCGCCGCCTGAGTAAACGATCCAGCGCGACGTCGAGTTCGGCGGCAAGGCGCTCGCTTCGCGCGGACGCGGCCGGTGGATTGGCGCGTACAACCAGCAGGCTACCCTGCGGGAGGCGATGGAGACGGTCTCGCATGAGGTGTCTCAACTGACGTTTGACTCGATTTCGGGTGACCGCGCCTCCCACGGCACGGCTCACCACAAACCCCACCAGGGGTGGCCCACCGGGTTCCGTACGCATGCCAAAGTGCGCGACCAGGGTGGGACGGCCTGCGCGGCTTCCCTTTTTGACCGCGTTCGTGAACTCCTCGCCCCGGCGCATTCGGGACACGGACGGCAGCACGAGAGGACCTTGTCGACCCGGGGGCAGGTACGGATGTCGCCCGCCGACGTCACGGCCGGCGGGCGACGGAACGCCTCTGCCTTGGCCCGGCGGACCGGGCACGGCGGATACGTCAGGCGGAGAGCTCGGCACGGCCCTTGCGACGGCGGGCGGCCAGGATGGCGCGACCCGCGCGGGTGCGCATGCGCAGCCGGAAGCCGTGGGTCTTGGCGCGACGACGGTTGTTCGGCTGGAAAGTACGCTTGCTCACGAGTGGGCTCCAGGCTTAGGGCACGCCCCCAGCACATGGGGACGCTCGACAGTGACTGGCCTGCCGGAAGCGGGGCATGCGAAATAGCCGTCGCGTGGCAAGCCGACCGTCGTACGTTACGGGGAAGGCGCGCCCCAGGTCAAACCGAAAGGCGCCGGTTGTGGGTTGTCCACGAATCCACAGCCCCTTTTTCCACCGACGCCCCGCCGTCCACAGGATGTGCACTCAGCCTCCCCCGTACTGCCACTAGGCTGTGGACAACGTCGCGAGCACAGGCTGTGGACAGGGCTCCCGCGGGAGGCCTTCCTTCCCTGACAGGACACGTTTTCGCAGCAGGTGAGGGGCTGTGCACAGTGTGTGGATGCGATGTGGATTCGCTGTGGATCCCGGTCGGCGGCCCCAGGGGGTCACAGGGGCTCCGACATGTGGACAACGGGGAAATCCGATGCGTCCGGCGGCCATCGGTGTGGATAAACGGATCGCGGCGAGCTCAAGGCGGGGGCCGCGTCGGAGGAGGATGGGCCGGGCATGGACGGAACGGATCTCGGCGAGATGTGGGCGCGGGCGCTGAAGAACTACCTCAACGAGAGCGTGCCGTCCCAGCAGCGCGTGTGGCTCAGCATGACGCGGCCCTTCGGCCTGATGAACAACACCGTCGTGCTCGCCGCCCCGACCGACTTCGCCAGGGATGTCCTTGAGAACAAGCTCCGCCCGCTGATCGGCCACGCGCTCTCCCAGGAGTTCGGCCGTCCCATGCAGGTCGCGGTCATGGTCGACCCCGGCGCGGCCGGCGGCGACACCGGCGGCGGCCCCCGGCCCGACACTTATCCACAGGCGCCCGGGTCGGGTTATCCCCAGGCCGGCGGATCGCAGCAGGGTTATGCACAGCTGGTAACCTCCCAGCCCCACGAGGCCTCCGGCGCACAGCACCCCTACCAGCCCCACGGACCGGCCGCTCCGCCGTCCACCGACTATCCACAGCATCAACCACAGGGCCGGCCGTTCCCCTACGCCTACCCGCACTCCGAGGAGCCGGCTCAGCCGTACCTCCCCGCGGACCCTCCCGCCCCGGCCCAGGCCGAGCAGGGCGGCGGCTACGGGCGGGGCGGCTACACCCCGCAGCCGCAGCCCGGCCGCCCGGAGCCCGACGGCTTCGAACGGCCGGCACCGCCGCAGGGCGCGGGCCCCGTGCCCAACCGCTGGGACGGCCGGGGCGGCCGCGCGCAGGGCGAGCCGGCCCGCCTCAACCCGAAGTACACCTTCGAGACGTTCGTCATCGGCTCCAGCAACCGATTCGCCCACGCGGCGGCGGTCGCGGTGGCCGAGGCGCCGGCCAAGGCCTACAACCCGCTGTTCATCTACGGCGACTCCGGCCTGGGCAAGACCCACCTGCTGCACGCGATCGGCCACTACGCGCAGAGCCTCTACGACGGCGCCCGGGTGAGATACGTGAGCTCTGAGGAGTTCACCAACGACTTCATCAACTCCATCCGCGACCACAAGGCCGACAACTTCCGCGGACGCTACCGGGCCGTGGACATCCTGCTGGTGGACGACATCCAGTTCCTGGAGGGCAAGGAACAGACGCAGGAGGAGTTCTTCCACACCTTCAACACCCTGCACAACGCCAACAAGCAGATCGTCATCTCCAGCGACCGGGCGCCCAAGCAGCTCGTCACCCTGGAGGACCGGCTCCGCAACCGCTTCGAGTGGGGCCTGATCACCGACGTCCAGCCGCCCGAGCTGGAGACCCGCATCGCGATCCTGCGGAAAAAAGCGATCCAGGAGGGGCTCGCCGCTCCGCCGGAGGTGCTGGAGTACATCGCCAGCCGCATCTCCACCAACATCCGTGAGCTCGAAGGCGCCCTGATCCGCGTCACCGCCTTCGCCAGCCTCAACCGGCAGTCGGTGGACCTGCAGCTCACCGAGGTGGTGCTCAAGGACCTCATCACCGAGGACGCGGGGTCGGAGATAACGATCGCCACGATCATGGCCTCCACCGCCGCCTACTTCGGCCTGTCGATCGACGACCTGTGCGGCGGGTCGCGCTCGCGGGTCCTGGTCACCGCCCGGCAGATCGCCATGTACCTGTGCAGGGAGCTGACCGACATGTCCCTGCCGAAGATCGGGCAGCAGTTCGGCGGGCGCGACCACACCACGGTGATGCACGCCGACCGGAAGATCCGCTCTCTCATGGCCGAGAGGCGTTCGATCTACAACCAGGTCAACGAGCTGACCACCCGGATCAAGCAGCAGTCGCGCAATGGATGAGTTTTCCCCCGGCGTGA
This sequence comes from Streptosporangium violaceochromogenes, assembly GCF_014654615.1. Classification (GTDB taxonomy): domain Bacteria; phylum Actinomycetota; class Actinomycetes; order Streptosporangiales; family Streptosporangiaceae; genus Streptosporangium; species Streptosporangium violaceochromogenes. The sequence continues at coordinate 122,602 of NZ_BNBB01000003.1, read as the reverse complement.
TGCACAGGCTGTGGAAAACCTTGTGGATCAATGGCCCGGCCGGATCGGACGCCGGTGACCCGGGGGCTCCGACATGATCGTTTCGGGCGCGCGGCGACCGGGCGGGCCGGGGCGGCCTGTGCACAACTCTGGGGAGAACCTGGGGAGAACCTGTGGGGAACCCGTGGACAACCTGGGGACGCCCTGTGAAGAGACTTATCCCCAGGGACAAAACGACCTCATACCCGGTGGAGAACCTGGGGAAACCTCGTGGATAACCGGTGGACGAAGGGACCAAGATCTGGGGACAGCCTGTGTGTACAGCGCGGTTCTCCCCAGGCCCACGAGTTCTCCACAGGCTTCACCCACACCCCCAGTGGATGAAAAAAGGGCCTCTGAGCTGCGGAAACAGAGGATTTCCACAGTATCCACCGCCCCTAATGCGATGACCTCTTGTATCTCTAACCAGAAAACTCAAGACCCAAGGAAGGGGTTCGGGGGGAGCGCACGTGCGTGACAGAGAACACTTGAACCCAAGGCACCGAGCCGACAGCGCTCGACACACAGGAGGCGGATCCACGTGATGTTCCGAATCGAGCGAGACGTGCTCGCTGAGGCGGTCGCATGGACGGCGAGGAGCCTGCCGGCGCGTCCCTCCGTGCCGGTACTCGCCGGGATGAGACTGGAGGTCACCGAGGGCGGGCAGCTCAAGCTCTCCGGCTTCGACTACGAGGTGTCCGCGGAGGTGACCCTCGAACCGCAGAGCGGCGAGGCGGGCGTGGTGCTCGTCTCCGGCAGACTGCTCGCCGAGATCACCAGGGCGCTGCCCGCACAGCCCGTGGATCTCGTCGTGGAAGGTGCCAAAGCCGTCGTCACCTGTGGAAGCGCCCGGTTCACCCTCCTCACCATGCCCGTGGAGGACTACCCCTCCCTGCCGGCCATGCCCCCGGCCGCCGGGCGGGTGGGCAGCGACGTCTTCGCCTCGGCCGTCGGCCAGGTCGCCGTGGCCGCGGGCAAGGACGACACGCTGCCGATGCTGACCGGCGTGCGCATGGAGATCGAGGGCGACACCGTCACGCTGGCGGCGACCGACCGCTACCGCCTGGCCGTACGGGAGCTGAAGTGGCAGCCCGGCCAGCCCGACTTCTCCGCGGTCGCGATGATCCCCGGCCGCACCCTCGCCGACACGGCCAAGGCGCTGGGCAGCACGGGCGCCGAGATCGAGGTCGCGATGAGCTCGGTGGGCGGCACCGGAGAAGGCATGATCGGCTTCTCCAGCGCCGGCCGCCGCACGACCACCCGGCTGCTGGACCCCGAGTTCCCCAAGTACCGCTCGCTGCTGCCCACCGAGTTCTCCGCCCGCGCCGACCTGTCCACGGGCGCCTTCGTCGAGGCCGTCAAGCGCGTGGCCCTGGTCGCCGAGCGCAACACCCCGGTCCGGCTGGCCTTCCGCGGCGACGAGGTCGTCCTGGAGGCGGGCAGCGGCGACGAGGCGCAGGCCGTTGAGGTCCTGCCCGTGGACTTCGAGGGCGACGACATCAACATCGCCTTCAACCACCAGTTCCTGCTGGAGGGGCTCGGCGCGATCGACTCCGACGTGGCCAGGCTGCAGATGACCACCTCGACCAAGCCCGCCGTCCTCACCGCCGGAAAGCCGGTCGACGAGGGGGGGACCCCCGACTACCGCTACCTGATCATGCCGATCCGCCTGTCGAGCTGAGAGCCCGCCGTTGAGGGGGGACGGGCGTGAGGGCGCCGGGGAGGGGACGTCCGCCGGGCCCGGCCGCGCGCGAGCCCATGCCGAAGACGTGCCCCGGCGGCTGCTGAAGGCGTGCCTCAACGGCGCCAGGAGCCCCGGGGAGCACCCCGCGCTCCCCGTGACCCCTCTGGAACTCGCTCAGGAGGCCCGTGCGGCCCGTGCGGCGGGTGCGACGGCCGTCCACATGCATCCGCGTGACGAGACGGGCAGGGAGTCTCTCAGCGCCGTCCACATCGGGGCCGCCGTGCGCGCCGTACGGCGGGCGTGCCCGGGGATGCCCGTCGGGGTGAGCACCGGCCTGTGGATGACGGCGGGGGACGCCGGGGCGCGGGGTGAGGCCGTCCGGGGGTGGGCCGGGCTCACCTCCGCTGACCTGCCCGACTTCGCCTCGGTGAACCTCTCCGAGCAGGGCTTCGAGGGGCTGTGGCATGATCTGCGGCGACTCGGTGTGGACGTCGAGGCGGGCGTCTGGTCCGAGGACGACGCCGAGGCGCTCGCCGCGACCGGGCTGGAGTGCGCACGGGTGCTCGTCGAGATCTTGGGCGGCGCCGCGGGCACGGCCCCCTCGCGGGCGCGCGCCGTGCTCGGCCGCCTCGACGCGCTGGGGGTCCGCGGCCCCCGGCTCCTGCACGGTGAGGAGGTGACGACCTGGGCCCTTGTGGATGAGGCCGGACGCCTGGGTATGGCCACGCGCATCGGCCTGGAAGACGTTCTCCACAGCCCCGCGGGCGACCTCGTCGACGGAAACGCCCACCTGGTACGGCTCGCGGTGGCACGTCTGGACGGAAACAGATGATGAGACCCTGAAGGGGGTGCTCGTATGCAGATCGGCATGGTCGGGCTGGGCAGGATGGGCGGCAACATGGCCGAGCGGCTGCGCCGCGAGGGCCACGAGGTCGTCGGATACGACCGCGATCCGGAGGTCGCCGACGTATCGAGCCTGAAGGAGCTGGTCGACCGGCTCCACCCGCCGCGCGCGGTGTGGGTCATGGTGCCCGCGGGCGAGCCGACCCGGGCGACGATCGAGGAGCTCGGCACCCTGCTGTCGGCCGGCGACCTCGTGGTCGACGGCGGCAACTCGCACTACCTGGACGACCAGCGGCACGCCGCCGACCTCGGCGCCGCGGGGATCGGCTTCGTCGACTGCGGGGTGAGCGGCGGCGTCTGGGGTCTGCAGAACGGCTACGCCCTCATGGTGGGCGGCTCCGAGTCCGACGTGCGGCGGCTGGCCCCGGTCTTCGAGAGCCTCAAGCCCGCGCAGGACGGTTTCGTCCACGCCGGAGAGGTCGGTGCCGGCCACTTCGCCAAGATGGTCCACAACGGCATCGAGTACGGCATGATGCAGGCCTTCGCCGAGGGGTGGGAGCTGCTGCGGGCCTCCGACGTGGTCACCGACGTTACGGGCGCCTTCCGAAGCTGGCGTCACGGCACGGTCATCCGCTCGTGGCTGCTCGACCTCATGGTCCGCGCGCTGGAGGAGGACCCGGCGCTTGAGGAGCTGCGCGGCTACGCCCAGGACTCGGGCGAGGGCCGGTGGACGGTGCAGGCCGCCGTGGACCACGCGGTGCCGCTGCCGGTCATCACCGCCGCGCTGTACGCGAGGTTCGCCTCCCGTCAGGACGACTCCCCGGCGATGAAGGTCATCGCGGCCCTGCGCAACCAGTTCGGCGGGCACGCCGTCACCGCCAAGGAGGGCGAGACGGCCAAGGGCGCCGACGCCCCCGGCGCCGACGTCGTCCCCCCGGTGGAGGCCGGCGAGTAGCACCCGGCCCGGAACGGCGGGCGGGGCGTGAACGGCACGCGCCCGGCCCGCGTTCCGGCCCACGGGCGGCCCGCGGACAGGTGGCGCGGGCACCCCGCCCGGCACCACCCCGCCCGGGGCGCGCGAACCCCGGGCGGGTACGGCGGGGCGCCGGAGACGGGCGCGGACGACTACGCTTCCTGGGGTGCACGTCGCCCATCTGTCGCTGACCGACTTCCGGTCCTACGACGCCGTCGAGCTCGGCCTTGAGCCGGGGGTCACGGCGTTCGTCGGGCCGAACGGGCAGGGCAAGACCAACCTGGTCGAGGCGCTGGGCTACGTGGCCACGCAGTCGAGCCACCGGGTCGCCGCCGACGGGCCGCTGGTGCGGCACGGGGCCGCGCGGGCGGTCGTGCGGTCGCTGATCGTGCGCGACGACCGGCGGGCCCTGGTCGAGCTGGAGGTCAACCCGGGCCGGGCCAACCGCGCCCGGCTCAACCGCTCGCCCGTGTCCCGCGCCCGCGATGTCATCGGCCTGCTGCGCACGGTCCTGTTCGCCCCCGAGGACCTGGCCATGGTCAAGGGCGACCCCTCCGAGCGGCGCCGGTACCTCGACGACCTGCTGGTGGCCAGGGCCCCCCGTTTCGCGGGGGTGCGGGCCGACTACGACCGGGTGCTCAAGCAGCGCGGCGCCCTGCTGCGTACGGCCGCGCAGGCGCGGCGGGGGGCACGCGCCGGGCGTCGGGCCGAGAGCGACGCGGCGTTCGCCGCCGCCGGGGCCGGAGACCCGCTGAGCACCCTGGAGGTCTGGGACGCCCACCTGGCCCGGTGCGGCGCGGAGCTGCTCGCCGCGCGCCTGGCGCTGGTCGAGGCGCTGCGCCCGCTGGTCACCGCCTCCTACGCCGCCCTCGCGCCGGGCTCCGCCCCGGTCGACCTGGACTACCGGTGCAGCGTGCCCGCGGCCGGGCCGTCGCCGGACGGTGCGGAGGGGAGCCCGCCGGACGCGGGTACGGGCCGGGAGGCTCTGGAGGAGCGGCTGCGGTCGGCCCTGGCCGAGGTGCGAAGCTCCGAACTCGAACGCGGTGTCACGCTCGTCGGCCCGCACCGCGACGATCTGTTCCTGGGGCTGGGGGACCTGCCCGCCCGGGGCTACGCCAGCCACGGCGAGTCGTGGTCGTTCGCGCTGGCGCTCAGGCTGGCCGCCTACGACCTGCTCAGGGCCGACGGGGGGGACCCGGTGCTGCTCCTGGACGACGTCTTCGCCGAGCTGGACAGCCGCCGCCGGCGCAGGCTGGCCGAGATCGTCGCCCCGGCCGAGCAGGTGCTGATCACGGCCGCCGTCGCCGACGACGTGCCCGTGGAGCTGGCCGGCGCCCGGTTCGACGTCGCCGAGGGGAACGTGACCCGTGTCCGATGACCGCCGGGCGTCCGGCCCTGCTCCGCCGCCCCCGGGGGGGATCCCCTCGGGGCTCCCATCCGTGTCACCGCCCACGGCACCTGCCGTGCCGCCGCCGGGGCCCCCGGCCGCGTCCCCTCCCGCGGCCGCGGCTTCGGCCGGGCCCGGGTCGGCCGCCGCGCAGGCCGGGCCCGGATCGGCCGCCACGGCCGCACGAGGGGCCGCGATGGCGAGGGAGAAGCTGGCCCAGGCCAAGGCCGACGCCGCCCGGCGGGGGCAGCTCCCGCGCCGTGAGCCGCGGCGCAAGCCGTACGGCACGCGCAGGGACACGGGCGATCCCCGCCTTTTCGGTCAGGCCATAGCCGACCTGCTGTCCGACCGTGGCTGGGAGCAGCCCGCCGCGGTGGGCGGGGTGTTCGGCCGGTGGCACGAGATCGTCGGCCCCGAACTGGCCGCCCACACCAGGCCGGAGACCTTCGCCGACGGGGAGGTCCTGGTGACCGCCGACTCCACCGCCTGGGCGACCCAGGTACGGCTCTTGGCAAGAACGCTGGTCAGAAGGTTGAATGAGGAGCTCGGGCACGGGACGGTGCAGCGGGTGAAGGTGCGGGGCCCGCAGAACGGGCCCCGTCCGAGCGGCGGGCTGCGCGTCACCGGCAGCCGCGGTCCGGGCGACACCTACGGCTGATCGACCGCCCGGAAAACGGATCAGCGGCCTTTCTGACGCGGCCACCCCCTCCCGCGTAGGGGGATGTTCAAGACGATGGTCGACGCGCGAGGGGGCCTTTCAGAGGCCGTCAATGCCACACGACGCGTCCTGAGCCGCTAGAATGAAACCGAATTCCGGACACGTCCGCTTGCGTGTCACCCCGGCATCCGACGCCGAGTCCCCCGGGTGAGCGCATCGGTGCATTCACGATGGTGACGGGCACGGCGGGGCTGACACGCTCTCCCGCCGCGTGTCCGCGGCAGGAGGATTTCGCACTTGTCCTACGACGCTAGCTCAATCACCGTCCTCGAAGGACTAGAGGCGGTCCGTAAGCGCCCCGGCATGTACATCGGCTCCACGGGTGAGCGTGGTCTCCACCACCTCGTCTACGAGGTGGTGGACAACGCCGTCGACGAGGCCCTGGCCGGCTACGCCGACCGCATCGAGGTGACGCTCCTCGCCGACAACGGCGTGCGGGTCGTCGACAACGGCCGTGGCATCCCCGTCGGCATCGTCGAGGCCGAGGGCCGCCCGGCCGTCGAGGTCGTCTTGACCGTGCTGCACGCCGGCGGCAAATTCGACAGCAAGTCCTACGCCGTCTCCGGTGGTCTGCACGGTGTGGGCGTCTCCGTGGTCAACGCGCTGTCGGCCGCGCTCGACGTGGAGATCCGCTGTGACGGCCACCACTGGCGCCAGAGCTACGCCGCCTCCAAGCCGACCGCCCCGCTGGCCAAGGGCGAGCCGACGCAGGAGACGGGCACCTCGATCACCTTCTGGGCCGACGAGACCATCTTCGAGACCACCACGTGGAACTTCGAGACGCTCTCGCGCCGCTTCCAGGAGATGGCCTTCCTGAACAAGGGCCTGACCATCACGCTGCGCGACGAGCGGCCGGCCCACGCCGCGGGCGACGAGGCGCCCGAGGTGGTCTACCACTACGAGGGCGGCCTGTCCGACTTCGTCAAGCACCTGAACTCCAAGAAGGACGCCGCTCACCTCTCGGTGATCGACTTCGAGGAGCACGGCGAGGGCATCTCCGTTGAGATCGCCATGCAGTGGAACAACTCCTACAGCGAGTCGGTCTACACCTTCGCCAACACCATCAACACGGCCGAGGGCGGCACCCACGAGGAGGGCTTCCGCGCCGCGCTGACGTCGATCGTCAACCGCTACGCCCGCGAGCAGAGGTTCCTCAAGGAGGGCAAGGACGACAACCTCGCCGGCGAGGACATCCGCGAGGGCCTCACCGCGATCATCTCGGTGAAACTGGCCGACCCGCAGTTCGAGGGCCAGACCAAGACGAAGCTGGGCAACACCGAGGCCAAGTCCTTCGTCCAGAAGGCGTGCAACGACCATCTGCGTGACTGGTTCGAGCGCAACCCGGGCGAGGCCAAGGACATCATCAACAAGTCCCTGCAGGCCGCCCGCGCCCGCATCGCGGCCCGTCAGGCCCGTGATCTCACCCGCCGCAAGTCCCTGCTGGAGTCCGGCTCCGGCCTGCCCGGCAAGCTGGCAGACTGCCAGTGGAGCGACCCGGAGAAGTGCGAGCTGTTCATCGTCGAGGGTGACTCGGCGGGCGGATCGGCCAAGGGAGGGCGCGACTCCAAGTACCAGGCCATCCTGCCCATCCGCGGCAAGATCCTGAACGTGGAGAAGGCCCGCATCGACAAGGTGCTGAAGAACACCGAGGTCCAGGCGCTCATCACGGCCATGGGCACCGGCGTCCACGACGAGTTCGACATCGCCAAGCTCCGCTACCACAAGCTCATCCTGATGGCGGACGCCGACGTCGACGGCCAGCACATCAACACCCTGCTGCTGACGCTGCTGTTCCGTTTCATGCGCCCGCTCATCGAGGCCGGGCACGTCTACCTCTCCCAGCCGCCCCTCTACAAGATCAAGTGGGACCGCCGGGGCGAGGACGCCTCCTACGCCTACTCCGACCGCGAGCGCGACGCGATCATCGAGGACGGCATCGGCCGGGGCAAGCGCGACCCCCGCCTCCACGACGGCATCCAGCGGTTCAAGGGGCTGGGCGAGATGAACGCCGCCCAGCTGTGGGACACCACGATGAACCCCGACACCCGTGTCCTGCTTCAGGTCACTCTCGACGACGCCGCCCAGGCCGACGAGCTGTTCAGCGTTCTCATGGGTGAGGACGTCGAGGCTCGCCGCTCCTTCATCATCAGGAACGCGCGAGACGTCCGATTCCTCGATGTGTAGCGGCAGCCGTAAGACCTCTCTGAAGAAAAGGACCCAGCACCCGTGACGGATGTGAACACTCCGCCCGCAGAGCAGCGCATCGAACCGGTCGACATCCAGTCGGAGATGCAGCGCAGCTACATGGACTACGCGATGTCCGTCATCGTGTCCCGCGCGCTGCCCGACGTCCGCGACGGGCTCAAGCCGGTGCACCGCCGTGTGCTCTACGCCATGTACGACGGCGGCTACCGCCCCGACCGGGGATACTTCAAGTGCTCCCGCGTCGTCGGCGACGTCATGGGCTCCTATCACCCGCACGGCGACAGCTCCATCTACGGCACCGTCGTACGGCTGGCCCAGCCCTGGGCGCTGCGCTACACCCTGGTCGACGGCCAGGGCAACTTCGGGTCACCCGGCAACGACATGCCGGCCGCCATGCGGTACACCGAGTGCAAACTCGCGCCGATCGCCATGGAGATGATCCGTGACATCGACAAGGACACCGTCGACTTCCAGCCCAACTACGACGGGCGCTCCCAAGAGCCGCTGGTCCTGCCCTCGCGCTTTCCCAACCTCCTGGTCAACGGCTCGGCCGGCATCGCCGTCGGCATGGCCACCAACATCCCGCCGCACAACCTGCGCGAGGTCTCCGACGGCGTCAAGTGGGCGCTGCAGAACCCCGACGCCTCCGACGAGGAGCTCCTTGAGGCGCTGATCGCCCGGATCAAGGGGCCCGACTTCCCGACCGGCGCGCTGATCGTCGGACGCCGCGGCATCGACGACGCCTACCGGACCGGCCGCGGCTCGATCACCATGCGGGCGATCGTGGAGGTGGAGGAGGACGCCAAGGGCCGCCAGTGCCTGGTCGTCACCGAGCTGCCCTACCAGGTCAACCCCGACAACCTCGCGTTGTCGATCGCCGAGGCGGTGAAGGACGGCCGGATCAGCGGCATCGCCGACGTCCGCGACGAGAGCTCCTCCCGGGTCGGCCAGCGCCTGGTCATCGTGCTCAAGCGCGACGCGGTCGCCAAGGTCGTCCTGAACAACCTCTACAAGCACACCCAGCTGCAGACCACCTTCGGCGCCAACATGCTGGCGCTCGTCGACGGCGTGCCGCGCACCCTGCGGCTCGACCAGTTCGTCCGCCACTACGTGGCCCACCAGATCGAGGTCGTGGTCCGCCGGACCCGCTATCTCCTGCGCAAGGCCGAGGAGCGGGCCCACATCCTGCGGGCGCTGCTGAAGGCGCTCGACCGGATGGACGAGGTCATCGCGCTCATCCGGAACTCGCCGTCGGCCGCCGCCGCCCAGGGCGGCCTGATGACGCTCCTGGAGATCGACGAGGTCCAGGCGCAGGCCATCCTCGACATGCAGCTGCGCAAGCTGGCCGCACTGGAACGGCAGCAGATCACCGACGAGCACGACGCGCTGATGGTCCACATCGTCGACTACCAGGAGATCCTGGCCTCCCCGGAACGGCAGCGGACGATCGTCTTCGACGAACTGTCGGAGGTCACCTCCAAGTACGGCGACGAGCGCAAGACGGAGATCATCGCCTACGAGGGCGACATGTCGATCGAGGACCTTCTCGCCGAGGAGGACATGGTCGTCACGATCACCCGCGGCGGCTACGCCAAGCGCACCAACACCGACCTGTACCGGGCCCAGAAACGCGGGGGCAAGGGGGTGCGCGGCGCGCAGCTGCGTCAGGACGACATCGTCGACCACTTCTTCGTCACCACCACCCACCACTGGCTGCTGTTCTTCACGAACAAGGGGCGCGTCTACCGCGTCAAGGCCTACGAGCTGCCGGACTCCGGCCGCGACGCCCGTGGTCAGCATCTGGCCAACCTGCTCGCCATGCAGCCGGACGAGGTCGTCATGGAGGTGCTCGACCTGCGCGACTACGAGGTCGCCCCGTACCTCGTGCTGGCCACCCGCAGCGGTCTGGTGAAGAAGACGCGCCTTTCGGAGTACGACTCGCCGCGTTCGGGTGGTCTCATCGCCATCAACCTGAGGGAAGACGACGAGGTGATCGCCGCCAGGCTGGTGTCGGAGGAGGACGACCTCCTGCTGGTCTCCCGGGGCGCCCAGTCCATCCGTTTCACGGCCTCGGACGAGGCGCTGCGCCCGATGGGGCGGGCGACCAGCGGTGTGATCGGTATGCGCTTCCTTGAGGGCGATGAGCTTTTGGCCATGAACCGCGTCGCCGACGGCGCGGATGTGTTGATCGCGACCGAGGGTGGGTATGCCAAGCGCACGCCCGCCGAGCAGTACCCGGTCCAGGGAAGAGGCGGCAAGGGCGTCCTGACGGCGAAGATCGTCAGTGCTCGTGGCAAGCTGGTGGGGGCTGTCATGGTCAGCCCGGAGGACGAGGTCTTCGCGATCACGTCCGCCGGCGGAGTCATCCGGACCAGCGCAGGGGAGATCAAGCGGTCTGGCCGCCAGACCATGGGGGTACGTCTGATGAATCTCGCGGAGGGGGACAGCATCGTGGCTCTCGCCCGTAACGCCGAGGCGTTGGAGACCGAGGAAAACGGGGAAGGGGAGTAAGCCCGTGAGTGCCCAGGCCAGACCGGGTCCACGTTCCGCCTCCTCATCGACACGCGATCAGGTGACGGAGAAGATGGATAAGACCGCTGGAACCGACCCGAACAAGGCGGTCGAGTCGCCGGCAGACGGTGGAAAGAAGCCCACGCCGGAGAAGGACGGCCAGCTGAAGGACGACCGCGCCGCCCGGCCGGGAGGTCCCCCCCTCGGGGAGGGCAAACCGGCCGAGCCCATGGCGCCGCGGCTGCGCCCCGAGCCCGCCTCCCCCTGGGCTCCCGGAGGAATGTCGGCAGCCCCCGCGCCTCCTCCCTCTTCTTCCGGGCTCGACGCCAGGAAGGCGCCCGACCCCTCGCCGAGGGCCCCCCGCAAGGCCCATCTGGTGCTGCGCCGGGTGGAGCCCTGGTCGGCGATGAAGTTCAGCTTCGTGGTGTCGCTGGTCTGCTTCGTGGTGCTGTTCGTCGCGGTCGCGGTGCTCTACATGGTGCTGTCCGGCCTGGGGGTGTTCGACAACATCATCCAGACGGTGAACCAGTTCACCGTCTCGGACGGCAAGCCGTCCAACAGCGGCTTCAACATCGCCTCCTGGTTCGAGCCGGTCCGCATCCTCGGCTACACCGCCCTGATCGGCGCGGTGAACGTGGTGCTCATCACGGCCCTGTCCACGCTGGGCGCGGTCATCTACAACATCGCCTCCGACCTGGTGGGCGGTGTGGAGGTCACATTCAGCGAGGCCGAGTAGGCCACCGGTGCGCCGTCGCCGCGTCCCCGACCACCCGGCCGGGGACATGGCACAAGCCGGTGCCGGAACAGGGTAAGCTTTTCCCTGTTCGACCGAGCGGCATCGCCTCCTCGACGGGGGGTGCGATACCGTTCTGGCGCGTGCTGAAGGGGCTATAGCTCAGACGGTTAGAGCGCTTCCCTGATAAGGAAGAGGTCCCAGGTTCAAGTCCTGGTAGCCCCACCTCGACAAACGCCCCGAAGCGATCAAGCTCCGGGGCGTTTTGCTGCAACGGGTACTGCAACAGACTCACTCGAATAGTCCCGTCCCTCTCTTGAGGGCATTCTCCTTGGGAAGCGACTGGGCTACGGGCCATGTCCATGACGGGCAGCTAAGGCCTGGCGAACCGCATGACGCAGTGCAGGCGCGCGCCCGGGAGCGGTGATTTTGTGAGGCTTGGCAGGTCTGAGAGCTGCTGCTCCATGCGCCCGCCCGACCTGTTCGGCCGGGCACCCGCAACATCAGCGGTCGTGATTGCGGCATGGCGGCGGCGAGGATCGCGGCCTCGGCCAGCGGCGTGTCGGCCGCCATGAACTCCACCTCGGTGCGGGGCAGCATCACCTCGCGCCAGGGCCGACAGCAACGCCGAGCACATCGGTCACTCGTACGGGCACTGAGGCGGAAGTCGTAAATGCCGGTTAATCTCCGGTCAAGCTCCTCGATTGGGATCTCGTGTGACGCAAGACTCCGGTCATCACCTGAAACGCATGGAGGCCTGATGAACCGGAAGTTGAAATCCATCCTCGCCGCCACCTTCGTCGGTGGGGCCATCCTGGCTGTCCCGACGCCTTCGCTGGCGTCGACCGACCAGCAGGTCCGCGACTGCCTCGAGTACTTCCCGTCCCCCGGCCGCGTCTACGTCGAGTACCGGGACAACTACTGCGGTGGCAACCCGGTCCGCTCCAAGGTCGTCATCGACTGGGGCCCGGACAGCAAGTGCATCACGCTGAACAAGCTGGGTGACGGCTACACCTTCACCTATTCCCTCGGCAGCTTGAACTACGTCGCGGGCTGCTGAAGCAGGCCATCGGCGATGCCTGTGGGGGGTCGGGCTCGGGCAACCGGGTTCGGCCACCCGGCATGGAACACAGGATCACTGGTTCTGCTGTGGAGCCTGGAAGCGGAGGACTTGTTCATGTACGGGCGTAGCAGGTGGCGCTTGCCCGCGGTGAAGACCTCCTCCTCCAACCGCGCCATCAACTCCGGCCGAGGCTGAAAGCCCACCGGCTCGCGCGGAAGCTCCCCCACCACCACCGGAGCGCCCTCACCCTGCCTCGCCTCATCCGAGACAGCGGCGGACACCTGCACCACCACCGGGAGCCCTGTGACAGACGCGCCAGGGCGACCACGCTCGGGGGTGCGCCGCGTCACCCACTGGCCCACCACCGCCGGCACCACCGCAGCGACGAACCATGCCCCTTGTGCCCACCACGGCCCTTCAACCCGATTCGTAGCCACGCCGCCCGCAACCGACACCACCGAGCCGGCCAGCATCCAGCCGGCGCCCCGCCCCACCCTCATGTCCACCGGATAACCCCGGCCACGCCGAAAAGGAAGGGGAATACGCCCAAAGCCGGCACCCAACCGATATGACGTGCCCACCGTTCCCGGCACCTACGTCGTGCCCGCCGGGCAGACCGTCACCCGTTTCGCCTTCGAGTCGGTGTCGGCCGCCGGTGGAAACCCGACGTTCGGCAACTTCCTGGACGGCGTGGTCTTCCAGACGCCGCCCTGCAAGCCCATGACCCACTGAACGCCCGGGGCGGCCCGCCGGAGGTCTGGCACCGCGGGGGGCTCGTCGGCTGACGACACTGAAAGCTGTCTTGATTTGTAGAGGTCATCCACGGATGATCCAATCATGAATATCCGTAAAGCCTTCATTGTTGTCGGAATTTCCCTTGCGCTTCTTTCTGTCCCTGCCCTCGCTCCTACCGCATCCGCACAGTGTGCGACGTGGCAAGAGACGACCACGGGGTATACGTGGAGCAACTGATCTTCGGCTGCTCAACCAGGCAGCCGAGAGCGTTCCCGTCCTTGGCGGAGGAAGCGCACATGGTTCGCTGTCAGGTGTGCCCGCCGCCCGGTCCTCTCCTGCCGGGCGCCGTCGCGGGCGCCGCGATGGTGCAAACGGTTCTGATCGAGCTGGAAATCATGTCGGCCGAGTGACAACGACCAGGACGACGCCGGTTAGCCGGAACCGGCCGGTCCGGGAACGCCGATCCAGCGGGCGGCCGCGTCGAAGGTGTCCGTCGGGGTGCCGTTGAACGCGATCGCCGCTTGGGGAGCGTGTCGCCGTACCAGGTTGACGACCTGCTCGAACAACTCAAGCTGATCTTCGGGTTTCCGTACGCCGCCGCCGATGACGACGCATTCCCAGGACCGCGCGCGCAGGGCGCGGCTGACGATCGCCTCCACGTCGTCACTGCCGTCGAGGCCGAACAGGCAGGTCTCGACGCCGACGCCGTGCTCGGCGAATCGAGCCGTGCCGGCCTCGATCGCGTCGGCCACCGGCTTCGGGTTCCAGGGCCCGGGAACCCGATACGGGTCAAGGCCGATCACGAGGACACGGGGTGCCGGGGCTGTTGTCTCCACACCCGGGACCTTACGTCACAGGGGGTGCCGCGCATGGCCCTTGTGGCTGAGGTCGGCGACGAACGGCCCATGCGGAGACCTGCGGCTCGCGGCAGACGTTCGCGACGTCCTTGCCCCCGCCCAGCGTGTGATCGGCGGTCGCGAGCTTGCCACGACCCGCTCCGGCGTGTGTCTCTTCCTCGTCGCCGTTCTCTTGCCGAGCCCTCCTGCCTGTGAACCGGGTGACAAGACACCCCTCGGCCTGGATCAACCCGCGGGGCTCAGGTCATCCCTTCCAGGGCGTCGGCGAGGTGCCTCAGAACCGTACGGGGCGCGTACGGGTTGTCAGGGCTTCCCTGGCAATTTAGGATGTCAGGAAGATCCTGACATCCTGGGAGTGCTCTGTGACGATGCCTGACGCCGCGGCCGAGCCCGCTCGGTGTTCCTTCTGCGGAAAGCCGGCCACCGAGGTCGACAAGCTGGTCGCCGGCCCGGGGATGTACATCTGCAACGAGTGCGTCGCCCTGTCCGCGTCGATCATCGACGAGAGTCTCAACAGGCCCGCGGTGCCGCGCGTGCCCGTGTGGGAGTCGCTGACCGACGAGGAGATGCTGAGCCATATTCCACGCGTCGCCGCGCACATCACCCAGGCCGAGACCGATCTGCGCTCGTGGGTGCGGGAACTGCGTCGGCGCGGCGTCACCTGGGCCAGGATCGGGGAAGCCCTCGGGATCACCCGCCAGTCCGCGTGGGAGCGGTTCTCCGGCGAGGAGTGACGCGATCCGGCGGCCCGCCCATGTTCGGAGATCTTCCGGGTCCCGGCTCCGCGCGTGGCGATGACGGTCGTCCCGGGCCCGCGCCCAGGGGATCGGGACGACCGTCATCGGTCGGTCATGGCCGCCCGCCCGGGGCGACCATGACCTTCCGCCTTCATCACACCGTGCCGGCGGTCACGGAGGCCGTCAGACGGGCATCACCCGCAGGGCGGGGTGGCGGACCGAGTTCAGGTACAGCTTGTCGGTGCCGTGCTCCTTCTCCAGCTCCAGGACGAGCCGGTAGCGGTAGAGCCCCGGCCGGGCGTCGCTCATCACGGCCCCGGCCCAGTAGTAGTAGACGGCGGTGTACTGGTCGCGTATCCGGTCGGGAGCGCCGTAGACCTTGAGCTCGGTCATGATGCGGCGCTCGGCGACGTCCTCCTCGTCACCCTTCTCGATGTCGAGGAAGACCAAGTTGTTGATCTTCGGCATCGGAGGCCAGGTGCCGTCCGGGCGGCGGTGCATGTCGATCGGGCGGATGATCCAGTTGATCACCTGACCCTGCTTGCAGACGGTCTCCAGATGGTCGGTGCCCTGCCCGACCCCGCCGATGCTGTTGTCCATCATGGAGAGGCAGCCGTCCAGGGACTTCGTCGCGGCGGCCTTCTCCATGTCGACGAGGGTCACCACGTTCAGCTGGACGGAGTTGAGCTGACCGCGATCGGCGAAGTCCGTGGCCGCGTACGTCTGGGTCATCGGCCTTCCTTTCCTTCGGCGGCGGGACCGGCCAGGGCCGGCCGGGCGGTGGGGGTGAACGGCGTGCTGACGGTGCCGAGCAGGAACGAGAGCCGGTACGGGACCGGTTCGGTGAGGTCCTGTTTGACCTCGGCGGTCCAGAACGCGATGTCGGTGCCGGGGTAGACCTTCCGCGTGGGCTCGGCGATCCGTGGGTCGATCTCGATGTCGGTGAGGGCGACGTAGGTCTCACACTCCAGCGGAATCACGTTCCACAGCAGGGTGTCGCCCTTGCGTACCCGGCTGTGCAGCGCGGGGGTGCCGAAACCGGTGGATCCGGCGGCCCTGTTGGTGTCGTAGAGATAGAGGTTGTCGTCCAGGTTCTCCGACGCCAGCGCGGCCACGGGGTCGACCACCGCGGTGATCGTCACGGGCCGGGTGGGACGGCGTTCGGACTGTCTGTTCTTCGGGGGCATGCGGCTCCTCCGCTCGAAGGTGCTACGGCGTGGACCGGGTCAGCCGGCGGCCGGGACGGGCGGGAGGGGAAGCACGCCCAGTCCGGCGCCGGTGAACCCGTTGCGCTTCGGATCGCTGATGATTTTGAGGCTGGACTCGCAGGCCAGGTCCACGGACTCCCAGATCAGCTCGTCGTTCCGCTCGACCAGTTCGTGGAGCTGGACGTGCACCGTGTACGGGTAGACCCCGGGCCTGCTCGTGTCCACGGTCGCGGCCCAGTACCAGCCGTCGTAGATCATGTCGGGCGACCCGTACTGGGCCGGGTAAATGATCTTCTCGGTGACGGCCGGACCGGTGATGTCGGTGATCACCGGAGCCGGGTAGTTGTACGCGCCCGCGCTGCTCGTGGTCTTACCGGTGACGTCCAGCAGCTTGGCCTCGGTGAGGCCACGCCCGCCGCCCGGCTTGCGGGCGTGCTTGCCGATCCGCCGCTGCAGTCGCTTGAGATCGGTGGTGCTCACGCCGCTCTCGCCGCTGAGCGCGGCCAGTTCCTCCAGCGTACGCCGGTCGTCGGCACGTTCCTGCTCGGCCAGGTAGTTGCGCGGCACCGTCGGGGGGATCGACCCCAGCGCCGCGGGCAGCCAGTTCAGCACCTGCTCGGTCGCCTGCGACCCGTCGAGGAAATAGGTGCCGGGCACGATCGTCACCAGATTCTCGGTGCCCACCCCGGCCGAGCCGAGGAACTTCATGTTGTCGAACCAGTAGGTGTTGCCGTCGAGCGACCGCGTCCGGAGCGCGTTCTCGACGTCGAAGAGCACGATGATCCCGTGTTGCTGGGCCATGAAACCGCCTTTCGCAGAACGTGGCTCACACGCGCAGCAGCGCGGGCGAGTCGATGTGCAGCACGCTGTTGGGTCCCTCGTGGAGCTTGAGGGAGAGCCGGTACCGGTACGGGACGCCGGGCGTCATGTCGTAGGGCACGACGCCCTCCCACACCAGCAGGTCGAGGTTCTCGTGCCCGTTGGAATCCGTGGCGTCGACCCCCGTCCAGGGCACGGCGCCGGGCGCCGGAACGGCGGAGGGCTCCACGGGAGCCGGCGGCGCGGCCTGGTCGGCCGGGAGCGGAACGGGCGCGCCGGACAGGAACTCGATGGCCTGGATCTCGACCGGGGTCTGCACGTCCACGTGGATGGGCGTCCACTGGACGACCTGCCCCGGGACCACCGCCGTGACGAGATCGGGGGTTCCCTGGTGCTTGCTCCCCGCCGAACTGTCGTCGACCAGCGAGAGGTTGCCGTTGTGTAGCGTCCTGTCGGACAACGCCCCGACGGCGTCGACCATCACGACGATGCTGATCCTGTCTTTCATGATCCTCCCTTGTCGGATGTCATTCGGGTGCACGGGCCACCACGTGCTCAGCCCCGGTCCCTGACCAGCGGTGTCTTGCCGACGGTGGTCCGCTCGATCTGCGGTGAGGAGGGTGCTACGAACGTCAGCCGGAACCCGTATCCGGCCTGCTCGATGGCCGCCGCGTTGGCCTCCCGGTCGTTGAAGAGCGACAGGGAGCTCGGCAGCGCCTGGGTGAACAGCCGCCGCGTCCCGCTCGGGCCGAGGGCGTGCTCGACGAGCTTGGCCGTCCCCTCGGCGTCGTCCACCGCCGCCAGCAGGGTGAGGGTCCGCTCCTCACGGTCGTTGTGGAACTGGACCTCGTGCGCGATCAGGTCCAGGTCGATGCCGGTCGCCGAGCGCAGCCGTCCGCGCAGGGCCGCGTAGGCCAGCGTCGCCGAGTACTGGCTGTCGTTGAGGTGCAGCACGTCGGCGGTACGCCCGGCGAACTCGAAGCGCTCGGTGCGCAGACCGGACCCGTTCAGGGCGGGGCGGCGGATCATCCGATCGCCGAGCTTGAGCCGGAGCAGCGGCGTCTCGTCGGCGTGCAGCCGGGTGACGACCAGTTCACCCTCCTCGCCTTCGGCGACGGCACGGCCGCGCTCGTCCACGATCTCCACCAGGTGGAGTCCCGGCACGGCGGAGAGCTCCGGAGAGGCGTGGTTGAGCTGGAGCCCGACGCACTCGGCCTGGGTCGCGGCGAAGTAGCTGAGGATCGACACGTTGGGGAAGAACGCCTGCAACTCGTCGCGCTTGCGCTGTGGCAGGGAGCCGCTGCCGTACATGGCGACCCGGAAGCTCGCCCTGGCCTGCGGGGACAGGCCCGCGCCCAGCTCGGGCAGGAGGGCGATGCCGGCGGTGATGCCCATCAGCGCCTTGTGGCCCGGGTAGGAGAACATGTGCTCCAGCACCGGTGCGCTCACCGGTCCCGCGCCGATGTAGTTGACCCCCGGGACGTGGGAGAGGACGCCCCCCACCATGGTCCCGCTGCTCCACATCTGGTAGTCGGCCAGGGTGGTGAACAGCCAGCGCGGCGCGGGGCCGCGCAGGTAGCGGCCGAGCTGGTAGGCGCCCATGAAGGCCCCGGAGATGCGGTAGGTGTCGCGCAGCTCCCGCAGGGAGTACACGATCTCCAGGGGCTTGCCGTCACCGGTGCCGCCGCTGGCCACCACCTCGAATCCGCCGTGTTCGAGCGGAACGACCATGCCGGCCCGCGCGCCCATGAACATGTCCCGCTGCACGGTCTTGTCCGAGAGGGGGATCCGCTCCCACTCGGACATGTCGGCGGGGGCGCTGCGGACTCCGAAGTAGTGCAGCCGCTCGCGCCACAGCGGGTTGAGCAGGGCGATGCCGACGAGCTGCTGAAGCCGGCGGAACACCAGCGCGTTCTGCACGTCGAAGGGGGACTCGCAGTACGGGACGCCGGTGAGCCGCCCGCACTCCTCCAGCTTCCCCGCGAACGACGGCAGCCGGGTGACGTCGTCCACCGAGCGGGGCCGCAGCTCCTCATCGGGGATCAGCCGTGCCGCCAGCTCCGCCGAGGCGGCGATGTCTAAATCCGTCATGGTCATGAATGACTCCCGTTCCGCTGGTCGTTCCGGGTCGCGGCGCTCGCGTGCAGCACCCGTTGCCCGATGTCTCTGATCTCGGCGATGAGCATGGCCAGATGGTCGGCGTCGATCAGGTGGTTCATCACCACCACGCGCAGCGCCGCCACCCCGTCGATGTCGACCTTGGAGATGAAGAAGCGCCCGCCGCTCCGGATCCGGTTGCGGATCTCCAGCTGCAGCCGATGCACGGCCGCCGGTTCCAGGCCGTCCGGCCGGTACCGGAAGCACAGGATGTTGGACTCCGGCTCGTGCGCCACGGCGAAGTCCGGCTCGGCGGCGAGCATCCGGTGTGCCTGCCGGGTCATCTCACACAGCCGGTCGATCTTCTGCGCGAACAGCGCCGGCCCGTAGACCGACCAGACCGTCCAGAGCGGCATGATCATCGGGCGTTTCGTGCACTCGAAGCTCTTGTCCGCGCTGTCGTAGGCGCTGTAGATGTCCGGTTCCTCGTCGAAGACGTAGCTGGCGCGCTGCCGGAACGCACCGCGCGCCGCCGCCCCGTCGCGGTAGAAGAGCAGCGTGCACGGCGACGGCATGAACAGCATCTTGTGGGCGTCCCAGGTCAGTGAGTCGGCCTGTTCGATGCCGCGCAGCCTGTCCCGGTGCCGATCCGACAGCAGCAGGCTCGCCCCGTGCGCCCCGTCCACATGGAGCCAGAGCCCATACCGGCGTGCCACGGCCGCGAGCTCCTCCAGCGGGTCGAAGGCGCCCATCGACGTGGTCCCGGCCGAGGCCACCAGGCAGAACAGCCGCAGACCGCGCCGGTGCGCCTCGTCCAGTACCGGGCCGGCCAGATCGGGGCGGATCCGCCCGGCCCGGTCGACCGGGAGCCGGACGATCTGCCGTTCCCCGATGCCGAGCACCCCGGCCGCCCGGGTCACGCTGTAGTGGGCCTCCTCGCTGACCGCGATGGCCGGGAGACCGGATACGCCGCCGGCGCCGCGCGTCCAGATCTGCGGGAAGGCGCGGTTGCGGGCGGCCAGCAGCGCGGTCAGGTTGGCCAGGGAGCCCCCCGAGGTCGTCACCATGGCGAACCGGTCGCGCTCCCAGCCGATGAACCGGTTGAGTTCCTCGGCCATGAGCCGCTCGGCGACGTTGGGAAGCTGCCCGGCCTCATAGAAGGAGGAGGGCTGATTGACCACCGAGCCGACGAGGTCGATAAGGCCGGCCAGCGGGACCACGCCGGAGAACTGCCGGCCCATGTAGCCGGGTGAGTAGACCGGGATGCCGGTCTCCGTGTACAGGTCGACGATCTGGTTCACCCGGTCGGCGTCGAAGTCGGCGATGCGCTCCCGTTCCGGGGTCATCAGCTCCCGGGCGGTCTTCAGCAGTGCTGCCGGATCGAGGAGGTCGAGCCCCCGGACCGACCGGTCGCCCAGATACGCCGTGAGCCGGTTGACGATGTCCACGGCGCCGGCATGGAAACGACCGGGGTCGAAGGCCGCACTGAGGCCCGGTGTGGGTGACCGGGGGCCTTCGCCGGTCGTTGGCTCCGGAAAGAAACTCTGGACATCGGAAAGCGAACTCGTCACGGGGGAGACTCCAAATGATCCGGCGTCGGGAACGCCTATGTGGTCGCGCCTGAAAGAGAATCCGGACATGACAAACCGAACTCTCGGGCGATCACACGAGGGTTCTCGCGGATAAATGCGTGATCTGCGGTGATGCGTCGAGCGAGAAAGAGAACCCCGGAATCCGGGGGCACGAGGCGGCATTCACGCCGTCGCCGGGCCGCTCTGACAGTTTGAAACGGTCCAACTTTGGAGGGGAAAGCCGATCGGTGATAGGGGGAATGGTACGAGAGGGCCTGGCTTCCCTCTGCTCACGCTCTGTTCAAGCAGTTCGAGCCGGTACGGCGACGATGTCGCCGGCGATCAGCATGTGGAGGAGGCCCGTCGTGGTCGAATCACGATTGATTCGACCTGAGTTTCACCCGCCGTATACGTTGGCACGCCCGTCATGTAGGAGACCTAATCATTGATGACAGGAGGGGCGCAAGATCTTTGGTGCAGATGGATTGACAGATTTCGGCCACAGTTGCGCATGGTGATCGAGATGGTGGAATGTCCGATTAGCCTCAGTTATTTTGAAATTTATGAGTTTTTCTCGCAAACCTGGTTTAAGCTCGGCGTTTGAGGTCGCCGCCTCGGCGGGCGACCCACTTGACAGGACACTCTTACTGCATGTGGCTGCATTCGCCAAAAAGCGACAGAACGCCCAATCGGGCAATGTGTCGTTCTCCTTGGCATTTTCCCTCTAAAGAGGGAATGTTTGTCACGTTTTCGGGCGGCGCCGGGCCCGCTGAGACTCTGGACGGCATCACTTCCGAAGCGGCCGTCCCGGCCGGAGCGTGACCGTCGGTAACACCGGGCGTCACCGGGCCGGCGGAAGGCACCTCGGGCGCGGAAGCCCGCCGTCGCGCGACGACGAAGACGGGCCGTTGGTTTATGCCCGAATGATTCTGGGTCGAACGCCGATTCAACCACACGGTGAACCGCCAGGAAAGGTCGGTAGCCCGCCCCCGGATGAAACCGTCCCGCCCTGGAACACTCCGTCGCCGGACGGGGAGGTCGCCGGTGCCGGTCAGCCGCGGGGGGCGTACATGATGACCAAAACGCCGAGCAGGCAGACGGCGGCTCCGATAGAGGGACGCTCCATGGCGGGGGCGATCGGGCGGCGGGTGGAGTCCGGAGGAGAAGGTGGATCAGGAGTGGGTGACGCGGATCTTTGATTGCTTGTGGGGGAGCTTCTCCCAGTCCCGCATGAAGCGGGCCCTGAGGCCGTGGCGGCGGGCCAGGGCGGTCAGGGTCTCGGTGCGGTAGTAGAAGTCCTCGCGCAGGACCTGGTGTTCGGGGCCGGTCGTGCGGTCGAAGGTGAAGTCGAAGAAGCCGCCGGGGGTCAGGACCGGGCCCACGTGTGAGAGGCACTCGTCGATGACCTCGATCGGGGAGTGGGAGAAGACGCTGTGGGCGTGGACGACGTCGAAGTGGCCTTTGGGGAGGAAGGAGAAGCTCAGGTTCCGCACGGGGGTCAGGTGGGGGAGCTTGTGCTGCAGGCCGTATCGCTGCAGGACGTTCTGGGCGGCGAAAAGGATGTCGGGGGAGATGTCGATGCCGTAGTAGTGGCCGGGCTCGAGATAGTCGATGAAACGCCACCCGGCCCGCAGGTTGCCGCAGCCGATCTCCAGCAGACGGTGGGACGGCAGGAGGCCGTGACCGAGCAGATAGTCGTACTGCATCTTCCCGAGGGCCAGCCAGCGGTCATGGGAGGCGCTGCCGACGGCCTGCTCGGGGTTCCTGGCGGAGTCTGACCTCATCACGGCGCGGTAGTAGCCCACGTGGTCGCCGGTCGTCATCCGAAGCCAGGTGTCGCGGGCCCACCGCCGGGTGTACGAGGAGATCCGGCCGGGGTGACGGGCCGCGTACCCCAGCTTGTGCAGGAAAGACGCGCGGTTCCTGGAGTGCATGGCGATCCTTCGGCTTCGTGCGCGACTGTGCGGGGGTGCTCCCGGACAGGGCGTCGGGCACTCGTGTCCGGCCCCTCCACAGGTTGTTGTACCACCGTCCGACCTCTTCGAACGGGACCCGCCTGGGTGGGTTCGGGGTTCATTGCCCATTTCTTGGTGATCGAGTGGTGTCGTCCCCGTGCGCGTGGAGTGTGCTGTCCGGTACGGCTACCGGGCGAGGAGTTCGGCGATGGTGACGAACCGGTAGCCGTCGGCGCGGAGACCCTCGATGAGGGGCGTGATGGCCTCGCGCGTGTTCCGCCCGGTGGGGTACCAGGGATGCAGAAGGATGATCGAACCGGGGCGGGCCTGCTCACGTACCATCGTGACGATCTCGGCGGGGGTCGGCCTCGCGCCGGAGTCGGGCTCCACGTCCCACATGACGGTGCGCTGGCGGTGTTCGGCGAGGTGAAGGGGGAGGGTCAGAAGCTTCTTGCCGTTCGGCGGCCGGAAGGGGATGTCGCCCTCCTGCCCCGTCTCGCGGATGAGCGTGTTCGTCCGTTCGACCTCGGCGGCGACGGTGTCCGGGGAGACGAAGACCATCCTCCGGTGGGTGTAGGTGTGGTTGCCCAGCTGGTGACCCGCCGCGACGAGCGTCGCCCCGTACTCGGGGTGAACCTCAAGCTGTGAGCCGATGACGAAGAACGTGGCCCGTACGTGTTCCCCGGCGAGGGTTCCGACGATCTCGCTGATGTGCTCGTCGGGGCCGTCGTCGAAGGTCAGCGCGACGACTTTCTCACGGGTTTCGACCCGATCGGTGAGGTCCCCGGCGAGCTGGTAGGTTCGCGAGCCGGCGAGCCTGTGAACCCCCAGGGTGCCGAGTGCGAGAGCGGCCGTGATCGTCACCGCGAGGAGCGGCCACCTCCGCCTGCGGGGACGAGGTCCACGGGCCTTCGCCGGTTTCTCCTTGTCGGGCGTCTCCATCGTTCGTTCATCCTTCCCCGTACGGTCGTCGGACACCGCCCGGGGCGATGGCCGTGATCATGGAGAAGCATAGGAGCGCGGGGATGACGGAGGTGGGCGTCTTTCGGTGGGGCCTGCCCCGGCCTCCGGCCGACCTCGGGTTTTGAACGAGATCTGTCCGGATGAGATCGCGTGGTGCGAGGCGCCGTGGTCCCGCGGGGCCGCTCCGTCCCGGCCTGGACCTGCACGCCGGTCCTGGTCTCGGCCCCGGCCCCGGTTTCGGCGGTCTCGGTCTCGGTCTCGGTCTTCCTACGGTCGTTCGCGCCGATCCGCACGCGGGAACTCCATCGTCAGCCCGCCCTCGTCGTCGTGGACGGCGGTGCCGAACCGCGCGCACGCGGAGGTGAGGCGGTCGCGGATCCAGCGCCGGTCGTCCCCCGTGGCCGGCCGCGTGAAGGAGTAGTCGAGTTTGATCGGCAGGGCGCTCAGCCGTACGGGGACGCCGTCGTCGAGGGTGACCCTCCAGAGCAGGCCGAGGTCGTTGCGCAGGCAGGGGTCGCGGAGGTAGTCGTCGATGAAGTCTCCCAGGTCGAACAGGACCGGTGGCGCCACTCCGTGGAAGACGTGGGCGGAGTGCCCGGCGACCAGGGTGGCTCCCGCCTCGACGAGGGTCCGGGCGGCGGTGAGGACGGCCGGCGGTGGCTCGCGGGTCATGTTGGGGCCCCAGTGCGGGGTGACCAGTACGGCGTCGGCCCGCCGCCGCAACGCGCCGACGGTGGCCGGCAGCCACGCGGGAACGCCCGTGCCGAGGTCGGCGAAGGCGATGCCGGGGCGGTCGGCGGTGGCGGCGAAGTCGTCCGGGTGGTCGCTGAAGGCGACGACGCCCAGCCGCAGGCCGTTCACCTCGACCTGGACCGGCCTGCGGGCCTCGTCGAGGTTCTCGCCCGCTCCCACGCAGGAGATGCCCGCGCGGGCGAGGTGTTCGCGGGTGTCGCGCAGGGCGGTGTACCCGTAGTCCAGGGCGTGGTTGTTGGCCAGCGTGACGCAGCCGACGCCGAGCTCGGCCAGCAGCTCGGCCGCCCGGGGCGGCGCCCGGAAGTGGAACGGTTTGCCGGGCGCCTTCCACCGCTCGCCGCGGGCGGAGACGCAGCACTCCAGGTTGAGCAGGAAGAAGTCCGCCTCGGCCAGGGCCGCGCGCAGCTCGCCGGAGAAGAGGGAGTCCACGTTCGCCGACGGGGTGATGCCTTCGGCCACGCCGCGTCCGAGCATGGTGTCGCCGGCCAGGGCAACGGTGATGGGCATCGCTCTCACCCCCGGCTTCCAGCCGACCGCCGCGGCGGGGGTGCGGCCCAGAGGCCAAGGTCCGCGCGCGGGGGGCCTTTGGGCCTTCGGCGCCGGTTGAACGGGAGCGGCCCGTCCCAGCGGGCCGCTCCCGAGTCGGAGTGCTTTCCGCTTCATGCCGTCTTGGGCGGATTCAGGGCGGAAAGTAGATGGGTGTCCTGGCCGTCGGTGATCACCGGCGGGGCCGGGAACCCGGCCCTTTCGCCCGCCGCGCGGCCGGTGCGCGACCTGGTGTACGGCCGCCGCGCGACCGGCGCCGGAAGGGCGCGAACCTCCGGGCCCGTCAGCTCACCCTGGCGACCTCGTTCGGGAGGGGAGCCTTGATCGTGACCTTGGAGCCCCAGTAGCCGTAGTAGGTGTTGACCTCGGACCCGCCGCCGGGCCCGCCCTTGCCGGGAGCCTGCGCCCATCGGGTGAACACCCGGACGATGTGGCCCCTGCGGTTCACCCAGATCTGCCAGGAGATGTTGTAGGCGTTCGAGCTGCCGAGGGTCTCCCGGCAGGCCATGGAGACCGCGCACAGCGCCTTCACCGGGATGACGCCGGCGTGGCGGGTGGTGGGGGCCCCGTTGACGACCTGGCCGGGGGTGACGCTCCGGGTGGTCGTCAGGACCTTCTGCAGGGCCGCGGGCTCGAAGATGTCGATGTTCTGCTCGGAGAGCTGGTACGGCTTGAGCCTCAGGGACGAGCTGACCGCCCATCTCTTCCCCGGCGGGAGCATGTGCGACCACGCCCCGCCCGAGCCGTAGGTGACGCCGGAGGCGACGCGGAACCGGAACCTCTTTCCGCTGGCGGTGGTGCGGACGATCTCGCCCCCCACGATCCTGCCGGGGCCGAATCCCAGGATTCCCCTGACGCGGAAGGCGCTCGTCGGGGTGGCCGACGGGCTGCCGATCCAGACCTTCGACGCCTCCGAGATCCTCACCCCGCGTCCGGGGGCCATGTACCTTCTCATCACCGCCACGGGCCTGGTGACGGTCGGCTTGAGCTTGTGGGACGACGCCGCGAGGACCTCGCTTCCCCGGGACGCCGAGGCGAGGGCTCCGTCTCCCTGAAGTGGCGCGGTGGGAACGTCGCCCGTCTGGGAGGGTGTGGGGAGCACTTCCTGAGTGGTCAGGGCGAGCAATGCCAGCGACACGGATGCCGCGACCACACAGACACGTGGAAACGTCATTTATGGCACCTTCCATGGAGAGAAATGAGCAGGTCGAGCCTTGGTGCTCTTTCGCCGTGCAGCGTGACCGGCAGAAAATCTCCACCACACATCATTGGACCGTGCCCGCCCGCTGGCCTGGGCAAAAAGGGACTAACACGGTCTCTTACCGCGAATTAAATCCTAGGTTAACCCCACCGAGGGCCCCGATCTATACGATTCATAAATTAACGGGCAAAGCGGTTTTCGGTCCTGTCGATCCGGCATTCGGCAACGTTTTTGATCCGTTGCATCACGCGCCGTGACGGCGACCCGAGGAAGAGCGGGATTACGTGCGCCGCAGCCGCCTTCTTTCCCCTGGGAATGGCGTCCGGGGAGGCACGGAAATCAGTTGGGAACTAAACGATTCGCGCCGTGGCCGGGCCGGGGGACGGGAGACGGCCTCACCGTGCCCGGACCTGGGCCGGACCCGAGCCGGACTTGGGCGCAGGGGGGCGGGGCGGATACGCCGGGTCGGAGACGGCACGGGGGACGGGCGCGGGGGACGGGAGAGGACGGGGTCCGGCGCACACGACGAAGCCCGGGGCCGTTTCCGGCCCCGGGCTCGTCTTCCCTCCTGGAGCGGAGGTTCGCCAGGGGGTCCGCCGTGGGCGGCCGGCTACAGGGCGGCGATCCGCCCCGCCGGGGACGGCGCGGGAAGACCGCCGCCGGGCCCGGTGACGCGGGCCGGCGCGGCGACCCGCGCCGCGGAGGTGCCGAGTCCGGTGGGCAGCAGCGAGAATCCGCCCGGTGCGCCCGGGATCCGGGAGCGCCGGAGTTCGGCCTCGGTGTAGCGCGCGCACCTGCGATGCCACTCCAGGATCCCCGACATCCACTCCTTGAGGTCGTCGGCGTGACGGGTGAGGATCGCGCGGGCCGCCTCGTCGAGGGAGAAGTCGTCGAACAGCGCGGACAGGTCGTTGACGACGATGTGCTCGAACTGCCGCATGCGCGCCGTCATCAGATCGGCCACGACGTCCCGGGCCCTCAGACGGTCCACCCCCAGGAAGTTCTCCACCACCAGGACGATGTTGTGAAGCTCGCCCTCGAACTCGATCTCCTTCTGGTAGGAGAACAGGTCGTTGGTGAAGCAGGCGTAGTCCTGTGCCGCGGTGTCCAGCTCGCGCATGACCCGGGTGTGGTAGATCTCCGCGGGGATCACGTCGTCGTACGCGAGCCGGGCCAGGCTCATCGTCATGTCCGACCCGAACGTCCTGCGGCGCATCTCGATGTAGTCGATCGGGTCGGGGATCCGGTGCTGGGCCTGGTTGCCCAGCTCCCACAGCCAGCTCGCGGTCATCTCCTCCACCGCCGTGCGGAACCGCCGCCGGGCGTGCTCGCTCATCGGCCCCGCGGTGCGCCGCCACAGGTCCGCGAGGCCCCGCTCGATCGGGTTCAGCGGCTCGGGGGCGGCCCCGGCGTCCAGCGGCATGAACGTCGAGAGCCGGTCGTTGCAGAGCTTGGCCGCGACCAGGTCGCGGGTCGCCCCGTAGACCACGGGGAAATAGTCGTCACCGTAGGTTCCCCAGGCCAGCCAGTCGGCGGACAGCTCAAGCTGCTCGGGGGCCGCGTCGGCGTGGATCATGGCGGCGCAGTGGGCGAAGTCGAAACCGATGAAGCGGCGCTCGTCCCACAGCGCGCCGAGCTCAACCCCGGGCAGGGAGTCGAACATGCCCATCCGCCGGGCCCACCCGACGGCGTAGCGCCGCGTGGCGTCCAGGTGGGGGCTGGTGCGGATCGGGTAGGGCATGTGGAAGTCCGGCGGCGGCAGGTGCCCCACCGGCTGGAACGGCACGTGGGAGTGCGCCCGGACCCGGCGGCGTGAGCCGGGCCCCGCGGGCGAGAACAGCGATCTGAGCGCGGAGGTGCCCAGGCCGGTGGGACCGCCCAGCGGTCCGGCGGGGGCCGAGGCGGCGCCGTCGTTCATGTAGCGGCTGGACCGGGCGTGCCACTCGTGCCCGCCGGCCTGCCAGTCCTGGAGGCCCTTGACGTAGGCGGTCACCCCGACCTGCTCGTGCGCGGGGACGGTGTGCTCGGCCAGCAGGGCCGGGACCTCGACCAGCGCCGTGTTCTCGAACTGCTGCAGCCGCGAGGTCAGCAGGTCGTTGACGAGTTCGGCGGCCTCCTGCGTCGGCAGGTCGAGGAAGCGCTCGAAGACCAGCACCGCGTTGGAGTTCTCCCCCTCCTCCCGGACCTCGCGCTGGTAGGAGAACAGGTCGTTGCGCAGGTGCACGGCGTCGGAGAACGTGTCCGACAGGACCCGCATCGGTCGTGTCTCCGCCAGGCCGTCGGGGATCTCCGCTCCGGCGGCGTACTCGACGAGGTTGGCCGACCACGGCGCCCCGCCGACCCTCCGCCGCATCTGCACGTACTCGATGGGGTTGGCGATCCGGCCGCGGTCGATGTTGTCCAGCTCCCACATCGACTCGACCATGAGGTTGTGGGTGCTGGTGACGAAGCGCCGCCGCCATCCGTGCGACATGGCGGGGACCGTGCGCTCCCACAGGTCCTTCAGTCCCGTCTCGGCCGGGTTGGTCGGCTCCGGCGGCGCCTGGCCGTCCTCGGTCATGAAGAGTTCGAGGTGGTCGAGGTACCTCTTCGCCCCGGCCAGGTCACGGGAGTACTTGAAGTGCTCAAGGAAGTGGTCGTCGAAGAAGAACACCCAGACGTACCAGTCGGTGATCAGGTCGAGGGTGGGGCCGTCGCAGTCCGGGTGGGTGTAGGCGCACATCAGCGCGTAGTCCATCTTCGCGAGCGCCGCCTCGTCCCAGACGACGCCTCCCTGCGGTTTGGGCGCGTCGAGCATGCCCATCCGGCGGGCCCAGGCCGTGCTGTGCTCGCGGGTACGTTCCAAATGGGGGTTGAGCCTGGCCGGATAGGGCGTGTAGAAGTCGGGCAGAGTGAAAGCCTGCATAAGCGCGCCTAACTTTCTTGGGCCGACCGATACGTTTTACTTACGGTAACGATATAGAGACTTAAGGTACTGCATCATGATCTCTGTTCGGGGGATATCGCACGGACTTATGCGCCCCCACCGGGGGGTTGGCCGAAAGTGGCCTCGCCCGGCCGTTCCCGGCGGGTCTTGACGCCTTTCCGACGCGTTCGCGTCCCGCTCCCCTGTCCGCCGCGGGTGATCGGATCTAGCCTCGATGCGGAAAGGATGAACATGTGGACCTATGTCGTGTCCGGGGTTCTCGGCATCGCCGTCGGCTGGGTGGTGCTGGGCGGCGTCAGAGTGATCAACCAGGTCGAAAGAGGAGTCGTCTTCCGCTTCGGAAAGGCCCGGCGGCAGGTGCTCCGGCCGGGGCTGGCCGTTCTCATCCCTCTCGCCGACCGGCTGAAGAAGGTCAACGTCCAGATCGTCACCATGCCGGTGCCCACCCAGGAGGGCATCACGCGGGACAACGTCTCGGTGCGGGTCGACGCCGTCGTCTACTTCCGGGTGAGCGACCCGATGAAGGCCACGATCGAGGTGCAGGACTATCTCTTCGCGGTCGCGCAGGTGGCGCAGACCTCGCTGCGCTCGATCATCGGCAAGAGCGAGCTGGACGACCTGCTGTCCAACCGCGAGGAGCTGCACCGGGGCCTGGAGATCATGATCGACAGTCCCGCGCTCGGCTGGGGCGTGCACATCGACCGGGTGGAGATCAAGGACGTCCAGCTTCCCGAGTCCATGAAACGCTCCATGTCCCGGCAGGCCGAGGCCGAGCGGGAACGGCGCGCCCGTGTGATCACCGCCGACGGTGAGTTCCAGGCCGCGCGTAAGCTCGCCGACGCCTCGGCCATCATGTCCGATACGCCTGCAGCCATGCAGTTACGACTGCTGCAGACGGTGGTGGAGGTCGCGGCCGAGAAGAACTCCACCCTGGTCATGCCCTTCCCCGTCGAGCTCCTGCGCTTCTTCGACCGCGCCACCCGGGCCGCGACCGAGGCCACCGCCCCGCCGACGACCCAGCCCACTTCCGGCCCCGTCCCGCACACCTCCTCCCCCGCCGAGGCCGGGGCGGGGTCCGCCGGAGGCGGCGCGGCGATCTCCGCGCGGTCGGCGGCCGAGCCCGGCGCCCCGAAGCCGCCCGGTCTCGACGACCTCAACCACCTGCTCCGCCCGCGCGATCCCGCCGAGCGGCCGGACGCCTGACGGCAGACCACCCGGCGCCGGTCCCCGCGACCCGGGTTCGGGCCCGGCCCCGGCCTCTCAGGGGGCCGCGTCCGCTCCGACACGGAAACGCATGCGGCAGACCACCGCGTCGGTACGGCGCCGCAGCGCCCTGGCCAGTACGGCGCCGCGCTGGTTCTGCAGCACCCGCTGCCAGGCGTGCTCGGGCTCGACCTCGGGGATGAGCACGAACACATGGGTCTCCGGCACCCGCCGCAGATAGCCGATCAGGGGCTCGCCCAGGCGCCGGTGGGCGTCGAAGAGCTGCACGAACTCGACCTCGGGGTGCCAGCGCTCCCACTCCTGGACGAGCCGGCGGGCCTCCGGTTCGTCCTCGGGGTGGGTGACGTTGACCGCCACGACCCGGTCGCCGAGCGACAGCGCCGCGGCCAGGGCGTCGCGGGTGAGCCGGTTGACCGCGTGCACCGGGACGACCACGAGGGAACGCCGGGGCCGGGGCGGAGTGGGGGTCCTGCCGAGTTCCAGGCGCTCGCCGATGCGGGCGTAGGAGCGGTTGACCCATGTCATGCCGAGCACCGTCAGCGGGAGCGCGACCACGATCAGCCAGCCGCCCTCGGTGAACTTCGAGATCGTGACGACGACCGCGGCGACGCAGGTCAGCAGCGCGCCGAACCCGTTGAGCGCCGCGCGCCACCGCCACCCGGCGGGCCGGTCGGCGATCCAGTGCCTGACCATCCCGGCCTGGGAGAGGGTGAAGCCGACGAAGACGCCGATCGCGAAGAGCGGCACCAGGAGGTTCATGTCCCCCCGTGCCGCCACGAGCAGGACGGCCGAGGTGAGGGTCAGGAAGGCGATGCCGTACCGGTGCACGTGCCGGTCGGCGCGCAGCGTGAACACGTGCGGCAGGTTGTTGTCCGCGGCCAGGAGCCGGGCCAGCACGGGCAGGCCGCCGAAGGAGGTGTTGGCCGCCAGCGCGAGCAGCACCACGGTGGAGAACTGCACCAGGTAGAACAGCGGCCCGTCGCCGAGCGCCGCCCGGGTGACCTGGGCGAGCACGGTCACGCCCTCGGCGGGCACGACGGCGAACTTCTCGATCAGCACGGCGATGCCGATCAGCATGACCGCGAGCAGCGCGCCGAGCGCGACCTCCGCGTTCTGCGCGCGCCTGACGCGGGGTCTTCTGAACGAGGGGACGGCGTTGGCGATGGCCTCGACGCCGGTGAGCGAGGCGCAGCCGTTGGCGAACGCCTTGAGCAGCAGCAGGACGCCGACCGCCTGGAGGTTTCGCGCCTGCGCCGCGTGCTCGGCGACCGCCGCCGGTTCGGTGCGGATCAGCCCGGCCACGATCACCAGGAGCAGCGCGCCGACGTAGATCACCGTGGGGGCAACGAACGCGCGGGCGCTGTGCGCGATGCCCCTGAGGTTGATCCCCGTGATCAGGGCCAGGACCGCGAGGCAGAGCCAGACGGTGTACGGCAGCAGCCCGGGGAAGGCGGAGGTGAGCGCCGCGACCCCGGCGGCCACCGACACCGCCACGTTGAGCACGTAGTCGATGATCAGGCTCGCCCCGGCGACCAGGCCGGCCCCGCGCCCCAGGTGGGTCGTGGCCACGCCGTACGCGCCTCCGCCCTCGGGGAAGGCGGCGATGACCTGCCGGTAGGAGAGGGTCAGTACGGCCAGCAGCGCGGCGATGGTCAGCGTGACGGGCAGGGTGAACCCGAGGCCGGCGCCGCCCGCGAGGGCGAGGACCAGCACGATCGCCTCGGGGCCGTACGCCACCGAGGCCATGGCGTCGAGGGAGAGCGCGGCCAGGCCGCCGATCACGGTCAGCCGGTGTCTGTCGCCGGCGGCGGGGGGCTGCTGGGACGCCGGCACCGCGGCGGGGGTCGTCACTGCGGACATCGGTCCTCCTGTGAGGGATAACCTCCTCATCGTCACGCGGGAAAACCCATCCTCCGGCGCCCACCTCCACATTCTTGACGCGGAAGGGCACTATCTTCACGAATCCCGTACATCCATCGTGATTCACGACAGGTCGCCCGCGTCAGGATCACGCCCTGATTGGACGGCACCCCGTAGAGGAGGCGTCAAGAAAGGGCGCGGAGCCTTCCGGGGTGGGGATAGTCGAAGCAAAGCCCACGAAGGATTGCCGATGATCACCGTGAACGACGACCGTCCCCCCGATACCCGCTCGGATCTCGGGCCGGGCATGGAGCAGTTCCACCACCCGCGCCCGGTCCGCCACGGCTCGCGCCCCACCCTCGCCAGGGAGTTCCTGATGCGGGGGCTGTCGGGGGTCGTGGTGGAGATCGGCGCCGGCGACGGGGTGAAGTTCGCGCTCTATCCCCCTGAGGTTCATGAGATCACCGCAGTGGAGCCCCAGGCGGACCTGTGCGACACCGCGCGCCGGGGGAGCCGGGACGCGCGCGTGCCCGTCCGCGTGGTGCCCGGCGCGCTCGACGACCTTCCCGTCCCCGCGGAGTCCGTGGACGTGGTGATCTGCTCGCTCACTCTGTGCTCGGCCCCGCGGCCGGAGCGGACCCTCCAGGAGATCGCGCGGGTGCTCAGGCGCGGCGGGGAGCTCCGCTTCTACGAGCACGTGCGCTCCTGCCACCCCCTTGTGGCGCTGGCCCAGCGGCTCGTCGGCCCCCTCTGGGCGCGCGCCGCCGGCGGCTGCCGCCCGGCCCGCGACCCGGTGGGCGCCGTCGCCGCGGCCGGGTTCGTCCTCGACGGGCTCGACCGGTCCGACTTCGACCACGTCGCCCACGTGCTGGGTGTCGCGCGCCGCCCCTGATCGCCCCCGGCCGGCCATTCGCTCCCGCGCCGGAGGCCGACTCGATCCGGGAGGGGACATTTCAGAGAGTGATTGATCCGATTCGGATCGTTATCTATCCTCGCGGCATGGGAATCCCCACCGAAGCGATCGGCAGCGTCCCCCGGCCCCCGCGCTGCTGACCGCGCTCGCCGACCACGCCGCCGGCCGGATCGGCGACGCCGACCTGGCCGCCCGGCAGGCCGAGGCCGTCGCCGACACGATGATCGGCGTGCACACCTGCCCCGGTGGCGACCAGGACTCCACCCACAGCCTGGACGTCGACTACGCCGGGCTGCTGCCCGCTCTGTTCCGGCTCCGGGCCGGCAACTTCTACGTCCAGCTCGCCGGAGAGCCCGACCCCGCCCGGGCGCTGGGGGTCTGAGCCCCTCGGTGACGTCTCCGGCCGGGCGCTCCGGCCCCCGGGACGCCGCGCCGTCACGCCCCCCACGCCCCCTCACGCCCCGGGGCCACCGTCCCCGCCCGGGACGGCCGGCCCGGGCCTCATCGTCTGCCCTCCGGCGCGTCCCTGCCGGTAAACGTCCCGCCAAGTATGTGGAACGGCACTGCCCGCTCGCGCACGTGTCGTGCCCTCTCCTTCCCGGCGCCGGGAAAACCTGCCGTTCAGGTGCCAGTGCCGGGTCCGTACGGCCTGGCGGACTTTAGCGATCCGTTTTCGCAGGAGAGGACGTCGATGATGAGACACATCCGACGGATGTGTTACCCGGTCGCCGCGCTGGCGATGCTGACCGGGCCGCTACCGCTGTTCACCACGCTCCAGGCCGGCCCCGCGTGGGCCGGGCAGGCGGGGGCCGAGCGGGTCCGGCCGGCCCCGCGTGCCGCGCAGGTCTCCTGCCCGGCGCGGGTGGCGCTGACCAACGGCGGCTTCGAGCAGCCGATCGTCACCGGTGGCCCGGTCGGGTTCTTCCCCGACGCCTCGCAGTCCGGGCCGAACGCGGTGCCGGGCTGGCGGACCACCGCCGGCGATCACATGATCGAGCTGTGGACCGGCCCGCCCAACCCCACCACCACCCCGCCCGCCGAGGGCCGTCAGTTCGCCGAGCTGAACGCCAACCAGGTCTCCACCCTCTACCAGGACCAGCCGACCACGCCAGGGGCGAAGCTGTACTGGCGGCTGTCGCACCGCGGCCGCCTGGGCGTCGACACGATGGCGCTGGACATCGGCGCGCCCGGCGCGCCGGTGGAGCAGAAGACCATGTCCGACGGTACCGGGGCGTGGGGCACCTACAGCGGCGTCTACACGGTGCCGGACGGCCAGACCACGACCAGGTTCGCCTTCCGCTCCATCTCCGCGGCCGGAGGGAACCCGGGGATCGGCAACTTCCTGGACGACGTCTTCTTCGGCACCGCTCCCTGCGTCACCGTCGCCAAGGCCGCGATCCCCCTCGGGCCGTACGAGGTCGGGGACGTGCTCACCTACCGGGTGACCGTCAAGAACGAGGGCGGCGGGGTGGCGGAGAACACCCGTCTCACCGACCCCCTTCCCGCCGGACTGTCCTACGTGCCCGGCACGCTGCGCGTCGTGGACGGCCCCAACAGCGGGCGAAAGACCGACGAACCGGGTGACGACCAGGCCGAGTTCGATCCCGCGACCAAGACGGTCTCCTTCGCGCTGGGTGACGGCGCGACCGGATCGGCGGCCGGCCGGCTGCCCAACACCGCCGGGCTGCCGGACGGTACCACGGTGGAGTTCCAGGTCCGGGCCAATCGTGACGGGGCCGGTGAGCGGTGGCTCAACCGGGCCTCCGTCTCCTACGAGAACCGGCTCGGCCCCGACCCCGAGCCCCTGGTCTCCCCCTCCAACGACGTGGCCACCGCGGTGAACCCCGCCGTCGACCTGACGCTGACCAAGACGGCGGACCTGACCCGGGTCACCGTCGGCCAGACCATCACCTACCGGCTGACCGTGCGCAACAGCGGGCCCAGCCGCGCCTCCAACGTCTACGTCGACGACGTGCTGCCGCCGGGGCTCTCCGTGGTCACGTGGGCGCCCATGGGCGGCACCTACGACCTGAAGAACGGGAGGTGGGCGTTGGGAGGACTCATCCAGGGGGGAAGCGCCACCCTGACGATTCAGGCCAAGGCGACGGCGACGGGCAAGAAGGTCAACAGGGCCGTCGTCAGGAACGACTGGAAGGATCTCAACCCGGCCGACAACGTCGACGGCGTCACGGTCTGCGTCGACCCCGCGCCGCGCTGCACGAAGTGCGACCCGCGGACGGGACTGCGCGCCGAGCTGTGACACCCCGGCCGGCCGCGCGGAGCCACCGGGTTCCGGGCGGCCGGCCGGAACCGCCGTCCGGCCCCCCGGCGGCCGGTGGGCCCGGTGACCGGACGGCGGGAATATTAACGCGACATATCACTCCCGGAACGGCAGGATGGAGACTCTTTCGGCGTTCCGCTAGGAGTTGGCGCGTGTACGGCTACCGGCGCGATCTCGACATGCTCCGGGATCGGCGTTTCGCCCTGCTGCTCGTGGCCCGTACCGTCTCGGTGCTGGGCAGCTCGTTCGCCCCGGTGGCCCTGGCCTTCGGCGTCCTCGCGCTGCCGGGGGCCACCGCCACGACGCTGTCGGTGGTCCTGACCGCCGAGGCCCTGCCCATGGTGGCGTTCATGCTCGTGGGCGGGGTGATCGCCGACCGGCTGCCCCGGCAGCGGGTCATGATGGCCGGCGAGATACTCAACGCGGTGGCGTTCTCCTGCCTCGCCGCGATGCTGCTGACCGGATGGACCCCGCTGCCCGCCCTGGTGACGGCGGCGGCGCTCACCGGCGTCGCGATGGCGGTCCTCTTTCCCGCCCTGACCGGTATCGTCCCCGACGTCGTGGCCGCCGACCGGCTGCAGACCGCCAACGCGCTGCTGGGTCTGGGCGCCAACGTCTCACGCGTCGCCGGGGTCGTCCTGAGCGGCGCCGCGGTCGTCCTGCTCGGCGGCGGCTGGGCCCTGGCCGTCAGCGGCGCCATGTTCGCCGTCGCGGCCGTGCTCATCGCGGCACTGCGTCTCACCCCGGCGGAGCGCGCGGCGGCCGGGAGACACTCGGTTCTCGCCGACCTGCGCGACGGCTGGCGCGAGTTCGTCTCCCGGCAGTGGCTGTGGGTGGTGGTCGCCCAGTTCTCGGTGCTGGTGATGGCCGTGCAGGCCGCGCACGGCGTGCTCGGGCCGCTGGTGGCCAAGGAACACCTGGGCGGCGCCGCGGCCTGGTCGGCGGTGCTGGCGGGTGAGGCGGTCGGCATGATCGGCGGCGTCCTCGTCGCCCTGCGGCTGCGCCCCCGCCGCCCGATCCTGCTCTGCACGCTCCTGACGCTGCCCACCGCGCTGCCCTACCTTCTGCTCGGCCTGGGGACGCCCCTGTGGACGATCGTCGCCGGGGCGGTCGTGATGGGGGTCTGCTTCGACGTCTTCGGTGTGCTGTGGAACACCACGATGCAGCGGGAGATCCCCGCCGACTCCCTGTCGCGGGTCAGCTCCTACGACGCCCTCGGCTCCCTGATGTTCGGCCCGCTCGGCCTGATGGTGGCCGGGCCGGTGGCGATCGCGGCCGGCCCGCGGCCCGCCCTGCTGGGATGCGCGGCGGTCGTGGTGCTCTCCTCGCTCGCCGCGCTCCTGTCGCCGGGGGTGCGCGGGCTGCGCGCCCCGGAGGTCGCCCGGGAGGCCGTGCCGTCCGCGGAGCCGTCCTGAGCCGGGCCGCCCGCGTGCGTGCCGGGACCCCTCGACCGGCCTTTTCGCCGGGGCCGGGGTCTCCTTCGTCAGGCTCTCCACCGGGCTCTCCATCAGGCTCACCGCCGCGGTTGCCGCGCGCGCCCTCCGCCGGGTCCGAGCCGTCTCACCGTGCCCTTTGGGCCTCGCACCCGCCGTTGACACCCCTGGGAGCGCGTGAAACCGTACGTACGGTGTACGTTCGCGTACGCCTCCGTTCGCATGCCCTGAAAAAGGAGTCACCCGTGTCGACTCACCGGCTCTACACCGCTCCCGCCGGCGACGCCACCTGGGACGTGCCGATGGTCGGCGATGCCCGCTTCACCTGGGAGTACGACGACGGCAGGGACAAGCTGCTCGCTCTCTACCAGAAGGGCAAGGACAAGCAGTGGGACTCGGTCAAGCGCATCGACTGGGACCTGGAGGTCGATCCGTACGACGCGCTCGGTGTCCCCGACCAGTCGATGGCCGTCTACGGCACCAAGTACTGGGACAAGATGGGCGAACGCGAGCGTAGGGAGGCGCGGCGGCACGCGGCGTCCTGGCAGCTCTCCCAGTTCGTGCACGGTGAGCAGGGCGCGATGATCACCGGCGCCAAGATCGTCGAGATCGTGCCCGACCTCGACGCCAAGCTGTACTCGGCGACCCAGACCATGGACGAGGCCCGCCACGTCGAGATCTTCTCCCGCTTCCTGCACGAGAAGATCGGGATGGTCTACCCCATCAATCCCAAGCTGCAGGACCTCCTCGGCGAGACGCTCGGCGACCCGCGCTGGGACATGCCCTACCTCGGCATGCAGGTCCTCATCGAGGGCCTGGCACTGGCGGCCTTCGGCGTCATCCGCGACATCACCACCCGGCCGCTGCCCAAGCAGATCCTCACCTACGTCATGCAGGACGAGGCGCGGCACGTCGCCTTCGGCAGGCTGACCCTGCGCGACTACTACGCCCAGCTGTCGGACGCCGAGCGGCGCGAGCGCGAGGACTTCGTCATCGAGGGCTGCTACCTCATGCGCGACCGCCTGCGCGGGGGCGAGATCTGGGAGAACTTCGGGATCCCCCGCCCGGAGGTCGAGGAGATGCTCGCCGGCTCGCCGTTCGTCAGGACGTTCCAGAGCCTGCTGTTCAGCCGCATCGTCCCGTGTGTCAAGGACATCGGCCTGTGGAGCGACCGCATCCGGCAGGCGTACGACGACATGGGGGTGCTGGAGATGTCCAAGGGCGACCTCGAAGCCCTCATGAGGCAGGACGAGGAGCTCGCCGACCGGCTCGACGTCGAGCGGTTCGCCGCCGAGGAGACCCGGCGCCGCGCGGAGGTCGACCAGGTGATCGCCGACGCGGCCTCCTCCTGAAGAAGGCGGTTTCCTGAAGAAGGCGGTGCCGGCGAGGCGCCGTGAGACGTCACCACCACGAAGGATGCCCATGAACGCCGATCCGTCCACTGCCGGCCCGCTCTCCCCTCCGGGCCGGAGCGCGAGGAAACCCTCCGTCTCGTGCGTGTTCGTCTGTCATGACGGGCACGGCCGGGTGCTGCTGGCGCGGCGGGGTGCCGGCGCCAGGGACGAGCCGGGAAGCTGGGACTGCGGAGCCGGGGCGCTGGAGTACGGCGAGTCGTTCGAGGCGGCGGTCGCCCGCGAGGTACGCGAGGAGTACACGGCCGGCGTGCGGGACGTCGAGACGATCGGCGTCCGCAACGTCCTGCGCGCGGACCCCGTCTCCCACTGGGTCGCGGTGATCTTCGCCGTCGAGGTGGACCCCTCCGAGGTCGCGATCGGAGAGCCCCGTAAGTTCGACGAACTGGGCTGGTTCGCGCCGGACGCGCCTCCGGACCCGGCGCACTCACAGCTCGCCGAGACCCTCGCGCTCTTCCAGGCCCGGCAGGGGCGCCGGCCACCCCGATGAGGCGGTGCGGCCGGCGCGGGAGGCCCAGGCCGGCGCAAGACGGATCGGCCCGGGTCAGCCCGGGGCAGGCCGGAACGGTCCGGGGCTGTCCGGTCAGTACGGCAGGGCGCGGTCGGTGAACCGCTTCATCATGAAGGGGGTCTTGAACTTCGGATAGGCCACCGTGTTGACGTCGCCGTCGGAGGTGTAGCGCTCGTCGGCGTGGGCCTGCAGCCAGTCGAGCCAGGCGACGGAGCAGAACTTCGCGCAGTCACCGGTCTTGTCCATCGAGCGGATCCGCGGGATGCCGACCGGGTCGAACTTCTTGTTGAACGGCGACTCGGCGGGGGTGTACCCCGCGAGGAAAACCCCGCCGTAGTCGTAGGAGACGTTCCCCGCGGAGCCCTTGAGTCCCCACTCCTTCCGGTTGGGCTGGTTGCCGTACGGCAGCGCCAGCGTCACCGGCCCCGTCTCGATCAGGTCGGTGATGAGCTTGTGGCCGGCCGCGACCTCGGAGGCCACCTGGTTCTGAGGCTTGCCGCGCAGGCTCTTGTGGTCGCGGGTGTGGTTGCCGATGTCGAATCCCTTGTCGCGGAGCCACATCAGCATCTGCGCCCCCTCCTCGGGGGTCGCCTTCCCGAACATGTCGCGTGTCACGTAGAACGTGGCCACCGGCCGGAACCCCGGGTGCTGTTTGGCGACGTCCTGCAGGATGGCGACGGCGGTGGCCGCCTTGGGGGCGCCCATGCCGTCGAGCTCGAACTGCGACGGCGACGAGTCGTCGAAGGTGAGCACCACCGGGTGCTTGCCCGCCGGGATGTCCATGCGCCCGGTGACGTACTCGGCGGCCGTCACCGGGACGTACCCCTCCTTGGCCAGCCGTTCCAGCTCGGTGCGGAACTGTTTGGGGGTACGGTCGTCCTGCGTCGAGGGCTTCTCCACCACCCGGTGGTACATCAGAACCGGGATCTGCCCCAGCTCGTTGGCGTGGGCCTGCGCGGCGGTCGCCGCCTTGGACTTGAGCAGGGCCGCCTTCTTCGCCTCCACCGCGGCGGCGGACGCCTTGGCCGCCGCGGCGACCGAGGCCGGATCCTTGCCCTGCGTCTCGCTCTGCCACGGCATGCACCCGACCAGGGCGCCCCCCGTCACCGAGGCCATGACAACGACACCGACCACTCTGTGACGGCCCATCCGATCCCCCCGCGCGCTGACCATACGCTGGTGATCCCCCACGAGCACGCGGCTTGATCCCTGCCTGATCCCTGGAGGAGGCAAAGGCTTCGTACGTCCGCGCCTTCCCCGTCGTGGCCCGCCTTCCCGCCTTTGGGCGGGGCCGTTCCCCGCGCCCGGCCGCCCGTACGTGCCGTGGGGGCGGCCCGGCCGCGTGTCACCGGGCCGGGGCCGGCCCCAGGCTCATCCGCAGGCGGACCCGCGACCCGCTCGCGGTCCGGTCGATGGTGAACTCGTCGCACAGCCGGTTCATCAGCCAGAGGCCGAACCCCCGGACGGCGTCCTCGGGGCGCTCCGGGGAGATGTACCGGGGGGTCAGGCGGCCCGCGGTGTCGCAGACGTCCACGGTGATGAAGGCGTCGCTGTGCCAGAAACTCAGCGTGCCCTCGCCGCCACCGTGCTCCAGGACGTTGATGACGGCCTCGTTGACGGCGATCAGCAGGTCGTCCAGGCGCGTGCCGCGCATGCCGGCCGCGCTCGCGTGCCGCAGGAGGCGTTCCCGCAGGGCACTGAGATCGTCGTCGATCGGCCAGTGCCGGCCGCCGTCACCGGTCACGCCACCCCCTTGAGGTCACCTCGCCGGCGGTCACCGGCGAAGGTGGGCCGGCCCGCTCCGGAGACGCTCCAGGAGAGCCCGGGGAGCGTCCGGAGACGCTCCGGGGACGAAGGGCGTCGCCGACGGGTTCCATGATGCCGGACACTCGCCCGGCCGTCTTCCCGGTCACCTTCCCACAGCCGTGCGGGCGGCGGGCCGTACGGCTTCCGCCCCACGCGCTACGCCCTCGGCCGGCCCGACCGCACGGCCTCGACCGCCTCGGCGACGGTGGGCCGGAGGCCGAAGGCGGGACCGAGCCCGGTCAGGTGGAAGAGCCTGCTCAGGCGGGGCTGGGGGTTGGCCAGGGAGAGCGCGCACCCTCGGTCGTGGACGAGCCTGCGGATCGCCAGGAAGACCTGGACGCCGGTGGAGTCGCAGAAGGTGAGGCCGGTCAGGTCGATGACGATGTCGGACGGCTGCGAGCCGACGGCCTCCTGGAGGTCCCGGCGGAACCGCTCGGCGTTGGTGTGGTCGAGCTCGCCGTTCAGGGCCACGAGGCATATCCGCTCCAGGGTGTCGTCGGGGACGACGCTGACGTGGACGGCGGTGGTCACGGGGTCACCTCCGCGGACGGGCGGGAAGAGGACGGCGCGCGGCCGTGTGGGGCGGGGACGGGCGGTCGTACCGGGCCGGCGAAGGCGCGCGGAACGGCCCGGAGGGGAACGGCGCGCGGGCGGAAGCTGCGACGTCGCACGGCGGCCGGGCACCTCCGGGGTCGAAGCGAACTGCTGGATGCCGACGTCGTTCATCGCACCCCCGCACTGTCCGTCGTCTTCGCGAGGGCGCCGATCAGGCGGCGACATCGCCGTGATCGTCCTCAGCCTACCGATCCGCCGGAATTCCGTGAGTCCCTCGGGGTGATGTGTCCGGGATCGGCCGTCCCGGCGGCGGCGTCCGTCCCTCACCGTCCTGCGTGCCGGGCGGTGAGGGAATGAACGGGGTGGGCGGTCGGCTGACCGATGGGCCGGCCGGGCATCGCCGTCCGGCGGCTCGACGAAGGAGGATCTTCTGTGCACGTCGACGTCAGGCTCTCTCCCGCCGGTGACTCCTACGGGGCGGAGGTGGAGGGCAAGCACGCCGGGCGGCTGGATTTCGTCCGGCGTGGAGGCACCGTCGTCTACACCCACACCGAGGTCGACGCGGAGTTCGGGGGCAGGGGGGTGGGTGGGGCGCTCGTCCGCGCGGCGCTGGACGCGGCCCGCGCGGAGGGGGCGAAGGTCGTGCCGCGCTGCCCGTTCGTGAAGGAGTGGATCGGGCGGCACCCCGAGTACGCCGACCTCGTCGCCTGACCGCCCTCCGGGTCTCCGGTCTTCCGGGTGACAACGGTCTCCGGGTGAGGACGGGCGGGCCTCGGCGGTCGCGGAGACCGCCCGGAGTACCGTGGCGACGGGCGCGCGCGGGCGGAGGGAGATGGCATTTGTCTCTTTTATTCTATTTGTCGCTTTCGGCCGTCCGCGTAATCGCGACGGAGTGGGTATACCGGCTGGTCACTGCGGTTTCCGGTATGTAAGGGGCAGGCATCGGGGCACGATCCGGGCTTCCGTCACGGACACGCGCACCCACCATGGGGTTATCGTGAAAACAGGGACGACCGTCGAGGTCGGACTCGCTGGAGGTCGCGGGCTTTTTGGTCGCGGGCCGTACAGCGCTATGACTAAAATCACCCGGTTGGTGGGGGTTGGTCGTGTCGGCCTGTCGCCCGGACCGGATCATGGCCCGATCCCTTGCTAGGCTGCAGGGAAACGTTGGAACCGGGCGTCGTCTCACCCCGGCAGGTGAGACCGTCAAGAAGTGGGGTCACACCGTGAAGAAGCTGCTCGTTCTGGCGCTTGTCGCTCTTGGGGGTCTTCTGATCTGGCGCAAGGTGCAGGCAGACCGCGCCGAGCTCGATCTGTGGACTGAGGCGACCGGCAGCGAAAACTGAAGAACGCGGCTACCGATTCGGGTGCTTTCATGATCCTTGACCAGGGTGAGAGAGCAACACCCATCAAGCTTGTCTGTCTGGATCTGGCGGGCACCACAATCGGTGATATCGCCATGGTCGAGCGGGCGTTCGCCGAAGCGATCGCCACGCAGGGCATCGTGCCCGGGACCGGTGCGTACGCACGCGCCATGGTGCACGTGCACCGGTCTCGGGGCTGCCCCACCGTCGAGGTCTTCCGCGGCATCTTCCCCGACAACGAGGCACAGGCCCAGGCGGCCAACCTCACCTTCGAGCGCTCGTACGAGGGCGCCATCGGGCGCTCCGGCCTCGTCCCGCTCCCCGGCACCGTCGAGGCGTTCGACCGGCTCCGCGCCGACGACGTCAAGATCTGCCTGACCACGGGGTTCAGCCGGGCCCTCCTCACCCGCGTGCTGTCCTCCCTGAGCTGGAGCGACCGGATCGACCTGGCTCTCTGTCCCGAGGAGGCCGGTCGTGGCCGCCCGATGCCCGACATGGTGCTGACCGCCGTTCTCCGGCTCGGCGTCCACGACGTCGGCCAGGTCGCGGTGGTCGGAGACTCCGAGAGCGCCATGCTCTCCGGCCGTCGTGCGGGAGCGTCGGTGGTCGCCGGCGTCCTGACCGGGGTCCACAGCAAGGAGCGCCTCCTCAAGGGCGGCGCCACCCACATCCTGGGCGCGGTCGCGGACCTGCCGTCCGTGCTCTTCACCGGCAAGCCCGTCGAATCCCCCGTGGGCGCCTCCGCTCCCTGAAGCCCCACCTCGGCCGGGTCCGCCTCCCACGGCCCGCGCGCCCGTCCTCATCGGCTCCCGTCAGCGCCTCCCGACGGAGCACGACGACAAGGTCCACGTCGGCGACACGTCCGCGTCGCGGTGACGCCGTGGCGGCATGGCCTGTGTCGCGGTGACGCCGTGGCGGCATGACCGCGTTGTGGTGACGTCGTGGCGGCGCGGCCATGTCGTGGCGGCGTCGCGGGCGTCGGCACGGGCCACGCCGCGGACCGGCGGCTCCGGGGACCATTCCCCTGCCGGTGATCGAGGTGTTACTACGCTCGGGACATCACATCCCATGCCGGCAGGCGGCACCCTCGCTGTCGACTGGATGTGGACCCGGCTCGAAGTCCGTGAACCTGCCCGCTGCTGGCTATCCTGTGGCACGTCGAGCCGGGCACGGCTCCCCACCACGAGCCGACCGGGAGGCGACGACCGTGACAGCCTCCCCGCGCCGGAGCACATGGCCGGCGACGACGGTGGTGGCGCACGTGGTCCTGGCTCTCCTGACGGTGATCATCCTGGTGGGCGTCTGGCACCTCGGCGCGGATCTGTGGCAGATCTTCGCCGCGGCGGGTGCTGCCGCCCTGCTCCATGTGGGAGCGGTGGTGGCCCGTCGACGGCCGTGGGTGGGGTACGCGATCGGCGCGCTGGCAATGCTCGTCCTGGTGACGATGCCCTTCCCCGGCTGGTCACCGAACATGCTGCCCTCGGCGGTGTGCTTCCCCCTCACGTTGTGGCGGCTGACCGGCCTGGTCTCGGTCAGGTCCTCGGTGGTCGCGTTGGCCGTCGCCGCGCTCGGGATCGTCCTCACCGAGCTGGTGGCGTGGGCCCGGCTGCCCCCTGACACCCCTGTGTGGACCCGCCTGGCGGAGGGTGGGCTGCTGATGCTCGTGGTCGGCGGTGTGTGGCTTGGGGCCCTGCTGGTACGTCGCGGGCGCGAGGCCGACCGGCGAGCCGAGAGCGAACGACTGGCCGCGGCGGTCGCGGACGAACGGGCCGGCATCCGCCGCGACCTGCACGA
Source organism: Streptosporangium violaceochromogenes (assembly GCF_014654615.1). GTDB lineage: Bacteria > Actinomycetota > Actinomycetes > Streptosporangiales > Streptosporangiaceae > Streptosporangium > Streptosporangium violaceochromogenes. The sequence continues at coordinate 78,946 of NZ_BNBB01000003.1, read as the reverse complement.
CGTGATCGCCCACACGGTCACCGTCATGGTCGCGCGGATCGAGGCCGCGGCGGTGACGACGGCGGATCCGGCGACCCGCCGCGAGCTCGGCGACATCGCCGAGGCCGGCCGGGACGCCCACCAAGGCCTGCGGGCGATGCTGGCCACCTTGGGCGCGGTCACCGCGGCGCCGCGCGTCGATTCCCGGCCCGGAAAGGTCCCGATCTCGCTCGACGCCCTCCCCGACCTCGTGGCCTCGGCGGCGAGCCCGCTCCACGCGGTGACGTTCGCGGAGGTGGGTGAGCGGCGGCCACTGAGCCTGAGTGCCGAGGTCGCGGTGGTCCGGAGCGTGCAGGAGGGCATCACCAACGCGCTGCGCCACCTCGAACCACCGGTCGAGGTGGCCGTTCGCCTGCGCTGGACCCCGGCCGAGGTGGTGGTGGAGGTGCGCGACGACGGCGGCAAGGCGCTTCGCGGCGCCGGCGGCCAGGGGACCGGCTTGATGGGGATCGAGGAACGCGTGCGTACCGCGGGTGGCACCCTGTCGGTCGACGAGGGGGACGACGGGTGGGTGCTGCGGGTGCGGCTTCCCACGAAGGAGGGGGTGTGACCGGGATCCGTGTCATGATCGTCGACGATCAGGAGTTGCTGCGGGCCTCGCTCCGTACGGTGCTGTCGGCCGACGAACGCATCGAGGTCACCCACGACGTCGCGAACGGCGGCGACGCGATCGAGGTCGTCCGGCGGCACCGCCTCGACGTGGTACTGATGGACATCCGCATGCCGCGCGTGGACGGGGTCGCCGCCACGGCGGAGATCGTCGGGATCGCACCGGCGACCCGGGTGCTCATGCTGACGACGTTCGACGATGACGAACTGGTCGTGGCCGCCATCCGGGCCGGCGCGAGCGGCTACCTGACCAAGGACGTCCGGCCCGCCGACTTGGCCCAGGCCGTGTGTGACGTCGCCTCCGGGACGTCGGCGCTGGCCCCGGGGGTGGCCGCGACGATCCTCGATCTCGTACGGCAGGTGCCGATGCGCAGGACGGCGGCCCTGGACGGCCTCACCCCACGCGAGGTCGAGGTCTTCGGCCTGCTCGCCCGCGGCAGGTCCAACGGCGAGATCTGCGCGGAACTGGTGCTGGGCGAGAACACGGTGAAGTCGCACGTCCGGGCCATCCTGCAGAAACTGAACCTGCGCGACCGCGTGCACGTGGTGATCCACGCGTACGAGAACGGGCTTGTGGGACGCAACGATCTGCCTGACTGAGATTCCCTCCCACCGGGGGGTGCCGTCTCACCCCTTAGGGTGATGCCGGCCGGTGACGCCCGGCCTAGGTTCGACATCGTGCGTTTCCCACGTCTGTGCTTTCCCCGTGTGACCTTTCTCCTCGTGCTCGTCGCCGCGCTGCTCGGCTGGACGGCGCCGGCCCATGCCACCGGCGAACGGCTGGTCGACGACTACCGCTCCGTCTACGGTACGCCGGGTGTCGCGGCGGCCGTGATCGACGGGTCGTCGGTCGAGACGATCGTCCGCGGCCGGGACGGGGACGGCAACGCGGTGACGGCGCGGACCCGGTTCCGGATCGCGTCGATGAGCAAGTCGATGACGGCGACGGCGATCATGCTGCTGGTCGACCGTGACCGCGTCTCCCTCGACGACCCGGTCGTCAAGTTCCTGCCCGACTTCAGGATGGCCGATCCGCGCTTCACCGGGATCACCGTGCGCCAGATTCTCAGCCATACCTCGGGGCTGTCGATCAGCACGAACAACGAGTACGTGTTCCCGCCTCCGCGCACTGCGCGGGAAGTCGTGGCCGGGCTGGCCGACAAGACCCTGGCCGCCGATCCGGGCACCCGTTCGGAGTACCACAACACCAACTACTCGATCGCGGCGAGGATCGTCGAGGTGGTGTCGGGGAAGTCCTTCGACGCCTTCCTTCACACCGAGCTGTTCACGCCGCTGGGCATGACCGGCACCGGTTCGACGCCGGGGTGTTCCGATCGTGCCGAGGGCCTGCCGTCCGGGTACGAGGTCGTTCTCGGGGTCGCCGTCGCGGCACCGGAGATGCCGGGGATGTGCGTCGGCAACGGCGGGGTGATCTCGACCCTCGACGACATGGTGCGGTGGCTGCGGTTCAACCAGGGAACCTTCGGGGCGGGCCTGCTGAGTGCCGGCTCCCTGGCCGAGCTGCACACCGTCCAGCCGAAGGCCGGCGACCACGCCCTCGGCTGGCAGTCCCGCCCCGTCACGGAGGGCGCCCCGCCGTCGGTGATCGGCCACGGCGGAACACTGGCGACGTGGACCGGGGACATGGTCTTCTCGCCCAAGACCGGTGTGGCCGCCCTCGTCCTCACCAACAGCGGCGGTGATCCCAGCCTGCTCTCGACCAATCTTCTCGCCGAACGGATCGGGGCACCGGCGACGCCGATGAGCAACCCGCTCACCGTCGTGAACGCGGTCCTGCTCGGGCTCACGGTGGGGATGGGCGCACTGTTGGTCACCGTGGCCGTCCGAGCGCGCCGCTGGGCCTTGCGACGTCGCGCGGCGCGCCGGCCGAGGCTGGTTCTGCGGCTCGTGCCCCTGGCCCTGGTGACGGTGCTGGGCGTGGTGCTGCCGACACCGATCTGGGGAGAGTTCAACTTCCAGTACTGGATCGTCACCGCCTGGCTGATGCCGCTGCTGGCGCTCTTCTGCCTCTCCTGCTGCGTGCTCGGGGCGGTCGCGCTCGGCCGTCGCCTCTGGTGCTTCCGCCGCGCCGGTCAGGCGGCCCCCGCACCGGTACAGCCGGCCACGGCGGAGAGCTGACCCGGGCGGGAACCTGGCCGGAGCCGCCAAGGACCGAGAATTCACAAGGCGTCGCCGGTCAGGGGCCGTCGTTCGAGGTGCACCGGAGAGAATCCGGCCGACGAGTCTGCCCTTCTCGCGCCGCCATATTCGGAAATTTCCACATAAAACAAGGCGAGCTAAACCGTGTGACGGGGCAGGGGACACCTGTCCACCCCACACCCTCGCCATCCCCGCGACAGGAAGCCAAGTGGCGCGGGACGGGCTCCTGTTGCTACGGTGTACGACTGAAGCGCGCCGCAGACCCACGTTTTCACCCAGGTCAGCGGCTTGATCGCGGGGCCTTAGCTCAGTTGGCAGAGCGCCTGCTTTGCAAGCAGGATGTCAGGAGTTCGAATCTCCTAGGCTCCACCCCACGTCAAAGGCCACCTTCCATGATCGAGAAGTGGCCTTTTCGCGTTCGTACAGTCAAGCATCAGCCGAAGTAAGACACCCAGACGCGCCGGTTGAAGTTGGTGTTCCGCAGTGCCCCGTCATCCGGCCCCGCGAAGACCAGACCCTTGTCACCGTCCTGGGTGAAGTCCCTCATGTGCGCCCGCAGATCCTCGATGATCAGCTCGGGGACCACCATCGTCCGCTTCCCCGCGCTCGACTTCAGATCGGCGAAGACGAGCCCCCTACCGGTGAGCTGCATCAACCGATGTTCGACGCGCACGGTTCCGGTGTATGTACCGCAGATCGAGAACAGCGATCAGCGCCCCCGGAGGACATTCGATGGATCACCACAACGCGCAGCACTCCGTCAGCGTGGCGGGCGTGATCGTCGACGACCAGGGCCGCGCACTCCTCACCCAGCGCCGCGACAACGGCCGCTGGGAGGCACCCGGCGGAGTCCTCGAACGCGACGAGGACGTCATCACCGGTCTCCTCCGCGAGATCCACGAGGAGACCGGCCTGACCGTCGAGCCCGTCATGCTGACCGGCGTCTACAAGAACATGACCCGCGGCATTGTCGCCCTGGTCTTCCGCTGCAAGGTCATCGGCGGCCACCTCACCGAGACCGGCGAAACCCGCGCCTTCCGCTGGGTCACCGTGGACGAGGTCTCATCCCTCGCCTCCGAGGCGTTCGCCATCCGCGTCCTGGACGCCGTGCGAAGCGATCAGGTGCCGGCCGTACGCCACCACGACGGCACCCGTCTACTCGGAGTGCCGCAGAGTATGTCTCATCCCATGAGACGCCTGGCGGTTCTGTCCCACGACATAAGCGACAGGCGATCTCAGCGGTGACGTGGATGTTCGGGCCCGCCCAGGGCGGGTGATCGCCGCAGGCTGAGACCTGAGGTCACAGCGCCCCGGGAGGCCCAGGCATGACGATCCCGAAGAAGTCCTGCGCTCTATATGTGGCGAGCTTCCTGGCCTTACCGGTCCTGACATTCACCGCGTAGGCGGTCATGGTTTGGTACGGCGGGTCGATCACCGCGGGCTCGTCGTCCGGCACCTCGGACGCCGGCCTGCACCGCACGGACATGGTAAGGGCCGTGACCTTCTCACCGCTGAGCCAAGTGCGCAGCGAGATCTGGGAGACATCAGAGGGCAGGCCGCTGATGACGGTCGTCTTCCGCTTCTCACCCGTGAGCGTGTCCATGAGGGCGAGGTTGCCGTGACGGCACGGCTTTTCGGCGGTGCTGCGGTCCTCGATCACCGCGACGGTCTTCCCGTCGGGGGCGAGCGGGCTGAAGCGGTAGTCCACCGGCAGGATAACCGACGTGGTGTCGCCCTTTGAGGAACTCGACCACAGGTGCGAGATCGTCCGCAGCCGTGATCTGGGGGAGTATTCCGCGAGCGTGATGGTAGCGCCGTCCTGTGACAGGCCGATGGGGACCCACCGGTTCGGCAACTCGCGGACGTTCCCGTCACGCATGTCGACAATTAACGCAGGATCCTTGAAATCCGGGACCTTGCTGAAGGCCACGAACCGCCCGTCGTCCGACAGCATCAGACGCGAGATACTGCCCAGCTGTGTCTTCGGCACTTTCGTCGCAGCCGTCGTCTTCTGACCCGAGGCCAGGTCGCGGACCTGGAAGGTGCCTTCCTTGGCGCTGTAGTAAGCGATCTTCCAGCCGTCCCGGCTGATCGCCAGCGGGCTGTCGCGCAGGCCGGTGCGGCCGGGGGCGAGGCTGGGCAGCGCCTCCGGCACGTGATAGGTCTTGCCGCTCCGGGTGACCACCCGCCATCCCCCGTCCCGGCAGCCCGCGGGTGCCTTCCCGCTGACGGGCTTGCAGAAGGTCTTGTACGCGTGACTCAACGGTCCCGCCCCACGCGCCGGCAGATCGCCTACGGAAGCGGCCTCCTGCGGCCCGTCCGGCAGCAGACGGACGGCGGCCGTCACACCAAGAGAGACGACCACGACCATGGCCGCCGCGAGGTAAGAGATCACAGTACGCCGCCTGCGGTGATGCGCCGCGATCGTGCGCTCGGCCAGGTCCACCTGTGGGGAGTCATCGGCCAGGTCGACGAGCACATTCCGTAGCCAGGTCATCGGTATGCCTCCTCGGCTTCGATATCGGCGAGCTTCGGCGCGAGTTCGGGCGCCAGTTCGCGTAAGCGGGCCAGCGCGTAGTGAGCCTGGCTCTTCACCGTGCCGATCGAGCAGTTCATCAGCTCGGCGGTCTCGCGTTCGGTCCGGTCCTCGTAGTAGCGCAGCACGATCACCGCGCGCTGCCGGGGCGGCAGCCGCATAAGAGCCCGGAGCATGACGAGCCGTACAACGGTGGAGTCCTCGCTGGAGTACAGCCGGTCGGGTGGTTCGGCGGTTGGGAACTCGCTCCTGACACGGCGTTGCCGCCAGGAGATGTGCTGGTTGACCAGCGCCTTACGGGCGTATGCCTCGGGATGCTCGACGCGTGAGAGCCTGGACCAGCGTCCGAGCACTTTAAGCAGGACGCTCTGCAGCAGGTCCTCGGCCTGGTGGGCGTCTCCCGTGAGCAGGTACGCGGTGCGCATCAGCGCCTGCTGATGGCCGGCGACGAACTCGCGGAAGCTGTCATTGCGATCCAAGGCGACTCCTCTCGACCGTTACCGACTCCGGTGACCTGTCGAAAGGTTCGGTCCACGCGGGCTGAAACTTCGGGTTGTGTTTTCACACGCCGTCGGCGGCACTGCCGGCACCGCCCGATACCGCTGCTCGACAACAGACATATCCACAGGGGCCAGCCCCGGCCTTCCGGCGCGCGACACCCGCAAACGGCGCGCGAAAGACTGATCGAACCGTCCTGGCGGGAGTCTGTGGGCTCCGCGAGCAAGGAGAGGAGGCCCAGCATGACCGCGCAGCCGCAGGACGTCGTGCCGTCCCCTTCTCCGATGCCTGAGAAGAACCTACGGGCCATCCGCGCCGCCCTGGTGGTGCCGCAGGATCGCGAGGTGTTCGACGTGGGGCTTAAGGCGGTGCTCGACGAAGTTCGCGTGAGTTTGGACCTCGGTGCGCTGAACACCTTCGTCCACCGCTGGTGGATCTCCGCCTGCGACTCGGTGAGAGACCCGGAAGGGCGCCGCCGAATGGGTGTATCTCATTCGTATCGAGTGGCCGTGATCTTGCGTACGCAGCATGTCGTTTCGCGGATCCTCATGCTCAGGGGGCCTGAGTTCCACGTTCGGCTCATGAATCCGTAGGGGGAGCGGGCGCCCCGGCGTTCGCCGCGAGGGTGCTGCCGGTGTGCCGCGGGTCGTGGAAGTGGATCTTCGGAAGGTCCGCGCCCTGGAGCGCCCGAGCTCAGACGCGTCGGTTGAAGGTGGTGTTCCGCGGCGCCCCGTCATCCGGCCCCGCGACGACCAGTCCCTACGAGGTCGGGACGGTGCCGCGGCGAGCGGCGATCCACGTCCATGCGGTCGACGTGCCGTGCCGGGCCGGTGGTGTCAGGCGTTTTCGCGCCCGCTGTGGGCACGTCGTCCGCTCGCGGCGTCTTCGACCTCCCAGCGCAGCAGGTCGCCCGGCTGGCAGTTGAGTGCCTCGCAGAGCGCGGCGAGTGTCGTGAAGCGCACCGCCTTGGCGCGGCCGTTCTTGAGTACCGCCAGGTTGGCGGGTGTGATCCCGACGCGGTCCGCGAGGTCGCCCACGGACATCTTCCGCCTGGCCAGCATCACGTCGATGTCGACGACGATCGGCATCAGATCACCTCGTCCAGCTCGGCCTGCATCTGTGTCGCTTCGACGTCGCGCGCGACGGCCTGGGCGAGCAGCATCCGCAGCACGAGCACAATGAGCGCGACCCCCAGGATGGCCAGGCCGATGCCGCCCATGATGACGGTGACGCCCGGGTCGGCCTGCTGCCCCGGCGCGTTGAGGATCGTGACCGCGAACCACAGGAGGGCAGCCGCCACGATCGCGCCGATCACGGCGTCCACGTACCGGAAGGCGGCGGAAGAGAACACGGTTCTGCGTCGGACCATCGTCACCAGCCGCCATACGCCGACCAGGGCGACCTGGGCCGACACCATGCCCAGGATCGTGATCACGCGCATCGGGGTCAGCGGGAGCGACCCGTCCTCCGGGTCGCTCCCGCTGACCAACACCCACACCATCAATGCCTGTACGAACACGGTGCCGGCGAGCAGCACCACGAGTACGGCGCGAAGCGCACGCACTGTCAGCTTTCCCATACCCCACCCTTCTATCGATCTACGGTGATAATCTATCGAATCTCGATAGATTAAGCAAGGGGTGAGATGAAGGGCCGGCGGTGGTTTCGCACCGCGGCGCGCCGCCGCACGGCCCTCCCACCGCCCGCCGTCCGGGCGTGCGGCGTGGGCGCCGATCTGGAATCTCGCCCGGCGTCAACCGGGTGCCTCCGGCGGGGGCACCCGGCTCCGGGATGATCGACGTCGCACCACGAGGGCCGCGGGTGGTTGGGGTGGAATCCGATCCTCCCGCCTGCCGTGGGTGCCGGCGTAGTTCACTTCACTCGGCGATAACGCGGCTCACAGAGGCTCACAGAGATTGTTCCAGTCGACGCTTCAATCGCAGCAGGGCCAGTACTCACACCTCCAGAGCCGTACTTCCGCTCGCCCGGTCACGCGGCGTCCCAATGCGGCCGGCGATCGTCACAGGGTGGCTGATCCCCCGATGTGCATGCGGATTAGCACTGTTTGAGCGGTTCGGTTGTGCCCTGCATCGGCTGATGTCATCGTGGGCTCGTGGGGGATCTTGTACGGGGCGCTGGTGTGGGGCTGGTGGTAGGCCTCGGGCTCGGATATCCGGTGTCCCGGTTGTACGAGAAGGACATAGACGCGTACACGGCCATGCCCGCGGTGGCTGTGGGCATGTTGCTGGTCGTTCCCGTCGGATGGCTGCTTGCCAAAACACTGAGGACCGCGCATCCGGTCCGCAGCGCGCTGCTCGCGCCCTTGCTGCTGCTGGTGCTGAAGAACGCGGTGGATCTGGCCGTGCCGAGCCCGCGTCCCCATCTGGCCTGGCTCGGATTCACGGTGCTGGCCGTGGTGAGTTATGCGAGCGCCGCCGGATTGTCGAGTACGGCCTCGCCGATGCCCCGGATCATCGCGGCTGTGGTCGTGTGCGCGTGCGTGGCCACGACGGCGACCATCGAGCAACGACGGACGGAGGCGGGGGAACGGCGGCTGCGCGAAGACGTGATCGCCTCCTACAAGAAGTCCATTCCGCCGGTGGTTCCTGACGTCGTGCCGGGCCGCACACTGGTCGACGTGTGGACCGTCACCGACGATGTTCTGGCGCTCGACTACGCCAAGGACCGGCGGAGCGAGCCCGACGTATTCGTCCGTATCAGCAGCGGCGGGGATCCACGCAAGGCGTGCGCCATGTGGGAACGGGACTCTCAGTCGTGCGAGCGGCTGGCGGCGGATCGGTGGCTGTTCAAGAAGGAGGCGAACGGCAGAATGGTGCTGTGCGCCGGAGTGGAGCGGCGGCTTGTCGAGGTCGACTCAGCCGATCTGAGCCTCGACGAGACCCTTGCCGTGGCAGGCAAGCTGCGCGCGGTCAGCGTGGAGTACCTCGTCGACGTCGAGCTTTCGCAGAAATGATCGTCAGTCAGCCGTCATGGGACCCACAGAAGCGGACTGGACCGAATGCACGGCGGCCATGGTGCACGGGGTCGAAGCGGTGATCGATCGGCCGGCCAGGTGTTCGGGGCCGTAGCGTGTGGATCTCGGCGAGGCGTGCGGTGACGTCAGGATGAGTGCCAGGGGGTCGTTCGTCGTTCTCCGGGACCACGCCTCTGCCGTGAGCGCGGTCGTAGAACTCGTCGTTGACGTGGCGGTCCATGTCTTCGCGGTATTTCCGGTCGTCCAGCCGTGGCATGCCGCGGGACACGGCGGTGAACTCCGCCCGTGAGACGGCTCGGCGTCGGCGGCGGACGGGCATGAGGTCGCCGATGTGGTGGCCGTTGCGAGTGACGGCGTACCGCTCCCCGAGGAGGCGGAGCCGGGTGGCCGCGTCCGGGATCACCGTGAGCACGGTTGTGCCCTATCGGGGGTCGCGGACGTGGACCCGCTCCCCGTTTTCGACCAGGTGGTAGAGGGGACGCGCGTTGTGGAGCGGAAGGCGGATGCATCCATGGGACGCGGGGCGCCGCGGGACGCGTTCGGAGCCGTGGAAGCCGATGCCGTCGTTGAAGTAGACGGTGTAGAACTGGTTGCCCAGGGGCCCGCTGGTCCATCCGGACGTCCGCCACCAGGCGCGGAAGTCACCGACGGGCGTGACGGCGACCCCGCAGTGGCCGTTCTTGCAGTACGGCTTGCCGGTGCCGGTCGAGATGTGCGAGACGAGCACGGGCCGGTCGTCCCGCCACGCCGTGAGCAACTGGCGGTGGAGGTCGATCTCCACCCTTGAGGGTTCCCCGGAGCGCACCAACGGCCTGATCCGCGCCGGGTGGGAGAGCGCCCGCCAGGTCGCCGGGTCGATCCGGTCGACGGGGGGCAGCCCGTTCGCCTTCTGGAAGGCCCATACGGCCACGCGCAGGGCGGAGCCGTATTCGTCGCCGGAGGCTCCGGGGTTGAACCCCAGCCGGTCGAGGCGGTTGCCGACCTCCTGGACCAGGGGCCCTCTGTCGCCGAGGTGGAGGGTGGGCGTCCGCAGCGGCACGGGGACCTCCCCGGCCCGGGAGGTGCCTGCCGGGCCGGGGGTGGGATGCCCGGAACGGCCCGGAGACGCGATGCCGGTACGGGTGAGGTTCAACGGCAGGCACGACGTCAGCGCGAGAACCATGCCGGTGATCAGGAGGCACGTGATGTTTCTTCGCATTTTTCGCTCATCTACTCGGGAAATCAATCAGAAGGAGTGCGAGTGCTTGCGGCTCTGCACGACTGAACGCACCAGGCCGACGGCTTCCCGGGCGCAGCCCCAGGAAAAGCTGAACCCGGCGCCGCCGTGCGCGAAATTGTAGACAACCTGATCATCGTCATCCCATTCCAGGCAGACGTTCTCCTGGCGGAATGGCCGCAACCCGACCCTGACCGGCTCTTCGGGATCTATTTCGGCGTTTCGCAGTGCGGGCATGAACGCCAGGCAGCGTTCATACATCTCTCGTACGGGCCCGTGGTTCTCCAGGTCGATGCCGGTGTCCCACTCGTCCCTCTCCGCCAGCCCGCCGAGGACGAGGAGCCCCGGATTGCGCGGCACGATGAAGACGATGTCCTGGCTGTCCTCGCCTTCGACGTGGGAGACGCAGTGGGCCTCGTCGATCCGGGGACCGTGGATCCCGCCGTTGCGGACACGCACGAGCGCGCCACGCAACGGATACATGTCGACGCCGCGGAGCCGGGCGGTACCGAGTCCGGCGCAGCAGACGATCACCTCGGCGTCGAACCGGTCGAGGAGATCGGCTCTGCGGTCGGCCAGCAGCCCGTCGATCCGATGTCGCTCGACTCGTACCCCGTGGATTTCGGCCTGCCGCATCAGCCACTCCATGTACTGATCGGTGTCGATCATGGGCGCCATGTGGGAGTAGGCGTCGACCACGCCGTAGCCCGGACTGACACCGTTGCGTTCGGCGAGCGACCGGTCGCGGACGAAGCCGCGCACCTTCCCCGCGAGCTCCCGCATCTTGTGCAGATCGGACGGGCTCTCCTCGATGGGATGCCGGAAATAGAAGTTGGATCTGCGCATGGCCACTCCGGGAACCCCGGCCCGGGCCAGCTTCTCGAACATCTCGTACGAGGTCATGCACCAGTCCTTGGAGCGGGCCAATGAGACCTGGTCGTGGTGGTAACCGCACACCGCGGGCGGCCACTCCCACAGCGCGCCCGCGACGACCGAGACGATGTCCGGCGCGAACCTTTCGGCGACCACCGTGACGCGGAATCCCTCCCTGACCAGATACAGCGCGGTCGTCAATCCGCTCACGCCGGCCCCGACGACGAGCACCTTCCCTGAATCTCCACGCACCTTGGAACGCCTTCTCTCTTGGTTCAACCGGTTTGATCGCTTTTTGGCGCGGCTGACCGTGGGAGGCTGTCGCGACGAACAGCGAAGCCCGTCCAGGGTAAAGCCGGGAACCGGTGAATTCCGGAGCGGAGAAGGGTTCGGAAGGTAAGAAAAACAACCGCAGCCGAAGGAAAGTCATTACCAGTCGAGGAAACAAACCCGATCAAAGCTCGCAGGAGACGGCCGGGCCGTCTCCACGCCGCGAAGGAGCACACGCGCACAAGCTCGTGCACACCGCCGCCGAACGAACCGAAAACATTGCGGCGAGCCGGTCTCAATTCCGATTCTGGGCGGCGTCGGTGAAATGGAGCACAAGGCGCGAAACGCGGGTCTTTGCCGCCTCCGCCGTGTGGAGGCAAGGGGCTCGGAAGCGGGCCGGCGTGACAGCCGCTGAAGGCACCACACCGTGAAACCCGCCGGCCAGGCGGACCGGCTCCTCCGGCGCGAGCCCGGTTGTGGCCGTTGGCATCCGACGGGCCTACGGTGTGAGGCTCGTTGACGCGGTGCCCGGGGCCGGAGGAGCGGCCTTTCCGCCGTCGCTACTTCCGGACAACCGTCCAGGAGCCATCGGCCTTTATCAGCAGCCACCGCGTACCCGCAGGCAAAACAACCTTGCCCTTGTAGGAGCCGGCTTTGGCCACCAGCAGGTCCGTATATCCGCTGCCCTTGTACGCCTCCACAAGGAACGCGCCTTCCCCGGAATGCGTCATATTGAGCGTCCGGAACCCCTGGGAAGGGCGCGCCAGACGCAGCACCTGGTCGCCGGTTCCCCTGGCGGTGACGGGCCATGCCTTGGCCTTGGCGAGAGGAACGAACTGGACGGTCCACGCTCCATCGGCCTCGATGCTCAAAGCGGCGAGCTTCTTACCGGGGCTGGTGTTGTAGGCGACGGTGCCCCGGTAGGGGCCGATCTTGGCGATGAGGAGATCGTCCTTCTTGCCGCCGCTGGTGAGAGTCTGCACCATGAACGCGCCTTCCCCGCCGTGGGTGACGCGCAAGGTGCCCGGCTTGTTGGTGGCGGGAACCCGGAGGACTTCGTCGCCTTCGCCGCGGTAGACGGTCTGGGCCGTTGACGCCGCCGGCTTGTTGAGGGGGGCGGCGTCGGCCGGTGAGGTCAGGAGGGTGAGGGATCCTGCTGCGGCCAGGGCGGCGAACAAGCGGACGATGCGCATGAAGCGTCTCCAGGAATGGGAAGTGCGAACGGGAGGAAGACGCACTGAAGGGTGGGGCGGATTACCGTTTTTGTGACTTGTGAGATTTTGCTTCTAAAGCCCTATTAGGGAATTTTGTGTGTTTTCAACACCTCTGCGCATGCCGGGTGCGATCGAATGCGGCCCATAGAAGCCCGTCTGCCTGTTTCTCCACCTAGCGCGGCCTCATGGCGCCCAGCCCGCCGAGGAGGACCCGCAGGATCCCCGGCTGATCCCGCGGACCTGCCTGAGCGGAAGCGGCCGGAGTGCCCGCGTCAGCACCGGGTGGCCGCCGAGGCGGTCCGGTACCGACGTGGAAACTCCACGGCTCAGGGGGCAACGACAAGCGGGGACTTGAGGCCGGGGCGATCCACACGCGTGGAGGGGCCGGGGCGGCGTCCTGGCCGCCTCGGAGATCCTGCCCGAGGCCCTCACCACCCGCCTCACGCTGCCGGGTACCGTCTGCGGCGCCCCGCTCATGGGACCGGTCACCGGCATCACCGAATGATCTCCGCTACACCGACCACTCGGTGAGCACGTGATTCGCCCTCAGACGGACCGGAGGAGACGGGGACGATTCCGCTCTGCGCGGATCCGGCCGAACTCGAACACGCCGTCTACCTAAGGTGAGGCATGGCCTCTTCCATTCCGCCGCTACGTCCGGCGATCGATCGGACCGGCTCCAAGCCGTCTCCGGCGCGCGAGCCGCTGTGGCGGCACGCGCTCGGTGAGTGTCTCAGGGGTCTCCGTCACGAGCGGGGCGAGAAACTGAGCGAGACGGCACGTCGCGCCGGAGTCTCGCCGCAGTATCTCTCCGAGATGGAACGAGGCGTCAAAGAGCCGTCGAGCGAAATGATCGCCGCGGTCGCCGGCGCGCTGGATGTGACCCTGGTCGATCTGACCCTTGCCGTGGCCGAGAGCCTGCGGTCCGCTCAGAGCAGCACGTCGAGAGGTGCCACCTGCTCGGCGGCGTATGCTCTGGCCGCGTAGCGTGGCTTTCCGGGATCGTCCACCGTCCATGCGGGATCATCCACCGGTCTATGAACGCTCCTCGATGATCTGATCGAGGAGTCCGTACTCCAAGGCCGCGGTCGCGGTGAACACGCGATCGTGATCGGTGTCGGCGCGCAGGGTCTCGATCGTCTGGCCGGTGTGCCGCGACAGTATGCGCTCGATGTCGGCTCGGACACGGACGACCTCGTCGGCCTGCAAGATGAGGTCGGGGATCGTTCCGCGCCCCTGAGCGGCTGGTTGGTGCAGGATCACTCGTGCGTGCGGGAGAGCGGCACGTTTTCCCTCGGCACCCGCGGCGAGAAGGACGGCACCCACCGCGACGGCCTGTCCAACGCAGGTTGTCGAAACCCGGGGGCGGATGTAGCGCATGGTGTCGTATATCGCGAGCATCGCGCTCGGATCCCCGCCTTCGCAGTTGATATAGAACTGTATTTCGGCATCGGGGTTGTCCGACTCCAGAAAAATCAGCTGCGCGATGAGCGCGTTCGCGACGCCCGCGTCGATCGCGGTGCCCAGATAGATGATTCGCTCGGTGAGCAGGTGCGAGTAGACATCCATGATCCGCTCGCCACGAGAATTCTGGGTGATGACGTTCGGAATCGTATATGTGGTCACCGGCCGGCTCCTTCGGTGACGCCGAATCCGAGCCGTGGGCGGTCGCGCGGCGCGATTTCGTCGAAATTTCGCACGATTGCATCTATGAAGCCGTAGTCCAGTGCCTCCTGCGCTGTGTACCAACGATCGTGCAGGGAGTCCTCGAATATGCGCTCGACGGGTTGCCCCGTGTCCTCGGCGATGAGACCGAGCACCGTGTCGCGGGTATGCCGAAGGTCGCCGGCCTGCAGTTCGATGTCGACCGCGGTGCCACCGATTCCCGCCGAGCCCTGGTGCATCAGGACACGTGCGTGCGGCAGGGCGCGGCGCTTTCCCCGGGCCCCCGACGACAGCAAGAACTGCCCGGCACTGTAAGCGATGCCCAGCACGAGGGTCGATACGTCACAGGGAATGAGCCGAATGATGTCGCGGATCGCAAGCATCGAGGGGACCGACCCACCCGGCGAGTGAATCCACAATGCTATGTCCGCCGACGCGTCCCGCGTGGCGAGTGCTATCAGTTGCGTGGTCAGCAGTGTCCCGTTGTCATCGTCGAGGGGGCCGTCGAGAACGAGAACACGCTGGTCGTAAAGCTCGCGCCTCACCCGCGCATCGAACAGTGGAAGATTCGATTCTCCGCTCATGCGTCCATCATGTGGGGCGGTCCGGACCGGCGTCGACGCGATCCGCCTGGGGCGGATCTGCTCTGAGCAGCGGGAAGGCGGTTTCCGGCCCGGTTCGTTCGGGTCTCCTGGGCTCCGCTCCAGGGCAAAGGCCGCCACCCGTGATCGGAGAGTGGTTTTTTCAACCCATGGGACGCCAGACCGGCCGGGGTGTTCACGTCCACGACGTTTCCGCTGTCGGCAACCCCGACGGGCTCACCCGCATCCCCGACAAGTCCACCGAGTGATCCTCAGATCCAGCCTTCTTCCCAGGCGCGGTGAGCGGCGGCGTGGCGGGAACTGACGCCGAGTTTGGCCATGGCCGCCGACAGGTAGTTGCGTACCGTGCCAGGCGCCAGGCGCCAGGTGGACCTGGGGGGCTATCTCTCTGACCGAGGCCCCGGTCCGGGACGCCCGCAGCACCTCCAGTTCCCGGTCGCTGAGCGGGCAGTCGTCCTTGGTCAGGGCCGAGGCGGCGATGTCGGGGCCGACGTAACGTCGTCCGGCGGCGACGTCACGGATAACCTCCGCCAACTTCGTCGCTGGGGTGGTCTTGGGTACGAACCCGCTCACACCCACCGACAACGCGCGGCGTAGCGCCCCCGGGCGGGCGTGCCGTGTCACCAGAATGATCTTGATGGAGGATTCCGCCCTGATCTCCTGGGCGGCACGCAGGCCGTCGGTCGGCGGCATCTCCAGGTCCAGTACGGCGATGTCGGGCTTGTGCTCGCGGGCCAAGCGCACGGCGTCGGTGGAGGTGGCCGCCTCGGCGGCGACGGTCAGGTTCTCCTCCAGCTCCAGCAGCGCCGTCAGCGCACCCCTGATCAGGTCCTCATCGTCAGCGATCAACAGCCGGATCATCGCGTTTCCCGTTCGGCGGCCGCCGTGGCAATCCGGGCGTTCGCGGATTCCCGGCCGGTTGTCTCCACCGGCAGGGAGGCCGCCACGACGAAGCGGTCGCCGTCGAGCCACCAGGTCAGCTCGCCCCCGGCGGCCCGCAGCCGCTCAGCGAGCGTCCGCAGGCCGGTACCCGGACCGGACTCCCGTCCTGTGCCGGGATGACCGGACGCGCCGTCGTTGGCGATCGTGAGGCGGGCCAGGCCGCCGGTGATTCGGTAGCCGACCTCGGCGTGCCGGGCGCGGCTGTGACGTAGCACGTTGGTGGTCGCCTCCCGCATCACGAGTCCCAGCAGGCGCAGGCCCGGATCGGGGAGACCGGGGAGGCGGTCGTGGAGATCCTGGTTGAGGGGGAGTCCCTGGACGAACAGGTGGCCGAACCGGTCAGGAATCGAGAAGCACCGGTCACCGAACCGGAGATAGCGTGACGGACATGGACATCACCATCCACACGAGCTTCCTTCCGCATGACGACCCGGAGGCCTCCCTGGCCTTCTACCGTGACATTCTCGGCTTCGAGGTACGCAACGACGTCGGACACGGCACGATGCGCTGGATCACGGTCGGCCCCGTCGGCCAGCCCGGCACGTCCATTCTCCTGGCGCCGCCGGCCGTCGACCCCGGCATCAGCGAGAACGAGCGCCGCACCATCGCCGAGATGATGGCCAAGGGCACCTACGGCTGGATCCTGCTGGCCACCCGCGACCTCGACGGCACCTTCGAGAAGCTGCAGGCCGGCGACGCAGAGGTCGTCCAGGAGCCGACGGAGCAGCCGTACGGCATCCGCGACTGCGCCTTCCGCGACCCCGCGGGCAACATGGTCCGTATCCAGGAGCTTCGCTGAGCCGTTCGATGATCGATGAGGGGGTGGTGACCGCCGCGGCGGCTCCCCTCTCACCGGAGAGCACCCCGCCCTGTCGGCCCGGTGCTCACGGCATCGATGAAAGGAGTCCTCTCATGTGCCGTCCCGCGTGGGGGCGCGCCCTGACCGAGGCGCAGCGCATGAACGACCTCGCGCGGCTGCGCCGCGTCCGCGATCGGATCGACCGGGAGTACGCGCGGCCGCTGAACGTCGAGACGCTCGCCCGCGGCGTGAACATGTCGGCCGGGCACCTCAGCCGGCGGTTCCGGCTCGCCTACGGCGAGTCGCCGTACTCCTATCTGATGACGCGGCGCATCGAGCGCGCGATGGCGCTGCTGCGCCGCGGCGACCTCAGCGTCACCGAGGTCTGCTTCGCGGTCGGCTGCTCGTCGCTGGGCACCTTCAGCACCCGCTTCACCGAGCTGGTCGGCATGCCGCCCAGCGCCTATCAGCGCCAGACGGCGAGCGCCGCGGAGGGGATGCCCTCATGCGTGACCAAGCAGGTGACCCGGCCGGTCAGGAATCGGGATGTGCCGGTCACCGAGCCGCACCTGGCGCCGGTTCCGGCTCGATCGTGACCCGGTCGTTCCGCACACGAGAGGAGACCCGCCATGGGGGGTACACGGAAGTCCACAGGGAACGCCGGTGCGGCCGGCGAGGAGTTCGGTGGATTCACGGATGAGGAACGGAGCGCGATGAAGGAGCGCGCCCGGGAGCTGAAGGCGTCGGCGCGGCGCGGCTCGCGCGCGGCCAAGGCGGACGCGGAGGGCGACGTGCTCGCGAAGATCGCCGAGATGGAGGAGAAGGACCGCCTCCTCGCCGAGCGGCTCCACGCCGTCGTCAAAGCCAACGCGCCGGACCTCTCGCCGAAGCTCTGGTATGGGATGCCGGCGTATGCCAGGAACGGCAAGGTCGTCTGCTTCTTCCAGGGGGCGCAGAAGTTCAAGACGAGGTACGCCACGCTCGGCTTCAGCGACCAGGCGAACCTCGACGAAGGCACCATGTGGCCGGCCTCCTTCGCGCTGACGGACATGACCGCCGCCGACGAGGAGCGGATCGGCGCGCTCATCAGGAGGGCCGTGGGCTGAGGGGGCCCCTCGGGGGCGCGGCGCTCGGCCGACCCCTCGTCGGTCTCCCCTTCTGGGACGTGATTGAGCGTTCCCGGGAGCCGTTTACCGGTCGGAGGCGACGGCGGCTCTGGTGGTCGCGGCGGCGTACTCGTCGGGGGTCATGCCGAGGTGAGGGTAGCGCTGGTTGAGGTCGTGCTGGTTGTCGGCCCACCGCTGGTATTCGCGGCGGACGACGAGTTCGTCCGAGTCGAC
Organism: Streptosporangium violaceochromogenes; assembly: GCF_014654615.1. Lineage (GTDB taxonomy): Bacteria > Actinomycetota > Actinomycetes > Streptosporangiales > Streptosporangiaceae > Streptosporangium > Streptosporangium violaceochromogenes. The sequence continues at coordinate 61,188 of NZ_BNBB01000003.1, read as the reverse complement.
GACGTAGGCGATATCGGCCCAGGTGACACCGGCCAGGAGCGCGTGATGGACGTTGGAGGGGTGGCGTACGGTGCGCGAGATGCACTCCGCCAGCGCCAGCAGTTCGACGTGTTCGGCCACGGTGAGCGGGGGCCGGTCCTCCTCCCCGTGCCGGGCGGGGTCGTAGGTGCCCCGGGCCACCAGTTCGGCCCGGGCGCGGGCCGAGGTGTCCTTGGCGGACAGCTCGTTATAGCGCTCCATCTGCCGGCTGACGGGCATGTCGTAGCGAGCGTCGTGCCAGGTTGCGATGTGCTCGGGCGTCGTCATGAGGCTTCTCCAGGGCGGTGATGACGCACCACTTTAACGATCCCCTCCCGGCACCGAGGCCCCTTTCCGCCGTATTCCGTCGCCCCTGTGTCAGCCGCCCCAATGGCGGCGCTTTCTGGCGACCGAGCACGGCCTGGACGGTCGTGAAGTGCTTGTCCGAACTCGCCGGCATGATCAGTCGGGGCGCGGAAGAGGCGTCCAGCGGAGCCGCGCGGCTCGGGAGGCGCCCCGGCGATCATGTGCTGATCCGGACGGCGGGGTGCCCGTTCGGCCCGCGACGGCGGGCCGGTGCGCCGCGATGTGCCTCCGCCGCGCGCTCCAATGACTTGCATGTCCATGCATTCCTGTGTATGAATTCTACTTGTGTCCAAGGTGCTCACCTCTCTTCCTGTCGGCGAACGAGTCGGGATCGCTTTCTCCGGCGGTCTCGACACCTCAGTGGCGGTCGCGTGGATGCGCGAGAAAGGTGCGGTGCCGTGCACCTATACCGCCGACATCGGCCAGTACGACGAGCCCGACATCGCCTCGGTGCCCGGACGCGCCACGGCGTACGGCGCGGAGGTCACCCGGCTGGTCGACTGCCGGTCGGCCCTCGTCGAGGAGGGGCTCGCCGCCCTGGCCTGCGGGGCGTTCCACATCCGGTCCGGCGGCCGGGTCTACTTCAACACCACCCCGCTCGGGCGGGCCGTCACCGGCACGCTGCTGGTCCGCGCGATGCTTGAGGACGGCGTCCAGATCTGGGGGGACGGCTCCACCTTCAAGGGCAACGACATCGAGCGGTTCTACCGGTACGGCCTGCTCGCCAACCCCCTGTTGCGGATCTACAAGCCGTGGCTGGACGCCGACTTCGTCAGCGAGCTCGGTGGGCGCACGGAGATGTCCGAGTGGCTGCTCGCCCGTGACCTGCCCTACCGCGACAGCGTGGAGAAGGCGTACTCCACCGACGCGAACATCTGGGGCGCGACCCACGAGGCCAAGGCCCTGGAGCACCTCGACACCGGCATCGAGATCGTCGAGCCGATCATGGGCGTGCGGTTCTGGGACCCCGGTGTGGATATAGCCGCCGAGGACGTCACGGTCACCTTCGAGCATGGCCGGCCGGTGGCCGTCAACGGCAAGGAGTTCCCCTCGGCCGTCGACCTGGTGCTGGAGGCCAACGCCATCGGCGGCCGGCACGGCCTGGGCATGTCCGACCAGATCGAGAACAGGATCATCGAGGCCAAGAGCCGGGGCATCTACGAGGCGCCGGGAATGGCGTTGCTGTACGCGGCGTACGAGCGGCTGGTCAACGCGATCCACAACGAGGACACCCTCGCCGCCTACCACAACGAGGGCCGGCGGCTGGGCAGGCTTCTGTACGAGGGCCGTTGGCTGGACCCGCAGGCGCTGATGCTGCGCGAGTCGCTGCAGCGCTGGGTGGGGATGGCGGTCACCGGCGAGGTGACCCTGCGGCTGCGGCGCGGCGAGGACTACTCCGTTCTCGACACCTCCGGCCGGTCGTTCAGCTACCACCCGGACAAGCTCTCCATGGAACGGACCGAGGACTCCGCCTTCGGGCCGGTCGACCGCATCGGCCAGCTGACCATGCGCAACCTCGACATCGCCGACTCGCGCGCCAAGCTTGAGCAGTACGCCATGCTCGGCATGGTCGGCAGCGCGCCTCCGACGTTGATCGGCGCCGCGCAGGCGGCCTCGACCGGGTTGATCGGCGCGATGCCCGAGGGCGGGGCGGAGGCGATCGCCTCTCGCGGAGAGGCCTCCGGCGACGACGAGCTTCTCGACCAGGCCGCGATGGAGGCGGGCACCGACTGACGGCCCCACTGCCCGGCCCCCGCCGTCTCACGCGCCGGGGGCGCCCGCCTCAAGCAGCCGGCCCCCGGACAGCCGCAGGCGGCGGTCCACGCCGATTTCGGTGAGGAACCGCTCGTCGTGGCTGACCACCACGAAGGCGCCCTCGTAGGACCGCAGGGCGCCCTCCAACTGGGCGACGCTGACCAGGTCCAGGTTGTTGGTCGGCTCGTCGAGGAGGAGGAGCTGCGGCGCCGGTTCGGCGTACAGGACGCAGGCCAGGGTGGCGCGCAGCCGTTCGCCGCCGGACAGCGCCCCGGCCCGCAGGTGCGTGCGGGGGCCCCGGAACAGGAAGCGGGCGAGCAGGTTCATCCGCTGCGCCCGCGGCATCGCGGGGGCGAACGCGGCCAGGTTCTCCGCCACGGTGCGGTCGAGATCCAGCAGGTCCAGCCGCTGGGACAGGTAGGCGACCCGGCCCTCGGCCCGTCTGATCCGGCCGCCCTCCGGCTCCAGCTCGCCGCTGATCACGCGCAGCAGGGTGGACTTGCCGGAGCCGTTGGGGCCGGTCAGGGCGATCCGCTCCGGTCCCCGGATCGTCAGGTCGGCGCCCTCCCCGGCGAAGAGGGCCCGCTCGTCGTGGCGGACCTGAATCCGTTCACCGAGGAAGAGCGTGCGCCCGGCGGGGACGCCGGTCTCCGGCAGTTCCAGCGTGATCTTCTGCTCGTCGCGCAGGGCGCGGCCCGCCTCGTCGAGCCGGGCACTGGCCTCGCCGACCCGCGCGGAGTGTCTTTCGTTCGCCGTGCCCGCCGACTCCTGGGCGCGCCGTTTCATCGCCCCGGAGACGATCTTCGGCAGACCGGCGTCCTTGAGGGTGCGGGCGGCGTTGCCGGCCCGGCGCTCGGCCCGCTCGCGGGCCTGCTGCATCTCCCGCTTCTCCCTCCTGACCGCCTGCTCGGCGTTGCGGACGTTTTTCTCGGCGACCTCACGCGCGGCGCGCAGGGCCTCCTCGTAGGCGGTGAAGTTCCCTCCGTAGGACCGGGTCTCGCCCCGGTCGAGCTCGACGATGCGGTCCATGCGGTCCAGGAGCGCGCGGTCGTGGCTGACCAGCAGCAGGCAGCCGTTCCAGTCCTCAAGCACGTCGTAGAGCCTGCGGCGCGCGTCGAGGTCGAGGTTGTTGGTCGGTTCGTCGAGCAGCAGGACGTCGGGCCGCTTCAGCAGCTGCGCGGCGAGGCCGAGGGAGACGACCCGGCCGCCGCTCAGGGCGCGCAGGCGCCGGGTGAAGGGGACCTCCCCGAGGCCGAGCTGGTCCAGCTGGGCGCGGGTACGCTCCTCGATGTCCCAGTCGTCGCCGATCACGGCGAAGTGCTCCTCGCTCGCGTCCCCGGACTCGATGGCGTCCAGCGCTCTGATCACCGGAGCGATTCCCAGGACCTCGGCCACCGTCAGGTCGCCGGTCAGGGGCAGCGTCTGGGGCAGGTAACCCCGCACCCCCTCCACCGTGACCGAGCCCGCGGCCGGGCGGAGCTCACCGGTGATCAGCCTGAGCAGCGTGCTCTTGCCGGCGCCGTTGGGCGCCACCAGGCCGGTGTGTCCCGCCGGGACGGTGAACGAAAGGTTCTCGAACACCGGTGTGCCGTCGGGCCAGGAGAAGGACAGGTTTGAAACCACGATGAGGGCGTCGGACATCGAATCGCTTCCGCGTTCGGCCGGTACGGCGGAGCCCGCCCGGCGAAATGGTCAGGACACGAGGACATCGCCAACCGGTGGGCACGCGAAGGGCGCGTGTCACCGACGGCCATGAGGTCCGGGATCACCCGGAGATGTCGTCGCCTGCCATGTCGTGCTCCGTTCCACCGTGGTCGTCCGGCCACGGTATCAGCCGTCCGGTCGTGGACGGGCACACGGGCTCAGCCGCGGTTGGCTCGTCCGGTCGCGGCGTCGAGGGCGTAGACCGTGAAGTCCTTGCTGCCGACGTAGACGACGCCGTCCACCACCGCCGGGTCGCCTTCGACCGGGCCGCCTACCCTGTGGGGCCAGGAGAGCGTACGGGGTGGGGCGGCCTGCGGCCGGGCGGGAGCGCCCGGGAGCGCCCCGGCCAGGTGGATGACCGCCACCGCCACGGCGAGACCGATGACCGGCGGGCCCACAGGGGTGGTCACCCACCGGAGGCGCCCGCGAGGGGAGGGGCCCGCAGGCCGTCGGTGAGCCGGGAGGGCGCCCTCGGCGAGGTCTCCGTGGACCCGCTTCAGAAGGGCGGACTCCTCCCGGAGGACGTCGTCGACCCGGCGGAGGATCTCGTCGGTTCCCCCTTCGCCGGCCTGTTCACCGGTCTCTTCCATGAATTTTGCCCCGAGGAGGACGCGCGGGCGCGGGGCGGGGCCGGTCGTGGGCTCCGCCGTCGTGCGGCTGACGCCCAGCTCGGCGAGGCGGAGCCGCACCTGGGCGGCGTGCGCGCGGGCCTCCCTCAGCAGCCGGTCGGCCTCGGTGCGCCGCCGTTCGGACTCCTCCAGCCTCCGGCGGACCTGCCCGCGCATCCGTTCGGCCCCCTTCAGACCCCGCTCCGTTTCCCGCAGGGCTTCACGGAGCCGGGCGACCACGTCTTCCGGCCGTTCACCCTCTTCGCCGTCGCCGTCGGGCGTCCCGTTCCGCGGGCCGGGGTGACCCGCTTCGATCCGGGCGCGGAGCGAGTGCCGTTCTTTCGTCAGCTGGGCGATGGACGAGGCCAGCCGGCCCAGCATCTCCAGAAGCCCGGTTCGAAGGGCGTCCTGGAACGCCATCGAGTTTTCAACCCGGGTGACTCTCTCTTCGATGGTATTTATGAGCTCATTTAGCGTCTTATTTTCGTCTTCTAGTGCGTCGGGCGTTTTGTGTCGTTCACGGGCCCAGGCGAACATGCTTCCCACCAAGGGAATCAGGGACAGCAACTGCGCGATGTTCGCCGCCGCCCCCAGATTCTGGGCGCGGAGCACGACGCCCAGGCCGACGGCCGCCGCGCCGACCACCAATGCGGTGATCAGCCACCGCCACCCGTTCCATCCGCCTTGGCCCACGTCCTCCATTCTCGCGTCACGGTTCCCGTCGGCGCGCGCCGTAGCCGTGTTTCGATAAAAGCGAAATCCATATTCCCGATCTGTGTCCGCCGTTTCACGGTTGGCCGGCCGTTCGACGTCGTGCCCGACGGGCGTTCGGTGTGCCGGCGACGCAGAGGAGGTGCGTGGAGGCCCGGAGAGGCCCCGAGAAGTTCAGAGGAAATTCCGGGGAAAGGGAAAATTCACGGGTAAAGATCGTCCGGGCGGGCCGCCGGCCTCTCCCCCCCCCGCGGCCCGGCCCCGCGTCCCCTGATGTCCCCCTCACAACGATCGGGCGAGCCGGAACCCCAGGTCGTCGATGCGGAAGGTGGGGTGGCTCTTGCGGCGGCACGACGCCCTGCACCCCCGCGGGTGGTCACACCAGCTTCCGCCGCGGAACACGCGATAGGGGCCGTAGACCCCGGGGTCGTAGACGTCCCAGCACCACTCCCACACATTGCCGATCATGTCGTGGAGACCCCACGCGTTCGGCGCCCTGGTCGCCACGTCGTGCACCCGGCCGCCGGAGTTCCCGCGATACCAGGCGATCTCGTCCAGTTCCCCGTAGCGGACGCCGGAGGTCCCGGCCCGGCAGGCGTACTCCCACTCCGCCTCCGACGGGAGGCGGTAGCCGCCGGCCTCGCCGTCGCAGACCACGTCGCACCCGTCGGGGTCGTCACCCATCCGATAGCACGGGGCGAGCCCGGCCGCCTCCGAGAGCAGATTGCAGAACCGGACGGCCTCCGTCCACGAGACGTCGGTCACCGGCGTCCTCGGCCCCGCCGGGCTCGCGGGCGCCCGGCCGTGAACGGCGTGGTACAGCTCGCGGGTCACGGGGTACGGCGCCAGCTCAAAGGCCCCGATCTCGACCTTCCAGCCTCTCTTGGTCCCCTCGTCCCGCAGGACGATCTTCCCGGAGGGGATCCCGACCATGCGATCGGCGATCTCCTTGTACGGCGTCGGCTCAGGGCTCATGACAGCACGATGCCACGCGGGCCGTACCCGCCCACGATCGTCCGCCGGGCGGCGGTTCCGGCGGAGGGCCGTGACGGCCGGGCGGACGGCGCCGCGGGCTGTCACCCACCTTGGATAACGTCGGGGCATGCGGCTTCATGTGGGATGCGCGATGTGGACGCACGCGCCGTGGCAGGGACGTTTGCTCCCTCACCCCCTCCCTCCCGGGGAGCGTCTGCGGTCCTATGCGACCTGGTGCAACGCGGTGGAGGGCAACACGACGTTCTACGCGACGCCGGCGAGGAGCACGGTGGAGTCATGGGCGCGACAGACCGCCCCCGGCTTCCGCTTCGTGGTCAAGCTCCCCAGGTCGATCACGCACGAGCGTCGCCTCACCGGCGCCGAGGAGGAGCTTCGGGCGTTCCTCGCGGCGATGGAGCCGCTCGGGCCGCGGGTCCACGCCCTCTGGGTGCAACTACCGGGGTCGTTCGGCCCCGGCGACCTCGGCGCCCTGGCGGCCTTTCTCCGCAGGCTTCCCGCCTCCCACAGATACGCCGTCGAGGTCCGGCACCGTGCCTTCTTCGACGACGAGCGGTCGGCGGGGTTCCTCGAAAGGGTTCTCGCCGGCGTCGGCGCCGAGTGGATCCCGTTCGACACCACCGCCCTCTTCCGGAGCCCTCCGACCAGCGACGCCGAGCGGGAGGCGTGGACGAAGAAGCCGCGGGTGCCGCGCCGGTCGCCCGCTCTCACCGACCGCCCGATCGTTCGCTATCTCGGTCGCGACGACACGCGGCGCACGGTCGAGGGCTGGCAACACTGGGTCGGCACGGTCACCACGTGGCTGCGCGAGGGCCGTTCGCCGACCGTGTTCATCCACACTCCCGACAACGCCGACGCGCTGACCCTCGCCCGGCGCTTCCACGACGACGTGCGGGCACGGTTGCCCGAGGTCGAGCCGCTGCCCGAGCCCGCACCGGCCGAGCCCCCGACCCTTTTCTGACCGCTCCGCGACCGCGCGGGGCGGCGCCCGGCGCGCGGGAGCGGGCCGGCGGAGACATCGCCCCGCCGAGAGGGCTCTAGCACAGGAACTCGGCGCTCTCCAGGGCCTCGCCGCGCACCGCCGCGATGCCGATGTCGTACTCCATGGCGTCACCGAGGCCGGACGCGAGCGCCGGCGTCATCGAGAGGAAGGCCGTGAAATCACCGATCCTCTTGGTGTAACAGGGGTCTTTGGAAGCCACCTTGACGGGCCGCCATCCGTCGTTTCTGGCCGCCGTGTCGTAAAAGGAAATGTACTCCTCGCTGGTACCGGAGAACCGGTAGGACCTGCCCACGGAGGGAAACGGGTCGTCCTCGAAGCAGCCGGGGGAACTGCCCTGCGGGACGGCGCCGCCGGGATGGACCTCCAGGACCTCCTGGGCCTCCAGCACCGGAATCAGATCCTCTTCGGCGGGGGTGCAGCCCGAGTCGGTGAAAACCCCCGCCGCGTCGGCGAGCCCGCCGAGTAGGAGGGCGGCCAGGGTCAGGCCGACAACGGTCTTCGCGACGAGGTCGGAGCGAACTCCCATGGCCAGACCTTAGTGGAGCCGCTCAAGGCCGGGAGTGATTCGCGAAGAAGGCCGCCGGTGGATTCCCGTCCCGCCCCATCGGCCCTCCGGGGGCCGGGAGGTAGAGCGCGGCCTTCTATTTTGAGGGGCATTCTTTTTGAGGGGCACGGATTTTTTGAGGACTTACGGCCCGGACGCCGGGCCTTGGGGGGTCGCCTCACCGGGACCGGCGGTCACGACACCGTCGTCGAGGGATTGTATGGAGGGGCGTGCCGGGGGCGGGGGCATCGGGGGAGACGGGGAGACGGTGAGGAGCACGGCGCGTGCCGCCCGGTGAGCGCGCCGGGGCGCCTTCAGGTGGTGAACTCGTAGAGGTCGTAGGCGACCATGACCAGCCGGCCGGGGGAGTCGTTCCAGCCGAGGGCCGAGCCGAGAGGGCTGGTGACCGCGCGGTAGCCGATGACGTCGAGCCCGGTGCCCGCGGTGCCCATCCACAGGGCGCCCTCCTCGGTGGAGGCGAACCAGCAGGGTCCCCCGGAGTAGGCGCCCCAGATCGTGCTGAAGTTGAACGCCTGCGGGCGGTGGGGGTCGACGATCAGGTTGGCCCTGTCACGGAGTGTGATCTGCCAGCTTGTGGTGTCGATCGCGTAGTACCACAGGTTGTGGTCGTCGGGGCCGACCGAGCAGTTGGCGACGAGCAGGGAGTCGCCCCGGACGCTGAGGTGGTTGATGCCCCGCTGGGCCCGGGGGTTGAAGACCGTCTGCGACAGGATCCTTCCCGAGGGGATCTCCACCACGCAGACGTAGCCGTCCTCCGAGCCGGTGACCACCCGCGCGAGCGTGGCCGAGTCGGTCGCCGTCTCGACCGAGTAGACGTCGTGCAAACCCCACGGGTTGACCGGGGCGGGGTTCCTGATGTCCACCGACCGCAGGAACGTGAGCCGCTGCCGCCCGGGGTGGTAGGTCCACACGGAGAGATGGCCGGTCGAGTGCCCCACGACCAGGCTTCCCGGGGAGCCGGCCGAGACACCCCGCCCGCCGGTGGCGACTCCGAGCGCCCTGTCGTAGGCGTGGGTCCTCGCCGGTCGCAGGTCGGACCACCTGCCGGTCGGCGAGACCCACAGCACGATGGAGCCTTCGTCGTTCGAGGTGACGATGGCCCGGTTTCCCAGGGGGGTGAGCATGCGCACCCCTTGGAAGGCCGGGCTGTTCACCGCCTCGCTGATGAGCGGGCCGGCCACGTCGGAGGCCGTGAACCTGAAGATGGTCATCGACCCGTCCCAGCGCCCCACGGCGAAGTGCTCGGAGTCCAGCCAGGACAGGGTCTGCGCCATCTCGTAGGTCGTGCCGTTGGGGGTGATGGGCAGCGCCGTCGCGGCCAGCGGGGGCTCGGGGAAGCGCACCCCCTTACGCGTGAGGTCCTCACGGGAGCGGACCACGGGGGGCGTCGGCCGGGGCACCGCGGCCGTCGCGGGGTTTCCCTCCGGGCCGGCGAACGCGGGGGGCGCGCCGACGGCGTCCGGTACGGCGATCCCCGACGCGGCTCCGGCCACGGCGAGGCCGCCCTTGAGGATCGACCGTCTGCGCATGTGGCCGTTCCGGCCGTTTCCCGAGGAATTCATGAGATGGCACCTTTTCACTTGGGGTTCGCTGGGATTGCGCGGGGTTTCCGGGCGGCTTTCGCCGGGCTTCTCCGTGACGCTCTCGCCGTACTGGAAAGCGGTGGAGCCGGGGCGCCCTCCTGGTTTTCCCGATGATCTCGCCGATATGTTTACGCGTGTTCGATGTCCGGTTGCCCTCGGCCTGCCGCGGCCGTTCGCGGGCGGCTTTCACCGCGTCCGAGGCGGTCCGCGCCGACCCGCCCGCGAAGATCAGGGCACCGGCCGTCGCCAGGCCGCCGATCAGGGAGCCGGTGGCGGCGAACCAGCCGGGAAACACGCTGCGCCGCCGCGTCGGCGGCTCGTCTCCCTCGCCGGGGGGATCGGGCCGGGGGCGGCCGGGCGGGATCACGGCCATGGGGCCTCCTTCAGAGGAAGCCGTGCTTTTCTGATAGAAATTCATTTAATCGGACAAAGGGGCCGTTCAATGGGCTTGTCCGTGTTCTCGCCGAGGGTGTCTTGATGGATGAGATCAATGTGAGGTGATGCCTCCATAATGGCACTCGCGTGACGGGTGTGCGATGACGGCCGACGATTTTTCTTTCTGATATACGGCTGCCCGAAATAAAGTCCCGGAAAAGGCGGGAAGAGGAGGGGAGGCCGAGAGGGGACCGGTCCGATCGGGTACGGGTGGACGGAGCCGGCGGGTGGGGGCGGAGCTGTCGGGTCGCGCGCCGCCGTACCGCCGGACGGCCGTACCGCGGGGGTGGGCCGTGCGGCTCGCTCGCGGGAAAACCCGGGCCTCGCGACAGGCCCCTTCACCGACCGGATGTTCGCGGTGAGCCGGGGGTGTCGCCGGAGCCGTGCGAGAATGCCGCGCGAAGCGGGACGGACACGCCCCCCCGGGGGGAGCTCTTCGAGAAGGGAACCTGTGAAGAGCCGGGGAGAGGTGTCCTTCGCCTTGTGGTTCGCCGTGACCATCGGCCAGGATCTTGCTCGTTGCCACGCGGAGGACGGGATTCACGTGAAACGTACGTCTCTGGCGGTCGCGATCATCGTCGCGGGGGCGTTCATCCCGGCCGACCGGCCGGCGGTTTCCGGGATCTCCGGGGTCGACGTCAGCAACTGGACGGGGCAGGTCGACTGGGCGACCGTCGCCGACGCCGGCGCCGAGTTCGCCTTCGTGCACGCCTCGGAGGGGGCCGACTACCGCAACCCCCTGTTCGCCACCCAGTACGGCGGTGCCGCCGAGGCCGGGCTGTTCCGGAGCGCCTACCACTTCGCCCAGCCCCACGAGACGGACGGCGCCACGCAGGCCGACTTCTTCGTCGACGCCGGGGGCGGCTGGACGGCCGACGGCCAGACCCTGCCGGGTGTGCTCGACGTGGAGGACAACCCGTACCGGTCCAAGAACGGGCTCGACCACTGCTACGGCCTGGACCGGCGGCAGATGATCGAGTGGGTGGGCGACTTCACCCGGCGCTACCGCGCGCGGACGGGACGGGACGCGATCATCTACACCACCACGAACTGGTGGCGGACCTGCACCGGCAACTCGGCGGTCTTCGGCCGCAACCCCCTGTGGCTGGCCCGGTGGGGAAACGAGCCGGGCAGGCTCCCGGCGGGCTGGCCCCGCCACAGTTTCTGGCAGGCCGCCGACAAGGGGGAACTCCCCGGCGGGCAGAACGTCTTCAACGGCACCGTGTCGCAGCTCAGAAGACTCGCCATGCCGCCGCCCGAGATCGCCGCCACGGGAAAGGCGGCCGGCGGCCACTACACCGTGACCGTCCTCAACACCGGGACGAGCCCCGCCACCAGGATCACCGTGACCGGCCGGGTCGTCGGCCGGCAGAAGATCGTCAAAGCCTGGCCGGGATGCCGGTTCACCCGTACGGCGGCGCGGTGCGCGATCCGCGAGCTGGTCCCCGGGGGCAGGACGAGACTGCGCTTCGTCACCAAGCCCCTCGGGCGGTCCGGCGAGCGGCGGGCCGCCACGTCCGCCGGAGCGGGGCGGGCGCGGGGGTTGCGCGTCACGATCGGCACGGTGAGCCTCACCGTGACCCCCGAGCGGCGGGTCGCCGGGAAACGCCCCTCCGGGAAGCGGGCCTCCGCCGAGCGGAGCCCCGGCGGGCAGGTCTCCGTCACGCCCTGAGGCCCCGGCCGGATGCCCCCCGCGCGGCCCGGCGGAAAATCCGTCGCGGCCGGGGAAGAGGAGATCGTACGCTGCGCGCCATGACGTTTGACGGCCTTCCGCTGACCATGGACGACCTGGGCGCGTGGGCGGAACTGCTGGCCGAGGTCGAGGCCGAGGACCGGACCGGCGAGATCTACGGCGTCGGTGACCTCGCCGACCAACTGCGCAGTTCCCCGGTGGACCCCGCGGAGGGCACCCTGGCCGACTGGCGGGGCCGGGGGGGTGGCGAGCGCGCTGCTCGCCCACGCCCTCGCCGAGTTTCGAGCCCAGGGGTACCACCGGGCCGGTCTGAGCGTGGACGCGGGCAACACGACCGGTGCCCTGAAGGTCTACACCCGCGCGGGGTTCGCGGTCGAGCGGCGCGTGACGGCCTACGTGCCTTCGATCGGTGAGGGCGGGCCGACCCGGTGACGCCCCGTGCCCCGCGCGAAGGGGGCCGCTGAGCGCGGGGCACGGAAAGATCACAAAGGCAGGGCCCGCGCCAGATGGCGCGGGCCCTGCCTTCGATGGGGGCGAAAGCGGTCTCAGGACGGCTTTCTGGTCGTCTCGTCCGCCCGGTGCTCGGCCTTCTGGCCCTGCTCGTGAGCCTTGCCGCCGACCTTCGAGGTGACGTCGCCCGTCACCTCGGAGACCTTCTCGGCTCCGGCCCGTGCCTTCTCCGTCGCCCATCGGGAGGCGTCGGAGGCGCTCTCCTTCATGGACTCGGTCCACTGGTCGGTGCTCTTGCGATACAGCGCGAAGCCGATCGCTCCGACCGCCAGACCTGTGAACAGCAGGAGGGTGGGCCATCTGCGGGACGTGACGCGAGGCTTGGGATCAACCTTGCAGGCCGCCTGTGACAGCAGCGCGCTGACCCTCGGGGCGATCTGTTCCTCGACCGACTGGGCGGCGGCGTCCAGCTTCGGAGCCGCCCACTCGCGGGCGTGGAACAACCTGTCGCCGGCCGTCTCGCGGGCGTGACCCGCCGCGTCGCGGGCCTGTAGCGCCATCGGGCCGACTCGCTCGGAGGCGAGATCGGCGGCGCGGCTCATGCGGGCCTTCATATGACCCAGTCGTGTGTCCGGAACCACAATCGTGTGGCGCTTTCCAAAAAGTGCAAGAGGCACGTGAACCTCCCCAGTCGTCGGGGCCCCGTTGCCACCCCTTCCCGCTCGAAGGCGGCTCAATCATTACCGCCCGTGGGAGGATGCTGGGTGGACCGGCTACGGCCGCGGCCAGAGAAAACCGTGAAACAGAACGTTGCAGGGCTTCGGCCGGCAACCTGAAGGGGGAGCCCGATCGTGGCTGAGAAGTTGATCGCGAACCTGCGGACCAACCGCGGAGACGTGAAAATACAGCTCTTCCCGGATCACGCGCCCAAGACGGTGCGCAACTTCGTCGAGCTCGCCGAAGGCGCCCGCGAGTGGGTGCATCCGGAGACGGGCAAGAAGACCACCGACAAGCTCTACGACGGCACGATCTTCCACCGGGTCATCGACAACTTCATGATCCAGGGTGGCGATCCGCTGGGGCAGGGCATCGGCGGCCCGGGGTACAAGTTCGACGACGAAATCCACCCCGAGCTGTACTTCAACCGTCCTTACCTGCTCGCCATGGCCAACGCCGGCATCCAGGGCGGCCGCGGCACCAACGGCTCGCAGTTCTTCGTCACCGTGGTGCCCACGCCGCACCTGAACGGCAAGCACACCATCTTCGGTGAGGTCGTCGAGGGTCAGGACGTCGTCGACGCCATCGCCAAGACCGACACCGACCCCCGCGACCGTCCCACCGACCCCGTCGTTCTGGAGTCGGTCACCATCGAGCGCGTCCAGGGCTGATCGTTGCGGGCGGTGACCTCCGGGCCGGAGGTCACCGCCCGAATACGTGCCTCGGCCGTATTCTGGGCTTATGGCCGTCTCCGGGGCGCGAACGCCCCGGATCGTGAATAGGCTGACGGTCGGTGGACATCAGCACGGTCGAAGGGGCCAGCCACACGTCATGACCACTCAGTCACCCGGTGAGTCCGAGACGGCCGCCGCTCCCATGTGTTACCGGCACCCGGGCCGGGAGACCTACGTGCGCTGCCAGCGCTGCGAGCGGCCCATCTGCCCCGACTGCATGCGTGAGGCGTCGGTCGGGTTCCAGTGCCCCGAGTGCGTCGCGGAGGGCGGCAGGACGGTCCGGCAGGCACGGTCGGTCTTCGGAGGCAAGGTGGTCACCACCCCCCGGGTCACCTGGGCGCTGCTGATCGTCAACGTCCTGGCCTACCTCGCGGAGATCGCCGACCCCGACCGGGTGCTGGGCTACTTCGCCACCGGTGCCGGCGCCATCGCCGCCGGCGAGTGGTGGCGCCTGCTCACCGGCGCCTTCCTGCACGCGGCACCCGGAGGCGGGCTCTCCATCACCCACATCGTCTTCAACATGTGGGCGCTGTACGTCATCGGGCCCGAACTGGAGCGCCGCCTGGGCTCGCTGCGCTTCCTGGCGCTCTATCTGCTCTCCGCGCTCGGAGGGTCCGTCGCCATCTATCTGTTCGGCCTCGCCGCCGTGGGGGCCTCGGGGGCGATCTACGGCATGTTCGGCGCGCTGTTCGTGGTCGCCAGGAAGCTGGGATACGACGCCCGCGGGGTGCTCTGGCTGATCGGCGTCAACGCGGCGCTCACCTTCCTGATCCCCAACATCAGCTGGCAGGGGCACCTCGGCGGCCTGATCACCGGTGCCGTGGTGGGCGGGATCTTCGCCTACGCCCCGGCGAAGAACCGCGGCGTGGCGCAGTGGGGAGGCTGCCTGGCGCTGCTCGTGGTGCTCTTCGCGCTGGTGGCCCTGCTGCCGCCGTTCGCCTACCAGGCCCGTTTCGGGGTCTGGGGCTGATCCACACCCTGACGCTTCCCCAGGGTGTGGATAAACGCTGTGGAAAAGCTAGCGCCAGCGGGTGGAGAGCACCACTCCAAAAATGATGAAGACGAACCCGATCAAGAGGTTCCAGTTGTGCAGGTAGGCGATACCGGGCATGGTCGGGGCGATGTAGTAGACGGCGATCCACAGGATTCCGATGATCCAGCAGGTCACCATGAGCGGCGCCAGCCAGCGCGGGCTCAGCTTGACCTGCTGGGACGTCTGCGGTGGGGTGTAAACCGCCTTCTTACGGGTCTTGGACTTGGGCACGGGGCTCTCCTGCGTCAACCCTGCGCGATCCGGATCGTGCGCAGGCCATGTCAACTAGCGTAATCGCCGGTGAGCGAAGACCCGAGTAAGAATAGTCGGCGCAGCCGGGACATGGCGATCCCATAGGCGTCTATCACCGGGCAAACCTTCCATCAATGCCGCGATCCCCGTCGCGGCGGGGCGGCGGTCCGCGCCACCGGGGGCCACCGGGCCTGTCTCACCGGGGTGTCGCCGGGCCCGCCTCTCCGGGAGGTTCCCGCTGATCGGCGCCACCGGCCCGCGTCTCGGCGTGGGCTAACCTGGGCGCGTGAGAGCCGTGCCACAGCCCCGCGCCCTCCCGGCCGCGCCGACACGGGCCGGTGCGGGCCGATGACCCGCGTCCTCGTCGTGGACAACCACGACAGCTTCGTTCACACCATCGTCCAGTACCTCCGGGGACTCGGCGCCGCCTGCGACGTCCGCCCGCGCGACCACGTCGCGGTCGAGGACGCGGCCGGTTTCGACGGGGTCCTGATCAGCCCCGGGCCCGGCGCCCCCGAGGACGCCGGGGTGAGCCTTCCGCTCGTCGGCTACTGCGAGGCCCGGAACCTGCCGCTGCTGGGCGTCTGCCTCGGTCACCAGGCCATCGCGGTCGTCCACGGCGCGAAGGTGGCCAGGGCGCCGGAGCCGATGCACGGCCGTACCAGCCCGATCACGCACGACGGGCGCGGCGTCTTCGCCGGTGTGCCCTCGCCGGTGACCATGACCCGTTACCACTCGCTGGCCGTCCTGCCCGAGACGGTGCCGGAGGTCCTTGAGATCACCGCGACCGGCGACGACGGTGTGATCATGGGGCTGCGGCACCGGAGCGCGCCCGTGGAGGGCGTGCAGTTCCACCCCGAGTCGGTGATCTCCGAGTACGGCCGCGCGCTGCTGGGAAACTGGCTCGCGGGAATCGTGTAACGCGCGGGGCGCCGCCGACGACTAATCCGGCGAGAGCCCTTCCGCCATCGCCCCCGAGTGACGGAAGGGCTCTTGTCGTGCCGGTCTCCAGCGGGAGCGCACCGCCCGCCTCACCCTCGACCGCGATTCCCGGCGGTCCTCGCCGAAAGGCGGAGCCTTCAGCCCAGGTTGCCGTCGCCGGGCGGCGTGTCGACGATCGGGCCCTCGTCGGTCTCCGTCGGCTCCGGCTGGGGCTCCTGGGTCTCCGTCGGCTGCTCGGTCGGGTACGGCTGCTCGGTCGGCTGGGAGCGTCCCTTGGAGACGACCAGCGTGACCGTGGTGTTCGGCTGGAGCCGGGTACCGGCCGGGGGTGTCTGGCTGATGACGGTGCCCTGCGGCATGTCGCTCTCCTGCTCGACGACCCTGGCCTTGAAGCCGGCCCTGCGAAGGGTCCTGACGGCGTCCTCCAGCGTGTAGCTGACCACGCTCGGCACCTCCACGGCCTCCTTGGGCACGAAGATCCGGACCGTGCTCTCCTTCGCCACCTTCTTCCCGGCGGGCGGGTCGGTCTCGAACACCTTGCCCTGCGGCTGGCTGGACTCCTTGGTCTGCACGCTGACGTTGAACTTCAGCTCCTCAAGCGCGGCGGTCGCCTCCTCCACGGTCATGTTGAGGACGTTGGGCACCTCGATCTTCTCCTTGCCCTTGGAGACCTTGAGGGTGACCTCGCTGCCCTGGGCGACCTCCGTGCCGGCCGGAGGGTCGGTGTCGATCACCGTGTTCTTCGGCAGCTTGTCGTCGAACTCCTCGACGATCTTGACCTTCAGTTTGAGGTCCACCTCCAGCGTCCTGGTCGCCGCGTCGACGGTCTGCGTGGACAGCGACGGGATCTTCACCATGTTCCCGGCCGAGGGGTCGTCGCCCGAGCTCAGGAACAGGTAGCCCACGCCGATGAAGGCGCCGATGATCAGCAGCGGGACCAGAATCCACGCCGCGGTCTTGACCGTGTTGTTGTCGTTTCGCTGCCGGCGCCGGCCGCGCTCGCCACGCCCGCCGTCGTGCGGGCCGTACTCGTAGGCGGGGACGGCGGTGGTGCGCTGGGTGGCCGGGCCGCCGGGCGCGGAGGACTGCTGCATGGTGCGGGTGGCCGCGCCGTAGTTGTTGGCCAGCGCCATCGTCTGGGCGTCCATCGGCATACCCGACATCGCCCGCTGGATGTCGGCGCGCATCTCCCCGGCGTTCTGGTAGCGCTGCGCGGGGTCCTTGGCCATCGACTTCAGGACGATGGCGTCGGCCCACTTGGGGATCTCGGGGTCGATCTGCGACGGCGGGATCGGGTCCTCGCGCACGTGCTGGTAGGCGATCGCGACGGGGGAGTCGCCGGTGAACGGCGGCTGCCCGGTCAGCAGCTCGTACAGCACGCAGCCGGTGGAGTAGATGTCGCTGCGGGCGTCCACCCGCTCGCCCCTGGCCTGCTCCGGCGAGAGGTACTGGGCGGTGCCGATGACCTGCGCGGTCTGTGTCATGGTCGCGGCGGAGTCGGCCATCGCGCGGGCGATGCCGAAGTCCATCACCTTCACGTCGCCGTTGCGGGTGATCATGATGTTCGCCGGCTTGATGTCCCGGTGGACGATGCCGCCGCGGTGGCTGTAGTCCAGTGCCCGCAGGATCCCGTCGACCAGCTCGGCCGCGCGCTCGGGCATCAGCCGGTGGTCGGCGCGCAGAAGGTCGCGCAGCGTGCGGCCGTCGACGTACTCCATCACGATGTACGGCACCGGCGCGCCGTCCGTCACGTCCTCGCCCGTGTCGTAGACGGCGACGATGGACGGGTGGTTCAGCGACGCGGCGGATTGCGCCTCCCTGCGGAAGCGGGCCTGGAAGATGTGGTCTCTCGCCAGGTCCGCGCGGAGGGTCTTGATGGCGACGATCCGATCCAGCCGGATGTCTCGGGCGCGATATACCTCGGCCATGCCGCCACGCCCGACGACGCCGTCAAGCTCGTAGCGATCGCCGAGGCGTCGGGGCTGAGTCATTTCCTGCACTGTCCCTTACCGTTCATCTTGGGTGCCGGTGAGCTCTTGGTCCACCGGTGTCCATCATTGACCCGTCGCCGCATCACGTCTCTCCGTTCGGCTGCTCTGTGGTGCCGGAAGTGGGAGTGGTGCTTGGTGTGAGGCTTGGTGTCGCCGGCGGGGTGGTGGGCGTCGGGGTCGGGGTGGACGGACTGGGGCTGGGGCTGGGCGATGGCGACGTCGTCGGCTCGACGCTGGGCGTGGCCGATGTGCTTACCGTAGCCGACGGCGTGGGGGGAGGGCGGAACGTCTTCGTCGGTGGGACCGGAGGCCTGGTCGTGGCCTGTCTGGTCCGGCTCGGTGTGATCGTGGGTTTCGTGCGGGGCGAGCTCACCGGGACGACCGCCTTCTCCCGGCCGGTCTCTCCCCCGTGGTCCGCCAGGTTCCGGGCGATCAGGGTGCCCAGCCCCAAGGCGGCGGCGCACGCGGTGACGGCGGCGACGGCCACCGCCTTACGGCTCAGCCCCCGGCGGCGCGGGGTGGGCCGGGTGACGTCCGCCGGCGTCGCGGGCGCCACCGGGGTCACCGGAAGCGCGGCTTCCCGGCCCGGCTCGCCGGGCGCGCTCAGGACAGGCGCGATCTCCTCGGGCCAGGAGCCCGCGGGCTCCGCCCGCCACCCCGCGGGGTCGGTGAGCGTGGCCAGGTCGGCGGCCTCGGGGACGGCCGGGGAGCCGCGCAGCGCGCGCGCCCGGTCCGACAGCGCGCCGGCGCCGCCCGGACGACGCTCGGGGTCCTTGGCCAGGCACGCCATGACCAGCTCGCGCACCGGCGGCGGCACACTCCCGGGCAGCGGCGGCGGGCCGTCGTTGATGTGCATGAGCGCGATGGCGACCTGGTTGTCGGCCCTGAACGGAGGGTGCCCGGCCAGGCATTCGTAGGCCACCACGCCCAGGGAGTAGAGGTCGGTCGCGTAGGTCAGCGGCGCGCCCGACGCCTGCTCGGGGCTGAGGTACTGGGCGGTGCCGAGCAGGGTGCCCGTCTGGGTCACCGGGGCGGCCTCCAGTGCCCTGGCGATGCCGAAGTCTGTGATCTTGATCGTGCCGGTCTCGGTGACGAGCAGGTTGCCGGGCTTGATGTCGCGGTGGATGATCCCGGCGTTGTGCGCGGCCAGCAGCCCCTTGGCGGTCTGCTCGACCACGTCGAGGGTCACCTCCGGGGCCAGCGCGCCGTCACGGGCGAGGATGCGCGCCAGCGACTGGCCGGGAACCAGCTCCATCACGAGGTAGGCGACGCCGTCGGCCTCGCCGTAGTCGAAGACCTGGGCGATGTGGGGGTCGGCCAGTCTTGCCGCGAGCCTGGCCTCCATGCGGAACCGGTCGCGGAAGGCCGGGTCGGCCGCCACGTGACGGCGCAGCAGCTTGACCGCCACCTCGCGGCCGAGCAGTTCGTCCGCGGCCCGCCAGACCTCGCCCATACCGCCCGTCGCGATACGTCCCAGGGGACGGTATCGGCCTCCGAGCAGCCCGGTCATTTATTGAGCACCGCTTCCATCACGCTCTTGGCGATGGGGGCGGCGGTGTGGCCGCCGGAGGCGTCGTCCCCGGCGCTGCCCGACTCGACGATGAGCGCGAGGGCGATCTTGGGGTCGTCGGCGGGCGCGAAGGAGATGAACCAGGCGTGCGGGGCCTGCCCCCTGGCGGTCTCGGCGGTGCCGGTCTTGCCGGCGACGGAGACCCCGGGGATCTGCGCGGCCTGCGCGGTGCCGTTGGCGACGACGTTGACCATCATCTCCTGGAGCTTGCGGGCGCTGTCCTCGCTCATCGCGGTGGAGAGCTCGGTGGGGTCGGCGCCGTCGATCTCGCCGCCCTCCGCGTCCGCGATCTTGTTCACCAGGTACGGCTTCATGACCACGCCGTTGTTGGCGATGCCCGCTGCGATCATGGCCATCTGCAGCGGCGTCATCTGGTTGCTGCGCTGGCCGATCGACGCCTGCGCGAGCGCGGCGGCGTCCTCCCGGGGGCCGAAGTCGCTGCCGGAGACCGTCAGCGGGATCTCCAGCTCGTCACCGCCGATGCCGAACTTCTCGGCCTGGTCGTGCAGGGCGTCGTAACCCAGCTGCATGGCGATCTTGCCGAACGGCGTGTTGCACGAGCGCTCCAGCGCGAAGGACAGCGTCACACGGCCGGAGCCGCACGCCGCGCCGCCGTAGTTGGGCAGGTCGGCACTGGTGTTGGGAAGGTCGAGCACCTGCGGGGCGTCCACCTCGCTCTGCGGGCCGAGGGTGTCGTCGCTCTCCAGGTAGGCCGCCATGGTGACGACCTTGAAGGTCGACCCCGGGGGGTAGGTGCGCCTGATCGCCCGGTTGACCAGCGGCTTGTCGTCATCCTTGTCGATCTTGTTGTACGCCTTGTTGACCTCCTGCTTGTTCGGCTTGGAGAGCAGGTTGGGGTCGTAGCTGGGGATCGAGACCATCGCGAGGATCGCCCCGGTCTTCGGCTCGATGGCGACCAGCGCGCCCTTCTTGCCGCTGGCGCCCAGCGCCCGATAGGCGGCCTCCTGCGCCTTGGGGTCGATCGTCAGGTCGACGTTGGCGCCCTTGGAGCGCTTGGCGGTGAACAGGTCGATGCTGCGGCGGATCAGCAGGTCGGCGCTGGTGCCGTTGAGAAGGCGGTTCTCGGCCTCCTCCATGCCGCGCTCGCTCTCGGGCGCGAAGAACCCGGTGACGGGCGCGTAGATCTTGCCCTGGGGGTAGCGCCGCTGGAACCGGAACTTGTTGTCGCCGGTGTCCACGGACTCGGCCAGCACCTTGTCGCCCGCGGTGATGCGGCCCCGTTCGATCTCGTAGCGGGCGTAGAAGTTGCGGGTGTTGCGTGAGTCCGCGCGGAGGTCCTCCGCCCGTACGGCCTGCAGGTAGTTCACATTGATCATGAGCAGGCCGAACATGAGCAGACAGGCCAGGGCCGCGCGCTTGAGGGGACCGTTCATCGCTGGAACACCTGTGTCATTCCTTCGTCCTGAATGGCCTGGGGCGGCGGCCTCCTGGCCGTGTCCGAGATCCGTACCAGCAGTGCGATGAGGATCCAGTTGGCCAGCAGGGCCGAGCCTCCCTGGGACATGAACGGGGTGACCAGGCCGGTCAGCGGGATCAGGTTGGTGACGCCGCCCACGATGATGAAGACCTGCCAGGCCAGGATGAACGACAGGCCGCCGGCGAGCAGCTTGGAGAACGGGTCGCGGGCCGCGATCGAGGTGCGCAGGCCGCGCTCCACCAGCAGGGCGTAGACCATCAGCAGGGCCATCAGCCCGGTCAGGCCCAGTTCCTCGCCGGTGGCGGCGAAGATGAAGTCGGAGAAGGCCAGCGGGATCAGCTCGGGGTGGCCCTGGCCGAGGCCGGTGCCGAGCATGCCGCCCTGGCCCATGCCGAACAGGCCCTGCAGGAGCTGGAAGCTACCGCCGATCTTGTCGTAGAGGGCGGGGTCCTCGGGGTTGAGGTAGACCGTGAAGCGGTCTTGCACGTGGCCGAAGACGAGGCCGGCCAGGGTCGCGCCGCCCACGAAGAGCAGGATGCCGATCAGCACCCACGAGGTGCGCTGGGTGGCGATGTAGAGCATCGCGATGAACGTGCCGAAGATCAGCAGTGACGAGCCGAGGTCCTTCTGCAGGACCAGCACGCCCAGGCTGAAGCCCCAGGTGATCAGGACGGGGCCCAGGTCGCGGGCGCGGGGCAGGTCGATGAAGAGCAGCCGCCTCCCGGCCAGCGCCAGCACGTCGCGCTTGGCGACCAGGTAGCCGGCGAAGAAGACGACCAGGGAGAGCTTGGCGAACTCCGCGGGCTGGAGGGTGGCGCCGCCGACGCCGATCCAGATGCGGGCGCCGTTGATCTCCTTGCCGAGGAACGGCACCAGCGGCGAGACCAGCAGGGCCAGGCCGATCGCGCCCGCGGTGTAGGTCAGGCGCTGCAGCGCGCGGTGGTCGCGCAGCACGACCAGCGTCACGGTGAACAGGACGACCCCGACGCCGGTCCACACGAGCTGGTTCGTGGCCGAGGCCCCCGGCATGCCGGCGGACTCCAGGCGGTAGATCACCACCAGGCCGAGGCCGTTGATCAACGTCACCAGCGGCAGGATCAACGGGTCGGCCCACGGGGCGAACTTCGCCAGCACGAGGTAGGCGGCCAGCATGAAACCGCCCAGGCCGAGACCGTAGGTGAGCATGCCTGCGGGGACCTGTTTGTCGATGGCGAGCCCCACGTTGGCGTACGCGCCCATCACGATGACGACCGCGAAGGCGAGCATCGCCAATTGGGCCACCCGCCGTTTGGCGGGCAGGGGGACGGGCTCGACGCTTGGGGTGCTCATATGTCTAGTTTGGCCTTGTGGGTTCCGGGGTTGCGGTGCCGTTCGGTGAAGGGGGTTGTCTGTCCTTGGCTCCGGGTTTCTGGGTGGCCGTCTTCAGCTCGGCGATCTTCTTCAGGCCGGCGTCGACGCTGGGGACGGGGATGCCGTCGCGGACCTGACCCTGCTGGAACGCACCAAGGGCCGAAATCGACTCCGTGGTGCTTCGGGCGACGTTGAAAAGCTCAAAAGGGCCGAGGTTGGTCTTCACACCCTGGAAAACCACGATCTCGTCGCCCTTCGCCCCTACGAAATATTGATCTTCAAGCCATTGGCTTCCGAAATACCACCCTAGGCCGCCGCCGATGAGAACGACGCCCCCCACCGAGACGAGAAGCGGCCACAGCCGGCGGCGTCTGACCGGCCGTCCCGTGGCCATGGCCTCCGGCCCGTGGAGGTCGTCGTCGGAGATGACGGGCTGCGGCATGGTGACCGCCCCGGCCCGCCCGGTCCGGGCGCCGGACGACGGGGACGGCCGGGCCGACCCGGCGGCGCCCACCACGGCGACCTCGGAGGGCGTGAAGGTCTCCGCGTCGATCTCCAGGACGTCGGCGAGCACACAGGTGATGTTGTCGGGGCCGCCGCCGCGGTTGGCCAGGTCGATGAGCTCACGGACCGCCGTCTCGGGATCGTCGATCGTGGAGAGCGCCTCGTGCATCGCCTCGGCGGTCACCACCCCCGAGAGCCCGTCGGAGCAGAGCAGATAGCGGTCGCCGAGCTGCGCCTCGCGCAGGGACAGGTCGGGCTCGACCTCGCCGGTGCCGTCGAGCGCCCGCAGCAGGATCGACCGCTGCGGATGGGTGGCGGCCTCCTCCAGGGTGATGCGGCCGTCGTCCACCAGCGACTGCACCAGGGTGTGGTCGTGGGTGATCTGGTAGAGCTCCCCGGCGCGCAGCAGGTAGGCGCGGGAGTCGCCGACGTGGACCAGCGCGACCCTCGTTCCCGACCAGAGCATGGCGGTCAGGGTGGTGCCCATGCCCTTGAGGCTCGGATCGCGCCCCACCATCTGGTGCAGCCTGCGGTTCGCCTCGCGCACCGCCGCCTCGACGGCGCTGAGCAGGTCGGAGCCGTCTGTGTCCTCGTCCAGCGAGGACAGCGCGGCGATGGCGGCCGAACTGGCCACCTCACCGTGTGCGTGCCCGCCCATGCCGTCGGCGACGGCGAGCAGGCGCCCGCTGGCGTACGCCGAGTCCTCGTTACCTTCGCGGAGGAGGCCGACGTCGGAGCGGGCGGCGTAGCGGAGTGCGATGGTCATTTGCGCAATTCGATGACGGTCTTGCCGATGCGGATCGGGACGCCGATCGGCACGGGGGTCGGACGGGTGACTTTAGAGCGGTCGAGGTACGTTCCGTTGGTAGAACCGAGATCTTCCACGATCCACTGACCGTCCTGGGGGAAGAGCCGGGCGTGCCGGCTGGATGCGTAGTCGTCGGTAACCACGAGCGTGGCGTCGCTCGCTCTGCCGATGGTGATGGGCGCCTCCGAGAGGGTGATGGTGGTGCCCTGCAGGGGACCGCCGGTGACAACCATCTGCCGGGGCTCCCCCTTCCTGGACTTGACCATGGGTTTGACGGCCTTGGGGACCTTTCGGCCTGCGACCGCCGGGGTGGTGCGTGATCCGAACAAGTCGGTCCGGATCACGCCGACCGCGGCAATCACGAAGAACCACAGCACCGCCAGGAAGGCCAGGCGGATCAGCAGCAGCGTGAGCTCGGACATGGACCGTCTGTTTACCTCTAATCGCGCCGGAAAACCAGAGTCGTCCGCCCCAGTGTCACGCGAGTGCCGTTCTGGAGCTCGACCCGGCGAACCGGCTGGCCGTTGACGAAGGTGCCGTTCGTGGAGCCGAGGTCGACGAGCATGACCTGCGGGCCCTCGACGCGTAGCTCGGCGTGGTGGCGGGACACACCCGGATCGACCAGCCGCAGGTCGCAGTCGGTGCCCCTGCCCAGCAGGGTCACCGGTGTGGTCAGATCGTAGGACCGCTGCCCCTGTGGGTCGTCCTGAGTCGAGACCAGCAGCCGGGGGCGGCCTCCGAACGCGTGCGATCTGGCCGCCGGTACGTCGCTCACGGGCTGGCGGATCTCGTCCTGCTCGACCGTCGCCCCGCGGATCACCCCGGAGCGGATCCGGAACATGCCGACCGCCAGGTCCTCCGCGATCTCGAACCGCACCCGCACCGGTCCCACGAAGGAGTAGCCCTGCTCCTTGGCGTACTCCCTGGCGAGGTTGGCCAGCTCGTGGCCGATGCTGTCGGCGTAGACCGTGAGGCGTTCGTTGTCCGTCATGGACAGCTCGACCACGAAGTCGTTCGGCACGAGCGTCCGCCCCTGCGCGACGATCGCCGCCCGCTCGTCCATCTCCCGCTGAACCGCGCTGGCCACCTCGACCGGCTGAAGGTCGGATTTGAACGCCCGCGCAAAGGCCCCCTCAACCAGACCTTCGAGCCTGCGCTCGAAGCGCTGAAGGACTCCCACCGGGTCCCTCCCTTCTTGCTGCTATGTAGGTCACGGCCGCTTGGGGCTTGCTCCTCGCTCTCTCGCACCCAGCAACTCCGCTCCGCGTCTAGGAGGATCGTATCCGGGTTCGTGGGCATCAGCCGATCCGTGCTAATGTTTCGAGCGCACCCACAAGGGCGGGTGGCGGAACGGCAGACGCGCACGGTTCAGGTCCGTGTGTCCGAAAGGACGTGAGGGTTCAAATCCCTCCTCGCCCACACGAACCAGACCCTGGCAGCTTGAGAGCGAGCCGGGGTTTCTTCGTTTTCCCAGGTTTCCCAGCTTTCCCAATTCTCCCGGATTTCCCTGAGATCCCCGGGTTTTCCCGGGGCCCCGAGATTCCCGGAGTTCCCGGAACGTCCGTGCCCGCCGGGGGTCCGGCCCGCGGCGAAGGCGGGGTGATCGGCGGCCGGGGCGGTCGTCCGCTCCGCCGGGGAGATCGAGGAGAAGGCGCCGGGCGCCGCGGACGTTCTCCTCGCCTTCCGGATCCGGTACGGCACGACCCCATTCTCCCTCCGCCCGCTTGCCGCTCGGTTTCGAACGGCTTGCACGGGACCGCACGGCCGAGGAGACCCCGGCCGATGACGGCGGCAGGGAAAGCCGGCGGAGAAGGACCGGGGAGGGGCGGGGGAGAGCCGGGCGACCGGGGAGATCCGGCGGAACGCCGGGCCGGGGGAGAAACCTCCCCCGGCCCGCGCGTCCCGTCCGCCTAGCGGGCGGCGAGGGCCCGCATGTCCAGCAGTTCGCCGAGCAGGTCGGTGAGGCTCACCATCCCGAGCACGCGGCCGTCCTCGCCGGTGACGAGCCCGAGGTGGGCGCGGGCGTCCTGCAGCACCGCGACCGCCTCCGGGATCGTCGTGTCCTTCTCCAGGCGGGGCACCGGCCGGGCGAGCTCGGCGGGGCTCGCGCCGGGCCGGACAAGGGCGTCCCTGACGTGCAGGACGCCGATGACGTCGCCCGGCGTGCCGGAGTTGACCAGCAGGCGCAGGTGCCCGCTGCCGGCGGCGGCCCGGCGCACCTGGGCGTCGGTCGCCTCCCCGGTCACGCAGGTGACCCGCGCGATCGGCAGCATCAGCCGCTCGACCGGCTGCTGGTGGACCCGCAGCGCCCGGGTGAGCAGGTCGTGCTCGTCACGGTCGAGCAGGCCCATCCGGCCCGACTCCCCGACCAGCATGGCGAGCTGGACCGGGGTCCTGGTGGTGGCCAGCTCGTCTCTGGGGTGCACGCCGAAGACGCCGAGCACCGCGTTGGTCAGCCCGTTGAGCGCGGCCAGCACCGGCCGCACCACCCATGTGAAACCGCGGAACGGCAGGGCCAGCCCCATCGCCGCGGCCTCCGGGTGGGTCAGCGCCCACGACTTGGGAGCCATCTCGCCGACCACCATGTGCAGGAAGGTGATCACCGCCAGCGCGATCACCAGGGAGACGGGCACCCGGAGCGACTCCGGAAGGCCGACCGCCGCGAAAAGCGGCTCCAGCAGGTGCTCGACGGCCGGCTCGGTCACCATGCCCAGGCCCAGCGAGCACAGCGTGATGCCGAGCTGCGCGCCGGCCAGCATCAGCGACAGCTCCTTGCCCCCCCGCACCGCGGCGCGGGCGGCGACACGGGTCAGCCGGCCGCCCCTGCCCGCCAGCTCCTCCAGGCGGTGCCTGCGGGCGGAGATGACCGCGAACTCGGCGGCGACGAAGAAGGCGTTGCCGATCAGCAGGGCCACGCCGAGCAGCAGGGCTCCGGCCGTGTTCATCGGCGCCCTCCCGTGTTCCGCCCGGTCATCGCCGGTTCGTCCTTCCCGTTCCGGGGCCCCGCCGAAGGGGCCTGCCCGGCACCGTTCCCGGCACCGTTGCCGTCTTCGGCTCCGCCCTCGGCTCCGTCCCCGGCCGCGGCCGGCGACAGCCGTACCCACTCGGGGACCCTGCGGTGCACCGACAGCACGGTGAGAACCGCGTCGGCGCGTTCCTCGGCGTCGTTGTCGAGAAGGTCGGTCTCCAGGGTCAGGGTGACCGCCGCCCGGTCGCCGGGCTCGGCCATCCGGCCGAGGACGGCCAGGACGAGCCCGGCGACGGTGTCGTAGTCGTCGCTCTCGGGCAGCGACAGCTTCGTCGCGCGCTCGACCTCGTCGAGCCTGAGCGTGCCGGGCAGATCCCAGGTGCCGTCGTCGTTGGCCACGACCCCGGCCGGCTCGGGATCGTTCTCGTCGATCAGCTCGCCGACGAGCTCCTCGGCGAGGTCCTCGACGGTGACCACGCCCGCGAGCCCGCCGTACTCGTCGATGACGCAGGCCAGGTCGTCGCGGGCGGCGCGCATCCGCTCCAGCACCGTCGGCAGCGGCAGCGAGGCCGGGAGCAGCAGCGCGGGGCGGGTGATCGCCTCCAGCGGGCCGTCGTCCAGGCCCGACCGCAGCAGCTCCCGCACGCCGGTGACACCGACCGTGACCTCGCCGTTGTCGTCACGGAGCACCGGGTAGCGGGAGTGGCCGTGCTCGCGGACGGCGTCGAGCAGGTCGGCCAGCGGGCGCCCGGCGCGCAGCAGCACCACCCGGGGGCGCGGCACCATGACGTCCTCGGCGGTGCGGTCGCCGAACTCCAGGGCGCGCTCCAGCAGCTCCGACAGCCGAGGGGGCAGGTCCCCGGCCGTGGCGGAGTCGGAGATGATCCGGGACAGCTCCTCGGGGCTGGCGCCGTGCTCGACCTCCTCCACGGGTTCGACGCCCACCCGGCGCAGCAGTCCGGTGGCCGCCGCGTCGAACAGGCGGATGACCGGGCCCGCGACCGTGAGGTAGACGACGGTCGAGCGGGCCAGGAACTTGGCCACCGTCTCGGGACGGGCGATGCCGAGGTTCTTGGGCGCGAGTTCGCCGAGCACCATCTGTACGACGGTGGCGGTCGCGACGGCCAGCGCCACCGCGATGCCCGGCGCGGCGGCGCCGGGGACGCCCGCCGACACCAGCAGCGGGCGGATCACCGCGGCGACGGCGGGTTCGGAGATGAAGCCGACGAGCAGGGCGGTGACGGTGATGCCGAGCTGCGCCCCCGACAGCATGAACGACAGGCGGCCCGTCACCTCCAGCGCGCGTCCGGCGGCCGCGTCGCCGGCGTCGGCCTGCTCGCGCAGTACGCCGCGGTCGGCGGCCACGAAGGCGAACTCCTGGGCCACGAAGTAGCCGGTCGCGAGGGTGAGGAGCAGTACGGCCAGCAGGCCTAAAGCCGTGTTCACCGGGTGGCTCTCCCGGTTGGGTCAGTGGTCCCCGTGCGTTCGCACGGGCAGGTACTCCACGGGTCCGGAGTGGACACGGTCATCCTTTCGGGCAGAGGTCGTCCTCTACCGTAACGATCCACACGGTGATCGGTGTTTCCGGGTCGAACGACGATTCCATTGATGGCTGGTAAATACCCTCCTATGTCCTTTTCCACATGAAAAGTCCAGCGGGATCTCTGCCAGGCGACGGCACCACGACGTAGCGTCGATAATGGCGGTCTCACCGCGAGTTCGAGAGATGGCGGGGTAGTACGTGGGTGACTGGACGCAGGACGACGATCGCACCCGCCCTTTGCGGTCGCCGGCACCCGGCGGCGTTCCGCCGAGGGCGGCGGGGCAGCCCGCCTACCCGGTGCAGGGGCGGAAACGACAGGACGCCGGGCCGTCCGCGAAGAGGGAGGCGCCGGACGACACCCGTCCCCGGGCGACCTCGCGGGTCTACGGCAAGCCCCGGGCCGGCGAGCGGCCGATGAGGCCGTCGCGGGGCGGCTCGCCCTCCGGCGGGCCCCCGGGTGAGGGCGGGCGGCGGGGCGGGGGCTTCTCCTGGAGGCCGGGGCGTCCGAGACGGCCGGGCCGCCTGGCCGTACGGATTCTCCTCGGGCTGCTGGTCGTCCTGCTGGTGGTCGCGGCGGGAACCTACTTCATGATCGACTCACGGCTGCGGCAGATCTCCGCGCTCGACGACTACGAGGGCCGCCCCACCGGCACCGCGGGCACGAACTGGCTGCTCGTCGGCTCCGACAGCCGGGCCGGCCTGACCAAGGCCCAGCGCAGGAAGCTCGCCACCGGGCGGGCGGTCGGCCGCAGGACCGACACGATGATGCTGCTGCACATCCCCGGCGACGGCGGGCGGCCGACGCTGGTCAGCCTGCCGCGCGACTCCTACGTGCCGATCGACGGCCACGGCCGGGGCAAGCTGAACGCGGCCTACGCCTTCCAGGACGGCGGGCCCAAGCTGCTGGCCAAGACCGTCGAGAAGGTCACCGGCCTGCGGATCGACCACTACATGGAGATCGGCTTCGGCGGCTTCGTGGGCATCGTCGACGCCATCGGCGGGGTGGAGATCGACGTCAAGCAGGACATCAAGGACCCCAAGGCCGGCATCGACCTGAAGAAGGGCCGCCAGGTGCTGGACGGCGGCACGGCCCTCGGCTACGTCCGCACCCGGGCCACCGGGGCCATCCCCGACTTCGAGCGGACCCAGCGCCAGCGCCAGTTCTTCGCGGCCGTGGTGAAGAAGGCCGCCAGCCCCGGTGTCCTGGTCAACCCGTTCCGGTCGATCCCCCTCGCGATGAGCGCCGCCGACTCGGTGACGGTCGGCGAGGAGACCGGAACCTTCAACCTGCTCTCCCTGGGCCTCGCGATGGGCGACAACCCGGTGACCACCGTCGTGCCGATCGGCTCCCTGCCGACCATCAACGGTGAGGCGGTCGTGCAGTGGGACCGTGCCAAGGCGCTGCGCATGTTCGAGGCCCTGGCCGAGGACAAGCCCGTCCCCCAGGACGTCCTCGGCAAGTGACCGCCCGGCGGGGTGGCGGGTTCCACCCGCGGCCACGGAGAACCCGCGGCCACGGAGAAGAAGACGCCTCACCGGCGGATCCGGGCGGCGAAGGGCCGGGGCCGGGACGGGCTAGCCGGAGGAGGAGATGCCGGCGGCGATGATGCCGGCCGTCACCGCGGTCATGACGGCGGTGTTGACGGCGGCGATGGCCTTGGCGACGGCCTCGCCGGCCCAGGCGCCCTCGGTGATCTCCTTGACGCGCTTCTTGCTGACGCCGGGGAAGGCCTTGCGGTCGATCCCGGCCGCGTGCAGGAGGGCGATCAGCACGGCGACGCGCTGGTCGGGGTCGGCACCGGCCAGCACGCCCTGGACACGCTCGCGGATGTCCCGCTCGACGCTCGGGTCACGCTCGGGGTAGCGGGTGCTGGGGAAGATCCCGAGGATCTTGCGCTGCTCCTCGTCCAGCACGCCCCGGTCGGTCAGCCGGGCCAGCAGGCGCTTACGGAGCTTGGCGGTCTGGAACCTGGTGATCCACCACTCGGGCTTGCGCCCCTTGGGGTCGGCCGCCATCCGCGCGAGCACGCCGTCCAGTTCCTCGTCCCCGAGCGGTGTGGGGTCCAAGACGGTGACCCGCTTGCCGGCCAGGTCGATCCGGCCGTTGACGGCCAGCTCCGCCAGCAGGGAGCCGCCGAGGGCGGCGTCCAGCTCCGTCGAGCCGACCAGTAACCTGCCCTCGTCCTCGCTGTAGGCGAGCAGGAGGACTTCCTCGGCGATGATGGTCGTCATCCCTCGACCCTATGTCGCCCGCCGCGGAAACGGCGGCGGGCGCCCGCCCCCCGTCCGTGATCCGTCCGCGATCGGAACCGGGGCCGCAAGGGGCCCCGTCGTCGGGGAGGGGGACGGCGGCCTGGGACAATCCTCGGCTTATGAGCGTCTCCGAAGAACTGCACGCCATCGGCCGTCCCCTCGTCGACGTCCAGCTCGCCCATCCGACGGTGGAGGGGATCGCCAGGGGCGATCTGGCGGAGCCGGTGTTCCGGTCGTGGCTGGAGCAGGACCATCTGTTCCTGCTGGACTACGTACGGGTGTTCTCCCGGCTGGCCTGGCAGGCGCCCGACGGCCACCTGGGCGACCTGGTCGATCTGGCCCACGCCACCTTCCACGAGGAGCTGGACCTGCACCGCTCGCTGTCGGCCGCGTTCGGCGCCGACCTCGCCGGCGCGCGCAAGGGACCGGCCTGCGCGGCCTACACCTCGTTCCTGCTCGACGCGGCGGCGGACTACGCCGACGGCCTGGCCGCGCTCTACCCCTGCATGTGGGGCTACTCCACCCTCGGCCGCCGCCTGGCCGCCGATCCCCCGGCCGAGCCGCGTTACCGGGCCTGGGTCGACACCTACGCCGATCCGGGCTTCGCCGAGCTGGCCGGGCGCGTCGCCGTGATGATCGACGAGGCCGTCACCGACTCCGCCCGTGCCGCGAGGCTGTTCACCGAGGGGATGTCCCACGAGCTGGCCTTCTGGGACGTTCCCTGACCCGAAAGCCCCGAAAGCCCCGAAGAACCCCGAGGCCGCAGAGAACCCGGGGCCGGGGAGAACACGGTGACAGCCCGCGGCGCCGTTCGCCCGGCCATCACGACCCTCCGCCGGAACCGCCGCCCGGCGGGGGAGTAGGAGAAATCCGGAAAACCCGAAGCATCGGGGAAATCGGGAAAGCTCAGAGGATGGGGGGACACGTAGCGTGTCCGTGCCGTAACGCCTGGCCGCTTGCGGACGGGATAGGGGTGCGTCGTCCGGCTTTGCGCTCCGGTTGCCGGTGGACTTGGAAGAATGGGGACATGAGTGTTCCCGAGACAGCGGCGCACGCCGTACCGGAAGACGTCTTCCTGCTCGATGTGCGAGAAGACAACGAGTGGCGAGCCGGACACGCGCCCACGGCCGTCCACATCCCCCTGGGACAGCTGCAGGCCCGCGTCGGGGAGGTCCCCGCGGAGGTGCCCGTCTACGTGATCTGCCGCAGCGGCGGCCGTTCGGCGCAGGCCACGGTCTGGCTCAACCACCTGGGCAGAAGGGCGGTCAACGTCGGCGGCGGCATGCGGTCGTGGGCCGGCGCAGGCCGTCCCATGGTGGGGGAGAACGGCGGTGAGCCGTTCGTCGCGTGAGCGG
Organism: Streptosporangium violaceochromogenes; assembly: GCF_014654615.1. GTDB lineage: Bacteria > Actinomycetota > Actinomycetes > Streptosporangiales > Streptosporangiaceae > Streptosporangium > Streptosporangium violaceochromogenes. Next base: position 29,846 of record NZ_BNBB01000003.1, on the reverse strand, counting down.
GACCTTGCGGAAAAGGAAATAGATGACATAATTCCCAGCGAGTTGTTGACCGCGGGAGCTCGGGCGTAACCGGGCTGAGAGGGCGGATCTACGCGAGAGGCTAGAAACCCTCCGAAGCGCCGCCGACCGCATGAACCTGTCCGGGTAATGCCGGCGTAGGGAGCGCGTTCGTGACGTCCGACGTCATCGATTCCAAGCATGCCGAGGCCCCCCTCACCCTTGACCAGCCCCCTCCGAGGACTCTCGGGGTGCTCGACCAGGGCGCTTTCTGGGCCAACCTGGGCGTCAGCCTGCTCGGGTTCTCCTTCGCGCTCATCCTGATCAACCCTCTGGGGGGCGGTAGCCCGCTCACCTTCACCGCGGCGCTGGTCGCGGCCCTCGTCGGCAGCCTCATCGGCACCGCGATGGTCGGCCTCGCCGCGGTGCCGGGGGTGCGGACCGGGCAACCCGCCATGGTGCTGCTGCGCGGGCTGTTCGGCGCGCGGCTCTCCTCCGTCCCGACCGTGCTCAACATCGTTCAGATGATCGGCTGGGGCGCCTTCGAGCTGTGGGTCGTCGCGATGGGCGCGCAGGCGATCTTCGGGAGCTCCGTGCCGTACGCGGTCTGGGTGGTCGTGGCCGGAGTGCTGACGACGGCGCTCACGATCTACCCGCTGGGGGCCATCCGGCTGCTGCGGAGGTTCGTGACGGCCGGCGTGGTCGTCTCCATGGTCTGGTTCGCGGTGGTCTTCCTGCGCGACACCCCCGCCCAGACCGGCGGCTCCTGGGACGCGTTCGCCGCGTCCGTGGACTTCGTGATCGCCCTGTCGGTGTCGTGGGTGCCGGTCGCGGCCGACTACGCCAGGCACTCGCGCTCCAGCCGCGCGGCCTTCACCGGCATCGTGGGCGGCTACACCGTCGCCCAGGTGGCCTGCCTGGCCGTGGGCGTCTACGCGGTGGCGCTGGCCGGCCACAGCGTGGTGAAGCTCCAGCCGACCGCCGTGTTCGCGCCGTTCGTCGCCGCCCCGCTCGGCGCGCTGTTCTTCGGCATCCTCGTGCTGCGCGAGACCGACCAGTCGTTCGCCAACGTCTACTCCACCGCGATGTCGCTGCAGAACCTGATGCCGCGGGTGGACCGCCGCGTCTTCTCGGTGGCCGTCGGCGCGCTCACCACAGGGGTCGCCCTCGTGGTGGACGTCAACTCCTACGCCGCCTTCCTCGGCATCATCGGCGCGGTGTTCGTGCCGATGCTCGGCGTGCTGGCCGTCGACTACTTCCTGCTCGGCCGGGGGAAGGACTGGAACACCTCCGAGCGGGCCCCGTCACGCCCGCTCATGGTGATTCCCTGGGTACTCGGCTTCCTCACCTGGTGGCTGCTCGCCACTCCGCCGGAGGTGGCGTGGTGGGCGGCGATCTGGGACGGGATCAGGAAGGCGATCGGCTTCACCCCCCAGCTGTGGATGAGCGCGGCCGTGGGAGCGTTCCTGGTCTCCGCGCTGGTCACGCTCGCCCTCGGCGCGATCCGCCGCCGGTAGGCGCCGGGGCCGCCCGGAGCCCCGCGCTGGGCGCGGCCCTTCTTCCAGACGCGGCCTCCCGGGACAGGGCGGTTCACTCGCGGGCTCCTGCGAGGAGGCCGGTTCGCGCGGGCTCCTACGACAGGCCGGACGAGGGGCGCCCGATGCTCCCCTCGACGCGCAGCAGCCGTTCCTTGGCGACCGCTCCTCCCGCGTAACCGCCGAGGACGGCCTCGCTCTCCACCACCCGGTGGCAGGGCACGATCACGCAGATCGGGTTGCCGCCCAGCGCGTTGCCGACCGCGCGCAGCGCCCTCGGCCTGCCGATCCGCTCGGCGATCTCGCGGTAGGTGGTCACCGTCCCGTACGGCACCGCGAGCATCATCTGCAGCACGGTCCTGGCGAACGGCGTCGCCAGTTGCAGGTCGACCGTGGTGGTGAAGGCGCGGAGCCGGGAGGAGAAGTAGGCGTCCAGCTCCCGGCGGACCGGGTCGAGCCGCCGGCGGTCCGCCCCGATGAACGAGCCGACCTCCCGGCACACGCGCTCGAACACGGAGTGCTCGTCCTCGTAGCTGCAGGCCACGACCCCCCGGTGCGTCACCGCGAGGGTCAGCCGTCCCACCGGCCCGTCGAAGGTGCCGAACGCGATGTCGGGCTGGGTTTTCCCCACATAGGTGGGCGAGGTCACCCGTAGCAGTGCGTCGAGGTCGCCGGATGACATAGGCCCCACCCTTTCGTCTCCAGGCGTGTGGTCACCGCAGCGTATCGGACCGATCCCCCCATCGACTGTCAGCACATGCGGACGAAAGTGCCAAGATCAGGCCGGTTGACACGGCACTATGGGTATGTGGGTGACGACAGAGCCGACAGCTACGCCGCCGGTGACGACGACATCGCCCGTGCGGTCGTCGCCGCGGCCCCCAACGCGATCGTCACCCTCGACCGCGATCAGGGGGTCATGGCGTGGAACCCCGCCGCCGAGCGTCTCTTCGGCTGGACCGCGGGTGAGCTGCTCGGGCGCCGTGCCCCGGTGGTCCCCGCGGAGCTGACCGCCGAGCACAACGCGGTCTTGGAACGTGTCCGCACCGGTGGCCAGGTCTCGCTGCGGACCAAGCGGTTCCGCCGGGACGGCAGCCTGCTCGACGTGCGGGTGGACACCAGCGCGCTGCGGTCGGAGGCCGGGGTGCTGCTCGGCTACGTCAGCGTCTACCACCTGGTCCAGGACGACGCCTCCGCCCAGGACCGGGTCGTCCGCCGGGCGCGGCTCGTGCGCAGGCTCACCGACGTGGTCGCCGACATCAACGCCGAACGGGAGCTGCCCGCCGTGCTCGACCGGATCGCGGCCAGCCTCACCGAGCTGACCGGGGCCGACGCGGGCGGCTTCGTGCTCATCGAGGACGACAGGCTCCGCCTTGTGGCCAGCCACCGGCTCCCCGACTCGCTGCGCGACTCCACGGGCGACATGCGGACGAGCCTGGTCGGCAAACTGCTGCGCACCGGCCGGACGGTCATGCTGGAGACCGGTGATCCCGCCCGGCTGGACGAGCTGATCTGGTCGCAGCTTCCCGGGCTGCACACGATCGCGCTCGGTCTCGCGGCGGTGGGCGGGCGGCCGTACGGCGCCCTGTACGCCCTGTTCGCCAAGCACAAGGCCGGGCACGTGGAGCTGGAGCTGCTGGAGCTTCTCGCCGGGCACGCCGGGATCGCCGTCGGCAACGCCATGGCCTACCAGGAGGCCGTACGGCAACGCGCCCACGAGCGGGCCGTCTTCGACGCCAGCGCCGACGGCATAGCGGTTCTGGACGACCGGGGCCGGGTCGTCCGCTGGAATCCCGCGGCCACCGAGCTGACCGGACGCGACGCGGACGAGGTGATCGGGGGGCCGCCGCCGTTCGAGCTCCCGGAGCCGGGCGGCACACTGACCCTCCAGCTTCCCTCCGGCGCCTGGCTCGACGTGCTGCGCGCCGAGATCGTGGAGACCGGCGGGAGCGTGATCGATTTCCGCGACGTCACCCGCGCCAAGGAACTGGAGGAGGCCAAGGATCTCTTCCTCGCCACCACCAGCCACGAGCTGCGCACCCCGATCACCGTGGTCCGGGGGTTCGCCGGCACGCTCGACGCGCGCTGGGACAGCATGAACGACGCCGAGCGCCGCTCCGCGGTGCGCATCATCGCCGAGCGGTCCCGCTCCCTCGGCCAGCTCATGGACAACCTGCTGCTGGGCTCGCGCGCGGGGGCCGGTGAGCTCATGCTCAGGATCGAGGGCATCGATCTGCGCGAGGTCCTCAGGACCGCCACCCTGGGACTGCCCGATTTGTCCGATGTGCATAGGGTTGAGGTGAAAATACCGGAAGACCTGCCCCTGGTCTCGGGGGACGCCGTCGCCACCGATATCGTCCTGGGACAGCTGTTGGAGAACGCGTTCAAGTATTCGCCGGACGGTGGCCTGATCAGGGTCGAGGCATGGGCGGACGGTGACCGGGTGGTGGTGGTCGTGGATGACGAGGGAGTGGGCATCGCCCCGGCGGTCCGTGAGCGGATCTTCGATCGCTTCGTCCAGGCGGACACCGGCGATCGCCGCAGGTTCGGCGGGGTCGGGCTCGGGCTGTACATCGTGCGCAGTCTGGCCCACGCCCAGGGCGGGGAGGTCTCGGCGCACCCCCGTCCGGGAGGCGGCACCCGCATGCGGCTGGTCTTCCGTATGGCCGACACGCCGGGCGCCCTTACCTGACCGACACGCCGATCCGGTAACGGACCGGTAACAGATGAGCTGATCTATTGTCGAATGTGCACAAGCTGTAGTCGGCGTTCGGTTTCTAAGACTATCTAACGGGGCATTTCGGTCGTACTGGGGTGTGTTCCTCAGGGGGAACAGGGATACGGGGAGGTGAGTGCGTCGAGCGTCGTGTTGTTGCCCTATGCACCGTCCAGCGTCGCTGTCGCACGCCAACGCCTCTGCTCTGACCTGCAGGAATGCGGAGTCTACGAGACCGCGATAGACGATGCGGTCCTCGTGGTGAGCGAGTTGCTGAGCAACGCGCTGCGGCACGCTCATCCGTTGCCGTCCGGTCAGATCATGGTGGCGTGGAGCTGGACCGACGAGCACGTGGAGGTTGCGGTAAGTGACGGCGGAGCCGCCACCGAACCGCGCGCCGGACGCCCGGCACTTTCCTCACTGGGAGGACGGGGGCTCGGCATCGTCGAGTATTTGGCCGCGAGCTGGGGGGTCAAACACGAAGGGGAGATCACCACGGTCTGGGCGGTGGTCGCGATCATGGGTACGGTCGGTAACGGGCAGGCCCCTCTGCCTGAGCCCGCCCTTCGAGAGTGCGGGTAGACGGCGGGAACCGGGCGCCGTCACGTCTCATCGGCGGGTGAGGGCGGGACGGATCTCCGCAGGTGAGGCGGGACGGATCTCCGCGGGGGCGCGGTGGCGCCCCCGCTTTTCTCTTCTTCCGGCCCCGGGCTTCCTCCGGGCCAAGCGCGGGCTCCTTTCGGTCCGCCCGCCGACCGTGCCGCCCGGCCCCGTTCCGGGAACCGGTTCCCGGACACCGGTCGCGGGCCCGAAGACCCGCGCGGCCGGCTCCTCGCCTTCGGCGTCCCCTCCGGTGTCCCGTTCAGGGGCTCGGCAAGGGGTCCCAAGGGGTCCGTTCAGTGTCCCGCGAGCGAGGGACGGTGCAGGACGATCCTCTCCCCGGCCGACCAGGCCGTGGAGACCAGCAGGTAGATCCCGGCCGCGAGCGGCAGCACGGCCGCGGCGAGCACCGTCGCGAACGGCATCAGGGGCATCAGCCGGCGGAGCGCCTCCGGCCGGACCCGGTCGTCCATCGTCCGCCGCATCCGCCGCGACGTGACCCACGCCACCGCGACCAGCAGCGCGAACAGGCACGCGAAGACCAGGGTCGGCCCGCTGATCAGCCCGAACCCCGCCACCACCCCCGCGAACTGCTCTCCGAGCGGCACCCCGAACACCCCCTGGACGAGAAGGGTGTTCGCGTGCCCGGCGATCGTCGAGGAGACGAAGACCCGGTACATGACCATGAAGAACGGCAGCTGCGCCAGCCCCGGCAGGCAGCCCGCCAGCGGCGAGGCCCCCTCGCGGGCGTAGAGCGCGCTCACCTCCCGGTACAGGCGCTCGGGGTCGTGACCGTGCCGTTCACGCAGCGCCGTGATCTGGGGGGCGAGCCTGGCCTGGGCCCGCGTGCCCCTGGCCTGCATCACGCTGAGCGGCAGCAGAAGCAGGCGGATGCCGAGGGTGAAAACGATGATCGCCGGGGCGGCGGAGCCGAGGGAGCGGGCGAGTACGGCGATGAGGTCGGCGGTGAACGCGACGACGGAGTCGAACATGGGGGAAGTCCTTCTGACGGGAACGGAGACCGGCGCAGAAGGCACCCGCGACCTTTGAGAAGGCGCGTGACGACGCGGGCGGCGGACCCCGTGCCGGAGTCACCGTCGCCGTGGGGGTGTCACGTGGCTACGCGGGCGCCGGGCCCGTCGAAGGCGCTCTCGGGCGGGGCCGCCCGGCCGCGCCGGGGTCGCGCTGCCGGATGAACACGCAGCGTCCGGCCCGCTCCCGCGCGGACGGCGAGGAGGGGTCGTCCGCCCCCGAGGCGCCCGGAACCCCGCGCAGGGCCCAGGCGAGCAGGAGCGCGCCCAGCCCGATCACGGCGGCCGCCGTCACGACCCCGCCGCCGTCGACCACCGAGGCGAGGAGGGAGTGGAGGGCGAACAGGGCGCTCACTTGGCGAGCTTGCTCACGATCGTGACCGCGGCGACGACCACGAAGGCCACGAGCGCCAGCACGAACAGGAACTTGAACAGCCCGAACAGGGCGGGGAGCACGAACCCGAAGACCACATAGAGGGCGAGGACGACGCCCAGAACTGCCATCACGGTACGACCCATGCGGCCACCGTACGTCCGAGAAAGCGGAACCGGGCGGCGAAACGATAACGATCCTGTCCTTACGGTGTGGTGACGGAACGCGGGCGCCGCTTTCCGGCGGCCCTACCGTGGAAGCCATGAGTGCGCGGATTCTGGTGGTCGAGGACGACCCGACGGTGGCCGAGGTCGTGGCCCGCTACCTGGAGCGCGACGGCCACCTGGTCGAGTGCGTCGGAGACGGTGCCGAGGGGCTCAGACGCGCCCTCCACAGCCCGCCCGACCTGCTGGTGCTCGACCTGATGCTGCCCTCACTGGACGGCCTGCAGGTGTGCAGGCGGCTGCGGGAGCACCGGCCGGTTCCCGTGATCATGCTCACCGCGCTGGGGGAGGAGATCGACCGGGTGGCGGGCCTGGAGATCGGCGCCGACGACTACGTCACCAAGCCGTTCAGCCCCCGGGAGCTGGCGTTGCGCGTGCAGTCGGTGCTGCGCCGCGCGCGGGGGGCGTCGCGCCCGGAGGGGACGGGTGTGCTCAGGGACGGAGACCTGACGGTCGACGTCGGCGCCCACGAGGTACGGCTCGGCGCGGAGGCGGTCACGCTGACCGCCCGCGAGTTCGACCTCCTGGCCCATCTGATGCGCAACCCCCGCCAGGCGTTCAGCCGTTCGGCCCTGCTCGAACAGGTCTGGGGCTGGTCCTTCGGCGACTCGTCCACGGTGACCGTCCACGTCCGCCGGCTCCGCGAGAAGATCGAGGCGGACCCGACCGTTCCCCGGCGCATCGTCACGGTCTGGGGCGTCGGATACCGTTACGAGCCCCTGGACCGCCCGTGAGTTCCACCCCCTCCGGCATCCTGGTGGCCATCCCGGTCGCCGGGGGGGTCGGCCTGCTGGTCGCGCTGGCCGGGCTGGGGGTGCTGCGGCTGCTGCGGGAGCGGTCGATCGGGGCGATGCTCGCGGCGGTCGCCGTGGTGACCGTCGTCGCGACGCTGGGCGGGGTGGTGGCCGCCACCCTGAGGATGATCATCGAGAGCGCCTCGGGGGACGTGGTGTTCGGCGTGGTCGCCATCGGCGGCCTGGTCGGGCTCGGCGTCGCCGCGGTGTCGGCCCGCCGGATCGTGACGGCCGGCCGCCGGCTCGTCGCCGCCGTGCATGAGATCTCCCCTCAGGGGAGGTTTGTGCCGCCCCCCGGCCTGCCCGCCGAGCTCGGCACCGTCGCCAGGGCGCTGGAGGAGGCCTACGAGCGCCTGCGCCTCGCCCACGAGCGTGAGCGCGCCCTGGAGGGCGCCCGGCGCGACCTCGTCGCCTGGGTCAGCCACGACCTGCGTACCCCGCTGGCCGGGGTGCGCGCCATGGCCGAGGCCCTGGAGGACGGCGTGGTCACCGACCCGAAGACCGCGGGCCGCTATCACGCGCAGATCCGCCGCGAGGTCGACCGGCTCTCGGACATGGTGGGAGACCTTTTCGAGCTGTCGCGGATCCACGCCGGCGCCCTGCGCCTGTCACGGCGCCGCGTCGGCCTCGGAGACCTGGTCGCCGACGCCCTGGCCGGCGCCGAGCCCCTGGCCAGGGCCAAGGGCGTACGGCTGGCCGCCGAGGCCACCGAGGCGGTTCCGGTCCAGGCCGACGCGGGCGAGCTGTCCCGGGCGCTGCGCAACCTGGTGGTCAACGCGATCAGGCACACCCCGGCCGACGGCACGGTGTGGGTGCGGGTGCTCGCGGAGGACGGGGTCGCCTGCCTGTCGGTGGCCGACTGCTGCGGGGGCATCCCGGCCGGCGACCTGTCCCGCGTGTTCGACGTCGCCTTCCGGGGGGAGACGGCCAGGACCCCCGGCGCAGGCGGCGCGGGGGCCGGTCTCGGCCTGGCGATCGCCCGGGGCATCGTCGAGGCCCATCAGGGGGCCATCGGCGTGGTCAACGCCGGGCCCGGCTGCCGCTTCGAGATCCGTCTCCCCCTCGCGGCCTGAGCCGTCCGTAAGGGGCGCGGAGCGCTTCAAGGACCGTGGCGTTTCAAGGACGGTTGCGTTTCAAGGGTCGTAGAGCAGCAGTCGCGGGTCGCGGGTGCGCGGGAGGGGAATCTCGCGCGGCGCCGGCGCCGGGGGCTCACCCGCCGGACCGGTGGAGGGCGCCGCCGCCCCGGGGCCGGGGGGAGCGAGGGTCACGCCGTCGCCACCGCTCGCCTTGTGATCGGCTTCGCGGCCGGGCTCGTGGTCGGGCTCGACGCGCTGGCAGGAGGTCGGCGTCCGGGAGGCCCCCAGGGACTCGACCATGGTGCGGAAGGTCGGGCAGGGCCACCGCCACATGCAGCTGCGGCAGCGCAGGATCGGGCGGGCGGCGTCGCTGGTGATGCCGCCCGCGTCGCGGGGCTGGTGCAGGTCGAGCAGCTTGATCCCGAGCGAGGCGAAGCCGAGCAGTTCCTCACGCGCCCCTTCGAGGAAGTCGAGGTCCGCGCTCGCCAGGCGGGTTCTGATCGGGACGTACCCCTCGCGGTTCACCAGGCCGCGCAGAGAATCCGCCGCGTCCTGCCACGACGTGGCCTTCTCAGTGCGGATGATCATGGACTCCAGGTGCTCGCGCAGGCGCTGCCGCTGGGCGTCCTCAGGAAGGTCGGTGTTCATCGATGTGTTCGAGCCCGTCCGCTTTCACCAGGCGTCGCTGCGGTGCCGCAGGGACGGCCGGCGAAAGTACGGGCCTCCCCCCTTTCCGGCCAAGCCGGTGTTGCTCAGAGTCAAGTTTCGCGCACTCAGAGTTTCCGTGCGGGCCAAACGGGGGACAAAGGGCCGACGACTCGTGTTGGGCCGGAGAACGTGACCAGTGGCGTTCGCGCCGCTAGTGTGCCCGCTGTGGAGCTAAAAGTCTCAACGAGGTCTCATGCCGGGCACACCGTCATGACCATCGTCGGTGAAATCGACCTGTACACCTCTCCCGGCCTGCAGGCCGAGTTCGCTCGCCTGCTCCAGGAGAGCCCGGCCACCTACGTGGTCATCGACATGTCCGGAGTGGAGTTCTGCGACTCCACCGGGATGAACGTGCTGCTGTCGGCGCTCAAACGGCTGCGCGAGCGCGGCGGCTCTCTGGAGCTGGCCGCGCCGAGGCCGGCCGTACGCAAGATCCTTCAGGTCACCGGCCTCGACTCGGTGTTCACCGTGCACGACGTCGTGCCCGACAAGCCGCTCGCGGCCAAGCCTCAGGCATGACCGGGACAGCGGTGATCATCCCCGCCAAGGACGAGGCGGACCGCATCGGCGCCACCGTGGCCGCGGCCCTGACGCTCTCCGGCGTGGAGCTCGTGCTGGTCGTCGACGACGGCTCGGCCGACCGGACGGGCCGGGAGGCCAAGGCGGCCGGGGCGCGCGTCGTCCGGCACAGCCGCAACCGCGGCAAGGCCGCCGCCATGGAGAGCGGCGCGGAGGCCGTGCGCCTGCTCGACGGCGACGTGCCCAGGAACCTGCTCTTCCTGGACGCCGACCTGGGTGAGACCGCGCAGGCGGCCGAACCGCTGATCAAGCCGGTCGTGGCGGGGGAGGTGGACATGACCGTCGCGGTGTTCGCCACCCGGGTGAAGCTGGGCGGCCACGGGTTCGTGGTGAAGCTGGCGCGCCGGGGCATCGAGCGCGCCACCGGCTGGACGCCCGCCCAGCCCCTCAACGGCCAGCGCTGCCTGACCAGGGCCGCCTTCGAGGCCGCCCGTCCCCTGGCCCACGGCTTCGGCGTGGAGACGGGACTCACGATCGATCTGCTCCGCAGGGGGTTTCGCGTGCGGGAGGTCGAGGTGGAGATGGCCCACCGGGCCACCGGCACCGACTACAGGGCCCAGCTCCACCGGGCCAGGCAGTTCCGCGACGTCGCCCGGGCCCTGCTGGCCCGCGTGTAGGCACCGGCTCTCGCGGGCCGCGCGCGGCCGGGGCACGTCTCGGCACGTCGTGGGCCACGTCGTGGGCGTCGTGGGCAGGGCCTCCTCCCGTCCACGGTGGTCCGCGGGATGTGCTGGAATTTGCGGGTGACCCGGAACTCATCGCCGGCCGTGGGCGCCAGGCGCGTCCCCAGGCGTGACACGCCACGGGGGTCCGACGTCGCCGCGTACGCCGCGATCGGGCTCTCCGCCGGGCTGACGGTCCTGATCGGGCTGCTGGGTCCCTCGGCCATGGTGCCGGAACTGCCCGGCCCCCCCTGGCAGCCGCCGTACTCCCTGGGGGTCCGTCCCGACGGCCACCCGGTGATCGCCCTGGCCGCGCTCGCCCTCGCGCTGGGTGGCGTCGGGCTGGCCTTCGCGCTGCGCTCCCGCTGGAGCCCCGGGGCCCGGCCGCTGCTCGTGGCCGGGTGCGCGACGGCCGCGCTGACGGCCTTCCTGCCGCCCTCGGGTTCGGCCGACCACCTGAACTACGCCGCCTACGGCCGCCTGGTCACCCTGGGCCACGACCCCTACGCCGTCGCCCCCGCCGGTCTGTCCGCCGACCCCGTCCTCGGGGCCGTGGAGGAGTGGGCCGGCGTGACCAGCGTCTACGGTCCGGTGGCGACCGCCGTACAGGCCCTGGCGAGTCTCGCAGGGGGCGACTCGGTCAGGCTGACGGTCTTCGTGATGGCGCTGATCAACGCGGCGGCGTTCACCGGGACGGCGCTGCTGCTGGACCGGTTCACCCGCGAGGACGACGATCTGCGGCGGCGGGCGGCGCTGCTCTGGGCCGCCAACCCCCTGATGATCTATCATCTGGCCGCCGGGATCCACGTGGACACCCTGGCGGTGGCCTGCGTGGTCGCCGCGCTCACGGCCCGGGGGGCCGCCCGAGGGCTGCTGCTCGGCGTGGGCATCGGAATGAAGATCAACGCCGGGCTCGTCGCGCTCGGCCCGGCGTGGGAGCTGCGGCGTTCGCCGGGCAGGCTCGCCGTGGTTGCCGGGACCGCCACGGCCACGGTGCTCGCCCTCTACGGTCTGGCCGGGCCGCACGTGCTCGACCAGGTCGGCGCGAACGGCAGGAAGGTCTCCCTCGCCACCCCCTGGCACCTGGTCAAGACGGGGCTTCAGGAGGCGTTCGGATCCGGCGCCTACACGGTGTGGATTCAGCTCGGCTCCCTGCTCCTGATGGTCGTCCTGGCCCGGCTGATCCTGCGGGCCCGGCCCGCCGACACGGCTCCGGCGATCGCCGCGGCGATCGTGGTCGCCTGGCTGTTCGCCGCGCCGTACGCGCTGCCCTGGTACGACGGGCTGGCCTTCGCGCTGCTGGCCATGGTCTCCTGGCCCGCTCTGGAGGGTTTCGTGGTGGCCAGGACCACCCTGCTGTCGATGGGCTACCTTCCGGCCAGGGAGGCGCTGCGCCCGGCGGACCTGGAGTGGACGAAGACGGTCGTCAGGGAGTGGGCGGTGCCGTGCTCCCTGCTGGCTCTGACGCTCGCGCTGGTGTGGTGGGCGGCGAGAGCCGCAGCGCCCGGACGCAGGCGGCCAGCGTCAGCGGCACCGCCACCGTGAGCGCCATCGCCGGGATCGCGATGCCCGAGTCGTTCATCAGGAACCCGATCAGCGCGCAGGTCAGCGCGCCGATCAGCCCGGCGCGCAGCGGCGGGGCCAGGGTGTAGGCCCGGTCGAGCGCGGAGGCGCCCCACCGGGACGGCCGGTCGAGCACCAGGAAGAGGAACGCCAGCGCGACCAGCGAGAGCAGGGTCAGTGACCAGTTCCCGACCGTGACGCCGATCATCGCCCCGAACTTGCGGCCGACCACCGTCCACGCCTGGCCGTCCAGCACCTGCTGGACGAAGGAGCCCAGGTGGGTACGGCGGGCGGGCGGTTTGAGCCAGTCGGCCACCGCGATGGCCCCGATCAGCAGGAGGCCCGCCAGGCCGACCAGGCCGAGTCTGGCCGGCGAGATCCTCCCGCCGCTCAGCAGGGTCATGAAGACGGCCAGACCCACCAGGAACGCCGGGACCCCGCCGAAGTCGGCTCCCCACCCCGGCCAGCCGTCGGCGAACACCGCGAGCCCGCCGTACAGGGCGCAGACCGCGAGGGCCAGGGGGCGCCGGCCCCGGGAGATCAGCCCGTGGGAGATCCCGGCCAGGGCCAGGATCGTGCCGGCGGAGTAGACGGCGAAGGCGATGTTGCCGAAACCGTAGAAGCGCCCGCCGGTGACGGGCTCGTAGCCGGTGACGGCGTTCACCTGGAGGCCGGAGCCGGTCGTCACGTCGATCAGCAGGGCCAGCGAGGTGACCCCGGCCACCACGGCCGGCGGGCCCAGGACCCACGCGCGCCACGGCCCGGTGAGGGCCACTGCGGCGAGCGCGCAGGCGACGCCGAGGATGGTCAGGATCACCGAGGCCATCGGCGCCGGGAACGTCCACCACGGCACGAGCTGGGCGAGGAAGGTCGCGACCGGGACCGCGCCGCCGGCCACCGCGACGGCACGGGTGATCGTCAGAGCCCGCTCACCGCCCCGGCCCCGGCGGATCGCGACGGCCGCCAGCAGGTAGAACAGGATCTGCGCGGTCACGAACACCGCGAAGAACGGGCCCTGCACCTTGCGCAGCACCTGGCTGGCCAGGTCGTCGCCGGCCAGCCTCTCCACGATGCCGGCGGCCGTCTCCCCCTGCGCCCCGGCGCTCCGCCACGGGCGGCCGACGACGGTGGCGGGGGCGTCGAGGCCGAGCAGGGCGATCGCGGTGGCGGTCAGGTCGGTGTTGGTGACGAGCCCGTCCCGGCGGGTGGAGGAGGCGGTGAGGTAGCCGTGCCGGTACGGCTCGCCGCCGGGCGACGGGCCGTGGGCGATCGCCACGTGCAGGTGCGCCGAGACCCCGCCGTCGGACAGCCCGCCGACCAGCACCGTGCTCTGAGGCGGCAGCCGGTCGAGCAGGGCGCCCACCCTGCGGTCGGCGGCGGCCACCGCCGTCCGCCTGGCGGAGCCCGCCGGGTCGGCGGCGTCGCCTGTACCCGTGCCGCCTGTACCCGTGCCGGTCGGCGGCCGGAGGAGGTCGGCGATCTCCACCACGACCAGCCGGTAGGGCGCCAGGTCGCCGAGCTCCTCGACACTCACCGCATATTTGCTGATTTTTCCTGACTTGTCAGCGGCGCCGAGGGCGGCTCCCGGCCCGACGGCCGCCACCTTCCACCCCGCGTCCACCACGAGCTGCCCGAGCTGCCCGAGCACCGGCCGGTAGGAGGTCCGCGTGGCGTTGAAAGCCACCAGGCCCGGCCAGTCCCGCACGCTCGCCCCGCCGTCCGGTGTCGCCTCGGGCGGCTCCGGCCGCGCGCAGTCCGTCCCCGGCGCGCCCGACCGCTGCCCCGCCGAGACGGTCAGCCAGCCCGCGACCGGGCAGGTGAGGCTCCGCTCGGGCGGTGGAACCGCCCGGGTGGACATCGACGCCGACGCCCCCCGGTCCACCAGCCGCCACAGGTTCGGCGTCCGCGCCCGGTCCAGGTCACCCCACTCCAGGCCGGGCACCCCGACCACCACGACCCCGACGGGCATCGGCCGCCCCGCCGAGGCGGCGGCCGTACCGGCCCCGAACAGGAGGGAGAGCCCGGGAACCCCTGCCACCAGCACGGCCACCAGCACGGTGACCAGCACGGCTGCCCGCACGGCGACCGGCCGTCCGGCGGTCTGGTGTACGGCCCGGTGACCACCGTGCGCCGATGGCTGCGCCGAACCCATGCGCGTCCCCCGTATTCGTCCTCGTTGGCGGTCGACTTTCCCCGGCCCCACGGTAGCCTGCCTGGTCGTGAGGACCGGCGAGACGACGATCAGGCGGCCACCGTGGGTGTGGCCGCTCGCGCTGCTGACCATCGCGCTGGCCGTCGCCCCGCTGGTGCTCCACTGGCTGGGCAACGCCGACGACCAGCGCCTGGTCGACCTGGATGTGTACCGTACCGGCGGCCGGGCACTGCTGGAGGGCCGGCCGGTCTACGACTTCGTGACGCCGGCGCCGCAGCTTCTGCCGTTCACCTACCCGCCGGTCGCGGCGATGCTGGCCACCCCGCTGGCGATGATCTCCTGGCCCGCGGCGCAGTGGGTGTGGACGATCGGCGTCTTCGCGGCGCTGGCGGTCGCCGTCGGGTACGCCTTCCGCGCCTGCCTGGATCGGGCCGCCGCGCCGGGCACGCGGGAGGGACCGCGGTGGGCGGCCGGTCTCCGGCCGCCGATGCTGTTCGCCTTCCTGACGGTCGTGTGCGCCTACCTGATGCCGATCAGGGACCAGGTCCGCTTCGGGCAGGTGGACATCCTGCTGGTCGCGCTCTGCCTGGCCGACTGCGTGACCCGCAGGCCGGTGTGGCCGCGCGGCGCGCTGATCGGCCTGGCCACCGCCGTCAAGCTCACCCCCGGGGTTTTCCTGATCTACCTGCTCGTCACCGGATTCGGCCCCGGCGGCCGGCGGGAACAGCGTGCGGCCCTCCTCATGGCCGCCTTCACCGCGGCCCTGCTGACCCTGCTGCCCTTCCTGGTCATCCCGGGCGACGCCGCCGACTTCTGGTTCCGCGCGCTGATCGACCCCGAACGGCTCGGCGCCAACGCCGCCACCACCAACCAGTCGATCCGCGGCATGCTGATCCGCCTCTACCTCCCCGACCCGCTCACCGGCCTGCTCTGGCCGCCCGCGGTCGCGGCCGTCGGCTGGTACGGCTTCCGCCACGCCCGCCGGGCGCTGCTCGACGGCCACGCGGTGACGGCGGCGGCGCTTGCGGGGCTGATGGCCGTGCTGCTGTCGCCGGTCGCCTGGATCCACCACCTGGCCTGGGTGGTCGTGGTCCTCGGCGCCCTGGCCGGCGACGGGCGCGACCCGGTGCGGGTGCGGGTGGCGACCGGGGTCTGGCTCTTCTACGTGGTGCCGGTCCCGTGGTGGGGAGTGGCGATCAAGGCGGCGGAGATCCCGGTCCTCAGCCCGGTGCTCGGCAAGATCGTGCAGAACGGGTTCGGTCTGGGGGCGCTCGCCCTGGTCTGGCTGCTCGGCGTCTGGCTGCCCCGGCGCCGGGAGGCCTTCTCCTCCCTCCCCGCAGGTCTCTCCCGTGACGGTGTGCTCTCCTGATGAGGACCCCCGCCCGGGAGGAGCCCCGCCCCCGCCCGGGAGGAGCCCGGCCGGCGCGCCGTGCGACGCCGGGCTCGGAGGAGGGACCGAGGGCGGGGCGCCCGGCCGCCGCCTGAGGGGAGGGCGGTCCCGGGAGGCCGCCCGAACAGGGGATCGCGTGCGTACATCCGGGCAGGCGCCGGATACCCTGTGCTCATGCCCCGACTCGCCTACCTGGGACCGGAGGGCACCTTCACCGAGGAGGCCCTGCGGATCCTGGCACCGCACGCCGAGCGCCTGCCGAGGGTGAACGTCGGCGCCGCGCTGGACGCCGCCCGGCGGGGCGAGGCCGACGGCGCCGTCGTCCCGATGGAGAACTCGCTCGAAGGCGCCATCACCACGACCATCGACGAGCTCGCCTGGGGCGAGCCGCTGCTCATCACCGCCGAGCTGCTGCTGCCCGTCGAGTTCTCCCTGCTGGCGCGGCAGGACATCCCGATCGGCGACATCAAGCGGGTCTTCACCCACCCGGCCGCGATCACCCAGTGCCGCAACTTCATCGCCCGCGAGCTGCCCGACGCCGTGGTGATCGCCGCCCCGTCGACGGCGGCGGCGGCCCAGGAGGTCTCCCTGCCCGGCTCGCCGTACGACGCGGCCATCGCCGCGCGCATCGCCGGGGAGACCTACAACCTGGTCGAGCTGGTCTCCGGCATCGGCGACCGCCCCGACACCGTCACCCGGTTCGTGCAGGTGACGCGCCCGGGGCCGCCGCCCGAGCCCACCGGCTCCGACCGCACCTCCCTGGTCGCCTTCCTCAACGACGACCACCCCGGCGCGCTGCTGGAGATGCTCACCGAGTTCTCCGTCCGCGGCGTCAACCTCACCCGCATCGAGTCGCGGCCCACCGGCGACGGCATCGGCCACTACTTCTTCCACTTCGACTTCGAGGGCCACGTGGCCGACGCCAGGGTCGGCGAGGCCGTCTCCGGGCTCCACCGCATCTGCACGGGCGTGCGCTTCCTCGGCAGCTACCCCCGTGCGGACGGCCTGTCGCCGCGGGTCAGGCGGGGAACGGCCGACGGCGACTTCGCCGAGGCCGCGAGCTGGCTCTCCCGGATCCGCGCCGGCGGGGTCTGACCCGGCGGGCCGGCGATGATTGGGGAGAGCCGGGCCGGACGTCGCCGGGTGGCCGGTACGACCCCGACGGGGGCGCGAGGCCGAGCCGTACGTCGGTAGCCTTGTCCTGTGATTGACCTGCGTACCCTTCGTGAGGATCCCGACCGGCTACGGGCGTCGCAGCGTGCCCGCGGTGAGGACGACTCTGTCGTCGAAACGCTGCTCGACCTCGACGAGCGTCGCCGCGGAGCGCTGAGCCGCTTCGAGACGCTGCGCGCCGAGCAGAAGAGCGTCGGTAAGTCGGTGTCCCGCGCCTCGGGCGACGAGAAGGCCGCGCTGCTCGGCCGGGCCAAAGATCTCGCCGCGCAGGTCAGGTCGGCCGAGGCCGAGGCCGAGAAACTCGGCGCGGAGCTCGAAGACCTGCTCTACACGGTGCCCAACGTCGTGGAGGAGGGCACGCCCCCCGGCGGGGAGGACGACTACGTGGTGATCGAGGAGGTCGGCGAGAAGCCGGCCTTCGACTTCGCGCCCAAGGACCACCTGGAGCTCGGCGAGCTGCTCGGCGCGATCGACATCGAGCGCGGCGCCAAGGTCTCCGGCTCGCGCTTCTTCTTCCTGAAGGGCGCCGGCGCCCGGCTCCAGCTCGGGCTGCTCAACATGGCCATGCAGCAGGCGATCGAGGCGGGTTTCGTCCCGATGATCCCCCCGGTGCTGGTGAAGCCCGAGTCGATGAAGGGCACCGGCTTCCTCGGCGCCCACGCCAGTGAGGTCTACCACCTGGCCGAGGACGACCTCTTCCTGGTGGGCACCAGCGAGGTGCCGATGGCGGCCTACCACGCCGACGAGATCCTCGACGCCTCGGCGCTGCCGTACCGCTACGCCGGGTGGTCCTCCTGCTTCCGCCGCGAGGCCGGTTCGTACGGCAAGGACACCCGGGGCATCATCAGGGTTCACCAGTTCGACAAGGTCGAGATGTTCTCCTACTGCCGCCCCGAGGACGCGCGGGAGGAACACCGCCGCCTGCTCGACTGGGAGCGGCAGATGCTCGCCAAGGCCGAACTGCCCTACCGGATCATCGACACCGCGGCCGGAGACCTCGGCACGAGCGCCGCGCGGAAGTTCGACTGCGAGGCGTGGGTGCCCACCCAGGGCCGGTACCGCGAGGTCACCTCGACCTCCAACTGCACCGACTTCCAGGCCCGGCGGCTGGCCGTGCGCTTCCGCGACCCCGGCGGCGGGACCCGCCCCGTGGCGACGCTGAACGGCACCCTGGCCACCACCCGCTGGATCGTCGCGATCCTGGAGAACCACCAGCGGGCCGACGGCTCCGTCGTGGTCCCCGTGGCGCTGCGCCCCTACGTCGGTCTCGACGTCCTCGAACCCGTCAAGTAGGGCCCCTGTCCCCGCCCCGCCCCTCTCCGCCTCTCCGAGGCGCCCTGAGGGCCCCGGGAGGTTTGCCTGGCCCCCCAACCGCCGGAAGGGCCCCTGAGGCGCTCACAATCGCCCTGAGGGCCTCAGGGGAAGGGGTCCGCCGACGCCCCGGGAACGAGAAAGGCGGGGTTCGCGATGATGCGAACCCCGCCTCCCCCTCCTAGCAGAGGTCTATGCGTCAGACAGCGCGGACCTGTGAGGCCTGCGGGCCCTTCTGGCCCTGCGTGATCTCGAACTCGACCCTCTGGCCGTCCTCAAGGCTCCGGTAGCCATTGCCCTGGATCTCGGAGAAGTGCACGAACACGTCCGGTGCACCGCCGTCCGGTGCGATGAAGCCGAAGCCCTTTTCAGCGTTGAACCACTTGACGGTTCCCTGAGCCATTAAAGCTCTCCCTCAGGATTTGAAACTTCGGGATTCACACCTCGTGAACCCCATGTGTCGTACAGCGGGCCCCGGGGTGGTTCAGTCAAACTGGCTTTCACAACGGGATTCAGCTAATACAACGCCATCACATCTAACACTATCCGGCGCCCTCGTGTTCCCACCACGAGGAAGATTCCTCGTAGACGCATCCCCGAGCCGCCCTCTGGCCGATCACGGTGCAGACTGGAGTCTGTTATGGGAAGCCCCCGGCTCATCGCCACAGACCTCGACGGTACCGCCCTGCGCTCCGACGGCACCGTCTCCCCTCGGACCGTGGCCGCCTTCGCCCTCGTCGAGAGCGTCGGATCCACGCTGGTTTTCGTGACCGGCCGCCCTCCCCGGTGGATGCACACGGTGGCCGCGGCCGTACGGCACCAGGGGCTGGCCATCTGCGCGAACGGCGCCCTCGTCTACGACCTGCACACCGAACGGATCGTCCGCTCCCACCTCATCGCCGCCGACGTGCTCGAAGAGGTCGTGCGGCGGCTGTGCGAGAAGCTCCCCGACCTCGCGTTCTCCGCGGAATACGAAGGGGGGTTCGCCCGCGAGGCGGGCTTCCTCCCCGGTAGGTGGGACAGCGAGAGGGCCGGCGGGCTCCAGGTGGAGATCGCCGCGCTCACCGCTCGGCCCTGCGCGAAACTTCTGGCCCTGCACCCGTGGATGGGCCCCGACGCCCTGCAGGAAACGGTCCACGAACTGGTCGGCGATCTCGTCACACCCACCCACTCCAGCGGTCGCGCCCTCATCGAGATGAGCGCCCGCGGTGTGACGAAGGCCTCAGCGCTGGCCGCGCTCGCCGCCGAGGGGGACATCGCGCCCACCGAGGTGATCGCCTTCGGCGACATGCCGAACGATCTGCCCATGCTGCGCTGGGCCGGCACCTCGTACGCCGTGGCCAACGCCCACACCGAGGTGCTGGCCGCGGTCGATCACGTGACCGCGGCCAACGACGACGACGGCGTTGCCGTGATCTTGGAGGCCCTTTACCGGAGGTGACCGGAAGGTCACAGGTAGGGGCCGGAGCTACTCTGCTGGTGACCCTCCTGAGACAGTGCCACGCCCCCCGGCAGCGCCCTGCGCATGTTCTCCAACTGGGCGCGCGCCGCCATCTGCTGGGCGAAAAGCGTCGTCTGGATCCCGTGGAACAGTCCTTCGAGCCAGCCCACCAGCTGCGCGTGCGCCACCCGCAACTCCGCGTCACTGGGCGGGGAGCCGTTCTCGTCGGTGAAGGGAAGCGACAGGCGCTCCAGCTCGTCGACCAGCTCGGGGGCCAAGCCGTCCTCAAGCTCCTTGATGGAACTCTGGTGGATCTCCTTGAGCCGCTTGCGGCTGGCGTCGTCGAGCGGAGCGGCCCGCACCTCCTCAAGGAGCTGGCGGATCATGCTGCCGATGCGCATGACCTTCGCCGGCTGTTCGACCAGGTCGGCGACGGAACGTCCCTCGCCTTCCTCTTCGCCCTGGATGCCCTGGGGGCCCACGACCACCACGTGCGGAGTGCTCTCCTCAGCCTTCATAGCCCTCAACTTACTAGCAGGATTTTCCCGATGTGCTCCCCGGACTCCAGGAGCCGGTGAGCTTCGGCGGCCTCACTCATCGGAACGCGAGTGTGGATCACCGGGCGGATCACGCCCGCGTCGACCAGAGGCCAGACGTTCTCCACGACACCGCGCACGATCACCCCCTTCTCGTCGACCGGCCGCGCGCGTAGCGTGGTGCCGTGCACCGAGGCCCGCTTGGCGAGGAGCGTCCCGAGGTCCAGCTCGCCCTTCGCGCCGCCCTGCATGCCGATCACGACCAGCCGTCCGCCGGTCTTGAGGGCCCGGACGTTCCCCGGCAGATATTTTCCACCGACGATGTCCAAGATCACATCAGCCCGGACCTTCTCCGCGAAATCCTCGGTGCGATAGTTGATCCCCTCGTCCGCGCCCAGCTCGACGCAGAGGGAGATCTTCTCCGCCGACCCGGCCGTGACCACCACGCGCGAGCCGAACGCCTTCGCCAGCTGCACGGCCATCGTGCCCACCCCGCCGGCCCCGCCGTGGACGAGGAGCGTCTCGCCCTTCCTGAGGCGTCCGGTCATGAACACATTGGACCAGACCGTGCACGCCACCTCGGGCAGCCCGGCCGCCTCGGCCAGGCCCACCCCCTCGGGCACGCGCATGACCTGCTGCCAGGGCACGGCGACCTTCTCGGCGTAGCCGCCGCCGGACAGCAGCGCGCACACCCGGTCGCCCACGGCGACCCCCTCCACGTCCGGGCCCACCCCGGCCACCACGCCGGAACACTCCAGCCCGGGGTACGGCGACGCCCCCGGCGGAGGCGGGTAGAGCCCCCGCCGCTGCAGGACATCCGCCCGGTTGACCGCGGTGGCGGTCACGTCGACGAGGACTTCCCCCGGCCCCGGCCGGGGATCGGGGACCTCCCGCCAGGACAGCGCCTCGGGTCCGCCGGGTTTATCGATCACGATGGCGTGCATGTGACCAACGCTATCCGCCGGGGGCCAACTTGGCGGTTGCCGGCATTGACAAGAACACAGGGCGTTAACCTGCTATGTGTTTGCTGCCCTTTTACGCCCATCCCGAGGGGGAACACGGTGGCAAGACACGATCGAGAGGAATCTCTCGAAGAACAGCTTGCCTGGCTCGACGCTATCAAGGAACAGGAGGAGGCGCCTGCCGTCGCGGTAAAGAGCACCGTGGTGGACGACGTCATTTCGCCATATCCGGAAGACCCCTGGAGCCTGGTTCCGGCCGAACCCGACGCCACCTCGTCGTCGCTGTTCCGCGCCCTCAGCGCCCTCGCCGACCCCTCCCGCCTCACGGACACGGCCACGACCGTCACAGACCCGTCGGCGAAGGACGGCGGCGCGTCCGGGCCGCGGGAGGCACCCACCGTGACCAGCGCCTTCACCCTGCCCCCGGCGCCCGCGGCCACGCCGTTCCCCACCGGGGACGACGGCTTCCTCGCCCCCCTCAAACCCCTGCCGCGCCACGAGCCGGACGAGGCCGCGGGCGGGTCGCCGGGGCCCGGCCCCGGCACGGGCCCCGAGTCCTCCGGTGACCCCGCGGACGCGGGCCGCGCGGGGGAGGACGACCCCACCCGTGACCGTTCCACAGGCCTGCTCCCCGGATCCACAGGCGCGCTCCACGAAGACTCCGGGCACGTCCCCGGCACGGAGGATCGCGAGCCCTCCACCGGTTCCCCGCAGAGCGACCGTGAGCCGTCCTCCGCTTTCCCGGAAGGCGGACGTGACCGTGAGCCGTCCCCGGCCTTCCCGGACGGCGGGCGCGACCACGACCGGCCCGCCGGCGGCGCCGCGCAAGGACACGGCCCGGCCGTTCTCGACGAGGCTCACCTGTCTCTCCCCGACGGGGCCGGACGCGAGCGTGACCTGACGGACACCGGCCGCGCTCTTCCCACCGGGGAGGATCTCGGCCGCGATCTTCCCGGGCTCCCCGGACTCTCCGCGTTCCCCGACGCGGCGGTCGGCTCCGGCCGTGATCGTTCCGGGGCGGTGGCCGACTCCGGTCCGTTCACGGGCGGGACGGACGACCTCGGCCGGAGCCGGCCGGGCTCGGCGACGAGCGGTGAGAACCGGCACGCCACGACGGGGAACGATCCTGGGCGTGATCGGCTCAGCCCGGCGGGTGAGCCCGGCCGGGACCACCCCGCTCCGGAGGGGAACGGCTCCGGGGCCTCCCTGCCCGCGGGCGACGCCGTACCGGACCGCGACCGGCTCACCGGCGATGACCGGTCGCCCGGCCGGCCCGCTTTCGGCGTCGGCCACGATCGCGACCGCTCCGCGTTCCCGGCCGCGGAACCGGCCTTCCCGGTGACCGGGGCCGAGCCGCTCCGGCCGTTCCGCCCCGGCTCCGAACGGCCGGGGCCCGCCACCGAGCGGTTCGAACGTTCCGAGCCCGCGGAGCGGGGCGGGCGTTTTGAGCCCGTGGAGCGGGGCGGGCCAGACAGGACGGAGCCGCTCCGGGTGCCCGAGTCGTTCGGCGCCGACCCGGTGAAGCCGGCCGCGCCCTCGGAGCGTCCCGCGTCCGACGTTCCCCAGGCGGCGTCCGACGCCTCATCCGGAGCCTTCGGCTCCCCCTCCTCCGCCTTCGGGCAAGACTGGGACAGCCCCTTCCTCCCGCCGCGAGACCCCTCGCCGTCGGCCGGCCGGACCGCGTCGTTCGTTCCCGGCCCCGACAATCCCCTCGCCGCGGATCGGGGCAGGCCCGCGGAGCGGGAGTCCGACCCCGCCCCGGACAGGCCCGGCGCGCCGGATCCCGCCCGGCGCCCGGCCCCCGAGCGGGACGAGGCCGCCGCCTCCCGGCGGGAGACACCCCCCTCCCGGCGGGAGACGTCCCCCGCGGCCCCCAAGCGGGACGCCCCCGAGCCGGCGCGCGAGCCGTACCAACCGCGCCGCCGTCACTCGAACCCGCCGCCCGCCTTCAGCGCCCCGTCCCGGCACGGCTCGGGGACCTCCAGGCCCTCGGCCGACAGCCTCGACCCCGAGTCGCTGCTTCGGGGGCGCCGCAACGCGCCCTCCGGCGGCTGGCGCGGGCTGGTCTACCGGGCGTCGGCGGGTTTGATCAAGCCCGGCGAGTCCCCCGAGGTCCGCCGTCGCCGCGAGTTGCTCGGCCGCGCCCGTACCCCCGTCGCCACCGGCCACCACAGGGTCGCCGTCCTGAGCCTGAAGGGCGGTGTCGGAAAGACCACCACCACGGTCGGCCTCGGCGCCACCCTCGCCCAGGCACGGGGGGACAGGGTCATCGCGGTCGACGCCAACCCCGACCGCGGCACCCTGTCGGACAAGGTGGAGCTCGAAACCTCCGCCACCGTCCGCGACCTGCTCAACGAGCGTCAGCAGATCAAGCGGTATGTGGACATCCGGGCCTTCACCTCGCAGGCCCCGTCCCGCCTGGAGATCCTCGCCTCCGACCGCGACCCGTCGGTGTCCGAGGCGTTCAGCGCCTCCGACTATCAGCTGGTGGCCCAGGTCCTGGAGAACTTCTACTCGATCTGCCTCACCGACTGCGGGACGGGCCTGCTGCACTCGGCCATGTCCGGAGTCCTCGGGCTCGCCGACCAGCTCGTCCTGGTGAGCTCCCCGTCCGTGGACGGCGCCCGCGCCGCCTCGGCGACCCTCGACTGGCTGGAGGCCCATCACTACGAGGAACTGGTCCGCTCCGCCACGGTGGTGCTGTGCAGCGTCCGCCCACGGTCGAAGTCCACCGTGGACCTCGACCGCCTGGAGGCCCACTTCGCGGCGCGCTGCCGCGCGGTGATCCGGGTTCCCTACGACCCCCACCTGGAGGAGGGTGCGGAGATGGAACTGGACAGGCTCCAGCCCGCCACCCGTGAGTCCTACCTCCGCCTGGCCGCCTCCGTGGGCGACGGCTTCGCCGCCCTCAGCCCCGACCCCCAACCCCTGAGGTAGCCCCTGCCGTTGCTCCTGCTCCTGCTCCTGCTCCTGGGCTTGGCGTTGGTCCCGGTCTTTGTCCCGGTCCTGCCGGGCCCGGCCCGGTTCGGCTTGGCCCAGCCCGGTGAGCGTCTCTCCTCCCGCCCGGGACGAGACGCTCACCGGGCCGAGCGCATTCGAGCACGAGGTCCGAGCACATCCGGGACGGTGAGAGACTAAAGTGCAACTCGGCACGCTCTTTCGGCGTGTCGTTCAGGAGAGCTCGCCTAGTGGACGATGGCGGCGGTCTTGAAAACCGCTAGGGGCTTTGCGGCTCCTCGTGGGTTCGAATCCCACGCTCTCCGCTCACCTCGTAAAACGGCGCCTGACCAGGGGTTTCCCCTCGGTGGGGCGCCGTTGACCGTTTCCGGGCCGCGCAGCCGTACGCCACCGTGAGCGGCCCCATGTCGCTGGTCGTGGGATATCTGTGGGATGGAACCCGGCGCGTTTCCCCAGGTCAGCCCAGAAAAAAGAGGGCCCCGGGATGTCCGAGACCCTCTCACCGTAACCGACGCGCTCACGCGGCCAACGCGTCCTCGATCCTGCGGTTGGCGACCTCCGTGCCTCCGTCGATGCACTTGGCGTAGACCTTGAGCAGCACGTCCACCCCGTGTCCCGCCCGCTCAGCCACGTCGGGAGCGGCTACCCCGGCGTTGAGCCAGAGCGAGACGGCCGCGTGGCGCAGGTCATACGGCCGGGCCGCCAGCGGAGAGACGAACTGCTCGGGTGTGAGGGCGAAGGCCCGTGCCGCCTTCCACGCCTCGCAGTACGTCCCGATGGAGATCACTCCACCGCGTGAGGTCCGGAACAGCCGCCCGTCCTCGTGAGCGCCGAACTCGTTGAGGTGTTCCCGGAGGATGGCGACCAGTTCCGGCGGGACCGGTACAGGACGGCCCTCGTCTTCGGCCCGGTGCTTCAGGCCACGGTCGTCGTGGGCGTCCCCGCTGTCGGTCCACCTCTTGTTGGCCTGGGGCTTGGACTTGGCCAGGATGAGGCGCCCCCATCCGGTCTGGGGAAGGTGGCAGTCCTGCTTGCGCAGCCCGAGCGCCTCGGCCGGACGCAGCCCGGCGAAGTACAGGCAGGCGAAGAAGCCCCGCAGGTGCCGGCCACGGTCGAGACGGCCCGCATAAGTCACCGCGGTCAGCAGTTCCCGGGCCTGGACCGGGTTGACCACCACGCGCCGGTCGACGACCTCCCGGACCTTGGGAGGCTTCCACGCCTTCACCTTGTCGATCGGGTTGGAGGCCAGCTCTTCCAGGTCAACGGCGTACTGCAGGGCGTTGTAGAAGACCGACCGTTTACGGGCGATCGTTGTGGCGGCGGCGGCCCCGCCGTCGAGACGGAGCGTCAGGGCATCGAGGCCGAGCCGTACGTTGCGCACCTTGAACAGGTCACGCACGGGCAGGGAATGGCGTTCAAGCCACGCGAGAGCCGACCGGATCGCCTCCGGGCGTTTCGCCTGCCGGGAGGCAGGGGGAAGCGCGTATTGCCGGAGAGCCTCCCGGAGAACGAGTGGTTCGGGCTTGTCCGGTGCATTCTCGTCGACGAGAGCGGGGGTGACGGTTGCCAGCGCGTCAGTGAGGCTGTCACGGGTCTTGGCCGCCGCGTGGGGCCATTTCATGTCCACGTACGCCAGCGCGAAAGCGAACCAGTTCACTGCGGTCTTTACCGCCAGCATGGACAGGGGCAGCCCGGTTTCCTCGTCGAAGACCTCGCCGCGCTTGGCCGCCTGTCGTAGATCGGACTGGAAGTTCTCAGCCAGTGCTTTCGTGCGAAAGGTCCGTGATTTACGGCGACGGTTGACAGCCCACCGAAACTCATAAGACGGCGCCTTACTGGACTGATTGCGCCGAATATCCCAGATCTTGACGTCGTAGGAGGTGCTCACGCGGCCTCCCGGAGGGATTCCAGCCAGGTCGTGAACTCGCTGCGCCAGACGCGGATTTCGCCGTTCGGGAGCTTGAGGCCCTGGGGTGCGTGGCCGATCTCCCGCCAGCGGTAGAAGGTGCGCCGGGACACTCCGCCGAGCTCGTCGAGGATCTCCGGGACAGTCATGAGCTCGTCTTTCTTCTTCACGCCGCCTCCCCGAGTGCTGTTGCTGCCGGAAGGTCGGGGGTGGGTCTGCCGTCTGCTCTGGCCCGTAGTTCGTTGAGCCGGGCTCTGGTGTGGTGGCGGTTGGCCACGCCGCGCAGCAGCCGCACCGGCAGCGGGGTTCGGGTCGGGTCCTTGGTGGAGACCGGCCGCCAGATGTAGCGGTGCGGGTCGGTGACGGTGTCGTCGCCGGGCAGGCCGAGCATGTCGAGGACCCAGGTCCGGCGGTCTTGTTTGTGGTCGCGGAGGGTCTTGTTGGACCACTTGCGGGAGACCAGGACGCGGCGTCCGGCGTAGCCGAGGTGTTCGGGCTTGTGTGCCTTGCTCTTGCATCGGCCGGGCGTCATGCCCGGTTTGGCGGCCTTGGGCTGGATTCCGTAGCGCAGCCAGTTCACGCAGGCCGGGGAGCAGGGTTCGTAGCGCAGCGCCTCGATCAGGCGGGCGGCGTGGTCCCGGCGGGCCCGGTTGATCACCGCGCGAGCCGGACCGGCCTCCTCTTCTTCCTGACAGTCGTCGGCGGGGTCGAGGTCGAGGGTCTCGCCCAGGCTCTTGGTGAGGTACTTGGTCAGGTAGCCGATGCGCCTGTGGGCGTCGGGGGAGCCGGCCAGGACGCCTTGGACGTCGACTTGGGCGCCGAAGCGCACCACGTGCAGGGGCTCGGCATCGTCGTCGGCGTCGAGCCGGTCGAGGGCCTCATCCCAGGTGGGCAGGAGTTCACCGGTGTCCGGGTCAAGGTAGTCACCGCTCTGTCTGTCCGGGTACGGCTCGGTCTGTTCGGCCCGCTCTGCCCAGACGGGCAGGTGTTCCCCCTCGAACTTCACCTCATCCGCCTGGGGCCACCACACTTGGTGGTAGGTGGCGGCGGCGATCTGCTTGATCTCGGCGCGGGGCAGGGTGCCGCGGATCGCCATGTGCAGGTGCGGCGCGAAGCGCTTCTGGGGCTCCACGGTGGCGAAGTACTGCACGTCGTACCCGGCGACCCGGCGGAGGTTCTGCACGAACCGGTCGACGAGCTTGGAGAAGTGCAGGGCGTCGCGGGCCGCCGCCGCGTAGTCGTAGGTGGCCGGGTCAAAGGGTACGCCCTGTCCGGGGCGGATCTTGCCGTAGGACGGCAGGGTGAGGGTGACGAACAGCGAGGGCCGAAACACCTGCCCGTCCGGGGCGGTGAAGGTCCGGCCGAGGGTGGTGTTCTGCCGGGAGCGCCGGGGCAGGTCCGGCGCGTCCTGGCGTCGCCGGGTGGAGCGGGACCGCCGGGGAACGGTCCGGCCACCGGTGACGGTGCCGCGCATTCCGGCGGCGTTGATCTCGGCGTCGATGCCCGCGATGGCCTCGTCCCAGTCGGCCACGTCGTCGCCGTCGCGTTCGGCTTGGTCGCGCCTGGCCTGCACGTCGGCCCGGAAGGTGATCAACCACCGCTGATCGTCGGTGCTGGGGTGGGGTTCGGCGACCGGCTCGGCCTCCAGGTGCCAGCCCTCCCGGCACTGAGCCTTACGGAGCTGCTTGTTGCGCTGAGCGCACGGCGGGCATTTGGCCTCATTCGTGGTGCCGCACGGCAGGTCGAACGGCTGACTTGTGCCGGTGTGGGTGTCGAGGCGGCGCACCTCGATGGGGCGGATGCACACCCCGTTGAGCTTGGCCACCTCGATGGCGACGTCCAGGGCCAGGGGAAGGGTGTCGCGGACGGTGCGGGGAAGGGTGCGATCGGCTCCATTGGGAGCCGGGGACGCGGGCGTCTGGGAGGGGGACGGGTGGGCGGTGCCGGTCACTGTGCCTCCTTCCTGTGGTGTGGGTCGAGGACGTCGGCGTGCAGCCGGTAGGCGTCGCCGTAGGGATCGCGGTGCAGGCGCAGGTTGACCAACAGGAAGCACGGCGGGATCTCGGCGTTCTCCAGGTCCAGCAGCCCGGAGGCCCGCAGTTCGCCGAGGGTGCCGTGAACGACGACTCTCATCACGCCACCCCCGGCAGCGGGAGCGTGTCGGCGGCGTGAGCGGCGGCCATGGCGCGGATGTCGGTGTCGCAGACGTAGGCGGCGCGCACCCGGATCGGGTCCGGTGAGGTCTCCAGGCGGACGTAGGCGATGCCCGCGCCCTGGGCTGGAATAGGGGAGATGTGGTCGGCCAGCGCGCCCCGATCCCGCGCACCGTCGCCGAGGACCATGTCCACCTGCTCGGATTCGTCCAGCCGCAGGGCGATCTTGTCGGGGAACAGGTTGCGGATGGTCAGCACGTCTTTTCGCGGGTCCTGGAGGGCGGCCAGCACGCCGACGCCGACCGCGCGGCCCTGGGTGGTGAGGGTGGCCAGGGCAGCGATGATGCGGACCCGAAGGACCTTGTCGGGCTGGTAGGCGGTCAGGAACGCCACCTCGTCCACCACCACCAGGACGAACGGATCCTCAGGCGTGGGGGTGTGGGTGCGCCGGACTCCGGCGAAGCGGGCCGCCCGTTCCTGCATGACCTTCACCGCGGCTTCCAGCAGGGCGACGCAGCCTTCCGGGGTCGCGGCATAGCGGTCGCCGAACAGGCCCCGCCCGAAACTCAGCTCCATCAGCTTGGGGTCCAGCGCCCAGATCTCGGCCAGTCCGGCGCGGGCGGCGGGCAGCAGGCCCCGGATCGTCGACCAGATGACCGACCCCT
The DNA here is from genome assembly GCF_014654615.1 of Streptosporangium violaceochromogenes. Taxonomy (GTDB): domain Bacteria; phylum Actinomycetota; class Actinomycetes; order Streptosporangiales; family Streptosporangiaceae; genus Streptosporangium; species Streptosporangium violaceochromogenes. Next base: position 1,341 of record NZ_BNBB01000003.1, on the reverse strand, counting down.
TGCCCGCCCCCGTCGCCCCGGCCACCAGGACGTGGGTGCCGTGGACTTTGAGCTTCCATGGGGTGCCGTCCTCGCACCGGCCGATCTCCACCGGCCCCACCGACGCCTCCACCGGGATCGGCAGGGCAGGCAGCGGGGTCGACAGGGGGTCGCGGCGGGGGAAGGTCAGCAGCAGCCGGCCCGACCGGGCCACGGTCACCCGGCAGGAGGCGGCGCCGAACCCGTGCGCGAGCTGCTCGGTACGGTCGGCCCAGTCAGTGGCGGCTTGGCCGGTCAGGAGTTTGACGGCGACCTGATCGGCCCAGGAGGTGCAGGCCACGGTCAGGAGGCGGGGTAGGTAGTCGCGTCCACTCAGGTGGCGGCCCAGGCCGGAGACGATCATCACCGGTTGCCAGTGACGGCGGTAGACCCACGCCAGCCGCCAGAAGGCCAGCAGCCGCCAGCCGACCAGGTGAAGGAACGAGGCCCGATCGACCAGACCCCAGACGACAGGGATGACGAGCATCGAGGCGGCGAGCCCAAGCGCCCATGGCCAGCCGTAGACGGTCCAGATCACCCCGGGCACCGCGACGACGGCCGAGGCAACCGGGTGACGCCAGACGAGCCGCACCAGCCCGGCGACCAGGCGCCCGGCGAAGATCAGGATCGTGAGGATCGCCGGGGTGGTGACGACGGCCGGGCGGAACACCACGGCGGTGTCAGGGGTGGTGGAGACGAGACGTTGCGCCTCATCCCCGGGCAGTTTCTTGAACATTAGACTCGAAACCTCTTCCTTGAATGTCGTGTGAGAGGGAGATGTGAGGGGCCGCCGGAAGTTGCCGCTTCTGGCGGCCCCGCCTTGTGTGGTCAGGCCGGGTCGTCCTGGGTTGGTGAGGGCGCGGGAACGATGGCCCCTGCGGTGTGCAGTCGTTCGCACTCGTCTCGGTAGCGGGCGGCGGCGTCGGCGATCTCCCGCGCCAAGAGCACATCGTGTGTGGTGACCGGCCCGGCCCCGGTGGTGGAGATCTTCACTTCGCCCTCGGCGCTGTAGAAGCTCAAGGTCGGCCGCCTGCCGCCGACGCCCAGCACCATGACCCCCAGGTCGGCGGTGCAGAAGGAGGCGACGAGGCGGGCTCTCCCCTCGTCGACCAAGGCGGTGAGGTAGGTGTAGGGGCGGTGTTCGCCGGTGCTCACGCTGCGATCTCCTTACTGGTCGTGGCGTCCTTGGCCGAGGCGGTAGCGGTCTGCCGGGCAGGGGCGGCAGCCGCGCGGGGAGCGCGCATGGTGCGTGCCCGCAGGGAGTAGGCCAGTCGTCCGGAGTCCTGGCCGACATACGGGGTGACGGTCATGGCGTCGAACTCG
>NZ_BNBB01000002.1 GCF_014654615.1 Streptosporangium violaceochromogenes | reverse complement strand
CGCCAGGCCGTTGACGCTGGAGGTGAAGTTCGCCGTCGGCGGCTGGTTGGTACCGCCGCCGCCGCTGACGGTGACGGTCTTGGAGACCGTTCCGGTGGCGCCCTTGTTGTCGGTGACGGTCAGCTTGACGGTGTAGCTTCCGGCCGCGCTGTAGGTCTTGGACGGGTTGGCGCTGGTGGAGGTGGTGCCGTCGCCGAAGTTCCACGACCGGGAGGCGATGGTGCCGTCGGAGTCGGTGGAGGTGTCGGTGAAGGTCACCGCCAGGCCGTTGACGCTGGAGGTGAAGTTCGCCGTCGGCGGCTGGTTGGTGCCGGTGGCGTTGCAGGCTCCGGCCGCGCAGGCTGTCAGCCAGGTGCCCCAGTCACTCTCGTAGCTCAGGCCGGTCAGGAGGGTCCGGGCGGCGCTCCAGTTGCCGGTCCGGTAGTACCCCAGGACGGTGGAGATGTCGGAGGGGTGCCTCTCCAGCATGTACCGCACGGCCAGGTAACCCCAGCGGTAGATGCGGGTGGTGCCGTCGTTGTAGGTGTTGTCGAAGATCTGGCGCAGCGAGTAGCCCCTGTTGGCCGCCTCGGTGATCGCGGCGTCGTAGGTCTCGTTGCGGTAGGAGTAGGAGACGTACTCGGCGAAGCCCTCGATCCACCAGATGGTCGGTGTCGTGATGTTGGCGCCGAAGTCGCCGTACATGTTGAACCGGCCGTCGAGGTAGTGCGTGTACTCGTGGTTGAGGTTCCAGATGGCGAAGGTCGGGCGCAGCCACTCGGCCTCGTAGGCGATGAAGCGCGGCTGGTTGCCGGCCGCCGCCGGGTCGCCCTCCAGGTACATGCCGCCGTTGTTGGTGTCGATGCCGTAGAGCACGCCGGCGTAGGTCTGGTAGTCGGTGCTGGAGTTGAAGACGCTGACTTCCAGCGAGGTGTTCCGGTCGTTCGCGACCGGTCCGTTGTCCTTGACGATGTTGTGGAAGTAGGCGTCCTGGTTGGCCAGGCTGGTGCAGCTTGAGCTGAGCTGGGCGGCCGTCATGTCCTGGGCCAGGATGCGCAGGGTGGAGCTGCAGGTGTGGCTGGTCGGCAGCGCGACGGCCTTGACCCGGGCCTGCAGATCACAGGTGCCGAAGTAGGCGCAGTTGGCCTTGTCGTAGTAGTCGACCATCTCGGCCACACCGAGCCACAGCCGGGCGGTGGTGCCGGTGAGGTTGCTTCGGTCCAGCAGGGCCTTCGCCAGCGGGTTGACCTTGGTCTTGAGGCTGGCGTACTGCAGGAAGCGGCCCAGCTCACGACCGGCGTTGGCGGTCAGGAAGTCGTTGTCCGTGCCCAGCAGCGCCATGTTGTTGTTGGCGAAGCTGTAGAGGGTGTCGACGATGCTGGGGTCGCTCTGGACCAGCGTGGCGAACTCGGGTACCTGGTGCCCCCGGAACAGCACCGTGTAGACGCCGTTGACCGCGTTGAGCATGTGCCAGTACTGGTTGTAGGAGCTGTTGTAGGCGCCCAGCAGCCGCTTGACCACGTAGAGGTAGCGGGCGTTCTGCTCGGAGCTGTCGATGAGGATGACGGCCTCGGACAGGACCTCGCCGTTGGCGTCGTTGACGTCGCCGGAGCGGCCGTTGGAGAAGAAGGAGTCCAGTCCGGAACGGATCGCGCTCTCAAGGCTGGGGCCGTAGGTGCCGACGGTCGTCGGGTTGTACCAGTGCACGTAGTAGCCGGCCCGCAGGTACAGCACGAGCTGCAGGGTGGAGTCGCTGTTGTTCCCGGCGTAGCGCTGGCCGTTGTCGCGCAGGCCGTAGGCCACGTAGGACATCTGCGACTCGCGGAAGGCGTAGTAGGCGTCACTTCCGGTCAGGCCGAACAGGGAGTTGATGCAGTCGGGGGTGGACGCCTTGATGGCGTCGACCAGCGCCCACCCGCTGTTGGAGGTGAAGTTGCTGACCGAGCACGTCGCGGCGGCCGCCTGTGCCGAGCTGCCGGCCTTCGCGCCGCTCTTGGTCGATTTCGCGGACTTGGAGGACTTGGAGGACTTGGATGCGTGCTCGGAGGCTGGAACGTCGTAATCGCGTCTGAGTTCCTCGTCCGAGGCCGGCAGCGGGGGGCGGTCCTTGACCGCGAGCCGCTCTCGTTGCGTGTGCGTGGCGGGCGCGCTCAGCGAGCCCGTCACCTCCCGATCAGGCTTGGGGGCCGCCGTGACGACGGCGCTTCGGGAGGCTGCGGCGTTGGCGGTGACCAGGCCCGACTGTGTGGTGAATCCTAAGGTCAGGGCCGTGCCGATGAGTGCGGCGGTGGTCAGGAGACGACGTGGTGCAGATCTCACTTACTACTCCTGGGGGGTGGGAGCAGGGCGGCCGGCCTTCGAACCTGGCCGACCGCGATCCCTATCAACTAGGTGAAATGTAAAATTTCACACTCGTCCAGGGTCCTACAAGGCCCAAAGTTTCCCTTGTTCATCCTGTTACATATCGATCGCCCTTGGATGGATGGGAATTACCTGGCCGTTCTAGGCGAGCCGTCTGCGATGTTTGTGCTGTTCAATGATTTTTGGACCGTGCCAGAGAGGCGCCCTCCGCCGGAACGTGCATGTCGGCCGGGCATGGGCCCCCGCCGGTGCCGTCCCGCGCCGGATGGGGGAAGAGCATCCCGCGCCGGATGGGTGGAGGGCGGTCGCCCTTCGGCGGGTGTGGCCGCGTGGGGGCTCGCCGGCCGGCCGGGCGGGGCGCGGCTCTCCCGGGCGTCCTCCCCGGCGGGGCCGTCGGGCGGGCCGGTCGCGGAGGAGGGGGCCGGCCGAAACTGAGGGGTCATAACGGATGGAGTGCGGCAAATTTCGGTGTTCGCCGCTAGATGCCCCTATTAGCCTTCAGTCCGTTTTTTCCGAAAAAGGATTGTTTGTGCTTGAGGGAATCATGTTCAATGCTTGACAAGTTATTTAAGGGAACTCCACACTTGGATCGGTCCGCGGCGGTGGCCCGTGTCGGAGTCCTCGCGTCCGAGGTGAAGGCGGCTCAGCGAATTCAGCCGCGGCCGATCCGGTTATTCCTCTCTCTTTCTGTTGGGCTTGTCCCTTCTTTTTGGAACGAACGCAGATGGGCGGTTTTAGTGACGGAGTTTGATGCCGGCCGGGCACAGCTGAGCCTCGGAACGGACGCGGCGCGCAATCTCGCGACGACGACCAAGACGGTTCCGCAGATGCAGGAGATCTCCTCGCGGTGGCTGCTCCGCATGCTGCCGTGGGTGCAGGTCTCGGGCGGCGCCTATCGGGTGAACCGCCGGCTCAGCTACACCGTCGGCGACGGGAGGGTGAGCTTCACCACCGTCGGGACGGACGTCCAGGTGGTTCCGGCGGAACTGCGCGAGCTGCCGTCGCTGCGCGACTTCGACGACCCCGACGTCCTGCAGGCGCTGAGCACGCGTTTCACGCAGCGGGAGTTCGCCGCGGGTGAGGTGCTGGTGCAGTCGGGCCGGCCGGCCGACGAGGTCGTGATCATCGCCCACGGTAAGGTCAACAAGGTCGGCACGGGTCCCTACGGTGACGAGACGGTCCTGGCGGTGTTCGCCGGTGGCGACCACTTCGGCAGCGAGACGCTGGTCGCCGAGGGGGGCGACTGGGAGTTCACCGTCAGGGCCATCACCTCGGGAACGGCGATGATCCTGTCCCGCGAGGCGTTCCATCAGGTGGCGGAGCAGTCTGAGGTGCTCCAGACGCACCTGCGGCAGGTGCGGGCCGCCCCGAGGGGCCCGCAGAACAAGTACGGCGAGGCCGCCATCGAGACGGCGGCCGGTCACGTCGGCGAGCCCGATCTGCCCGGCACGTTCGTCGACTACGAGCTCGCCCCCCGGGAGTACGAGCTGAGCGTCGCGCAGACCGTCCTGCGCGTGCACAGCCGGGTCGCCGACCTCTACAACGACCCGATGAACCAGGTCGAGCAGCAGCTCAGGCTGACGATCGAGGCGCTGCGTGAGCGGCAAGAGCACGAAATGATCAACAACCCCGAGTTCGGCCTGCTGCACAGCGCCGACCTCAAGCAGCGCATTCACACCCGGAGCGGGCCGCCCACCCCCGACGACCTCGACGAGCTGCTCAGCCGCCGCCGCAAGACGCGGATGTTCCTGGCCCACCCCCACGCCATCGCGGCCTTCGGCCGGGAGTGCAACCGCCGGGGGCTCTACCCCCTCGGTGTCGAGATCAACGGAAACATGGTGCCCGCCTGGCGCGGCGTCCCGATCTTCTCCTGCAACAAGATCCCCGTCACCGGCTCCCGTACCACGTCGATTATCGCGCTCAGGACGGGCGAGGAGGACCAGGGCGTCGTGGGCCTGCACCAGACGGGGATCCCCGACGAGTACCAGCCGAGCCTGTCGGTCCGCTTCATGGGAATCGACGAAAAGGCGATCATCTCCTATCTCGTCAGCGCCTATTACTCCGTCGCCGTTCTCGTTCCCGACGCGCTTGGAATTCTTGAGGACGTCGAGCTCGGTCACTGAGAACGGGTCGTCCGGCTTTTTGACACCCGATTCTTCTCCGTCACCTCCGGCGCCGTGAGAATGTGTCGGAAAGGCGTGTGCGCGCACCGGAAAACGCGTGCGCGCACAGGAAACGGGTGGGTGGTAATGGAGTGTCCGAAACCGGACACGATCGGCCGCGTGAGACCGAAGCCGGGGCAGGGAGCGTCCGGCGTTGCGGGGTATACCGGCAGGGACGCCGGTGCCGTACCGGTGTGATTGCTCATTGAGGCGCCGGCTTGCGGGACGCCGGGCGAGGGTGTGAGGGAACATGACGGCGGTTGAGATGACGGCTGGGGTGGCGGCCAAGGGGCGTTCGGCGCACGAGGTGCTCCTGTGGAGCCGCGACACGGTCGAGTCCGCCCTGCGTCCGGTGGTCGAGGCTCTGCCTCCGGCGATGCGCCGCATCGCCGGCTATCACTTCGGGTGGTGGGACGAACACGGCGAGCCCGCCGCGGCCGCCGGAGGCAAGGCGTTCCGGCCCGCTCTGGCCCTGCTGGCGGCCGAGGCCGTGGGAGGTGACGTCGCGGCGGCGCTGCCCGCCGCGGTCGCCGTCGAACTGGCACACAATTTCTCTCTTCTGCACGACGACGTGATGGACGGCGACCGGACCCGCCGCCACCGTCCCACCGCCTGGACCGTCTTCGGGGTCAGCGCGGCGATCCTGGCCGGTGACGCCCTGCTGGCACGGGCCTTCGACGTGCTCGCCTCCGGCGGGCACCCGTCGGCCCCCGAGGCGGCACGCGTCTTCGGCGTCGCGATCCAGGAACTGCTCGAAGGACAGAACGCCGACGTCGACTTCGAGCGGCGCCATGACGTGAACCTCACCGAGTGTCTCTCCATGGCCGCGGGCAAGACCGGGGCCCTGCTGGGATGCGCCTGCGCCCTCGGCGCCCTGTACGGCGGAGGCGGCCCCGAACAGGTCGATCGCCTGCGCGCCTTCGGCAAGGACCTTGGGCTGGCCTTCCAGCTCGTCGACGACCTCCTGGGCATCTGGGGAGATCCGGAGGTGACCGGCAAACCGGTCCACTCCGACCTGCGCAGCCGTAAGAAGTCCCTGCCGGTGGTGGCGGCGCTGGCCTCGTCCACCCCGGCGGGCCGCGAGCTGGCCGGGCTCTACCACCGGGAGCGTCCCCTGACCGACGCCGACCTGGCCCGTGCCGCCGAACTCGTCGACGTGCTGGGGGGCCGCGCCTGGAGCCAGGCGCAGGCCGACAGGATGCTGGCGCGGGCCCTGGAGCACCTGGGCGCGGTCGGCCCGGCGCCGCGCCCCGCCGCCGAGCTCGGTGCCCTCGCCCGTCTCGTCACCCACCGTGACCACTGACGGGCGGGTTCCCCTGAAAGGCGGGCGGGCTCCCTCCCGAAAGGGGGGTATACCGCCGGGATGATGAAGCGAATGCGAGGTTTACCCGCCTAGCCGGACGGTGACAGCCTGAGCGCGATACACCGGTTTTCATGTTCGGATTGGATCGGGCTCGTGAGGGTGGCTTTCGTTGGCAAGGGCGGCAGCGGCAAGACCACGATGGCGGCGCTGTTCGCCAGGTACACCGCGCGTCACGGCGGGCCGGTGGTGGCGATCGACGCCGACATCAACCAGCACCTGGGCATGGTGCTGGGAATGGGGGAGGAGGAGCTGCCACGGCCGCTGGGAGCGCATCTGACCGAGATCAAGGACTATCTGCGGGGGGACAACCCCCGCATCGTCTCGGCGGCGGCGATGGTCAAGACCACCCCGCCCGGTCGCGGCTCGCGGCTGTTGCGCCTGGGCGGGGACGACGCGATCCACGCCGGGTTCGCCACACCCGCTCCGCAGGGGGGCGGGCCCCGGCTGATGGTGACCGGCCCGTTCGCCGACGACGATCTCGGAGTGGCCTGCTACCACTCCAAGGTGGGGGCCGTGGAGCTGTACCTCAACCATCTGGTGGACGGGGCGGGGGAGTACGCGGTGGTGGACATGACCGCCGGTGCCGACTCCTTCGCCTCGGGGCTGTTCACCCGGTTCGACGTGACCTTCCTGATGGCCGAGCCGACCTTGCAGGGGGTGGGGGTGTACCGGCAGTACCGCGACCACGCCGCCCGGTACGGGGTGAAGGTGGCGGTGATCGGCAACAAGGTGCACGGGCCCGACGACGTGGCGTTCCTGCGTGAGCGGGTGGGGGCCGACCTGCTGGCGTGGATGGGCCACTCGGCGGCGGTGCGGGCGATGGAGCAGGGCCGGCCGCTGACGCTCGCGGACCTGGAGGCGCCGGTGCTGGGCGTGCTGGCGGGGATGCTGGCGTATGTGGACGGCCGCGCCGAGGACAGGGACTGGGCGCGGTTCGGGCGGCAGGCCGGGGAGTTCCACCTGCGCAACGCCCGGGCGTGGGCGAACAGGGCGGTGGGCGAGGACCTGGCCGCCCAGATCGACCCCGGCTTCGTCTACGGGCCCGAGGCCCTCGCCGCCGGCCCTCCGGCCCGCCGTCCGTGACCTGTGGCGCCCGTGATCCGTCTTGCCGGTGCCGGTTCCCAGGAGCCCCTGGGCCGAGGGGGGACTCTCCGCGCGGGGTCAGGGCTTGCGGGCCACCCCGCACACCATCAGGGCCCGCGAGGGCTCGTCGTGGAGCGGGAGGTCGGTGGGCCGCCACTCGGGCAGCCAGACGAGCCCGGGGTCCATCAGGTCGAACCCCTCGAACAGTTCCAGGATCTCCTGCCGGGATCGCAGGACCAGCGGTGAGGTGGCCCGCTCGTAGACGCGCACGCCCGCCTTGGCGGCCTCCTGCCGGTGGTCGTGGGTTCCGTGGGAGAGGACGAGATAGCTGCCGGGCGCCACGGCGTCGCGCAGGGCGGCCATGATGCGACGGGGGTCGTCGGCCTCGGTGATGAAGTGCATGACGGCCACCAGGAGCACCCCCACCGGCTTGGTGAGGTCGAGATGCTTGTGGATCTCCGGCGCGTCCAGGATCCGCTCGGGGTGGCGCAGGTCTCCGGAAACGACCGTGGTCTCCCCCCACATGCCGCGCAGGAGCGCCCTGGCGTGCGCCAGGACGATGGGGTCGTTGTCGACGTAGGCGACGCGGGCCCCCGGTGTGATCTTCTGTGCCACCTCGTGGACGTTGCCCCGCGTGGGCAGGCCGGTGCCGATGTCGAGGAACTGTTCGATCCCGGCCCGGGCCAGGAAGCTGACGGCCCTGTCGAGGAAGGCCCGGTTCTCCCTGGCGGCGATCCGCACCTCGGGAACGGCGGTGAGGATCTCCTCGGCGGCGACGCGGTCGGCGGGGAAGTTGTCCTTCCCGCCCAGGTAGTAGTCGTACATCCTGGCCACACTCGGAGTGTTGACGTCGATTCCGCGTTGCGCCCACTCTTCGTCGGCCACGTTCACCCTCCACCTGAACAGTCGTGAAGATCTCCAGTCTGAAGAGTAATGCCACATGTATAGGCATAGGCAATATTTTCGGTAGAAAGCATTACCGGACCTCGCGGGAGTGCCGGGTGGGGGCGGTCTGGAAATACCGGCGAAAACCGCCATGCTGGACCTAATCGCACCGTCAAGATCGTCCCTGAGTGGTCTTTCACAGCGAATCAGCCCTGTGGGAAGAAGTTTAAATCTGTTCCGCTCCGTGCCGGGGACGGCTTCCGGGGTCTTCGGGTTCCCGCTGGAAGGCCCGAAAGCCGTGGTGGCGGGGGAGGCCGGGGCGCCCCGGCCTCCCCCGCGGTCCCGATCCCCGTGACGGCGGGGCCGCCTTGCCCGGGGGAGGGGGTTATCGGCGCCAGACCCGGATCCAGGCCGACCGGCTGTCGCTCTCGTCGAGGTCCCTGTTGCCCTCGTAGACGGCGCGGTACTCGCCGCTCCTGAGGGCGCGGGCGCGGGCCTCGAACCTGCCCCTGCGCTCGGTGTCGGCCGAGGTGGCCCACTTCCAGGAGCTGGAGCCCCGGGCACGGAAGTAGATCGCCACCTCCTCGTCCTCCACTCCCCGCCAGCCGCGGTCCTCATCGGCCTGCAGGCGGCCGGTGAAGTAGACCCAGCGGCCCTTCCCGACCGACGCTGGGCCGGCCCGGAAGCCCGTGAGGCGGGTTTCCGTCTTCTCCTGCTGCTCCTGCTTGACGGAGAAGTTGACCTGGTCGGTCACCTTCCTGCCGTCCTTGTCGTAGGCGTCGGCGATCGCGACCCAGCGGCCCTCGGAGTCGTTCTCGTCGAAGCTCGTGATGAACCGCCACAGATCGCCCTCGTGCATGACCTTGGGCGTGTTGACGTCCTGGGCGCGGAACCGGCCGGAGACCGGCTTGAACTTGAGCTCGACCCTGGCCGCCTCCGTCGTGCGGACCTCGACCGTGACGCCCGTGTCCTGGCCGTCCTTCACCACGACCGGGTTGGGGTTCACGCTGTCGATGCACACGCTCAGGGCGGTGCGCTCGGCCGAGGCCGTGCCGGTGGCCAGCAGGAGCGAGCCGCTCACCGCGGCGGATAGGAGGCCGACGGCGATTCTTCTCATCAAATTTTTCCTTCTCCCCGTTGTCAAAAGTGGTCAGGAGTGACCGCTTCCACCCCCATGAGACGGGTTTGAGTGGTGAAAAGTTGCCTTAAGTCCCAAAAAAGTATGAGAAATCTTCCTGTCAAGACAGGTTTAGCCGTAAAAGTGCAGGTCAAGATATTAATTGAAACTTATTATCATTTAGGACATAAGTCGTATTTGTCTGGCTTGTTATGTTGAGAGGTGGTATTGGTGTTTCGCCACCCGGGTCGCCCGGTCACCCGGGCCGAAAGCGCCGCGACGCCCCCGCCGGGACGGAGGGTCCGGCGGGGGCGTCGCGAGGAGATGTACGGCCCGGGGCGCGCGAGGGTCGACGGGGCGTGGGCGGGGGTCACCGGGAGAGGTAGAGGACCTTCCAGCTCCCGGCGTAGAGGCAGGTGAGCGAGGGCTTGGCGGCCCTGCCCTCGGAGCAGACCTTCAGCTCGACCTGGTAGACGTCGTGCCGGGTGAAGGTGAAGGACTTCGGTGTGCCGTAGGAGCAACTGCGGACGCTGTGGTGCTTGAACGGGAGGTTCCCGTCCGCGGTCCGGTAGGTGACGCGGAAGACCGCCCAGCCGCATACCGCGCCCGCGGAGGTCCGGTCGTGGAGCTTGCCGGAGATCCGGACGGTCTTCGCGGCGGGGATGTCCGCGTGGTCCTCACCCGAGGCGGTCAGCGAACCCGCGGCCCTGGCGCCTCTGCCGGGGGCGGTGAAGGGGCCCCAGTGGGTGGTGCCCGCGGCACCGGCGGCGGGAGCGGTCGCCGCGGCGTCCGAGGCGCCGGTCGCGGCCTGGGCGGCGGCCGGGGCGGCCGCGAGGAGAAGAGCGGCCAGCGCGGCGCCGGCCAGAGAGCGCGTGATCGTCATCGGAGGGGTCCTTTCCCGTCGTGCTGTCCGTAGTGTGCGCCGTACCGCTTTCACGCCGGTTGACCGTCCGCTGCAAGCGGGTATCGGCGGCCTTGCACGGGGAAGGGGGACCCCGGGGCGACCGCACCCGATCGGCCCGCGCGGCGATGAGGGCCCGGTGCCGGGGAAGGGCCGCCTGATGAGGGGGGGACGCCATGGAGGCGCTGGGAATCGACATCGGCGGATCGGGGATCAAGGGCGCCCCGGTGGACGTCACCACGGGCGAGCTGACCCGGGAACGGCTGCGGCTCGCGACTCCTGCCCCCTCCAGGCCCAAGGCGGTCGCGGAGGTGGTCGCCGAGATCGCCGGGCACTTCGACTGGACGGGACCCGTCGGGGTGACCTTCCCCGGGGTCGTGATCGACGGTGTCGCGCGGAGCGCCGCCAATGTGGACCGCTCGTGGATCGGCGTGGACGCCCGGGAGACGTTCTCTGTGGCGACCGGCCTGCCCGTGGTGGTGCTCAACGACGCCGACGCGGCCGGCCTGGCCGAGGTGGCGGCCGGTTCGGCCAGGGGACAGCGCGGGGTGGTCCTGATGCTGACCTTCGGCACCGGGATCGGCAGCGCCCTGTTCGTCGACGGGCTCCTGGTGCCCAACACCGAGCTGGGACACCTGGAGATCAGGGGCAAGGAGGCCGAGCGGCGGGCCTCGGACCGCGCGCGCGACGAGGGCGGCCTGAGCTGGGGCAAGTGGGCGGGACGGGTCGAGGAGTACCTGCGGCACGTCGAGGCGCTGTTCTCCCCGTCACTGATCGTCATCGGGGGCGGGGTCAGCAAGAAGGCCGACCGGTTCCTCCCCATGGTGAAGGTGCGCACCCGCCTCGTTCCGGCGACGCTCCGCAACGAGGCGGGCATCGTGGGCGCCGCCATGGCGGCAGCGCTGTAGCGGCGGGCCGTCTGTGTCATATGCCGGAAAGGCCGTTCAGATTTTGATCTTCCTTTGACGGACACGCCCTCTTACCTGGGTAGGTAGCGAGAGTTAGCAAGATCGCAGCTGCTGGAGGCGGAGAGACGTGATGCAGCCGACTGGCGTGCTGGCCCGCTGGATCGTGGCCACCGGAGTGACGATCCTCACGACCGTCGGCGCGGGAACGGCCGCGCTGGGAGACGGCGAGGAGGTGAGGCTCTCGCCGTACCGGGCGGGGCCGGGAGCCGACCTCAGGATCACCGCGTACGACTGCCAGGGGCCCGCCTTCGCGCGGTCGGACGCCTTTCAGGAGGAGCCCGAGCTGGAGGAGGACGACTCCGGCGTGGCCGTCGGCTGGGCGCAGGTCGACTACGGCGCGCGAAGCGGGTCCTACAGCGTGGAGGTGGACTGCCGGGGCGACGGCGGGACCATCTACGGCGAGTTCTACGTGGTCGACGGCTACGGCCCGAACACCGGCGGCGGTGGCCTCGCCCTGGCCAGGGGCGCGGCGCGGGCGGCGGAGAGCGGGAAGACGTCCGGGGGACGGAGGTCCGAGCCGGGCGCGTCGCCCGGCTGGGAGGCCGGCGGGTTCGCCGCGCTCGCCGGCGCCGGCGTGCTGGCGCTGATGAGGCGCCGCCGGGCAGCGAGGCGTGGCTGACCCCCGGGCTGACCTCCGGATGGCTCCGGTCCTGAGACGCGGGGCCGCCTGTGCCGGGATCGCGCTGCTGCTGGCCGTGCCGCTGGCCGGTTGCCGGGGCGGCGCCGGCAGGGAGGCGTCCCCCGCCCTGGTCCGCGCCCTGCCCGTCACCGCGCCCGCCACGCCGGGGCACGGTAAGGCCGCCGCGGCGAACCCCTCCGGAGCGGGGCGGGGCGGCTGGCCCTCGCCGCTGCCCGGCCCGCTGGGCAGGTCCGAGCCGGTGACACTGGTGGTGCCGCGCGCCAGGGTGAACGCGCCCGTCACCCCGGTCACGTCCACCGCCGACGGCACCCTGCAGGCCCCCTCGCTCCTGCAGGCCGGTCTCACGGGCTGGGACGGCCTGGGGCCGACGCCCGGCGAGCAGGGGGCGGCCGTTATCGTCGGCCACCTCGACACCCGGTCGGGGCCCGCGGTGTTCGCCGGGCTGCCGCAGGTGCGCGAGGGGGACGCCGTCGCCGTGATACGCCGGGACAGGACCGTGGCGGTCTTCCGGGTCTCGGTGATCGAGCGGGTCCGCAAGACGGCCTTCCCGGTGAAGAAGGTCTACGGGGCCATGGCCGGCCCGGAGATCAGGCTGGTGACCTGCGGGGGGCGCTACGACCCCGGCCGGCACTCCTACGACGACAACCTGATCGTCTACGGTGACTTCGCGGGCGCCTACCGCCTCTCGGACTTCTCCCGTGCCTGATCCGGCCCGGGGCCGGGAATATTGGGATGCGGCGGGGCGAGACCTCGGGCACCATGGACGGCCGGCTCTCGATCCGCGAGCCGAACGTATCCTGGTCGCAGTATGGGAACGCCTTCGTTGACATCCTCGCTCGCCGATCTCCAGGCCCGCCTGCCCGAACTCACGCTGCGTGACCAACGGCGGCTGCGGCGCCGGCTCGACGGCGCGCGCAGAGTCGGAAACAGCGCCGCGCAGCGGAGGATCGCGGCGGAGATCACCTCCGACATCGAGCGGGCGGAGCGCCGGGTGGCCGAGCGCCGGGCCGGGGTGCCCGAGGTCACCTATCCGCCGGCGCTGCCGGTCAGCGAGCGCAAGGACGACATCCTGGCGGCGATCCGCGACCACCAGGTGGTGATCGTCGCCGGCGAGACGGGGTCGGGCAAGACGACCCAGCTTCCGAAGATCTGCCTGGAGCTGGGGCGGGGGGTCCGGGGCCTGATCGGGCACACCCAGCCGCGCCGGATCGCCGCGAGGACGGTGGCCGAGCGCGTCGCCGAGGAACTCGGCACGCCCCTGGGCGAGGCGGTCGGCTACAAGGTGCGCTTCACCGACCAGGTGAGCGACGGCACGCTCGTCAAGGTGATGACCGACGGCATCCTCCTGGCCGAGCTGCAGAGCGACCGCGAGCTCGCCCAGTACGACACGCTGATCATCGACGAGGCGCACGAGCGCAGTCTCAACATCGACTTCATCCTGGGCTACCTCAAGCAGTTGCTGCCGAAACGGCCGGATCTCAAGGTCGTCATCACCTCGGCCACCATCGACCCCGAGCGCTTCTCCGCGCATTTCGGCGGCGCGCCGATCGTGGAGGTCTCCGGCCGTACCTACCCCGTCGAGGTCCGCTACCGGCCGCCCGCCGAGGACGAGGACCAGATCCAGGCGATCGGTGACGCGGTGGACGAGCTGTGCGCCGAGGGACCGGGCGACATCCTGGTCTTCCTCAGCGGCGAGCGCGAGATCCGCGACACCGCCGACGCCCTGTCCAAACGCGGTGGCGCCGAGATCCTCCCGCTGTACGCCCGGCTGTCGGCGGCCGAGCAGCACAGGGTCTTCCAGCGGCACACCGGCCGCCGGGTCGTGCTCGCCACCAACGTGGCCGAGACGTCGCTGACCGTGCCCGGAATCAAATACGTGGTCGATCCGGGGTTCGCCCGCATCTCCCGCTACAGCCACCGCACCAAGGTGCAGCGGCTTCCCATCGAGGCGATCTCCCAGGCCTCGGCCAACCAGCGCAAGGGCCGCTGCGGCCGCGTCTCCGAGGGCATCTGCATCCGGCTGTACGAGGAGGACGACTTCCTCGCCCGCCCGGAGTTCACCGACCCGGAGATCCTGCGCACCAACCTCGCCTCGGTCATCCTGCAGATGACCTCCATCGGCCTGGGGGACATCGGGGCCTTCCCGTTCGTGGAGCCGCCCGACCAGCGGCAGGTCAAGGACGGCTACGACCTGCTCCAGGAGCTGGGCGCGTTCGACCGGGCCAGGCAGATGACCCCGCTCGGCCGCAGGCTCGCGGGCCTGCCGGTCGACCCCCGCCTGGCCCGCATGGTGCTTGAGGCCGACCACAACGGCTGCGTCCGCGAGGTCATGATCATCGCCGCCGCGCTCTCCATCCAGGACCCCCGCGAGCGGCCGGCCGACAGGCAGCAGGCGGCCGACGAGAAACACCGCCGCTTCGCCGACAAGGAGTCGGACTTCGTCTCCTACCTGAACCTGTGGAACCACCTCCAGGAACGGCAGAGGGAGCTGTCCTCCAGCGCGTTCCGGAGGTTGTGCAAGGCGGAGTTCCTCAACTATCTGCGTGTCCGTGAGTGGCAGGACGTCTACAGCCAGCTCCGCCAGATGTCGAAGTCGCTCGGGGTGACGCTGAACAGCCTGCCCGGCGACGAGCAGAAGATCCACATGTCCCTGCTGTCCGGCCTGCTGTCCCACGTCGGCGTCAAGGACGTCGACCGCGCCGACCGCAAGGTCCCGGCCGAGGGGCCGCGCCGGTCCGCCGAGCCGCGCAGGCCGATCACGGAGTACATCGGCGCCCGCAACGCCCGTTTCGCGATCTTCCCCGGTTCGGCGCTGGCCAGGAAGCAGCCGCTGTGGGTGATGTCCGCCGAACTGGTCGAGACCTCCCGCCTCTGGGCCAGGGTCAACGCCAGAATCGAACCCGAGTGGATCGAGCCGCTCGCCCGGCACCTGGTCAAGCACACCTACTCCGAGCCGCACTGGGAGAAGAACCAGGGGGCCGTGATGGCCTACGAGAAGGTCACGCTGTACGGCGTGCCGATCGTGGCCCGGCGGAAGATCAACTACGGCCGCATCGACCCCGAGCTGAGCAGGGAGCTGTTCATCCGGCACGCCCTGGTCGAGGGCGACTGGGAGACCCACCACGCCTTCTTCGAGGAGAACCGCAGGCTTCTGGAGGAGGTCGGGGAGCTGGAGGAGCGGGCCCGCCGCCGCGACATCCTCGTCGACGACGAGACGCTGTTCGACTTCTACGACGAGCGGGTCCCCGCCGACGTCGTCTCCGGGCGCCACTTCGACTCCTGGTGGAAGAAGGCCGGGGCCGAGCGGCCCGACCTGCTGAGCTTCGAGAAGTCGATGCTGATCAGCGAGTCGGCGGGCGACGTCAGCCGGCGCGACTATCCCGACGTGTGGCGTCAGGGCGACCTGCGCTTCCCGCTGACCTACCAGTTCGAGCCCGGAACCGAGGCCGACGGCGTCACCGCGCGCATCCCGATCGCCCTGCTCAACCAGGTGAACGCCGACGGCTTCGACTGGCAGATCCCCGGCCTGCGCGAAGAACTGCTCACCGCGCTCATCCGGACCCTCCCCAAGAGTCTCCGGCGCAACTTCGTGCCCGCCCCCAACTACGCCAAGCAGGTGCTTTCGCGCGCCCAGCCCACCCAGGAGCCGCTGCTCGCGGTGCTGGAACGGGAGCTGCTCGACCTGACGGGCGTCCGGGTGCCGCGGGACGCCTGGCAGCCCGACCTGGTCCCCGACCACCTGAAGATCACCTTCCGGGTGGTCGACGGCCGTGGGAAGACGCTGGCCGAGAGCAAGGATCTGGCCGAGCTGAAGCGACGGCTCGCGCCCAGGCTGCGCCAGACCCTCGCCAGGGCCGCCGACGGCCTGGAGAGATCCGGCCTGACCTCGTGGACCGTGGGGGAGTTGCCCAGGACGTTCGAGCAGCGCAGGATGAAGGCGTACCCCGCGCTGGCCGACGAGGGCGCGACCGTGGCCGTACGGATGTTCGAGACCGAGACCGAGCAGCTTCGGTCCATGTGGGAGGGCACCCGCAGGCTGCTGCTGCTCAACACCCCTTCGCCGGCCAAGTGGGTGCTCGGCCGCCTGGACAACCGGTCCAAGCTCGCGCTCAGCCGCAGCCCGCACGCGGGCGCCGTCGCCCTGTTCGACGACTGCGTCGCCTGCGCCGCCGACGAGCTGATGGGCCGCTACGGCGGGCCGGCCTGGGACGGCCCGGCCTTCACCGCCCTGCACGACAAGGTCCGCGCCGAGCTGTTCGACACCACCGCCGAGGCGGTGACCAGGGTCGAGGGCGTCCTGACGGTGTGGCACACGGTCGTCACCCTGCTGCCCGAAGGGCCCTCCACCCCCGCGGTCGAGGACATCCGCGACCAGGTGGCCGACCTGGTCTACCCGGGGTTCGTGACCGCCACCGGCTTCAGGCGCCTGCCCGACCTGCTCCGCTATCTCAAGGGAGCCGAGCGGCGGCTGGAGAGGCTTCCCGGCGACCGCTTCCGCGACGAGGAGCGCATGCACAAGGTCCATGACATCGAGGACGAGTATCACGAGCTGGTCGAGGGGCTTCCCCCCGCCCGCAGGGGCGACGACGACGTCCTGCGGATCCGCTGGATGATCCAGGAGCTTCGGGTCAGTTACTTCGCCCAGACCCTCGGCACGCCGTACTCGGTCTCCGACAAGCGCATCCGCAAGGCGATGGAGCTGCTGTGAGCCCGGGATCCCCCGGTGCGCGGGGGGGTTCTCCGAAAGGGGAGGGGTAGGATCGGCGCGCCGGTTGAGGGGACGAAGGGGACGCGAAGGGGGACACGGTGATCCGGGCGCTGGTGTTCGACGTCGGGGAGACGCTTGTCGACGAGACGCGGATCTGGTCCCGGTGGGCCGACCGGCTCGGCGTCACCCGGTTCACGATGCTGGGCGTCCTCGGCGGCATGGCGGCGCTCGGCCGCTCCTACGAGGAGGCGTTCCAGATCCTCCGGCCGGGCTTCGACGTCGAGGCCGAGCAGGAGGCGTGGCGCCGCGACGACCCGGACGGGCTCCGGGTGAACTTCGACGAGGGCGACCTCTACCCCGACGTACGGCCCGGCCTGACCGCGCTGCGCGCCCTCGGGTACGAGCTGATCATCGCGGGCAATCAGCCGCCGCAGGCGCGTGACGCGCTGGTCGCGATGGACCTCCCCGTGGACGGTGTCCACACCTCCGACGGCTGGGGGGTGGCCAAGCCTGATCCCGGGTTCTTCGACAAGGTCGTCGCGGTGTCGGGACGGGAACCCGGTGAGATCCTCTACGTGGGGGATCGGCTGGACAACGACGTCCTGCCCGCCCGTACGGCCGGCATGCGGACCGCCCTCATCCGCCGGGGTCCCTGGGGCCACCTGCACGCGGTCCGCCCGGAGGCGGGCGTGGCCGACTATGTCGTCGACGGGTTTCCCGCCCTGGCCGCGGCCCTGCCCGGCCGCGCCGGAGACTGAGAACGCGGGGGAGCCACAGGCCGGGGACGGAGGGAGCCCGTCCCGCCGGCGGGGGTGTGTCTTCCGGGGCCGCGGGAACTCCGGGGCCGCTGGAACAGGGCGTGGCCGACCGGCCCGTCCTGCCGACGGGGCATGACGCCCGCGTCGCTCTCCCGGCGGGCCGGCCCGGTCAGAGGTCCGGCTCGATGTGGATCGCGCGTTCCTCGGCCGACAGGTCGCCGCCGTCGGGGCCGACGTCCCTGGCGTACTCCTCGGAGACCTCGTCGGGGCCGATCCCCTCGTCCGGCGCGACCAGGCGGTCCTCCGGGCGGGGGGTCCGCTCGTGCTGGGGCGCCTCGCGCCAGAGGCGTTCGTCGAGGGTGTCCTGATGCGAGGGATCGTCTTCGACGATCTCGTGGGTGAAGCCGAGGTCGTCGGTCCATCCCTCGACCTCGATCGCCTGCTCGTCGCTCAGACCTTCGCGATCTGGAGGCATTTCGCTCATACCGCCGCCCTACCCGCTCTGTATGGGAAAACCCCTCTCCGTCCCCCCGACCTGCGCTGATTTCTGAGGGGGCCTTGGGGGACGCCTCCGGCCGTGGCCTTAGGCCGACAGGTAGACGGTGTGCCGGTCGCGGCGGGCGCGGCGGGCCGCGGGCAGGCGGGCCGCGGTGTGGGACGGGAGGAGGGTGACGGCCTCGTCCCAGGGGAGGAAGGCCGCCTCGTCCAGTTCCTCGGTCTGGAGCCGTATGCGGGCCGGGTCGGCCACGGTGCCGCCGTCGAACAGGAAGTTGACCATGGGGCGCGGGCGTTCCTCCATCGGCGGTGACCAGTGGAGGACGAGGAGGTCGCCCGTCCCGGCGAACAGGCCGAGCTCCTCGGAGATCTCCCGGACGGCGCAGTCGTGGGGTGTCTCGCCGGCCTCGACGATCCCGCCGGGGATGGACCAGTACGGCCGGTAGTTGGGTTTGACCAGCAGGACACGGTCGTCGGCGTCGGTCAGGAGCAGGCAGGCCGAGGCGAACACACTGGGCAGCGTGGCGTACCACTCGGCCGGGTCGAGGTAGGGCATGTTCACTCGATCACGCTACCTGGACCGCCGTTGTCACGGTACGCCGATCCGGCCCGGCCGCTCCGGGCCCCGGTGCCGCCGCGTTTCCGCGGGCGGCACTCGGGCCGTGTGGTCGTGTCAGCCGGGCAGGGCCGGATCGGCCGGCGGGTGAGGCCGACGTCAGCCCGTGAGCTGGGCCAGGATCCACTCGGCGAGCGTTCTGGTCACCGTCCCGTGGGCGGAGTTCGTGACGTCGCACCGGAAGTCGTTGAGGTGGCTGCTTCCGCCGGGCAGGGTGGAGAGGTCGGTGTGCAGGTCGACGGGCCAGCCGACCGGGTCGTACTTGAGGGCCGCCGCGCTCACCGAGGGGACGAAGCACACCTCGCGGTGCCGGTCGTCGATCTCGACGCCGAGCTTCTCCGCGAGCATGCCGTAGGAGGCGAGGGTGCCGCCCGGCGCGCCGTCGAACGGCGCGACCCGGGTGGTGTAACTCTTGCTCGCCCACAGGGGCACGGCGCGCATCCCGCCGACGTGCTGCCGGTCGCCGTAGGCGGGCTGGATGCGGACCGTCGCGCCGACGAGGCCGCCCAGCCTACTCCACTCGAAGACCTGCTCGCCGGGGGTCACGCCCAGGCCGGTCCCGTCGCCGGTGCCGTTGACCACGCCGAGCTTGCGCGGCTCGGAGGGGAACCATCCCAGCTTCTCCAGGTCGGCGAGGAACTCCTGGCGGAGCGGGCTCGCGGTGGCGACGGGGCCGGAGTAGCCGGTCTTCTCGACCCAGCCCCACAGGAGCTGCTGCGCCGCCGGGCTCTTGATCAGGCCGGCCTGGCCGGGCGTGCCGGGCTCGGGCGGGGACAGCCGCTCGGAGAAGTAGGCGAGCTGCTGCAGGATCAGCGGGATCCAGGCCCCGTTGTGCGGCGAGTCGTAGGACAGGTAGGTCGCGGTCTGGTGGTCTTCGCCCGCGTCCTCCATGGCGGCCAGCGCGTAGCGGGTGACCACGCCCCCCATGCTCACGCCGCCGACGATCAGCGGGGCGCTCCCCTGCCGGCGCGTGATGGCCTGGCGGACGCAGCTCACCGCCACACCGGCGTTGGCCTGGATGTAGGTGTGGCGCACGTCGAAGCCGAGCAGGACGACGTCCACCCCAGCGGCGAGCAGCTGGTCGAGGAGCCGTTCTCCGGAGGGGGAGTAGGGGGTGTTGAGGTGCGTCCACAGGCCCGCCAGGTCGCTCGGGCCGTAGCTGAACCCGTCCGCGAAGATCATCGGCCTCGTCAGGCGCGTGTGGCCCGCGCCGTAGTAGACCGCGGCCGTCCCGGTGGCCGTCTCGTCGCGGTACGGCCAGGCGGAGGTGAGGGCCCACTCCTCGTCGGGCGGCCGGGCCGGCTCGCCGGAGACGGTCACGGGGGTGGCGAACATGACGCCCCGGGGGAGCAGAGCGGCGATCTCGCCGGCGCGCTCGGCGGGGGAGGTCTCCTCCTGCTGCTGCAGGAGCCGCTCGACGTCGATCCTGGCCGGTTCGTTCATTGGCGCGTTGGCCATCTTTTTTCTGACTTCCCCTCTTTGGTGTTTTTGTAAGAGATGCCGGAATGGCAGATAGTCGGCACCGTGGGGGTGCACGACGGTTCTTACCCGGCTCCGTCGATGCGCCAACCTGATCCGGGTCGCGAATTTCCCTCCGGCGTGTTTCTTGCCGTGTCCGGGATTGAGGGAAACCGCCAATGATGACTTTCCGGTATTTGGTGTTTATTGCCGATTGGCCGTGCTGAACAGGGGCGTCCGCGGAGAGGGGAAGGGCGGGGAAACGCCGGTGATGGGCTTCTCCGGTGGCGACTCGATCATCGGAGTGGCGTCCTGGAGAGGGGGGCGATGGTAGGAGCGGGGGTTTTTTGGTGATTTCCCGGAAAGATATTTCGGGTATGACGAAAGGGGATCAAACGCGCCATTCCGGAGAGGGTGCCCGGCCGGTGCCCGAAGCCCGCGGCGCGACGGCTCGATCGGCGGCTCAATCGTGGCGGGGAATTCCGGAGACCTCGTGGTCGGCGTGAAAGAGGGCCTCACCGATAAGCGCGCGGACATGCGCGTCGCGCGCCCGGTACAGCGCCCGGCGGCCCTCCCTGCGGGTGCGCACCAGCCCGGCGAGGCGGAGTTTGGCCAGGTGCTGGGAGACCGAGGGGCGCGCGGCGCCGACGGCGGCGGCCAGCGAGCTCACGTCGTACTCACCGGAGGACAGCAGCCACATCAGGCGGAGCCGGGTCGCGTCGCCGAGCATGCGGAAGGCGTCGACGGCCTTGCCGACCTGGGCGGGGGTGGGTTGCTCCTGCGACATGTCGGCACCTGAGTCGTTGTCGCGTGCGTACATGAATACATATAATCCGAGACGAGGGTGTCGTTCGCAAGCGAGGTGCCTATGTCCGATCAGAGGGATGCCGATCCCCCGATCCCCGGAGATCGCCACGGAGACGGACATGGACATGGTCACGGGCACGGGCAGGACCGGGGGCGACCGCCCGGAGACGGCGGGTTCGCCGGGCTGGTGGCGCGGGCCGCCCACGTCCTCACCCCGCACGGTCACGGCGCCGCCGACAGGACCGACGCGGCGCTGGAGACCAGCAGCAGGGGCATGCGCGTGCTGGCCGTCTCCTTCGCGGTGCTGATCGCCACCGGCGCGATCCAGGCCGTGATCGTGGCCTTCTCCGGCTCCGTGGCGCTGCTGGGCGACACGCTGCACAACCTCGCCGACGCCCTGACCGCGCTCCCGCTGGCGATCGCCTTCTCCCTCGGCAGGCGGACGGCCACCCGCCGGTTCACCTACGGCTACGGCAGGGCCGAGGATCTCGCGGGGATCGTCATCGTGGCGATCATCGCCCTGTCGGCCGCGGTCGCCGGATACGAGACGGTGAAGCGCCTGATCGCCCCCCAGGAGGTGCACGCGCTCGGCTGGGTCGCCGTCGCCGGGCTGGTCGGCTTCCTGGGCAACGAGGGGGTGGCCCGCTACCGGATCAGGGTCGGCCGCCAGATCGGCTCGGCCGCGCTGATCGCCGACGGGCTGCACGCCCGCGCCGACGGCTTCACCTCGCTGGCCGTCCTGCTCGGCGCCGGAGGCACGGCCCTGGGGTGGCCCCTCGCCGACCCGGCCGTCGGCCTGCTGATCACGGTGGCGATCTGCTTCGTGCTGCGCGACGCGGCCAGGGAGATCTACCACCGGCTGATGGACGCCGTCGACCCGGCCCTGATCGATCGGGCCGAGCGGATCCTCCTGTCCACCCCCGGTGTGCGGCGGGTGGGGTCGCTGCGGCTGCGCTGGATCGGCCACACGCTGCGCGCCGAGGTGGACATCGTGGTCTGTCACGATCTGTCGCTGGTGGAGGCCCACGCCGTGGCGGTGGAGGCCGAGCACCGGCTGATCTGCGGTCTGCCGCGCCTGAACGCCGCCACCGTGCACGCCGACCCCGACGGCTATGACGGCGCCGACCATCATGCCGTGCGGGCCGCCCACCGGCGGGCTTTCCACCTGCACGCCGCCGCCCGGCGGTAGCGAGGGCGGCGCCCGCGAGCCCCGCGGAAGGGCTCGTGGAAGGCTTCGCGGAAGGCGCTCCCGCTCGGCCCCCGGTCACGCCGGCCCCCGGTCACGCCGGGCGCCGGGTCCCGGCGTCGCCGGTGGTGTTCCCGCGGCCCTGGGAGCCGTCCAGGCGCCAGCGGAGACGGCCGCCGGAGAAGGTGGCCACGCAGTGTCCCGGCCCCTCGCGCAGCAGAGCCGTGTAGGCGGTCCGCGCGTCGGCCCCCACCGCGAAGACGGCGAAGTCGGCCCGGCTGCCCGGCCCCAGGCATCCCAGCCGGTGCGGGCCCTCGGCCATGCCCAGGGCGCGGGCCCCGCCCAGGGTGACCGCCTCGACGAGGAGCCGGTCGAGGTCACGGGGGTCGAGGTCGTGGGGCAGGTCGCGGGCGAGCACACGGGCGGCGGCCAGCGGGTCACCTCCCGCGCGGGTGCCGAGCGCGATCGGGTTCTCGCCCTCCAGCAGTCCCTCCGCGCCGAACGGCGAGGAGATCGCCACCGTCGTGCCCCGGTCCCGCAGGATTTTACGGTCGGCCTCGTCGAGCGGGCCGAGGGCCGCCACGTGGCAGCCGGGGCCCAGGACGCCCACCTCGTCGAGGAGCGTGACGGGGTGGCGGCCCAGCTCGATGTGGAGCCGGAGCCGGAACGTCCGCGACAGGAGGGCCAAATCCTCCATGACCAGCGGGTCGGGGGAGTGCGGGGCGATGCCGACGGTCCCCGGGTGGTCCACCTCGCGGATGGCGGTGATCAGCGCGTCGCGCCCCCCGCTCTCCCAGCGCGTCTCGTCCCGGCAGCGCGTCTCCAGGTAGGTGACGCCTCCCAGGCCGCTCCGGCCGAACGCCGAGGCGGTCTCCGGATCGCCCGCCACGCTCGCGATCGCGGTGACCCCGTGGACGTGGGCGGGCGGCGACGGGGGAGCGGTGAGGTCGAGGCGGAGGTGGGCGTCGATCAGGCCCGGCGTGATCATTCCGGGCCAGCGGAGGGGGACGGGCTCGGGGTAGGCCGCCTCGATCTCGCGGCGGGGACCGACCCGGAGCACTCGGTTGCCCCTGACCGCGAGGGCGCCGTCCTCGACGGGCGGCCCGCAGACGGGAAGGACCAACGGCGCGCTGTGCACGACGACCATCGGCCGGGAACGCCTGCCGATCGCGTCGGCCGCGCGCGTGGGCATAGACACTCCTGGTCTTTTGTCCTTTTGGAGAGGTTAAGGGCTTTAGGTCACTGATCTCAAATGTCGCGCGATAACGCCGGAAAACACGGCATTTGCCGTAATTCTCTGGAAGATCACTATCGGATGACCTTCCTCACGTAGGTGATTGATCGACGATAAAGAGATCTATAGCGTCATTTGTCGTGACTCATCCCCCCAGGTTACGGAAAGTGTTGATCGCGGCAGTCGTGCTGCTCTCGATCGGACTCGCCGCGCCCCCGGTCTCGGCCGGGCCGCCGCCGGACCCCGCCCACCCCTGGCGTCTGGGCCGCTGGCCCCGCACCCAGCCCTGGCAGCGGGACGCGCCGGCCCCGCCGGGGGCGAGGCCCGGCGACCCGGCCCCTCTGGACCCGCAGCGCTGGAAGAACCCCGATCACATGACGTGGGCCGACTACACCCGGCCGCCGGGCACCGACTGGGCCGATCCCTCGGTCAGGGGCTCCAGGAGGACCTTCCGCGGCGCGCTCGTCCTGCTCGACTACACCGACCGGCCGTTCGCGGTCACCCTGCCCGCGGGTTCCACGGTCTTCGGCAACCCCAGCGCCGAGGCCCACGACCTTCCGCGTGAGCGGGTCGCCCGGTTCTACCGGGACTTTCTCAACACCCCGGGCGTGCTCAACCGGGGACACACCATCCACGAGTACTGGATGGAGGACTCCGGCGGGCGCTACGGCGTCGAGCTGACCGCCTTCGGCCCCTACCGGATGCCGGGCAAGGCCCACGAGTACGCCATGGAGTACCAGCCGGGCGCCTGCCCGGCGGGGGACACCTGCGACAGGAACATCAGAGGCGACGGGAGGGCCGCGTGGGTCGCGGCCGAGGGACAGGGGGTCCCCGAGGGGTTCGACTTCGTCTTCTACCTGAGCGCCGGGCAGGACGAGTCGGCCACCTGGCAGGAGTTCGGGCCGATGAGGTTTCCGGCGAAGGAGGCGGTGACCGACGACTTCGGCCCGCCGGACGCGGCCCTGCCCAACTGGGCCGGTACCCGGTATGTGGAGTGGACCTCCTGGGCCGCGGCCTCCTCCCTGTGGCCCAACGCCGCGAAGGGGACGTCGGTGCAGGCCGAGAGCTCGGGGCAGGCGGTCTACGCCCACGAGCTCAGCCACATCCTCGGCGTCGCCGACAACTACAACAACCCCTTCGGGGTGCCGCCGCGCCGCGCCTACACCGGCATCTGGGAGATGCTCAGCCGGGGCAGCTTCAACGGCCCCGGCGGCCCGCACAGCCGCTGGCTGATCCCGCCCACCGCAGGAGCCTCGATGGGCGCCCAGCACATGCTCCGCAACAAGATCAAGCTGGGAATGGTGGACGAGGCGAACGTCCTGCGCCTGTCCCGCGAGGCGCTGGCGCACTCGGGGCCCGTCGTGGCCAGGGTGACCGCGCGGGCCGCCCGGCCGGGGCGGGACGGCCTGTCCGGGATCAACGTCGCGCTCGGTGCCGGCGACCTGAGCCCCGCCTGCGACGCCGCCGCCGATCCGCTCTGCGACGGCGGCGGCTACGACAACTACACCGTCGAGGTCGTCGACCGGATGGGCGCCGACTCCTTCACACCCGACTCCGGCGTGCTGCTGGCCAAGACCAAGAACGCCGATCGCGCGCCCTTCGAGTGGGTGATCGACGCCAATCCTCAGGACATCGGCATGACCGACTACGTCCTGCCCGACGGCACGGCCGTCCCCGTCACGGTCGGCGACTACCGTCAGTTGTCGGACGCGCTGTTTCACGCGGGCACCGGCTCGGGCTCGGAGTTCGAGTACGTCGATCCGGCCAACCGGCTCCACTTCTACGTCCTGGACGTACGGCGGGGCCGCGAGGGGGTCCTGTCCTACCGGGTGGCGATCCGCTCCCTCGACGGCGCCGGGCCGTCCCGGCGCGGCGTCAGGCTGCTTCCCGCCGCCGCGCCGGCGGACACGGCGGCGCCCACCTGCCGTTTCCCGCTGCGCAACACCGGCGCGGCGGCTCCCGCCGGGGCGGGGCACCCCGAGGACGTGAGCGCCTACCTGGGCTCCGACGTCTACCGGCTCTCGGCCTCCGTCGAGGGCCGGGGCTGGACCGTCTCCCTGCCCAACCGGCTCGCCGCCGCCGGCTTCGGGGAGGCGGCCCTCGTGACGGTCGGCGCCCGCCGGGCCCCGGGTGCCGGCGGTCCGGCCGTGATCACCCTGACCGCCGTCTCCGAGAGCGACCCCTCGGTGACCGCCCGCGCGACCTGCCGCCTGACCGGTCTCTGACGTCCGTTCCCGATCCGAGAAGGAGCCGGCGGCCTCTTCCCGAGGCGCCGGCTCGTTTTCCCGGGTTCCCGGGCCCGTCTCTAGCCCAGCATGATCCCGAGGAAGAGCGCCGCCAGCGCGGACAGGCCGCTGATCGCGGCGATCAGCCCCTTGGAGGTCGCCCGGGTGTGGAGGAAGGCCGCGACTCCGGAGACCAGCACCACCGCCGTCTTCACGTGCAGCGTGGTGCGATAGGCGTCCGAGGTCCCGGAGACCTGGAGCATGTTCCAGACACCGGTCGCGACCAGGACGGCGAACGCCGGCCAGGCCACCCGGTTGAACGCCCGGGCCGCGACCCTGGTCGTCTCCGCGCCGGTCGCCCGCAGCGCCGGGACGAGGAAGGCCAGGGTCAGCTGGCCGCCGACCCAGACGGTGGCGGCCAGGACGTGGAGGAAGACGCGGATCGTGGTGAGGGAAACGGGAAGCACACGGACAACCTAGTGACCGCTCCACGCGCCCCCGGCCCCGGGGCGTGCCCGGAGGCGGAGGAGGGCGCGCCCGGACTCCCGTGCCGGATGGGAAAACGAGGAGCAAACCATAAGGTCAGGGGAGGGAGTTGTCATTTGCGGTAATGAGCCCGGATGTTAACTGCGTGGCCATACCATGACGTATAAGCTCATCGGTGATGAACGATCTGACACGATGGGTTGATCTTGAAGGTGCCGTCAACGTGCGCGATCTCGGCGGGCTCGCGACGGTGGACGGCGGAACCACCCGCTTCGGCCGGGTGTATCGATCGGACAATCTCCAGGGGCTGACGGAACGCGACATCGAGCTGCTCGTCGGGGGGCTCAACCTCCGCCACGTCGTCGACCTGCGCTCGGGGGCCGAGGTGTCCCTGGAGGGGCCGGGGCCGCTCACGGCCGTCACCGGGGTGAACATCCACCACCTCACCCTGTTCGCCGAGGGGGGCAGGAACACCGACGTCGGCGCCGACAGGATCGACGCCGACAGGGTGCTGCCCTGGCAGACGCGCCTTGAGGAGGAGCTCGCCGAGCTGCGGGTGACCGGCTACTACTACGGCTATCTCCGCGACCGCCCCGACTCGATCCTGGCCGCCCTGCGCGCCCTGGCCCACGACGACGGCGCGGCCATCGTCCACTGCGCGGCAGGCAAGGACCGCACCGGCGTGGTCAGCGCCCTGGCCCTGGAGGTCGCCGGGGCCACCCGTGAGGCGATCGTCGCCGACTACGTCGCCACCGGCGACCGCCTCGACGGCATCCTGGCGCGCCTGCGCGCCAGCCCCACCTACCGCGACGACCTCGACTCACGCCCGTCCGACGACCACCGGCCGCGCGCGGAGTACATCGAGCAGTTCCTGAACGTCCTGGACAACCGGTTCGGCGGCCCGCTGTCCTGGCTGGCCTCTCAAGGGTGGACCGAGGACGACCTGGGCGCTCTGCGCTCCCGGCTGCGCGACTGACGTCCGGTACGGCGCGGGGTTCAATCACCGCGCCGTTCGTCGCGCTCGGCGAGGAACGCCTCGAACTGGGCGGCCAGCTCGTCGCCGGTGGGCATCTCGGAGGGCTCGGCCATCAGGTTCTGCGCGGAACCGGCGGCGAAGGCGTCGTACTGCTGCTCCAGGCCGGTGATGGCGGTGGACAGCTCGTCGGAGGCCCTGATCTGCTCGGCGATCTCGGTGTCGGTGCGGGCGGCCGCCTGGCGCAGGCCGTCGAGGGGGAGCTCCAGGCCGCTGCCTCCGGCGATCGCCTCCAGCGCCGCGACGGCGGCGGCGGGGTACTCGGCCTGGGCGAGGTAGTGGGGGACGTGCACGGCGTAGCCGAGGGCGTCATGCCCCCTGGCGCCGAGCCGGAACTCGATCAGCGCGGCCGCGCTGCCGGGCACCTGGACCGTGCCGAAGGCGCTCGTCTGGCCGCTGACGAGCTCGGGACGGCTGGCGTGGCCGGTGACACCCAGCGGGCGGGTGTGCGGGACGGCCATCGGGATGCCGTGGGCGGTCACCAGCCTTCCGACCCCCAGCCGGGTGACCAGCGCGCCGAGGGCGGAGGTGAAAAGCTCCCACTCGCGGTCGGGCTCGGGGCCGCTGAGCAGCAGGAACGGTGTGCCCGCGGTGTCGTGGGCCAGGCGCAGCGCCAGCTCGGGGCTCTCCACGCTCACCCACCGGTCGTTTTCGAAGGTCATGATCGGGCGCCGTGACCGGTAGTCGAGCAGGCGGTCGACGTCGAACGTCGCCACGACCCGGTGCTCCAGCTCGTTCAGCAGATGTTCCACGGCGAGCCGGCCCGCTCCCCCCGCGTCCACGAACCCGTCGAAGTGGTAGAGCAGCACCGGATCGGTCAGCTCGGGAATGTCTCCGCCGAGCCGGTAGAGATCCGTCGGGTCGAACACGGTGTGCCAGCCTTTCGTCATTCGCCTCTTCCCAACATGAACCCGTGGGGCACCCGGTGAATTCCGCCTCCCCACGGCGATCAGTGGGCCACCCTACCGGGGCACGATGCGGCCCGTGCAGTCCGGCCCTGAGCGCGAAGAGCCCGCCGCCCGCCCGTCAGGGCCGGCCGGGACGGGGAGGGGCGGAGGGCTTCGCGCCGTACGGCGGGGCCGGGGCGCCCTCGACCGGCGCCGTCGATCGGCGTGGTCTTCCGGAAGCGGACCGGCAGGCGGCGGGATGTCGCCGTGGAGTCGGTCCCTCACGCGGTGCTTTCTTCGCGAGAGAGTGGTCGAAGTGTTTGATGGGGACGAATCCCCCATATGGCCTGGCTGTCAATCCTCTTTTGGGACGTTCCAATATTGGAGGATGTATAGGAAACCCCTGCCGGTTCGGCCATTCTGGGTAAGTGGGAACTACTACTACGCACGGTTTCGACCGATCTTGCTGTCTTCCTGAGCTGCTCTGCCCCTTCCCGAGTGAGGTGAACCCCCATGTCGAAGCGGTCAACGCCGAGACCCTGGAGTGGCTCGTCGGCTCGGGCATGCTCAACGACGACGAGATGGTGGAGCGGTACAGGCAGGCGAAGTACGGGTGGCTCGGCGCCCGGACCTACCCCTACGCCGAGCAGCACCTGCTCCGCCTGGTGACCGACTGGTGCGTGTGGCTGTTCGCCTTCGACGACGCCTTCTGCGAGTCGGAGCGCCGTGCCGCCGGGATGGCCCGCGCGCTGCCCCAGTTCTACGCCGTGCTTGAGGACCTCGACGCCGGATGCGCGGTGGACGACGTGTTCGCCAAGGCACTGCTGGAGATCAAGGGCAGGATCGCCGCCCACGGCGACGACGAGCAACTCGACCGCTGGCGGACCGTCACCAAGGACTACCTGTTCGCCCAGGTGTGGGAGGCGGCCAACCGCGAGGACGAGGTGGTGCCGTCCCTGGAGGACTACATCTTCATGCGCCGCAGGACCGGGGCCATGCTCACGGTCTTCACCCTGATCGACGTCGCCACCGGCCACCCCCTCAGCGCCGACGAGTGGCGCCACCCCGGAATCCGGGCGATCACCGAGAGCGCCAACGACGTCGTCGTCTGGGACAACGACCTCATCTCCTACGCCAAGGAGAACGACGGCGGCAACTCCCGCAACAACCTGGTGAACGTGCTGATCAGGCACCGCGCCTACTCCAGGCGGCAGGCGATGCAGGAGATCGTCGGGATGCGCGACCGGGCCATCGCCGACATGGTCGCGCTGCGCCCGTCACTGGAGGCGCTCGGCTCGGAGGCGGTGCGCGCGTACGTGCGCGGCCTGGAGTTCTGGATCAGTGGCAGCGTGGACTACTCGATGACCAGTTCCCGCTACACCCTCGCCTGGCAGCACCAGGCGAGGAGGGCCTCCGAACGCTGATCAGGCCTGAGAAGGCGGGCCGCCCGGCTCCTGTCCCCCGAGCGCGAGCTCGATCAGCTCCTCCATGCTCATCCTCCGGCCGCTCGCGAACGCCTTCTCATGCGCCTCGTCGCCCAGGACGCGCCTGCACTCCTTGACGCACCGGTCGTGCTCGGTGTTGAAGAAGGGAGAGTTCATCTGGGGCAGCCCGAAGGTGCGCCAGAGAGCCTGACCGGCGCCCATCAGCTGCGACGCGAGCAGCGGCCGGCCGTCGTTCAGCGCCTGCTTGGCGACCACCTCGATCGCCAGGCCGATGCCGAGCACGTCGTGAAAGTGGCGCTTGAGGCTGAGCGCCTCGCGGGCGTTGGCCATGGCCTCCTCGCCCCGGCCCATCGCCTGGTGGACGCAGGCCAGCGCGTAGATGGCGTACGAACGCAGCCACAGCTCGCCGCGCTGACCGCAGACCGAGATGCAGTCGCGCAGCAGGGTCTCGGCCTCGACGGGGTTGTTCTGCATGAGCAGCACCATCGACAGCTCCACGATCGACGGGAGCAGGCCCGGGTTGAGCTCCCGGCCGCTCTTGTGGAACTCGATCGCGACGCCGAGCAGCGCGCTGGCCTTCTGCAGGTCGCCCTGGAGGAACGCCGCCGTGCCGAGCATCTTGGTGGACAGGATCACCGCGCCGGAGTCGCCCACCCGCACGGCCTCCGAACTGCACTCCTCGGCGGCCTCGATCGCCCCGGCGGTGTTGCCCTGGGCGCTGCTGATGTAGGAGAGCACCCACAACGCCTTGCAACGCTCCGAGCTGGGTGTGGGCGCCAGCTCCAGGGCCCTTTCCAGATAGAGCCTGCCCTCGCGCGCGAGCCCGCAGGCCACCCACATGAACCACAGCGACGACAACAGTCTCAGGCCGTTCTGCATCTGGCCAGGGACGTTCAGGCAGTGGTCGAGGGCCACCCGGATGTTGTCGTGCTCACGGCGCATCCGGAGGTACCAATAGACCTGGCGGGCACCGGACCAGGCGTCCTCGCTCTGCTTGGCGAGCTGGAGGTAGTAGTCGCGGTGTCTCTCACGGACACGGTCGGTCTCCCCCAGCTTCTTCAGCCACTCCTCGCCGTACTGGCGCAGGGTGTCGATCAGCCGGTAGCGCTGCCCCGAGGCGGTGCCCTCGCTCAGCAGGATCGACTTCTCCACCAGGCTGGAGACGAGGTCCATGACGTCGTCTTCCGGGAGGTTGTCCCCCGCGCACACGTAGCGGGCCGCATCCAGCTCGAAGTCGCCGGCGAAGACCGACAGCCGCGCCCACAGCAGCCGCTCGGCGGGCTCGCACAGCTCGTGGCTCCAGCCGATCGCGGCGCGCAGTGTCTGGTGGCGGGGCAGCGCCGTACGGCTGGCGCCCGCCAGCAGGCTGAAGCGGTCGGCCAGCAGGCCGAGGATCTGCTCCACCGACAGCGCGCGCATCCGGACCGCGGCCAGCTCGATGGCGAGCGGAATGCCGTCCAGGCGGCGGCAGAGCTCGGCCACCGCGTCGATGTTGTGCTCGTCGAGCACAAGGTTGGGAACCACCGCGCTCGCCCGCTCGACGAAGAGCTGCACGGCCTCGTTGGTGAAGACGTTCTCGCCGGGCAGGTCGCCGGGGACGTTCAGCGGCGGGACGGTGACCGTGTGCTCGCCCCCGGCGTTCAGGGACTGGCGGCTGGTCGCCAGTATGGTCAGCCCGCCGGCCCTGCTCAGCAGGTCCTCGAAGACCGTGGCGCAGGCGCCGACCAGGTGCTCGCAGGTGTCGATGACCAGGAGGATCTCGCGGTCGGCCAGCCACTCGGCCAGCGTCTCGTCCGCCGACCGGGACGACTGGTCGGCGATTCCCAGCGCGGAGCTGATCGTGTGGCGGACCATCCCGGGGTCTTGCAGCCGGGTCAGGTCGGCGAACCAGACGCCGTCTTTGAACTCGCCGCGCACCAGGCGCGCGATGCGCAGCGCCGTACGGGACTTGCCCACCCCGCCTATGCCGGTCACGGTGACCAGCCGGTGGCGGCCCAGCCGTTGCCGGAGGGTCGTCAGGAGCCTGGTGCGCCCCACGAAGCTGGTGAGCTCGTTGGGGAGATTGCCGTCGCGCCGCCATCCTGATGGCGTTGCCATGGCCGCCTCACGGGGGGTAGCTGACACCTGCCACCGCATCGTACCCGGCTATGTCCGCCGGCGTCCCCGGCGCCGCCTCCGGGTGTCTCCGGCCGCCGGGGACGCCGGTGGACGCCGGGGACGCCGGGGACGCCGGGGACACGGAAGGCGTTTTTCCCTCTGGAGCGGGGGATCGGCGCGGGGCCGGATAGCATGGGCGCGTGACTCCGCTTGAGCCCGACGACCTGCGCCCGGTCGATCTGTCCGACGACGGCCCGCCGATCCTGCCGGACCAGACCGGTGACGACACCGACCTCGGCTGGGGCGACTGGCGCGAGTCCGCCGGCGACGACGACCGGCTGCTTGAGGAGCGCCCGCCCCATTGGGGGTAGCGGGCGTCCGCGGCGGGTTCGGGAGGTCGCGGGGGTGGGGAAGACCGCGGGGGTTTTCAGGAGACCGGGGTTTTTCTAGGAGACCACGTCCTTGCGCCGGAAGCGGCGGAAGGCGACCGCGACCAGGATCGCCGCGTAGGTGACCGACACGGCCACCCCCCGTGCCATGCCGCCGTACTCCGGCTGCGGCGCGAGGGCGTCCAGCCAGGCCGCGTTCCAGAAGGTGGGGAGAAACTCCCTCGGCGGGCCGAGGGCCTCGACCGCCTGAAGGATGTTGCTGACGATCACCAGCCCGACCGCCCCGCCGACCGCGCCGAGCGGGGAGTCGGTCGACGCCGAGAGCAGGAAGGCCAACGCGGCGACCACGAACTGGCTGACCAGCACATAGCCGACCACGACCCCGAAGCGGGGCAGTATCTCCAGGGCGGCGATCGTCTCGCCGGTGCCGGGCACGCGCACGTCGTTCCAGCCGAACGCCAGGGTCCCGGCCAGCAGCGCCGTCAGCGGCAGGCAGATCACCGCCGCCGCCGAGTAGGCCATCGCGACCACCAGTTTCTGCCGCAGCAGCCGGTCGCGGGGGATCGGCGCGGCCAGCAGATAGCGCAGCGAGGACCAGCCGGCCTCGCCGGCCACGGTGTCGCCGCAGAACAGCGCCACCGCCACCACCAGCAGGAAGCTCGCCGAGACCGACAGCGCGAACGCCGCGAAGTTCAGGCCGCCCTCGGTGGCCAGGTCGGACAGGCGCAGCGTGGGCCCCGGCTGGGCGGACCCGGCGCCGAGCTTGAACGCGGCCACCAGGATCCACGGCAGTGCGACCAGCAGGCCGAACATCACCAGCGTGCGGCGCCGCCGGAACTGGCGGGCGAACTCCACCGAGAGCGGAAGGGTGCGCCGGGCCAGGTAGCCGGAGGCCGAGCCGTCGGCCCGCACGCCCGCCTCCAGGGGGCCGGAGCCGTTGACGTCGTTCACGCGTTCTCCCCGATCAGGTCCAGGAACACATCCTCCAGGCGGGGGCCGGGGCCGTGGGTGGAGGCCCGGCCGCCCAGCAGTTCGCTCACGGGACCGGCCGCGATCAGCCGGCCCCGGTGCATGACGACCACGTGATCGCACGTCTGTTCCACCTCGGCCAGCAGATGACTGGAGACGATGACCGTACGGCCCCGCGCGGCGTAGGCGATCAGCACCTCGCGCATCTCGCGGATCTGGGGTGGGTCGAGGCCGTTGGCGGGCTCGTCGAGGACCAGCAGGTCGGGCAGGCCGAGCATGGCCTGGGCGATGGCCAGGCGCTGGCGCATGCCCTGGGAGTAGGTGCGCACGGCGCGGTCCAGCGCGCCGCCGAGCCCGGCGATCCTCAGAGCCTCGGCCAGGTGGGCGTCCTCGGCGGGGCGGCCGGTCGCCCGCCAGTACAGCTCCAGGTTGGCCCGGCCGGTCAGGTGGGGCAGGAAGCCGGGGCCCTCGACGAACGAGCCCAGCCGGGACAGGACCGGGGCGCCGGGCACGACCCGGTGGCCGAAGATCCTGATCTCGCCCGCGTCGGGATGGATCAGTCCCATCAGCATGCGCAGCGTGGTGGTCTTTCCCGCGCCGTTCGGGCCGAGCAGGCCGAGCACCCGCCCCCGCTCGACCGTGAAGGACAGCCCGTCCACGGCCGGTTCCCCGTCGCGGTAGGCCTTGCTCAGACCGCTGATGCGCAGCGGGAGGTCCGCCAGGGCGGGGTCGCGGGCCTCCCGGCGCCGCCGCCGCCCGGTGAGCAGCAGGGCCGCCGCGACGGCGAGGGCGACCGGAGGCAGCGTCCACGTCCACCAGGTGAGGCCGCCCGAGGGGGCGCGCAGGGAGGGGTCGACGGGAACGGCCAGCACCGGTGAGGCCAGCTCGACCTCGTAGACGGCCGGGGCCGAGGGCGTGCTGTAGCCCAGGTCGGTGGTGGTGAACGTGACCCGCAGGCGGTGCCCCGCGTCGAAGCGGTGGTCGATGGCGGGCAGGGTGACCGCGGCCTCGCCCGCGCCCCCCTCGGGGATGCCGATCCTGACCGGGGCGACGAGGCCCTCGGGCAGGAGAGGGGTCTGGGCGCCGTCCGTCACGTCGTGGAGCTTGGCGAACAGGATCGCCTCCCGCGCGGGCGTTCCGCGTCCGGAGCCGCCGGTGGCCTCGTCGCCGGGCCGTACGCGCACCCTCACGGTGGAGGAGCCGGTGACCTGGAGCGGGGTGGTGAGCGGGGCGGAGTCGAAGTGGGCGCTCTGCCCGGCCATGTCCGCGGACACGTTCAGGGCGGTCGCGCCTCCGAGGCCTCCGAGGCCGCCGGCGCCGCCGAGGCCGGGCACGGAGGAGATGGAGGCGGGGGAGCCACCCGGCGGGGCGGCCACCTTCTGGGCGGGGCCGTCGACCGGCACCGTTTCACGGACCGTTCCGGACAGGCCCGGGTAGCGGCCGGAGGTGGCGTGCGCCTGGACCGGGCGGCGGGTGCCGGGGTCGCGCCCGCCGTCGCGCGTGACGGTGAACGGGCTGTTCACCGGGGTCTCGCCGGCGCCCGCGCGCAGATGGCGGTCGAACCAGCCGAGGGTCTGTTCGTGGATCCAGTCGGTCTCGCCGTTGCCGCCGTCGTGGCCCCCGTCGAACCAGGCGACGCCCACCGGGGCGCCGGTCGCCGCCACGGCCCGGGCGTTGGCGTCCGCCTGGGCCAGGGTGAACAGCGAGTCGCGCCGGCCCTGCAGCAGGAGGGTCGGGACCCTGATCTTCCCCGGCACGGAGATCGGGCTGGACCGGCGCAGCGCCCGGACGGCCTCCGGCGTCGCCCGGCCGCTCGCGGCGACCCGCTGGTAGAGGTCGCAGACCTCCGGCAGGAACCGGCCGCACCTGGCCTCCTGCGCGGTCAGGGGGCGCGGGGCCGCGCCGGCCGGGTCGGCCGGGCCGGAGGGGGAGGGGGCCGGGCCCTGGGGGAGGCCGCCCCGGCCGAAGAACAGCCCGGCCCACATCCGTTTGAACACGCCGTTCTCCGGTCCTCGGCCCCCGGCCTCGGGAAACAGCGCGTCGGCCAGGTCGTGCCAGGTGATCCGGGGGACGATCGCGTCGATCCTGGCGTCGTGGGCGGCGGCCATCAGGGCGATCGCCCCGCCGTAGGAGCCGCCCGTGACGCCCACCCGGGGGTCGCCGTCCGCGTCGAGCAGGACCTCGGGCCGTCCGGCCAGCCAGTCGACGAGCTGGCGGACGTCCTTGACCTCGTAGTCGGGGGAGTTCAGGGCGATCTCCCCGGTGGAGCGGCCGAAACCCCGTGCCGACCAGGTCAGCACGGCGTAGCCCTCGCCGGCCAGCCGTACGGCCTCCTCCCGGACACTCCGCTTGTCGCCGCCGAAGCCGTGGGCCAGCAGCACCGCCGGAGCCCTGCCGCCTTCGGCGGGAGGGAAGAAACTCGTGTCGAGGGTGACCCTCCGGTCGTCGTCCGGGCCGTCGATCACGGTGATCGCCTGCTCCCGCTCCCGCACCTCCGGCGCCGACGGCCACAGCGACCAGGTCGCGACGCCGAGGACCAGTACGGTCACCAGAGCGGTCCAGACGGCCGGCTTTCCCCCACGACTCATGCCGTGAGCTTACTGATGGGAGCTGAGAGCGCACTGAGACCGTCTTCGTACTGGACAGACGTCATCTCAAAGGGATGATTTAGAGCGAAAGCCGCACATAAGGCAACCGGTCAGACATGAGGATCAACCCCTAGCGATCTCTCAGGGATGTTCCTGATTGCGGACTAAGGCGGAGGGGAGGCATCATTTCGCGCGTGAAGTCAGTCTTGAGCTTGCGACGAGGTGTCACTCCGGTCGTCCGGTGGGCGCTGCCCTACTGGACCAGGGGGAAGGCGGGCAGGGAGACTCCGGGTGACCTGTTCAGGGTCCTGTACCTCGGCTGGCTGGTGGCCTTCTCCTTCAAGGTCCTCGGTGCCTCCTGGGACGTCTCCTGGCACTTCAAGTGGCTCCGCGACGACCTGGCGCCGCCGCATCTGCTCAACAGCGTCGGCACCGCCATCGCCCTCGCGCTGACGATCGTCCATCTCTACACCGGTTACGGGGTGGACAGGACGGCGCAGCGTCTCATCGGCTGGGGAACCGCGGTCTTCCTGGTGGCGGTACCGCTGGACCTGATCAACCACCGCATCAACGGGCTCGACATCACGTCCTGGAGCCCCTCCCACATGATGCTCTACATTGGCACGTTCCTGATGATCTGCGGTGTGATCCGGGGCTGGTTCATGGGCGCGCCCCCCGGGCGGGCGCGGACGCTGGTGCTCGGCGGGCTCTTCGTCTTCCTGTTCGAGAACGTCTGGTTCCCCGCGCAGCACCAGGAGTACGGCGTGTTCGGCATCGCCGCCTGGGACCGCGGGGAGCCGGAGGCCGAGCCCATCCTGCTGCAGTTCGCCGCCGACCAGATGGGCCGGGCGGTGGACCGGCCGATGGTGGTCAACTTCGCCCTGCCGGTGCCCGACCAGGTGTATCCGCTCTACGCCGCGGTCGCCGCCATGATCGTCTTGGTCGCCGCCCGTGTGATGATCGGCCGGACGTTCGCCGCCACGGCGGTGGCCGCCTCCTACCTCGCCTACCGGACCCTGATCTGGCCGCTTCTGGCCGTGGCCGACTTCCCGCGCTCGGCGGTGCCGATCTTCCTGATCGCCGGGGCGCTCGCCGTCGACCTGGCGTTCCTCGTCCGGCTGCCGGTGATCCGGGCGCTGGCCGGCTCACTCGCGGTCGTCGTCCTGCTGGACCAGGCGCTCCGGCAGCAGGCCAAGCTGTTCTTCGCCCCGCCGCAGGTGCCGCTGCCGACCATGCTGGCGGGCGGCGCCCTGCTCGCCGTCCTGTGGCTGGCCGGAGAGTGGGCCCTGGCCCGCCACCGCCTCCGGGCTCAGGACATGGAGGCCGTCGTCAGCGCCACCGCGGCCCCGTAGGCCAGCCCCATCACGGCGATCTCCGCTGCCGCCCACGCGACGACGGCCGTACCCCGCCGTGCCGCGATGCGCGGTAGCAGCCGGAAGCGGATGTGGGCGGCGAACGGGATCAGCAGTGCCACCGACGCGGCCTTGGCCACCACCAGCAGCCCGTAGTGGGTGCCGGCCAGCGCGCCGGGCAGCTCGACCCCCGGGGTGAGGGCCATCGTCACCAGGCCGTTGACCAGCCCCGAGAGGCTTACCAGGGCCAGTGCCAGGGTCGCCAGCCGGGAGAATCTCGGCAGGGTCCGGGCCAGCAGCTCGCGGTCCCCGGAGACCAGAAGGACGATCACGAGCAGACCGCCCGTCCAGGCCGCCGCGCCCATCACGTGCAGCTCCATCGAGATCATGATGGGGTCGTGCCAGACCGAGTCGACCGCGTGCCCGGTGACGGGGATCGGCAGCAGGCCGAAGAAGGCGATCACGATCCGCAGCTCCGCCGGGACCTTCTCACCGAACCGCACCGCCAGCAGGCCGATCCCGGCGTAGGCGAGGGCGCAGGCGGCGCTGAAGAGCATCCCCTGGCCGGCGCCGACGCTGTCGACGTACTCGGCGATCATCGCCGGTGTCGGGATCGATCCGGGGTTGAGCTGGGCGGTCTGGAACACGATGACGACCAGTGCCAGCAGCGCCCACGCCCACGCGAGTGTCACCGCCGCCGGACGCGCCCTGCGCATGACGGGTTCGGTCCGGCCGGGATCGTCGAACCCCAGCATCCGGGGCAGCAGGCTCAGCCCGACCACGGCCACCGCCGCCAGGTCCAGCAGCACCCGCAGCGCCGGCAGGCCGTACTCCACCAGCGGGCCGGGGACCGCGATCCCCGGCACCGCCTCCTGGGCGGTGAGCGCGGTGGCGGCCAGTACGGCGAGCAGGGCGCCCGAGACGAGCCCGCCGACCACCAGCCGCCCGGCCGTGCCGCTCGCGGACGTCCTCTCCAGGGTGGCGGTCACCGCGGCGCCCCTCCGTCGCCGGTGCGGCGCAGCGCCACGACCGTGGCCCCGCCCAGCAGGACGAGGGCGCCGGCGATCCACAGCACGGCCATGCCGGCCCCTCCGTTCTGCGCGGCCTCGGCGGCCTGGGCGCTCAGTCCGGGGGTGGCCGGGGCGTCGGGAGGGGAGGCCGGATCCCGCGGGGCCCCTTGCGAGGACGCGGTGCCCGGACCCGGCGCGGTCAGGGTGAAGGTCACCTTGCCGGCCACCGGGTGACCGTCGGAGGACAGGATGCGGTATCCGGCGACGTACCGCCCGGCGGGGCCGAGGGGCCTGACCGCGACGCCGACCTTCCTGCCGTCGACGGTCGTCTTCCCCTCCTCCCAGCGGGTCCCGTCCGGGCCGGTCACGCTGATCTGCGCGAAGCCCTGCCGTACCGGCTGGTCGAAGGTGAGAGTGATCTTCTGGGGCCCGGTGGCGAGCCGGGCTCCGTCCTTGGGGTCGCTGGCGATCAGCACGTTGTGGGCCTGCGCGGGCGCGGCCACGCCCAGAAGCGCGGCGCACGCGAGCAGCAGGACAGTCAGGGGCCGCCTCACCGATCGTGGCCTTCCTTTAGGGCTGTCATGACCTGGCCATGCTCCCATTACCGCATGCTTCGGCGGGAATCGAGGGAGTTCGTCCATCGCGAACACGCTCCGCGGCGGGCGTGCGCGGTGGAGGGGCCTGGGGAGCCGCCGGTCCGCGCGTTTACGCGCGGACCGGAACGGCATAGAATCCGAGCGTGGCTCGCGTTTGTCGGGCGCCCGGTCGACGTCGCGAGCACGGAGTACGAGGCACATGAGCACTGCCGAGCGGATGTCCGGCCTCCCGCCGGAGCTGGCCGAGCCGACCCGCAGGGTGGGGCCGCGCTGGGTGGCGCTCATCTCGCTCGCCAACCTGGCGCTGTGGATGGGCTATTTCGGACCGCTCCAGGTGCTGCTGCCCGCCCAGGTCGCGCGGGTCGCGCCGGGCACCAAGGAAACGGCGCTGGCCCTGGTCACCGGCGCGGGGGCGGCGGTGGCGATGCTGTGGAACCCCGTCGCCGGAGCCCTGTCCGACCGGACCGCGAGCCGTTTCGGGCGCCGGCACCCGTGGTCCCTGGCCGGGGCGCTGGTCGGCGCCGGGGCCATGGTCTTCCTGGCGTGGCAGGACACGATCACCGGGATGGTGACCGGCTGGTGCCTGGTGCAGGCCGGGCTCAACGCGATGCAGGCCTCCCTCACCGCCGGGGTGCCCGACCACGTGCCGGTCGCCCAGCGGGGCGAGGTGTCGGGCTGGGTCGGCATTCCCCAGTCGCTCGGGGTGGTGGTCGCGGTGGTGCTGGTCACCGTGGTCACCACCACCACCGAGTCCGGATATCTGCTGATAGCGGTGCTGATCCCGCTCTGCGTGCTCCCCTTCGTGCTCACCACCCCGGACCCCCGCCTGACCGTCCGGCGGCCCTTCCGCCCCGGCGGGTTCCTCAGAGGCTTCTGGATCAGTCCCCGGGCCCACCCCGACTTCTTCTGGGCCTGGCTGACCCGTTTCCTGATGCAGCTCGGCAACGCCGTCGCCACGCTCTACCTGCTGTACTTCCTCGGCGACGCGGTCGGCTACGAGCGGCTGTTCCCCGGGCAGCGGGCCGAGGACGGCCTGCTCGTGCTCATCCTGGTCTACACCGCGGCCGTCGTCCTCACCACCGTCGCGGCCGGGGTGGTCTCCGACCGGATCGGGCGGCGCAGGCTTCTGGTCACCGTCTCCGGCCTGGTCAGCGCGGTGCCGGCGGTCATGCTCGCCCTGTGGCCGCGGTGGCCGGTGGCGATCGCCGCCGCCGTGATCCTCGGGGCGGGCTTCGGGGTCTACCTGTCGGTCGACAACGCGCTGGTCACCGAGGTCCTGCCCGCCGCCGAGGGGCGCGCCAAGGACCTCGGGGTCATCAACATCGCCAACTCCGGCCCGCAGGTCCTCGGCCCCGTCATCGCCGGCCCCATCGTGGCGGGCTCCGGCGGCTACCCCGCCCTCTACCTGACCTCCGCCGCGCTGGCCCTCCTCGGGGCCCTGCTGGTGACCAGGATCCGCTCCGTTCCCTGACCGGGGCCGGTCGCCGCCACCCTTCGCGGGACCCGCGACACCACCGCTCCGGCGGGAGGTCCACGGGCCCGGAGGGCGGCGGGGAGGCGGACGGGTATGAGCCGCCTCACGCCGGTGTGGCGTCCTTCACTCAGAGTGGTAGCCGGGCCACCCCCCGGCCGTTTCGCGCGCTCCGCGTGGCGCTCCGCGGTGGAATCCTTCCGGTATGGCAGCGGTATCCGCTCCGCGACCCCTGATGGGAGCCGTACTCCTGTTGTTCGTCAGCGCCGCCTGGGGGTCGGCCTTCCCGCTGATGAAAGACCTCACGACCCGCATGCCCGTCGCGGATCTGCTCACCGAGCGGTACGCCGTCTCGGCGCTGCTCCTCCTCGCGCTGCGCCCGCGGTGCCTGAGGGGGCTGCCCCGGGGCGTCTGGCCGGCCGGCGTCCTGCTGGGCGTGCTGTTCGGCGTGGGGCAGACGACCCAGGCGGTCGCCCTGCGCGACCTGCCCTCGTCGATCTCGGGGTTCACGGTCGGCTCCTACGTGGTGATCACCCCGGTTCTCGGGCTGATCCTGGCCCGTACCGCCGTCTCGGCGCGCACCTGGGTCGCCGTGGGGCTGTCGACGGCCGGGATGGCGGTCTTCACGCTGCTCCGAGGGGTCGAGGGCGAGAGCGTCCCCACGCTCGCCCTGAGCCTCACCCTGCTGTCGGCGGTGCTGTACGCGGGCCACACGCTGGCGCTCGGCGGCTTCGCCGGGGCGCGGAGCGGCGCCTACGCGATCACGGTGATCCAGCTCGGCGTCATCGCCCTCATGACCGGCCTCCTCGCCCTCCCGGAGGGGCTCACCCTGCCCCGGACGCCGGGAGACTGGGGCATCCTCGCCCACCTGTCGCTCGTGGCCTGCGCCCTGGGGTTCCTGGCCCGGTCCTTCGGCCAGCTCCACGTGCCGCCGACGTCGGCCGCGGTCATCCTGTCGGGCCAGCCGCTGTGGGTCACCGCCCTTGCCATCGCGGCCTACGGCGAGCGGCTCACCTGGACGGTCATCCTGGGCGGGGGGCTGACCGCCCTGGCCATACTGCTGGCCGTGCTGCCGAAGCGGGCGCTCAGCGCAGCGCGTCCGGAGCGAGACCCACTTCCGTCGCGGTAGCCGTGCGGACGAGTT
This sequence comes from Streptosporangium violaceochromogenes, assembly GCF_014654615.1. Classification (GTDB taxonomy): domain Bacteria; phylum Actinomycetota; class Actinomycetes; order Streptosporangiales; family Streptosporangiaceae; genus Streptosporangium; species Streptosporangium violaceochromogenes. The sequence continues at coordinate 332,756 of NZ_BNBB01000002.1, read as the reverse complement.
CGGCGAGGCGGGCCCGGGGGAGCATGCGCCGGTGCACGGTCGCCTGGGTGGACAGGCCGTCGATGAGCGAGAGGATCCGCCAGGCGGCGCCCTCGGGGTCGGCGCAGGCGAAGGCCCCGTTCTCGGTCCCCTCGGTGAGGATCGCGCGCAGCGCCTGCCGCCAGCGCAGGTCGATCCCGCGGGACATCGCCTCCAGCTCGACGTTGCGCATCGACTCGGCCCAGGCGTCGATCCACAGGGCCCACCCCTTGGAGGTGCCGGTCGGGGAGTAGGCCCTCAGCAGGGTCCGCAGCCGCTCCACCGGGGAGCCGCCGGAGCTCTCCAGCCTCGTGAGCGCCTCCAGATCCCGCTGGACCGCGTAGGCGAACGCCTGCGCGAACAGTTTCTCCTTGCTCTCGAAGTGGTAGAACAGCAGTGCCTGGCTGACGCCGGCGGCCTGAGCGATGTCCGCCGTCCGCGTGTGCCCGAAACCCCGGGTCGCTATGACGTCGCAGGCGGTCCGGAGCAGATCCTCGCGACGTAGTCGGCCAAATCCCCGTGCCACAGGGGAACCCTAGCGGTTGAGGGGGAGACGCAGAACGAAACGCGCACCTTGGGCGCTGTCCTCCAGTGTCAGGGTTCCTCCGTGCGCCTGGGCGATCTCCCTGGCGATGGGCAGCCCCAGGCCGGTGCCGCCGGCGTCCCGGTTACGCGAGGCGTCCAGCCGGGCGAACCGGTGGAAGACCACCTCCCGTTGGTCGCGGGCGATCCCCGCGCCGTCGTCGAGCACCTCCAGAACGGCGGTGCCCTCCCGCGCGGCCAGGCTCACCGTGATCCGGGAGGCCGCGTGCCGCTCGGCGTTGTCCAGCAGGTTGGTCAGCAGCCGCGTCAGCTGGAGCCGGTTGCCGGCCACCGTGACGCCGGGCTCCAGCTCGCGGACCACCTCGACCCGGCGCCTGCGGCGTCCCAGCTCCTCCTCGCACAGGTCGCGCAGGTCGACCGGCCCGCGCGCGGCCGGGGCGCCGGAGTCGAGCCGGGCCAGCATCAGCAGGTCGGAGACGATCGCCTGGAGCCGGTCGAGGCTGGTCAGCATCTCGCGTGCCTTGCCCTTCCAGTCGGTGTCCTGGGGGTAGTGCAGCGCCTCCTCCACCTGGGCGCGCATGGCGGTGAGCGGGCTGCGCAGGTCGTGGGAGGCGTCGGAGGCGAACCTGCGCTGCTGTTCCACCGCCGCCTCCAGCCGGTCGAGGGTCGCGTTGATGGTCAGGGCGAGGCGCCGGATCTCGTCCCACGCCGGAGGCACCGGCACCCGGCGGCCCAGGTCGGTCGCGGTGATCTCGGCCAGCTCGTCCCTGATCGCGTTCACCGGGGCGAGCACCCGGGTCGCGGTGTGGTAGACGCCCAGCCCCGCCAGGACCACCAGCAGCAGGTAGGTGCCGACGATGACGGTGAACAGGCCCGGATGGACGTACCAGGGGACGACGTCGGCGGCGGAGTAGATGATCCAGTCGCCGTCGGGACGGTGGATCCGGAAGGCCACCACGACCACGCACCTGCCGGAGAAGCGGGGGATGGAGCAGGTCTCCATGGAGGAGCGGACGCTCCCGGGGGGAGGGGTGAACTCCGCCATGCGCGGGGCGCCGCGCAGGCCGGGGGTCGACGAGACGACCCGGCCGGCCGGGTCCAGGACCTGGATGCCGACGAGGGACTCCTCGCGCAGCTCGGCGGGCGGGTTCCCGTGCACGGTCAGCTCGATGGTCTTCAGGACGACGTCGCCGGTCTGCCGGGCCTGGTAGACGTCGGCCAGGCTGTACAGGGAGAGTGTCGCGGCGACGGTGAGGACGAGGCCCGCCAGTACGGCGACGGCGACGGCGATCAACGTCAACCGGGTCCGGACGGACCACGTGCGCTGGGTGAGCACGGCAGCCTCCCCGCGATCGGACGGTCCCCCTCGACGGACTAGTTGCCGTTTCCTTGTCGTTCACCGCCAAGAATGGACAAAAGTCGCGTTACCGTCCTATTCCCCTGTCGCCTCCCGTGTCCGGCGTCCGGCTCTCCGGCGGGGCCCGCCCGCCGCGCCCCGCGCAGGTCAGACGGTGATCCACTCGGTGGAGACGGTGACGGCGTCGAGAACGTCCGCGACGGGGTCCACACCGATGCCGGGACCGGTGGGCACCGGCAGATGGCCGTCCTGGAGGACGAAGGGCGGGGTGATGTCGGTGGCGTAGTAGCGGTGCGAGCCCGAGGTGTCGCCGGGCAGGGTGAAGCCGGGCAGCGCGGCCAGCGCGAGATTGGCGGCGCGGCCGATGCCGGTCTCCAGCATGCCGCCGCACCACACGGCCAGGCCGCTTGCGCGGGCCAGGTCGTGGATGCGGCGGGACTCCAGATAGCCGCCGACCCGGCCGGGTTTGACGTTGATGACCGAGCAGGCGCCCAGGCCGATCGCGGCGGCGGCGTGCTCGGCGGACTCGATGGATTCGTCCAGGCAGATCGGGGTGGTGATCCTGGTGGCGAGCCGGGCGTGCTGGACCATGTCGTCGTGGGCCAGGGGCTGTTCGATGAGCAGCAGGCCGTAGGCGTCGAGCCTGGCCAGGTGCGAGGCGTCGGCCAGGGTGTAGGCGGCGTTGGCGTCCACCTGCAGGAGCAGGTCCTCGCCGAAGCGCTCGCGCACCGCGCGCACCGGCGCCAGATCCCAGCCGGGCTCGATCTTCAGCTTGACGCGCCGGTAGCCCTCGGCGACGTAGCCCTCGACCGCGTCGAGGAGGTCGGGGACGGAGCCCATGATGCCGACCGACACCCCGCAGGGCACCCTGTCGGCGTCGGCGCCCAGGAAGGCGGCCAGGGACTGGCCGGCGACGCGCAGCCGGGCGTCCAGCACGGCGGTCTCCAGGGCGGCCTTGGCCATCCGGTGTCCCTTGAAGGGGCGCAGGGCCCGGCCGACGGCGTGGACGTCGGGGCAGGCGGGCAGGGCCGGGATGAGGAAGCGCCGCAGCACGTCGGCGGCCCCGTCCACGTATTCGGGGGAGTAGAGCGGTTCGGACATCGCCACGCACTCGGCCCAGCCCTCGGCGTCGGGGGTGACGACACGCACCAGCAGGACGTCGCGCTCGGTCTCGACGCCGAACGAGGTGCGGAACGGCGTGACCAGGGGCATCGCGATCCGCCGCAGTTCGATTCCAGTGATCTTCATGGTGTCGTGCGGCGCGGGCCGCGTCTCCTTCCGGCAGGCTGCTTGGACGGACTCTCCCGGGTGGGGGCCACCGCCGGCGCGGTCCCGGGCCCCTCCGCCAGCACCGCGCCGATCAGCCCGGTCAGCAGCCTCGCCCTGCCCGGCATCTCCGCGACGACCACGTGCTCGTGCGCCGCGTGCGCACCGCCGCCCACCGCGCCCAGCCCGTCGAGAGTGGGGCAGCCGGCGCCCGCGGTGAGGTTGCCGTCCGAGGCCCCTCCCACGGCCACGCCCCGCAGGGGCCCGAGGCCCAGTTCGCCCGCGACCCGGCGGGCCAGCGCGAAAAGACGCGCCGAGGAGCCCTCCTCCATCGGGGGGCGGTTCGGCCCCCCGGTGATCTCCAGGCGGGTCCCGTCCAGCCGGGGAACGAGCCCCCGCACCAGCCCGTCCACCCGCCTCTGCTCGGACAGGCTCGGAACCCTGACGTCCACGGCCACGCTCGCCAGCTCGGGCACCGTGTTGACCGTGGTCCCGCCCGACAGCACGGTCGGGGTGACCGTGGTCTCCCCATCACCCATGGCCCCGAGCGCGAGGATCTGGTGGGCCAGCTCGACACCGGCGTTGGCCCCCTTCCAAGGCTCCAGACCGGCGTGGGCGGCCCTGCCGCGCACGGTGACCCTGTAGTCGGAGGTGCCCTTGCGTGCGATCTTGAGCGCCCCGCCGTCGGCGCTCGCCTCCAGCACGAACGCCGCCGCGCACCCCCGGGCCGACTCCTCGATCAGCGCCCGTGAGGACCGTGACCCGACCTCCTCGTCACCGGTGACCAGCAGGCGGACCCCCTCCGGCGACGGCAGGGCGGCCAGCGCGTGGAACATCTGCACCAGCCCCGCCTTCATGTCGAACACGCCGGGACCCCGGGCGATCCCGTCCACCAGCGACCAGGGGTGCTCGCGCAGCGTCCCGACCGGCCAGACGGTGTCGTGATGACCCACCAGCAGGACGCGAGGGGTGCCGAAGGTCCACCGTACGTGGGTGACCCCGCCGGCCACGATCGTCTCCGGCCGCGCGCCGAGCCTCCTGAGGCCCTGCTCGGCCACCACCCCGGCGCTGCGCGCCACCGCCGCGTGATCGGCGGAGAAGGACTCGCAGGTGACGAGCTCCTCCAGGTCGCCGAGCATCCGGTCGAGCCTCACGCGGGCCTCCCCAGCTCGGCGCGGAACAGGCGCAGGACGTTCCCGCCGAGGATCTTGACGATCTCCTCGTCGGCGAAACCGTGCTTGAGCAGCGCCTCTGTGACCAGCGGCAGCCCGGAGGGGCCGGCGAGCCCCGGGATCGCCGCCATGACGTCCAGGCCGGTGAAGCCGAACGCCTCACAACAGGGCGGGGTGACGTCGTGCATGACCTCGCGGACGAAGTCCGGGCCGAGACCCACGTGGTCGATCCCGCCGACGCCCACCGCGTGCTCGATGTGGTCCACCAGGCGGTCCACCGTGTGGTCGGACGGATCGTCGGCGAGGAAGGCCGGCAGGAAGTTCACGCAGACCACCCCGCCGCCGGCGGCGACGGCCCGGATCTGATCGTCGGTGAGGTTGCGGTGGTGGTCGCGCAGGGCGCGGGCGGCGGAGTGGGTCGCCATGACCGGCCGGGTCGCCAGTTCCAGCACGTGGGCCACGCCCGAGGCGCTCAGGTGCGAGATGTCGAAGATCATGCCCAGGCGCTCCATCTCCCGGACCGCCTCCACCCCCGCCGCGGTGAGCCGGCTGCCGGTGGCCTCCTCGCCGCTGCCGTCCGCGAGAGCCGTACGGCCCCAGTGCGCGATCGAGGCGATCCGCACGCCCAGCCGGTGCAGCGTGGGCAGCAGCTCGATGTTCGCGTCCAGGCCGGGGGCGCTCTCCAGCGCCAGTACCAGGGCGATCCCTCCGGCGGCGACGGTCTCGTCGACCTGGGCACCGTCCACGCAGAGCCGTACCTCGTCCGGATTGCCCTCGGCCAGCGTGTGCGCGCACTCGATCATGCGCAGGGTCTGCCGCAGCGCCCCCTCCGGCCGGTGCGCGTCGTCCACGAAGACCGGCAGCACCTGCAGGTTCACCCCGCCCTCGCGGAGCTGGGGCAGCCAGCGTTCGCGGAAGAACGACGCCCATCGCCGCGGGGGCCGGGCCGCGACCGCCATGAGCAGGTCGTTGTGGGTGTCGGCGACCACGGCGTCGCGGTGGAGATCGACGGACACGGGCGGACCCTTTCTCGCGGTGACGTGCGGCTGGTACGGCCGTCCGCCATGACGCTATCGGCACTTCGGAGCACGTGACCGCGGGGCTTTTCCACAGCGGGCCCCGTGGCGCGTGCCCCGGGCCGGGTACCCGTGGCGCGTGCCCCGGCCCGGGCGCCGGCTCGCACCGGGTGATTCCCCCTCCGCTCCCGTCCGACGCCGGCCGGGCCGGTAGTCTGCGCAGGTGCCTACCCTTGCCGACATCGTCGAAGAGCTCGAATCGATCTACGATCCCGCGTGGGCGGAGGCGTGGGACGCGGTCGGACTGGTGTGCGGAGATCCCGCCGCGGAGGTGCGCAAGGTCCTGTTCGCGGTGGACCCCACGGCGGTCGTCGCCGCCGAGGCCGTCGCCTGGGGCGCCGGCCTGATCGTCACCCACCACCCCCTCTACCTCCGGGGCACCACGAGCGTCGCGGCCACCACCCCCAAGGGCCGCCTGATCCACACACTGATCAAGAACGACGTCGCGCTCTTCACCGCCCACACCAACGCCGACGTCGCCGACCCCGGCGTCTCCGACGCGCTCGCCCGCGCCGTGGGACTGACCGGCCCGCTCACCCCCCTGCTGCCCGCGGCCGGCGACCCCCGGCGCGGCCTCGGCCGCGTCGGCTCCCTGCCCGAGCCGCTCCCCTTGAGCGCGTTCGCCCGGCAGGCGGCGCGCGGCCTGCCCGCCACGGCGGGCGGCCTGCGGGTCGCCGGGGACCCCGGCCGGAAGGTCCGGCGCGTCGCGGTGAGCGGGGGAGCCGGTGACTCCCTTCTCGGCGCGGCGCGCGCCGCGGGGGTGGACGTGTTCCTCACCGCCGACCTGCGGCACCACCCGGCGAGCGAGTTCGTGGAGGACCCCGGCGCCCCCGCCCTGATCGACGCCGCCCACTGGGCCACGGAATGGCCCTGGCTGGCCGACGCGGCCCGGTGCCTGGCGTCCGCTTCGGCCGCGCGGGGGATTACTGTTGAGACCCGCGTATCCGAGACGGTCACGGACGCCTGGAACACAACAGCAGAGTGCGAGGAATCGAAGTGAAAGCAGCCCCGGCCGCCCAGAAGCGCCTGCTCGATCTGGCCGAGCTCGACTCGGCCGCCGACCGCCTGGCCCACCGCCGCCGCACGCTGCCGGAGCTGGCCGAGGCCGATGAGCTGTCCACCCGCGTGGCCAGGCTCGCGACTCAGGTGATCACGGCCGAGACCGAGGCCGCCGACCTGGCCCGGGAGCAGGCCAAGGCCGAGGCGGACGTCGACTCGGTCCGCGTCCGCGCCGAGCGCGACCAGAAGCGCCTGGACTCCGGCCAGGTGTCCTCCCCCCGGGACCTCGCCGGCCTCCAGTCCGAGATCGCCTCGCTCGGCCGCCGCCAGAGCGATCTGGAGGAGGTCGTACTGGAGATCATGGAACGCCGCGAGACGGCTGACGCGCAGATCTCCAGGCTCGTCGCCGAACGGGACGAACTCGCCACGGCCCGGGACGCCGCCGAGAGCCGCAGGGACGCCGTCCTCGCCGAGATCGACAAGGAGAGCGCCGAGGTCAAGGGCCGCAGGGCCGAGGTCGTCTCCGACATCCCCGCCGACCTGCTCGCGCTGTACGGCAAGCTCCGCGAACAGTTCGGGGTGGGCGCCGCGATGCTCCAGGGCACCCGCTGCCTCGGCTGCCGCACCAGCCTGTCCATCGCGGAGATCAACCGCATCAAGGCGGCCTCCCACGACGAGGTCGTCCGCTGCGAGGAGTGCCGCCGGATCCTCGTCCGGACCCCGGAGTCGGGCCTGTGAGGTCCTTCGTCGTCGAAGCCGACGGCGGATCCCGGGGGAACCCGGGCCCCGCCGGCTACGGCGCGGTCGTCAAGGACGCCGCCGACGGCCAGGTGCTGACCGAGGTCGCCGAGGCGATCGGCACCCAGACCAACAACGTCGCCGAGTATCGCGGCCTGATCGGGGGCTTGCGCTCGCTGCTGGAGCTCGCGGGCGACGGCGCGGTCGTCGAGGTCCGGATGGACTCCAGGCTGGTCGTCGAGCAGATGGCCGGTCGCTGGAAGATCAAGAACGAGGGGTTGCGCCCGCTCGCGCTGGAGGCCGCGGCCCTGGCCCGCCGGCTCCGGGTCACCTGGCGATGGATCCCCCGGGAAAAGAACAAGGACGCCGACCGCCTGGCCAACGAGGCCATGGACGCCGCGGCCAAGGGCCGCCCCTGGCGCCGCGGCGCCCGTGGGCCCGGCTCCTCCGGCACCGGCGCAGGCACCGCCGCCACCGGCACCGGCACCGGCACGGCCACCGGCAGGGGCGCCGGTACCGCCACCGGCACCGGTAGGGGAACCGCGGTCACCGCTACCGCCACCGCCCCTGGTACGGGAACCACCGCCGGCACCGGCTGGCACGCCCCCACCACCGCGGCGACCTCGCTCCTTCTGCTCCGGCACGGCGAGACCCCGCTCTCGGTCGAACGCAGGTTCTCCGGGCTCGGCGACCCCGACCTCACCCCCAACGGCGTCGCCCAGGCGGAGGCCGCCGCGGCCCGGCTGTCGCGCCCGCCGTACGACGTCGAGGTGATCGTCAGCTCACCCCTCAAACGCGCCCGCGTCACCGCCGAGATCGTGGCCGCCCGGCTCGGGCTCGACGTAGCCCTCGACGAGGGGCTCAGGGAGGCCGACTTCGGCGACTGGGAGGGGCACACCTTCACCGAGATCCAGCGCCGCTGGCCGGACGAACTCGCCGCCTGGCTCGCGGACCCGTCCGCCGCGCCGCCGGGTGGGGAGAGTTTCGGGAAGGCGGCGCGGCGGGTCCAGGCGACCGGGGACCGGCTACTGGAGCGCTACGCGGGCCGGACGGTCCTCGCCGTCTCCCACGTCACGCCGATCAAGTTGCTGCTGCGGTTCGCGCTGCTGGCTCCCCCTGCCGCGCTGTACCGCATGCACCTCGATCTCGCCTCCCTGTCCCTGGTCGAGTACTACGCCGACGGGCCCGCGGTGGTGAAGGCCTTCAACGACACCTCCCACCTGCGCTGAGCCGGCTCCCGTATTCCACCCCGGGCGACTTGCCGACCGGTTGGAGACCACTGGGGAGCCGATAGGCTGAGAGGCACGGCGGACGAGCCGGCCGGGCGGCCGCGTCGGGTCTCCTCAAGAGACCCGCCGAGGAAGGTCCGGGCTCCACAGGGCAGGGTGGTCGGTAACGCCGACCCGGGGTGACCCGCGGGACAGTGCCACAGAGAACAGACCGCCCCTCGTCATGGGGGGTAAGGGTGAAACGGTGGTGTAAGAGACCACCAGCGCCCACGGTGACGTGGGCGGCTCGGTAAACCCCACCCGGAGCAAGGTCAAGAAGGGACGCTCTCCGGAGCGTTCCGCGCGCGACGTCTGAGGGCTGCCCGCCCGAGCCGCGCGGGTAGACCGCTTGAGGCCGCCGGCAACGTCGGCCCTAGATGGATGGTCGCCCCTTCACACTTGTGAAGGACAGAACCCGGCCTACAGGCCGACTCGTCCGCCTTTCCCCCGATCGTGAACTTCGCACTCGAAGGGCCGTGCGACGGCCGTCCTGGTTTCACGATGCCGCGTCTGTCACCGGCGAAGGCACTCGTACACCACCTCCCCGAGCGGAGTCGGAGGGTTCATGCGGGGTGGGCGCCCGCGGGCGGTGTCCACACAGCCGGGAGGAGTTCCGTTGCCCTTCGGTAGGCGCGCTTGAGGGTGATGTGCCGCTCGGCCGCGGTCCGGCCGATCTGGGTCATGAGGACCTCGCGCAGCGGGTGGTGCGATGCGATGAGGTCGTTGTTGCGCTGTTCGAGCCAGGGCATCCAGGCCTCATGGGGTGCCCGGTCCCTTTTCGCGTCGTTACAGGGTTTGCACGACAGCACCAGGTTCCAGACGGCGTCGACGTCGGGGCCGTTCCAGCGGCGGGTGAGCAGCTTCCAGGGCAGGACGTGCTCGACGACAGGTCCTGCCCCTGCGTTCTGCGCCATGACCTGGTCGCAGTAGGCGCAGCGGCCGTCCTGGTATCCGTTGAGGGCGGCGACGACCCCGGTGACGCTCTTGCGACGATGTCTGCTCTGGAGCACCAGATGCTGGGTGGAAGGGTCGTAGACCAGTGAGGGAGCGAGCATGGCACCGGAGACGCCGGTCGCCCACGCCGTCTCCACCAGCCGCCACCGGGCCGCGGTTTCGGCGTCGAGGTCCGGGGCGTGTACCGATCGGGCGAGTTCGAGGAGTTCGTCGCGCAGCACGAGCCCCGGGGCGGGACTCTTGCGCTGATCCTCGTAGTAGCGCACCGGCGCCTGAACGCCACCGAGCTGGGGAAAGGCGTCGACGACGTTGCTGAAGCCGAGCCGGACGGTGCGCCGGTGCAGTGCGTCACGATCGAGTTCGCCGGCGTTGAACGCCCGGCAGGCGTCCAGGAACCCGCTGCGGGCGGCGGTGCCCTGCCGGGGTCGGCGCTCAAGGGCCTGGCAGAGCAGTTCGGCGTACCGCGGCGCCAGTTCCTCCAACGTGACGCGGCCACGGCCGGCGGCGGCGGTCTCCAGCAGGGTCGTGCCGAAGGCGAACTTGTAGGTGGCCGAGTTGGCGCCGTACAGCACGATGGCACGCCATACGCTCTCACCGGTGACCACGCCGCGTCGGTAATCCACGCGAGCAGTATCGGCCAGGGGGGCGACATTTTGAGCCGGGAACAGACGATCGTCCACGGCAAGCTGGTTCGTGACCGGATTCCGGAGATCATCGAGGCCGACGGCCGGACGGCCACCGTGCGTGTCCTTGACGAGCCGGAACTGGTTCCGGCTCTGACGGCTAAGCTCGCCGAGGAGGCCGAAGAGCTGCGCCGGGCCGGGCCCGGCGACCGCCTGGGGGAGCTGGCCGACATCTACGAGGTGCTGGCGGCCCTCACCGCCACCCTGGGATTCTCCGGCGGGCAGGTCCGGGAGGCGGCACGCCGTAAGCGGGCCGAGAGGGGCGGCTTCAGCCGTCGGCTGTGGCTCGACGAGGTGACGTCTCCCCCCGAATCCGGGCGGATGCCGAGCGGCTAAGGAGACGCTGGGGTACATCGCTGACGGCGCCGACGCGGTACTCGTTCTGGAGTAAGCGGGTGGTCGCACCGGTCGGGAAACGTGGGCGCGCCTCGTGACCGGGCCGTGCCGATCGCCGAGACCTTCCGGCGTCTCACACCGCATGCGGAGCGCTCTCAGCCCTGCCCGGTGGTTTCGCCGCAGGCGAGCCGCTCAAGAAAGTCGACTTCGCTGATCATCTCGATGGCATGACCTTTGGCGAGGAGCTCTTCGGCTTTCCTGCTCTTACCGCTTCGGTTGTCGCCCGGCCGGAGCCTGACGGGATCCTGGGTGCCGATGACCAGGACGTCGGTCTTACGGGTGACGCCGGCCACGGGCCGGCCACCGGCCTCGGCCAGGTGGTCATGAGCCTCCTTCCGGGTCATGCTGAGCAGTGTGCCGGTGAAGCAGACCGCCAACCCGTAGAACGGTCCGCCGGGGTCCGCGTCGGGATTCGCGCCCGGTAAGGGGGCGCGTGTACCGCCGTGGGCACTCTGCCAGCCCTGCCAGGAGCCCGCCGCAAGCCGGCCCAGGGGGATTTTACGGCCGGCGAGCAGGTCACGGAGCGTGGTGACCCCGTGAACACGCAGGGCGCCGACCACGATGTCGGCGGCGGCACGCGCGTCGGCAGCCGCATCGTGGTGATCGAGAATGGCGCTCCCCGCGGCTTCGACGGCGTAAGGCAGGCTGTAGGAGGGGAGGGTCCAGGTCTGTCGTGCGATGACCAGAGAGCAGGCGTAGCCGATGTCGGGCCAGACGACGCCCGATGCGACGCAGGCCTCCCGGATGACCCCGAGGTCGAAGACGGCGTTGTGGGCGACCAGGGGCCGTCCGTCCGCGAACTCCAGGATCTTCTGGAAGATCTCCTCCCAGGTGGGCGCCCCCTGCACGCTGGTCGCGTCGATGCCGTGGAGTCTGACGTTGAAGGGGGCGAACCGGGAGTGTTTCGCAGGCGGTTGAATCAGGCTTGTGAAAGCCTCGGTGACTTTCCCCGCCTCGACGGCCACCATGCCGACTCCGCATGGACTGCCGCGGTGTGAATTCGCGGTCTCGAAGTCGATCGCGACCCATGAATCGCTCATTGTGCTCCTCGGAACCTTATGGGAGGCGGACTTCTCCCGTGCTCTCGGGTGTTTTCGGTCGTGCGGGCGTCGTCCTTCCGGTACGGCGGCGGGAATTGCCGGAGGCTGTGAAGGATGACGCCTCGCGGGGGTCCTTGGTTCACGGGCAGAGGAAAACGGGCATACGGCTGAGCCTGTGCGTCTCAGGCGTTCCGTAGTTCAGCGACGGGGTTGGACGACACTTCTTTGAATCCCTGTGGGTGTTGTAAACCAATGGGCTTAAACGGCTGTCCTCCTATGGCATTCGTTGCGACAGGCGCACGGCCGAGGAGGACGCTCACGATGGAGTACCGGTTCAGCTCGCCTCCCGGATGGCCGGTTCCGCCCGTGGGCTGGCGGCCTCCTCACGGGTGGCGGCCGGATCCGTCGTGGCCGCCGGCGCCGCCCGGATGGCAGTTCTGGGTGCCCGTGCAGGCACCGCCTCCCGCTCCCGCGCCTCAGGTGCCGCCGCGGCCCGTTCCCGCCCCGGCACCGGTGTTGCCGGAGCGAAGCGGCGGAGGGCTGTTCGGCGGGAAGAGGAAGCTGGAGGCGGAGAACGCCGAACTGCGCGGGTGGATCGAGCGGCTGGGCGGGATGGACGCCATGGGTGTCTCCGCGCTGACCGAGGAACTGCGTGCCGAGCGGGGGCGGTTGCAGGCGGCCGTCGCGGACGCCGCACGGCGGCTGCGCGAGGTCGAGCGGCAGGTCGTGCTGACCGAGGAGACCGTGCTGTTGCAGGAGGCCGGGGTCTACGACTACCGGCACCCGCTGAGTGACGCGGTGGCGTACAAGGAGCGGCTGGCGGAGGTCAAGGCCCGGATCAAGGCAATGGCCAGGGAGAACAAGGCGGTGCTGGGCTCCACGAACTGGCAGGTCAACGGGTCGGCTGCCGAGGGGCGCCGGATGGTGCGCGACTTCTCCAAGCTGATGCTGCGCGCCTACAACGCCGAGGCCGACAACTGCGTGCGCACGATGCGCCCGTACAAGCTGCAGTCGGCCGTCGACCGGTTGGAGAAGGCCGTGGAGATGATCGTCAAGCTCGGTAAGACGATGAGTATCCACGTCAGCGGCGATTACCACCGGCTGAGGGTCTACGAGTTGGAGCTGACCGCCGACTACCTGGCCAAGCAGGAGGAGGAGAAGGAGCGTGACCGTGCCCAGCGGGAGCAGCGGCGTGAGGAGGAGGCCGCGCGCCGGGAGTTCGAGCGGGAGAAGGCCAGGCTTCGCAAGGAGGAGGCTCACTACAAGGCGGCGTTGTCCAAGCTGATCGCCAAGGGTGACGAGGCCGGGGCGGGGGAGCTGAAGGCGAAACTGGAGGAGATCGGGGCGGCGGTCGGTGACGTGGAGGCGCGCGAGGCCAACGTCCGGGCGGGCTACGTGTACGTGATCTCCAACGTCGGCGCCTTCGGCGAGGACGTCGTCAAGATCGGCATGACCCGCCGCCTGGAGCCGGAGGACCGGGTACGGGAGCTGGGGGACGCCTCGGTGCCGTTCAGGTTCGACACACACGCGCTGATCTTCAGCGACGACGCGGTCGGGCTGGAGGGACGGCTGCACGCCGCGCTGAACGACCGGCGGGTCAACAGGGTCAACCTGCGCAGGGAGTTCTTCCGCGCCACGCCCGCGGAGGTCAGGAATCTGCTCCAGCAGATCGCGGGTCAGCATCTGCTGGAGTACCGGGACGTTCCCGAGGCGTTGGAGTGGCGGCAGTCGGTTCACGCGACGACGGCAATGGAGGATGGGGAGGCGCGTGTCTGAGGGCACGGGCCGGGGGCGCATTCGGTGACCTTCCGGGCGTCGGTGGTCGAGGTACCGGACGTCCCTCCGTGTCGATCTCATCGCGGAACCCGCTCCCGGGATCGAGGCGCGAGACCACGGCTCCGGGTTCGACCTCGGCCATGACCTCTCACGATTTCCGGCCCATTCCGGCGGGCGCGAGGGAAAGCGGATGGTCGACCAGGCCGTGATCGGGTAACGGGTGTGGACCGAATTGCCCGGCTTCCGGGCGTGCCTTTATAGGGTTGCGGACAGCATTTCGGTATGAATGATGGAAAACGGATAAAGGCCATCATTGGCACTGTCTTTACCGGCTTGGCCCTGCTCGCGGCCGCGGCCTGCGAGAGCGCCCCCACTCGGTTCGGTGCCGTCAAGGCGGTGCCCGCGGACGGCGCCGTCGTCGGCTTCGTGTCACCGTCGGGGCCACCGAGCGACTCCGATGACGATCCCGGACGGGAACCCGGCGGCACGGCGAATCTCGAGAAGGTGGGCGCCGCGGCCATGGACGCCGTCAAGGGCTCCACGGTCCTCTCGTTCCAGGCGGAGAACAACGGCCGGATCTGGGAGGTCCAGCTGGCCGGGCCCGACGGTACGGAACGGCTGCTGGAAGTGGACGCGTCAGGGAAGGGAGTCTCGGGACCCAGGGTCAAAGACACCGGCAAAGAGGAGAAGGCCAGGGTCATGGGCATCGTCAAGGACTCCGAGCTCACCTACAAGGAGGCCGCGGAGAAGGTGTCCTCCTCGGTGCCGCACGGCAAGATCACCCACATGAGCCTGGACAGGTACCACAACGGCCTCCTCGTCTGGGATGTCGATGTCGTCACCCCGGACGGCACCTGGCACGAGGTCAAGGTCGGCGCCAAGGACGGCGTCGTGACCAAGTACGGCCAGAGGAGCTGAACCCGCGTTCGCCGCCAACGTGACGCTGTCGCGCGTGCGGCGTCGTAACAACCGGTCGATCATCCGTCGCGAAACGTGTATGGCGCCGCGAGGCTCGCTGCCGGAGCCTGTCGTTTCGGGGCGCGGGCAGAGGTGTCGGAGGACCGTGTCGCGCCGGTCCCCGGTCCGCGCGGCGGGATCAGTGGACGGAGAGGCCGCCGTCGATGAAGATCGACTGGCCGGTGACGTACCCGGAGGCGCGGCTCGCCAGGAACACCGCCGCGCCCGCGAAGTCCTCGGCCAGGCCGTTGCGTCCGATCATCGTGCGCGCGGCCAGCGCCGCCACCGTCTCGGGGTCGGATGACAGCCGCGCGTTGAGCGGCGTCATCACGAACCCCGGCACGAGCGCGTTGCAGGTGACGCCGTACGGCGACCACGCCTCGGCCTGGGAGCGGGTCAGTGACTCCAGCCCGCCTTTCGAGACGCCGTAGGCGCCGCTCTGGACGAACGCCCGGTGCGCCTGCTGGGAGCTGACGTGGATGATCCGCCCGAACCCCCGCTCCGCCATGGCGGGGCCGAAGCGCTGTCCCAGCAGGTAGGGCGCCCTGAGGTTCACCGCCATGGTGACGTCCCACACCTCCTCGCTCAGCTCACCCATCGGCGGGCGCAGGTTGATCCCGGCACTGTTGACGAGGATGTCGGGCTCCCCGAACGCCTCGACCGCCCCCTCGGCCGCCGCGCGCACGCCGTCTCCGGTGCCGAGGTCCGCGCTCACCCAGGCCACGCGGCAGCCGCGGGCCGTCAGCCCGTCGGCCGTGGCGGCCAGGTCGGCCTCCGTACGCGCCACGATCACCACGTTCGCCCCCGCGCGGGCGAGGGCCTCGGCGATGGCGCGGCCGATGCCGGAGCTCCCGCCGGTCACCATGGCGACCCGGCCGTTCAGGGAGAACAGTTCGGACAGATAGGAGGGCGTCGTCATCGGATCCCCTTGAAGCGTGAGACCCCCCGCCTGAGGCGTGGGGAGGAGGTTTACGGCCGCACACTCTAGAGGATCGGTCCCGGGGTGCCGGGGAGGTGCGGCGGGTGCCCGGCCGGCGGCCGTCGCGCGAGGGGGCGGCGGGCATGCTCGTGTTCGGGTATGATCAAGAAAGCGGCTCCCGCTGGAGCGTGTGAAAAGGGGCGGGAAAGCGCCGGATGGGGCCCTTTGTCCCATAGATCTTCGGGCGTTGATGGTGTAGACCATGTGGTCATGGATAACCGTCTGAAGCGTCATGATCTGACCGAGGACGAGTGGGTGCGCCTGGTTCCGCTGCTGCCCGCCCACCCCCGGCGTGGTCATCGGTGGGCCGATCACCGCATGGTGATCAACGGTGTGTTCTTCCGGGCGCGGGCCGCCTGTTCCTGGCGGAGCCTGCCGGAGGTCTACGGTAGCTGGAAGACCGTCTACAACCGTCATCGGCGCTGGTCGACGGACGGCACGTGGGAGGCGGTCCTGGACGTCCTGCGTGCGGGCCGCGACGAGATCGGCGTGGTCGACGGAGCCGGTGAGGTCGGCGCGATCGGCAGGCTCGATGGAGCCGGCGAGGCCGGGGAGCACACACCCGGCCGCCCCGCCGGTGACCGGGTGCTACGGCTCGTCCCGCCGGAGGACATCCGGCCCTGGAGGATGTTCGAGGTCGCGAACTGGTGATCGCCGCCGCGGGGCGCCGAGCGCCCTTCGGCGGATGCGTCTCCCCTCCGGTGGCGAGGTCCGGTGACCGTACCGCCAGGTGTCGGTGAATATGCGTATTGGGCGGTTGAACCTCCGGCGCCGAGCCTCCCGTACCCCTGATCGTCCACAGGGCATCGAGAAACGGGAGAGCATCATGTCTGTCAAGACGCGCGTGGCCACGGCGGCGGCGATCCTGGGCGTCACCGGCGCCTTCGGCCTCGGCCTGGCCCCCTCGGCCGGCGCAGCCGCCGCGCGGAACGTGAACGTCAAGGTCACCCACAAGGCCGGCTACGACGCCACGGTCTGCGTCACCGACAACCTCGGCGGCACCTGCCGCGAGGTGGGCAGGGGCAGGAGCATGACGTTCACCGTACGGCCGGAGCGCGGCACCCCGGTCAACGTCCGCGTGGTCGCGCGGGGCGGCGGCTCCGACGAGGTCTCGGTCGTGACCGGGGGCACCTCCCTGCGGTTCGAGACGGCCGGCAGCAAGACCAAGCCGTCGATCAGGCGCAGGTAACGCGGGGAACGGGGCCGTTCCGGGGAGGGCGGCCCTCCGCGCCTCCGCGGAGAGGGCCTCCGCGCCCCGCCCGGGAATCGCGGGCTCACCGGGTGACCGGACCTCCGGGTGGCGGCTCACCGGGTGACGCGAACCTCGGGGCGGCCGCTCACCGGGTGGCGCTCGCGGCGCCGTCCGCCACGTGGGGGACCAGTTCCCCCGCGAGGGCGGGGGAGAGCCCCTCCAGAGCCGCCGTGACGGCCGGGGACCGCCCGAGCGCGGCGCGCACGACCGGATCGGTGGTCATGAGGAACGCCAGATGGTGGACGGCGTGCGCGGCGACGTCCTCGACGCGCAGGTCCGCGGGGGAGGGGGAGGCGGGGCCGTCGCCCCGGGCCACCCGCGGGCGGGACAGCTCGATGGCCGCGGCCTGGGGGGCGGGGTCGGGGCAGACCGCGTAGGTCAGCACGACCTGGCCCTCGGGCCGGTAGCGCCAGCTCGTGGAGTGCACGACGGTGGACGGCGCGCCGCGGGCGACGCCGCAGACCCGCCGGGCCGCCTCGTCCGGGCTCTCCCCCCTGGTGGGCAGGGTGACGATCCGGCGGTAGGCCCAGCCTCCCTCCGCGTTCACCCGCAGAAAGAGGACCTCCACTGAAATCGGGGCAAGGGGGGTGGTCTGCTCTGTCACATCACTTCCCGGTGCGCCTGGAACGATATCTCCATCTGCGAACAGTATGCAGGAGCGTCTCTCACGCATCGGCGCTATTGCCGCCGGCCTCCCTCTCCTGAAGGGTGTGGGGCGTCGGAGGACACAGAGGAGAGGTGAGACGCGATGCCGGACCGCCCGGGGATGCTGGTGCTGATGGGGTCGGGTGAGACCAGTCCCACGATGGTCGAGGTGCACCGTTCCGTCGTCCGCGGGCTGGGGCCCCGGCCCCGGGCGGTGCTGCTCGACGCGCCCTACGCCTTCCAGGAGAACGCCGGCGAC
Source organism: Streptosporangium violaceochromogenes (assembly GCF_014654615.1). Lineage (GTDB taxonomy): Bacteria > Actinomycetota > Actinomycetes > Streptosporangiales > Streptosporangiaceae > Streptosporangium > Streptosporangium violaceochromogenes. The sequence goes on along the minus strand of NZ_BNBB01000002.1, from coordinate 315,378 downwards.
ATCTCCTCCAGGGCGCGGCGCTACTTCGCCCGCAGCGTCGGCCTGTCCGTCGAGGTCGCATCGGAGGCCGGCGACGCCGACTGGGTGTTCTCCGGGCCGGGCAGCCCGACGTTCGCGCTCGACCGCTGGACGGCCACCCCGGTGGCCGGGGAGTTGCGGGCCCGCGTCCGCGCCCGCGACGGGGTGACGGTCCTCGCCTCGGCGGCGGCCTGCACGGCGGGCGTCGCGGTGATCCCGGTCTACGAGATCTACAAGGTGGGCGCCGACCCCCACTGGCGCGAGGGCCTTGACCTGCTCGGCCCCCTCGGGCTTCGGGCCGCGGTCGTCCCCCACTACGACAACGCCGAGGGCGGCACCCACGACACGCGCTACTGCTATCTCGGGGAGCGGCGGCTGGCCCGCATGGAGCGGGAGCTGCCCCCGGAGGCGGTGGTGCTCGGCGTCGACGAGCACACGGCCGTCCTGTTCGATCTGCGTGCCGAAACCGTCCGGGTGGCCGGCCGCGGCGGCCTGACGGTGCGCCGTCCCGGCCGGCAGGCGGTGCTGCCCTCGGGAACGGCGATCGGCCTGGCCGAGCTGTGCGGCCTGGCCGAGGACGGCACCGCCGTTCCCCTCCCGGCCCCGCGTCCGGTCGTCGAGGACGGTCAGGCCTCCCTGGGAGAGGTCGTCGGCACCTGTGAGCGGCGCTTCGACGCCGCGCTCGCCGGACTCGACGGCGAGGCCGCCGCCCGGGCCGTACTCGATCTGGAGTCGGAGATCACCCGGTGGGCGGCCGACACCGAGGAGGACGAGGGCGGGGTCGAGCAGGCCCGCGACGCGCTGCGCCGTCTGATCACCAGGCTCGGGCGCCTGGCCGACCCCCGCGACCCCCGCGACCGGATCGCCCCTCTGGTCGAGCCGCTGCTCGCGCTCCGCGCCCGCCTGCGCGAGCGGGGCGGATACGACGTCGCCGACGCGCTGCGCGGGGCGCTCGCCGCCGGGGGCGTGTCGGTGGAGGACACCCCGGGCGGCCACCGCTGGACCGTCCCGCGCTGACCTCCGCCGGGGCGGTCCGGGCGGGGAAGGGACGGCGAATGCCGAAACAGCAGGACGGCATTGCCGTGGCCTGGTGATCGGCGGGCGTCGGAACGGGGGCCGGGGGGTAAGGCGATCGGTGTGCGGGCCATCCGCCACCGTGGCGGCGGCCTGCGGAAACGACCCGGCAGGCGCCTCTCCTCCCCCGGCGGGCCGCGGCGCGGCCCGGTGGTTTTTCGTTTCCAGCGCGAGGTGAGGCGATCCATGGCAGTGCGACAGCCGCGAGCAGAGCGTTCCCCGGAGCGCCGCCGGGGCCTTCCCGGCGGAGATCCCGGCGGACGTCCCGCCGCGAGGGGGCCCGCCGCGAGGGCCGGCAGGGGGGCCGCCCGCACCGCCCTCGGGCCGCGGGCGATCCCGTGGGCGACGAGGCGGCGGGGCCGGTGAGCGTCCACCCGCTGGCGGTCGCCGCCACCGAGGCCGACCTCCTCGCGGCCCGCACGCAGATGGCGCTCTCGCTCGGCTGGCACATCATCATCGCCTGCTTCGGGGTGGGCATGCCCGCCCTCATCCTGTTCACCGAGTGGCGCGGTCACCGTACCGGCGACATCGGCTATCGCCTGCTGGCGCGCCGCTGGGCCAGGGCGATGGGGGTGCTGTTCGCCGTCGGCGCCGTCTCGGGGACGATCCTCTCCTTCGAGATGGGCCTGCTGTGGCCGGGAATGATGGGTGTCTACGGCGAGGTCATCGGCCTGCCCTTCTCCCTGGAGGGCATCGCCTTCTTCCTTGAGGCCATCTTCCTGGGCATCTACCTCTACGCCTGGGACCGGCTGACGCCCGTCGCGCACATCCTGTCGGGCATCCCCATCGTCGTCGCCGGGGTCTCCAGCGCCTTCTTCGTCGTCGCGGCCAACGCCTGGATGCAGGCGCCCACCGGGTTCGAGGTCAGGCAGGGGCGGATCGTGTCGGTCGACCCGTGGGCGGCGATGCTCAACCCGGCCACCCCGTCGCAGACCGTTCACATGATCCTCGCCGCGTTCATGGTCGTCGGGTTCAGCGTCGCGGGCGTCTACGCCGTGGCGATGCTGCGCGGGCGGCGGGATCGCTATCACCGCCTGGGCCTGCTGCTGCCCCTCACCGTCGCCGCGATCGTCACCCCCGTGCAGATCGCCGTGGGGGACTGGTCCGCCCGCTTCGTCGCCGACAGCCAGCCGGTCAAGCTCGCCGCCATGGAGGGGATCTTCGACACCCAGCGCGGAGCGCCGTTGCACCTGGGGGGAGTGGCCGTCGGTGACCGGCTGCGCTACGGGCTCGCGATCCCCAAGGGGCTCTCGCTGCTGGCCCACGGGAGTCCCGACGCCGAGGTCGCCGGACTCAAGGCGTTTCCCCGGGACGAGTGGCCGCCGGTGAACATCGTGCACCTGTCCTTCCAGATCATGGTGATCATCGGCTTCGCCCTGCTGGGCCTGGCGATCTGGCTGGCGCTGGCCTGGGGACGCCACCGGGACCTGCCCCGCTCGCCGTGGTTCGCGCGGGCGGTGGCCGTCTCCGGGGTGGCGTCGGTGGTCGCCGTGGAGGCGGGGTGGACCGTCACCGAGGTGGGCCGCCAGCCGTGGACCGTCTACCGCGTCATGCGCACCGCCGATGCCGTCAACCCCGCCCCGGGGCTGGTGTACGGCTTCGTCGTCGTCACCGCCGTCTACGTCGTGCTGACCGTCGCCACGGTCTACGTGATGCGCCTGCTGAGCCGTAACAAGCCCGTCCCGCTCGCGCCGCAGGAGATCGACGTCACCGGCTACAAGGTCGTCTGAGGACAGCCCATGCCTCTTCCCGAGATCATGATGGCCGTCCTGTGGGTGGGGCTGAGCGCCTACGTCCTGTTCGGCGGCGCCGACTTCGGCGGTGGCGTGTGGGACCTGCTGGCGGGCGGCGCGGTGCGCGGGCGCGAACAGCGCGATCTGGTGGAGCACGCCATCGGCCCCGTGTGGGAGGCCAACCACGTCTGGCTGATCTTCGTCATCGTGCTGATGTGGACGGGCATCCCCTCGGTGTTCGGCGCCGTCACCTCCACCCTCTACATTCCGCTGACCCTGGCGGCCCTGGGCGTCATCGCCCGGGGCGCGGCCTTCGCCTTCCGCAAGGCCAGCGTCCGCCTGTGGCAGCGGCGCCTGTTCGGCGCCGCCTTCGCCTTCTCCTCGGTCGTCACCCCGTTCTTCCTGGGGGCGGCGGCCGGGGGCATCGCCTCCGGCCGCGTGCCGCCGGGCCTGGCCAAGGGGGACCTGATCTCCAGCTGGGTCAACCCCACCTCCCTGGTCAGCGGCGCCCTCGCGGTCGGCACCGCGGCCTACCTCGCGGCCGTCTACCTCACCCGTGACGCCCAGCGCGACCACCGGCCCGCCCTGGCCGAGGCGTTCCGCCGCCGCGCCCTGGCCACGGGGGTCGTCGTCGGGCTGCTGTCGGCCGCGGGGCTCGTGGTGCTGAGCGCCGACGCCCCGCGCCTGTTCGCCGAGCTGACGTCCGGGCGCGCGCTGCCGCTGCTGGTCCTTTCCGTGCTGTCGGGCCTGGCGTCGCTGGTGCTGCTGTGGTTCCGGGCCTATCTGGCGGTACGGCTGACCGCCGCCGTGGCCGTCGTCGGCCTGCTGTGGGGCTGGGGCATCGGGCAGTATCCCGAGCTGCTGCCGGGGGTGACCGTGCGCCGGGCCGCGGCGACGGACGCCGTGCTGGCCGCCAGCCTGGGCTCGCTGGCCGTCGGCACCCTGCTGCTGCTTCCCTCCCTGTGGTTGCTGTACGCCACCTTCCAGCGCCCGGCGGAGCCCGCGGAGCCGGGTCCGCCGGCCTGAGGCACCTGACCGCCGGGAGGGCGGGCCGGTGCCTCAGGCCGGGAGCCTAGGTGTACTCGGCCAGGAGCCTGGCCTCCTTGTCCGGGTCGATGCCGTGGGCGCCGAAGGAACGCTCCGCCTCCGGAATGCCCCGGAGCCAGGCCCAGGTGTCGCCGACGGTCTCGGCGACGGGACGGCAGTGCAATCCGGCGGTGTGGGCCTTCGCCGACGAGGGCAGCCAGGTGCCGGCGAACTCGGGCCGGCCGGGGGCCCACAGCGGCAGTTCGGTCCAGGACCGGACCTCCCGGTCGAGCAGGAAACGGTCCTTCACCCACACGAACTCCGCGTCCGAGCCCGTCACCTCCCGGCACAGATCCAGCAGCCCGCCGTAGGTGACGTTGCCCCGCACCCCGCTGGTGAAGTAGCGCTCGCCCACCCCCGCCTCCACCCGGTCCAGGGTGAAGGCGGCGATGTCACGCGCGTCGATGACCTGCATCGCCGTCTCCGGGCGGCCGGGGGCGAGGACCCGCCCGCCCCTGGCCACGCGGGTGAGCCACCAGGGCAGGCGCCCCACGTTCTCGTGCGGGCCGAGGATGAGACCCGGCTCGATGATCAGGACGTTGCCGTCGAACCCCTGCTCCACCGCACGCTCGCAGCCCGCCTTGAGCGTGCCGTAGTCGCCGTCGTCGGCCCCGGCGTCCGGGGCGCACGCGAACCGGGGGGAGCTCTCGTCGGCGCCCGGTGTCTCCGGCCAGGCGGAGCAGGCCGAGATGCTGGAGACGAACGCGTAGGTGGCCGCCCTGCCGTTCAACGCCCGCACCGATCTGCCCACCACCTTGGGGACATATCCGCAGATGTCGATGACGGCGTCCCACGTTCTGCCACCGGTGAGGCGTTCCAGGTCCTCGGGGGCCTCGCGGTCGCCTCTGACCGCCTCCACGCCCGGTAGGTCGACGCCGCTCCTGCCCCGGTTGAACGTCGTGACCTCGTGTCCGCGCCGCAGCGCCTCCTCGACGACCGCCCGGCCCAGGAAGACCGAGCCGCCGATGATCAGAGTTCTCATGGCGCACCATTGTTCGCCTCCTTCCGGGCGGGAGCCACGGGCGTTCACCTCCGGCGCAAAAGGTCCGCTCAGAGCGGACCGGTCGCGACGGGCTGCTGGAGGACGTGGACGCGTGCGGCGGCGATGTCGAAGTAGAGACCCACCAGCTCCAGGCGCCCCTCGCGGACGAGCTCGTCCACCCGGGGGTGGGTCCGGAGGTTCTCCAGCTGCTGCATCACGTTGACCCGGCACAGGCGGTCCAGCGGGCCGTCGTCGCTGCCGTCGCTCTCGGATCCGACGAAGCGCGCCAGGCTGTGGTTGCCGTGGCGCAGCCACCGGCCGAGCGCGGGCAGTTCCGCCGTCTTCTCACCGCCGTTGAGCAGCGCCGCCATGGCCCCGCAGCCGGAATGGCCGCAGACCGTGATGGTCCGGACGTCGAGCGCGCCGGTGGCGAACTCGATCGCCGCCGTCACCGAGTCGTCGGTCGACGCCGCCTCGCGCCGGGGGACGAGGTTGCCGATGTTCCGTACGGTGAACAGGTCCCCGGGCCCGCTGGCGGTGATCAGATTCGGCACGATCCGGGAGTCGGCGCAGGTGATGAAGAGGTGGAAGGGGTCCTGCTTGCGGGCCATCGCGTGCAGGAAGGGGCGGACCAGCGGAGCCGTGCGGTGATGGAACTCCCGCGCTCCGGCGAGCAGGGCCGGCACGGCGCCGGCCGCCTCTCCCGGCCCGCGCGGGCTGTGAGAGGCGCGGCCGACGCGGGCGGGCGCCCGCCGGGCCGGCACGGTGGGTCCGGCAGGCCGGGACGCGCCGTCGGCGGCGGGGTCCGTTCCGTCCCTGCCGTCCTGGGTGTCCCGGCCGTCCCGGCCGGGCGCTGTGAGTGCGACAGGGGTGGTGAGGCCGGTGCGGGAGTCCGTCTCCGGTGTCGGCTCCGGGCCCTGCGGCGGCTGTGGGGTCTGCCCCTCCGCCTCCTGGAGGGAGGGAGGGGAGGCGCCCGGGGGAGCGGGCCGTGCCCGGCGGCGGTGGGCCCACGGAAGCCACCAGCGGTCCGGCGCCTGGGGCGGGGACTTGGCGGGGAACACCCGGGCGCCGGTGGCGGCCATGGTGTACCACTCGTCGTGGATCTCGTCGATGTCCACGGTGCCGCCGCCGCGCTCGTGGTCCTGCCGCCAGGCGTGGATGGCCTCGAAGGCCGCGTTGTCCATGAAGTCGATGTTCAGATCCAGGGCCACGGCCGCACCGGCGGGGATGGCGTGCAGCTCCGAGACGATCCGGGGAACGCCCAGGAAGGTCAGCGAGCCGCCGATCAACACGTGCCAGTGCCCGTCGGGCTCGCGCCTGGCCCGTACGGTCACCCGGGTGAGGCGCCGCAGCGCCGACAGCGCGGCCAGGCCCAGGCCCAGCAGGATGCCCTCGGCCAGGCCCAGCACCACCACGCCGGCCATGGTCGCGAAGTAGACCGGGATCTCCCGGTGCCCGCGCAGGTTGCGCACGTGCCCCATGTTGACCATCTGGACGCCGATGAAGACCAGCAGGGCGGCCAGCGCCTCCATCGGGATCAGTGCGATCGTCCACCCCAGGAAGGCGGTGAAGACGAGGATCCAGACGCCGTGCAGGATGGTGGACCAGCGGCTGCGGGCCCCGGCGCGGAGATTGGTGGTGCTGCGCACGATGACCCCGGCCACCGGCAGCCCGCCCAGCGCGCCGCTCACCATGTTGGCCACACCCTGGGCGGTGAGCTCCTTGTCAAGGTCGGAGCGCCCACCGCGCAGCTTGTCGACGGCCACCGCGCACAGCAGCGACTCCACCCCGGCCAGCAGCGCCACGAGCAGCACCGCCGCGACGACCCCGTGCCAGTCACCCTGGGGCCAGACCGGGGCGATCCACGTGCCGAAGCTCGACGGCAGGTCGACCCGGGTGACCTTCCAGCCCAGCACCATGGCCGCGGTCGAGGTGACGAGCAGCGCGGCCAGCGGCGCCGGGACGAGCCGCAGCGGCCGGGGCAGGCGGGTCCAGCCGATCAGGACCGCGATGGTGAGCAGGCCGGCGAAGACCGCGTGACTGTGGTTGCGGGCGATCTGCCAGGGGAGCTCGATCAGGTTCTCGATCGCCGAGGGCTGAGGTTTGCCCCCGAGGACCACGTGGAGCTGGGCGAGGGCGATCACCACGCCGACCCCGGCCAGCATGCCGTGCACCACGGCGGGGGAGACCGCCAGGGCCGCTCGGGAGACCCGGACCATTCCCAGCAGGAGCTGCAGGGCGCCCGCCATCAGAGTGATCATGCAGGTGGCCTGCCAGCCGTACGTGGCGACCAGTTGCGCGACCACCAGGGCGAGTCCCGCGGCGGGACCGCTCACCTGGACGGGCGAGCCACCCAGCAGGCCCGCCACCACGCCGCCGACCACCCCCGCGATGAGCCCCGCCGCCAGAGGTGCTCCCGAGGCGACGGCGATGCCCAGCGAAAGGGACACCGCCACCAGGAAGACCACCAGGGAGGCGGGCAGGTCATGTCGCAGTATGGATGGTATGTCGCTTTTTGTGAGCGTGCGATCGCTCTTCGTGTCCGTCCCCATGGAAGAGACGTTATTTCGTCGGAGCTCGCCGGTTAAGGGATTACCGCAGCTTTTTGGCGGACGCGGAGCAAATTAGCGACAAATTAGCGGTAATAGTCGGGGTAATCCGGGTCTTGTGTCCGATGGTGGCCACCCCGGGAGGTTCCCGGGCGTTTCTCGTCCGGGGCGGCGCCGGTCTCGTCGGTGCCGTAGAGATCCTCGTAGCTCGGCCAGGTCGTGCCGCCACCGGTGCCGCCGGGGGCGGGCTCCGGCCAGGCGGCGGGGGAGGCCGGGCTGGCCGGGGCGGAGTCGTAGCCGTAGCCTCCGGGCCTCCTGGCCTCGGTTCGCCCGCGCTCGTCGGAGGGCGAGACGGTCCGGGACGGCCCGGTCGGGGTGGAGATCGCAGGGGTCGGGCCGGTGAGGACGTCGTCGTCGATGGTGGCCCAGCCGGACCTCACCTCATAAGAGGCGGCGGAGGGCGCGCCGGAGGGGCCGGTGGCGGGCGGGGCGCCGTACACCGGGGTCTGATAGGAGGAGTAGGGCGGGGCGGGGTCGTCCAGGATGTCGGCGTTCGCGGCCTGCCACCCCCCGGAGCCGGGGGCCGTGGCCCGCGCCCAGGGGTTGTCGGGGACCGGTCGGCCGGTCTCGGGTACGGCGGCGGTGCTGTAGGGGGCCGCGAGCGGCCCGTCGCCCGGCCTGTCACCGGGCAGGGCGCCCGGTGTGGCGCTCGGCGCGTTACTCGGCGTGGCGGGGAAGCCGCCGCTGGTGGTGGGGCCCATCGGGGGCGTTGGGGCCGGGGGCCTGGCACCGGGCCCTGACACGGACCCCGGGACAGCTCCCGGGACGGGCGCCGAGGCGGGCCCCGGGACGGGCTGAGTCCCGGGCCTCACGCCGGACGCGCCGCGGGTGGACAGCGGAGGGCGGGCCGGGGTCGGCGGGGTGGCCGGGCGTGGGTAGGAGGTGTTCAGGGGGTCGTTCAGCGGATCGGGCCGGGAGGAGGCGGCACCGGAGGAACCCGGGGAGGCCGGGCCGCCGGAGGGGGCCGGGGAACCCGGCGAGGTCCGCCCCGCCCTGCGGGAGCTCGACCGGGAAGGGCGCTCACCGAAGGCGCCGGGTGTGGGGGCGGCGAAGGTGACCGTCTTCTGCTCGGCGAGCGCGGCGGCGGTGGGGGCCGGGTTCGGCTGGACGGGTTCGACCAGGTCGGCAAGACCCGAGGGCAGTGAGGCGGCGGCGGGCGCCGGGGTGGCCCGCGGGGCCGGGGCGGGCCGGGAGGGCTGGGGCCGGGCCGGCAACGGCACCTGCACGGTCGCCGCGTCCGCGTCCGTCACGGGGGAGACCGGGGCCGAAGGAGCGCGGTCGCCCCGGGGAGCGGGACGACCCGCGGCGCCTGCTGCGCCCGCCTGGGCCGCCAGCGGCCCGCCGAAACCGCCCTCGTCGGCCTGGAGGCGGGTCCAGTAGTCGTCGTCGTAGTCGTCGGCCTCGCCGAACTCGTTCACGCCGCGCTTGCCGCGCGCGCCCGCCGGGCGCGGCGGACGCGGCGGCTTGGGCTCGTCGAACGGGGTGAGATCCGGGCTGAAATGGCTCATCTTCGGCTCGCGGGAGGCGAAGTCGTCGATGGACAGGGCGGGCGTCTTCGCCTCCTTCTCCGCCATCTCACGCAGGCGCTCCGGGGGAAGAGCGCTCTCCCTGCGGTTCATCGACCGCATTCCCAGTGCCACGACGGCGAGCACGAGGAGCACGACGGCGACCAGGCTTACTATGACCGCGATCATTGCACCACCCTCAAGGCCATGGCCTTCCAGCGGCGCCGGTGAGGTCGCGCGGCCATCGACGCGACCTGCCCCCTTGCATCACCTGCGCTCGGACATTGGATCTGATTGTGTCGGACCACTATGAGCGTTGTCACACCCTAAGTGAAGAATCGGTAACCATTAATACCTCCGGTGTTTGACCTGTCACTCGATGTGGGTCGTGGTGAGCCGTCCCCAGGCGATCGTCTTCGCCGCGATGCTCTTCAAGGTCTTCTCCAGGGAGGCCCCCTGGGTGAGCTCGACCTTGGCGTTGAGCGCGTAGACGGTGAAACGATAGTTCTCCCGGGGGCGGCAGGGAGGGGCGTACCCCACCTTGCCGCTGGTCGTGCTTCCCTCCACGGCTCCCACGGGGACGCTGCTCTCGGCCACCTCGTTGGTGCGCGGATCGATGCCGAACACGACCCAGTTGACCTCTCCGCCGGTGCGGGAGTTGCTGTCGACCACGATCGCGACCGACTTCGTCTCGTTCGGTACTCCCGACCAGCGCAACGGCGGGTTGCCCACCGACCCCTCACATGAGTAGTCGGACGGCAGGACGGCGCCGTCTCGCAGCTGGGGGCTCGAAACGCTGATCGGTATGAGTTGCAGACGGCCGGCGGAGGCTGAGCTGCCTATCACCCCGCATCCGGAGGACCCCAAGGACACGACGACGAACGCCGCGGCCAGTGCCGCTCCGGCGGCTCGCCGCGGGCGGCCTGTGGAAGTGCTCGGCTGCCCCATGCCCGATGATGCTACGCGGATCTGGCAGATGCGCCGACCGGATCGCGAGGTTCCACGGTGCGGAAATCCTCGTAAAACGGACAGAGGTGGAGGAGGGAGGGAGTGATGTTGAACACGGGGGCGGTCCTACCGCGCCCGGTCGCTCCGGAATTCACCCTGGTGGAGCCGTGGTGGGGGGATGGGCGGGGCGGCGGCCGGCCGTGTGGAGGAGGCTCGGGGAAGCCGGGTTTCCCGGTCCGCGCGGGGAAGTCATCCGATGTTGGGCGGGTCACGCACCCGCCGGCGGCCCCGTGGTCTTTCGTCGCCTCCGGTGCGAAGGACGTTTGGGCCTCCACCGGGGGTTCATCGCCGAGGGTATTTCGGTCGGGCCGTTTTGTCTGTGGAACGGGATGACCCGGCGGGACGACCCTCCGCGGGGGAACGGCCGGCCCACGGGGCGACGGCGGAAGGAGGGGCGGGGAAGGCCGGGCGAGGGCGGAAAGCGATCTCCGGCCCCCGCCCCGCCGTCCGGCCGGCGGGACGGGAGCCGCGTCAGACCCGGCTGCGGAACGCGCGGATCGCCAGCGGGGCGAAGACCACGGCGAACCCGGCCGCCCAGATCAAGGAGACGAGCGCGGAGCGGGTGACGTCGCCGGCGCCGCCGATCAGCAGGCCGCGGATGGCGTCGGCCAGATGGGTGACGGGGTTGAGGTCCGACCACGTCTTCAGCCATCCGGGGAAGGTGTCGGGCCGCACGAGCGCGCTGCTGGTGAACGTCAGCGGCATCATGGTCGAGAAGGCGATCATCTGCACCTTCTCCGGGCTGGACGCCTTGAGCCCGATGAGGACCGACATCCACGACATCGCCAGGGCGACCACGACCAGCAGCGCCAGCGCTCCCAGCAGGCCCGCCACGCTGGTCTGCACCCGAAACCCCAGGATCATGCCGAAGCCGACGAGGAGGGCGAACGCCCAGACCTGCTTGAAGGTGTCGGCGACGACCCGGCCGGAGAGGGGAGCGGTCCGGGCGATCGGCAGGCTCCGGAGCCGGTCGAACACCCCCTTGGTGATGTCGGTGTTCAGGCCGATCGCGGTGGACAGGGTGTAAAAGAGGGCGTTCTGGACGAGAAGTCCGGGCAGGGCGAACTGAAGATAGTCGCCCGTCGACCCCGAGATCGCCCCGCCGAACACGTAGGTGAACAGCAGCAGGAACATGATGGGCTGGATGCTCAGATCGAGCAGCTCCCAGGGGTTGTGCTTGATCTGGACCAGGCTGCGCCAGGCGAGCGTCATGGTCTGCTGAAGCGCGGTCAGCGGCCCGACACGCTTCGCCGTGACGGGCACGGCCGTTGTCGTGGTCACGCGAACGTTTCCTCTTTCCGTGCGAGATCCGTCTCGTCGGCCGCGGACGACTCCTGCGGCAGATGGCCGGTGATGGCCAGGAACACCTCGTCGAGGCTGGATTTGCGCAGCGTCAGCTCGGTCGCCACGACCCCGAGGTCGTCGAGCCGCCGCACGACGGCCGGCAGGGTCGCCGGGTCGCGCACCGGCGTCACGGCCTTGCCCGCGCTCAGGTCGGGGGCGGCGCCGACGACCTCGGAGACGACCCGCACGACCAGCTCCATATGGTCGGCCACCAGCGGCCTGACCTCCAGGACCTGTGCCCCGGTGGTGGCCTTCAGCTCGTCGGAGGTGCCCGAGGCGATCACCTTGCCGTGGTCGAAGACGACGATGTCGTCGGCCAGCTGGTCGGCCTCCTCCAAATACTGGGTGGTCAGCAGGACCGTCACCCCGTCGGCCATCAGGCCGCGCACGACGCTCCACAGCTCGGTGCGGCTGCGCGGGTCGAGGCCGGTGGTGGGTTCGTCCAGGAACAGCACCTGTGGCCGCCCGACCAGGCTCGCCGCGAGGTCCAGGCGGCGCCGCATGCCCCCCGAGTACGTCTTGGCCGCCCGCCCGGCGGCGTCGGAGAGCGCGAACCGCTCCAGCAGCTCGGCGGCGCGCCGCCGGGCGTCCGCCCGGGACATGCCCAGCAGACGCCCGATCATCAGGAGGTTCTCCACGCCGGTGAGCATCTCGTCCACCGCGGCGTACTGGCCGGTGAGGCCGATCATCGACCGCACCTGGTGGGCCTGCCGCCACACGTCGAACCCGCCCACCGAGGCCGTGCCCCCGTCGGGCCGCAGCAGCGTGGCCAGGATGCGCACGGCGGTGGTCTTGCCGGCGCCGTTCGGACCCAGGACGCCGAGCAGCCGCCCCTGCGGGACGGCGAGGTCGACCCCGTCGAGCGCGAGGGTTTCTCCGTAGCGTTTCACCAGACCTTCGGCCTGGATGGCATATCGCATCGTCACTGCCTTTCTTCTTGACCCCGGCTCAGGATCTCGGACCCCACCGACATTTTCGGCCGGCGCCTTCGAAGGGGGTCGGGCCACCGCGTGATCGACCCCCGCGGGGCCGCCCGCCGGGGCCGGGACCCTTTAGGCTGGCAGCGTGAGCGACCAACCCGGCGGGCACGGAGACGGCACGGGCGGGGCCGCCGCCGTGGCTCGGGTGGGTGAGCGGGCTCCCGGGCGCGGTCGCGTCCCGCTGCGAGACCCGGCCAACCCGATCTCCCGCAAGGCCATCGTGCTGTGGCTGCTGGAGCAGCTGCTCTGGGCCGCCGTCCTTTCTGGCGGCTCCTTCCTCCTCGCGCGCTGGATCGACGGCGATCGGTGGTCCTGGCTGCCCGGCTGGGTGCCGGACCACATCTGGTGGCTGCCGGTGGCGGTGGCGGCGATCCTGTTCCCCGCGGCGATCGTCGAGCCGTTCTGGCGCTACGCCGTGCATCGCTGGGAGTTCGGGGACGACGTGGTCTACGCGCGCTCCGGGTGGGTCAGCAGGGAGTGGGCGTTCGTCCCGGTCAGCCGGATTCAGACGGTCGACAAGGCCCAGGGCTGGTTCGAGCGCGCCCTCGGGCTGGCCACGGTCGAGATCCGCACCGCCTCCCACGCCGGGTCGTCCACGATCAGGGGGCTCGACTACGAGGTCGCGGCGGTTCTGGCCGAGAGCCTCGCCAGGCGGGCCGAGGAGCTGAGGGACGACGCGACGTGATCGACCCCGCCGAGCCCCCGCCCCTCCGCCCGGCTCCCGCGGGTCCGGTCCCCGGCGAGCCGTCCGAGGGCCTTCCCCCCGAGGGCCTTCCTTCCGGAGGCCGTCCTCTCGGAGGTCTTCCTCCCGGCCCGCCCGGTGGTCAGCGGCCCGGCCTTCCCCCACCCGGGGTTCCGCCCGAGCCCTTGCCCGAGCCGCCGCTGCGGCTCAGCCCCAAGGTGCTGCTGACCGACCCGATCCGGATGCTCCCCTCCCTCTTCCTGCCGCTGGCCGGCGTCCTGTTTCTGGGAGGGTTCTCACCCGGCTCGTTCGTGTGGGCGGCCTTCGGCGTCGTCGGCTCGGTCGTCTACGCCGCGCTCCGCTGGGCCACCTTCACCTACCGGGTCGCGGGCGACAGGCTGGAGCTCACCCGGGCGCTGGTCAGCCGGTCGGTACGGACCATCCCGCTGGAGCGGATCCGCGGCGTCGACGTCAGCACCCCGCCGCTGCACCGCCTGCTCGGCATCGCGGCCCTCAGGATCGACACCGGGGCGGGGGGCGAGGACAAGCAGGAGGGCGAGCTCGACGGCGTGACCGTCGCCGAGGCCGAGCGGCTCAAGGCCGTGCTGCTCTGGCACGCCCGCGCCCGGACGGCGCGGCGGGCCCGGGCGGAGGCCGCGCGGGAGGACGGGGCCGCTCCCGTGTCCTCGCCGGCCGGTACGGCAGGCGGGCACGGCACGGCCCTCGGCGTCCCGCCGGGAGCCGGGGGCTCCCCGGCGGAGCGCCACGGGGCCGGCGAGGCGACCCCCGAGCGGGTGCTCTTCGTGATCCCGCGCCGGTGGCTCGCCTACGGTCCCCTGTCGGGGGCCTACCTGCTGACCCCGTTCGCGCTGGCGGCCGGTGCCGTGGGCGTGGCGTTCCAGTGGGGAACGGAGCTCAGGATCGACGGGCGGGCCGTCGTGAGCGCCGGAGAGTGGCTGTGGGGACACCCGGCCCTCCTCGTCGCGGTCCTGGTGGCCTTGGTGCTCGCCATGCCGGTCGCGGGCGCGGTCATGTACGCGGTGTTCAACTGGGACTTCACCCTGCGCGCCCGGGAGGGCTATCTCGTCGCCGAGCGCGGCCTGATGACCCGCAGGAGCGTGTCGCTGGAGCGCCGCAGGATACGGGGGTTCGAGCTGGTCGAGGGGGTGGCCGAGCGCTGGGCGGGGGTCGCGCGCGCCTGGGCGATCGTGACCGGCCTCGGCGATTCGCAGACCCGGGGGCAGCTCATGCCCGTGGTGCCGCGCGCCGTCGTGCTGGACGTCGTGGGCGAGGCGGTCGGCCCGATCGTCACCGGCCTGCGGGCGCATCCGCCGGCCGCGCGCGGGCGCAGGCTGTTCCGGGCGGTCTTCCCGTGGCTGGCGGTCGCGGGCTGCGCCGCGGTGGCCGCCTCGGTCTGGTCTCCGCTGTGGTGGGCGCCGGCGGTCGTGGCACTGCTCCTGGCGGCGGTGGGCGTGCCGCTCGGCCTGGATCGCTACCGGTCGCTCGGGCATTCCTACGACGGCCGCCGCCTGTCGGTGCGGTCGGGCTCCCTGCGCCGTTCTCAGGCGGTGGTGGAGAAGCGGGCCGTGGTCGGCTGGAAGCTCACCCAGACCTGTTTTCAGCGCCGGGCCGGCCTGCTGACCGTCATCGCCGGGGTGGGCGCCGGGAGCGGGGGGTATGCCGCGATCGACATGGGCGAGGCCGAGGGGGTGGCCTTCGCCGCCGAGGTCACCCCCGACTGGCTCGCGTCGTTCGTCGCCGCGGAGGCGGCGGAGACCGCCGGCTGAGCTGAGCTGTGCCCGGGGGACCGGCGGTCCGGTCGCCCCGGGCACGGGCCGCGCGTCAGTCCTGCCGGCGGGCGCCGAACATGATCTCGTCCCAGGTCGGCACCGACGCGCGGCGTCCCCGGGCCTTCTTCGCCGGGCGGGCCGGTGCCGGTTTCGGAGGGTCGGCGGGTTTGTCCGGCACGGGCTTCTCGGCCGCCGGCTTGGCGGGCTCGGGCTCGGGCGCCGCAGCCGGTGCCGGGGCCTCCTCCTCGGGGAGGTCGGCCTTCGGCCGCTCGTCGGCGCTGACACGCGCGGCGGGTACCGCTATCGACTCCGGGGCCGGCTCCGCGGCGGCCGGGGGCCCCGTCTCGGCGGCGGCTGGCCGGTCGGGGGTGGTCTCCGCCGCGGCGGGCCCGGACGCGGCGCCGGCGCTCTTCGCCTCGGCCGTCACGGCGGGGGCGGCCGGCTCACCGCCGGACTCCTCGCCGCCGGTCCCGGCGGTCCCCGCGGGGGGCTCCTCCTCAACCGAGGACTCGGGAACCGGCGGCTCGGAAACCCTCATTCGGGTGACGGGTTCGGCGGACCTGGCCGCCTCGGGTGTTCTGATCGGTTGCTCGTAGGGGGGCGCGTCGGGGGCGCGCAGCGGCGGCACCGTGGGCCTCGGCGGATCGTATCCGGCCGGGAGCGGTGGCATCGGAGGGTGGGTGTAGGCGGCGGGCGAACCGAGCTGGGCGTGGGCCGCCGGCGCCTCGGGCTGCCCCTGGGAGGGCTGTGCCGGGGGCGCCTCCGACCGCAGGACCGAGGGGAAGGAGACCGGGGGCTGGTTGAGCGGCTCGGGCGCCAGCGGGGGCACGGGAGCGAGCTTGGCCACCCGGGGGACGAACGGGGTGACGGTCGTGTCCTCGATCTGCTCGATGTACTCGCCCGCGGACAGCCGTACCGCCTCGTCGTCGTGCGGCGTGATGTGGCGCCGGCGCGGATCGAAGATCCATTCCGCCTTGCGGCTGTGGCCGTTCCACACGAAACCGAGCTTGATCCGCCACAGGTTGTCGTCTCGCTTCGCGGAGTCCCAGTCGATCTCGTCCACGGGCACGCCGCGGCGGGTCAGCCGCTCGGTGACCAGTTCACCGAGAAGGGGGCCGGGAGCGGAGTCGCCCGGCACCCGCACGGCGCACCGCTGCGCCTGCTGGGCCATGTACTCACGTTCCTGGAGGACGGGGCCCTCGAACCACCGCACGCGCTCGACCGGGATGCCCGCCGTGGTGGCGATCTCCTCGGCGGTCTCGCCGGCGCGGATCCGGGCCTGGATCTCCTTGGGGCGCAACGGACTCTCCACTTCGATCTCGTACTGGCCGAGACGGGAGAAGTTGCCGCGGACGGCAGCGCGGAGCCGGTCGTCGACGGGCAGCGTGAACCGGGTGCCCCGGCCGGCCGTGGCCAGCACGAGGTAGGTCCCGTCCTCACTCACCGCGACGAGTCGGAGCTCCTGCATGCGAGTCCCTTCGTCGTCGTGCTCAATCTTCCCCCGGACCCTTGAGTCTCTCGCGTGTGCCGGTTGCCTGCCAGCACCGTACCCGGCATGTCCGAACATCGCCTTCCTGGATGGGGCTCGCAGCGATGTGACGCCCGTCACATTTACTCCATTCATCTACTTACCGGGCACCGATGCGGAGTAGTGCGTGCGGAGTCCTCGACGGATTCTCCCCAATAACCCTGGGTGGCGTCGCGGACTTGGGGGAAGAGCGGAAAGACGGCGGCGGGAACGCTCCGCCGCTCTCGTGGCGGAGGGCCGCCGTGGTGGTAGGGGACGGCGGGCCTGGACGGCGGGAGAAGGTCATCTCCGGCGGACTCCCTCGGGGTTGAGCGGCGCGGGGCGTCTGCGAATCTGCCCCTCACGCGTACCCGCGCGACGGCGGGACACGCCGATGCGTCATTCTTCGAGGGAGGCTTTACGCACGCCTTTACCGAAAACCCTGTGACAAGGGGCCGATTCGGGGAACAGAGGATGGGCGCGGATCCGCCCGGGGCCGTCAGCCCAGGACGGTGTCCAGGTGGTCGTTGGCGAACACGCGCTCGGGGTCCAGCCGGTCGCGCAGCGTCTGGAAGGCCGCGAAGCGCGGGTAGACCGTGGCCAGGTAGGCCGCGTCCCGCGTATGGATCTTTCCCCAGTGCGGCCGGCCGCCGAATTCCGTCATGATCTCCTCGACGGCCTCGAAGTAGGCGGGGTTCGGGGTCGGCCGGTAGACGTGGCAGGCGATGTAGGCCGTCCTTCTGCCGTAGGCGGTCGACAGCCATGCGTCGCTGGAGGGGGCGACCCGGACCTCGATCGGGAAGGTGATCCTCCAGTCGCTCCGCTCGATCAGGTCGCGGGTCCGGCTCAGGGCCTCGCCGAGGTGCTCGCGGGGGATGGCGTACTCCATCTCCAGAAAGCGCACGTCCCGCACGGTGGCGAAGACCTTGTAGGAGGTGTCGGTCCGGGCCGAGGCCGACAGCGCCGCCGCCGAGAGCGCGTTGATCCGGGGGATCACGCCGGGAAAGCGCCCGCCGATCCCGCAGAGCGCGCCGAACAGGGTGTTCTCCAGGAACCGGTTGTCCAGCCAGTGCCGGAAGGCGCTCGGCGGGGCGGCCGGTCCCGGGCTCCGGTTGTTGCACTTGGTCAGGCAGGTGTCGGTGTGCGGCAGCCAGAAGAAGTCGAGGTGCTCGTTGTCCGAGGTGAGCGCGCCGAGGGTGTCGAGGATCCCGGTCAGGCTCATCGGCCGCCGGACGCTGTGCAGCAGGAAGGACGGTTCCACCCGGAAGGTCACCGCGGTCACCACGCCGAGCGCGCCCAGCCCCACCCGGGCCGCGTCGAACAGGTCCCGCTCGCCGATCCCGTCACGGATCTTCCGGGTGCCGCCGGCGGACACCGTGACGATCTCGCCGTCGGCGAGCACCATCTCCAGGCCGATCACCTGATCGGCCAGCCCGCCGATGTCCCTGCCGGTGCCGTGGGTGCCGGTCTGGATGGCCCCGGCCAGGGTCTGGGCGGAGATGTCCCCCATGTTCCCCAGGGCCAGGCCCATCCGGTCGAGTTCCTCGTTGAGGACGTGGAGCGGCGTCCCGGCCGCGGCCGTCACCCAGCCGTCGCCGCTCGCGCGGATGCCGGTCAGCGCGTCCGGCCGCAGGAGCAGGCCGTCGGTCAGCGCGATCCCGGTGAAGGAGTGGCCGCTGCCGGCCATCCGTACCCGCCGCCCCGCCTCGGCGGCCTCCCGTACGGCCCGGGCCACCTCCTCCGCGGACGCGGGGGCGGCGGTCTCCGTCGGCGTGGCGGACTGGTTGCCCGCCCAGTTGCGGAAGGTGTCGCGCATGCTCGCTCCTCGACGTTCGGCGTCACGGAACGCGCGTGGTCCATCCGTGGTGTCGGCTCACATTCGCCCGATCCGCAAATGTGAACAATACTCATGATTACTGCTGGGGAACAGGGGTGCGCAGCCAGGCGGAGCCGCCGACCCCGATGACCGCCGCGAGCAGGGCGCAGCCGAAGGAGAAGCCGTAGGCGTTGGAGGCGCCGAAGGCGTCGGTGAGCCGTCCGCCGGCCCAGGCGCCGAGGGCCACGCCGAGCCCGACCGCGGTCGAGACCCACGACATGCCCTCGGTGAGCAGGCGGGCCGGGACCAGCCGCTCGATCAGCGTGTATCCCGTGATGATCGTCGGTGAGATGGCCAGCCCGGCGAGGAACATCGCCGCCGCCATGGCCCTCACGTCCCCGACCAGGGTGATCGGGACCAGCCCGGCCGCGAACAGCCCCAGAGCGCGGACGAACCGGCTGCGCAGCGAGATCCTCCACCGTCGCACGCCGTACCAGAGGCCGGACAGCAGGCTCCCGCTCGCGATCGCCGCCAGCAGCAGGCCGGCGGCGGCCTTGGCGCCGCGCTCCTCGGCGAAGGCCACCGTGATCAGGTCCACCGACCCGAACGTCGCTCCCATCGCCAGAAAGACGCCCGCCAGCAGAGCCACCCCGGGGATGGTGATCGGCGTGCCGGAGTGCCCGGCGTCCGCCTTCACCGGCGGTTCGGTGGCGCGCTGCATCGCGAGGGCGAGGGTGCCCGCCAGCGTGCACGTCAGAGCGACGATCAGGCCGGTGTAGGGATTGACCAGCGTGGCCAGCGCGGTGACCAGCGCGGGCCCGGCGACGAAGATCATCTCGTCGGCGACCGACTCGAAGGAGAAGGCGGCGTGCAGATCGCCGGACCCCGCCAGCAGGTGCGACCAGCGGGCCCGTACGAGCGAGCCGAGCGACATCGCGCTCGCCCCCACCACGACGCCGGTGACGAACAGCGTCCAGGCCGGCGCCCCGAACCTCCCGCAGAGCATCAGGCCCGTCAGCGCGGCGCCGTGCGTCAGGACCAGGGGGACGATTACCCTGGCCTGGCCGAACCTGTCCACCAGGCGCCCGCTCAAGGGGGCGGCGACGGCGTAGGAGAGGCTGACCGTGGCGGCGACCGCGCCCGCGGTGGCGTAGGAGCCGGTGAGCGCCTGGATGAGCACGACGACGCCGATGCCGAGCATCGACATCGGCATCCGCCCGAAGAACCCCGCGATGACGAATCCCTTGACGCCGGGCCTGTCGAACAGCCTCCGGTACGGCCCGACCACCACTCGTCCCCTTTCCCGCCGCTCCGGCCCTCCCCGGCGCGGAACGTACAGACGATCCCTTACTGATCCACGGCTCAGCAAATGATTTTTCCCGCAACGACGTACATTGCGGTCGCTTGGGGCTAACGTGAGCGCGGTGTGGCCTCTTCCCAGATTGGGGGTTTTCGTCACGGTGATGGCCGTGACGGCCCTCGCGGCCGTCGCCGGCGCGGTGATCATCGTCACCCGTCCCGTCCCCTCCCCGGCGTCCGCCGTCGCCGGGCCGGCCGTTCAGGATCTCGCCGGGCTCGCCCCGCGGGCCGGCTCCCCGGCGTTCGTTCCCGCGAGGACGGATCCGGCTCCGGCCGTCCCGGCTCCGGCCGTCCCGGCTCCGGCCGTCCCGACACCGGCCGTCCCGACACCGGGTCCCACGACACCGGGTCCCACGACACCGGGTCCCACGACACCGGGTGCCGCGACGCCGGTCGCCCCCGTCACGAGCGGCCCCGGGATCACCCTCACCCCGCCCCGGCTGCTGGTGGTCTCCCCATCGGAGATGTCTCCGCGGACCAAGGAGGACATCTCCCGGCTCGAACACGTCCGGAAGATCGACTCCTTCGACGCAGGGGCGGTCAGGGTACGCGGGGGCGGGCTCAACCTCCTCGCGGTCGACCCGGCCCGGTTCCGGGCCTGGACGCCCCGGGCCGTCGCCGGTCACCGAGGGGTGTGGGAGGCGCTCGCCAGGGGAGAGCTGGTCGTCGCCGGCGCGGCGGCGCGCCGTCTCGGGCTGACCCCGGGCGCGCGCTGCCAAATCGAGGGCGGCCCCGCCCTGCGGGTGGCGGCGTCCGCCTCGTTCGGCCTTCCCGGCGTCGACGGCCTGGTGGGCGTGGAGACCGGGCGGCGGCTCGGCCTGCTGCCGGGGGTGGCGCTGCTGGTGCACGGCCCGCGGAAGGAGACGGCCACCCTGGGCGCGGGGGTGCGCAGGCTGGTGGGCGCGGGCGCGCAGGTGGTGGCGGTGGGCACGGGCCGTACCGGCCGGGCCTCCGGAACGGTGGGGGAGACCGGGAGCGAGACGCCCGCGGTGGGGGAGCGGCCCTCGGCCGGCCGGGGCACGGTCGGCCGCCCGGGAAGCTATCTGGAGCTCTACCGCAGGTCGGCCGTGGTCTGCCCGGGTCTGTCGTGGACGGTGCTGGCCGCGATCGGCCAGGTGGAGAGCTCACACGGGCGTGACAACGGGCCGTCGTCGGCGGGGGCCCTGGGGCCGATGCAGTTCATGCCCGCCACCTGGAAGGCGTACGGCCGCGACGGCGACGGCGACGGAACCGCCGACATCTGGAGCCCCTACGACGCCGTTCCCTCGGCGGCCGGCTACCTGTGCGCCAACGGCGCCGGGCAGGGCGGGGCCAGGCTGGAGAAGGCCGTGTGGTTCTACAACCACTCCTGGTCCTACGTCGCCAAGGTCATGGCCATCGCCCGGGCCTACGCCCACGCCTACCCTTGAAGCCCTCAAAGCCGCCCGTCACCCCCAAGCCCCTTTCACGCCCCGCGGCGGGGCGGGGCCGGGCAGCAGGTGGCCGGACACGGGGCCGGTTCGGGTTCGGCGAGCAACTCGCCGATCATCGAGACGAACCGGGGGTGCGTGCCGGCCGTCGCCGCCCTGACCAGCGGCAGGCCCGTCTTCTCGGCCAGCGCCGCGGCCTCCACGTCGAGGTCGTAGACGACCTCCATGTGGTCGGAGACGAAACCGATCGGCACCAGCGCCACCGCCGGGGCGTCGATCGCGCGCAGGTGGTCGCAGACGTCGGGTTCCAGCCACGGGATGTGCGCCGGGCCGCTGCGGCTCTGCCAGACGAGGTCCCAGGCGTGGCCGCCGCCGAGCCCGGCGGTGACGGCCTGGGCCGTACGGCGCAGCTGCGCCTCGTAGGCTCCGCCGTACGGCCCGGCCGTGGCGGCCATCGAGACCGGGATGCTGTGCGCGGTGAAGACCAGGCGCGCCGCGTCCCGGTGTTCGGCGGGCAGGCGCGCGAGGGCCTCGCGGGTGTGGTCGGTCATCGCCGCGACGAAGCCGGGGTGGTCGAAGTAGTGCCGGAGTCTGACCACCTCGGGGGCGTTCTCCACCGCGGCCCTGGCCAGCGCGATGTCGTCGAGGTACTGCCTGCAGGACGAGTAGGAGCTGTAGGCGGCGGTGACGAAGGCGGCGGCCCGGCGCACGCCGTCGGAGGCCATCCGCCGCAGCGTGTCCTCCAGGTAGGGGTGCCAGTTGCGGTTGCCCCAGTAGACCGGCAGGCCGACGGTCGGCTCGACGGCGGCGATCAGGTCGCGGCACTGCCGGTTGATCGGGCTGCGCCCGCCGAAGCGCCGGTAGTGCGCCTCGACCTCAAGCAGCCGCTCGCGCGGGATCTCCCGTCCCCGCACCACGTTCTCCAGGAACGGCATCACGTCGTCCGGCTTCTCCGGTCCCCCGAAGGAGACGACGAGCAGTGCGTCGTAGGTCCCCATGGGTTCATCAAACCGCATGCCGGGACCTCCTCGCGCCCGGTCGCACAGGGTAATGGGATAAGCGTCATTTGTGCGTATACGTGATCGGGGAAGGGCCTCGGGGTAGGTTCGGGACCGTGACCCCATTTAGCGACATTCGCGAATATGTCGGCCTTCCGCGAGTGACATCCCTGCGGCTCTCCCCCGACGGGAACCGTCTGGTGAGCGTGGTCCAGGCGCCGACCCCCGACGGCAGGTCCTACGGCACCTCCCTATGGGAGATCCCCCTCGACGGGGGCGCGCCCCACCGGCTGACCCGGTCCGTGAAGGGGGAGGCCGGGGTGGAGTTCACCGCCTCGGGCGACATCCTCTTCGGCTCCCGGCGCCCCGACCCGCAGGTCAAGGACCCCGACGAGGAGGTCCCGGCCCTGTGGCTGCTGCCCGCGGCCGGAGGCGAGGCCCGGCAGGTGGCCCGCCGGCCCGGTGGCATCGCCGGGTTCGCCGCCGGCGGGCCGAACGTGGTCTTCGGCGCGGACGTGCTCCCCGGCGACGAGGCGACCGAGGCCGATCGGCGCAAGGCCCGCCAGGAGGCCGGGATCAGCGCCGTCCTGCACGAGGACTACCCGGTGCGCCACTGGGACCACGACCTCGGCCCCGGCGAGGTGCGGCTGTTCGCGGGAACGCTCGGCGACGACCGGCTGACCGGCGTCAGGGACCTCACCCCGCAGCCGGGAAAGGCGCTGTTCCACTCCGACTACGCCATCACACCGGACGGCGCCACGGTCGTGGCCAACTGGATGCTTAACCTGCCGGGAGGTGAGCTCCGCTGGCTGCTGGTGGCGATCGAGACGGGCGGTGACGGTACCCGGCGAATCCTGTCCGACCAGGAGGGCCACGACTTCGAGGGGCCGGTCAAGATCTCTCCGGACGGCCGCCTGGTCGCCTGCGTGCGGGTCGTCCACGCCGACACCGAGCGGATCCCCCGCACCGCGCTGTGGATCGTGGACCTGGCCTCCGGCGAGGGGCGCGCGGTGGGCGGCGAGCTGTGGCCGACGGACTTCGCCTGGGCCCCCGACTCCCGGTCGCTGTACATGGCCGCCGACCACCGGGGCCGCCGCCCGATCTTCCACGTTCCTGCCGACGGCTCGGAGCCGGTACGGGTCACCCCCGACGACGGGGCCTACCTGTCGCTCAACGTCGCCTGCGACGGCACCCTCTACGCGCTGCGCGGCGCGGTGGACCGGGCTCCGGGGCCGGTCCGTGTCACCGCCGGCGGCGAGGTCCGGGAACTGGCCTCCCCGGCCCCCCGGCCCGAGGTCCCCGGAACCCTCCGCGAGGTCACGGCGACCGCCGACGACGGCGCGGACCTCCGGGCCTGGCTGGTGCTGCCCCCGGACGCCTCGGCCGAGAGCCCCGCACCGTTGCTGCTGTGGATCCACGGGGGACCGCTGTCGTCCTGGAACGACTGGTCCTGGCGGTGGAACCCCTGGATCATGGCACAGCGGGGGTATGCGGTCCTGCTGCCGGACCCGTGCCTGTCCACCGGCTACGGCCAGGAGACGATCCGGCGCGGCTGGGGCGACTGGGGGCCGCGCACCCACGCCGACCTGATGTCGATCACGGACGCCGCCCTTGAGGCGCCCGAGGCCGACGCCACCAGGACCGCGGCGATGGGCGGCTCGTTCGGCGGCTACATGGCCAACTGGATCGCCGGTCACACCGACCGGTTCCAGGCGATCGTCGCCCACGCCTCGCTGTGGCACCTGGACCAGTTCGCGGGCACCACCGACGCGGCCATGTACTGGCAGCGCGAGTTCGGCGCCCCCGGCGGCGAGCGTTACCGCGCTCTCTCCCCGCACATGTCGCTGGAGGCCGTCTCCACGCCGATGCTGGTCATTCACGGGGACAAGGACTACCGGGTGCCCATCGGCGAGGGGCTGCGCCTGTGGTGGGACCTGCGGCGGGCGGGGGTGGAGTCGAAGTTCCTGTATTTTCCCGACGAGAACCACTGGGTGCTCAAACCGGGAAACGTCGTGGTCTGGTACGAGACCATGCTCGCCTTCCTCGACCGGCACGTCCTCGGCCGGGAGTGGAAGCGGCCGGAGTCGCTGTCGTGAGCCCGGACGGGCCCCCGCGACCCATGGCCCGCCGGGGGCGGCGGCCCTCCGGCCGGAGAGTGAGAGGTGGTGAGCGGCCGTGGAGAGTGCCGTGACCTTCGCCCGGATGGCCGAGGAGATCGCCGCGGAGGCCGGGGAGATGCTCCTGGCCAAAAGGCCCGCCCGGCCGGAGATCCTGGCGACCAAGTCCAGCCCGACCGACGTGGTCACCGCGCTCGACCGGGCCTCGGAACGGTTGATCCGCGACCGGATCAGAGCGGCCAGGCCGGATGACGCGATTCTCGGCGAGGAGGGCGGCCAGGCCGGGGACGGCCGGGTCCGCTGGGTCGTGGACCCGATCGACGGGACGGTCAACTTCCTGTACGGCCTGCCCGAGTGGGCCGTCAGCGTCGCGGTCGAGGTCGACGGCGAGGTCGTGGCGGGCGTGGTCAACGTCGTGCCGCGCGGAGAGGTCTTCACCGCGGCCAGGGGCGAGGGCGCCTGGCTGGCCGGGGAACGGCTGCGCTGCAACACCGGTGTCCCGCTGGACCGCGCGCTGATCGCGACCGGGTTCGGCTACGGGGCGGGGAGGCGCAGGGTCCAGGCGGAGGTGCTCGCCCACCTGCTGCCGCATGTGCGCGACATCCGCCGTGGCGGCTCGGCGGCCTCGGACCTGTGCTCGGTGGCGGCCGGGAGGGTCGACGGCTTCTACGAGCGCGGCCTGGAGTACTGGGACTACGCCGCCGGGGGCCTGATCGCCGCCGAGGCCGGGGCCGTGGTCGAGGGGCTGAACGGCGGGCCGTACGGACCCGAGCTCACGATCTGCGCGGCGCCGGGGCTGTTCGGGGAGCTGCACGGGCTGTTGGCGCCGCTCGACCCCGAACGCGACTCCTGACCCCGCGCGGACGGAGCCGGCGGCCGGGACCGACGGAGGGCGGGGTAACGGGGCGCCGCACGGCAGGAGGCTCCCCGGCCGGCCCGGCCGGGGAGCCTCCTGCCGGTCAGCGCTGGATGGGGACGCCGTTGTCTGTGGCCAGACGGCGGAGATCCTCGATCTCGGCGGTGAAGGTGTCGGCGAGGTAGTGGTCTCCGGAGGACCGTGCTTCCTGAAGGTTCTTGTACGCCTGGTCGAGACGGTGTTCGATCGTGCTGGTGAACTCGCCCATCTCACCTTCTTTCTCACGGGGTTCGTCACGGAATTGGGGGTTGGACGCCGGGAACTGGCTCCGGCTCTACCCACCCCGGCGGGGCGGCTAAACCTATATGTGCTTTACATCACGCATTGTGGCTATGGTGACACGGGCCTTACCGCCGTCTTACGGGGGGTGGGGCGACAATGGGATGCCGTTCGGCGGTTGTTTTCGATCTTTCGCAGGAGGTGTCAGAGGCCGTGCGGGTGCTTGTGGTTGAAGACGAGCGGGTGCTCGCGGACGCGATCGCGACCGGCCTGCGTCGCGAGGCGATGGCGGTGGACGTCGCCTACGACGGCGCCGGCGCGCTGGAACGGACCGGCTACATCGACTACGACGTGATCGTGCTGGACCGGGACCTGCCCAAAGTACACGGGGACGAGGTCTGCCGCCGCCTGGTGGCCGACCGGACGGCGTCCCGGATCCTGATGCTCACCGCCTCCGGCGACGTCGACGACAAGGTGGAGGGGCTGGGACTGGGCGCCGACGACTATCTGGCCAAGCCCTTCGTCTTCGTCGAGCTCGTGGCGCGGGTGCGGGCGCTCGGCCGCCGCTCGGCCCCGGCGTTGCCGCCGGTGCTGGAGCGCTCCGGGGTCCGCCTGGACCCGGGCAGGCGGCTGGTCACCAGGGACGGGGTGGAGGTCGCGCTCACGAAGAAGGAGTTCGCGGTCCTGGAGGAGCTGATGCGCGCCGAGGGCGCGGTCGTCAGCCAGGAGGACCTGCTGGACAAGGCGTGGGACGAGAACATCGACCCGTTCACCAACGTGGTGCGCGTCACCATGATGACCCTGAGGAAGAAGCTGGGTGAGCCTCAGGTGATCGAGACGGTGCCCGGGGTCGGATACCGGCTGTGAGCGTTCCCTCGGCGGGGGGTGGGGAACGGCACCCGGGGCGTCCGGGGGAGGAGACCGGGTCCGTGCCGACCCACCCGATGATCAGCCCGCACTCCGGGCGAGGCGCCGGGGACGGCCGGCCGCTGCCCGCCCACCCGGAGGGGGAGGGCCGGCTGCCGCCCGGCGCCGGGCCCTCCGTCTGGGACGGGCCGCCCCCGCCCGGAGGGGTGCGGCCCCGGTCCACGCCGCTGGAGTGGGCGCGGGCGATCGTCGACCGGATCAGCATCCGCTGGCGGCTCACCGTCGTCTACGGCGCGCTGTTCTTCGTGGCGGGGATGCTCCTGCTGTTCGTGATCTACATCATGGTGGGCTGGGCGATCGACGTGGCGTGGCCGGTGCTCGACGTCGACAACCTCCCGCCCTCCGTCGCGGCCCAGCTTGAGCGGGAGTGGAGCGGCTACATGCACCGCGCCGTCGAGGGCGCGCGCGGCATCCTGCTCACCCGGTCGCTGCTCGCGCTGGCGGGGGTCGGCATCCTGGCGACGATCATCGGTTATCTCGTCGCCGACCGCGCGCTCAAGCCGATCCAGCAGATGACCGTGACCGCCCGCAAGCTCTCCGACAGCACCCTCGCCCACGAGCGGATCGACCTCAAGGGCCCCGACGACGAGCTCAAGGAGCTGGCCGACACCTTCGACGCCATGCTGACCAGGCTCAACGTCGCCTTCGACACCCAGAGAAGGTTTGTGGCCAACGCCTCGCACGAGCTGCGCACCCCCTTGACGATCAACCGGACGGTCCTGGAGATCGCGCTGAGCGATCCGGAGGCGTCGGGGGACCTCAAGGCGCTGGGCCGTACGCTCCTGGAGGTCAACGCCCGCAACGAACGGCTCATCGAGGGCCTGCTGCTGCTGGCCCGCAGCGAGCGCGAGCTGAGCGTGCGCACGCCGGTGGACATCAGGGACGTCACCCAGACCGCCGTCGAGCAGCTCGCCTCACGTTCGCAGGAGGCCGGGGTCACCGTGACGACCGAGCTGCGGAGCGCCCGGACGGTCGGTGATCCGGTGCTGCTGGAGCGCTGCGTCTCCAACCTGGTGGAGAACGCCATCAAGCACAACCTCCCCGAGGGCGGGCGCCTGTGGGTGCGCGCGGGAATGACGGAGGGGGCGCTCGTCGTTCAGGTGGCCAACACCGGGCCGCATGTGCCCGCCTACGAGGTCAACGGCCTGTTCGAGCCGTTCCGGCGGCTCAACGCCGACCGGGTCGACTCCTCCAGGGGGGCGGGGCTCGGCCTGTCCATCGTCCGCGCGGTCGTGCGCGCCCACGGGGGCAATGTGACCGCCGTTCCCCGGGACGGGGGAGGTCTCGTGGTGACGGTGAGACTTCAGCCGCGCTGATCCGGCGGGGGGAGTCTCGTTCACGCCGCACATGTGGTTGGATGTGCCGTCGAACACGGTGGTGCATGTCGCCAATGCTGTGGTTTACGCCATATTTGGCTAACCACTTCCATTGACGGTACGTCCCTCACGTGTGGGGAGGTTCGACGACCATTCCGACGGGGTACCGAAGCAGGAATCTATCTGGCGGATCGGGCACAAGTTGAGCCTCTCGAACGTTACACACGCGCGGATGAGCGCGGACGGTATTGACAAGCACACACAGATAGATGAGGGGGATGGAGCAGACCGATGGCTACCGACTACGACAGCCCACGCAAGACTGACGACGACCTCAACGAGGACAGTCTTCAGGAATTGCAGGCCCGCCGTACCGACAAGTCCTCGGGCAGCATCGACATCGACGAGACCGACCTCGCCGAGTCGCTCGAACTGCCGGGCGCGGACCTGTCCAACGAGGAGCTCTCGCTCCGGGTGATTCCTCGCCAGGCCGACGAGTTCACCTGTGCGCGGTGCTTCCTGGTGCACCACCGCAGCCAGCTCGCCACCGAGAGGAACGGCCAGCAGATCTGTAAGGAGTGCGCGGCCTGACGATGTCCCGATGGCCTGTCCGATGTGTCCTTCCATCGACGGGTAGGGCCCCAGGACAGCCTTGAGGAGGTTCCGCGACATGACGTCAGAGAACAGACAGACCGGTGCCGAGCCGGACGACTCACCGGCCGGGGAGTCGGCCGGCGCACCGGACCGGGAGGCCGTCGCGCCGGAGCGAGAGGTGGCGGATCTCGTCGGAAGGCTCGTCGAGCCCGGCGAGATGGAGGGCACCGAGCGGCGAAGGCTGCTCGGTCGCCTGACGACGGCGCTGGCCGCGGGGGCCAGGAAGGCCAAGGCCGGCGGGGTGGGTCGCGGCCGGTGGCTGGCCGACGTGTTCACCGCCGTCGCGCCGCGCATCCCCATCCGGGATCTGGCGACCCTCTCCGAGCACCACCACGGGCTCACCTCCGAGGCGCTGGCCGACGACCTGGTACGGACCGCGGCCAAGGCCACGATGACCGTCGGCGCGATCGGCGGAGCCCTCGCGGCTGCCGAGTTCGCCGCCCCGCCCCTGCTGCTGTCCGCCCCCGCCCAGCTCGTGGCCGAGACCCTCGTGGTCGCCGCGATCGAGGTCAAGCTCCTGGCCGAACTTCACGAGGTCTACGGTGTCACCGTGCCCGGCAACGGCGCCCAGCGGGCCATGGTCTTCGTGACCGCCTGGTCCCGGCAGCGCGGCGTCGATCCCATGGCCCCCGGATCGGTCACCATCGCCCTCGGCGCGGCCACCAAGACCGCGCTGCGCAATCGCCTGATGCGTACCCTCGGGCGTCACCTGACCACCTTGGGCCCCTTCCTCACCGGGGCCGTGGCCGGCGGAGCCCTCAACCGGGCCGCCACCCGCAAGCTCGCCGAGATCGTCCGGGCCGACCTGAGGATTCACCGCGTCCTTCCACCCGGTAAGTCATAGAAACGCCTTAATTGGGTAGTTGTTAGGAGTAGACCGGCTACCTGGAGGGCTCTGTGCAGGGTCGCAGCTCGTTTCTGATCGTCGCCAACCGGCTTCCCGTCGACCGGGCGGGTGACGACATGTGGCGGCGCAGCCCCGGCGGCCTGGTCACCGCGATCGCCCCCGTCCTCCAGCGCAGGGAGGGTGGCTGGATCGGCTGGCACGGCGCCCCGGGGGAGTATCTCGACCCCTTCGAGCACGACGGCATGCACCTCATCCCCGTGCCGCTGTCGGAGTCGGAGGTCGAGCTGTACTACGAGGGCTTCTCCAACGCCACGCTCTGGCCCCTCTACCACGACGTGGTCGCCCCGCCGGTCTACTCGCGCGTCACCTGGGACGCCTACCGCGCGGTCAACGAGCGCTTCGCCCGCGCCGCGGCCGAGGAGGCCGCCGAGAACGCGGTGGTGTGGGTCCAGGACTACCAGCTCCAGCTCGTTCCGGCCATGCTGCGCAGGCTCCGCCCCGACCTGCGCATCGGCTTCTTCCTGCACATCCCCTTCCCGCCGGTCGAGCTGTTCTCGCAGCTCCCCTGGCGGCGGGAGATCGTGGAGGGCCTGCTCGGCGCGGACCTGGTCGGCTTCCAGCGCCCCGGCGGCGCGTCCAACTTCATCCGCCTGTGCCGCCGCCTGCTCGGCCTTCCGCACCACAAACACGAGATCCACCTGAACGACCGGGTGGTGCGGGCCGCGGCCTTCCCCATCTCGGTGGACTTCGGCGAACTGGACTCCCTGGTCCGCGAGCCGCACATCATCGAACGGGCCAAGGAGATCCGCGGCGATCTGGGAGACCCCGAGTGCCTGCTGCTCGGCGTGGACCGGCTCGACTACACCAAGGGCATCGGCCAGCGGCTGAAGGCGTTCGGGGAGCTGCTGTCGGAGGGCTCGATCAAGCCCGGGGAGGCGGCGTTCGTGCAGATCGCCACCCCGAGCCGGGAGCGGGTCGAGGAGTACATGCGCCTGCGCGACTCGATCGAGCTCCAGGTGGGCCGGATCAACGGCGAGCAGGGCGAGTTCGGTCAGCAGCCGGTGCAGTACATGCACCAGTCCTACGGCCGGGAGGAGCTGGCCGCCCTCTACCTGGCGGCGGACGTGATGGTCGTGACCCCGCTGCGCGACGGGATGAACCTGGTCGCCAAGGAGTACATCGCCTGCCGCAACGACCTGCGCGGCGCGCTGGTGCTCAGCGAGTTCGCCGGGGCGGCCGACGAGCTGCGGCAGGCGTTCATGGTCAACCCCTACGACGTGGACGGGCTCAAGCGCACGATGCTGACCGCGATGCGGGCCACGCCGCACGATCTGTCACGCCGGATGCGCTCGCTCCGCCGGCGGATCGCCACCTACGACGTGGACCGCTGGGCGAAGGAGTTCCTCGCCGCGCTGGAGGCATGAGAAGCCCGGGGCGGGGGATTTCAGACGGTGATCTCCTGGGCCGTGTCCGTCACGGCGTCCTTCACGGTCTTCCAGGCGATGTAGCGCTTCTTGGCGCTTCGCGCCACCACGATCTGCGCGACCTGCATGCCGACCCCCATCACCACGGCGTAGCCGATCGCCTCGCCGAGGCCGACCTCCAGCGACTCGCTGTCGGCCGGGGGCTTCCTGCCGGTCGCCTTCTCCCAGGCGAACCCGATGGCCTTCTTGGCGGCCCACGCCGTCACGAGCCCCACCAGGCCGCCGATGGCCCGCCAGGCCAGGTCCTGCTTTTCGGTCTTGTCGCCCATGTGGCAGCCCTCTCCTTCTTCGCTCCGGTGCGGGTCCTCGCTCCGCATGAGAACACTAGTCTCCCCGCCACGGCGGCACGTGATGCCCGTCCCCCTTTCAAGGCGCGCCCAGGGAGCGGGGGAGCCGCGGGAAAGAAGGGGAGAGGGCGCCCGGGCGCCGGTCGCGGCACGCGAATCTGACCTTTCCGTCGGGTGCTCCTGCCGTACGGTCGAAAGACGACAGATGAGGGGAGGACGGGACATGACGCCAGGCTGCGGCAACTGCGACTGCTACCTCGACGACAGGGTGATCGCCCGGCCGCCGGATGAGCGCTGACCCGGCTCGAAGCCGGAAGGGCCGGTCAGGCGGCCGGCCCTTCCGCTCCGTGTCCGATGGATAACCCCGCGCGTCGCGCGCCGGAGCGTGACAGTCTGGACGGTGTGATCTCAGATCGGGAACGTTTGACGCAGTTGGTACCACGCACGTTGCTCCGGATGGCCGTCTGGAGCCTATGCCTGATCGTCATCGGCTGGGCGGTTTTCTACGTCGGGCAGTTCATCGCGACGCTGCACATCGTGGTCCTGCCGGTGGCCGTCGCGCTGCTGCTGACCGCGCTGCTGTTCCCGATCACCCGCAGACTCCGGGCCGCGGGCATACGGCCCATCTACGCCACCTGGATCACCATGCTGGTCGCGCTGGCGGTGCTGGCCGGCACCGGCTGGATCATCGGGCTGCGGGCCAACGACGAGTTCCCCCGCATGGTCGAGCAGGTCAAGGCGACCGCCAAGACGATGGAGCAGTGGCTCTACACCGGGCCGCTGCACCTTCAGCCCAACCAGATCACCAAGTGGATCGACGAGATCGCCGCCCAGATCACCACGCAGCGCAACCAGATCACCCAGACCGTGCTCACCGGCGCCACCGTGGCGCTGGAGGTGCTGGCCTCCCTGGTGCTGCTGGCCTTCGTCACCTTCTTCCTGCTCAAGGACGGTGACCGCATCTGGGCGTGGTTCCTGAAGGCGTTCGGCTCGGCCGCGCCCCGGGTCGACCGAGCCGGCCGGGTCGCCTGGGTGACCCTCTCGCACTACGTGCAGGGCACCGTGGCGGTGGCCGCGGTGCACGGCGTGGTCATGGGCATCGTCCTGGCCGGGATGGGCGTGCCGCTCTGGGCGCCGCTCGCCGTGCTGATCTTCCTGGCCAGTTTCATCCCGCTCATCGGCATCTTCTTCGCCGGCGGTGTCGCCACGCTGGTGACCCTCGGCGCCAAGGGACCGATCTACGCCCTGATCTTCGTCGGCATCCTGGTCGTGGAGCAGCAACTGGAGAACCACGTCCTGCAGCCGCTGATCGTCGGCAGGGCCCTGCGCTTCCACCCCCTGGCGATCATCCTGGTGCTGGCCGTGGGCGGCATCGTGGCGGGCATCGCCGGGGCCGCGGTGGCGGTGCCGGTGGCCGCCGTGATCTACCGGGCTCTGCCGCAGCTGATGAGCGATCAACCGGCCCTGCCTCCCGCGCCCCCGGGGCCGCCGGCCGCCGGACGCCCACCGGGGGCCCCTCCTGCGGCCCCGGATTCCTCACCCGCGGCACCTCCGGAAGGACCCCCGGCGGGGCCGGGCGGACCCGCCGGTCCCGCGGATGAGGAATCCCCCCAGCACAAGGGGTAACGTTCTGCTCCGTGACCCGCTCCCGCTCCACCCCGACGGCCCTCCCCGCCCTCACCGGGCGGCCGGAGACCGGCCGTTCCGCCTCCGTCCCGGCCGGCGTCACCGTGCCCCCGCGCGCCCCCCGCGTGCCTTCTGCGCCTCCTGTGTTCTCGCGTTCCCGGCGCACCGGCGTGGCCGGCCGCGGGGCGTACCGTGAGGGTGAGGGGCGGATCGGCTCGCCGGACGGCCCGGCCGCGGCGCGCGCCGCGGTGTTCCCCGCGAGGCGGGCGTGGAGCACGTCGCCGAGCACGCGCGACGTCCAGAGCATCTCCGACGAACATCACGAGTACGAGGTGAACCTGTGACCAGCAAGGTCGAGGTGCTGATCCACCGGCTCGACGCCGGGCTGCCGCTGCCCTCCTACGCCCACCCGGGCGACGCGGGAGCCGATCTGCACGCCGCCCAGGACGTCGAGCTGCTGCCCGGGGAGCGGGCGGTGGTCGGCACCGGCGTGGCGATCGCCCTGCCCGACGGCTACGCCGCGTTCGTCCACCCGCGTTCGGGCCTGGCCGCGCGGCACGGCGTGACGCTGGTGAACGCGCCGGGCACGGTGGACGCGGGGTACCGGGGGGAGATCAGGGTGACCCTGATCAACACGGACACCAAGGACGCGATACGGCTGCGCAGGGGGGACCGCGTCGCGCAGCTCGTGGTCCAGCGGGTGGAGAAGGCCGTGTTCTACGAGGTGGACCGCCTGCCCGGCTCGGCGCGGGGCGCCGACGGGTTCGGCTCCACCGGCCGCTGACGGGAGCGAACCGATGGGCTCCGGGAGACACGGACGGCGGGCCGCCGCGGGCGCCGTCCGCGAGCCGGGGCCGGCGGTGAGCGACCGGTGAATCCTCAAGGAGTGTGAGAAAAGTGTTCGGACGTCGCCGTCGTGAGCAGACTCCGGCCCCGGCCGGGGCGGCCGGGCCCGGGCGGGCCGAGGAGACCGGGAGAGCCGAGGACGCCGAGGCGCGCGGCTCCGGTCACGGGGCACGGGAGGCCGGCCCGTGGGACGCCGGTGAGGACTACCCCCGGCGTGAGCGTGTGGACCTCGGGGGACTGCGCCTTCCGGTCGACCCGGGGTTCGAGGTGCAGCTCAACCTGGCCGGTGAACAGATCGTGGGCGCGGTCGTCGTGTTCGACGAGAGCGCGCTTCAGGTGCACGCGTTCGCCGCGCCCAAACGCAGCGGGATCTGGGACGAGGTCAGAGCCGAGCTGGCCGAGGGGGTCAAGAGCGCGGGGGGCACGGCCGAGGAGCGGCAGGGGCCGTTCGGGGTCGAACTGGCCGCGCGGGTCCCGGCCGAGGGGACGGCCCAGCCCGTCCGCTACATCGGCGTCGACGGGCCGCGCTGGTTCCTGCGGGCCGTGATCAGCGGCCGGGCCGCGCTGGACGCCGGGACGGCGGCCACGCTGGAGGACGTCGTCCGCGACATCGTGGTGGTCCGCGGGGACGAGCCGATGGCGCCCAAGGAGCCGATCGAGCTCCAGCTCCCGCCGGAGGCCCGGCAGGCCGTGGAGCGGCGGACGGAGGCGCCCGACCTCAACCCCTTCGAGCGCGGTCCCGAGATCGCCGAGGTCCGCTGATCCGGCGGATCGCGTACGCTGGTCCGACACGTATGCGAAGGAGAGGTCGTGGGTTCCCAGGAACCGCGTAAACAGGGCGGGTTTCGAGGCTTCCTCCGACGGCTGACCACAAGCCAGGCCGAGCTGGAGGCCAGCGAGCTCCAGCAGGACCTCGACCGGCACGGGGCCACGCCCATCGTCTCGTGCGGTGGCCGGCGCCGGTTCTGCGTCACCGGTACACTACGGACGGTGACGTTGCGTCCTCGCGGGGGCGCGCCCGCGCTGGAGGCCGAGCTCTACGACGGCTCGGACGTGATCGACCTGGTCTGGCTGGGCCGCCGGAGGATCGCCGGCATCGAGCCGGGCAGGATGGTCCTGGCCGAGGGGCTCGTCAGCCTTCAGGACGGCCGCAAGGTCATGTTCAACCCCCGGTACGAGCTGCGCCCGGCGGGCGGTGCGTAGGCCATCGACGACCACGGAGCTGTGAGCGAGAAGATGAGCGCCACCGAGGAGAACGCCGCGCACGTCACGGTGGAGGCGGCGGTGCGGAGCCAGCTCGCCAAGGCGTTCGGCGGGGTGCGGGGCACCGTCGAGGCCGCCGTGCCCACGATCGTCTTCACCGTGATGTGGATCACCACCTCCACGCTGAAGACGTCGCTGATCGCCGGCGTCTGCACCGCGGTGGTGCTGCTGCTCGCGCGGCTGCTGCAGCGCTCGTCGCCGCAGTTCGTCCTCAACAGCCTGGTCGGCATCGGCATCGGGGCGTTCTTCGCCTCCCGCACCGGCGAGGCCAAGGACGTCTTCCTGCCGGGCATCCTCTACAACGCGGCCTACGCCGTGGCGATGCTGCTGTCGATCGCCGTCCGGTGGCCGGTGGTCGGCTTCCTGATCGGGTCCGTCACCGGCGACCCCACCTCCTGGCGCGAGGACCCGGCCGTGGTGAGGCTCTGCTCCAGGCTCACCTGGCTGCTGATGGTCCCCTGCGTCGTCCGGGTGGCCGTCCAGCTTCCCGTCTACCTCCTCGGGGGCAACGACGCCGTCGCCGAGCTCGGCATCCTCAAGATCGTGATGGGCTGGCCGCTCCAGGTCGCCGGCCTGGCCGCGATGGTGTGGCTGCTGGCCAGGGGCCGCACACCCGTCCGGCCCGCCGCCCCCTAGGCCGGTCCCGGGTTTTCCGTACGGCGCGCGCCGTACGGAAAACCCCCGGGCACCCTCCCGCCGCGGCGAGGGGGCGCCCGAGGGGGCGGTGCGGCGAGGGGGCGCCCGCAGGGGTCAGCGCGGGGACAGCAGCCGCGCCAGCTCCTCCTCGACCTCCTGGCTGGCCACGAACATCAGTTCGTCCCCCGCCTCCAGTGGGTCGTCGTCGCTGGGGACCAGCACCCGGCCCTCGCGCAGGATCGCCACCAGCGCGGTGTCGTTCGGCCAGGGCACCGAGCCGGCGCGCTGGCCGACCACCGGCGCGTCCTCGGGGAGGGTCAGCTCGACCAGGTTGGCCTGGCCCTGACGGAAGGTCATCAGGCGGACCAGGTCGCCGACGCTCACCGCCTCCTCCACCAGCGCGCTCAGCAGGCGCGGGGTCGAGACGGCCACGTCGACGCCCCACGACTCGTTGAACAGCCACTCGTTCTTGGGGTGGTTGATCCTGGCGACCACGCGCGGCACGCCGTACTCGGTCTTGGCGAGCAGGGACACGACGAGGTTCACCTTGTCGTCGCCGCTGGCGGCGACGACCACGTGGCACTCGGTCAGGCCCGCCTCGTCCAGTGAGGAGATCTCGCAGGCGTCGGCGAGCAGCCACTCCGCCCGGGGCACCGTGTCGATCTTGATGGCCTTGGGGTCGATGTCGATGAGCAGGACCTCGTGGCCGTTCTCCAGCAGCTCGGCGGCGATGGACCGGCCGACGGCCCCGGCGCCCGCGATGGTCACGCGCATCAGTGTCTTCCCTCCGGGGCCGCGGCGAGCACCTTGTTGATGCGTTCCATGTCGCTTCCGGCGGCCATGACGTGCAGGATGTCACCCTCCTGCACCACCGAGTCGTTCCGGGGCAGCAGGGTCTCGCCCATCCGGTTGACGAACGCCAGGCGGGTGGCCACCTCCTCCTCCAGGTCCTTGGTCCTGGTGCCGATCCAGCCGGGGTGGAAGGCCACCTCGGCCAGGACGACGGCTCCGGTCGGGTCGCGCCACAGCGGCTCGGCGCCCTCCGGCAGGACCCGCCGAAGAATCTGATCGGCGGTCCAGCGGACCGTGGCCACGGTGGGGATGCCGAGACGCTGGTAGACCTCGGCTCGCCGTGAGTCGTAGATCCGGGCCACCACGTTGTCCACGCCGAACGTCTCGCGGGCGACCCGGGCGGAGATGATGTTGGAGTTGTCGCCGCTGCTCACCGCCACGTAAGCGCTGGCGGACTCGATGCCGGCCTCCTCCAGGACGTCACGGTCGAAGCCGATGCCGGTCACCCGGCGGCCCCGGAAACCGGCCCGCAACCGGCGGAACGCCTGCGGGTCCCGGTCGATGATCGCGACCGAGTGGCCGCTGTCCTCCAGGATGTGCGCCAGGGTCGAACCGACCCGGCCACATCCCATGATCACGATATGCATGCTCTCCCGCCGCTCGCGTTGAGGCGGATCTTGTCCCTGACGTACCTAGCCAGTATGAACCGCTTCGGGAGTGTCGTGTCAGCGGGGCGTATGGATTCCGGGAGTGCCGCGTCAGGGATTCGTATAGAGAACGACTAGCATCGGCAGACGTGTCAAAGGTGACGGACCTCGTCAAGCGCCTCTTCATCGGGCGCGCGCTGCGTAGCACGCAGTTACATGAGCAACTGCTCCCCAAGCGGATCGCGCTGCCCGTCTTCGCGAGCGACGCGCTCTCCTCGGTGGCCTACGCCCCGCAGGAGATCCTGGTCATCCTGTCCATCGCGGGACTGTCCTTCTACAACTTCGCCCCCTGGGTCGCGGCGGGCGTCGTCGTGGTGATGCTCACGGTCGTGGCGTCCTACCGCCAGAACGTGCACGCCTACCCCAGCGGTGGCGGTGACTACGAGGTGGCGACCGTCAACCTGGGACGCAACGCCGGCCTCACCGTCGCCAGCGCGCTCATGGTGGACTACGTCCTCACCGTCGCGGTGTCGGTGGCCAACGGGGTCGACTACGTGGGTGCCACCATCCCCTACGTCGCCGAGCACAAACCCCTGGTCGCCATCACCATCGTCGTGGTGCTGACGGTGGTCAACCTCCGCGGCATCCGGGAGTCCGGGGCGGCGTTCGCCATCCCCACCTACGCCTTCATGATCTCGGTCCTGGGCCTGGTCGCCTGGGGGGGATTCCGGTTGCTCGTGCTCGGCGACGAGCTGCGCGCGCCCACCGCCGGCTACGAGATCGTCGCCGAGCAGGCCGATCTGACCGCCTTCGCCGCGGCCTTCCTCATCCTGCGCGCCTTCTCCTCCGGCTGCGCCGCGCTCACCGGAGTCGAGGCGATCAGCAACGGCGTGCCCGCCTTCCGCAAGCCCAAGAGCAAGAACGCCGCGACCACGCTGCTGATGATGGGCCTGATCGCGGTAACGATGTTCGTCGGCATCATCGCGCTCGGCCTGGCCTCCGGCGTCAAGCTCGCCGACCCCGCCACCGTCGCCCACAGCATGCTCATCGACGGCAGGCCCGCCGGACCCGGCTACTACCAGCAGCCGATCATCGCCCAGGTCGCCGACGCGGTCTTCGGCGACGGATCCCTGTTCTTCTTCGTCATCTCCGCGGTCACCGCCCTGATCCTCTTCCTGGCCGCCAACACCGCCTTCAACGGTTTTCCCGTGCTCGGCTCCATCCTGGCCCAGGACCGCTTCCTGCCCCGGCAGCTGCACACCCGGGGCGACCGGCTGGCCTTCTCCAACGGCATCGTCATCCTGGCCGCCGGCGCCTGCCTGCTGCTGTGGGGCTTCGAGGCCGATGTCAGCCGGCTGCTCAACCTCTACATCGTCGGCGTCTTCGTGTCGTTCACGCTCAGCCAGATCGGCATGGTCCGTCACTGGACCCGCCACCTGAGAACCGAGACCGACCCCAAGGTCCGGGCGCAGATGCGGCGCTCGCGCGTCATCAACTTCTTCGGCGGCGTCATGACCGGCCTGGTGCTGATGGTGGTGCTGCTCACCAAGTTCACCCACGGCGCCTGGATCGTCTGCGTGGCCATGCCGGTGCTGTTTCTGACCATGAAGGGCATTCACCGCCACTACGAGAACGTCGCGCGCGAGCTCGCCGTGTCCGAGAACGGCGTCGTGGACGAGTCGATGCTGCCGGCGCGCAACCACGCCGTGGTGCTGGTCTCCAAGATCCACAAGCCGACCCTGCGCGCGCTCGCCTACGCCCGCGCCACCCGGCCCTCCACACTGGAGGCCGTCACCGTGGGGGTGGAGGGCGAGGAGGCCCGGGCCCTGCGGGAGGAGTGGGAACGGCGGGGCATCCCGGTGCCGCTGAAGATGCTCGACTCGCCCTACCGGGAGATCACCCGGCCTGTCCTGGAGTACGTCAAGTCGCTGCGCCGCCGCTCGCCCCGCGACGTGGTGACCGTCTACATCCCCGAGTACGTCGTGGGCCGCTGGTGGGAGCACCTGCTGCACAACCAGAGCGCGCTCCGGCTCAAGGGCCGCCTGCTCTTCCAGCCCGGGGTGATGGTCACCAGCGTTCCCTGGCAGCTCCACTCCTCCGACCGGCTCAAGGGCCGCCCGGAGCCTTCGGCTCCCGGCGCGGTCCGCCGGGCCCGCGGCGAGGAGGCCGGACGGGAGGTGGCTCGGGAGCCGGACGCCAAGGCTTAACCTTTCGTATGTACTCCTGACCGCGAGGAGGCCGTGACCGACGAACCTGGGGGCGTGACGATGGCGATCGAACTGACGGTGGGATCCGTCGCCCACGGTGGATGGTGCGTCGCCCGCCATGACGGCCGGGTGGTCTTCGTACGGCACGCCCTCCCCGGCGAGCGCGTCCTGGCCGAGATCACCGAGGAGACCACCCGGTTCCTCCGGGCCGACGCGGTCGAGATCATCGATCCCTCCCCCGACCGGGTGACCCCGCCGTGCCCGTTCGCCGGCCCCGGCCGGTGCGGGGGCTGCGACTGGCAGCACGCCTCCCTCGACGCCCAGCGCCTGCTGAAGACCGACGTGGTCGCCGAGCAGTTGCGGCGGCTGGCCGGGGTCGAGTGGAAGGGGGTCGTGGAGGAGGTGCCCGGCGCCCCCGACGGCCTGGGCTGGCGCACCCGCGTCCAGTTCGCCGTCGACCGTGACGGCGTCCTGGGCCTGCGCCGTCACCGCTCCCACGACATCGAGCCGGTGGACGCCTGCCTGATCGCCCACCCGGAGGTGGAGAACGTCGGGGCCGAGGTCATGAACTGGCGCAACGCCTCCTCGGTGGAGGTGATCGCCTCCAGCACCGGGGACCAGGCCGTGGTGGTCGCCCCCAAGCCCCGCCGTACGGTGGCCGTGCCCGACCTCGACACGAGCGTGGCGGTCTTCGTGGACGAGGGCAGAGGGCGCACCCGCGTGGTCCACGGGCGCAACCACCTGGTGGAACGCGTCGGCGACCGTGACTTCCAGATCACCGGGAGCGGCTTCTGGCAGATCCACCCCGGTGCCGCCGCCGCGCTGCTCGACGCGGTCCTGGAGTTCGCCGCCCCGCGGCCGGGGGAGTGGGCGCTGGATCTTTACTGTGGCGTCGGCCTGTTCGCCGCCGGCCTGGCCGAGGCGGTCGGTCCCGAGGGCGCGGTGCTGGGCGTCGAGTTCGAGTCCTCGGCCGTGCGCGACGCCGAGCGCAACCTCCGCGACCTCCCGCAGGCCCGCTTCGTCCGGGGCCGGGTGGAGTCCGCCCTCGACCGCTATGACATCGAGCGCGCCGACCTGGTGGTCGTCGACCCGCCCCGCGCCGGTCTCGGCCGCGAGGTCGTCGACCGTGTCACCACGCTGGAGGCCGGCCGGATCGTCTACGTCTCCTGTGACCCGGCCACACTGGCCCGCGATCTTGCCTGGTTCGGCGAGGGCGGCTACCGCCTCGCCGACCTCCGCGCCTTCGACGCCTTCCCGATGACCCACCACGTGGAGTGCGTCGCGCTGCTGGTCAGAGAGGCGTCGTAGGCGCCGACCGGCAGGGACGCGGCATGTGGTGTCTCATCCAGCCCCAGGGAAACCGTACGGATCCACAGGAGGAGGGAAATGACCGACACCAGAGCCGATTTCCTGTCCACTGCCCGTTCGGCCGCGGATCTGCTGCGTGATCCGGCGGTCGCCGCCGCTTGGAGCCGGCCGAGCGCGCTGCCGGAGTTCGGCGTGGCCGGTCTGGCGGGACATCTGGCCTACCAGATCCTGGCCATCCCACAGCTTTTGACCGGTCCGGTGCCGCGGGAGGAGACCATCGCCCTGCTGGAGCACTACACCCGGGTGCGCTGGATCGACGCGGGCCTCGACGACGACATCAACGTCCGCATCCGGCGAGGCGGTCAGGAGGTCTCGGCCGAAGGGCACGCGGCGCTGGTGGCGCGCGTGGACTCGGCTCTTGGGGAACTGGACGGCGCCCTCGCCTCAACGGCGAACCGGCCGGTGCGCATCTCGCTGTGGGGACCGTGGTCACTGACCCTCGACGACATGCTGATCACCCGGATGATGGAGCTCGCCGTCCACTCCGACGACCTGGCGGTCAGCGTGGGCGTGGCGACACCCCCGCTCCCGCCCGGCGCCGCCGACACGGTGGTCGGCCTGCTGGCACGCCTGGCCGTGCGCCGCCACGGCCCGACCGGCGTCCTGCGGGCGCTCAGCCGCGCCGAACGCGCCCCGGCCGTCATCGCCGCCTTCTGAGGCCGGGGTCTTGCGTACCGGCGGCCTTGGTGAGGGCGTTACTCCGGTCCGTCAGCGGGGATGGTCGGATCAGCTCGTACCCGGTGACCTCCGCGGCGCTGGAATGGGCTGTGCGCGGCGCTCCGGCGCTCTGTCGGGCGAGAGACGCCCGTCAGCAGCCGGACCACGCCGGCCGCGGGCCTGGCACCCCGGACGGAGAGCCAGGCCACCCCGTTGCGGGCCGCGAACGCGACGAGCCGGCGGGCGTCGTCCAGGGTGAGGTCGCCGGCGGCCGCCAGGACGGGGGTGAGGGCGATCCGGTGCGTCCGCCCGGTGGAGGTCTCGCCCAGGGAACGGGCGATCTGGGGCCGGGCGGCGTGGAGGGCTGCGGCGACCGGCCGCAGGCGGGCGCGCCCGGCGGCACCGGAGCGGATCGGGACGAGGAGGTTGACCGCGGTGATGTCCGCGCCGCTCTCCCGGGTGGCGCGGAGCATCTCCTGGGCGTCGCCGGACAGGCCGGTCCCGGCCACCGGAAGGGTGAAGCTCACCGTGAGGGAGCGGCCCTGGGCGGCGGCCTCCCGCTGGAGCGCCGTGATCGCTCCCGCGCGGCGCAGGACGGCCCGGCCGCCCGCGGGCCCGCGGACCTCGAAGTCGATGTAGCCCGTGCCGAAGGCGCCGATCACCCGGCGGTAGGCGCGGAGGAGACGCTCCTGATCGCCGCAGGCGGCGGCCAGCTCACGCCCGGCGGGTCCGCCGAAGACCAGCCCGGCGCCGCCCGCCGTTCGCAGGCGGCCCAGCCGGGCGGCGACCGGGACGCCGCCCGCGCGACCCCCCTCCCACTCGGGCGTGCAGCCGTCCGGACCGGCGGTGAGGTGTCCGACGCTGAACCAGTGGTCGTGGTCGCGCCGGGGGCCGCCCGGCGTGCCGGGAAGCGGGTCGCGGACCGCGTCCACGAAGGTCACGAACCCCGGCGGCCGCGCGGTCCGTACGGCCGCGGGCCTCTCTCCCGGTGGGGCGGGGGCCGTCGTGACGGCTTCCGTGACGGCTTCCGTGACGCCTTCCCCGGCGGAGGACGGGCGGGTGGGGGCGGCGGGGAGGACGTCGGGGCCGGGGGGCAGAAGCAAGAGCGCGGCGCCGGTCACGGTCGCGAGCGCGACCGCCGCGAGCGCCGTGACGGAACGGGGTGGGGTGCCCGGCTCGCGGGCACGGCGGGGAGCGGAACGATCCTTCGTCCCCGGCATGCGGA
Source organism: Streptosporangium violaceochromogenes (assembly GCF_014654615.1). Taxonomy (GTDB): domain Bacteria; phylum Actinomycetota; class Actinomycetes; order Streptosporangiales; family Streptosporangiaceae; genus Streptosporangium; species Streptosporangium violaceochromogenes. The sequence continues at coordinate 273,444 of NZ_BNBB01000002.1, read as the reverse complement.
CACCTCCTCGACGGCACCGGGCGATCGCGATGAGTGGCCGGCCTGTCACGTGCCGTACCGGGACTCCGCACGCTAGCAAGTGTTCGCGCCACGCCGCCGGCTTTCCGCGGAATGCCGCCCGGAGTGCCCGGATAACGATGTTCATGAAGTTGAGGATCTTCACCGAACCGCAGCAGGGTGCCACCTATGAAGAGCTCCTGACGGTCGCGCGGACCGCGGAGCGGCTTGGCTTCGACGCCTTCTTCCGTTCCGACCACTATCTGCGGATCGGTGCCGGCGATCCCGGCCCCGGCTCCACCGACGCCTGGGTGACACTGGCGGGCCTGGCCAGGGAGACCTCCACGATCAGGCTCGGAACCCTGGTCACCCCGGCCACCTTCCGCCTGCCCGGCCCGCTGGCGATCAGCGTGGCCCAGGTGGACCGGATGAGCGGCGGCAGGGTCGAGCTCGGGCTGGGCGCCGGCTGGTTCGACGCCGAGCACACCGCCTACGGCATCCCCTTCCCGCCGGTCGGCGAGCGGTTCGCCCGGTTGGAGGAGCAGCTGGAGATCCTGGCCGGGCTGTGGACCACACCCGAGGGCACCTCGTTCTCCTTCGAGGGCGCCCACTACCGGCTGGCGGACTCACCCGCCCTGCCCAAGCCCGCGCAGCGCCCCACCCCGCCGATCATCATCGGCGGGGTGGGCGCCAGACGCACCCCGCGGCTGGCCGCGCGCTTCGCCGACGAGTACAACGTGCCGTTCCGCACCCCGGAGGACACCGCCGCGGCCTTCGAACGGGTCGGAAAGGCGTGCGAGAGGCAGGGGCGTGAGGCGCCGCCCGCGTTCTCGGACGCCCAGACCGTGGCCGCCGGACGGCGGGGCCGCGCCTGTCCCCAGGGTGAAGGGGGGTAAAGACACGTGAAGAAAGAGGGCATATTACCGATTGCGGCGATGATCCCCTCCGTCCCGCTCCCTAGTGTGGAGACCCGACCACCATGGGCACCACCGGGGGGGACGTCATGGAGTTCCGGAAATTCGATCGTGCGGCCCTGCGGGACGTCGTCTCCATGAACGACGCCCTGGGAGTGCTGTCGTTCTACGTGACCGCCTCCCCGCAGGAGGAGTCGTCGGTCCGGCCCGCCTGGCGGATCCGCTTCGGTAACGAGCTGTCGGAGCTGAGGGAGCGGGTGACGGCCGACCCGGACAGGGCCCGCAGGACGGCCGTGCTCGGGCGGCTCGCGGGGCTGGAGCCGGACTTCCGGCAGCTTCTCGACCCCGCCGAGTCGGGGGTCGGCCGGGTCCTGTTCGCGCCGGTCGGCGACAGCGAGGTGCGGGCCTTCTCCTTCCAGCTCCCGGTCGCCGACCAGACCGTGATGGAGTCGACGGCCTACGTGCGCCCGCTGGTCAACGCGGTCGAGACCGCGCCGCCCGCCGGGCTGGTCGTCCTCTCCCGCGACGGGTTCCGTATGATCGACTGCCGGTACGGCCTGGCCGAGGACGTGGGCAGGACCCCCTTCGAGATCGTCTCCGAGGACGGGAAGCAGACGCGCGGTTCCGCCGCGCCGGAGGCCGCCCGGCAGGCCGTGACCTACCGTGACAAGTTCGAGCGGCGCGTGGAGGAGAACCTCACCCGGCACCTGCGCGCCGCCGGGCCGAGGATCGCGGAGGAGGCCGGGAGCCGGGGCTGGCAGACCGTCGTGCTGCTCGGGGACGTCCAGCTCACCGAGGTCGTGGCACAGGCGGTGGGCGGCGACGTCATCCAGGTCGACGCGGTCGTGGACTCGCTGCCTCCGGCGAAGCTCGCCGAGTACGTGGGCCCTCAGCTGCTGGCCGCCCGGGCCCGGCACGGCGTGAGGCTGGTGAACCGGGTCAAGGACGCGGCGCTGTCCGGCGGGCAGGGCGCGCTGGGGCTGGAGGAGACGCTCGGCGCGCTCAACGAGAGCAGGGTGGCCCAGCTGCTGCTGGACGAGTCCCGCGAGTGGAGCGGCGCCCGTACGCCCGACGGGCGGCTGCATCCGCCGGAGGCGGTCGAGCGGGCGGAGCCGTCCGGGCCTGCGGTGCGCGAGTCCGTGATGGGGGAACGGATGATCGAGCGGGCGCTGGACACCGACGCCGAGGTGATCGTCCTGGACGGCGAGGCCGCGGAGATCCTCGCGGAGTTCGGCGGGGTGGGGGCGGTCCTGCGCTGGTAGCCTCCGGGTGCCGTGAGACACTTCCCCCAGGGGACGAGGTGGGTTTTCCCAGCTCAGGGAGGAAGTCGGTGTCCTTGCCCGGGCGGGGCGGCCTCGCGGAGGCGACCCGGTTACGTCCATGCGTCACGGGGAAAGGACGGTCATGGTCGGTACCACCCCTTCGGGCACCTCAAGTGAGAACCTGGGGCACGTCGTCTTCATCACCGCCGCGGCGGCGATCGGGGGTTTCCTCTTCGGGTACGACAGCGCCGTCATCAACGGTGCCGTCACCGGCATCCAGCGGCACTTCCGCGTCGGCGCGGTGGAGATCGGCTTCGTCGTCGCGATCGCGCTTCTGGGGTCGGCGATCGGGGCGTGGATCGCCGGGCGCATCGCCGACCAGTGGGGGCGTACCAGGACGATGCAGGTGGCCGCGCTTCTGTTCGCGGTCAGCTCCATCGGTCAGGCCCTGCCGTTCGCGATCTGGGACCTGGCCCTGTGGCGGGTGCTGGCCGGCGTCGGCATCGGCATGGCCTCGGTGATCGGCCCCGCCTACATCGCGGAGGTCGCGCCGCCCGCCTACCGGGGACGCCTGGGGTCCTTCCAGCAGCTCGCGATCGTGCTGGGCATCGCGGTCTCCCAGCTCGTCAACTTCGCCATCGTGCAGCTCGCCGGCGGTGAGGTCAACAACCGGCTCGCCGGTCTGGAGGCGTGGCAGTGGATGCTCGGCGCCTGCCTGGTGCCCGCCCTGCTCTATCTCCTCTTCTCAACGATCATCCCCGAGTCGCCGAGGTTCCTCGTGGCGGTGGGAAGGAACGAGACGGCGCGCGCGGTGCTCGCCGAGGTGGAGGGTGAGGGCGTCGACCTGGACGAACGGCTGGCGGAGATCCAGCGCTCGCTGCGCGTCGAGCGCCGGCCCCGGCTGAGCGACCTGCGCGGCCCGGCGCTCGGGCTGCTGCCGATCGTCTGGATCGGCATCCTGCTGTCGGTCTTTCAGCAGTTCGTCGGAATCAACGTGATCTTCTACTACTCGGCGTCGCTGTGGCAGTCGGTCGGCATCAACCAGAGCGACTCGCTGCTGATCAGCTTCTCCACCTCGATCATCAACATCGTCGGCACGTTCGTCGCCATCGCGCTGGTCGACCGGATCGGCCGCCGGCCGCTGCTGCTGATCGGCTCCGCCGGCATGGCGATCGCGCTCGGCGTGGCCGCCTGGGCGTTCAGCTCGGGCGTTCCCAGCGGTGCCACCGTCAGGCTGCCGTCGTTGCAGGGCAGCGTCGCCCTGGTCGCCGCGCACGTCTTCGTGCTCTTCTTCGCGCTGTCGTGGGGCGTGGTGGTCTGGGTGCTGCTCGGCGAGATGTTCCCCAACCGGATCAGGGCGGCGGCCCTGTCGGTGGCCGCCGCCGCCCAGTGGGTGGCCAACTGGCTGATCACCGTCTCCTTCCCGTCCCTGGCGCGGTGGAGCCTGGCGGGCGCCTACGTCGGCTACACCTTCTTCGCGGTGCTGTCCTTCCTGTTCGTCTGGTTCCTGGTGAGGGAGACCAAGGGGCGCAGGCTGGAGGAGATGGGCTAGGTTCCCGTTCATGCCCACCTCCTCCGCCGGACCGCGACCACCGCGGCCCCCCGGCTCGCCGGCGCGGGGCACCTCCGCCGGAGCCCCGGCCGGCCCGAGACGGCCCACCGCGCCGACCGGGGCCGAGCTCGACGCCGCCAGGGACCGGGCGATCGACGACGTCCTCGGCCCGGGGCTCCAGGTGCTGTTCTGCGGCATCAACCCGGGCCTGTACTCGGCGGCCACCGGGCATCACTTCGCCCGGCCGGGCAACCGCTTCTGGCCCGCGCTCCACCGGTCCGGCTTCACTCCCCGGCTGCTCGCCCCCGCGGAGCAGTGGGAGTTGCCCTCCTATGGGCTGGGAATCACCAACGTGGTCGCCCGGGCCACCGCGCGGGCGGCGGAGCTGTCCCCCGAGGAGTTCCGCGAGGGAGGGGCACGGCTGGCGAGGCTGGTCGCCGGGATCCGGCCCCGGGTGCTGGCGGTGGCGGGGGTGACCGCCTACCGGGTGGCGTTCGGGCGCCCCGGGGCGGCGGTCGGCCCCCAGGAGGGCGACGTCGGCGGCACGCCGGTCTGGGTGCTGCCCAACCCCAGCGGGCTGAACGCCCACTGGACGCTGGAGCGGATCGCGGGGGAGATGCGGCGGCTGCGGGAGACTCTCACCTGAAAGGGGCCCCGCGGGGTCACTTCTCGCCGGGGTCGCCGTCCGCCAGGATCTGGTACAGCCTGCGGCGCGTCTCGATCATGATCTGCGCGGCCTGCCGGATCTGCGCCTCACTGCCGGTCTGCAGCACCTGGAACAGGGCGATCGCCGACTGGCGGCCGAGGTCCATCAGCTCCCAGGCGCCGTCGCCCATGTCGGGGGTCATCTCCTCCCAGGGGGCGCGCACCTCGTCGGGGTGCTCGGCCACGTAGGAGCGGCCCGCCTCGGTGAGCCGGAAGGTCTTACGGCCGTCGCTCTCCTCCGACAGCACCAGGCCCTCGTCGGTGAGCTGCTGGAGCGCGGGGTAGACCGCGCCGGGGCTGGGCTTCCACCCTCCGTGGCTGCGCTGGGCGATCTCCTGGATGATCTGGTAGCCATTGCGCGGCTCCTCGGAGAGCAGGGCGAGGATCGCGGCGCGGACGTCGCCCCGCTTGGCCTTCCGGCCCCGTCCGAACGGGCCGCCGAAGGGCCCGCCCCCGCCGAACGGGCCGCCCCGCCCGAAGTCCCAGGGGAAGGAGCCGCCGGGGAACGGGCCACCGCGCCGCCCCCGGTGCTCGTGGGGCCCGTGGGGCCCGTGGTGAGGCCCGTGAGGGCGCGGGCCGGGCCCCTCGTGCTGCCGGCCCGCGGCCATGCCCTTCAGGAGGCTCACGGCGGCGCGTCTCATCCGCCGGCGGATCTCGTGCGGGACGGCCTGGTCGCCGCCCATCGCGTACGTGGATGTCATGTCTTCTCCTCGGGGTGCGGTCGTGATGACGCGACCGGCTTTGGAACACTCTCGATGCTTCAACGATATATCGAGAGTGTTCTTGGGGCAACCTTCGGCGTGTTCATGCTTTCCGGGGGTGCGGACGGGGTGAAGGAGGCCGTAGAAGGCCGTCATGTCGCCGATTCCGTCAAACGTGCCTTCCTGCGGCGGGTCACGTGGAGTGAGGGGATGGTCGCTCGACGAAAAAGTGACGTAGATCACGCAATTCTCGGCCGAATTCGGAACAAGCAGCGAGACCTGCACGTTACAAAGGACATAGACGGGATTCGTTCCGTGCCGGAAGGGCTGGGGGGTGCTTTCGGTGCGGAACGGTCCCGTCTGTCATTTTTGGCGCACATGCCGGGGCCGGTCGCGGTTTTTCCGGCGTATCGCCCCTTCCAATGATTGTCGGCCGTCCCGCGGCGGCGCGGCTCCGAGGCCGCTGAACTGCGCCGATATCCGGGTCTTGAGATCCCGCGCCGGCGGGGGCGCGCCCGCCCCGCTCTCCCGGGCGCCTTCCGGAACATCCGCCCGTGGCGTTCTCGCGCCCCGGGACCGTTCCACAGGGCGGATTCCGCGTGCCGGAGGCGGGCCGGAAGGCGGCGGCCGCCCCGGCGCCGGGGGGCGGCGTGACGGCGTCCGCGACTCCCGGAACCCGGCAGGGGCCGACCTTGGCCGTGTATCCCGTCGATCTCCGCGGAGTGGCGTGCCGATGGTGCAAAATGGCACGGTCCTCTGCTTGAGTCGGGCTTTGCCGTACAGTCGCCCAGCGCGATCTTGATGGGAGTGTTTGGCCGATGATGGGGCACACGCACGCGTTGACGGGGGCGGTGGCCTGGCTGTGGACGGCGCCGACGCTCGCCGCCCTGCCGCTGATCACGGAGTCCTCCCGGTTCGTCGAGACCGGTGTCATGGTCAACGCGCTCACCCCCGCCGAGTTCGTCGCGGGGACGCTGATCTGCGCCGGGGCCGCCATGCTCCCGGACCTGGACCACCCCAGCGCGACGATCGCCCAGACCTTCGGCCCGCTCACCTGGGGCCTGAGCAAGGTCGTCGCGTGGCTGAGCGGAGGGCACCGCAACGCCACCCACTCGCTGCTGTTCGCGGTCGCGGCGGGGTTCGGCGCCCATCATCTGGCCAACACCTATCCGATCGGCCGGGACATCCTGGTCCTGCTGCTCATCGGGCTGGCGCTGCGGGCCGTCGGCGTCGGGGTCCCGGGCAGGAAGTTCGCCTCGGCGATGGTCAACATCGGCCTGACGGTCGGGCTGTTCGCGGTGTTCCGCAACGAGAACGTGGGCTACGCCTGGCTGGGGATCGCCGTCGCAGCAGGCTGCCTGGTGCACGTGGTGGGGGACTGCTGCACCGAACAGGGCTGCCCGGTGCTGTGGCCGATGCGGCAGCGGTGGCTGCTGCCCTGGAAGATCGGCATCAAGACGGGCCGCGCCTTCGAGCAGAAGTTCCTCGCCCCCGTGCTCTCCGTCGTCGTCATCGGCCTGCTGTACTTCAGGTTTGTCCAGAATTGACCCTACCGATAGGTAACTTGATGTCGAGATATGTACCGCGATATCTTGATGTCGAGAGATCCGCTGTAACCTGTAGGTGAACCTGTTGGTTAGGCATACCTCATCGACAAGGGTGCCCCGATGGTGCGGCAGGATTCAGTTGCGCCTTTTATGTGGGTGCGTCAGACAACAGGGTGACTAGGGAGGCGACCGTGTCCGCGAACAGCTTCGGCAGCCGTGACACGCTCCGCGTCGGCGACGCGGAATACGAGATCTACCGGTTGGACGCCGTCGAGGGGTCGGGTCGTCTCCCCTACAGTCTGAAGATCCTTCTGGAGAACCTGCTCCGCACCGAGGACGGCGCGAACATCACCGCCGACCACATCCGTGCCCTCGGCGAGTGGGACCCCTCCGCCGCGCCCGCCGTGGAGATCCAGTTCACCCCGGCCCGTGTGATCATGCAGGACTTCACCGGCGTTCCCTGCGTCGTGGACCTGGCCACCATGCGCGAGGCCGTGCGCGACCTGGGAGGCGACCCCTCCAGGATCAACCCGCTCGCGCCCGCCGAGATGGTCATCGACCACTCGGTGATCGTCGACTTCTTCGGCGGCCAGGACTCCTTCCGGCGCAACGTCGAGAGGGAGTACGAGCGCAACCGCGAGCGCTACCAGTTCCTGCGCTGGGGCCAGACCGCGTTCGACGAGTTCAAGGTCGTCCCGCCGGGCACGGGCATCGTGCACCAGGTGAACATCGAGCACCTGGCCCGCGTGGTGATGACACGTGAGGGCAAGGCCTACCCCGACACCTGCGTCGGCACCGACTCCCACACCACCATGGAGAACGGCATCGGCGTCCTGGGGTGGGGCGTCGGCGGCATCGAGGCCGAGGCCGCGATGCTCGGTCAGCCGATCTCCATGCTCATCCCGCGCGTGGTCGGCTTCAAGCTGACCGGCAAGCTCCCCGCAGGCGCCACCGCCACCGACCTGGTGCTCACGATCACCGAGATGCTGCGCGGGCACGGCGTCGTCGGCAAGTTCGTGGAGTTCTACGGCGAGGGCGTCTCCAGCGTGCCGCTGGCCAACCGGGCCACGATCGGCAACATGAGCCCCGAGTTCGGCTCGACCTGCGCGATCTTCCCGATCGACGGCGAGACGATCGACTACCTGCGGCTCACCGGCCGTCCCGCCGAGCAGGTCGCGCTGGTGGAGGCCTACGCCAGGGCCCAGGGCCTCTGGCTGGACCCCTCGGCCGCCGAGCCGGTCTTCTCCGAGTACATCGAGCTGGACCTCGGCACGGTCGTCCCCTCCATCGCCGGGCCCAAGCGCCCGCAGGACCGCATCGCGCTGTCGGACGCCAAGCGCGCCTGGCGCGCGGCCGTCAAGGACTACGCCCCGAGCATCCAGGGGCCGATCGACGAGGCCTCCGCCGAGTCCTTCCCGGCCTCCGACTCCCCGGCGATCTCCCACGGCGGCAGCGGTGACGAGCCGCACCCGGCCGGCCTCAACGGCGACCGGCCGCACCGGCCCGTCCAGGTCACGCTGTCCGACGGTACGAGCTTCGAGATCGACCACGGCGTGGTGACCATCGCGGCCATCACCAGCTGCACCAACACCTCCAACCCCTACGTCATGATGGGCGCCGCGCTGCTGGCCAGGAACGCGGTCGCAAAGGGGCTGACCCGCAAGCCGTGGGTGAAGACCTCGCTGGCCCCGGGTTCGCAGGTCGTCACCGGCTACTTCGAGCGCTCCGGCCTCCAGCCGTACCTCGACAAGATCGGCTTCAACCTGGTCGGCTACGGCTGCACCACCTGCATCGGCAACTCCGGCCCCCTGCAGGAGGAGATCTCCGAGGCCATCCAGGCCAACGACCTGGCGGTCACGGCGGTGCTGTCGGGCAACCGCAACTTCGAGGGCCGGATCAACCCCGACGTCAAGATGAACTACCTGGCCTCGCCTCCGCTGGTCGTCGCCTACGCCCTCGCCGGCACCATGGACATCGACTTGAACACCGAGCCGCTGGGCGTCGGCACCGACGGCGAGCCGGTCTTCCTCGCCGACGTCTGGCCCTCGCCCGAGGAGGTCTCCGCGGTCGTCGCCTCCTCGATCGACCAGGACATGTTCCTGCGCGACTACGCCGACGTGTTCAAGGGCGACGAGACCTGGCGGTCGCTGCCGGTCCCGACCGGGAACACCTTCGAGTGGGACCCGGCCTCGACCTACGTCCGCAAGGCCCCCTACTTCGACGGCATGCCGCCGCGGCCCCAGCCGGTCGCCGACATCACCGGCGCGCGGGTGCTGGCGAAGCTGGGGGACTCGGTCACCACCGACCACATCTCCCCGGCCGGCGCCATCAAGGTCGGCACGCCCGCCGCGGACTACCTGCGGGAGAACGGCGTCGAGGTCAGGGACTTCAACTCCTACGGCTCCCGCCGGGGCAACCACGAGGTGATGATCCGCGGCACCTTCGCCAACATCCGGCTGAGGAACCTGCTGCTCGACGGCGTGGAGGGCGGCTACACCCGCGACTTCACCCGCGAGGGCGGCCCGCGGTCCTTCATCTACGACGCCTCCGTCAACTACCAGGCCCAGGGCGTCCCGCTCGTGGTCCTGGCCGGCAAGGAGTACGGCTCGGGCTCCTCCCGCGACTGGGCGGCCAAGGGCACCGCCCTGCTCGGGGTCCGCGCCGTGATCGCCGAGTCCTACGAGCGCATCCACCGCTCCAACCTCATCGGCATGGGCGTGCTGCCGCTGCAGTTCCCCGAGGGCCAGACGGCCGCGTCGCTGGGGCTGACCGGTGAGGAGACCTTCGACATCACCGGGGTCACCGCGCTCAACGACGGCGCCGTGCCGCGGACCGTCACCGTCCGGGCCGGCGGCGAGGAGTTCCAGGCGGTCGTGCGCATCGACACCCCCGGAGAGGCCGACTACTACCGCCACGGCGGCATCATGCAGTACGTCCTGCGCTCCCTGCTCGCCAAGAGCTGAGCGGGGCGGGCGGGGGAGCACCGTCTCCCGCCCACCAGGGGGAAGACCCCGTCGAACAGCCGCCCGGCGGGGCATCCTCCCGCCGGGCGGCCGTCGTGTGCGCCCCCACCCCCCGCCTGGCCGCCGCGGGGGCCCGGCGGCCGATGGCGGGTTGTCCCATGGGGAGGGAGGGGATCTACGGTCGTTCCCATGAGCCATGAGGTGGTGCTGCTGCTGACGGCGGGCCTGGCGGTCTTCGTCGGGGCGGTCGTGCAGGGGGCGGCCGGATTCGGGGTGGGCCTCGTGGCCGCGCCGGTGGTGACGATGCTGAACCCCGACGTCGTGCCGGGGGCCATCCAGGTGGTGAGCGCGACGATGCCGCTGTTCACCCTGGTGGCCGAACGGCGCGGTGTTGACTGGCGCGGGCTGGGTTTCGCCCTCCTGGGCAGGGTGCCGGGCGGTCTCCTCGGCGGCCTGGTCGTCGTCTACGTCTCGACCCGCGCCCTGGGGCTGCTCGTCGGGGTGATGGTTCTGGGCGCGGCCGGCCTCACCGCCTGGACGGTGGGTGTGCCGCGCACCGGGCGGACCATCACGGGGGCGGGCTTCCTGTCCGGGCTCGCCGGCACCGCGACCGGGGTCGGCGGGCCCCCGATGGCCCTGGTCTACCAGGGCGCCAAAGGGCCGCAGATCCGCGCCACCCTCGCGCTGTTCTTCCTGCTGGGGGCTCTGCAGTCCCTGGCGGTTCTCGCCGCCCTGGACCGGCTCCCGGCCCGCGCCCTGGCCTTCGGAGCCCTGATGGTGCCCTTCCTGGTCGCCGGCTTCCTGGCGTCGGGCCCCTTGCGCCGCTATCTCGACGGCGGCCGCGTCAGGGCCGCCGTCCTCCTTCTCGCCGCCGTCTCCGCCCTGGCCCTGATCGCCCAGAACACCCTGGGCTGAACCCGCGGCCCCGGCACGGGACGTGCGGCACGCGCCGGCCGCCGAGGGCCCGCCGGGCCACCCGTCGCGCGGCTGGGGGACGGCGACGGGTGGGGCCGGCCGGGGGGCGACCGGGGTGCTCGTGAGGGCCCTTCGGGGAGGCGGTCAGGCGACCTTGGAGGCGGGGGCCGTGAAGGTGTTGCAGGCGCTGGGGCTCTCGGCGTTGAAGCCGCGGCGCAGCCAGTGGGCGATGTTCTTGGAACTGCCGTGGCTGGCGGTGTCGTAGGCGGCCTCGACCACGTAGGTGAAGTCGGACTCCACGCGGTTCAGGGAGCGCCAGACGCTGCCGATGAAGGCGCCGCTCAGGCACTCGGCCTGGAGCTCGATCTTGCGGACCTCGGCCAGGTAGACCTTCTGGTTTCCGTACTTGCGGCCGTTGAAGGCGCCCATGATGCCGGAGAGCTGCTGCACGTGGTGGCCGTACTCGTGGGCGATGACCTCGAAGAGGAAGAGCTCGGTGGCCTGGGAGAGGATGCCCGGGTCGAGCAGGAAGGTGATCTTCTTGTTGAGCGGGCAGTAGACCGCCTGCGCGCCCTTGGGGAATTTGCCGCAGCCGGTCGGGACGCCCGTGCGGGAGGTCGTGGCGAAGCGGGGCTTGGAGAAGGGCAGCCGGGCCTTGGCCATCTGGTCCCGCCAGCTCGTGTTGAGGCAGTCGACCACGAATTCGAGGTAGACCCGCGCGGCGTCCAGGTCGTCGGGCCTGATGGGTTGCTCCTCGCACGCCTTGATCTCGAACTTCCCGCTCTTGTAGATCGGGTTGCCGGTCTGGACGCTCTTGCCCGTGGGCGCCGGTCCGGATCGCTCCAGGACGCCCGCGGTGGCCGGGGCGGCGAACAGCAGGCTCGCGAGCACGCCGGAAACAAGGGGGATGAGGGGGATACGCATGATCCCGCACCTTAATGCAGGTAAAAGAGCGGGTAAAGCGAAATGCGGCCATACCCCCGAGGGGCACGGCCGCATCGCTCCGGCTCCGTTGGCCCGGGCGCAAGGGCCCGGGGATGGTCAGGCGACGGTACGGCTGGGCGCGGTCCAGGTGTTGCACGCGGACGGGGACGCGGCGTTGAAGCCCCGGTCCATCCAGTAGGCCTGGCTGCGGCCCCTGCCGTGATCGTTGGAGACCCAGGTCTTGTGGCCGTTCTGGGCGACCCACTGGACCATGGAGTCCCACTGCTCCTGCTCGACCGGCAGGTCGGCGGAGATCTGCCGCAGGAAGGAGGAGCCCAGGCAGTCGGCCTGGAGTTCGAGGCGGCGGGAGAAGGCCAGCTTGGTGGGGGTCCTGGCCCGCCAGATGCTCTGGCCGTAGTAGTTCATGATGCCCGCGAGGTTCTGCACGTGGTGGCCGTACTCGTGGGCCATGAACTGGGCGTGGTTGGGGCCGAAGGGGTTCTTCAGCACCGTCCGGGTGACGCCGATGTAGATGGTGCGGTTGCTGGAGCAGTAGTAGCCGCCCGCGCCGGTGGGCCAGCGGCCGCACGGGCTGCTCACCTTGGAGGTGACGAAGCGCAGCGCGGGCTGGGAGAAGGGCAGCCGGGCCTTCCTGAACTGGGTCTTCCAGGCCAGGTTCAGGCAGCGGTTGACGCGGGTCATGAAGTACCGGTACGAGGCCGCGCTCCCCGCGCGGATCTGCCCGGCCCCGCACCGCAGGGTGGGGAGGGTGCCGGTCCGGTAGAGGGGGTTGGCCGTCGCGGCGGTGCGCCCACGTGGCACCGCGAGCCGTCCGGCGGCGGACACGCCCGCGGAGGCGCCACCGGCAAGGGCGCCCGTGACCGGGGCGCCGACGGTGGGGAGGACGCCGATGGCGGAGGTCTCGTCGGCGGGGGTTCTGGCGGTCGAGGGGGCGGCTGCGCTCGCCGCATCAACCCCGATAACCAGGGAAAGTGCCAAAGATACCACGGTGAGTGACGATAGATGCCTAAAGGGGAGAGTGCTCATGGTGAGGCAAAGGGTATTGCAAGTGTGGAGAAAACGTGCAGAACCTTCTTCGCTGAAGGAGGTGTCGGCTTTGCGAACTAGACTTCGGTCTGGTGCTGACTGACAGAGGGGATGATTCCGTGAGCGAGCGGACCGGGCGGCCTGGCAGTCTTCTGGAGTCGGTCAAGGGACCACGGGACCTCAAGGGGGTGAGCGCCGATCAGCTCCCCCACCTCGCGGCCGAGATCCGGGATCTGCTGATCAGCTCCACGGCGCGCTCCGGCGGGCATCTGGGGCCCAATCTCGGTGTGGTCGAGCTGACGATCGCCCTGCACCGGGTCTTCGACTCGCCGCGCGACCCCATCCTGTGGGACACCGGGCACCAGGCGTACGTTCACAAGATGCTCACCGGCCGCGCCGGGCTTTTTGAAACGCTCCGCCAGGAGGGCGGCCTGTCGGGCTACCCGAGCCAGGCGGAGTCCGAGCACGACATCGTCGAGAACTCCCACGCCTCCACCGCCCTGTCGTACGCCGACGGCCTGGCCAGGGCCTGCAGGCTGCGGGGTGAGGGCGATCGCACGGTCGTCGCGGTGATCGGCGACGGGGCGCTCACCGGTGGCATGGCGTGGGAGGCGCTCAACAACATCGCGGCCCAGAAGGACCTGCCGCTGATCATCGTGGTCAACGACAACGGCCGCTCCTACTCTCCGACCATCGGCGGCCTGGCCTCCCACCTGGCCTCGCTGCGCGCCACCCAGCGCTACGAGGACGTCCTGGAGTTCGTCAAGGGCAACCTGGCGAAGGTCCCGGTGGTGGGCGCCCCGGTCTACGACGCGCTGCACGGCGTCAAGAAGGGCATCAAAGACGTCCTGGCACCGCAGGTCATGTTCGAAGACCTCGGCCTGAAGTACATCGGCCTGGTCGACGGTCACAACGCCCAGGCCGTGGAGGCCGCGCTGCGCAAGGCACGGGGCTTCCGGCGCCCGGTCATCGTGCACGTCCTCACCAAGAAGGGCTTCGGCTACTCCTTCGCCGAGAACCACGACGAGGACTGCTTCCACTCGCCCAGCGCCTTCGACCCGCTGACCGGTGAGGAGAAGCCCAAGCCGCACGGCTGGACCAACGTCTTCAGCCAGGAGATCGTACGGCTCGGCGCCGAGCGCCGCGACATCGTGGCGATCACCGCGGCGATGCTCGGACCGACCGGCCTGATCCCGTTCGCCGAGGCCTACCCCGACCGCCTCTTCGACGTCGGCATCGCCGAGCAGCACGCGCTGACCAGCGCCGCGGGCCTGGCCCTGGGCGGGCTCCACCCCGTGGTGGCCCTGTACTCCACCTTCCTCAACCGGGCCTTCGACCAGCTTCTGATGGACGTCGCCCTGCACCGGCTGCCGGTCACGGTCGTGCTCGACCGGGCGGGCGTCACCGGCGACGACGGCGCCAGCCACAACGGCATGTGGGATCTTTCGATCCTGCAGGTCGTCCCCGGCCTTTCCATCGCGGTCCCGCGCGACGAGCCGCGGCTGCGCGAGCTGCTGGCCGAGGCGGTGGAGGTCGAGGACGGCCCCACCGTCGTCCGCTACCCCAAGGGGCCGGTGGGCCCGGAGATCGAGGCGGCCGGGCGGCTCGGCGCGATGGACGTGCTGCGCGCGGGCGACGCCCCCGACGTGCTGCTGGTGTCGGTGGGGCCGATGGCCGAGCCGTGCGTGGAGGCCGCCGCCCTGCTCGACGCCCAGGGCATCTCCGCCACCGTGGTCGACCCGCGCTGGGTCAAGCCGCTGGACGAGGCGCTGGTGCCGGTCGCCGCCGCCTGCAAGCTGGTCGCGGTCGTCGAGGACAACGGCAGGGTGGGCGGCGTCGGCGACGCGGTCGCCCGGCTGCTGCGCGACAGCGACGTGGACGTCCCGGTCCGCACCTACGGCATTCCGCAGCGCTTCCTGGACCACGCCAAGCGGACGAAGATCCTCGGTGACATCGGCCTGACCGCGCAGGGCATCGCCCGCGAGATCACCGCGGCGGTGGCCAGGCGGTCCCCGGCCCTGGCGGACCAGCCCTCTCGCTGACCCCCGGCGCGGGGCATGACGCGAACATGTCCTAGGCCATGACATCGGACACGATGTCGGGACATGAGGAGCTTCTCCTGGGAAACACCGGATTCACCGGTGATCGGGTGGGCATGACCTGCTCCATGACAGAGCACGATGCCGGAGGGTCGAGGGGGATGTCATGGGGGTCTTGCGCGTCAAGTCGGTGGAGCAGTCGATCCGGGACACCGAGGCTCCCGAGCACCGGCTGCGCAAGGATCTCTCCGCGCTCGACCTGACCGTCTTCGGTATCGGCGTCATCGTCGGCACCGGCATCTTCGTCCTGACCGGCCGCGTCGCCAAGGACATGGCGGGCCCGGCGGTGGCGCTGTCGTTCGTGGCCGCCGGCGTCGTCTGCGCGCTGGCCGCGCTCTGCTACGCCGAGTTCGCCTCCACCGTGCCGGTGGCCGGTTCGGCCTACACCTTCGCCTTCGCCACCCTCGGGGAGTTCCCCGCCTGGATCATCGGCTGGGACCTCGTGCTGGAGATGGCGCTGGGCGCCGCGGTCGTCGCGGTCGGCTGGTCGGGGTACCTGGGCTCGCTGCTGGCCTCCCTCGGCGTCCCCCTGCCCGCCGCGATCGCCGGAGAGGACGCCGTCTTCAACATCCCGGCGGCGCTGGTCGTGCTGCTGCTCACCGCCGTCCTGGTCCTGGGGGTCAAGCTCTCCTCCCGGGTGAACCTGATCATCGTCACCCTCAAGGTCGCGGTGATCCTGCTGGTGATCGTGGCGGGGCTCTTCTTCCTCACCCCGGCCAACTACACCCCGTTCATCCCGCCGGCCAGGCAGACCCCGGCCGTGGAGGGACTGGCCGCCCCGCTGATCCAGGTGCTGTTCGGGATGACCCCCGTCGCGTTCGGCGTGCTGGGCGTCTTCGGCGCGGCGGCGATCGTGTTCTTCGCCTACATCGGCTTCGACGTGGTCGCCACCGCCGCCGAGGAGACCCGCAACCCCCGGCGGGACCTGCCCATCGGCATCATCGCCTCGCTGGCGGTCTGCACCCTGCTGTACGTCGCGGTCTCCCTGGTGGTGGTCGGCATGCAGCCCTACGGGCAGCTCAGCAGGGCGGCCCCGCTGGCCGACGCGTTCAAGGCGGTCGGCCAGATCTGGGCGGCCACGCTCATCAGCGTCGGCGCGCTCGCGGGCCTCACCACCGTCGTGATGATCCTCATGCTGGGCCAGACACGGGTGATGTTCGCGATGTCCCGCGACAACCTCCTGCCGAGGGGGCTGGCCAGGGTCCACCCGAGGTTCGGCACCCCGTACCGGATCACCGTCATGACGGGCCTCGTCGTCGCGCTTCTGGCCGGGCTGGTGCCGCTGTCCACGATCGCCGAGCTGGTCAACATCGGCACGCTCTTCGCGTTCGTGGTCGTCTCGACGGCGGTGGTGGTCCTGCGCCGCACGCGGCCCGACCTGCCTCGCTCGTTCCGCACCCCGCTGGTGCCGCTGGTGCCGGCCCTGTCGGTGCTGGCCTGCCTCTATCTCATGCTCAACCTGCCGGTGGAGACCTGGCTCAGGTTCGTCGCCTGGATGCTGATCGGGATCGTGGTCTACATCGGGTACGGCTACCGCCACAGCCGGCTGGCGAGGCCGCTCCCCGGCGGCCGGTCGCGGGTCCGCCCGTCCTAGCCGGTGCCCGCGTAAGAAAGCGCCCGGGCAGGGAGGGGCCACCGGGCCGCGCGGCGGGTGCCCGGAGGAGGTCCGGAAAGTCCCGGGAAGTCCCGGGAGAAGAGGGCGGGACGCTCAGAAGGAGAACACGGGGCCGGTGAGCGCGGTCATCTCGCACCGGTTGTCATAGGTCTTGGCGAACCGCACCGGCCGGCCCTCCCAGGTCCCCTGGGCCCGCACGGTGTGCGGGAGGTAACCCTCCTCGCAGATCATGTCGATGTCGTAGGTGAGCCTCGCCAGGTCGCCGCCGACCTTGCGGATCATCTCGCAGGCGGTGGGGAGGGCGGGGTGCTCGCCGTACTCCTGGTCGCACCGGATGGAGACGGTCCTGGCCGGCCCGCCGGCGACCGAGAGGCTGAGCGTCAGGGACGACAGGCCGCCCGGGAGGGGGAGCTCTTCGGACGCGGGCGACGAGGTCGTGGGCAGCGCGGTCGCGAAGGCGAAGGCCGCGGCGGCGGACGCGATCTTGACGGTTCTCATGTGAGGGGGTGTTCCCCTCCGCGGGCAAGGATCCGGCCCGCGCCGGGTCAAAGATCCTTTCGTTCCTCCGTCCCCGGCCGGGGACGGAGGAACGAAAGGATGCCTCACACGGGAACGGAGGCCACGCCCGCGGGCAGGAAGCGCGGCTCGGCGATCCCGGTCCGGTCGAGGTAGGGGGTGATGCCGCCCAGGTGGAACGGCCACCCGGCCCCGAGGATCATGCACAGGTCGATGTCCTGGGGAGCGGCCACCACGCCCTCGTCGAGCATGATCCGGATCTCCTCCGCGAGGGCCCGCAGCGCGCGCAGCCGGACCTCCTCGGCGGTCGAGGGCGAGGTGCCGCCCGCGAACAGGGCGGCCGCCTCGGGGTCCGGTGAGAGATCGGGCCCGTAGACGCCGGGCTTTCCGGAGGCGACCAGCCGGGCCAGGTTCTCCGACACACGGTAGCGGGCGGGGAAGGCCGCGTGCATGGTCTCGGCGACGTGCAGCGCGACCGCGGGGCCGACGAGCTGGAGCAGCGTGAACGGGGTCATCGGCAGGCCGAGCCCGTCGAGCGCGTGGTCGGCGACCTCCAGGGGGGTTCCCTCGTCGACCGCGCCGATCACCTCCCCCATGAAGCGGGTCAGCAGCCGGTTGACCACGAACGCGGGCGCGTCCTTGACCAGCACCGACGACTTCTTCAACGACCTGCCGACGGCGAAGGCGGTGGCCAGCGTCGCGTCGTCGGTCCTGGCCCCCCGGATGATCTCCAGCAGCGGCATCACGGCGACCGGGTTGAAGAAGTGGAAGCCGACGACCCGCTCGGGGTGCCGTAGCCCGGCGGCCATCTCGGTGAGGGACAGGGAGGAGGTGTTGCTGGCCAGCACGCACTCGGGGGAGACGACCGCCTCCAGCTCGGAGAGCACCGTCCGCTTCACCTTCAGGTCCTCGAAGACCGCCTCGATGACGAAGTCGGCGTCGGCGAAGGCGTCCTTGGTCAGCGAACCGGTCACCAGGGCCTTGAGCCGGTTGGCCTGGTCGCCGGAGACGCGGCCCCGCTCCAGCAGCCTGTCGATCTCGGCGTGGACGTGGCCGACGCCCTTGTCCAGCCGGGCGCGGTCCAGGTCGGTCAGTACGACCGGCACCTCCAGGCGCCGGGCGAACAGCAGCGCCATCTGCGAGGCCATCAGCCCCGCGCCGACGACGCCGACCTTGGTGATCGTGCGGGCCAGCGCCCTGTCGGGGGCTCCGGCGGGTCTTCTGGCCCGGCGCTGCACCAGGTCGAAGGAGTACAGGCCGGCGCGGAGCTCGTCGCCCATGAGGAGGTCGGCCAGGGCCCGGTCCTCGGCCTCGAAGCCCTCGTCACGGGAGGCGGTGCGGGCCAGCTCGATCAGCTCCAGGGCCCGGTAGGGGGCGGGGGAGGCCCCGCGCAGCTTGGCGTCGAGGAGGGAGCGGGCGCCGGCGACGGCGGCCGACCAGTCTCCGGAGGTGTGGTCGGGGCGGGAGACCTCGACCTCGCCGCGGAGCACCCGGGCGGCCCAGCGCAGCGACTCCTCCAGGAAGTCGGCGGGCTCGAACACCGCGTCGGCCAGGCCCGCGCCGAAGGCGTCCCCGCCCTTGATCATGCGGTTCTGCGAGAGCGGGTTCTCGATGATCAGCTTGATGGCCGCGTCCGGGCCGACCAGGCGGGGAAGGAGCTGGGTGCCGCCCCAGCCGGGCACCAGGCCGAGGAAGCACTCGGGCAGCGCCACCGCGGGAACGCCCGAGGAGATGGTCCGGTAGGTGCAGTGCAGGGCCAGCTCCAGCCCGCCGCCCATCGCCGCGCCGTTCACGAAGGCGAACGAGGGCACCCCCAGCTCGCCCAGGCGGCGGAACACGCCGTGGCCCAGCTCGCCGATCCGCAGGGCCTGCTCCCTGGCGGTGATCGCCGCCACGCCCTTGAGGTCGGCGCCCACCGCGAAGACGAACGGCTTGCCGGTGACGCCCACGGCCACGAGGTCGCTCCGGGCCGCGACCGCGTCGAGGGCCTCGTTCAGCGACAGGAGCCCGGCGGGGCCGAACGTGGACGGCTTGGTGTGGTCGAGGCCGTTGTCCAGCGTGATCAGCGCCATGGTGCCCACGCCGCCGGGCAGCTCCACGTCGCGGACGATCGCCTTGGTGACGATCTCGTCGGCGAACAGCTCCCTGATGTCCGTCACTTCACACCCTCCCAGCCGAGGTTCTCCCAGATGACCGTTCCGCCCATGCCCATGCCGACGCACATGGTGGTCACGCCGTACCGGACGTCGGGGCGCTCGCCGAACTCGCGGGCGAGCTGGGTCATCAGCCGCACTCCCGAGGAGGCCAGCGGATGACCGAAGGCGATCGCGCCGCCGTAGGGGTTCACCCGGGGGTCGTCGTCGGCGATGCCGAAGTGCTCCAGGAAGGCGAGCACCTGTACGGCGAAGGCCTCGTTGATCTCGAACAGCCCGATGTCGGAGATCGACAGCCCGGCCAGCCGGAGCGCCCGCTCGGTGGACGGGATCGGGCCGACCCCCATGACCTCGGGGTCCACGCCCGCGAAGGCGTAGGAGACCAGGCGCATCCTGGCGGTGAGGCCCAGCTCCTCGGCCACCTCGGAGGCGGCCACGACGCAGCCGGTCGCGCCGTCGTTGATGCCGGAGGCGTTGCCCGCGGTGACCCGCCCGTGCGGGCGGAAGGGGGTCTTCAGGGTGGAGAGCCCCTCCACGGTGGTGCCGGGGCGGGGGCCCTCGTCGGCGGTGGCCAGGCCCCAGCCCCGCTCGGCCGACCGGACGGCCGTCGGGACCAGGTCGGGCTGGATCTTGCCGTCGGCGTAGGCCTTGGCGACCTTCTCCTGGGAGGCGGCGGCGAAGGAGTCGGCGCGTTCCCTGGTGATGGCGGGGTAGCGGTCGTGCAGGTTCTCGGCCGTCATGCCCATGATCAGGGCCGAGCCGTCCACGAGCCGCTCGGCCAGGAAACGGGGGTTGGGGTCGACGCCCTCGCCCATGGGATGGCGCCCCATGTGCTCGACGCCGCCCGCGATGGCGACGTCGTAGGCGCCGAAGGCGATGCCCCCGGCGACCGAGGTCACCGCGGTCATGGCTCCGGCGCACATGCGGTCGATCGCGTATCCGGGCACGCTCTTGGGCAGCCCGGCCAGGACGGCGGCGGAGCGGCCGATGGTCAGCCCTTGATCGCCGATCTGCGTGGTGGCCGCGATGGCCACCTCGTCGACGCGTTCCGGAGGCAGGTTCGGATTGCGCCGAAGCAGCTCGCGGATGACGCGGATCACCAGGTCGTCGGCGCGCGTCTCGGCGTACAGGCCCTTGGGCCCGGATTTGCCGAAGGGCGTGCGCACTCCGTCGACGAACACGACGTCACGAGACGAAGGCACGGGTTCGCTCCTCGTTGCTGGGTGGCTTCCCCTCCATGCTACTCGCCGGTAACAATCCGTGGGGCGATCGGGGGTGCCCGGTCGTGAGGGGCGGGTCCGCCCGGCCCTGCCGGCCCGGAGCCGTGCCGCAGGAGGGCATGACGGACCGGGCGCCGGGGCCGGCGCCGCGGCGGGGGACCGGCCCGTTGAGGAGTCTTCGGGGAAGGGACCGGCCGGCGAGGGCGGAGGATTCCAGCGGTCGCCGGGTCAGATCTCGCCCTTGGTCTCCAGCCGGAGAAGGGCCTTGGCCACCGGGTGGGCGGTCAGCCTGATCTGCCACTCCCGGGCGCCGAGCTCGCGCAGCCGGGCCGCGATGCTCTCGTCGTCGACGATCTCCGGAGGCTCCCAGGTCAGGCGGCGTACGGCGTCGGGCTGGACGAGGTTCTCCGTGGGCATGTGGTGCTCGTCGGCGAGTGCCGCCACCACGGCTCTGGCGGCGGCCAGCCGCCGGGCGGCGACCGGGTCGCGGTCCATCCAGCGGTTGGCCGGCGGGGGGCCGTCGCCCGGCGTGCTGGGCTGTGGGAGCTGCGACTCGGGCAGCGCTCGCGCCCTGCCGATCGCGGCCAGCCACTCGCGCAGGTGACGGCGGGCGCTGCGGCCGGTGAACGGGGGGATGTCGGTGAGCGCCTTGGTGGTACGCGGCAGCTCCAGGGCGGCGGTGACGATCGCCGAGTCGGGCAGAACCCGGCCCGGCGCCAGGTCCGACTCGCGGGCCAGCTCGTCGCGCAGCGTCCACAGCTCCCGGACGACCGCCAGCCCGCGCAGCGAGCGGACCTTGTGGATGCCGGAGGTGCGCCGCCAGGGGTCCGAGCGCGGGGCGGGGGACTTGTGTGCGAGCACCGCGGCGAACTCCTCCTGGGCCCACGACAGCTTGCCCGCGGAGTCGAGCTCCTGGCAGAGGATGTCGCGCAGCTCGATCAGGACCTCGACGTCGAGCGCGGCGTAGCGCAGCCAGTCCTCCGGCAGTGGCCGGGTCGACCAGTCGGCGGCCGAGTGGCCCTTCTCCAGTCTCAGGCCGAGGACGTTCTCCACCATCATCCCCAGCCCGACCCGCTCGTAGCCGAGCAGCCGCCCGGCCAGCTCGGTGTCGAACAGCTCACGGGGGTGGAAATTGAGCTCCGCCAGGCACGGAAGGTCCTGGGAGGCGGCGTGCAGCACCACCTCGGTGTCGGCCAGCGCCACATCGAGCTCCGACAGGTCCGGGCAGTGGATCGGGTCGATCAGGGCGGTGCCGGCGCCGGCGCGGCGCAGCTGAACCAGGTAGGCGCGGCCGCTGTAGCGGTAACCGGAGGCCCGTTCGGCGTCGACGGCGACCGGGCCGGTGCCCCGGGCGAAGGTCTGTACGGCGCGTGCGAGGTCGGCCGGGTCCTCGATGACAGGTGGGATTCCCTCTCGTGGCTCCAGCAGTGGAACGATGGTCGTCTCGTCGGTCACGTTCGGAAGGGCTCCGGATCTTCGCGACGGCGTGGCGGCAGGGTCGCCACGTCGGGTGGCAGGGGTGGTATGCCGGCGGCCAGGCACATCAGGTCGCACCAGGCGGCCACGTGGCCGGAGAGATCTTCCCGCAGGGGGGACCAGGAGGCGCGCAGCTCCAGCTCCGTGGCCATCGGATCTTCGGCCTTGTTGCCGAAGCCCTCGGACACCGCTCTGGTGACGGTGCCTCCGGCCGCGGCGTAGGCGGCGCCGTGCGCGTCGAGCGACTCGGTGAGCCAGCTCCAGGCGACGGGGCCGAGTAGCGGGTCTTCGGTGATCTCCGGCTCCATGTCCGCGCGGACGTAGGCGACCAGACGGAACCGGCCCTCCCAGCCGCGCTGACCGCTCGGGTCGAAGAGCAGGATGAGGCGGCCGACCGCGAGCTCGTCGTCGTCGCGGTAGACCGAGGCGCCGACGGCGGCCGAATAGGGGGCGAGACGCTGTGGTGCCGGGATGTCCTCCAGCTCGATCTCCGGCCTGACCTGGGTGGGGCGCATGCTTGCCACCGCGCGCTCGAAGGCGGCGGGAGCGGGCGGCCGGTCACCGGCGGTCATACCGGAAGCGTAGGTCGGGACTGAGCGCATGAGGACCACTGGGGTGTGTGTAGGAGCCATGGGAGCCGATCAAGCCAATGCCACCGGCAGGCCGGGGGCGGGCACGCCCTTGCCGTCGGCGGCCCGGGGAGCCGGGGAGCCGGGAGGACACGGCGCGTGATCGCGCCCGGGACCCCGGCCCGGCCGGCGACCGGCGGGTCGCGGGGGGCGCTCGCCGACCCGTCCGCCGGTGCGGGAAGCACAGTGCTCACCGCGGTGTTCGGGTGAACTCCACATCGTGGACATCGCACGGGCCTTTCGTCGGGTCGTGGTCCGACGTTGGCACGTCGCGCCGACATTTCCGCGCAACGTTCCCGGCGTGTCCTCAAAGTGGTGACGGAATCGATGCCGCGCGGTGACTTGGCGAACATTTGGACCAGCCGGGGCCGGGACCGGGTTCGCCGATGGGAGGAACTGTACCCGGAAACATGATCGCTTCGCGCGTTCCGGCGCGACCGGAAGCCTCCCGGTGTCGGTTTTCAGTGGACGAAGCACTCGAAACGGGTAGAGCCCTATCGTCGTCATGACTTGAAGCTGCCTAGGTGTTGTTAAGTATGATCTCAGTGAATAGCTGGTGATTTCATACCCAGAACGCCGCTTCGCAGCCTTGACGCGCGGACCGGCCCTGCGGCGTGGCACCCTGGGGGGGTGACTCCCGAGCTTGCCGACTCCCTGTTCCTGCGCGCCTGCCGTCGCCGGCCCGTCTCCCGTACGCCGGTGTGGTTCATGCGCCAGGCCGGCCGCTCGCTGCCCGAGTACCGTGCCGTGCGCCAGGGGGTGCCCATGCTCACCGCGTGCGCCACCCCCGACCTGATCGCCGAGGTCACGATGCAGCCGGTCCGCCGCTACGGCGTGGACGCGGCCATCCTCTTCAGCGACATCGTGGTGCCGCTCAAGGCGATCGGGATCGACCTCGACATCAAACCGGGGGTCGGCCCCGTGGTGGCCGACCCGATCAGGGACGCCGCCGCGGTCGAGGCGCTCCGTCCCATCGAGCCCGGCGACGTCTCCTACGTCACCGAGGCCGTTCGCGCGCTGACCGGCGAGCTGGGCGCTACCCCCC
The DNA here is from genome assembly GCF_014654615.1 of Streptosporangium violaceochromogenes. Taxonomy (GTDB): domain Bacteria; phylum Actinomycetota; class Actinomycetes; order Streptosporangiales; family Streptosporangiaceae; genus Streptosporangium; species Streptosporangium violaceochromogenes. The sequence continues at coordinate 250,164 of NZ_BNBB01000002.1, read as the reverse complement.
TCATCGGGTTCGCGGGCGCGCCGTTCACGCTCGCCTCCTACCTGGTCGAGGGCGGCCCCTCCAAGAACCACGACCGCACCAAGGCGATGATGTACGGCGAGCCGCGCCTGTGGCACGCCCTGATGGACCGGCTGACCACGATCGCGCTGGGGTTCCTGCGCGTCCAGATCGCCGCGGGCGTCTCGGCCGTCCAGCTCTTCGACTCCTGGGTCGGCGCCGTCGCCCCCGACGACTACCGTGAGTTCGTGCTCCCCCACACCCGCCGCATCTTCGACGGCCTGGCGGAGGCGGGTGTTCCGCGCATCCACTTCGGCGTCGGCACCGGCGAGCTGCTCGGGCTGCTCGGTGAGGCCGGGGCCGACGTGGTCGGCGTCGACTGGCGCGTTCCGCTCGACGAGGCGGCCCGCCGGGTGGGGCCGGGCAGGGCGTTGCAGGGCAATCTGGACCCGGCGGTGCTGCTCGCCCCCTGGGAGGTCGTCGAGCGCCGCGCGGCCGACGTCCTGGCCCGCGGCGCCAAGGCCGAGGGACACGTCTTCAACCTCGGCCACGGGGTGCTGCCCGGCACCGACCCCGACCGGCTCGCCCGCCTCACCGACTTCGTGCGAGAGGCCTCGGCTCGCTGACGCCCGCCGGTGCCGCGGCTCCCTCACAGGGGGCACCGCCCGGAAGGGCCGTCCGGCGGAAGAGCCTCGGTGCGCGCCGGGCCGGGTCGTGTTTCGTAAGGCGTGGAGCCTAGCCGCGCCCGGCGCCGGGCGTGTCGTCCGCCCGGCCGGCGCCGTCCGTGTCGTCCGTGCCGCCGGTGGCCTCCGCGCCGCTCACGCCGGCCCTGTCGTTCGCGCCGCGCGTGTCCCCGCTCCCGCCGCGTCCGCCCCCGGGCGACGGGGCCGGAGAGGCGCCTCCTCTCCTGCGGCGCAGGACGAAGACCGTCAGCAGCCACAGCGGCACGGCCGCGATCAGCCAGGGAAGCAGCACGCCGAGGACCGTCAGACCGACCTTGACGGCCGTCACGAGGGCCTTCCAGCCCGTCCGCAGCCCGCCGAGGAACCCCGCCGGCTCCTTCTCGATCTTGCGGACCTTGACCGTCGGGCCGATCAGGCGCAGCGTCAGCGTGGCCGTGCTCGTCTGCGAGGCGAGCGTTCGCTGCCGGGCCTGGAGCGCCTCCAACTCGGCCTCCCGGTCGGAGACCTCCCGCTCGACCTTCAGCACCTCGCCGATCGTCTTGGCCTTGCCCAGCAGCGTGCGCAGCGAGTCGAGCGCCGCCTTCGACGACTTCAGCCGGCTCTCCACGTCGGCCACCTGCTCGGTGACGTCCTCGGTGTTCTGCTGGAGCGACTCGCGCGTCCCCAGCTCCCTGCCCAGGCGATCCAGCATGCCGGGATAGGCCGCGGGCGGGATCTTGAAGATCAGCAGCGCCGAGCCCTTGCCGCCGGGGTTGGCCTCCGACCGCTCCGAGGCCAGGTGGCCGCCCGCCGCCGTGACGATCTGCCGTGCCCGGTCCGCCGCCGCGGTCACCTCCTTGGCCCGGACCGTCATCTCGGCCGTGTAGATGATCGCTCGATCCTGCGGTGCCGGTTTCACCTGGACCGACTGCGTCTGCCCGGCCTTCTCCTGTACGACCGGGCCGTCGGCGGTGAGGCCGGACCCGGTCTCGCGCGTGTCGGCGCCCCCGCCGGAGAGGGAGGCGTTCCGCTCGGGGGCGGCGGCGGGCACCGGGGCCGCCTCTCCCGCGTCGTAGGAGCCGGTCTGTCTGTTCACGCCCCCGCAGGAGGACAGCAGCAACACCGTTCCCGCCAGGGGAACCACGAGGCGCAGGCCGTACCGCACTCTGTTCATGTCCTTCATGACGTGGCCCGCGCCGGCGCGGTTTGACGACGACGGTCACGATGGAATCACGTTCCTCCGGCCGCCCGCCTCCGGGGCCGCGAGGGGCGAGGGGGTGCGGGGAACGCGGGCGCCGGTGGGGGAGGGTACGGTCAGGAGGCATGGAAGGCAACCGGTGCCACGTGGTGGTCGTCGGCGGAGGGATCGCGGGGCTGGCCGCCGCGTGGTACCTGCGGCAGGGCGGCGAAGGCGTCCGGGTGACCGTGCTCGACGGCGCCCGGCGGATCGGCGGCAAGCTCCACGCCGTCGAGGTCGCGGGGGTCCCGGTGGACGCCGGGGCGGAGGCCGTGCTCGCGCGGCGCCCCGAGGGCGTCGACCTGGCCCGCGCGGTCGGCCTCGCCGGCGAGCTGCGCGATCCCGGCACCGCCCGGGCGGCCGTCCTGACCCGGGGGGCGCTGCGCCCCCTGCCCGGCGGGCAGGTCATGGGGGTGCCCTCCGACCTGGCCGCGCTGGCCGGGACGGGCATCCTCAGCCCCGGCGGCCTCGCGCGCGTGCCCCTGGACCGGATCCTGTCCCCCACGCTCGTCACCACCGACGTGTCGGTGGCCTCCTACGTGCGTGCCCGGATGGGCGGCGAGGTGGTCGAACGCCTGGTCGAGCCGGTGCTCGGCGGCGTCTACGCCGGCCGGGCCGACCGGCTGTCGCTGGAGGCGACGATGCCCCGGGTCGCCGCGGCGGCCCGCTTCGAGCGGTCCCTGCTGGTGGCCGCCCGCGAGATCGCGGCCGAGGCGCCCAAGGACGCCGGGCCCGTCTTCACCACGCTGCGGCAGGGAATGGGCACACTGCCCGGGGCCGTGGCCGCCGCCTCCGGCGCGGAGATCAGGACCGGTGTCACGGTCCGGGAGCTGCACCGGACGGAGAACGGCTGGCGTCTGGTGACCGGGCCGGTGCCCGCCCCCGAGGTCATCGAGGCCGACGCGGTGATCGTCGCGGTCCCCGCCCCGCCGGCGAGCCGCCTGCTCGCCGGGGAGGTGCCTCGCGCCGCCTCCGAACTGGCCCGGATCGCGTACGCGAGCATGGCCGTCGTCACGCTCGCCTACCCCCGGCGGGCGTTCCCCAGGCCGCCGGCCGGGAGCGGCTATCTCGTCCCGCCCGTCGACGGGCGCCCGGTCAAGGCCGCCACGTTCAGCTCGGTCAAGTGGCCGCACCTGGCCGAGGCGCACCCCGGCCTGCTCCTGCTGCGCTGCTCCATCGGGCGCCTGGGCGAGGAGGCACTGCTCCAGCGCGACGACGCCGAGCTGGCCGCCCTGGCGGTGGCCGAGATCGCCGGGGTCACGGGGGCGCGCGGGCTGCCCCTGGACTCCCGGGTGACCCGGTGGGGCGGCTCCCTGCCCCAGTACGACGTGGGTCACCTCGACCGGGTCGCCCGCATCCGCGCCGCGGTCGCCGGCGTGCCCGGCCTGGCCCTGTGCGGCGCCGCCTACGACGGCGTCGGCGTCCCCGCCTGCGTCTCCACCGCCCGTACGGCGGCGGCCCGGATCCTCGACCACCTGGGGTCCGCGCGACAATGGCAGCGCGGGGACGATTCCCCGAGGAACCTGCTGAAGAAGGGGTGAGGACGACGGACGGAAACCCCCGGCCGAAGGCGCGTGACCTGAACCAGGTGATCCGCTACACGATGTGGTCGGTTTTCAAGCTGCGCGAGCGCTGTCCGGAGAACCGGGAGGGCCTGGCCCGCGAGGTCGAGGACCTCCTGGCCCAGGCGGCGCGGAAAGACGTGGTCACCCGGGGCCTGTACGACGTGGCGGGGTTCCGCGCCGACGCCGACTTCATGTTCTGGTGGCACGCTCCCGCCGCCGAGGACCTGCAGGAGATCTACTCCCGCTTCCGCCGCACCGGCCTGGGACGGCTGGCCGAGCCGGTCTGGTCGGCCATGGCGCTGCACCGCCCGGCCGAGTTCAACAAGTCGCACATCCCGGCCTTCCTGGCGCAGGAGGAGCCGCGCGGACATGTCTGCGTCTACCCGTTCGTCCGCTCCCTGGAGTGGTACCTTCTGGACGACGCCGACCGCCGCCGCATGCTGGCCGAGCACGGCAGGATGGCCCGCGACTACCCGGACGTGCGGGCCAACACCGTCGCCTGCTTCGCCCTGAACGACTACGAGTGGATGCTCGCCTTCGAGGCCGACGAGCTGCACCGCATCGTCGACCTGATGCGCACCCTGCGCGGCGCGGAGGCCCGCAGGCACACCCGGGAGGAGATCCCCTTCTACACGGGTGTCCGCAAGCCGGTCGGCGAGCTGGTCGTCTCGCTGCCGTAGCCGGTTCGCGCGGCTACCGGCCCCGGCGCCCGGTGACGTGGGCGTGGGCCGGGGCGCGTGGCCGGGGCCGGTGGGGCGAAACGGTCGCCATCCTTTCCGGCGTTTGTCATACTCGGGAAAAATCACCTGTCTATGTGGGGGCACGGGGTGAGAGGGAGCAAGGCCCTGGCCCGCTCCAGCGGGCGGGTGGGTGGCCGCCGCGGGGGAAGAAGAAGGACCGCCGAGGTCCTGGTGGGGGTGACCGCGCTGACGGTCGCACTGGTGGCCCTGGGCGGGGCGCTGCTTCAGGCGAAGCCGCAGACCCAGCGGGAGGCGGTGCGGGCGGCCGGGATCGAGCGCGGGGAGGCGGCCGCGGACGGCGTGGCGCCGGCGCTCACCCCGGCCGGCGGGGACGAGGAAGGCGGGGCCGGGGCGGCGAAGCCGTCCAAGCACACCGACCGCAGGGCGCTCGCCTACTTCGTGGGGCGCAAGCAGACCAAGCGGCTCAAGGACATTCGCGTCGTCGGCGGGTACCTACGGATATACACCGATCTTCCGGAGTCGGCGGACAACTCGAAGCGGGCGCTGAAGCTGTGTGAGACGGGCCGGGACTATCTCGTCGGCGAGCTGGGCGAGACCGACCCCGTGGTGTTCGTCCAGGCGAGGTTCGGCGAGAACGGCAACCCCGTGCTGGCGAACATCCTCGGCCACGGCGACTCCGACTGCCGCGTCACCCACCCCAAACCGCGCCGGTGACGGCCCCCTTCGGGGAGGGGCCGGGGCGTCGCGGGAACGTTCCCGGCGGGCGTCAGGTCACCCGGACCCTGGTCTTGCCGCAGACCCGGCAGCGCTGGGTGATCACCCTGCCGATGGTCTCGACGATCTCCCATCTGTGCCGGAAATGCACGGCCGCTCCTTGGGCGAGAACACGTTGCGGAGGTCTCCGCATACTACGCGTCATGTCGCTCTACCCGGTGAGCGGCCGGCCTCACGCGTTCCGCGGGGCCGGCGGCGGTGCGGACCCCCGTCGCGGACAGGGTTGTATACGGAGGAGGGGCTATTCGGCGGCTTCCAGCCGCAGGGACACGGAGTTGACACAGTAGCGGTCGTCGGTGGGCGTCGCGTAGCCCTCGCCGTGGAACACGTGACCGAGGTGGGAGTCGCAGGCGGCACAGCGGACCTCGACGCGGTCCATGCCCAGGGAACGGTCCTCTCGCAGGATCACCGCCTCGGATTTCGAGGGCTCGTAGAAGCTCGGCCAGCCGCAGTGGCTGTCGAACTTGGCCTCGGAGCGGAACAGTTCGGCGCCGCAGGCGCGGCAGGTGTAGACCCCTTCGGTCGTGGTGCCGACGTACTCGCCGGTGTAGGGGCGCTCGGTGCCCGCCTGGCGGAGGACGCGAAACTCCTCCGGGGAAAGCCTGGCGCGCCACTCGGCGTCGCTCTTGACCACCTTGTCCATGCCCCAAGCCTATGCGCTCGCGATGGCGCCGGGTGGGGGCGCCCCGCGCGGGCTTCCGCGTTCCCGGGGATACGAGGCGGTGGGGCGGACTTGGAAAAATCTTGAGGGCGAAGCATCCATTGATGCCCGATTTAGCGTCTTTATGTATGTGGGGGGTATTTCGCCTCCCCGTTGAGGGGTGAGATCATCTGTCGGGCCGTCCCGGGATCAACGGGACGGTTGAATGCCGCCGGCCGGGTGGCGCGCCAGCGCCCGGAACCGGAGAGCGCGATGGGTGGTCATACGGTCCGTCCCGTTGAGTGCGCGGTCCCGCCGCCGCAGCGGCTCCGGGGCGGACCCACCCATGTGGCCGCCGGAGGCGGGGACCGGGTGGACGGCGGGGGCCGTGCCGCCGGCGGTGGACTCAGCCGGAGCGCCGCCTGCCCAGGGTGAAGGACACGTTGACCCCGATGACGCCCACCCACATGAGCACGAGCACGAAACCGAGGGAGTCCCCCAGGCCGGCGAAGGCCAGGCCCACCGTTCCCGGCACGCCGAGCGTCAGGGAGACGATGGCCAGGGCCAGCCGCTGGCCCGCGTCCAGCCCCGGGCGGAGCGCCGGGCCCTCCCGCCGCGGCCCGACACGGTCGTCCACCCGCCGGTCGATCTCCTGGCCCATCTTCTCCAGGAAGCCCTCGATGAGAGAGTCTTCGTACTCGGGGCCCAGTTCGCGGCGGGCCTCGACGGCGGCCCGCAGTTCGTCACCGGACGAGGATGATCGTGCCATGGTCGAGATATAACGCTTTTTGTCTCTTCTGTCTATGGAAATGTCGCTCAGTTCGTGATGGAGGCGCCCGTGGCGGGGGAGGGGGGCTCCGTGGCCCGGACGTATCGGGTGAACAGGAAGCCGTCCTCCTCCAGAACGTGCGCCAGCCGGAGCGCGACCGGTGCCGCCGGGCCGTCGAGAACCCTGGCGGCGTCACCGCCGATCAGCATCGGGCTCACCGTGAGACAGAGCTCGTCGACCAGGCCGGCCGCGGCGAGCTGGGCGTTGACCTTCGGCCCGCCCTCGCACAGCACCCGTCCCAGTCCCCGCCCCGCCAGTTCCCCGACCGCCGCGGCCAGATCCACCCGCTCGTCCCCGGCCACGATCACCTCGCCGTGCCGGGCGGCCTCCTGGCGCCGGTCGCGGGGCGCGGCGTCGCAGGTGACGACGATGGTCCGGGCGTACGGCCCGGCCTCGGCGAACAGCGGTCCCGTCAGATCCACGTCGAGGCGCCGGGTGATCACCGCCACCGGCGGGGCGGGCGGGCGCCCCCGCCGGATCTCGTTCCACGACGGTCTCGGCCGGGCCGGGCCGTACCCCTCGGCCCGTACCGTCGCCGCCCCCACCAGGATGACGTCGGCCTGGCCGCGCAGCACGCCGAAGACACGCCGGTCGCCGCGGCCGGACAGCCCGCCCGACCGTCCCGCGAGCCAGGCCCCGCCGTCGGCGCTGGCCACCATGTTGAGCCGGACGCGGGGGCCGTCCGGGTAGGCGTAGGCCGTCGCGAGATCGACCTCCTCCGAGGCCGTGGGATAGACAAGGCGCATCCCTCCACCCTTGCACAGAGGGTGAGGGGAGGGGTGTTTCCCCCTGCGGGGCCGAGGGGGTAATGGAACGGTCCCAACACGGACGATAACGGATTGGGTGCTCCTGGTGACTTCGGGCGCCCGTCGTTACATGATTCTTCCGAGGAGAGTTGGGAGGCCGCGTGGGGCTGATCGCGATCACGACATGGTCGATCACCGCGATGCTCGGGATCTATCTGCTGTCGCTCTGGTTTCCCGCGGGAAGACCACGCCGGCAGGTGACGAAGGTCACCTGCTTCCCCGGCACCCTCGTCTTCGCCCACCCGGCCCTCGCGGTCTCCGCGCTGGGGTGCTGGATCGCCTTCCTGCTCACCGGCCGGCCGGTCTACGCCTGGCTCTCCTTCGGTGTGCTCGCGACCTCCGCCCTGCTGGGGTTCACCCTGTCCACCCGCTGGCTGGGCGGCGGACGGCACGCGCGCGGCGCCGGGCAGCGCTTCCCGGTCCTGGCGGTTCTGCTGCACGGGGTGGCGGGGGTGACCACGTTCGTCCTGGTGCTGCTCTCCGCCGCGGTCGCGACGGGTCTCTAGGCCTCCTCGCGGGGGCAGCACAGGATCCGGACGGACCGCGAGGTCACCGTGACCTCGGCCCCCGGCGGCCAGGAGTCGTCGGCGGGTGGCGCCCCTCCGTCCTCCTCGGCGGTGTCCAGCACCGCCCGCCACCGTGATCCGCCCCCCGCGGCCGCGTGCCTCGTGCCGTACTTCACGCTGGGCAGGGTGAAGGTCATCTCCTCGTGATGGCCGTTGATCAGCAGCAGGAAGGAGTCGTCGGTGATCCGCTCGCCCCGGGGGCCCGGCTCGGTGATGGCGTCGCCGTTGAGGAGGACGGCCAGTGACTTGGCGTAGCCGGTGTGCCAGTCGCCGGCCGACATCTGCGTGCCCGAGGGGGTGAGCCAGACGATGTCGCGGGTGCCGTCGCCGGCCTCGCGGCCGTGGAAGAACCTGCGCCGCCGGAAGACGGGGTGGCCCCGCCGCAGCCCGGACAGGCGCCGGACGAAGTCCAGCAGCTCCTTCTCGTCCTCCAGCAGCGACCAGTCGACCCAGGAGACCTCGTTGTCCTGGCAGTAGGCGTTGTTGTTGCCGCCCTGGGTGCGGCCGAGCTCGTCGCCGGCCAGGAGCATCGGGACGCCCTGCGAGACGAACAGGGTCGTCAGGAGGTTGCGGCGCTGGCGGCGGCGCAGACGCGCGATCGCCGCGTCCTCGGCCGGGCCCTCGGCGCCGCAGTTCCACGAGCGGTTGTCGTCGGTGCCGTCGCGGTTGTGCTCGCCGTTGGCCTCGTTGTGCTTGCGGTTGTAGGAGACGAGGTCGGTGAGCGTGAACCCGTCGTGGCAGGTGACGAAGTTGATGGAGGCCACCGGCCTGCGGCCCGAGGTGGCGTAGAGGTCGGCGGAGCCGGTCAGCCGGGAGGCGAGCTCCGGCAGCGCGGCGCCGTTGCCGCGCCAGAAGTCCCGCACGCTGTCGCGGTACTTGCCGTTCCACTCCGTCCACAGCGGCGGGAAGTTGCCGACCTGGTAGCCGCCGGGGCCCACGTCCCACGGCTCGGCGATCAGCTTCACCTGGGAGATGACCGGGTCCTGCTGGATCAGGTCGAAGAACGCGCTCAGCCGGTCGACGTCGTGCAGCTCGCGTGCCAGGGCGGCGGCCAGGTCGAAGCGGAACCCGTCGACGTGCATCTCCAGCACCCAGTAGCGCAGGGAGTCCATGATGAGCTGCAGGGCGTGCGGGGAGCGCACGTTGAGGGAGTTTCCGCAGCCGGTGTAGTCGAGGTAGTAGCGCCGGTCACCGTCGTGCAGCCGGTAGTAGGCGGCGTTGTCGATGCCGCGGAAGCCCAGCGTGGGCCCGGTGTGGTCGCCCTCGGCCGTGTGGTTGTAGACCACGTCGAGGATGACCTCGATCCCGGCCTCGTGCAGCGCCCGTACCATCGCCTTGAACTCCAGCACCTGCTCGCCGCGCTGCCCGGAGCCGGAGTAGGAGGCGTGCGGGGCGAGGTAGGAGATGGTGTTGTAGCCCCAGTAGTTCGTCAGCCCCCGGGAGACCATCGCGTGCTCCGGTACGAACTGGTGCACCGGCATCAGCTCGACCGCGGTGACGCCCAGGTTCAGCAGGTGCTCGACGACCGCCGGATGGGCCAGCCCGGCGTAGGTGCCGCGCTGCTCCTTCGGCACCGCGGGGTGGCGCATGGTGAGCCCGCGCACGTGCGCCTCGTAGATCACGGTCCGGTGGTACGGCGTGCGGGGCGGCCGGTCGTTCCCCCAGTCGAAGAAGGGGTTGACCACCACGTTCTTCGGCATGAAGGGGGCGCTGTCGTCGTCGTTGCGCCTGGCCGGGTCGGTGAGAACGTAGGAGAACAGCGACGCGTCCCAGCGCAGGTCGCCCTCGACGGCCTTGGCGTAGGGGTCGAGCAGCAGCTTGGAGGGGTCGCACCGGTGTCCGCGCTGGGGGTCGTGGGGGCCGTGCACGCGGTAGCCGTACCGCCGGCCGGGGGCGATGCCGGGGAAGTAGCCGTGCCAGACGAACCCGTCCACCTCGGGCAGGTCGACACGCTCCTCGCGGCCGTCGTCTCCGAAGAGGCACAGCTCGACGCGCTCGGCGACCTCGGAGAACACCGAGAAGCCGGTGCCCACGCCGTCCCAGGTGCCGCCGAGGGGGTATGCCTCTCCCGGCCAGACTTCGCGCATGTAGCCCTATTCTCCCTCGGTCAGGCCCTCGTCGCAGGGTGTCGTCTCCGTGACCCTGATGTTGCGGGGGACGCGAACGGTGGACGTGCCCGGCCCGTCCTCGCGGGAGCGGTGGGGGCTCGTGGGACGCAGGGCGGGAGTGGCCTTAGGAGTTTATGTGCCCTCGGGCGGTGGGGAGAACGTCGCCCGAAGGGCCCGCGACGTGCGGGTTCGCCGTCCGTGCGCCCTGCCGGGCCGCCTCGGAGGAGGGGGCCCTGGCCGCGCGCCCCGGCGGGCGCCGAGGCCAGGGCGGGGCGGCGATCAGTCCAGCAGTTCGGCGTCGAGGCTGATCGTGGTGCCCGACAGGGCCTTGCTCACCGGGCAGTTGGCCTTGGCGGTCTCGGCCGCGGCCTGGAACTCCCCGGCCGACAGCCCCTCGACCCTGCCCCGGACCGAGATGACGATCCCGGTGATGCCCTCGCCGGGCTGGAAGGTCACGTCGGCCCGTGTCTCCAGGGACTGCGGCGGAGTCCCCGCCTGCGCCAGCCCGTGCGACAGGGCCATCGAGAAGCAGGAGGAGTGCGCCGCCGCGATGAGCTCCTCCGGCGAGGTCTTGCCGTCGGCCTTCTCGGCCCGGGAGGGCCAGGACACGTCGAACGTGCCCACCCCGGACGAGTCCAGCGAGACGGTGCCCGACCCGTCGAGGAGCGCGCCCTTCCACTGGGTCGTCGCGGTACGTGTCGTCGCCATGGCGATGTCCTTTCGTTGACGAAGCGTCAGCCGGGAACGACCCTACTCGTAAAGATCGTGCCGCTCGCCACCGGAGCGCCCGCCTCCCCGCACCCCTCTCCTTCGCCGCCGCGGCGTCCGCCCGGCCGGACGGATACTCTCCGTGACTGTTCAGATGGAATCTGTAATCGAATCCTTGGTGCCGGACATAAGAACTACGACGGCGGCTGGGGAAGGGGCGACCGTGTCGAAGGAGGATGAAGAGAAATGGTTCGACTGGATGTTCCGCACCTTCTATGAACCCGTGTGGGCCTACGCCGCCCGCCGGGTGGGCCTCGCGGGTGCCGACGACATCGCCTCCTGCACCTTCCAGACCGCCTGGCACAGGAGAAACCGGATCCCGAAGGACGACCGGGCCGTCGTCGCCTGGCTGTACCGCGTGGCCTGGGGGCACGTCAGGAACGCCGTGCGGGGGGAGGGGCGGCGGCAGCGGCTGCTGGGCCTGCTGAGGCAGCTCCCGCCCGGCCCGCCCGCCGGCGGGGCACACGAGGAGGAGGAGGTCAGGACCGCGATGGAGAGGGCCATGGCGCGTCTGCGCCCCAAGGATGTGGAGATCCTCCGCCTGCACTACTGGGAGGACCTCGCGGTCGAGGAGATCGGAGAGGTGCTCGGTCTGACGCCCAACGCCGTCCGGGTACGGCTGTGCCGGGCCCGCCTGCGGCTGGCCGAGCTGCTGCGCGGCATGCGCCTGTGGAGCGGGGAGGAGGACAGGTGAGCGCCGAAGACCGAGACGAGGTCCGCGAGCTCATGGTCCGGCACAACCCCGTCCTCCCGCACGAGGTGCGGCGGAAGATGGGCCGGAGGGAGGAGGAGGTCCTCCGGAGGGTCCAGGCCGACATCCAGGCCGTCGACGCCTCCCGCAGGGCGCGCCGGCTGGGGGCGGCCCTGGCCGCCGCCGCGCTGGGCGTCGTGACGGCCACGGTGGTGTCCCTGCAGATCCCGGCCGCGCCCCGGCAGGAGCCGTCGCCCGCCCGGGCCGTGCCGCCTCTCTCCGGGCGCTTCGGCCCGCGGATCCCCGAGGACCTGGCGAGGATCACCCGTCTCTCCAGCACCGAGCCGCTGCGCGACTCCCCGCCGCGCCCGATGACGTCCTTCCCCCGGGCCTCCCCTAGGCTGCTGGAGCTGGCGGCGCTCGCGCGGGGCCGCCCCCGCCCCGTGCCGCGTCCGTGGAACTACGTCAAGACCGAGGAGTGGCTGCTGGCCACCACGGTGGCGCCGCACGGCACGACCTCGCGGGTCGTGCCGTGGGTGGTCCGGCGCTGGACGCCGGTGAACGGCGCCGGCGTCTACCTCAGGACGAGGACGCCGGGAAGACCGTTCGGAGACGCGCGCCGGGCCGAGAGCGCGGCGCGGGCCGGGCACCCCCCTCCCGCGCCGGTCCGCGACACCGGCCCGGCGACCGACCTGTGGCCGAGGGCCGCGGCCCTGTCACGCTCCGAGCCCGAGCTTCGCCGCCGGCTTCTCGACAGCGAGCCGCAGACCGGCATGACGCCGACGCGCCGTCTCGTCAGGGCGGTGGAGAACCTCCACTCCCACGACGTGGTGGAGCCGGCGCTGTCGGCGGCCCTGTGGCGTGTCCTGGCCGCCCAGGACGACCTGCGGGAGCTCGGGCGCGTCAGGGACCGCGGTGGAAGGCCGGGGGAGGCGTTCGGGTTCGAGGACGGCCCGCTGCTGGGGGTGCTCGTGGTCAGCCCGGCGACCGGGGATCTCCTGGCGACCGAGCTCATCAGGGTCGGGGGGGCCGGCGCCTCCGCCGGCTCCCCGGCCGTCGTCGAGGAGTACCGGACGTTCGTCACCGGCAGATGGGTGGAGGAGGCCGGGAAGACCTCCTGACCGGCCCTCCGCCTCCGCCTCTGTCTTTCCTCCCCGTACGGCCCGCCCCTTCGCCCCGCTCGCCGGGCCGTACGCCGGGCGGGGCGCCGACGAATCGGCGCCCCGCCCGGAACCGCCGCCGGGGGGTGGCGGGGGCTTGGGCGGGGGGGGCTTTCAGGGGCATCGGCGCAGGCTGGGGTGGGCGTTCACCCAGCGCTGTTCACCGACGTCGCTCACGTTTCCGTGACCCTCCTGGGAGGGGAAACACACTCCTTTGTCGTCCCGGCTTTTTTTGACGAGGAAGACAAAGGGGCGGTCGTTCTTGATGGACATGATGACGCCCGTCCCGTTCAGCTTTCTCGTTCCCGGAACCTTGATGGCCTGCCGTGACCCCTCGAACGCCCGGCGGTCGTAGAGGCACACCGCGTTGTCGAGGACGCCGTCCCCGTCGCAGTCGCGCTCGGCGCTGCGGCGGGCGGGGCCGCAGGAGGGCGGACGGAACGTGATCACCTCGGCGCCGTCGTCGTAGGAGAGCGTGTCCGGCGCGGTGAGGCGCCCCCACGGCGCCCTGGCGAGCTGCTCGGAGATCGCCCGCGCGATGTCGGCCGCGCACAGGGAGGGCGGGTCGCCGCTGGAGGCCGTGGCGGGGGCGGTGACCGCGGTGGAGAGAGCGGGGAGAAAGGCGCAGGCCGCGCCCAGTACCCCCATCCTGATTTTCATGGTTAATCCTTTTTGTAGGAGCCGAAGGCGAGCCGACGCCGATCGCCTCGCGAGGGCAGAGAGTAGGACAGCGAATGGCCGCGCGCCGGTGAAAGATCGCTTTCTTTGCCCCGCCGGACTCAACGAATATCCGCGCCTCCGCCTGTAATGAACGCCGCCCCGGCGGACCTTTACCACCGGAGAACATTTCTTCGGCAGAACGGAGCGCTCCGGATGAGGACCCCCCCTTCGAGCCGCACAGGACACCGCGACCCGCTGCCCCGTGACGGCACCCGCGACTGCGGGGTGCTGGAGCGGGTGATCCGCCGGCGCTGGACGGGGACGCCGCGCCGCGAGCTGGTCATCGCGGTGGACGAGCTGGCCGGGCTTCCCGTTCATCTGGCCACCCGGCTGGCCGACGACCTCGACGGGATCTGGCTCGGCGGCGAGGTGCTCTCCGAGCCGCCCGAGCCGGACGACTCCTGTGACGCCCGGGTGGCGGCCTACTCCGCGGGCCTGTACGTGGGGCGCACGATTCTCATCTCCGGAGGGGCGCACTCGTCCGGGGCGCTGGTCCATCACATGATCGGGCATGTGCTGTGCGACCTGGACGAGATGGACGACACCCCCGAGTGGCGGCGGATCATGGGCTTCTGCCGTCCGCTCCTCGTCCTGGACCGCTACCGCGACCGCTCGTCGGAGTGGTGGGCCGAGACCTACGCGCTGTGCGCCGGCCGCAGGCTGGACCGCCTCGCCCGGCTGCTGTCCGACGACGTCCAGGCCGCCGCCGTCGTGGCGGCCTACCACCAGAGGCGCCAGGGGTGGGTCAGATGAGGGCCCGCCGGGGGAGGGCGTCCAGGTCCGGGCACGGAGGCGGGACGCCGTAGGCGCGGCCGGCCCTCGCCCGGCACGTCGCACATCGGTGGCCGGTCGCGCGGCCTTTCGCCGAACGCCGCGCGGTGTGCGGGGGAGTGTGGTCCGGGAGGTGGCCGGGTCGCTGGTGGTCAATCCCAACACCGTCGCGAAGGCCTATCGAGAACTGGAGCGGGCCGGGCAGGGGACGTTCGTCACCGGCCACATCGGCCGTGTGCCGGCCGCCGACCTACGCGCGGCTGTCACGCGGCCTGCGTGGTTGGCTGCGCGCAGCCAGGGAGGCGGGCCTGGAGGTCGAGCAGTACATGGCCGAACACGGCCTGCGGCACTACACCGAATACCACCCCGGCAGCGACTTCTGGGCCTTTCAGGCCATCGAGTCGATCTGGGTCCTCGGCCTCGCCGCCGTACTCTTCACCGCCGCCGTCTGGATCGTGCGCCGCCGCACCACATGACGCCGTGCGGCGCTTGCTTCGGCGCTCTCCGGCAATCCGAAATGACATGTTCTGCCGTGATTGATGTGCTTGGAGCGCTCCAGGCCGTCCGCGCCACCGGGCTTCGGGGACGGCCTGGAGCACGGTGTGTCTCGGCGCTCGTTTTCGGGGAGGAAGGGGCGGGGGAATGTCCTCCCTGTGAAGGATTCGCCGGTCGGAGAACTCGCGATATGTTGTGAGTTATGAACGATCCCGATGCGATACGTGCCTCGGACGCCGAGAGGGAGGCCGCCGTCGAGCGGCTGCGCGTGGCCTCCGTCGAGGGGCGGCTGACCCTCGGGGAGCTGACCGAACGCACGGAGGCCGCCTACACCGCCGTCACCCAGGCCGAGCTGGCCGTCATCACCTCGGACCTCCCGCGGGCCGGTCAGGCCGCCCCCGAGGTCTCCTCCGCGCCCGTCTCTTCCGGGGAGCCGGGGCGGGGCCGGGCACGCCGATGGTTCGTGGCGGTGATGGGCGACGCCAAGCGGCGCGGCACATGGCGGATCGACCAGGGGCTGGGCGCGGTCGCCGTGATGGGAGACGTCGTGCTCGACCTGCGCGAGGCCGAGGTCCGCACCGACGTGGTGGACATCGTCGCCACCGTGGTCATGGGCGACGTGAAGATCATCGTGCCGGACGGCGTGGACATCGAGATCGACGGCATCACGATCATGGGGGACAAGAAGGTCCAGGTCATCGAGGCGCCCCCCGGCACGAACGCGCCGCTCATCCGGATCAAGGCGTACGTGGTCATGGGCGACCTCAAGGTGATCGGCGACTCGCGGGCCCAGCCCGTCAAGAAGGCGTGGGCCGCCTGGCGGGAGCAGTGGCGCGAGCTGCGCGGCGAGCTCATGGGCGAGCCGTCGCGCCCCCTGCCGCCCCCCGACCCGCGCCGCTAGCCCGCCGCGGGCCCGTCCGTCCGCCCTTCGCCCCGCACCGTTGGTCCGCCTGGCCGCTCTCGCCCGCCGGTCCGCGCCACCGGCCCCGCCCTCGGCCCGGTTTCAGGCGGTCGCCGCCCCGATGTCCGCGGACAGGGCGTCGCCGTAGCGTTCGAGCAGGACGGCGGCGACCTCCGGGGCCGCGCCGAGCACCTCGGCGACGACCGCGGCGCCCTCGGCCAGGGCGTCGGCGCGGATCCTGTCGGCGAAGTGCCCGGGGGCCAGAAGGTAGGGGGCCACCACCACGCGCGGCGCCCCGGCGCGCAGCAGCCGCCGGACCTCCCCGCCCGGCGTGGGCGCGGCGGCCGAGGCGTAGGCGGCCGTCACCGACCACCAGCCGCGGCGCCGCCCCCAGCTCCGGGCGATCCCGGCGACCGTCGCGTTGGCCCGCCGGTCGCCGGAGCCGGCCGAGACCAGCACCACCGCGGTGCCCGGGTCGCCCGGCTCCACCCCCGCCTCGGCCAGGCGCCGTTCCAGGGCGGTGACCAGCAGTGGGTGCGGGCCCAGCGTGGCGCCCCGCCGTACCCGCAACAGGGGGATGCGGGCCGTCGCCTCGGCGAGGGCGCCGGGGATGTCCACCCTGCTGTGGTAGGCCTCGGTGAGCAGCAGCGGCAGCACCGCCGCCTCCGACAGCCCCGACAGCGCCATGGCGAGCGTCGGGGCGGCGTGGTCGAGGTAGGCGGTGCGGACGGTGACGTCCGGGCGGGCCCGCCGTACGAGGTCGAGCAGGCTCTCCACCGTCGCGGCGGCGCGCGGGTCCCGTGACCCGTGCGCCACGGCGACCAGCGGCGGGGCGGTCGGCGGTGGGGCGGCGGTGCCGCCGCCCCGGGGCGATGAGGGGCTCACAGGTGGAGGCCGCATTCGGTCTTGCCGGTCCCGGCCCAGCGCCCGCTGCGGGGGTCGTCGCCGGGGTCGACGGGACGGGTGCAGGGGGCACAGCCGATGGAGGGGTAGCCCTCGTGGTGCAGGGGGTTGATCAGGATGTTGTGCTCGACGGCGTAGGCGTCGGCGTCGGCCTGGGTCCAGTGGGCCAGAGGGTTGATCTTGATCATGCGGCGCCGGGGGTCCCACTCCACGGGGCGGATGTGGGTGCGGGTGCCGGTCTCGTCGCGGCGGATGCCGGAGATCCAGGCCAGATAGGGGGTGAGGGCACGGTTGAGGGGCTCGACCTTGCGCAGGTGGCAGCAGAGGTCGGGGTTGCGGCCGAACAGGCGGGGGCCCAGGTCGCGTTCCTGCTCGGCGACGGTGCGGGAGGGGTGGACGTCGATGACGGTGATGTCGTGGACGTGGGCGGCGGCCTGGCGGGTGCCGAGGGTTTCGGGGAAGTGGTAGCCGGTGTCGATGAACAGCACGTCGATGCCGGGTTTGACGCGGCTGGCCAGGTCGATGAGGAGGGTGTCGCTCATGGAGGAGGTCAGGCAGAGCCGGTCGCCGAAGGTGGCCGCGGCCCAGGAGACGATCTGCTGGGCGGGGGCGTCGCGCAGGAACCGGCCCGCGGACTCGGCCAGCTCCCGCAGGTCCAGGGTCGTGGGGCGGGGACGGACGGTGACGTCGAGGTCGGTGACGGTCATGAGCGTACTCCGATGCCCAGGAACTTCAGGCGGAAGGCGCGGGCGCAGGAACGGCAGTACCAGCCGCCGTCGCTCTCGTACGGCTGCAGGTCCTCCTCTCCGCAGTAGGGGCAGTGGAAGGGAACGGCCCGCTCGCTCATCGCAGATCTCCCTCGTCGGCGCGCTGCACCCACTGGGCGAAGGTCTCTCCCCCGTGGCGCTGTTTGTCGAAGGCGCCGACCACCCGTTCGACGTAGCCGGGCAGGGCGGCGGCGGTGGTCTTCAGCCCCCGCACCTTGCGGCCGAACCCGGACCCGCCCCCTGCGGCGTCCTCCGTCCCGCCGGTCAGGGAGCCGCCCAGATGGATCTGGAATCCCTCCACCTGCTCGCCGGTGGCCTCGTCCAGAACGAGCTGGCCCTTGAGGCCGATGTCGGCGGTCTGGATCCGGGCGCAGGAGTTGGGGCAGCCGTTGACGTTGATCGTCAGCGGCTGGTCGAAGTCCGGCAGCCGCCGCTCCAGCTCGTCGACCAGGTCGGCCGCCGTCTGCTTGGTCTCCACGATCGCCAGCTTGCAGAACTCGATCCCGGTGCAGGCCATCGTCTGCCGGCGGAACGTCGAGGGCCGCACCCGCAGCCCCTCCGCCTCCAGCCCGGCCGCCAGCGACTCCACCCGGTCGGCCGGAACGTCCAGCACCACCATCTTCTGCTCGGTGGTGGTGTGGACCCGGCCCGACCCGTGTGCCTCGGCCAGGTCGGCGATCACCCCCAGCAGGTGCCCCGACAGCCGGCCCACCGTGGGGGCGAACCCCACCGCGAACAGCCCGTTCTTCTGCGGGAAGACCCCCACGTGATCCCGGCGTCCCCCGCGCGGCGGCGCCGGCGGCGGGCCGTCGGCCAGCGCGTACCCCAGGTACTCCTCCTCCAGCACCCGCCGGAAGCGCTCCACCCCCCAGTCGGCCACCAGGAACTTCAGCCGGGCCCGGTGCCGCAGCCGCCGGTACCCGTAGTCGCGGAAGATGCCGATCACCCCGCCGAACACCGCGGCCACCTGCTCGGGGGACACGAACACCCCCAGGCGGCGGGCGAGCATCGGGTTGGTCGACAGCCCGCCTCCCACCCACAGGTCGAACCCCGTCCGCCCCTCGGGGGTGCGCACCCCCACGAAGGCCACGTCGTTGATCTCGTGCACCGTGCAGTGCGCCGCGCACCCGCTGAGGGCGGACTTGAACTTGCGCGGCAGGTTCGAGTACGCCGTGTCCCCGATGAAGTCGTCGTGGATCCGCTGGATCTGGGCGGTGGCGTCCAGCACCTCGTCGGCGTCGATCCCGGCCAGCGGGCAGCCCAGGATCACCCGGGGGGTGTCCCCGCACGCCTCGGTGGTCGACAGCCCCACCGCCTCCAGCGCCTCCCAGATCGCCGGCACGTCCTCGATCCGCACCCAGTGCAGCTGGATGTTCTGCCGGTCGGTCACATCGGCCGTGCCGCGCCCGTAGCGGGTGGAGACCTCGGCGACGACCCGCAGCTGGGCCGTGGTCAGCCGGCCGCCGTCGATCCGGATGCGCAGCATGAAGTAGCGGTCGTCGAGTTCCTCGGGGGCGAGGATCGCGGTCTTGCCGCCGTCGATTCCGGGCCGGCGCTGGGTGTAGAGCCCGTACCAGCGCATCCGGCCGCGCAGGTCCGCCGGGTCGATCGCGTCGAAGCCGTGGCGGGAGTAGACGTCGATGATCCGTTGCCGCACGTTCAGGCCGTCGTCGTTCTTCTTGTTCTCCTCGTTCTTGTTGAGGGGCTCGTGGTAGCCGAGGGCCCACTGGCCCTCGCCGCGGGGACGTCGGTGGTGGCGGCTCGCCGGACGGGTGGGAGTGGTCATGTGCGCGTCCTTCGGTAAATCGGTGAGGTGATTTCCGGACGCGGGCAGGCGCTCTCCGCCGTCTCATGATCGAGGACGGGGAGGTGGTGGGCCGCTTGATGAGCGCTGAGGAGAAGGACGCCTGTCACACGCCCGAGCTGGATGAGATCAGCGGAGGGCGACGGTCAACGGACGTCACAACAGATGGCACTGCGGACACGCAGGAGGTCGACGTGGCGTCGCACGACGAGCAAAGGGTCCGCTGGCATGGTCACGACGATACCCCGGTGGCCCGAGATGTCCAATGTGCGGTCCACAATTTGGACTCTTCGTATGCTCAACCTTGGCGTGGCCAGCCCAGGCCCGACTCCTTGGGGCCGTCCGCCTCCTCCGGGGATCGGTGCTGGCAGTCGCACCACGAGCCGCCCCTGCACTCGTCGTGCCTGCGCTCCTTGCACCTGTCGCAGATCACCTTTCCATTGTGCGGGAGCCGGGGCGGGCGCGGGAGCCGGGGTGGTCCCGGCGGAGGCCGGCCCGCCCGCCTCGGGGATATGTCGGGGACATGCCCGATGGAACGGTTTTCCGGTGCCTGACATGCTCGAACCATGCGCACTCTGTTGAATGTCATCTGGCTGGTGTTCGCGGGGATATGGCTGGCCCTCGGCTACGTCGCCGCCGGTGTCGTCTGCTGCGTTCTGATCATCACGATTCCGTTCGGCGTCGCCTCCTTCAGGATCGCCGCCTACGCGCTGTGGCCCTTCGGCCGGACCGTCGTGCGCGACCCCGGCGCGGGGTGCCTGTCCACCGTGGGGAACGTGATCTGGTGCGTGGTGGCGGGGATCTGGCTGGCCCTCGGCCACCTGCTGACCTCGATCCCGCTGTTTCTGTCGATCATCGGGATTCCGATGGGCGTCGCGAACATCAAGCTGATCCCGGTCTCGCTGCTGCCGCTGGGAGCCCGGATCGTCGACGCCGGCGACGCGGACGCGTTTTACCGCAGGTAGGGATGGAAAGGGCCGAAATTCGATCGTTGCCGCCCGAACTCGTGATCAAGAGGCGCGGGGAATACCTTGGGGGGCATGACGTCCACCGAGGTTCCGGCGAACCGTCGCGGTCCCGGCAGGCGCCCGTCGCGCCCCCGGGCCCGCCTGCGCGCCGGGCTGTCCTGGGTGCGCGGAACGGACACCTGGGCGCTGGTGAGCGCGACCACGAACGCGGGCATCACCTACCGTGTCACCGGTCTGGCCGGTGAGGCGGCCTTCTTCGCGCTGCTGTCGCTGCCGCCGTTCATGCTCGGCCTGATCGGCGTGCTGGGCCGGCTCACCCGGGTGTTCGGCCCGGAGACGGTGCAGAGCATCAGGCAGTGGATCGAGACCCAGGCACACGTGCTGTTCACCGACAACGCCGTGGACACCGTCGTCACCCCGCTCATCGACGACGTGCTCAAACCCGAAAACCAGGTCTCGCTGATCTCGCTGGGCTTCCTGCTGGCCCTGTGGTCGGGCTCACGGGCGCTGTTCGTCTACGTGGACCTGATCTCGGTCGCCTACGGTCTCGGCGAGGAGCGCGGCATCATCCGCACCCGCCTGATGTCCTTCGGCCTGTACCTCGCCGGGCTGATGGCCGGGCTGGTGGTCATGCCGGTGCTGGTCCTGGGGCCGGTGGTGCTGCGCGGGGCGCTGCCCCCCGACTACGCCGTCCTGGTCGACATCCTCTACTGGCCGGTGGTCGTCACCGGGTCGGTGATCTTCCTCACCGCCCTCTACCATGTGAGCGTGCCGGTACGGACCCGCTGGTGGCGGGAGCTGCCGGGGGCGGTGCTCGCGCTGATCATCTGGATCGCCTGCGCGGCCGTGCTGCGCGCGGTTCTCGCCGCCTGGTTCTCGCCGGTCTCCATCTACGGCTCGCTCGCCGCTCCGATCGCGGTGCTGCTGTGGCTGTACATCACGGCTCTGGCGGTGCTCATCGGCGCGACGCTCAACGCCGAGGTCGACCGGCTGTGGCCGGTGAACGGCTCGGGCAGGGCCGCCCGTGCGGGCTGACCACGGCCGGTCCGCTATCGTCTAAAGCGCGACGGGCGCATTGGGTGGAAGCGACCACCGGGGAGCGGAAAGGCGAAGGCCGTACGCCTGGGTCTTCGCAGGTTGTCAACGATGACAGAGGAGTGAAGGCGCCATGGGTTCTCTAGCCGACGTCGATCCGCAGATCGCCGAGCTCATCAAGGCGGAGGAGCGTCGCCAGGCCGACACCGTCAAGCTGATCGCTTCGGAGAACTACGTCTCGAAGGCCGTCCTTGAGGCCACCGGCACCGTTCTCACCAACAAGTACTCCGAGGGGTACCCCGGCAAGCGCTACTACGAGGGCCAGCAGGTCATCGACCAGATCGAGACCCTCGCCGTCGACCGGGCCAAGTCCCTGTTCGGCGTGAACCACGCGAACGTCCAGCCCTACTCCGGGTCGCCCGCCAACCTCGCCGTCTACCTGGCCTTCCTGAAGCCGGGTGACACGGTGATGGGGATGGGCCTGCCGTTCGGCGGCCACCTCACCCACGGCTGGTCGGTCTCCGCCACCGGAAAGTGGTTCACCCCCGTACGCTACGGCGTGCGCCAGGACACCGGCCGGGTCGACATGGACGAGGTCCGTGAGCTCGCCCTCCGCGAGCGTCCCAAGCTGATCTTCTGCGGCGGCACCGCGATCCCGCGCACGATCGACTTCCCGGCCTTCGCCGAGATCGCCCGTGAGGTCGGCGCCGTGCTCGCCGCCGACATCGCCCACATCGCCGGCCTGGTGGCCGGTGGCGCCCACCCCTCGCCGGTCGGCCACGCGGACGTCATCTCCACCACCACCCACAAGACCCTGCGCGGTCCCCGCGGCGCGATGCTCATGGCCACCTCCGACGAGCACGCCACCGCGCTCAACAAGGCCGTCTTCCCCGGTCTGCAGGGAGGCCCGCACAACCACACCACCGCGGCCATCGCCGTGGCGCTGAGGGAGGCGGCGACCGACGACTTCAAGGACTACGCGCGTCAGGTCGTCCTGAACGCCCAGGCACTCGCCGAGGAGCTCAAGGGCCGGGGCTTCGACCTGGTCTCCGGGGGTACGGACAACCACCTGATCCTGCTCGACCTGACCCCCAAGGGCATCGGCGGCAAGCCCGCCGCGCAGGCCCTGGACAGGGCCGGTCTGGAGACCAACTACAACAGCGTTCCCTTCGACACGCGCAAGCCGTTCGACCCCTCGGGCATCCGCCTGGGCACCGCCGGTGTGACCAGCCGGGGGATGGGCGTGGCCGAGATGCGGCAGATCGGCGCCTGGATCGACCAGGTCGTCAGCGCCCTGGCCAAGGACGAGGACGAGGCCAAGCACGTCATCACCCGGGTTCACGGCGAGGTGCGCGAGCTGACCGGCCACTTCCCGGCTCCCGGTCTGTGAGCTGATCCACCGCGGCGACGGCCCCGGGCCCCCGAGGGGGTGCCCGGGGCCGTCGCCGCGTCCGTGTCTCCGGCGCCTTCTTCGGAGGGCGCGGCTCCAGCAGCCCTTGGGGCGGCGGCGGAGAGGAGGCGGGGTGAGAAAAGGAGTTGGCGACGGCGGAGGGGGGTGCGTTACAGTTTCGCCGGAGGCCGCCGTCGCGGAGACGGGCGGCCACGGACACGGGAGGTGAGGACCATGCGGGTTGTTCTGTTCAGTCCGCCGTCATTCAGCCTCCGGGTGCCCGCCTAGCCGACGTTCGCTTCCAGCGGGGCACCCGGCCTTTCCAAGGGTGTGTCCACGTTGTCTTCTTCTGTTTCTCCCGCCTTCTCTTCTTTCCTGTCCTCGCTCGGCTGGGACGCCTCCCGCGCCGCCGAGCTTCCCGCCGGGCTGAGCCCGGCCCGGGTGGCGCGCGTCGACCGGGGCGCCGCCGAGGTGCTGTACGGCGGCGGCCGGCTCCAGGTCCACTACGGCGCGAAGGTCCGGCGGGAGGCGGCCGCCGACCCCGTCGCGCTTCCCTGCGTCGGGGACTGGGCCGCGCTCCGCGAGCTGTCGGAGGGCCGCTTCGAGCTTGAGGCGCTTCTGCCGCGCCGTACCGCGTTCGTGCGCGGCGGCGTCGGGCGGGTCTCCCGGGGCGGTCTGTCCGGAGACTCCCGGGGGCAGGTGCTCGCCGCCAACGTCGACGTCGTGTTCGTCGCCGAGCCGGCCCTGCACGCCACCGACACCGCCGATCTCGGGCGGATCGAGCGGCTGCTCGCGCTGGCCTGGGAGAGCGGCGCGGTGCCGGTGGTGCTCCTGACCAAGGCCGACCTCATCGGCGAGGGGCTTGAGTTCCTGCTGCGGGAGGTCGCCGCCGCGGCGCCGGGGGTGGACGTGCACGCGATCTGCTCCCCGACCGGCGAGGGGGTCGACGTCGTGCGCGGTCTCCTGGAAGGCAGGCGCACCGCCGTGGTCCTCGGGGCCTCGGGCGCGGGTAAGTCCACGCTGGTCAACGCGCTGGCCGGGGAGGCGGTGATGGAGACCCAGCAGGTCAGGGCCGGCGACGGCAGGGGGCGGCACACCACGGTGCACCGCGAGCTCATCCCGCTCGCGGGCGGCGGCCTCGTCATCGACACGCCGGGCATTCGCCGGATCGGCCTGTACGACATGGGCGAGGGCGTGGACATGGCCTTCTCCGACGTCGAGGCACTCGCCGAGCGGTGCCGGTTCGCCGACTGCCTGCACGACAGTGAGCCCGGATGCGCGGTTCTCGCCGCGGTCGAGGACGGCTCGCTGCCGGAGCGGCGGCTGGAGAGCTGGCGCAAACTCCGGCGCGAGGCGCTCTGGATGGCCTCAAGGAGCGACGCGCGGCTCCGCAAGGAGCTGCAGAACAAGTGGAAGATCATTCACAAGGAGATGCGCAGGTCGGGGCGGAACCGTCCCTGACGCGGGGCGGCGCGCGCCCCGGCCGCCCGGCCGGGGCGCGCGGGTCCGGCGCGGGGCCGCCCGTTTCAGCGGCCCGGCGACGGTTGTGGTCGCGGAGGTCCGTCAAACATTACTGTGCGTATGGTTTTGTTGACGCTGTGTAGGTAAATCTTTAGGTGTGATCGCCGGACCGCGCTCGGGCGCGCTCTCGCGGCGCCGCGGACCGGCGCCGTGGATCGTGATCCTCCTCTGCGTGGGGCTGTGCCTGGGCTGGCATCCGGGCGGCCTGGGACTGCCGGCCGAGCGGCCGTGCGCCGAGGCGGTCACGAGCGATCCGTACCCCCTTGACGAGCGGCCGGCCGTTCCTCTCTCCCACGTCGCCGCCGGCAGGCGCGACACGCGCGCGCCGGCCGTGACGCCGCCGCGCGTCGTCTCGGCCGACCCCGTCCTCGCCGGCCGCCCGGTCCCGGGGAGGTGCGCGGGGGGCTTCCCCGTCGCCCCGCCCGCCGGGGCGCATCGGCTCATCCTGCTGGGTGTCTCTCGCATATAGGCCCGCCGGCTCGCCGTACGGACCGTCCAGCACCCTTTCCGAGAAGAGAGCACATGCGAGAGATTCATGCCATCGCCGAGGCCTGGGACTTCCAGTGCCTGCGCTGTCTGCACGTCTGGGGGGACCTCTACGAGACGTGTCACGCGGCCGACGGGCGTCCCGTCGTGTGGCGGAGGAAGGGAATTGTCACCATGCCGCCATGGGTGGACCAGACCTGCCCGAACTGCCTGGCGTCCCAGGTGAAGCCGCTGCCGTCGCGCGGCTGGAGGGACACCCCGAAGATTCCGCCGCGGGGCTGACCGGCTCTTGACGGGCCGGTGGGTCCGTGGCGGAGAGCGGGCCGCCGCCTGACGGAGAGCCGCCCGGCGGCGGCCCGTGGCCGGGCTTTCCCGGCCGGTGTGAAGGGCACCCGGCCCAAACGCAACAACGTGTGATCTCGCAGGGGAATCGCGAGATCACACGTCAGGGGGAAGCCGGGTGGAGGTGTTGCGTCAGGCGACGGCGCTGATGCCGGCGCTGGCGGCGCGGCGCATGCGACGGCGACGCTCGGAGGCGCGCTCGTCCTCGTTCAGACCGCCCCAGGTGCCGTACTTCTCCGGACGGGACAGGGCGTAGTCCAGGCACTCCGCGCGGACGGGGCACTGGGCGCAGATGGCCTTGGCCTTCCGTTCGCGGATGTCACGCTCAGGCTGACGCTCGCCATCGGGACCGAAGAAGAGCACGAGATCCTCACCCCGGCACGCGGCGTCATCCTGCCAGCCCCAGCTGGGCCGTGGCCGGGCGGTCTGCCGACGTACCTGAGACATGAGAAAACCACCTTCTAGTGAGAAGTATTTCGGGTTGATGCCGCATTGGGCGCTTGTGACGCCCCTGGGATCCAACGCCTGGATTGGCCGTGATGTTCCCTCGGTCAGGTCAGCGCGGGCGTGGCATACCGCACAGGGGTGAGCCTGTCCAGCGCGACCAGCCGATAGGTAGCGATCGTGTCGGCGCAAGCCGTACCGCATGGCGTTGTCACCGTCATGGGTTCAACCACTACCCGAAAACGAGCGGCACTACCGCGCACGAAAGCCTCGGTGGTGTCGCCGTCCGACCTGAAGGACTCCACGGCCACTCCGCCGACCGAGAGCTCGCCCGTGTGAACGCGGACGAAGTGCTCGGCGGCTTGCAGTGGCTCAGGGATGCCTGCGCGCCCCCGGAAACGGTCGAGAATGACCTCGCCGGACCGGTACGCATCGGCTGCCGCGATCGCAGCAGCCTGAGACATGCTGCCGTAGTAAAGGCCGTGTGGCAAGCACACAAGGTTGGCGGCGTAGCGATCGCCACCAACATGTGATGTTTCCCATACCCTGTCCGGCAGCGCTGCGGCCAGTGACCGGGCAAGAGGGAGTCCAATGCGGGCGCAGCACGCGTTGCGCTTGGCATGCGTGCAGACCAGA
Source organism: Streptosporangium violaceochromogenes (assembly GCF_014654615.1). GTDB lineage: Bacteria > Actinomycetota > Actinomycetes > Streptosporangiales > Streptosporangiaceae > Streptosporangium > Streptosporangium violaceochromogenes. The sequence continues at coordinate 224,477 of NZ_BNBB01000002.1, read as the reverse complement.
AAAACCGGCTCACTCATAAGTATGCAGGACTCCGGGACCACTCCGGCCATCACGGCGCCCAGGTCAAGATCGTCTGGACCTGCGACGACGCCCTCGGCGAGCCACGGGCGGGGGGCGGCGGAGTCGGCGACCATGACGCGGACGCCGGGCCTCGAGGGCTTCCTCCGCCCGGGGCGGCGGATCAGCTGGGGGCGCACGCCGAGATCTGTGGCACGTTCGATGAGAACGTGGATCGTTTCAGGAAGGCGGCAGTCCTCCAGGCGCGCGGCCCACGGACCGGGGTGCTCGATGAGCAGCCAGCGCCGGGCGCCGGCCGTGGCGCTGGCGAGAACGGGCAGGTCGCCGGTGTGGCAGCCCTTGGGATGCGCGCAGCCCCTGGCCGCCGTATCCGAAAAACCCCCAGTGACCACACGTACCCCCCGCGAAGACTTAGGTAAGACTAACCTAACATCGTAGCGGAGGTGGTGTAAGTGCCCGGGATCCGCCGGGCATGGAGCCATACGCCCCGGCGCGGGCGGATGTCAAGCGGGCGGATGTCAAGAAGCCGCCGCGGACAGCGCGGCCCGCGCCGCCGGGAGCGCCGCGGCCCGGTCCTCGGGGACCAGCCCGATCCGGGTCCTTCGGTCGAGGAGGTCGCCCGTGTCCAGCGCCCCCTCGTGCCTGACCGCCCAGAGGAACTCGGCCCCGGTGACCCCGGCCGGCAGCGGTCCGGCCAGCGCCGGATCCCCCGCCGCCGTCCCGGCCAGCGCCAGGACCGCCGCCGCCTCACTCCCGTAGCGCTCCGCCAGCCGCCTGGGCACCGCGCCGCCGGGGCCACCGGCCCCGGTGGCGCTGACCGCTCCGGCCGCTCCGACCAGGGGCAGCCGTGCCGTACGGCTCCCGCCCGCGTCCAGGCGCCCGAGCGCCACGGCCCGGTCCACCGCGTCCTCGGCCATCCGCCGGTAGGTGGTGAGCTTGCCGCCCACGACCGTCACGACGCCGTTCCGCGAGATCACGAGCGCGTGCCCGCGGGACAGGTCGGCGGTACGCCCCCGTGCCTCCAGCAGCGGCCTCAGGCCGGCGTAGGCCCCCGCCACCTCGTGCCGGCCGACCGGTGCCGCCAGCACCGAGTTGAGCACGCCGAGCAGGAAGCCCACGTCCTCCTCCGGCACCGCGGGCACGTCCGGGACCGGTCCCTCCAGGGGGGCGTCGGTGAGCCCGACGTGCACGCGTCCGTCGGTCTGGGGGAGCACCAGGACGAAGCGGTCGCGCTCTCCCGGGATCGGTACGTGCAGCCCGGCGGTGAGCCCCGGCAGGGTTCCGGCCCCGAACACCAGGTGGGTGCCGCGTGAGGGGCGCATCCGGATGCCCGGGACGAGCCCGGCGGCCCAGACCCCCGTGGCGTTGATCACCGACCTGGCCCGCAGCGGGAAGACGTCCCCGGTGAGCTCGTCGCGCGCCAGCGCCCCGTCCCCGGCCACCTCCAGCGCCCGGCAGCGCGTCAGGATCCTCGCCCCCCACGAGGCGGCCGTCCTGGCGAGGGCGACCACCAGTCGGGCGTCGTCGGCCAGCCGTCCGTCCCACGACAGCAGGGCGCCGCGCAGCCCGCGCGGGTCCAGCGGCGCCGCCAGGCCGAGCGCCCGCCCGGCGGAGACCCGGGCGGGGCCGGGCAGCAGGCCGCGGGGGGTTCCCGCGGCGGCCCGCAGCCCGTCGCCCAGCCGGTAGCCGGCCATCACCGCCGCGGCCCGGGCCCCGGACACCCGGGGAGTCAGCGGCAGCAGGTACGGCTGGGCCCGGACCAGGTGCGGGGCGGTGCGCCGGAGCAGGATCCCGCGCTCGACCGCGCTCTCGCGGGCCACTCCCACCCGGCCCCTGGCCAGGTAGCGGAGCCCGCCGTGGATCATCTTGGAGCTCCAGCGGGAGGTGCCGAACGCCAGGTCGTGGGCGTCGATCGCGGCCACGGACAGGCCGCGGGAGGCGGCGTCGAGCGCCGCGCCGGCACCGGTGGCGCCCAGCCCGACGACCAGCACGTCCACCGGGGTCTCGCGGGCCTCGGCGAGCTCGCGTGAGCGCCGCGCGGCGTTGAGGGAGGATCTCACGGCCGCAGATACCTCTCCAGGAGTGCGGTGAGCTCGGCGTCCAGGTCGTCCTGGGTGAGGGGGACGAGCATGGTCGGGCCCGACAGCAGGAACGACTGCGCGGTCAGCATGACGGCCCCGGCCAGCCTCGCCGGGTCGCCGGGCCGTACGGTGCCCCGCTCCTGGCCCCGCGCGACGGCCGCCTCCACCAGCGCGAGCATGGCCTCGTGGCTGGAGCCCCGGCGCCGGAGCAGGTACGGCAGGAGCAGCTCCGGGTCCACCTCGACGATCTTGCGCCAGAGCGGATGGCCGCGCAGCGCCCGGACCGTCGCCACCGCCGCCGCGACCGGCTCCTCGGTGGCGAACCGGCCCGCGACGCGCGTCCACTCGCGGGTCATCAGGTCGGCGACGAGGCCGCGCACGTCGGGCCAGCGGCGGTAGATCGTCATCCGGGACAGCCCCGCCCGGCGGGCCACCTCGGTCAGCGTGGTGCGCCGGACGCCGACCGCGAGCACCACCTCGCGGGCCGCGTCCAGGACCGGGTCGGCGGCGGGGTCGGGATCGTCTCCGGCAGGGATCATGTTGTGACGAATAGACGTCATATGTCACAGTGTAGAGGTGGAAAGCCCGACGAACCCCGCCGAACCCATGCTCTGGTCCGGCTGGGGCGACCCCGCCCGGGCCGCCGGGCTGCCGGAGCCGGTTCGCCGGCTGCTGCGCGAGACGCTGGGCGTGCGCGCGCCGGAACCCCCGGTGGCGGGCCCCGGCGAGGTACGGCTGCCCCCCGTGAGGCTGCCGGAGGCGGCCCTGGCCGGGCTGCGCGCCGCGGTGGGCGCCGGCCACGTCCGGCTCGACCACGAGACCCGCGTCCGCCGCACCCGGGGCAGGTCCACCCCCGACCTGCTGCGCATGCGCGCCGGCGACGGCTCCGACGCGCCCGACGCGGTGGTGCTGCCCGGCTCCCACGCCGAGGTGCTGGAGGTGCTGCGGGCCTGCGCCGCCCACCGGGTCGCGGTGGTCCCCTTCGGCGGCGGCACCTCGGTCGTCGGCGGCCTGGTGGCCACCCGGCGGGGCTTCGCCGGGGTCGTCGCGCTCGACCTGGGCCGCCTGGACCGGCTGGTCGCGCTCGACACCACGTCCATGGTGGCGGAGATGGAGCCGGGGCTGCGCGCGGTGCAGGCCGAGCGGCTTCTGGCCTCGCACGGCCTCACCCTGGGCCACTTCCCCCAGTCGTTCGAGTACGCCACGCTGGGCGGGTTCGCCGCGGCCAGGTCCAGCGGCCAGGCGTCGGCGGGGTACGGCGGGTTCGACGACATGGTGGTCGGCATGACCGTGGCCACCCCGCGCGGCACCCTCGACCTCGGCCGCGCGCCCAGGTCCGCGGCCGGGCCCGACCTGCGGCAGGTGATCCTCGGCTCGGAGGGGGCCTTCGGGGTGATCACCTCGCTCCGGCTGCGCGTGCGGCGGGCCCCCGCCGAGCGGATCTACGAGGGCTGGCGGTTCGCGTCGTTCGCCGCGGGCTCGGCCGCGCTGCGGCGGCTCGCCCAGGACGGCCCGCCGCCCACCGTGCTCCGGCTCTCCGACGAGACCGAGACCATGATCGGCCTGGCCGAGCCCGACCGGCTGGGAGACCTGGCGGCCGACGCCGGCTGCCTGGTCGTCGCGGGCTACGAGGGCGCCCGGGCGAGCGCGCGGCGGGAGCGGGCCGCCGAGGTGCTGTCCGCACTCGGCGGCGTCCCCCTCGGCCCCGGTCCGGGCGAGGCGTGGGAGCGCGGCCGTTACTCGGCCCCCTACCTGCGCGACTCCCTGCTCGCGGAGGGGGCCGTCGTGGAGACGCTGGAGACGGCCGGGTTCTGGTCGGGCCTGCCCCGGCTGTACGAGGCCGTACGGGGCGCGCTGCGCGCCCGCCTGGGCTCGCCGCTGGTGATGTGCCACATCTCCCACGTCCACGAGACCGGGGCCTGCCTCTACTTCACGGTCGTCACCGCCCAGGAGGGCGACCCCGTCGCGCGGTGGGAGGCCGCCAGGCGCGCGGCCGGGGAGGCGATCGTCGCGGCCGGGGGCACGATCTCGCACCACCACGGGGTCGGCCGGGACCACCGGGACGCCCACGCCGCCGAGGTCGGCGAGCTGGGCGTGGAGATCCTGCGCGGGATCAAGGACCGGCTGGATCCCGAGGGCGTCCTCAACCCCGGGGTGCTGGTCCCCGATCCGGCGGCCGGCTGAGGGACGCCGGCGGGCCGGCCCGCGCCCCCGGCCCCGCGCCCGCCGGGACACCGAGATCATCCGTCTCCCCGGAGACGGATGCGGCCCGGTAAGATCGCGGTCAAAATACGGTCATGGTTGACATCGGGCAGGCCGCGGAACGCGGGCGTGAGGTCTCCTCACGGGTCTCGCAGGAGGGGGCGGGCTGGGCCTGCGACCGGATCGGCTCCTTCGCCGGGATGCTTCCCGGCAAGGAGACCTTCACCTGGTTGAGCCCCCGCACGCTGTGGAAGTCGCGCAACCAGATCCTCGCGGGCCTGTTCGGCGACCCCTCGGGCCAGGTGCGCTCCCGGTGGGCCGCGCTCCAGCGGGAGCGGGGCGTCGCCCCCTCCTTCCGGATCCCCGCGAAGGTCGGGCCGGAGTTCTCCTTCCTCGTCCTCGGCGACACGGGGGAGGGGGACGCCTCGCAGTACGCCGTGGTCCCCGGCATGCTCAAACTCGGCGCGGACACCGCCTTCGCGATCATCGCCAGCGACGTGATCTACCCCGCCGGGTCCGGCAACGAGTACGAGAACCGCTTCTTCCGCCCCTACCAGGACTACCGGGCGCCGATCTACGCGGTCCCCGGCAACCACGACTGGTACGACGGGCTCGGCGGCTTCATGCGCGTCTTCTGCGACACCCCCGCGCTGCCGCCCGAACGCCCGGGCTTCCGGCTGTCGCCCTCCGGGCTGCGCGGGCTGCTGTGGCGCAGGCCCGAGGCGATCGACGAGGACCTGCTCGCCAGGGCGCGCGAGCGCCGGGCGCTGCCCGAGCAGCAGGCCGCGCAGCCCGCGTCCTACTGGGCGATGGAGACACCCGGCCTGCTCATCGTGGGGGTGGACACCGGGATCCACGGCAGCCTGGACGCCGAGCAGGCGCGCTGGCTGCGCGAGGTCTCGGCGGATCCGCGGCCCAAGATCCTGATCACCGGCAAGCCGATCTACACCCGCAACCAGTACAAGCCGTCCACGCTCGAAGGGGGCGGCACGATCGACGACGTCGTCACCGACCCCGCCCACAACTACGTCGTGGCGATAGGCGGTGACGTGCACAACTACCAGCGTTTCCCGATCAAGGTGGGGGACCGGACGATCCAGTACATCGTGGCCGGCGGGTCGGGGGCCTTCATGCACGCCACCCACACCATCCCCCGGATCACGGTCGGCGGCCTGGACGAGGACGACTACCGGTGCTACCCGCTGCGCGGCGACTCGCTGTCGTTCTACAGCAAGCTCTACAGCGACCGGTTGCGCATGCGCTGGCTCTACCTCACCCCCGAGGAGGGGGTCGCGCTGATGTCCCGGCAGATCGGCAACACCCCGCCCCGGGACATCCCGCCGGTGCCCGTCACCCGGCGGATGCGGTGGGCGGCGCGGGTCCTCGGCGGGTGGCCGATGCCCTTCCGGCTGCCGGTGGGCAAGGTCTTCCACCGCTATCTCTCCGAGCTGTCCGACTGGGACACCCCGCCGTTCTTCAAGAGCTTCCTGCACGTCTCGGTGACGCCGGAGAGCGTGAGGATCCGCTGCTTCGCCGCCACCGGCTGCCTGCGGCAGGAGGTCGAGCCCCCGCTTGAGGACGAGATCGAGATCCCGCTGCCCCGGCGTGGAAACGTCGGTCCGGCATGACAGCCTGGACGGATGAACGTCGCAGTCGCCGCCGGGCCCGGTGCCTCGGGCGCGCTACGCCCCCGCGGGCGCGGGGGCGGTGCCGTCGCCGACCTGGCGGCGGCCGTCCGCGAGCTGGAGGCCACCCGGCCCCGCTGGGTGTGGGCCGACACACATGAGGTCTATCCCGCGCTGCTCGACGCGGGGGTGCGGGTGGGGCGCTGCCACGACCTGGCGCTGACGGAGGGCCTCCTGCTGGGCTACGAGGGGCGGCACGACGAGCCCCGCTCGGCCGGGGCCGCCCACGCCCGCCTGCACGGCCTGCCGGTGCCCCAGGAGCCTCACGGGCCGAGGGCGCGGCAGGCGACGCTGTTCGAGGAGGAGCCGCCCGCACCCGACGCCGAGCTGGTCGCCGAGGTCCACGCCGACCAGCTCGGCCGCATCGAGGCCGTCGCCGACCCCCGGCGTTTCCGGCTGCTGGTGGCGGCCGAGTCGGCGGGGGCGCTGATCGCGGCCGAGATGGGGCGCGAGGGCCTGCCCTGGCGCGAGGACGTCCACGACGAGCTGCTGACCGGCCTGCTCGGCCCGCGGCCGGTGCACGGCATGCGGCCCGCCCGGCTCCAGGCCCTGGCCGACCAGGTGTCGGCGGCCTTCGGGGCCCCGCTCAACCCCGACTCCCCGCAACAGATCATCAGGGCCTTCAAGGCGGCGGGCCTGTCCGTCGCCTCCAGCCGGGCCCACGACATCAAAGACGTCGACCACCCCGGGGTCGCGCCGCTGCTCGCCTACAAGGAGCTGGCGAGAATTCACAGCTTCCACGGCTGGGCCTGGGCCGGCCAGTGGGTCCGCGGCGACCGCCTGCGGCCCGAGTACGTCCCGGCCGGCGTGGTCTCGGGCCGCTGGGCCACCAGCGGGGGCGGGGCGCTGCAGATCCCGAAGGTCCTGCGCCGGGTCGTGGTGGCCGACGAGGGCTGGACGCTCGTCGTCGCCGACGCCGCCCAGCTCGAACCCCGGGTGCTGGCCGCGATGGCCGGCGACGACGGCCTGGCCCGGGCCGCCGGGCAGGACGACCTCTACCGGGCGCTGGCCCGGTCGTTCGGCGGCGAGCGCGACCACGCCAAGATCGCCATGCTCTCGGCGATGTACGGCGGCACCAGCGGAGACGCCCCCAAGCTGCTGGCGGTGATGCGGCAGCGCTTCCCCCGGGCCTACCAGTTCGTGGAGGACGCCGCCCGCACGGGCGAGGAGGGCGGGCTCGTCCGCTCCTGGCTCGGCCGTACCTCTCCCGCGCCCTCCGCCCGCTGGCGGGAGCTGGTGCTGGGCCCCGAGGGCCGGCGGGCGGCCCGGGACCGGGGCCGGTTCACCCGTAACTTCGTGGTGCAGGCGACCGCGGCCGAGTGGGCCCTGACGCTCATGGCCGTGCTGCGCGGGCTGCTGCCGGCCCCGGCCGCGCTGGTGTTCTTCCAGCACGACGAGGTGATGGTGCACTGCCCCGCCGAGCTCGCCGGCGAGGTCGTCACGGCGGTCGGCGCCGCGGCCGAGGAGGCGACCCGGCTGCTGTTCGGCGCGACCCCGGTGCGCTTCCCGATGCAGGCTCTGGCGGTCCGGTGTTACGCCGACGCCAAGTGAGCCGCGGCGGGGTTCCCCGCTCGGGCCGGCGTCACGGGCTCCGCAGCGCCAGCCACGCCCCGGTGACCGTCACCATGACCGCCACGGCCGCGCCGAGCACGCCGTAGGAGAGGGAGCCCACGATCACCCCGGCGATCACCGTGCCGGTCGCGCCGCAGACGTTCATCAGCAGGTCCGACAGACCCTGCACGGCGGGGCGGCGCTCCAGCGGAACCGCCTCGGTGAGCATGGCCGATCCGGCGATCAGGCCGCAGGACCAGCCGACGCCGAGCAGCGTCAGCCCGGCCGTCACCTGCGCGACGCCGTGCGGGCCCGCCGTGCCCGACAGGGCGGCCGAGGCCAGCAGCAGCCCCATGCCGAGCACGAGCACCCGCAGCCGGCCGATCCGGTCGGCCAGCCAGCCGACCAGCGGCGACAGGACGTACATGCCCGCGATGTGCAGGCTGATCACGATGCCGATCACCGAGTAGCCGGCTCCGTCGTGGTTGAGGTGCACCGGCGTCATGGACATGATCGAGACCATCGCCGTGTGGCTCACCGCGATCGCGACGAGGGCCCGCGCCGCCGCCGGCGTCGCGCGCAGGGTCTCCCAGGCGGTGCGCAGCGTGCCCCGGCCCGCCGGGGCGGGGGCGGCCGCGGGGGAGGCGATGGAGCGGGCCAGCAGCAGCGGGTCGGGGCGCAGGCCCGAGGTGACGACGGCGAGCCCGATCACGAAGGTCACCAGCGCGAGGGCGAACGGCCCGGTGCCGGGGGCCAGGCCGATCAGGCGGCCGAGCCGTTCGGCGGGCTCGGCGAGGTTGGGGCCGGCGACGGAGCCGATCGTGGCGGCCCACACCACCCACGACAGGTGCCGGGCCGCGTGGCCGGGGGGTGACAGGTCGGTCGCCGAGTACCGCGAGGCCAGGTTTCCCGCGCTGGCGCCGCCGAACAGCACCAGCCCGGCCAGCAGCAGCGGCCACGACCGCACGGTGATGGCGGCCACCGAGATCAGGGAGCCGAGCACGGCGCAGCCGTAGGCCAGGGACAGCCCGCTCCGGCGCCCGCCCTTGGCGGAGGCCCTGGCGGTGGGCAGCGCCAGCAGCGCGGCGCCGAGCACGGTGGCGGTTCCCGCCAGCCCGCTGATCGCCACAGAGCCGGAGAGTTCGGCGACCACGAGTGAGCTGAGGGACAGCCCCACGGCGGTGCCGATCCCGCCGGTGATCTGCGCGGTGGACAGCACGGCGAGCGTCCGTCGCTGCAGGGCGGCGATTTCCAGGGTTTTCTGAGGGGAAATGGTGGGGTCTGAGGGAATTATTGCCACATGCGAATTTTGTCACTACGGGCGGGATGAGTCGCGACCGGCGGCCGCCCGGGGCCCGACGCTCGCGGCGAACGTGTCGAGGAAGACGCGCCGCATTCGGGAGCTCGCCGCCCAGTCCAGGTCCTGCGTGGCGAATGTGATCAGATAGGCTGTCCGGCCGCCGACCGCGACACAGCGGGTCAGCCCGTGCATGGGAACGGTCCCTCCGGGCCGGACGTAGGTGTACTCCCAGTCGGCGGCCCTCCACGTGTGGTACCGCACCGTCCTCACGCCGATCTCGGTGTACTCGCCCAGGCCCCCGCGGTCGGCCCGGCGCAGGACGGTCACCGGGTCGCCGGCCGGGACCTCGGCGACGGTGACGTCGCGGTCGCTGTTCGCGGGGCCCGAGAAGGCGACGGCCCCGCCGTCGCCCGCCGTCGCCGTCCAGCCCTCGGGCAGGGCCGCCGAGACCCGCCCCCCGCTCAGCACCCGGTAGCCCTCCGGGACCTCGGCGCGGGGCGGGGGCGCCGGGGCCGGGTGCGAGGAGACCGGCGGGGGCGCCCCGGCGTCCGCGGCGTCGGAGGACAGGACGAGCAGCGTGGCGGCCGTCACCGCCAGCACCGTGATCAGGGCGGCGATCCCCCCGACCACCAGCAGCCGCGTGGTCGGGCGGCCGTCGCGTATCCAGCCGTCGTCCCTGACCCGGCGGCGCGACCCCCTGCGCCCGGCGGACCGGCCGGGAACGGGGGAGGCCCGTGCCGCCGCACGCCCCGCCGACCGGCGTCCGCCGCCCGCGCCGGGGCCCGCCCTGCCCGCGCCCCGCGGTGTCCCGGCGGACGGGCCCGAGAACGGTCCGGGCGGCGCGGCGCCGGGGGAGGCCGTGCCGTCCGGCGGAGGTTCGAGGCCGGAGACGGCGGAGGCGCGCAGCGCCTCGTAGCCCCGGCGGTTCCCGCCTGGGGGGCCGACCGGCTCCGCGGGCGAGGCCGTCACCGGGGCGGTGGAGCCCGGGTCCGGGGCGGCCGGACCGGGCGGGGCCGCCCGCGCCGCCGGGGTCGTCCAGGCCGCCTGGGGGGCCTGGGGTGCCGGGGTAGGCGGCGCCGGGCGTCCGTCCGCAGGCTCCGGCGGCGGGTCATAGGGCACCCACATCGGCCCCGAGGGGGTCTCGACGATCCGCGAGGGCACCGACGAGGGTGCCGACAGGGGGCGCCGCCCGCGCGGCGGTACGGGACGCTCCGGCGCGGCGCCGTCCGCGACCGGCCCCGGGGAGGCGGACCGCACCGGCAGGCCGCGCTCCGGGGGAGCCGAGCCGTGGCTGCGCAGCACCCGCTCCAGCAGGTCCGACGCCTGGGCGGCGGTCATCCGGTCGGCCGGGTCCTTACGGAGCAGGCCCTCGATGACGGTGATCAGCGCTCCGGCCCGTTGCGGGCGGCCGGGCTCCTGGGTGAGGATCATGCCGAGCACGGCCACCGCGTCGGGACCGTTGTACGGCGGGCGCCCCTCGACCGCCGTGTACAGCGTCGCGCCGAAGGACCACAGGTCACCGGCCTGTGTGACCGGCAGGCCGGACAGCCGTTCGGGCGGGATGTAGGCGGGCGACCCCATCAGCAGGCCGGTCTGGGTGTGCGTGACGTCGCCCTCCAGCGTGGCGATGCCGAAGTCGGTGAGCACCACCCGGTCGGGGGTGAGCAGCACGTTGCCCGGCTTGACGTCGCGGTGCAGGACTCCGGCGGCGTGGGCGTGGCGGAGCGCGTCGAGCACCCGGATCCCGATCTCGGCGACCTGGGCCACCGGCACCGGGCCGCCGCGCCGTACGGCCTGCTCCAGCGACCAGGAGCGCAGCAGTTCCATCACGATCCACGGGCGGCCGTCGTCCTCGACGACGTCGTGGACCGTGACGATCCCCGGGTGGCTGAGCCGTGCCGCCGAGCGGGCCTCGCGCATCATGCGCCGGTGGGCCGCCCGCCTGCCGGTGCGGTCGAGGCCGTGGGGAAGGATCAGCTCCTTGACCGCCACGTCACGGTCCAGCAGGACGTCGTGCGCGCGCCACACCACGCCCATTCCGCCGCGCCCGACCGGTGATATCAGACGGTAGCGCCTTCCGATCAGCCTGCCCTGTCCGTCAGCCGCGATCGCGCCGATGGTCTCGCCCTCCGAACCGCTGGGGGCTTTGCCGAGCAAGCGATCGGTCATCATGCCCCGTCCCCATAAACAGCCCTATTCGCAAGGTTGGACACGATATCGGGATTGCTTCCGACAACGGAAGTTGATGATTACAGCTCATCGAAGTGAGGCGTTCGACGTCGGCCGTCCGCCCCCGCCGGCCCGCCGGCCCCGCCCGCCTCCGGGGGGCCGGGCCCGCCGCGGTCCGCGGCCTCCGCCAGCGCGGCCAGCGCGGCGGTGAAGGCCGAGGCCGGCGGGCTCACCAGGCCGGCGCCGACCTGTCCCGTTCCGGCGACCCGGCCCGCGATGCCGGTGTTGACGATGGGCAGCAGGCCCGTCCTGGCGACCAGCGTCACGTCGACGCCGACCGGTGTGCCCCGGAAGCCGAGACCGGGGATCTGGTAGGCGGGGTGCTCGGCGAGGGTGATCTCGTACATGGAACGGGTGGCCGCCGTCGCCTCCGCCACGTCGCCGCCGACGAACCTGACGATCGCCGGGGCGGCCGCCATCGCGAAACCCCCCAGACCGGCCGTCTCGGTGATCGTGGAGTCGCCGATGTCGGGGTTGGCGTCGGCGGGGCCGTAGGCGCCGAGGTAGAGGCCGTCCGGCACGCCCGCGGGACCGGTGAACCACCGGTCGCCCAGGCCGGAGACCCGCAAACCGAAGTCGGTGCCGTTGCGCGCCATCGCGACCACCACGGTCGAGCCGGGAACGTTTCCGGCCGCGTCCGCGCTCACCTTGCACGCCGCCATGCCCGCGTTGAGGAAGAAGTGGTCGTTGCCCGCGACGAAGCGCAGCACGTCGGCGGCGTGCCCGGGGGAGGCGTCGACGACCCCGGGAGCCAGCTCCCGCAGCAGCAGCGAGGTGGCGGCGCGGTTGCGGTTGTGCAGCTCGTCGCCCATCTGCAGGGCCTGCGCGATCAGCGCCACGAGGTCCAGCGGGCCGGTCCGCTCCAGGGCGTCCCGCAGGACGGGGCCGAGCACCTCGCCCATCCAGCGCAGCCGGCGCAGTACCTCGGGGCCGTAGGCGCCGTAGCGCAGCACCTTGCCCAGGCCCTCGTTGAGCGGGCAGCAGGCGGTGCCGCCGTGCTCGGCGTCGCGCACCTCGAACACCCACATCGACGGGCTGACCACGCCCGCCATCGGCCCCACCGCCCCCCGTCCGTGGCAGGGCGAAAGGCGGACCCGCCCGCGGGCGAGCCGCCGTTCGGCGTCCTCGGGGCCGGTGGCCAGCCCTTCGAGCAGCATCGCCCCGATGAGCGCGCCCCGCATCGGGCCCGAGGCGCGCTCCCAGGTGATCGGCGGTCCGGCGTGCAGGAACGAGCCCTCGGCCAGCTCCAGCGCCTCACGCGCCGGCCGTACGCCCACCAGCAGGGGCCGGGCCGACAGCAGGCGGCCCACCGCCGTCTCGTTGGCGCGGACCCTGCGCGGGTCGGCCAGCACCCGGGCCAGGTCGCCGGCGGTGCCGGGCATCGGGGGGCGCCAGCCGACCTCCGTCCGGCGGACGGCCTGCGCGTCCAGCGCCTCACCGAGCGCCCCAGCCCCCACCGTGATCACCCGGGGTTCCCCGGACGGCGCCCGCGGTGTCATGGGCCGCCCCCCAGGAGACGGGCCGCGTGCGCGGCGGCCCGGGCGTTGGAGGTGAAGACCGCGGCCCCCGCCGCCCGAAGCGCCTCGCCCTGGGCGTCCAGCCCCTGGGGGTCGCCCTCCGAGCCGATCAGCGCCACGACCACCCGGACACCCCTGGCGGCGGCCGAGGCGATCTCGGGGCCGAGCCGGGCCGCGGGGTCGGGGTCGGCCACGTGCCCCAGGACCACGTCGAGCAGCGCCACGTCCCCCGGTGGCACCGCGCTCAGGGCCTCCAGCCGGAGCGAGGGGTCGATCATCGGGTGGGGCCGGCCGCGGGTGTAGGAGTCGTCGCCGAAGTCGGTGAACTCCCCGGCCCTCGCGACCAGCCGGGCCTCGGCGCAGAGCGTCCCGCCCGCGTACAGGCCCCGCAGTCTCCGCGCCCGCTTCTCCCCGCTCCCGTCCGCGCCCCCTGTGTCCCCTGCGTCTCCTGCGTCCCCTGTGTCCTTTGCGTCTTTTTCGTTCCCTCCGGCCCCTCCGCCGTGCCCCCTTCCGCCTCCGTCCGCGCCGTGGCCCCGTGCGCCTCCGTCCTCCGTCGCGCCGGCGCCGCCGTACGGCCCGCCCCGCGCGGCCGCCGGCCACGAGCGCCAGGCGGGGACCGGCACGCCGAGCGCGCGCAGGACCGCCTCGGCCGCGTCGGTCAGATCGCCCCGGCCGGGGCCGAGCAGGGCGGTCACCACGGGGGTCGCGAGCCCCTCCGCGGCCCGCCGTACGGTCTCCCCGACCTCGGGGGCGGGAGGCTTGGAGATCAGGACGATCAGCTCGGTCGCGGGGTCGGCGTCGAGCGTCTCCAGGGCGTGGAGCGTGGACAGCCCGCCCACCTCGGCCGACAGATCCCGGCCGCCGACTCCCAGCACGTGGCCGACCCCCACGCCCGCCTGGTCCAGCAGGCAGGTCACCTGCTGGGCGCCGGTGCCCGACGCCGCCACCACCCCGACCGGGCCCGGCCGCAGCACGTTCGAGAAGCCCAGGCCCGCCCCGCCGACCACCGCGGTGCCGCAGTCGGGCCCCATGACCAGCACGCCCACCTCGCCGGCCCGTCTTTTGAGCAGGACCTCCTGCTCCACGGGCACGTTGTCGCTGAAGATCATCACGGGCAGACCGGCCTCGATCGCGTCCAGCGCCTCGGCGAACGCGTATGGGCCGGGCACCGAGACCAGGACCAGCGTGGCGGCCCCACCATCCGCGCGGAGGGCGGCGCGGGCGGCGGCGCGGACGGTGCGCGGCGCCCACCGGCCCCCGCCCGGGACACCGTCGGGGGCATCAACGGGGGTGCCGCCCGGGACGCCGTTCGCGAGGTCGCCGGGGGCGCCCCCCTCCGGCCGGGCCGCCGGGCCCGCCAGCAGCCGGTCCAGCTCGGCGCCCGCCGCCTCCAGCGCGGCCGGGCCCTCGCCCCGCACGGCGATCAGCAGGTCGGCCGGGCCCGCCGCGGGGACGTCGAAGCCCAGATCGGCGGCGACGCCGAGATTGAGCTCCGTGGCCATCGCCACCACCGCGACCTGAACGCCGGGCAGCTCGGTGAGCGCCCGGCCGGCCCGCATCAGGTGCACCGAGTCGTGGTACACCCCCGCGCGCACCCGGACCAGATCGGCGCTCAACCGCCTCCGCCCCCCAGGCCGACGACGGCCGCGAGGCCGACACGCATCCCCCAGGCCAGGTCGGCGCCCGAGGTGTGCCCGATCTGGAGCAGCCGGTGCAGCACGGGCTCCAGCGGCTGCCGTCCGGCCAGGCCCCGCAGGACGGCCAGCACCTCGCCGCCGGCCTCGCCCCGGGCCGCGCAGTGCAGCAGCGCGGCCGAGATGGGGGTGGTCCTGCCCCGGACGTCGAAGGTGACGGCGGCGGCCAGCCAGCCGGCCAGCCAGACGGCCCGCTCCGCGCCGGCCGCCGCGCCCAGGTGGCGCAGGGCGACCAGCAGCCCGGCGAGCATGTCGTCGCCGCTCGGCGTGAGCCCCGGACCCAGGCCGACGAGCCCCTCGGCGGCCGTGACGCAGCCGAGCAGCGAGAGCTCGGCGCAGCCCCGGACGAGCGCCCGCGCCGCGCCGTTGCCCTCCAGAGCCGGTCGCCGGGGCGAGCGGTCGCACAGCTCCGCCATCACCGGCAGCGCGGCGGCGAGCCGGGCCGGATCCACCCGGCCCAGCGGCGGGGCCGGATCCCACCAGCGGCCGGCCCTCAGGCTGAGCCGCCCGACGTCGATCGAACCGTCCCCCACGTGCGCCTCGTCCCCCACCGCGACCCGGGGGACCGGCCGGCCGACCACCATCGCGTTGGGCAGCCGGACCGCCTCCCCGGTCACCACCGCGATCACCTGTGGTTCGGACGCGGCGCGGACCTCCAGGTAGATCCCCGAGGGGAAGGCCGCCAGCACCCGGGCGGGACTCCGGGGCGACTCCATGGTCCGGCGCAGGGCCGTGCTGGCGGCGCCGGTGGCGTGGATGCGCGCGGGAGGCCGCGGGGTCGGAGCCCGCCGAGCCCTCGGGCGCGTTCCAAGCGTCAACGCATCCCCCTCACCGGGCACCTCCGCGCCCCATCGCCCCCGCCGGTTCCGCCGGCCCCGGTCCTGCCACCGTGCTCCCCGTGCTCACGTGAAGGCTCCTCGTCCTTTCAAGGCGACGGTAGAACGTTCCCGGATCCCCTCCGTACGGAGAAAGCTGCCAACGGTCGGCCCAAAGGTTGGCTCTTCCTGACAGACTGTTCCGTCGGTCACAATCGGTTCATGGAACCTCTCGTTCGCCCGGCGAGCACTGGAACGATCACTCACGGCGTCGCCGTCGGCGAGGTCCTCGGCGTCTCGACCCTGGCCGGGGCCCGGCTGATCGCCGGGGAGCGGGGGCTGGACCGGGTCGTGCAGCGGCTCAACGTGATGGAGGTTCCCGACATCCTCGCCTGGGTGAAACCACATGAACTGCTGCTGACCACCGGATACCCCCTGCGCAACACCCCCCAGTCGCTCGACCGGCTCGTGATGGACCTCGACGAGCGCGGCCTGGCCGCACTGGCGATCAAGCTCGGCCGCTACCTGGACCGGCTGCCGAAGGAGATGGTCAGGCAGGCCGACCGGCTGGGCTTCCCGCTGATCCAGCTCCCCGACGGCGTCGGTTTCGACGACATCCTCAACCAGGTCCTCACCGACATCCTCAACCGGCAGGCCGCCGTGCTGGCCAGGGCCGAGGAGGCGCACCGGGCGCTGGTGCAGATCGTGCTCGCCGGAGGTGGGCTGCGGGAGGTGGCCGCCGAGGTCGCCGCGCTGCTGGGCCTGGCCGTGGCGGTGTTCGACGGCGCGGGCCAGGTGCTGGCCGCCGCGGGCCCCGCCGAGCAGGTCGCCGCGCTGCGCGCCACCCCCGGCGGCCGCCACACCTCGGTTCCCGTCGTCGCGGGCGGCCACCACCACGGCCGGATCGCCGTCTGCGACCAGGCGGGGGCGATCGGCGACGGCGACGTGGGCATTTTGGAACGTGCCGCCACGGTCGCCGCGCTCGTGGTGACCCGGCAGGAGGCGGTCAACGCGGTGGAGAGCAAGTACCGCGCCGACTTCCTGCGCGACATGCTCACCGGCCGGGCGGGCACCTCCGAGCGGATCGCCTCCCGGGCCAGGGCCTTCGGCTGGAACCTGCGGCGCCCGGTCACCGTGCTGGTGGCCGAGCTCGACCCCGAGGGCGACGAGCGCGTCGCCCAGGACCGCCTGGCCGGCTGCTGGACCGGCGCGGTGCGCCGCCACGACCGCCACGGCGCGGTGGCGGGCTTCTCCCACGAGGTCGTCGCGGTGGTGGGCGCGGAGGTCGACACCACCCGCCTGGCCAAGGACGCCGTCGCGGCCTTCGCCGAGTGCCTGCCGGCCACCTTCTCCACCGGCGCGAGCCGTACCGCCGCCGGGGCCGAGGATCTGCCCGAGGCGTACGGCCAGGCCCTGAAGGCGGCCAGGGTGGGCCGCCAGCTCCACGGCCCGGGCGCGGTCGCCCACTTCGACCAGCTCGGCGTCTACCGTCTGCTGTCGCTGGTCAGCGACACCGAGGAGCTGCACGCCTTCGTCCGCGAGACCCTCGGCCCGCTCGCCTCCGACGCCGACGCCGAGAACGGCGATCTGCGCCGGACCCTCCAGGTGCTGCTGGAGACCAACCTCAACGTCGCCGAGACGGCCCGCAGGCTGCACTTCCACTACAACACGCTGCGCTACCGGATCGGCAAGCTGGAGCGGATGCTCGGCGCCTTCACCGAGGACGCCCATCTGCGCCTGAACCTCATGCTCGCGCTGCACGTCCTGCGGATGCGCGGCATCTAGACTCACGAACGTGAACGAGACCTTCGAGCTGGAAACCGACCACATCCCGCTCTGCGACCTGCTGAAGTACTGCGCCGTCACCGACACCGGAGGTCAGGCCAAGCACTTCATCGCCCAGGGCAACGTCACGGTCGACGGCGAGATCGAGCTCCGCAAGACCCGTAAGGTCCGCGCCGGCCAGGTCGTGGCCGGGGACGGTTTCGAGATCCACGTGGTCGCCCCGGGCGGCTGACCGGCCGGCGGGGTCCCGTACGAGCGAAAGGCCTCCGGGTGAAGCCACCACCCTTCGACTACCACTCGCCCCGGTCCGTCGGCGAGGCGCTGGAGATCCTCGCCGCCACCGGGCGGGACGGCAAGGTGCTCGCGGGCGGTCAGAGCCTGATCCCGATGCTGAACATGCGGCTGGCCGCCCCCGGGCACGTCGTCGACATCAACCGCCTCACCGAGCTGGCCGCCGTCACCGTCGGCCCGGACGGCGTCCGGACCGGCGCGCTGGCCAGGCACGCCCAGGTGGAGCGCTCCGGGCCGGTCGCCGCCGCCCAGCCCCTGCTGCGCCGGGCGCTGCGGCTGGTCGCCCATCCGGCGATCCGCAACCGGGGCACCGTGGTCGGCAGCCTGGTGCACGCCGACCCCGCGGCCGAGTTGCCCGCCGTGCTCACCCTCCTCGGAGGTTCGGTACGGCTGGCCCGCCGCGGCGCCGTCCGCGACGTCCCCGCGGCGCGTTTCTTCACCGGCCCCCTGGAGTCGGCCGCCGAGCCGGACGAGCTGGCCGTCTCCGCCCTGTTCCCCGCGCTGCCCCCCCGCTCGGGCACCGCCTTCCACGAGGTGGCCCGGCGGCACGGCGACTACGCCCTGGCCGGGGTCGCGGCCCGGGTCCGGCTGGACGACGACCTGCGGGTCGCCGCCGCCGAGGTGGTGTGCGTGAACGCGGGCCCGGTCCCGGAGCTCGTGGACGTCACCGGCGACTGCGGTCACCGCGCGCCCGGCACGGCGGACTGGGGGGCGGCGGCGCGGGCCGTACGGGACCGGATCGACCCGGAGGCCGACATCCACGCGAGCGCCGCCTACCGGCGGCACCTCGCCGGGGTCCTGGCCGAGCGGGCCCTGCGGGACGCGGCGACGGAGGCGGCCGGTGGGTGAGCCGGTGGGAGGGGGGACGGACATCGCGATCACGCTGACCGTGAACGGCGTGGTGCGGCGGGCCGAGGTGCCCGGCCGGCGGCTGCTGTCGGACTGCCTGCGGCACGACCTCGGGCTGACCGGCACGCACGTCGGGTGCGAACACGGGGTCTGCGGGTGCTGCACGGTGCTGCTGGACGGCGAGCCGGTCCGCTCCTGCCTGATGTTCGCGGTGACCGCCGACGGGCACGCCGTCACCACCGTGGAGGGGCTGGCCGGCCCCGGCGGCGAGCTGTCGCCGGTGCAGCGGGCCTTCGCCGAGTGCCACGGCCTGCAGTGCGGGTTCTGCACCCCGGGGTTCCTGTGCGTGGTCACCGCCCTGCTGCGGGAGAACCCGGTGCCGACCGAGGAGGAGGTACTGGAGGGCGTCTCGGGCAACCTGTGCCGGTGCACGGGGTATCAGAACATCCTCAGGTCCGTCCGCCGCGCGGCCGAGATCATGGCGGAGGAGCGGTGACCGGGCGCGACGGGACGGGCGCGCGACGGACGGGGCGGGCGTGACGACCGGGATGTTCGGCGAGCCGGTGCGGCGCCGGGAGGACCCCCGGCTGCTGACCGGGCGGGGGCGCTACGTGGACGACCTCGGCGCGGGCGCGCTGGAGGTGGCGTTCGTCCGCTCCCCGCACGCGCACGCCCGGATCCGCGACATCGACGTCTCGGCCGCGATCGACGTGGACGGGCTGGTGGCGATCTACACCTGGGAGGACCTGCCGGCCTCGCTCGCCGAGCCGCTGCCGCTGCTCATCCCGCACCCGGCCCTGACCCACGGCCGCACCGCCCGCCCACTCGCCCGCGACGTCGTCAGGCACGTCGGCGAGCCCGTGGTGATGGTCGTGGCCCGCGACCGCTACCTCGCCGAGGACGCCTGCGCGCTCATCCGGGTCGACTACGAGGTCCTCCGGCCGGTGATCGGCCCGGAGCGGGCGGCCGGGTCGCGGCGGCTGGTCCACGACGACGTGCCGGGCAACGTGGGCGCGCACCTTGTACAGGAGGTGCCCTCGGCGGCCGGGACCGGCGCGCGCGAGGCGATCGGCGCCGCCCCGCACACGCTGGCCTTCCGGCTCGACATCGAGCGCAGCGCGTCCATGCCGCTCGAAGGGCGCGGGGTGTGCGCCCGGTGGGACGCCGACGACGGCTCGCTGCGCGTGTACTCCAGCACCCAGACCTCCACCAGCGTCCGGATGGCCGTCGCGGCCAAGCTCGGCCTGCCGCTTCCCAAGGTCGAGGTGATCGCCCCCGACGTGGGCGGCGGGTTCGGGGTCAAGGTCATGCACCCGTGGCCGGAGGAGGTGCTGGTCCCGTGGGCGGCCGTCCGGCTCGGCCGGGAGGTCAAGTGGACCGAGGATCGGCGCGAGCACTTCGTCTCCTCCGCGCACGAGCGGGCCCAGGTGCAGTTCGTCCGGGTCGGCTTCGACGGCGAGGGCCGGGTGCTCGGCCTGGAGGTGACCATCCTGCACGACCACGGCGCCTACACGCCGTACGGGATCATCGTGCCGATCATCACCTCCACCCAGCTTCTGGGGCCCTACAAGATCGGCGCCTACCGGGTCGAGTTCTCCTCCGTCTACACCAACACCGTGCAGGTCACGCCGTACCGGGGGGCGGGCCGCCCGCAGGGCGTCTTCTGCATGGAGCGGACGATGGACCGCATCGCCCGGCACCTGGGGATCGACCGTACGGCCGTGCGCGAGGCCAACCTCATCCAGCCCGGCGAGTTCCCCTACGACCAGGGGATGACCTTCCAGGACGGCCGCCCGCTGATCTACGACAGCGGCGACTACCCCCGGTCGCTGCGGATGCTCAGGGAACTCATCGGCTGGGACTCCTTCGGGGAGCTGAAGGCGCGGGCCGCGGCCGAGGGCCGCAGGCTCGGCATCGGCGTCGGCTGCTACGTCGAGGGCACCGGGGTCGGTCCGTACGAGGGGGGGCACGTCCAGGTCACCTCCGACGGGCGGGTGCACGTCTCCACCGGGCTCACCTCCCAGGGGCAGGGACACGAGACGGTCTTCGCCCAGATCGCCGCGACCGAGCTGGGTGTGCCGCTGGAGCGGATCTCGGTGGTCACCGGCGACACCCGCAGGTTCGGCTACGCGGTCGGCACGTTCGCCTCGCGGGCGGCGGTGATGAGCGGCAACGCCATCGCGCTGGCGTGCCGGAAGGTCAGGGAGAAGGCGCTGCGGATCGCCGCCGGGGTGCTGGAGGCCGACCCGCGCGACCTGGAGATCGTCGACGGCGAGGTGAGGGTGGTGGGCGCGCCCGGCGCCTCGGTCCCGCTGGCCACCGTGGCGGTGCTGTCCAACCCGCTGCGCTACGCCTTCGACGAGGAGGCGGCCCGCGCGACCCAGTTCGCGGGCGCCTCACCGCCCGACGCGCCGCCGGTGGCGGAGGGGGAGGAGCCGGGGCTGGAGGGCCGCGACTACTACTCGCCGATCCGCTCGACCTTCGCCTCCGGCATGCACGCGGCGATCGTCGAGACCGACCCGCTGACCGCCGAGATCCGCGTCCTGCGCTACGCGGTGGTCCACGACTGCGGCAGGCTCATCAACCCGATGATCGTCGAGGGGCAGATCCACGGCGGCGTCGCGCAGGGCGTGGGAGGCGCGCTGTACGAGCGGATGGTCTACGACGAGCACGGCCAGCTGCTCAACGCCTCGTTCATGGACTTCCTGATGCCCTACGCGACGGAGATCCCGCCGATCGAGACCGCTCACCTGGAGACCCCGTCCCCGCTCAACCCCCTGGGGATCAAGGGGGCCGGCGAGGCGGGGGTCATCCCGGTGTCGGCGGTCATCGCCTCGGCCGTCGAGGACGCCGAGGGCATCCCGATCGACCGGATGCCCCTTTCGCCGTCGGAGCTGTTCGACCTGCGCCGTGCCGCCCCCTGACCCGGCGGGCGCGGGCCGGGAGGAGCGGGGAGGAGCCCGGACGGGGCCCAAGGAGGGGGCTCGGGCCGGGTCAGGGCGTCCCGGCGGTCAGGCGCCGGCGGAACACCCAGTACGTCCAGGTCTGGTAGCCGAGCACGAAGGGCAGCGCGATCAGGCCGATCCAGGTCAGCATGCCCAGGGTGTAGGGGCCGGAGGCGGCCTCGGCGACGGTGAGACCGGGCAGCGGGGCGGGCCACAGGGCCCCGAACAGGGCGGCGGCCCCCAGCACGATGGAGGAGGCGGTGGCAGTGAACGCCCATCCGTCCCGGTTCCTCCAGGTCAGCGCGGTCGCGGCGGCCAGCGCCGCCGTCGCGGCCAGCGCGCACGCCCACAGCCAGGGCGAGGCGGCCCAGCCGGTGGCGGCCGCCCCTTTCGCGCCCGCGGCGGGGATGCCGGGCAGCGCCACCACCGCCGTGGGCAGCGCCACCAGCGAGGTGATCATCGCGGTACGGCGTGCCCGCCCGCGCACCGGCCCCGACGTCTTGAGCGCGACGAAGACCGCCCCGTGCAGCGCGAACAGCGCCAGGGAGAACACCCCGCCGACCAGCGCCGCCACGGCGCCGCCGTACAGCACGTCGGCGAAGACGGCGCCCCAGACGAAGGCGGGCAGGCCGCTGCCGACCATGATGCCCAGGTCGCACCAGGCGCGGTCGGAGGCGTGGCGGACCTTCCCTCGCCACTCCAGGCCCACGCCGCGCACGATCAGGCCCGCCAGGACCAGCACCAGCGGCAGGTAGAAGGCGCTGAGCAGCCCGGCGTACCAGGCGGGGAAGGCGGCGAACATGGCGCCCACCGCGGTGATCAGCCAGACCTCGTTGCCGTCCCAGACGGGGCCGATCGTGCCGAGCACCTGCCCGCGTTCGGCCTCGTCGCGCGAGAGCACCGGCAGCAGCAGGCCCACGCCGAAGTCGAACCCCTCAAGGACGAAGTAGCCGGTCCACAGGAAGGCGACGACCACGAACCAGAATGTGGGAAGTTCCATCGTTTCCGCCTTCAGTACATCAGGGTCGGCTGGAGCCGGGTGCCGGCGTCGTCGTGTCCTGCGCCCTCGCCGCCGGTGCGGGGGGCGCCGGGACGGCCGGTGGGGGCGGGCTCGGGGCCGGCCTTGACGTGCCGGATGAGCAGCACGGCCTCGGCCAGCGCGAGCGCGCCGTACAGCGCCGTGAAGACCGCCAGTGAGACGGCCACCTCGCCGAGACCGACGCCCGGTGACACGCTCGCGGCGGTGAGCAGTTCGCCCTGGACGGTCCACGGCTGGCGGCCGATCTCGCTGAGCAGCCAGCCGGCGATCATCGCCAGGGCCGGCAGCGGCAGCGCCAGCACGCAGGCGCGGGCGAACCAGGACGGGATCTCGCGCGGCGGCCCCGGCCTCCGGCGCCGGCGGGTCAGCCAGAGGCCGAGGACCGACAGGCCCACCGTGGCCAGGCCGAAGGTGATCATCACGCGGAAGGACCAGTAGACCACCGTCGTGTCGGGACGGTAGTCGGCCTGGCCGAACCGTTCGGTGAACCGTTCCTGCAGGTCCTCGGTGCCCTGGACGACCCCCTGGGGGTCGCCGGTCGCCAGGAAGCTGAGCAGCAGGGGGACCTCCACCCCGGGCACCGGGGAGAACGGCGCGCCGGCGGTGTCGCGTTCGAGCCCTTCGGCGGCGGCCAGCTTCATCGGCTGCTGCTCGTGCAGCAGTTTGGCCGAGGCGTCCCCGCTGCCCGCGACGACGGCCCCCGCGATCGCCGTCATGACCAGCGCGGCCCGCATGGGGGTCCGCCACATCTGCGGCAGCCCCCGCCGCAGTGGCACGGTCCGATCCGGGTCGGCGCGGCGCTCCCGCAGGATCCGGTAGCCGCACACCGCCAGCACGAACCCGCCGGCGACGACGAACGCCCCCGCCACCACATGGGGCACCTGGGCGAGCGCGGTGGAGTTGGTGAGCACCGCCCACAGGTCCGTCATCCGCGCCTTGCCGTCGACCACCTCGTAGCCGACCGGGTGCTTCATCCAGGCGTTGGCGGCGAGGATGAAGTAGGCCGACAGGTTGGAGCCGATGACCGCCGCCCAGATGGTGGCCAGGTGGACTCGCCGGGGCAGCCTGTCCCACCCGAAGATCCACAACCCGAGGAAGGTCGACTCCAGGAAGAAGGCGAGCAGTGCCTCCAGCGCCAGCGGGGCGCCGAAGACGTCGCCGACGAAGACCGAGTACTCGCTCCAGTTCATGCCGAACTGGAACTCCTGCACGATGCCGGTGACCACGCCCATCGCGAAGTTGATCAGGAAGAGCTTCCCGAAGAACTTCGTGAGCCTGAGGTAGTGCTCCTTGCCGGTGCGGTGCCAGGCGGTCTGCAACCCCGCCACGAAGACACCGAGACCGATCGTCAGGGGTACGAACAGAAAGTGGTAGACGGTGGTGACCCCGAACTGCCACCGTGCCAGGTCCAGTGCCTCCATTTTCCCCCCACGGATCTGGAGCTCTACAGCTTGTAGTTCTACGACTAGTAGTACTACAAGCTGTAGAGCAAAGGGCGGGGTGGGCGCCGCGAACTCCTGCGATCCTTGTCACATGGCCCGGCGCGAGACCGCACTTCTCGGCCGGACCGGGATCGTCCCCTCCGGCTCGCGGCGCCGGCTTCCCCCCGCGTCACCGGGGACGGTCCCCGGTCGGCCCGGCGGTGAAGGAGCCCTTAAAGGGAGCCCCGCGCCCGCCGGAGGTGCCCGCGGGCACCTTGGGCCGCGCGAGCACACACCCCATGGTGGGGCAGACGGCGCCGATCGGGCGTCAGCCCCCGGGGGGACCTCGGGGTACGCCGGGCGGCGGACCCGGGGCCGTCAGCGGGTCGCGGCCCTCAGGTAGGCGTGGAGGTTTCCCAGCTCGAATCCCCGGCGCCTGATCTTGCCGACCAGGACGCGGAAGTCCCGCGACAGGCCGGGGCGGAAGTGCAGCAGCAGCACGTCGCCGGGGCGGAGCCGCTTGTCGGGCACCTGGTAGGCGATCTTCCCGCCGGGCTGCACGGTCGCGGTCCAGAGCAGGAGGGCGTCGATGCCGCACGCCTTGGCCGCCCTGCGGGTCAGGGTGTTGTGGTTGCCGAACGGCGGGCGGAACAGGGTGGGCGCGCTGCCGGTGTGCCCGCGGATGAGCCGGGAGGTGCCGCAGATCTCCGCCTTCTGCCCCTCGTAGCCGAGCGCCGGCATGTTCGGGTGGGTCAGCGTGTGGTTCTCGATCGTCGCCCCCGCCGCGCGCAGGTCGCGCACGTACCCCCACTTGCCCGCGCCCAGGAACCTGCCGCCCTGCGCGGTCGGGTCGGTCGCCCCCCGGGCCTCCACGGCGTCGCGGGTGACGAAGGCGGCGATGGGGATCCGCCCGTCGCGGACCTGCGCCAGAAAGCCCGGGTCCTGCTCCCAGCCGTCGTCGATGGTGAGGAAGACGACCTTCCTGCGGGTCGGGATCGAGCTGATCACCGGGGGCAGCCCGTCCGGGGGGCGGGGGATCCGGCCGACCTCTCCCGGCCGGGGCAGTACGCCCGGTTCCCCCGGCGGGCCCGGGGAGCGGCCGGGCGGGTCGGCGGGGCGGATCGCGGAGGGGGCGGGTGGAGCGGGATCGGCGGTTCCGCCGCGCTTCCCCGCGCCGATCGCGCATCCCGTGCCCGCCGCCATGACGGCCAGCGCGACCGCCGTTCCGATCGCCCGCGTCCCCCCTGTCATGGGCCACCATCCTGCCATTGGCGCGGAGCGCGATCAGCTGGAAACTCCCCATTTCATGATCTTTCGTGAAATATCGCTGTTAATGACTCGGAGGGGGAGGGGCCGGCCCTGTGACAACCACCCGTTCCGCGGGCGGGCACATGTCGCCGTTACCGGCACGGCGGGTGATTGCCTAGGGTGCTGCCATGAAGCTCGCGGGCAGCGCCGTACTCGGCGCCGACAGGGACCTCGTGTGGTCCGCGCTCCAGGACCCGGCCGTGCTCGTGCGTACGATTCCGGGCTGCGAGCGCCTGGAGGAGACGGGGGACGGCACCTACCGGATGACGGTCACCGCCGGGGTGGCCTCGATCAAGGGCGTCTACCGGGGAGAGGTCGCCCTGGCCGACCCCGAGGCCCCGCACCGCTTCGTGCTCCGGGCCCGGGGCCAGGGCGCGCCCGGCACCGTGGAGGCCACCGTGCGGGTACGGCTCAGCGAGGTCGACGGCGGCACCCGCGTCGACTACGACGCCGAGGCCGTGATCGGCGGCATGATCGGAGGCGTCGGACAGCGCATGCTCGGCTCGGTCGCCCGGAAGACCGCCGGAGACTTCTTCTCCGCCGTCGAGAGCCACCTCTCGGGCGTCGTGCCTCCGTCCGGTGCCCCGCCGGCCGGCGTACCGGCGGCGGGTCCCGGCGGCGCTCCCGGTGCCCTCGCGGGCGTGCCCGTCCCGCTTCCCGTCTCCCCGCCTCTCGCGGCCGTCCCGCCCTTGGCCACCGGAGCCGCCCCCGGAGCCGCCCCCGGCGGCGCGGTCCCGGCCGGCGGGGGGCGCGTCTTCGAGCGCCCCGCCGGGCGGGAGTCGCGGCACGGTCCTGTCTGGCCGGTTCTCGCGGCGTTCGGCATGGGCGCCGGAGTCGCGCTCGGCAGCGCGGTGATCGGCTGGCTGCTCGGCCGTACACGCGGCAGGGGCTGATCACGCGCCGGTGAAGAACCGGCGGGGTTCGGGTCAAGCGGCTGGTGCGCTTGAGCGGTGAAACAGGTGCCTCGTGGCAGTTTGGGGTGTGCCGACCACGACGGTGCCCGGGGGAACATGGAGCCGCTGCTGATCCTGCACGCCGTCGCGGCGGTGTGCGCCCCGGCGCTGGCGCGCCGCCTCGGCCGTGACGCCTTCGGTGTGCTCGCCCTGCCGCCCGCCTGCGGGTTCGGCTACACGGCGTGGGTGGCCCTCGCGGGCCCGCCCGTCACCTCCCACCACGACTGGGCGCCCGCGCTCGGCCTCGGGCTGTCCTTCCGCGCCGACGTCCTGGCCCTGCCGATGCTGGCGCTGGTGACGGGCGTCGGCGCGCTGGTCCTGGTGTACTGCTGCCGCTACTTCGACGCCGGGGAGGACGGGCTCGGCCGGTTCGGCGGGGTGCTGACGGCGTTCGCCGGGGCGATGTTCGGGCTGGTGACCGCCGACAACCTGCTGCTGCTGTACGTGTTCTGGGAGCTGACCACCCTCTGCTCCTACCTGCTGATCGGCCACGACCCCGAAAGCAGGGCCGCCCGCAGGGCGGCGGCGCAGGCGCTGACCGTCACCGTCCTCGGCGGGCTGGCGATGCTGGCCGGAATGGTGATCCTCGGCGAGGCGGCGGGGACCTACCGGATCTCGCGGATCGTCGCGGACCCGCCCTCGGGGGGCGCCGTCCCCGTGGCGGTGGGGCTGCTCCTGGTGGGGGCGCTGTCGAAGTCGGCGATCTTCCCGTTCAGCATGTGGCTGCCCGCGGCCATGGCCGCGCCCACCCCCGTCTCCGCCTACCTGCACGCCGCGGCGATGGTCAAGGCCGGGATCTACCTGCTCGCCCGGTTCGGCCCGGCCTTCGGCGAGTTGCCCGTCTGGCGGGCGGCCGTACCGCTCGGCCTGATCACGATGCTGCTCGGCGGCGGGCGGGCGCTGCGCGAGAACGACCTCAAGCGGCTGCTCGCCTACGGCACGGTCAGCCAGCTGGGTTTCCTGACCGTGCTGTTCGGCGCCGCCACCCGCGACGGCGCGCTGGCGGGCGTCGCGATGCTCCTGGCGCACGGCCTGTTCA
The DNA here is from genome assembly GCF_014654615.1 of Streptosporangium violaceochromogenes. Lineage (GTDB taxonomy): Bacteria > Actinomycetota > Actinomycetes > Streptosporangiales > Streptosporangiaceae > Streptosporangium > Streptosporangium violaceochromogenes. The sequence continues at coordinate 197,755 of NZ_BNBB01000002.1, read as the reverse complement.
AGGCGTCCCTGTTCCTGGTCGTCGGCGTCGTCGAGCACGCCACGGGCACCCGCGACCTGCGCGAGCTGAACGGCCTGGGCCGCTCGGCGCCCCGGCTGTGCGCGGTGGCCGCGGCCGCGGCGGCGTCGATGGCGGGCATCCCGCCGACGCTCGGGTTCGTCGCCAAGGAGGCGGCCTTCGAGGCGCTGCCGGCCGGAGGGCCCGCGGCCCTGACCCTGGCCGGGGTGGTCGCCGGCTCGGTGCTCACCGCCGCCTACACCGCGCGGTTCCTGTGGGGGGCCTTCGGGAGCCGGCCCGGCCGCGCGCCGACACCGGCGCACGGCCGCGCCGCCGCCACGGTGCTGCCGCCCGCGCTGCTCGCCGTGCTCGGCCTGGCCGCCGCCCCCTTCGCGAGCCGGTACGGCGAGGCGATGGGGGCCTACGTCGCGACCTTCCCCGGCCCCGGCCCCGCCGTCCACCTCGCCCTGTGGAGCGGCGCGCCCGTGCCGCTGCTGCTGTCGGCCGTCGCCCTGGCGGGGGGAGCGCTGCTCTTCTCGCTCGGGGGGAGGGTGGAGCGGGCCGGACGCCTCCCGCGCCCGATGGACTCCGGCCGGGTCTACTGGGCGATCGTGCGGGGCCTGGAGAGGTTCTCCCTCCAGCTCACCGGCGTCACCCAGCGCGGCTCGCTGACCGACTACCTCATCGTCGCCTTCCTCTCCCTGGCGGGGATCGCGGGCTTCTCGCTGCTGTACGGGGGCCCGCCGGACATCCGCCTGGAGGCGGTGGCGTGGGATCGCCCCGAGCAGCCCCTCGTCGGGGCGTTCCTGGTCGCCACGGCCGCGGTCGCCCTCCGGATCCGCTCGCACATCGTGCTCGCCCTGGTGGCCGGACTGACGGGGTACGGCACCGCCCTGCTCTTCCTCGTCCAGGGGGCACCCGACCTGGCGCTGACCCAGTTCCTCACCGAGACGCTGAGCCTGGTGGTGTTCGTGCTGGTGCTGCGCCGGCTCCCCCTGGGGCCCAGGGAGGCCCGCGCCAGGAGCCCGTTCGGGCTGCGCCTGGGCATCGGAGCGGTCAGCGGGGTGGTGGTGGCGGGCGCCGGGATGCTCGCGGCGGGTGCCCGGCAGGCCGCGCCGGCCGGCGGGCTGACCGCCCCGGCCGCCCGGGAGGCCGGGGCCGCGAACATGGTCAGCGCGCTGCTGGTGGACATCCGGGCCTGGGACACCATGGGGGAGAGCTCCGTGCTCGTCGTCCTCACCCTCGGGGTCATCAGCCTGGTGTTCCTGCGCCGCCGCACCTACGCCCTGGAGCCTCCCGCGCGGGCGGCCCACCCGGGGGGCCGGACGCACTGGCTCGCGGCGACCCTGCCGTCCGGCCAGCGGGCCGCCGTCCTGGAGGTCGTCGCCCGGCTGCTCTTCCACACGGTGGTGCTGATCTCGATCTTCCTGCTGTTCACCGGGCACGGCGCGGTGGGGGGCGGGTTCGCCGGGGGCGTCGTGGCCGGGCTCGCGCTGGTCATCCGCTACCTGGCCGGGGGCCGGCACGAGCTGGCCATCGCGGTGACCGCCGACGCCGGGGTGCTCATCGGCCTGGGACTGCTGCTGTCGGCGCTCACCGCCCTGTGCGGGCTGCTGTTCGGCGGCGCGCCGCTGGACATGCTCTCCGCCGACCTGACGATCCCGCCGCTCGGCGAACTGCACCTGTCGACCGTCCTGCTGTTCGACGTCGGCGTCTACGTCGCGGTGGCCGGCATGATCCAGGACATCCTGCGCAGCCTCGGCGCCGAGCTGGACCGGCAGATCGAGGTCGAGGCCGGGGACGGCGGGAAGGAGGGGCGGTGACCGTCGCGCTGGTGCCGTTCGCGGCCTCGGCCGCCCTGGTGGCCGCCGGGGTGACGCTCCTGCTGGAGCGGAGCCTGGTGCGGCTGCTCGTCGGGGTGATCCTGCTCGGCAACGGGGTGAACCTGCTGCTCCTCGTGGCCGGCGGGCCCGCGGGGCGTCCGCCGATCCTCGGGCGCGCCGCCCTCTCCCGGATGGCCGATCCGCTGCCGCAGGCGATGGTGCTCACCTCCGTCGTGATCACCCTGGGCGTCACCGCGTTCCTGCTCGCGGTGGTTCACCGTTCCTGGCAGCTCACCGGCGGCGACGAGGTGCAGGACGACACCGAGGACCGCCGCGTACGGCTGCGCGCCCGGCGCGGGGAGCTCGCCCGGTCGGTGCTCGCCCACCGGGAGGCGTACCGGCGGCTGGTCCGGCGGCAGCGCGCCGAACTGGCCGCGCTGCGGGCCGCGCGGCGGGCCGAGGAGGAGTCCCGGAGGGGCCGGGACGGGGAGAGCGGCGCGCTGCGCGAGGAGTTCGCCCGCAGGGAGCGGGAGCAGGCCGAGCGGGAGCGGGAGATCCGCGGGCGGCTGCGGGAGCGCCGCCGCGAGGCCCGCCGGGAGATGCGGGCGGCCATCCGGGCCGACCGCGAGCGGCAGGCCAGGGCCGAGGACCCCGAGCTGGGGGGCGACGACTGATGGGGTTTTCGCGGGGCGGGGGAGAGGAGCGGCGGTGGAGGCGCTGATCCCGGTGCCGGTGATGCTGCCGCTGCTGGCCGCCGGCCTCAAGCTGGCCATCGGCGGGCGGCTGCGCCGTCTTCAGGCGCTCATCAGCGTGACCACGCTGGCGGCGGTGCTGGCGACCTCGCTGGCGTTGCTGGCGGCGGCCGACGGCGGCGGGCCGCTGGTGGCCCACGCCGGGGGCTGGACGGCGCCGCCGGGCATCGCCCTGGTCGCCGACCGGCTCTCGGCGCTGATGCTGACGGTCTCCTCGGCGGTGACGCTCTGCGTGATGGTCTACTCCCTGGCGCAGGCCTACGCCGACCAGGAGGACGCCGCCCCGCTGGCGATCTTCCACCCGGCCTATCTGATCATGGTCGCCGGGGTGTCCGACGCCTTCCTCTCCGGCGACCTGTTCAACCTCTTCGTCGCCTTCGAGATGCTGCTCAGCGGCTCCTACGTACTGCTGACCTTCGGCGGCACCGAGTCCCGCGTGCGCGCCGGGGCGACCTACGCGGTGGTCGGGCTGGTGTCGTCGATGCTGTTCCTGGTCGGGATCGCGGTGGCCTACGGGGCCACGGGCACCGTGTCGATGGCCCAGCTCGGCGAACGGTTCACGGCGCTGCCGCAGTACATCAGGCTGCTGGTGGAGCTGACGCTGCTGCTGGTCTTCGTGGTGAAGGCCGCGATCTTCCCGATGTCGGCGTGGCTGCCGGACTCCTACCCGACCGCGCCCGCCCCCGCCACCGCGCTCTTCGCCGGGCTGCTCACCAAGGTCGGCGTCTACTCGATCATCCGGCTGGAGGCGCTCCTGTTCCCCGGCGGGCCGGTGAGCGGCCTGCTGATGGGGGCGGCGCTGCTGACGATGCTCGTGGGGGTCTTCGGCGCGGTCGCCCAGGCCGACGTCAAACGGATGCTCTCCTTCACCCTGGTCAGCCACATCGGCTACATGGTGTTCGGGGTGGCGCTGTCCACCGTCGCCGGCCTGGCGGGCGCGGTGTTCTACGTCGTGCACCACATCACCGTGCAGACGAGCCTGTTCCTGGTCGCCGGCCTGATCGAGCGCCGCGCCGGCACCACCTCGCTCGACCGTCTGGGGGGTTTGATGAGACTGGCGCCCCTGATCGCGGTGCTCTTCTTCGTCCCGGCGATGAACCTGGCGGGCATCCCCCCGCTGTCCGGTTTCCTGGGCAAGCTGGCGCTCGTCGAGGCGGGGGTGGCGGTCGGCGGTCCCCTGGTGTTCACCCTGGTGGCGGGATGCCTGGTGACCGGCCTGCTGACCCTGTACGCGGTGGCGGCGACGTGGAACAGGGCGTTCTGGCGGGAGCCGTCCCCCGACGTGACGTGGGCGGCGGGGACCGTGCTGGAGAGCGAGGAGGAACCCCTCTCCCGGGCGCGGGGAACCGAGGGGATCACCGGCCGGGCGATCGTCACCAGCGTGACCGTGCCGGCGCCCATGCTGGGGGCCACGGCGGCCCTGGTGGCGCTCGGCCTGTTCTACACGGTGCTGGCCGGGCCGCTGACCGACCTGACCCGGCGGACCGCCGTCGAACTGCTGGACCGCGCGCCGTACATCTCGGCCGTTCTCGGGGGAGGCGGCCGATGACGAGGCCGGTGAGACCCGTGCCGGGGTCGCCGGGCAGGCCGGTCCCGCCCGGCGCGGTCGCCTGGCTCGCGGTGACCTGGCTGCTGCTGTGGGGCGAGCTGACCGTGGGAAACGTGCTGGGCGGCCTGCTGGCGGGGGTCGCCGTCGTGTGGCTGCTGCCGCTGCCGGCGTTCGACTCCGGGGTCCGGGTCCACCCGGTCGCGGCGGTGGCCTTCCTGGCCCGCTTCGCGTGGGACCTGGTGTTCTCCAGCATGCGGGTCGCGTGGTGGGCGTTGCGGCCGGGCAGGCCGCCGGTCCACGTCGTGGAGGTACGGCTGCGCACCTCGTCGCCCGTCATGACGGTGCTCGTCGTCATCGCGCTGTCGGCCCTGCCGGGCAGCCTGGTGCTTGAGGCGGACTTCCCGGGCAGGAGGCTGACGCTGCACGTGCTGGGGATCACGGGGGACGTGCGGGCCACCGTCCGGGCGGACGTCACGCGGCTGGAGGGCGCCATCGTGGCGGCCTTCGGCACCGCCGCCGACCGGGAGGAGCTGCGGTGACGGCGGTGTACGCGACGGTGCTGGCGCTGCTGGGCGGCGCGGCGGCGATGACGCTCCGGAGGCTGGTGCGCGGCCCCTCCATGCTGGACCGGGCGGTCGCGCTGGACGTGCTCACCGCCGTCGTCATGTGCGGGGTCGCGGCGGGGGCGGCGGCGCTCGGCGACTATTCGGCGCTGCCGGTGCTGCTGGTGCTGTCCCCGCTGGGATTCGTCGGGTCGGTCTCGCTGGCCCGGTTCTTCGCGGGACGGGCCCGGTGACCGCGCTGGACGTGGCCGCGGCCGGGTGCATGCTGCTGGGCGCCGGGCTGGCGTTCGCGGCGGGGGTGGGGATGGTCAGGTTCCCCGGCACCCTGGCGCGGATGCACCCGGCGACCAAACCCCAGGTGCTCGGCCTGCAGCTGATCCTGCTGGCCATGTGGCTGCGCCGGCCGACCTGGGCGGTCGCCGGGCCGCTGCTGCTGGCCGGGGCCTTCCAAGTGATCACGGCGACGGTGGCCGCCTACATGGTGGGGCGCGCGGCCCACCGGGGCGGGGCGCCCGAGGACGACGGCACCGCCGTCGGGTCCGGCGGCTGAGCGGCGCCCCGGAACAGACGTCGGGAGCGCGGGGCACGCCGGGAACACGCGTCCGGGGACGTCCGGGGTGCCGAGAGGCGTCCGGGGACGTCCGGGGGTACGGAGATGCGGCGGCAGGTGAGGTTTGGACACGGGATGCGCCGGTAGGAATGTCAGATCTTGTAAGCGGTGCCTGACTTGGCGTGATTGTGGAAAGCATGGGAGATTTCGTGCTGGTGCTATCGAGAAGTGAGAAAACCCGTGACGAGCGTTAAGAACCATGCCCCGCAGCGAGAAGTGGGAGAGCCTGTGACGACTGCCGCGAACTCCGCCCCGCCCCGGGGTAAGACCCCCGCCGTGACGTCCTCGGCCCTGCCCCCCGCCGGGGAGACCGTGGAGATGCCCGTCGCGCTCGCGGCGATGATGACCGAGGACGAGGCCGTGGCGGCCAAGGCCGAGGCCGCCCGCTGGCGCTACGGGTTCTACATCGTCCTGACCGGCCTGGTGGTCATCCTGACCGCCTTCGCGGTCGTCGCGATCCGCGGCGGCGACACGGCGGCCCCCTTCGCAGGTCTCGTCGGCGTCTCCGGCGCGATCATCGGCGCCTACTTCGGCGTGCAGGTCGGCCAGTCGGGCAAGGACCGGGTCGAGGCCGAGCTGCGCCGCGCCAACGAGATGGCGATCCGGCTGGCGGCCAAGGTGCACACCCACGACGCGGACGCGGTGATCGGCTCCACCATGGGCCCGCGCCGCCGCTGACGGCGCCCGCCCCGTCCACGGCGAGGACGCCGGCGGCATGCCCGGCCTGACGCGGGAGACGCCCGGCGGGCGGGTCCGTGGCGAATCCCGGCCAGGAGTCAGAAAAAGGAGCGTGTCATAAGAAAACAGTCTTTCCCGTGCATTGACTGATACGGCGTCCTGCGGTCTCCTGCGCCTATGGTGTGTGATCTCATCGGGCGAGGTTCGAGGGGAGACACATGCGCCTGCGCGTCGTGCTGACGGGCCTCATGACGGCGATGGCGCCGGCGACGGTCGCCTCCCCGGCCTTCACCCCGGGGGAAACGGGCGCGAAACCACCGGCCGCCGTCGGCCAGGCCCTCGCGACCCCCAAGGCCCCCACGGGTTCCACGGGGTCCGGCGCGCGGGCCGTCGCCGGGTGCGACCCGATCGCCGGAGGGCAGTGTCTGCTGCCCTTCCCCAACGACTGGTTCACCACGGCCGCCCGCACCTCCACCGGGCTGCGCCTCGGCCTCTCGGCCGAGGCCATGCCCCGCAACGCGGGCGGAACCCCCGTCGACCCGGCGCGGTGGAACACCGCCGAAGGTTTCTCACCCGGCTCCATGCTGCTGGCCCACGTGCCCGGCCTCGACCTCGCCAAGACCGGCGCCGCGCCCGTCACCGACATCGGATGGTCGCTGCGCCGCGACGCCCCCATCGTGATCGTCGACACCAGGACCGGGGAACGCTGGCCGTACTGGGCCGAACTCGACGCGGGCGCCACCGACCCCGCCCGGCGGGCGCTGATCGTCAGACCGGCGAAGAACTTCCTGGAGGGCCACCGCTACGCCGTCGCGCTGCGCGGGCTGAAGGACGCCGCGGGCAAGGACATCCCCGCCCCCCGTGCCTTCACCGGGCTCCTGGCCGGCGCGCTGCCCCCGAACGACCCGCTCACCGGAAGGCAGCGCGCCCTGCGCCGCACGCTCGCCGACCTCGCGCAGGCCGGCGTGGGCCCCGCGGGCCTCCACCTGGCCTGGGACTTCACCGTGGCGGGGGCGCGGGGCATCGCCGGACCCGTGCTGAGCATGCGCGACCGGACGCTGCGCGCGCTCAAGGGCCGCTCCCCCCGGTTCACCGTCGACTCCGTCACCGACCTCACCCCCCACCAGGACCCCGACATCGCCCGCGAGGTCACCGGCGACATCGAGGTCCCCAACTACCTCGACCGGCCGGGCGGCCCCCCGGGGTCGAACCTCAACCTCGGACCCGGCGGCCTGCCGCGCCCGCTCGGCGACACCCTGAAGGCGCGCTACCAGTGCGAGATCCCGCGCGCGGCCTTCAGCCGTCCCGCCCGCCCCGCCCTGTACGGCCACGGCCTGCTCGGCAGGCTCACCGAGGTGCGCGCCCGGGACGTGCGGGCGATGGCCGGGCAGCACGCCTTCGTCTTCTGCGCCACCCGGTGGATCGGCATGTCCGATGAGGACGTCCGGCACGTGACGAGCGTCTTCGGCGACTTCTCCCGGTTCGGCACCGTCGCCGACCGGCTCCAGCAGAGCCTGCTGAACGTCGTCCTCCTCGGCCGGGCGATGGTCGCCCGCGACGGATTCTCACGCGACAAGGCGTTCCAGGACGACCGGGGCAGGCCGCTGATCGACCGGCGGGCGGGCCTCGGCTACGACGGCAACAGCCAGGGCGGCATCATGGGCGGCGCGCTGGTCGCCGTCTCCCCCGACGTGCGCAACGCCGTGCTCGGTGTGACGGGGATGAACTACAGCACGCTTCTCAACCGCAGCGTGAACTTCCAGCCGTTCCAGCGGCTCATGGACGCCTCCTACCCCGACCGGCTGACCCAGCAGATCTGCCTGGCGCTGATCCAGATGCTCTGGGACCGGGCCGAGACGAACGGCTACGCCCAGCACCTGACCGACGACCCGCTGCCCGGCTCGCCCCGCCACCGGGTGCTGCTGCACGTCGCCTTCGGAGACCACCAGGTCTCCCCGGTGACGGCCGAGGTCGCGGCCAGGACCGTGGGGGCGCGGATCCGCCGTCCCGCCGTGGAGGCCGGCCGCAGCCCCGACGTGACACCGTACTGGGGCATCGGCACCCTTTCCGGTGGGCCGTACGCCGGATCGGCCCTGGTGGTCTGGGACAGCGGAACCCCCGCGCCCCCCGCCACCAACACCCCGCCCCTGGAGACGCGCTACGGCCGCGACCCCCACCACGACCCGCGCAACGACGCGAAGGCCCGCCTGCAGAAGGCGCGCTTCCTCCAGGAGGGCGTGGTGGCCGACACCTGCGACGGAGCCCCCTGCAAAACGGCCCCCGCCGACCGCCCCTGACCCCGCCTCTCCGGGCGAAGGCCGCCGGCGCCCGCGACGAGGACCCTCACACGCCCGTTTCCCGGGCGCTTTCGTACGGCGGGGGCACCGCACCGCGAGGGGGCAGACCCCTCGGCCACTCTGTGTGTCTCTTGCAACGCATTAGGTCACGACAGCTATGGCACCGATCGTCGTTATCGGGACCCGTTTCGTGAATCGCCGACCACCGGGGTACGGCCCCCGAACACGGCCCGCGTCAACGTGCCTCACGGGCTCCGCGGGCCGGGCGACGGGCCTGCGGCGGGCGCCGAGGTCGCGGCGGCGGCCCGCTCCATGAGCAGCGCGCGCTCCCGTTTCGTGGGCGCCAGGCCGGCCGCCCGTTCCAGCTCCTCGGCCGCCTCGGCGTGCCGGCCCAGACGCAGCAGGACGTCGCCGCGCACCGCGCCGAGCAGGTGGTAGCGGGCCATCCGGGGGTCGCCGCGGATGGCGTCGAGCGCCTCCAGCGCCCTGTGGGGACCGTCGGCGTGGAGCAGGGCGACCGCGCGGTTGAGCTCGACGACGGGGGAGGGCGCGAGCTGGGCGAGAGCGTCGTACAGCGCGACGACGGCCTCCCAGTCGGTGTCCTCGAACCGGCGGGCGCGAGAGTGGCAGGCGGCGATGGCCGCCTGCACGGTGTACGGCCCGAGCGCCCCGCCTGCCCTCTTGGCGCGTGTGAGGGAGGCCAGGCCGTGCGCCACCAGCGTGCGGTCCCAGCGGGAACGGTCCTGATCCTGGAGCAGGACGGGCGCGCCGTCCGGGCCGGTGCGGGCACGGAAGCGGGACGCCTGCAACTCCATGAGGGCCACGAGCCCGTGCGCCTCCGGCTCGCGGGGCATCAGGCCGGCCAGCATGCGGCCCAGGCGCATGGCCTCCTCCGCGAGGTCCCGGCGGATCCACTCCTCGCCGGAGGTGCCCGCGTACCCCTCGTTGAAGATCAGGTAAACGACCTCCAGCACCGCCGACAGCCGCGCCGGCAGTTCCGCCTCACCGGGGACCTCGAACGGCACCCGCGCCTCGGTCAGGGTGCGTTTGGCCCGGCTGATCCGCTGCCCCATGGTGGCGGAGGGCACCAGGAACGCGCGGGCGACCTCCTCGGTGCCGAGGCCGCCGATCAGGCGCAGGGCCAGCGCCGCGCGCGACTCGCGGGACAGGACGGGGTGGCAGGCGACGAAGATCAGCGACAGCAGCTCCGCGTCCGTCGCGCCGCCGGTCTCCGGCTCCGATGCCAGGAGGTCGGCGGCGAGCCGGGCGTACTTCCGGTCCCGCGTCCGCTCGCGCCGGATCAGGTCGATCGCCCGGCGCCTGGCCAGGGTGGTCAGCCAGGCGCCGGGGTTGTGCGGGACGCCCTGCGCCGGCCACTGTTCGAGGGCGCACGCGAACGCCTCCTGCGCGATCTCCTCGGCGAGGCCGACGTCCTGGACGATCCGTGTCAGGAAGGCCACCAGGCGCGCGGACTCGATCCGCCACACCGCCTCGATCGTGCGCCGCACGTCCACAGGGGGTCTCCTCCGGTTCCGGGGGCCGTCAGTCCCGCGACCCCTGGGCCTCGCAGTCCTCCTCCTCGTAGTACGGGCGAATCTCCAGGACCTCCCGCCCGCCGCCGGGGTCGCCGGGGCACTGCCGGACCCACTCGACGGCCTCCTCCAGGGAGCTGACCTGCCAGACCCAGTACCCGGCGATGATCTCCTTGGACTCGGTGAACGGGCCGTCGACGACCGATGTCGTGCCCCCCTCGAAGACGACCTGCGCCCCCGCGGAGCTCGGCTTGAGGCCGCCGCCGTCGAGCATGACGCCCGCCTTGACGAGCCTCTCGTTGTAGGCCCCCATCGCCGCCGTCATCTCCGGCGTCATAACGATCCTGTCCTCGTCCGCGCCGCTGACCTTGATCATGACCATGACCTTCATGACGTCTCCATCCTCTGTCGAGCGGCCGCCCGGCGCCTCCGCCGGGCTGCCCTTTCACCTCTACGTCGAACGGGCGACCGGCCGTTTCTACATCACGGGTCGTCTTTTTCGTCTTTTTCACCGCGCGGTCGCGCCGGCCCCGTCATGGGCGGTGCCCGAAGGCGTGCCCGGAACACACCGGAACGGGACCGGGGCGCCGCCTCCGGGCGTCCCGCGCCTAGATCCCGGCGAACTCACCGGGGAGCGCCGCGCCGTCGAGGAGCAGGTCGGCGCGATCGCGGGTGCCGTCGGCGGCGAACCACTCCCGCTCGGCCCGCATCCAGCGGCGCCACTGCGGCGCCAGGGCGGCGCCGTCCCTGGCCAGCACCCGGGTCAGGCGCACCTCCGCGGTCGCCTCCACCCAGACGGTGAAGGCGACCGGAGCCGTACGGCGGGCCGCGCCCACCCCCTCGACGATCAGCGCCGGCGCGACCGGCACGTCCACCCACCCGGTGTAGGCGCCGCCGACCCAGTCGTAGCGCCGGTAGCGGCCCGGTCGGCCCGCCGCCAGCGGGCCGAGCACCTGCCGCTCCAGCTGCCCGAACCACGCGGCGGGCGGTTCGTCCCACGGCACCGGGAAGTCGTCGCTGTGGACCACCTGCGCTCCCAGCGCGCCCGCGAGCCGGTCGGCGAAGGTCGTCTTGCCCGATCCGCCGGGGCCGTCCACCGCGACGACGCGGACCGGTCCGCACGACGGCGGCAGTCTCCCGATCACGGCGGCGAGATCCTCGAAGCGGACGGCCGTACCCATCCGCCCATGGTGGCAGCCCCCCGTGAGGGGCCGGGAGGAGGGGGTGGCCACGCACGGGAGCGCGACAACGGCGAAGGGGACAGGCAGGGTGAAGGGGGTATAGGGGAGAACTTTGAAGGGGTCGGAGAAACCAGGGGAAACCAGGGGGGCGCGAGTCGGGGGCCCGGCGGGACGTGGGACGGCCCCGAATGGTAGGAGTGGAGGCGAAAGAGGCCGGGCCGGAAGGGTCACGCGAGGCCCGGTCCGGGTAGGGAACGGCACGGGTCGCCCAGGCAGTCCGGCCGGTGACGGCGGATCCGCCCTTTTTCCGTCGCGGTTGGGTTAGGCTCGGCGACCACCAACGGAGGTTGATCTTGCACGGAGCCCTCGGTGACATCGTCGTCCTCGACCTGTCTCGTGCCCTGGCGGGGCCGCACGCCGCGCAGATGCTCGGCGACCTGGGCGCCCTGGTGATCAAAGTGGAGCAACCGGGCACGGGGGACGACTCCCGGGGGTGGGGGCCACCGTTCGTCGGTCCCGACGGCGACATCTCCACCTACTTCCTCGCCGCCAACCGCAACAAGCGGTCGATCACCGTGGACCTCAAGTCCGCCGAGGGCAAGCGGCTGATCGAGCGCCTGGTACGGCAGAGCGACGTGCTGATCGAGAACTTCCGCACCGGCGTCCTGGACCGGCTGGGCTTCACCGTCGAGCGGCTGCACGAGCTCAACCCGCGCCTGGTGGTGCTGTCGATCACCGGGTTCGGCCACGACGGCCCCGAGGGCGGCAGGCCGGGCTACGACCAGATCGCCCAGGGCGAGGCGGGCCTGATGAGCCTGACCGGGCCGTCGGCGGCCGAGCCGTACCGGGTGGGCGCCTCGATCGCCGACCTGCTCGGCGGCATCCACGGCGCCTACGGCGTGGTCGCCGCGCTGTACGAACGCGAGCGCACCGGCAGGGGGAAGGTCGTGCGCACCTCCCTGCTGGCCTCGGTGACGGGCGTGCACTCCTACCACGGCACGGCCTGGACGGTCGGCGGCCGGATGCCCGAGCCCGCAGGCAACCACCACACCTCCATCGCCCCCTACGGCGCGTTCCACTGCGCCGACGGGATGGTCCAGATCACGGTGGCCAACGAGACGCAGTGGCGGAAGGTGGCCACCCTGCTGGGCATCGACCCGGACACACCGAAATACGCCGGGAACAAGGAGAGGTTCGCGCACCGGAACGATCTGACCGCCGACATCGAGCGCGCGCTCGGCGGGCACGACCGCGGCCACTGGCTGGCCGCCTTCGCCGAGATCGGGGTGCCTGCGGGGGCGATCAGATCCCTCGACGAGGTCTACGCCTGGGAGCAGACCCGTTCCCAGGGCCTGCTGATCGAGGTGGACCACCCGGTGCTCGGCACCATCGAGCTTCCCGGCCCCCCGCTGCGTTTCGACGGCGATCCTCCCCCGCGCCACAGCGCCCCGCCCTCCCTGGGCCAGCACAACGACGAGATCCTCGCGTGGCTGGAGGAGCGTGAGGGTTGACCCTCACCCTCCCCGGAAGCAGGGGATCTCCCGCGGTCACCCGTGAGGGTGTCCGCTTCACCGCCGACCGCCCATCCGAAGGGACTTCCCTTGACTTCCTCCCCACGGCTGAAGCCGGGGGATTCCAACCCTCACGGGTCGGGTTTCCTGCTTCGCCGCCAGGTGCCCGCCGGGCTTGCGCCCTTGAGGTCTTACCCCGGCTCCACAGGCGTTTCACCTCTCCGCCGGCCCGGCGGCGAGAATGTTCTTCGCCGCGTTGACGTCCCGGTCGTGGGTCGCGCCGCAGGCGCATTCCCAGGTCCGGACATTCAACGGCATCGCGCCGGCGACGGTTCCGCAGGCCGAGCACAGCTTGCTCGACGGGAACCAGCGGTCCACGGCCACCACGGTGCGCCCACACCACTGGGCCTTGTACTCCAGCATGGAGCGCAGCTCCCGCCACGAGGCATCCGAGATCGCCCGCGCCAGACCGTGGTTTTTCACCAGGTTGCGGACGGTCAGATCCTCCACGGCGATCACTTGATTCTCGCGAACAAGCCGTGTCGCGATCTTATGCAGGTGGTCTCTTCTACGGTCGGTGATCCGGACGTACACCTTGGCGACCTTGAGCCGGGCTTTGGCCCGGTTCGCCGAACCCTTCTCCTTGCGGGCCAGGTTCCGCTGGGCCTTGGCGAGTTTGCGCCGGTCGCGGCGTTCATGGCGTGGGTTGACGATCTTCTCCCCGGTGGACAGGGCCACCAGCGACGTGATCCCGGCATCGACACCGACCATGCCCTCGACCGGGTCGAGGGGGCGGATCGTCTCCTCCACCAGGATGGACACGAACCACCGCCCCGCCGCGTCGCGGGACACCGTGACGGTGGACGGCTCCGCCCCTTCGGGAAGAGGCCGCGACCACACCACGTTCAGCGGCGCGTCCATCTTCGCCAAGGTGAGCCGCCCCTCCCTCCAGCGGAACGCCGAGCGGGTGTACTCGGCGCTCGCCCGCGACTTCTTGCGGGACCTGAACGTCGGGTACTCCGCCCGCTTGGCGAAGAAGTTCGCGAACGCCGCCTGAAGGTGCCGCAACGCCTGCTGCAACGGGACCGACGACACCTCGGACAGGAAGTCGTAATCGCCGCCGCGTTTCCACTGGGTCAGCGTGGCCGACGACTCCACGTAGGAGACCCGGCGGCCTTCCAGCGTGTAGGCGCGGGTGCGCATCTCCAGGGCCCTGTTGTAGACCAGCCGGACGCAGCCGGACGTCCGGGCAGGCTCGGAGGCCTGCTCGGGGGTCGGGTGGAAGCGATACCTGTAGGCCCGCTTCACGATCTGCGCCACGCCCCGCACTCTACCGCACGACCAGCTAAGAATCGTACACGTGTTCCCATTCAGGCGGCACCGTGCCGCGTTTCCTCCCCACGCCTGAAGGCGGGGGTCTCCACGCTTCAAGGAGTCCTGATGAGAGCCCGCTCCGCACCGGTCCCGGCGCGCGGACACGAAGGATGACCCCCGCCGGACCCGACGCCCGCGCGTTCGTCGCCGCCGTCCTGGACCCGGGGACGTGGCGCTCGTGGGACCGGACGCCGGTCGACCCCGCCCCGCCGGGCTCCGACTACGCCGGGGAGCTGGCCGCGGCCCGCGCCAGGACCGGCTACGACGAGTCGGTGATCTCCGGTGAGGGCCTGCTCGACGGACGGCGGGTCGCGGTCGTGGCGTGCGAGTTCTCCTTCCTCGCCGGGTCGATCGGGGCGGCCGCGGCCGAGCGCCTCACCGCCGCGGCCGAGCGGGCCACGGCCGAGCGGCTCCCGCTGCTGGCCGCCCCCGCCTCCGGCGGCACCCGGATGCAGGAGGGCGCGCTGGCCTTCGTCCAGATGGCGAAGATCACCTCCGCGGTGGCCGCCCACCGCGCGGCCGGCCTGCCGTACCTCGTTTACCTGCGCCACCCCACCACGGGCGGCGTCCTCGCCTCCTGGGGTTCGCTCGGGCACGTCACCGCCGCCGAGCCGGGCGCGCTGATCGGGTTTCTCGGGCCGAGGGTGTTCGAGTCGCTGTACGGCTACCCCTTCCCCGAGGGGGTGCAGGTCGCCGAGAACCTCTTCGCCCACGGCCTGGTGGACGCGGTCGTCGCGACCGGGAACGTCCGGCGGTTCGTCGCCGGGGCGCTGACGGTGCTGTGCGCTCCCCGCGAGGGGCGAAAGGCCGGGCCCGAGCCGGGGGAGGCGGTCCAGCCGGTCGCGGCCTGGGAGGCGATCGGCCGCTCCCGCAGGGACGACCGGCCGGGTGTGCGGGAGCTTCTGAGGTTCGGCGCCCGTGACGTCACCCCGCTCAACGGCACCGGCACGGGGGGGAGCGATCCCGGACTGCTCGTCGCCCTGGCCCGGTTCGGGGAGGTCCCCGCCGTCGTGCTCGGCCACGACCGCGGTCGCGGGAACGCCGTGGCGCGGTCGGGGCCGGCCGGGCTCCGGGCCGCCCGGCGGGGCATGCGCCTGGCCGCGGAGCTGGGCCTGCCGCTCGTCACGGTGATCGACACTCCCGGGGCCCGGCCGTCGAAGCCGGCCGAGGAGGGCGGCCTGGCCGCGGAGATCGCCCGCTCCCTGGCCGACCTGGTGACGCTCACCGCCCCGACCGTCTGCCTGCTACTCGGCGAGGGGGCCGGCGGCGCGGCCCTCGCGCTGCTCCCGGCAGACAGGGTGCTCTGCGCCCAGCACGCCTGGCTGTCGCCGCTTCCCCCCGAGGGGGCCTCGGCGCTGTTGTACCGCAGCGTGGACTTCGCCCCGGAGATCGCCGCCGCGCAGGGCGTGAAATCCGTCCATCTGCGGCGGGACGGCATCGTCGACCGGATCGTCCCCGAGTTCCCCGACGCCGCCTACGAGCCCGAGGCGTTCTGCCGCCGGGTGGCCGCCGTGCTCGAACACGAGATCGCCGTCCTGCTCGGGCGGTCTCCCGGCGAGCGGCTCGCCGCCCGCCGGGCCCGCTATCGCGCGCTCGGGACGCGGTGAGCCCTCACGGCTCGGCCGGGGGCGGGATCAGGGGGAGCGGGACGCGCTCGACCCGGAGGGAGAAGATCTCCTCACGGGGGACCACGACCTCGTAGGCGCCGTGGTCGACCATCCAGTACCCCAGCGTCTCGGCCTTCAGCCCGCTGTGCCCGGTGTAGGCGACGTGCAGGCTCTCCTCGCCGTTCTCCTCGGAGACGTCGAGGACCAGGCACGGCTCGCCGCCGAACGTGCCGACCGTGCGGACCAGCTCCAGCGCGTCGAGGTCTTCGCGGGGCACGACCGCCCGCCAGTAGCCGGAGGCGGCCTCGAAGCCCTCCCGGGCCTCCTCGTCGAACAGCACGACCTCCGAGCCGCCGGGGCCGAGGGCGGCCACGTAGGTCCGGCCGGCGTACCGGGCGACGAAGCCCGACGTCACCGGCTCGTTCTCACCCGTCATGCGGCCCGCCGCCAGCCGAGCCCGTCGTAGCGGGCGAACAGGCTCTCGTCCCCGGAGGTCACGCGGACGATCTCCGCCCCCGCCGGGATCGGCATGGGCGCGGTGTGGAACTGCGGCACCATGTGCTCGCGCGAGGTCGTGAAACCGTTGCCCGCGAAGGGCGGCACATCGTTCCAGTCACCGCCCATGTGCGGGCCGTACGGCACGACGTAGTTGTCGGCGTCGCGGGCGTACCAGCGCATGAGGTAGAGCTCCGAGGTCGTGTCGGTCAGTTCCGAGCCCTCGAACCCCAGGTCGAGGGCGGCGAAGAGCAGGGCGGGGGTCGTCAGCCGGGCGCAGTCCTCCACCCGGTACACGTAACCCGAGACGACGGTGCGCCTGCCGGCCAGATAGGGCACGAGCAGGCGGGGCGGGACAACCTTCTGCATCCGCGTTCTATGCCCAAGTGGCTCACTCACGTTCACATTTTACGATCCACTGACCTGTGGTCGCCGGTGTTCGAGGCAGGGCAGGGCATTCCGGGTGGCAATCGTGATCTGAGGGTCGAGTACGCAGACCTGCACGGCGGGCGCCGGGCCCAGGTCGGCGCGGACGACGCCCATCGGGTCGACCAGCATGCTGCGGCCTATCCCGAAGCCGTCGCGGGCCCCGGGGTCCGGCGCCTGCCCCACGGCGGCCACCCATGTGGTGTTCTCGATCGCGCGGGCCCGCACCAGGGTCGCCCAGTGCTCCTCCTTCATCGGCCCCGACCCCCACGCGGCGATCACCGCGAACAGCTCGGCGCCCCGGTCCACCAGCGCCCTGGCCAGCTCGGGGAAGCGGATGTCGTAGCAGGTGATCAGGCCGATCCGGAGCCCGGCCAGCTCCACCACGACCGGGGTGTCGCCCGGTGCGACCAGCTCCGACTCCCGGGAGCCGAAGGAGTCGAACAGGTGGATCTTCCGGTAGGCCGCCCGGAGCCGCCCGGAGGGGTCGATGGCCACGGCGGTGTTGCGCACCCGGCCGTCTCCGCCGTCTCCGGGCTCGAACACCCCCGCGATCACGGACAGGCCGTGCGCCGCGGCGGACGCGGCCAGGCCGCGTCCGAAGGGCCCGTCCAGGGGCTCGGCCAGGCCGGCGATCCGCCTGCCGTACCGGGTGAGCGTGGCCTCGGGGAGGATCGCCAGGTCGGCGCCGCCGTCGGCGGCCTCCGCCAGGGCCTGGCGGGCGCGGTTCAGGTTGACGGCGGGGTCCTCGGAGACCGGGATCTGGCACAGCGCGATGCGGGTCACGCCTTCGACCCTATCCGGCCGTTGGGTACCCGTTCCATCCATGTCAGGCATCGCCACAGCCATTCGAGCGGGCCGTACCGGAACCTCCCCAGCCACACCCGGCCGAAGGCGGCCTGGGCCGCCAGCACGGCCGCCGACAGCGCCACCCCGGTGATCCGGGTCGGGTCCGCCGTCAGGTACGGCAGGGCGAGCAGGACGACCAGGGTGCCGGTCAGGTAGTTCGTCAGGGCCATCCGGCCCAGCGGGCTCAGCACCGCGAGCAGCGGGCCGCGCAGAGGGGTCCGCAGGAGCAGCAGCAGCCCCGCGCAGTAGGCGGTGGCGGCGGCCAGCCCGGCGGCGGGATAGACGCCCCGGAAGTACAGCAGGGGGGCGCCGGCCGAGGCGCGGACCCACAGGTAGGTCAGCCCGGCCGCCGCGGCCGTGCCGGTCAGGAGGGCGGACACCAGCAGCCGTTCGTCCGGTTCGTACTGCGCCAGGGCCAGGCCCAG
Source organism: Streptosporangium violaceochromogenes (assembly GCF_014654615.1). Taxonomy (GTDB): domain Bacteria; phylum Actinomycetota; class Actinomycetes; order Streptosporangiales; family Streptosporangiaceae; genus Streptosporangium; species Streptosporangium violaceochromogenes. Next base: position 180,086 of record NZ_BNBB01000002.1, on the reverse strand, counting down.
CAGGAACAGCCCGGGGATGAGGATCACCCCGCCGCCCTGCCCCACCGCCCAGGCCGTCACGACGATCCCGAGCAGCAGCACCGCCGTCCGCGGCAGGAACGAGGCGGGCAGCAGGACCACCACCCCGAAGATCGCGTACGGCAGGAGCACCTCGCCCGGGTTCACCGCCTGGTGAAGCAGGCCCAGGCACGCCAGCACCACCAGCCTGCGCAGCAGCACCGGCCGGGGGCGGGTGGTCCGCCTGGCCGCCGACCTGAGGAACAGGACGAAGCTCAGCCCGAACAGGAACGAGAAGATCGGGTAGAACCTGCCCTGCAGCAGGTTCTCGATCGCCCAGTCCACGGCGTTGCGTTTCGGCGTCCCCAGGTGCTCGCGGGTGTGCTGCCAGGTGTTGACCAGCGTGATCCCGCACACCGCGAAGCCGCGGAGCGCGTCCAGCTCGTGAAGCCTGCGGGTCGCCGGGGCCGCTGTGAGGGTCACAGCGTCCAGACGTATCACCCTCTCCGTAACGCTGCCTAGTTGAGCATGTCCGTATGGAGGGAAATCTCGGGGTTCGTCGCTTTTCTCGGCCGGCTGACCGTGTCTTCGCCGGTGGGGTGGGTCCGGCCGCCCATGATGGAGAGGCCCGGCCCGGACGCGATCTCACGATCACCCCGGACTACGCTGAGCCGTGTGAACGATCCCCTGGTGGCGCGGATGCGTGACTTCGGCACGACGATCTTCGCCGAGATGTCGGCGCTCGCCGTGCAGACCGGTTCCATCAACCTGGGGCAGGGTTTTCCCGACACCGACGGTCCGGAGGCGATGCTCGACCGGGCGGTGTCGGCGATCCGGGACGGCCTCAACCAGTATCCCCCGGGGCCGGGGCTTCCCGAGCTGCGCCGGGCCGTCTCCGAGCACCGCAAGGAGCACTACGGTCTCGACTACGACCCCGACGGTGAGATCCTCGTCACCGTCGGTGCCACCGAGGCGATCGCCGCCTCGATCCTGGCGCTGTGCGAGCCCGGCGACGAGGTGATCGCCTTCGAGCCGTACTACGACTCCTACGCCGCCTCGGTCGCCCTGGCCGGGGCCGTGCTGCGCCCGGTCACCCTGCGCCCGCACGGCGGGCGCTTCACCTTCGACCCGGCGGAGCTGCGGGCCGCCGCCGGACCGCGTGCCCGGATGATCCTGGTCAACTCCCCGCACAACCCCACCGGAACGGTCTTCACCCGCGCCGAGCTGGAGGAGATCGCCCTGCTGTGCCGGGAGCGCGACCTGGTCGCCGTCACCGACGAGGTCTACGAGCACCTCACCTTCGACGGCGTCGAGCACATCCCCCTGGCCACCCTGCCGGACATGCGCGAGCGCACGGTCGCGATCTCCTCGGCGGGCAAGACCTTCTCGGCGACCGGCTGGAAGACGGGCTGGATCTGCGCCCCGCGCCGGTTCGTCGACGCGGTGCAGACCGTCAAGCAGTTCCTCACCTTCACCGCCTCGGCGCCCTGGCAGCTCGCCGTCTCCTACGGCCTGCGCCATGAACGGGAGTGGGTCGCCCGCCTGCGGGCGGACCTGCGGTCCAAGCGCGACCGCCTGACGGCGGGCCTGACGGCCGCGGGCTTCGAGGCCTACCGCCCGGCGGGCACCTACTTCGTCCAGGCCGACATCCGTCCCCTGGGCTTCACCGACGGCCTGGCCCTCGCCCGCGACCTCCCGTCGCTGGCGGGCGTGGTCGCCGTGCCCAGCCAGGTCTTCTACACCCGCCCCGAGCGCGGCCGCCACTTCGTCCGCTTCGCCTTCTGCAAGAGGGACGAGGTCATCGACGAGGCCGTGAGCCGTCTGGCCCGCCTCGCCGGGCGGGGCCCGCTCACGAGGTGATCCGGACCGGAAGGCGCCGGGCGCGCAGGGCGGAGCGGACGGCCCGGGCCAGCCTGCCGTACTCGGTGCCCCTGGCCGAGCTCGCGCGGTAGGCCAGGCCGATGGTGCGGCCCGGGGCGGGGGGCTGGAAGCGGCGCAGCGCCAGCCGTGCCCGCCTGCCGGTCTCCACCGGGACCGCCGACTCCGGCAGCAGGGTCACCCCGAGGCCGCCCGCAACGAGCTGGACCAGGGTGGGAAGACCGGCCGCGTAGGTGGTGGCGGTGGCCCGCGCCCCGACCTCGCGGCAGACGTCGATGGCCTGCTCGCGCAGGCAGTGCCCCTGGTTGAGCAGCACGATGTCCAGCCCCTTGAGGGCGTCTCGCTCCAGCGGACCGTCTTCCTTCGCCAGGGGGTGGCCCTCGGGGACGGCGAGCAGGAAGTCCTCCTCGTACAGGGGCTCCTCGACCAGCCCGGTGACGTCGGTCGGCAGCGCCAGCAGCGTCATGTCCAGCCTGCCCTCGCGCACCTCGTCGAGGATCGTCTCGGTCTTGGCCTCGTGCACGGTCAGCCGCAGGTGCGGAAACCGCCGCGAGAACATCGGCAGCAGCGCGGGAAGGACGTAGGGGGCCACCGTGGGGATCACCCCCAGGTGGGCCGGGCCGTGGAACGGCTCGCGGCTCTGGGCCACCTCGCCCATCAGGTCCTCGACCGCCTGGAGCACCCGGGCGGCGTGCACGGCCACCCGGTCGCCGGCGGGGGTCAGCAGGACCTTCCTGGTGGTCCGTTCCAGTAACTGGGTGTGCAGGGTCTCCTCCAGGGCCGACACCGCGCTGGACAGCGCGGGCTGGCTCATCCGCAGCGAGAAGGCCGCCTCCCTGAAGTGCAGGTGCTCGGCGACCGCCGTGAAGGCGCGCAGCTGGGCGAGGGTGGGCGTGGGCTCACTGATAAGGAACACCTCTCAGATTGGTTCGACTCCTTGATTTCTCATATCAATGGTAGATGAGGCAGTGTGAGGGGCGACAACGACGTCCTCTGTGAAGGAGACACGGACTTGCTCACCATCGGTGACCACTTTCCTGAGTTCGAGCTGACCGCCTGCGTCGCTTTGGACGCGGACAACGCGTTCGCTCAGATCAACCACAAGTCGTACGAGGGCAAGTGGAAGGTCTACTTCGCGTGGCCGAAGGACTTCACCTTCGTCTGCCCGACCGAGATCGCCGAGTTCGGCCGTCTGGAGGGCGAGTTCGCCGACCGCGACGCCCAGGTCCTGGGCTTCTCCGTCGACTCCGAGTACGTCCACCACGCCTGGCGCAAGGACCACCCCGACCTGCGCGACCTGCCCTTCCCGATGCTGGCGGACATCAAGCGCGAGCTGTCGTCCGCGCTGGGCGTCCTGGGGGCCGACGGCGTCTCCCAGCGCGCCACGTTCATCGTGGACCCCAACAACGAGATCCAGTTCGTCATGGTGACCGCGGGGTCCGTCGGCCGCAACGTCAAGGAGGTCCTGCGGGTCCTCGACGCGCTCCAGTCGGACGAGCTGTGCCCCTGTAACTGGAACAAGGGCGACACCGGCCTGGACGCGAAGAAGCTTCTGGCCGGCGCCTGATGTCCGTCGACGGTCTCAAGAGCGCCCTTCCCGAGTTCGCGAAGGACATCAAGCTCAACCTGGGCTCGCTGGTCACGACCTCCTCGCTGAGCGGGCAGCAGCTCTGGGGCACGCTGCTCGCCTGCGCCGCGGCGACGAGGTCCGCGCGGGTGATCGCCGAGATCGGGGCCGAGGCGGCGGTCGTCCTGTCCCCCGAGGCGTTCCGGGCGGCCAAGGCCGCGGCGGCGATCATGGCGATGAACAACGTCTACTACCGTTCGACCCACCTGATCGGTGACGAGACGTACACGACCATGCCCGCCAGGCTCCGGATGACCGTCATCGGCAACCCGGGGGTGGACAAGACCGACTTCGAGCTGTGGTGCCTGGCGGTCTCCGCGATCAACGGCTGCGGCCGCTGCCTTGAGTCCCACGAGTCGGTGCTGCGGAAGTCGGGGATGCCCCGCGAGCAGATTCAGGAGGCGATCCGGATCGCCGCGGTCGTCAACGCCGTCGCCGCGGTCCTGGAGTCGGAGGCGGCCCTGGCCGCGACCTGACCCGATCCTTCCGTACGGGCGCGGGCCGGTGACGGCCCGTCCCCGCCGGCGGCGGTTCTCCCCAAGGGGCGGGCGCTTCTCACGGCGCCCGCCCCTTTCGGTGCCCTGCCCGGCGTCGGCCCCGGTGCCCTACCCGGCGTCGGCCGGAACCGGGGGAGCGGTGGGGGCGGCGGCCGAGGCGGCGGGGGCCGCCGAGGAGCGCAGCGGGAGCTCCTTGAGCAGCAGGGCCGCCGCCGCGGCCAGGAGGGCGATCGGCACGCCCACCAGGAAGACCGTGTTGATGGCCCGGGTGAGGGCCTCCAGGATCATCTCCAGCACCGGGGCCGGCAGGTGGCGGATGACCTCGGGTGAGCCCAGGCCGCGGGCCGCGCCGTCCGGCAGGGACAGGTGCGCCGCCGTGGCCCGGGCGGTCAGCTCGGAGGTGAGCCGGTTGGACAGGATCGCGCCGAAGGCGGCGACGCCGACCGCGCCGCCCAGGGTGCGGAAGAAGGTCACGCCCGAGGTGGCCGAGGCGAGGTCGGAGCGGGGCACGGCGTTCTGCACGGCCAGGATCAGCATCTGCATGGAGGCGCCGAGGCCGACGCCGAGCACGGCGGTGTGGACGGCGACGAGCGCCACCGGGCTGTCGACGTGCAGCCGCGACAGCAGGAACAGCCCGGTCCCCATCAGCAGCGTGCCCGCCACGGGGAAGATCTTCCAGCGTCCGGTCCTGGTGGCGAAGCGGCCGGCCACGATCGAGGAGACGAGCAGGCACAGCACCATGGGCAGGGTCATCAGGCCGGAGGCGGTGGGGCTCATGCCCTTGACGATCTGCAGATACTGCGGCAGGAACGTCAGCGCGCCGAACATCGCGGCCCCGACGAGCAGGCAGGCCAGGCCGGCGAGCGCGAAGGTCCGGTTGCGGAACAGGCGCGGAGGCAGGATCGGGTCGGCGGCGGCGCGCTCGGCGACGGCGCTGAGCCCGAACAGGGCCAGGCTCAGCCCGCCCAGGCCGTAGGTCCAGCCGGAGTTCCAGGCGAACTCGTTGCCTCCCAGGGAGAGCAGCAGCATCAGCGCGGTGGTGCCGCCGGTGATGAAGGTGGCCCCCCACCAGTCGATCTTGGCCTCGCGGCGGTTCAGGGGCAGCTTGAGCACCTTCTGGACGACCACGAAGGCGACCACGGCCAGCGGCACGCAGATCCAGAACGTCCAGCGCCAGGAGAGGTTGTCCACGATGAAGCCGCCGAGCAGCGGCCCGGCCACGGTGGACACCCCGAAGACCGCGCCGATGAAGCCGGTGTAACGGCCGCGCTCCCGGGGCTCCACCACGTCGCCGAGGATGATCTGCGGCAGCGCGCCGAGGCCGCCCGCGCCGATACCCTGCACGGCCCTGGCCGCGATGAGCTGGCCCATGTCCTGGGCGAAGCCCGCGGCGATCGAGGACAGCACGAAGAGCAGCAGGGAGACCTGGAACATGAGCTTGCGGCCGTAGAGGTCGGACAGCTTGCCCCACAGGGGTGTGGAGGCGGTCATGGTGAGCAGCGTCGCGCTCGCCACCCAGGCGAGCTGGTCCTGGCCGCCGAGCGTTCCCACGATCGTCGGCAGCGCGGTTCCCACCACGGACGTCGAGATCATCGACGTCAGCATGGCGAGCATCAGACCGGCCAGGATCTCAAGCACCTGCCTGTGCGTGAGACGAGGGGCGATCTCGGCGTGTTCGGCGTGTGCCTGTGCTCCGGCCAGCATGAGCCCTCTCTCAATACATGTACGATACATAGAAATTAGTAGACGCTTGTTTACTCGTCAAATCTGAGAGGATCGGGCAGGTGGACGAGACACGGCACCGCGACAGGGAGGCCACCCGGCGGCGCATCCTGGACGCCGCCCACCGATTGTTCTCCAAGCTCGGCTACGAGCAGGTGACGATGCGGATGATCGCGGCGGAGGCGGGCGCCAACATCGCGCTGATCAATCGCTATTTCGGGAGCAAACGGGATCTGTTCGCCGAAGTGCTGGCGGGGCGGGGCCGCTTTCCCGGCGTGCTGGAGGGATCGGTCGAGGAACTGCCCGGGCGCCTGGCCGAGTACGTCGCCGAGCGGCTTCACTCGGAGCGGGGCAGCCCGGTGATGGAGGCGCTCAGCCAGTCGTCGTCCAGCCCGGAGATCCACGGGATCATGAGAGACCGGGTCACCTCGGCGATCCTGGAGCCGATGGCCGCGCTGCTGCCCGGCCCCGACGCGATCTTCCGGGCGACCGTCGCCACCGCGCTCATCACGGGGGCGGGGACCCTGCGCCAGCTCTACGGCCCGGGCGTGCTGGGCACGCCCGGACACGAGGCCATGGTCGCCCGGCTCACCGCGGTCTTCGAGGCGTGCCTCAGAACGTGACCCCGGCCCGCCGCCCGCCCACGGCCTTCCCCGCCACGGCCGCCGTCGCGGAGTCGGCCCTGACCCGGGGGATCCGGCAGATCGTGCCCGGGACGTAGTCGAGCTGCAGGGTGCTGTGCTCGATGTGGAACCGCTCGTGCAACAGCTTGGCCAGCTCGCGGCGGACCCGGTGGCAGTCGCCCCCGGGAGCGACGGTCACGTGCGCCGCGAGCGCGGGAAAGCCGCTGGTGACCGTCCACACGTGGAGGTCCTCCACCTCGACCACCTCCGCGTGGGCGGCGATGGTGGCGCTCACCTCGGCCGGATGCACGCCGGCGGGCGCGGCCTCGAAGAGGATCCGGCCGGCGTCGCGCAGCAGGCCGTGGGCGGCCCGGCCCATCAGGGCGGCGACGACCAGGGCGGCGATCGCGTCGGCGCGGTTCCAGCCGGTGAGCCAGACGACCGCGCCCGCGATCGCCGTGGCGACGAAGGCGTACATGTCGCTGAGGATGTGCTGGAAGGCGCCCTCGACGTTGAGGCTGCTGCGGTCGGCCTTGGCGATGAGCCACACCGCGACGGCGTTGACCACCACCCCGGCCAGCGCCGTGCCCAGGACCGCGGGCCCCTTGACGTCGTGCGGCTCGAAAAGCCGCTGGACGCCCTCGTAGACGAAGTAGACGACGAGCAGCACGAGGGTAAGCCCGTTGATCGCCGCCGACAGCGTCTCGGCGCGCTTCCAGCCGAAGGTGTAGGCGCCTTCGGCGGGGCGTGCGGCCATGTTCATCGCGACCAGGGCGAGCGCGATGGAGGCGGCGTCGGTGAGCATGTGCCCGGCGTCGGAGAGCAGCGCGATCGAGCCGGCGATGATGCCGGCCACGACCTCGGCCGCCATGAAGGTCACCAGCAACGCGAGCGCCGCCCCGAGGTAGCGGCGGTCGGAGCCCGGGCTGTGCCCGTGTCCGTGCCCGTGGCCGTGCCCGTGCCCGTGCCCGTGACCGTGTCCGTGTCCCATTCCGAGGTCCATCCCGTCAACACTTGAACAGTTGCTCAGACATTATGCAAGGCGAGACTGACGAAACAAGATCTATGGGTTTGCCGATATTTGACAGACGGAAAACGTGTGAACCGCAAATGCGGACCTCCTTCAAGAAATCGAACGGTAGCCTATGCGGTGTGAGGCTGGGAGGGGTGTTTTTCGTGTTTTGGACCGTTCTGATAGCACGGAAACGCGCCAAAAGTACTTTGTTCTAATCTGTCATGGTCCGTCCGTCGCCAGGAGAGCCCAATGGTGCCGGTCCGGCGAGGAGTTTCCGCCGGAAGGAACCGATACGTACTCTTCGGTAGGTCGATGTGTCCACCCCACCGTAATTACCGCAACGGTGAGACGATTTGCGGGAAGTATGCGCCATATTGGTGAGACCGGAACACGTCCGGTGCGGCACTCGCCCGAAGAGTGGCCCGGATGGGTGGTCCGGGCGGGGTCCGGATGGGTGGTCCGGATGGCCCAGGTGGCCCAGGCGGTCCGGATGGCCCGGCCGGGGGCGGTGCGACGGTGCCCTCCGGGGCGGGCATGATGGACCGGAGCGACAGCGAAGATCGTCACACGGCCCGGGAGGGAGACGAGATGACCGACCCGTTGGGACGCCCCCAAGGTGGCCGCCCCCGCCACGGCGGCCCGGCCGGGACCGGGGGCCGATGATCCCCGGCGCCCGGGACGGGCTCCGGCCCGGCCGCGGGCGCGGCGAGCGGGGCCGCCCGTGACCTGGCTGCGCTGCCTGCGCCCCCGCCCGAGGGCCACCGTACGGCTGTTCTGCTTCGCCCACGCGGGCGGTTCGGCCACCGCCTACCGGGAGTGGCCCGATCTGCTTCCCGCGTCGATCGAGCCGTACGGCGTGCAGCCGCCCGGCCGGGCCGACCGGTTCGGCGAGCCGGTGCCGGCCGACATGGACGAGCTGGTCGGGCCGGTCGCCGAGGAGACGCTGCCGCTGCTGGACCGGCCCTTCGCGCTGTTCGGGCACAGCATGGGGGCCCTGGCCGCCTACGAGACGACACGTCTGCTGGAGGCGCGGGGCGCCGGCCCGGTGAGATTGTTCGTCTCGGGGTGCGCGGCGCCGCACGAGCCCCGGCGCGAGCGCGAGCTCTCCTCCTACGACGACGAGCGGCTCGTCGCCGAGCTGGCCGGGTACGGCGGTACCGACGCGCAGATCCTCGCCCACGAGGAGATGCGGCGGGTCGTGCTTCCCTATGTCCGCGGCGACCTGCGGCTGGTCGAGCGTTACCGCCACCGGCCCGGCCCGCCGCTGCGCACCCCCGTCTCCGTCATCGTCGGCGACGCTGACCCGCTGGTCACCCCGGCCCAGGCCGAGGCGTGGCGGACCCGCACCCTCGCCGACTTCTCCCTGACGGTCATGACCGGCGACCACTTCTACCTCCAGCCCCGGCGGGCGGCGGTGGTGGCGGAGGTCGCCCGGAGAATGGGTTGCGGACGGCCGGACCGATAACACGGGGGGAGGCCTCCGAAGGAGAAAGACGGCTTCCGGAAGCCCGAGGTCCGGAATGGCGTCTGGGCCCGCCCCCGGCGGCGGAGGCGGGAAATCGGGACACTCTTACCGGCGGGTGGGGCGGGCGCCGCCGACACGCGGAGAATTTCGGTTTTCCGGTCATGTGGAACGTGTCATTTTTAGTATGACTCCGAGTGGAGGCGGGATTGCCGCTATCGCGCCCGGCGGCGGAGGGTAAGAGGGGTGCGCCGCGCCGGTTGCGCGAGATTCTCAATTGCGAAATATCGGGAAATATTTCCCGGAAAGGTAATTCGCCCGTTTCGGGGGTGAGCGGGGACGAGGGGGAGGGGCGCGGTGGCCGGCGGGTCCGGCCCGCCGTTCACGGCGGCGACACCTGCCGAAGAGCGGCGCGCCCTTGGGCAAGGAGTGCCCATGAGCCGGGCCGCGCGCGCGGTTAGCGTCACCGTGGGGGAACGGGAGGGGCGGGCCCGGCGCCGTGCCGCGAAAGGCCGCGTCGCGAAAGTGGGTACGACCCATCGGCGTGCCCCGTCGAGGACCGAAAGGTGAGCAGGGATGCCGGAACCGATTGAAGTACGCAAGGTGGCCATCGAGAGCGTGACCGACGCCTCCGGGCTGACCGGGCTCATCGACGACGGGGTGATCGAGGCGCACCGGGTGCTCGCGGTGATCGGCAAGACCGAGGGCAACGGCGGGGTGAACGACTACACCCGCATCCTGGCCGACCGCGCCTTCCGCGAGGTGCTCGCCGAGCGGGGGCACCCCCGCCCCGGAAGCGTCCCGCTGGTGTGGTCCGGCGGCACCGACGGGGTGCTCAGCCCGCACGCGACGATCTTCGCCACCACGGCGAACGCCGAACCCACCTCCGAACCCCGCCTCAGCGTCGGCGTCGCGATGAGCGAGATCATCCTCCCGGAGGACATCGGCCGCCCCACCATGGTGGAGAAGGTCGCCGACGGGGTGCGCGAGGCCATGAGGGCCGCCGGTATCGACGACCCCGCCGACGTCCACTACGTCCAGACCAAGACCCCCCTGCTCACCCTCGCCACGATCAACGACGCCCGCTCCCGGGGCGGGGACGTGTTCACCGAGGACACCGGCTTCTCCATGGACGTCTCCAACTCCACCACCGCCCTCGGCGTCGCGGTCGCGCTCGGCGAGATCGAGATGCCCGCCGCCGAGCGGATCCACCGCGACCTGTCGCTGTACTCCTCCGTCGCCTCCTGCTCCTCGGGGGTCGAACTCGACCGCGCGCAGATCGTGGTCGTCGGCAACGTCCGGGGCGTCGGCGGCCGCTACCGGATCGGTCACTCGGTCATGAGGGACGCGCTGGACACCGACGGCATCTGGCAGGCGATCCGCTCCAGCGGGATCGACCTTCCCGATCGCCCCCACCCCTCCGATCTGGGGGACAGGCTGGTCAACGTCTTCATGAAGTGCGAGGCCGACCCCTCGGGCAGGGTCAGGGGGCGCCGCAACATCATGCTCGACGACTCCGACGTGCACTGGCACCGCCAGATCAAGGCCACGGTCGGCGGTGTCGCGGCCGGCGTCACCGGCGACCCGGCGATCTTCGTCTCGGTCGCCGCGGTCCACCAGGGGCCCAGCGGCGGCGGCCCGGTGGCCGCCATCGCCGACCTGGGCTGAGAAGCCCCGGAAAAAGAGGGCTCGTCCTGCCGCCCCGCCGCTCGGCGCGGGTAGGCTCCCGGTTCGTGCCGAGCATTCCTCAGCCCCTGGTCCCCGACGACGACGGCTCCGCCGACGCCGCCGTTTCGTCCGCGCTCGCGGCCTTCTCGGAAGGCACCGGCGAGGCGGGCGCGGTGATCGCCGCGCTGGGCGGGGCGCGGCTGCTCGTCCCGGTCGTGGCCGTGCTGACGGAGTCGGAGGTCGGCGCGCACGGGCTGCGGCAGGAGAAGGAGAGCGAGATGGCCCTGCCGAAGCTCGTCGGCAAGGACGGGCGTGAGGCGGTTGTCGCCTTCACCGGGGCCGACGCGCTCCGGCGCTGGCGCCCGGACGCCCGGCCCGTCCAGGCCACGACCCGCAAGGTCTGCCAGGCCGCCGTACGGGAGAACGCGGCGGCGGTGGTCGTCGACGTGGCCGGACCGGTGCCCTTCGTGATCGAGGGGGTCGTGCTGCGGGCGTTCGCCGCGGTCGAGTCGGGCACCGTCGGGGAGCTGGGCCCCGAGGTCACCGTGGCGCGGATGGAGGAGGCCCCGGCGCATCCCCGGCGCCGGCTCGGCCGGCTCTTCCGCGGCCGATCCTGACCGGGTGGCCTCGGTGATCCCGATCTGGTGGGTCGCGCTGTCGATCGCCGTCTCCCTGATGGCCGGGGCGCCGCAGCGCGCCGCCGTCCTCGGGTACTCGGCCGTACCCCCGGCCGGTCACGGCCTGTCGGCGGGCGTCCGCTGCCCGGCCTGCGCCTTCCGCCTCGTCCCCGCGGCCGGGATCATCCCGGCGGCCAGGAGCGGGCGGCCCGCCTCGTGGCCCGTCCCGCGGTCCGTCCCGTGGCCCGTTCTGTGGCCCACCGGCCGCTGCCCGGCCTGCGCCGCCCCGGTCGGCCCCCCGCCGCTGTCGGTGGAGCTGATCACCGCGCTGCTCCTGCTGAGCCTGGCCGCCACGGCGACCTCCCGGGGGGAGGTCGCCGCCTTCGGCTGGCTGGCCCTGCTCGCCGTCCCGCTGGCCTTCGTCGACCTGGCCGCGCACCGGCTCCCCGACCCGCTGACCCTGTCCGCCCACGCAGGCCTTCTCGCCCTGCTGTCGGTGACGGCCCTCATCGAGCACCGCCCCGACGACCTGGTGCGGGCCGCCCTCGGCGGTGTCGCGCTGAGTGCCTTCTACCTCCTGCTGTTCCTGATCCACCCCTTCGGGATCGGCCTGGGGGACGTCAAGCTCGCGCTGGCCCTGGGCAGCGCGCTGGGCTGGTCCGGCTGGCCGGATCTCCTGGCCGGGACGTTCCTCACCTATCTCCTCGGCGGCGTTTACGCCCTGGTGCTCGTCGGCCTGCGGCGGGCGCACCGGAAGACCGAGATCCCCTTCGGCCCTTTCATGATCATCGGTTCCTTCTGGGTCGTTCTCGCCGGCTCGGGCCTGTGAGCCGGCCGGGCGGGCACCGCCGGCGTCTCAACCGGTGAGCGGCGGCCATTCCACTGGGCGGCACGTGGAAGACTTGTCACCATGTTGCGCTGGTTGACCGCCGGAGAGTCCCACGGCCCTGAGCTCGTCGCGATCATGGAGGGCATGCCCGCCGGGGTGGAGGTGACCACGGCCGACATCGACAGGGCGCTGGCCAGGCGTCGCCTGGGCTACGGCCGGGGCGCCCGGATGAAGTTCGAGCAGGACGTGGTGACCGTCGTGGGCGGCGTACGGCACGGCCGCACGCTCGGCAGCCCCGTGGCCATCCGCGTGGGCAACACCGAGTGGCCCAAGTGGGAGACCGTCATGGCGGCCGATCCGGTGGATCCGGCGCTGCTGGAGGGCCAGGCCCGCAACGCGCCGCGCTCACGCCCCCGGCCCGGCCACGCCGACCTCGCCGGCATGCAGAAGTACGGCTTCGACGACGCCCGGCCGGTCCTCGACCGGGCCAGCGCCCGGGAGACCGCCGCCCGCGTCGCCCTCGGCCAGGTCGCCCGGGCCTTCCTCAAGCAGGCCCTCGGCGTCGACGTCGTCAGTCACGTCGTCTCCATCGGCGCGGCGCGGGCCACCGAGGGCGTCCTGCCCGGCCCCGGCGACATGGAGGCGGTCGACGCCGACCCCGTGCGCTGCGCCGACCCGGCCGGCAGCGCCGCGATGGTGGCCGAGATCGACAGGGCGCACAAGGAGGGCGACACCCTGGGCGGCGTCGTCGAGGTGGTCGCCTACGGCCTGCCGCCCGGCCTGGGCAGCTACACCCACTGGGACCGCCGCCTGGACGCCCGCCTCGCCGCCGCGCTGATGGGCATCCAGGCGATCAAGGGGGTCGCCCTCGGCGACGGCTTCGAGACCGCGCGCCGCCCCGGCTCCCGGGCCCACGACGAGATCGAGAACACCGCGGGCGGCGTTCGCCGTATCACCAACCGGGCCGGCGGGGTCGAGGGGGGCATGTCCAACGGCGAGCCGCTGCGCGTCAGCGCGGCGATGAAGCCGATCTCCACGGTGCCCCGGCCGCTGGCCACCGTCGACGTGCTGACCGGCGAGCCCGCCAAGGCCCACCACGAACGCTCCGACGTCTGCGCGGTCCCGGCCGCCGCGATCGTCGCCGAGGCGATGGTCGCGCTGATCCTGGCCGACGCCGCGGTCGAGAAGTTCGGCGGCGACTCCGTCGAGGAGGTCGCGCGCAACCTGTCGGGGTACCTTTCGTCCATGGTGATCAAGTGAGCGGGCCGGGCGCGGCCGGATCCCCGGCCGCCGAGGTGACCGCCGAACGACACGAGGAGGCACGGTGAGTCCCCGCGCAGTCCTGATCGGCGCCCCCGGGGCGGGCAAGTCGACCGTCGGCCACCTGCTGGCGGACCGGTTGGGGGCCGCCTTCCGAGACACCGACGCCGACGTGGAGGCCGTGGCGGGCAAGCCGGTCGGCGACATCTTCGTCGAGGACGGCGAAGACCGCTTCCGGGAGCTGGAGGCCCAGGCCGTACGGCTGGCGCTCGCCGAGCACGAGGGCGTGCTGGCCCTCGGCGGCGGCGCCGTCCTGGCCGAGGCCACCCGCGAGGCCCTGGCCGACCACCCGGTCGTCTACCTGCGGGTCGGGCTCTCGCAGGCCGTGCAGCGGGTGGGCCTGGCCTCGGCCCGGCCGCTGCTCGTGCTGAACCCGCGCAGCCGGCTGAAGAAGCTGATGGACGAACGCCGCCCGATCTACGAGGGGCTGGCCCTGGTCACCGTGGACACCGACGACCGCGATCCCGGCCAGGTCGTCGACGAGATCGTGAAGGGACTACAGCTGTGACGATCTCCAGGATCAAGGTCGGTGGGGAGTCCCCCTACGACGTGGTGGTCGGCGCGGGGGTGCTGGGCGAGCTCCCCGGCCTGCTCGGACCGGCCGTCCGCACGGTCGCGGTGGTCCACCCGGCGTCCCTGCCGGAGATCGCCCGGCCCGTCTGCGGCGCGATCCAGGCCGACGGGTACGAGGTCGTCCCGATGCCGGTGCCCGACGCCGAGGAGGCCAAGACGGTCGAGGTGATCGCCGGGCTGTGGTCGTCGCTCGGGCGGCAGGGCGTCACCCGCTCCGACGCCGTGGTCGGCGTCGGCGGAGGCGCCACCACCGACCTGGCCGGGTTCGCCGCCGCCACCTGGCTGCGGGGCGTCAAGGTCGTGCAGGTGCCGACCACCCTGCTGGGCATGGTGGACGCCGCGATCGGCGGCAAGACCGGCATCAACACCCCCGAGGGCAAGAACCTCGTCGGCTCCTTCCACCCTCCCGCCGGGGTGCTGTGCGATCTGGCCACCTTGGTCTCGGTGCCCCGCGACGACTACGTCGCCGGCCTCGCGGAGATCATCAAGGGCGGGTTCATCGCCGACCCGGTGATCCTGACCCTCATCGAGGACGACCCCGAAGGCGCCCGGCACCCCGGAGGCCGGCACACCCGGGAGCTGATCGAGCGGAAGGTCCGCGTCAAGGCCGACGTCGTCGGTGCGGACCTGCGCGAGGGCGGCCTGCGGGAGATCCTCAACTACGGCCACACCCTGGCCCACGCCATCGAGAGGGTGGAACACTACCGGATGCGGCACGGAGAGGCCGTCGCCATCGGCATGGTCTACGCCGCGGAGCTGTCCCGCCTGGACGGCCGGATCGGCTCGGCCGTCGTGGAGCGCACGCGCTCCATCCTGACCTCGGTCGGGCTGCCCACGGCCTACCGCCGCGAGGCGTGGCCCGAGATCCGCGCGCACATGCGCCTGGACAAGAAGAGCCGGGGCACCACGCTCCGTTTCGTCGTCCTGGACGACCTGGCCAGGGTTTCCCCGCTGGAGGACCCGCCGGAGGAGCTGCTTGAGGCCGCCTACCACGAGATCGCACTGTGAGCCCGGCGGGATCTCCTGCCGACGAAGAAGTGGTGAATGATCGGATGCGCGTCGTCTACGTCCTCAACGGGCCCAACCTGTCGCGGCTCGGCGTCCGGGAGCCGGACGTCTACGGCGCCGAGACCATGGCCGACCTGGCGGCGCTCTGCCGCGACACCGGGCGGCGGCTCGGCATGTCGGTGGACGTCCGGCAGACCGACGACGAGGCCGAACTGGTCGCCTGGCTGCACGAGGCGGCCGACGGCCGTGTCCCGGTGGTGCTGAACCCGGCGGCCTTCACCCACTACTCCTACGCGCTGCGCGACGCCATCGCCCAGCGCACCGCGCCCCTGGTCGAGGTGCACATCTCCAACCCGGCCGCCCGGGAGGAGTTCCGCCACACCTCGGTGGTCGCCGCCGTGGCCACCGGCACCATCGCGGGGTTCGGGCTGCGTTCGTACGTGCTCGCGCTGCACGCGATCGCCGAGCTCGCGGCCTAGCGGGCCGGCCCTTTCCCGGCCCCGCCGTACGACGCCGGCCCTTTTTCGGCCCCGCCGTACGGCCTCTTTCCTCAGGCGCCGGTCGGCGGTGCGGTCTACGCGCCGCCGAGCCGCCTGAGCGCGTCGCGGACCTTGGCCGGGTCGTCGGTTGGCCAGAAGGGCGGCAGGGAGTCGCGCAGGAAGCCGGCGTAACGGGCGGTGGCCAGCCGGGGGTCCAGGATCGCGACGACGCCCTTGTCGTGCCGTCCGCGGAGCAGGCGGCCGGCCCCTTGAGCGAGCAGCAGGGCGGCGTGGGTGGCGGCGACCTCCATGAAGCCGTTGCCGCCCTTGGCGGTGACGTGACGCTGGCGCGCCGAGACCAGCGGGTCGTCGGGACGGGGGAACGGGATACGGTCGATGATGACCAGCCGCAGGGACGGCCCCGGGACGTCCACCCCCTGCCAGAGGGAGAGGGTGCCGAACAGGCAGGTCGGCTCGTCCTCGGCGAACCGCTTGACCAGCAGCATCGTGGAGTCGTCGCCCTGGCACAGCAGCGGCACCCCCAGGCGGTCGCGCAGCGCCTCGGTGGCGGCCTTGGCGGCGCGCATCGAGGAGAACAGGCCGAGGGTCCGGCCCCCGGCGGCCTCGATCAGCTCGGTGATCTCGTTGAGGTACGCCTCCGGCAGGCCGTCGCGGCCCGGCTGGGGCAGGTGCCTGGCGACGTAGAGGATGCCGCTGCGCGCGTGGTCGAAGGGGGAGCCGACGTCCAGGCCGGTCCAGCCGGCCCGCTCGCCCTTCCCGTTCTCCGGGCCGAGCCCCCACTGGCGGGCCAGGCCGTCGAAGGCGCCGCCCAGCACGAGTGTGGCGGAGGTCAGGATCACCGTGCGGTCGCCGAAGAGCTTCTCACGCAGCATGCCCCCGACGGTCAGCGGGGCGATCCGCAGCAGGGGCGGCCGCCGGTCGGTGCCGGCCTCCAGCCAGACCACCTCGGGCCGGTCCACCTCCTCGGCGTGGCCGAACGCCTCCAGCATCCGCTGCGCGGTGTCGCGGATCTCCTCCAGCGCGGTGAAGGCCGCCTTGCGCAGCCCCGCGCTCTCGGGGTCGTCCTTGTCGCCCGCGGTTCTGGGGCCCAGCGCGGTGACGCACGCCGCTGCCGCGTCGCGCACCAGGGCGAGGGTCATCCCGAGCACCTGGGGAAGCTCGTCGAGGCGTCCGGCGGGCGCGACGGCCAGAAGGGCCTTGAGATCCTCCCCGGCCTCCATGAGCCGGTCGGAGACGGACTGCTCGATGAGCCTTCCGACCCTCCGTACGGCCGTGGCCACCATGGTGTCCGACAGCTCGCGGGTCACCGCCAGGGTGACCCGGTCGACCAGCTCGTGGGCCTCGTCCACCACGACCACGTCGTGCTCGGGCAGGAGGGAGAAGTCCTCCATGGCGTCGATCGCCAGCAGCGCGTGGTTGGTGACGACGATGTCGGCCTCGCCGGCGCGGGCGCGGGCCAGCTCGGCGAAGCACTCCATCCCGCTCGGGCAGCGCGCGGCGCCCAGGCACTCCTGGGCGCCGACCGAGAACTGCCGCCAGGCCTGCTCGCTGACGCCGGGGACCAGTTCGTCCCGGTCTCCGGTCTCGGTCTCCTCGGCCCACTCCTGGATGCGCTGGACCATCCGGCCGGTCGCGCTCGCCTCGCGCGGCTCGAAGAGCTGCTCCTGCTCGTCGTCGGGCCACCCGGCCGCGGCCTTGTAACGGCAGAGGTAGTTGCGGCGGCCCTTGAGGATCGCGAACGTGGGCTCGTGCGGCAGCTCCGGGGCGAGCACCGCCGCGAGCCGGGGCAGGTCGCGGTCGACGAGCTGGCGCTGGAGGGCGACGGTGGCGGTGGAGACGACCACGGCGCCCTCGGAGGTCATCGCGTGCCGGATCGAGGGGATCAGGTAGGCCAGGGATTTCCCGGTGCCGGTTCCGGCCTGGACGGCGAGGTGCTCACCTGAGCGGATGGCGTGCTCCACCGCCTGCGCCATCTTGACCTGGCCGGGACGCTCGGCCCCGCCGACCGCCGTCACGGCGGCGCCGAGCAACTCCCGGACCGGGGGCGGCTCCACTGCGGAGGGGGCGTCTTCGGCGGGGATGGCGGAGTCGGTCGGCACGACAGCCAACCGTACCGGCTCTCCCCGACGGTCGCGGCCGGCTTCGGCGAGTCACCCGGCGGGCGCGCTCCGGCGTCCCCGGCCTTTTTCCGGGGACGTTTCCGGAAGCGGTCTCTCCCCGCCGTGCCGTCCCCGCCCCGCGTCTCGCGAGCCGGGGCGCGTCCGGCTCCGGCGTCGCGTGTCTGCTTGAGGCCGGTCTTGACAAGCCGCCGATGGACGGCTTCCTTCGGTGATATATGTGAATCGCGGACGGCGGCGGGGGTTTCGCGTTCTCTCCGACCGGCCGGTCAGGGGTCTGTTCGGTCGTGGACGTGCTGCCGGGGCGTATGGCCTGACCTGTGTGAAGGCCGATCGCGAGGGGGTGTCCGGGCTCTGTGGCCGATCTGCCCCTTGGCTCCTCTGTGCTCGGTTATAGTTCCTTTACGTTGCTGTTCCATTGCGTACCCTTTGCAAGTTAGGCGGTGACTGAGAGTGATGGTCGGTGAGTGCCTGCTCCTCGTCACTGCGCCAGGGCCGCACCCGGCGAGGGCGATCCCCCTGGTCCTGCTGGACGTCTGAGGGGTTTGTCTTCATTATGTCCTCTATGTCGGAAGTGGTCCCGTTGCCGTCGTTCGGCGAGGTGTTCTTTGACGAGCGTGGCCAGGAGCGGGTGCTCAGGGTCACCTGGCACGAAGGCACTCTGGTTCTGAGCCTGTGGCGCGGCGAGATGTGCACCGCGAGTTTCCGTATGCCCATGAACGACGTGGGGCGCCTGGTGGACACCCTTGACGAGGGCTTCGTCGAGGCGGGGGGCCAGTATCCCGACGAGGTCGGCGAGCAGCCCCCGGCGGCCGTCCCCGGCAGGCCGCAGGAGCAGGACGCCTTCCCCGGCACCGGCCAGTACGCCCGGCCCCGTCCCGAGGACTACGCCGGCCGGCAGCCTCAGCCGCAGCCCGACCAGGTCACCCAGGTGATCACCCCGCCGGAGGAGCCGCGCCCGGTCCCCGCCCTCAGTCCCACGGACGTGCTCGTCGCCCGGGGAAACGCCGCGCCCTTGGACCGGTCCCAGGAGCGCGCGCCCGCGGGGGCGGCCGCCGGGACGACCGGAGGGTACGGCCCCGCCGACGCGGTGCCGCGCGAGAACATGATCGTGAACGACAGCCTGTCCTACGGCCGGCCGCAACCGGCCGAGCCGTTCGGCCCCGGCCAGGGTGATCCGGCCTACCCCGCCTCCGGCGACCCGGCCTACGCCTTCCCGCAGCCCGACTCCTACGGCACCCCGCCGCCCGGCCGCCGGCCCGAGCTGTACGGCAAGCGGTCACAGGCCGCGCAGCCCGACGCCTACGGTGCGCAGTCCCCGGGCCGCCACTCCGACCCCTATGGGGCGACGTCTCCGCATGCGGTGGATCCGTTCGCCGTATCCGGGGGCAGGCAGCCGCAGCCCGACCCCTTCGCCGCCCTCCCCGCGCAGCCCGACGTGCTCGACGGCCCGCCCGCGCAGCCCGACGCCTACGGTGCGCAGTCCCCGGGCCGCCACTCCGACCCCTATGGGGCGACGTCTCCGCATGCGGTGGATCCGTTCGCCGTATCCGGGGGCAGGCAGCCGCAGCCCGACCCCTTCGCCCCGCCGGGGCACTCCACCGACCCCGCCGGGTTCCCGGTCCAGCAGCCCGTCTACGGCGCCGCGCCCTCCGAGGGCTACGGCGAGGGCTACGGCTACCCCGCCTCACCCCAGCCCGACGCCTACGGGCGCGCCACGCAGCAGCCCCCGCAGGCCGGTCACCCGGCCGACCTGCGTGACCTGTACGGCTCGCCCTCCTCCTACCAGGGGGTGGACCCCTCCGATCCGCTGGGCCTGCGCGGGCAGCAGCCCGAGCCGAGGGGGGCGCACTCCTACGGCCAGCACTCCACCGGGGAGCGGCTGCGCCCCGAACAGCGCTACGACGACCGGCATCGCGACGACCGGGACGAACGCCGCGACTGGTGAGCCGCTTTCCGCGAGGGACGACGGCATCCGTGCCGTGATCGCGCGGCGCCCTCCCTCCGCGCGCCCCCACGGGCCGGCAGCCCCGGCGGCACCCGTGGCGTGACCGCCCCCGATGCGGGCGACGGCGGTCCCGTAGGCTGATCATCCGCGCGACGGGTGGAGAAACGGTATGAACGAGGCGTCGGTCGTACGACTGCTGCTGGTGCCGGTCATCGCCATCGCGGTGGCGGCCGTGGCCAGGCGCAGGGGGTGGTCCGCGCCGCTGCTGCTCGTGCTCGCCGGGCTCGCGTTCTCGCCGCTGGTTCCCGGCTACCAGCTGGATCCCGAGCTGATCCTGATGGTGTTCCTGCCGCCTCTGCTGTACTCCGCCGCCATCGACAGCTCCTATCTGAGGCTCAAGGCGGTGGGACGCCCGGTCGCGCTGCTCTCGGTCGGGCTGGTGCTGTTCACCACCCTGGTCGTCGGGTGGGTCACCCACCTGCTCCTGCCCTCCCTGCCGATGGCCGCCGCGTTCGCGCTGGGGGCGATCGTGGCGCCGCCCGACGCGGTGGCCGCGGTCGCGGTGGCCAGGAGGCTCGGGCTCCCGCGCCGGGTGGTCACCGTCCTGGTGGGGGAGAGCCTGTTCAACGACGCCACCGCGCTCACCGCCTACCGGGTGGCCGTCGCCGCCACGCTGGGGGAGGGGATCGGCTGGCTGGAGGCCACCACCGGCTTCCTCTACGCGGCGGCGGGCGGCGTGGTCGTCGGCCTCGCCCTCGCCTGGGGTCTGGCCTGGATCCTGCGAAGACTCCGGGACGCGCTCGTCGAGAACACCGTCATGCTGCTCATCCCGTTCGGCGTCTACCTCGCGGCCGAGGTCGTGCACGCCTCCGGTGTGATCGCCGTGGTGATCGTCGGCCTCGTCGTCGGCCACCGGCTGCCCGGCGCGGGCTTCGGCACCCGGCTGCTGTCCGACGCCGTCTGGCGGATCGTGGACTTCGTCCTGGAGACGGTCGTCTTCATGCTCATCGGCCTGCAACTGTGGCCGATCATGAGGGCGCTGGAGGGGGAGAACCCCTGGAGACTCGCCGGGCTGGCGCTGGCGGTCTTCGCCGCCACGGTGCTCGCCCGGGCGGTCTGGGTCGTGCCCAGCGTCCATCTGCCGAGGATCCTCATCGGACGGATCCGCCGGCGTGAGCCGCGACCGCCGCCCTGGGAGCACGTGGTCGTCGTGGGCTGGGCGGGCATGCGCGGGGTGGTCTCCCTGGCCGCCGCCTTCGCGATCCCCCAGGGGTTTCCCGGGCGGGCCGTACTGCTCTTCCTGACCTTCGTGGTGGTGATCGGCACCCTGCTGCTCCAGGGGATGTCGTTCCCCTGGCTCATCCGGCGCCTGAGGATCTCCAACGAGGAGGAGGTCTTCGCCGACAATCTCGCCGAGGCGGCGGCTCAGCAGGCGGCGGCCTCGGCCGCCCTCGCCCGGCTGGACGAACTGGTGGCCGAGGGGGTGGCGGACGTCCACGAGGAGGTCGTCGGGCAGCTCAGGTCACGGGCCGAGCGCCGGGCCCTCAGCGCCTGGGAACGGCTCGGCGGCGGCACGGGCCCCCGGGGCGAGGAGACGCCGAGCACCGTCTACCGGCGGTTGCGCAGGGAGATGATGGCGGCCGAACGCCAGGTGTTCGTGCGCCTGCGCGACGAGGGGCGCATCGACGACGAGGTGATGAACAGGGTCGTCCACGAACTCGACTTCGAGGAGGCCACCCTCGAACGCGACTGACACCCCGACCGGCGCCGATCCGTCTTATCGCCGCCGGCGCACCATCTCGGCGATCCAGACGGGCGCGAACGGAGACGTGCAGCCCGGGGAGGTCGGGTAGTCCTTGAGCACCTGCAGGCGCTCACCGATGTCGATCGCGCGGGCGCGGTGCTCGGCGTGCTCGATCCCAATCTGGGCCAGGCAGTGGTTCATCGCCCACTGCAGGCGATCCGGGGCACCCTTCATCTCCGTCTCGATGACGTCGAGCAGTCCCGCGAGGTCGAGTCCCTCGGGCTTCTTCGCCACACGTTCGACGGTCAGCGCCCAGCCGGCACCGGCGATCACCGGATCGGGGTCGGCGGACCAGGCCAGGCGCAGCTCCTCGGAGTGCGGGTTCTTCTTCACCACGTAGTTCACGAGCCAGTCGTGCACCTTGGGGGTGCGGGCCTGGCGCACCATGGCGTCCAGCTCGTCGCGGGTGAACGCCTTCGGGCGGCAGATCAGGATCGCCAGCAGCCTGGCCGCGCTGTCGTCCGTCTCCCAGAGCCGGCGCGCGAGCTCCTGCTGCGTCTTCAGCCGCTTCGCGAGCGCGCGGAGCCTGCCGAGGTTCACACCGTGATCGTCACCGTGTCTCTCGTTCACCTCGCGGGCCTTGGGGTCGTCGAGCCCGGCCAGCTCGGCCATCACCTCGGCCACCGTCGTCTCGGTAGGTGTCGTCCCGGTCACCTTTGAGCCCCCTGTCCATCACGTGCGAGACGCAGCCTACGACGGAGGCCGCGCTCCTGTCCTCCACGCCGGCCCCCTGTCGCCCGTCCTGCCGGCTCAGCCGATGGTGTTGTCGAGGTAGCACCAGCGCCAGTTCTCGCCCGGTTCGAACGAGGCGATGACCGGGTGGGCCGACTCGTGGAAGTGGGCGGTGGCGTGCTTGTGGGGGGAGGAGTCGCAGCAGCCGATGTGGCCGCACGACAGGCATCTGCGCAGATGAACCCAGCCGCTGCCGATCGCCAGGCACTCCTCGCACCCGTCGGGCGTGCGCGGGGGCGGGTCCTTGGCCAGGGTGATGTGCTCACAGGTGGACATGTCTTCCCTCGTGTCCCTCTCCGGCGGCGGCCGGATGACCGTACCGCCGTCCCGCTGAGTGGCCCCTGCCGCTGCCGGGCCCTCGCCGCGGTGACCCGCGACGGGTTTTCGGCCGTGGCGTCCGGCGCCGGCGGCGCGGCCGGTTCCACCCTACCCGGCCCCCGTCCGGCGGCCCGGAGGCCGTCGGCGAGGGGAACGCCGCCCGGCGGCCGGGTCTTCGGTCCGGCGGCGAGCCCGGCGGATCATCCCCTGTCGCGCCGGCTCGTTGGGTAGGGTCTGGGCATGTCCCCCCTTCAGCGAAAGACTCACGTCCTCGCCGTCTCCGCACTGGCCGCCGCCGTTCTCGTCACCGGCTGCTCGGAGATCCAACAGGTGTCCGACGGCGTCGACAAGGCACAGCAGTGCCTGAAGGCCGCGGCCGTGGTCACCGACACCGTGCAGAAGATCACCAAGCTGACCGACGACCCCGCCGCGATGGAGAAGGCGCTCAACGACGGGGCCGCCAAGCTGGGCGACGTGGCCGACAAGGCGGCCAACACCACGCTCAAGGAGGCCGCCGACGGGGTCGCCAAGAACCTGCGGGATCTGAACGTCACCGACGCCGACAGCGCCGTCGACGCGACGCAGAAGCTCGCGACCGACTCGGTGCGGTGGGTCAAGCAGCTGACCGACGCCTGCGGCTGAGGCCCGGTCCCCATCCCCGCGATCCGGTAAGAAACTTTCCCGAGTTCTCTATGGGAAATGGGGTGGAAGTAACGTCGTTAATATGAACGCATCTGGGGAAGAACCGGATCCTCGGTTCACGCTCGCGAACGAACGCACCTTTCTGACCTGGTTGAGCACCTCGCTCGCGCTGAGCGCGGGCGGCGTCGCCATCGCCGCGGTCTCCTCCGACGTCTTCGTTCCCTGGATGCGAACCATCCTGGCTCTCACCTTGGTCTCGCTGGCGGCCCTGTCGGCCGCGATGGCCTACCCGCGCTGGCGCCGGGTTCAGCGTGCCCTGCGTAAGGCGAACCCGCTCCCGGCGCCCGCGCTCGCCCCCGTTCTCGGGTACGGCGTGGCCACCGTGGCCGTGCTCGCCGTGATCCTCATCCTGCTGGGCCGATGACCCCGCTCTGGGACCGGGGCCTGCAGAACGAGCGGACCCGCCTGGCGTGGGTCCGTACCGCGGCGCTGCTGGCGGTCACGGGGCTGGGCGCCGGGGGGCTCACCCTGCGGGCCGGGGTCACGCCGCCCGCCGCCGTGCCGTTCGGGCTGGCGGCGGTGTGCGGAGCGGTCCTGCTCGCCCGTACCGGCGTCCGCTACCAGCGCGCCCAGCGGGCGCTGCACGCGGGTGTCCCGCTCGACCACCGGGCCGACGCGCTGATCGCCTGGTTCGGCACCTTCGTCGTCTCCGTCGGCGCCGCCGTTTTCGTGGTGATTCGTTAGAGCCGTCACGGCGTATCCGGGCCGGGACAACGCCACAATGGGCTCTATGCCCGCCGAGCCGCTCTCCCGCACGCGCATCATCGCCGCCGCCGTCGATCTCATCGAGCGTGAGGGAGCCGACGCGGTGTCCATGCGGCGGATCGCGGCGGACCTCGGGGTGGGCGTGATGTCCCTGTACAACCATGTTCCCAGCAAGGACGCCCTGCTGGACGGGGTGGCCGAGGCCGTGCTGTCGCGGATCGAGTTCACCGACGACTCCGGTGCCGAATGGCCCGACCGCGTGCGGATGCAGGCCCTGGCGTTCCGGAAGATCGCGCACGACCACCCCCGGTGCACGATGGTCGTGGTCAGCCGTCAGCTCCGCTCGGCCGCAGGGCTGCGGCCGGTCGAGCGGGCCCTGGCCACGCTGCGCCAGGCCGGGTTCGACGGCCCGGGAGCGGTGCGCGCCCTGCGCGTGTTCGTCGCCTACATCGTGGGGTCGCTGCTGCGGGAGGTCGGGGTCGCCCCGGCCTTCGCCCCCGCCGGATGTCCGGGCGTCGAGGCCGAAAGCATCGATCCGCTGCTGTTTCCCCAGGTGAGCGAGTTGGCGGCGCAGATGGGGGAGTGTGATCACCAGGCGGAGTTCGCGTTCGGCCTGGACCTGCTCATTCAGGCGATAGCCGTACGGCGTCAGGAGGGCGCCCGGGACCCGAAGGCCCCGGGCGCGGTGGGAGTGCTCCCTTCCCCTGGGCACTCCCCGTCGGGGTCAGTACCAGTTGCTGGACTGGAAGTGACCCCAGGCTCCGCACGGTGATCCGTAGCGGCTCTTGATGTAGCGCAGTCCCCAGTGGATCTGCGTGATCGGATTCGACCGCCAGTCCTCGCCGCTGCCGCTCATCTTCGAGCCCGGCAGGGCCTGAGGGATGCCGTAGGCCCCCGACGACGGGTTCTGCGCCTGGTGATTCCAGTCGCTCTCCCGGGTCCAGAGGCTGTCCAGGCACCGGAACTGGTCGTGGGACCACGAGCGGCGGGCGACGAGGCGGAACGCGATCGCCTTGTTCCTCACCTTGAAGGTATTCATGGCCGGTCTGACCCTGGGCCGGGCCCTGGTGAACCAGACGGCCCGGTGGACGGCTCTCGCCGGCGCCCTCAGGGCCGGCTCCATCGCCTCCATCGTTCTTCCGGCCTCCTCGGCCCGTCCGACGGCCACCGGGCCGATCACGGTCGAGGCGGCGAGCATGCTCACAACGGTGTTGCGCAGAACGCGGTAGCTGTTCACATTCATCCTTGTCCGCAGGCCGCGTGCGGAAGGCGCGTGAGGAGGATGTGGTCCTCCGTGCGCGCCATGACGATCCGGCGCCCGTGGCTCGGGCGGGGACTGCCCGCGTGGTCTCCTCCGGCCCGTTTCCGGGGAGACACCGCGACGGTTTCTCTAGGCCGCTTTCTAATACGCGGGGTGAGCGGCGGCGGCTGACTGTGACACGCGTAGAAGAGGTGTTTACCCGATCTTCGTGGCCCGGGGGCGGTTCGGCGGGGCCGGGCTGACCGTGGGAGCTCTGCCCTAAGGGGACGGCGGAGGAGAAAATCACCCCTGTTTGGGGTTTGGGATCAGTACCAGCCGCGGGACAGGAAGTGGGCCCACGCCCGGCACGGCGAGCCGTAGCGCTGCTTGATGTAGCCGAGACCCCACCTGATCTGCGTCCTGGGGTTGGTGCGCCAGTCGTGGCCCGCGCGGGCCATCTTGCCCGCGGGCAGGGCCTGGGGGATGCCGTACGCGCCGGAGCCGCGGTTGAGCGCCCGGTGGTTCCAGTTGCTCTCCCGGGTCCACAGGTGCCTGAGGCAGTCGAACTGGTCGCGGGACCATCCTCGCGCCGTCACCATGGGCCGGGCGATGGCCTGGTTGCTCTGGCGCGCGAGCGCGGTGGTGGAGGCGGTGGCGGAGGCGAGGGACAGGGGCGCCGAGGCGGCCTGGGCGCCGGTGGTGGCGGTGGCGGTGGTGCTGACGGCGAGCGCCGAGATGACCAGCAGGGTGCCGGTACGGCGTAGCGTCGGCATGGGAGATGGCCTTTCGCCGGGTTCGGGGGACGGCCGTAACGATGCCCGGCGATCGATCGGTTGACCAGCTCGACAGATTTTGTCAATGTCCATGTCAAGAGTCGGTCACAGATTGATCAAGGGGACGAAGAGCGGTTCGTCTCACCCCCTGTGGTGTCCATCACATTTCAATATATGAGCGACATAACAATCTGACGTGACAAGAGAAATAGGGTGCAGATCATGAACATTCGTGATATTCAAGTGCGTACTCTCGGCGACACCCCCGCCACGCTCGGCGAGCTGGCCGGGGACAAGGTCGTCCTCGTCGTGAACGTGGCCTCGCGCTGCGGGCTCACCCCGCAGTACGCGGGTCTGGTCCGGCTCCAGCGCTCCTACGGTGAGGCGGGTTTCACCGTCGTGGGCGTGCCCTGCAACCAGTTCATGGGGCAGGAACCGGGCGGCGCCGAGGAGATCCGGGAGTTCTGCTCCACCACCTACGGCGTGGACTTCCCCCTGCTGGCCAAGACGGACGTCAACGGCGACGGCCGCCACCCCCTCTACGCCGCGCTCACCCCCGTCCCCGACGCCGAGGGGGAGGCCGGTGACGTCCAATGGAACTTCGAGAAGTTCCTGATCTCGCGCGAGGGGGAGGTGCTGGCCCGCTTCCGGCCGGGCGTGGAGCCCGGTGACCCCGCCGTCACCGCGGCGATCGAGAAGGCCCTCTAGGCCCGCAGCTGCCTCTGACGATCAGCTCGGTGGGAAGGAGCACGCCGCGCGGGCGCTGGTCGCCCGCGCGCAGCACCAGCTCGGCCGCGCGATAGCCGATGTCCTGCGCGGGCTGGGCGATCACGGTCAGCGGGGGGGCGCAGAGCTCGGCCCAGGGCACGTCGTCGAACATCACCAGGGACAGGTCCCTGGGCACCCGCAGGTCCAGCTCCCTGGCGGCCAGCACCGCCGCCTCCCCCAGCAGGTTGCCCCCCGCCAGCACGGCGGTCAGGTCGGGCCGGCGCTGGAAGAGCCCCGCGGCGGCGGCGTAGGCGGAGTCTCTGCTGCCGCGCGCCAGGACGATGAGCTCCTCGTCCACCAGGGGCCCCAGCGTCCGGCGGAACACCGCCAGCCGCTGCTCCTGCCCCGGGCCGCCGAGATAGGCGACGCGGCGGTGCCCGAGCCCCGTGAGATAGTCCAGCGCGGTCCGCACGCCGGCGCGGTCGTCGGCGAGCACCGCGGGCACGGTGGCGCAGGCGGACACGGCGGGCGGGCCGGGGGCGTCCGCGCGCCCGGTGACGCTCCGGTGCGCGAACACCACGATGAGACCGGCGCGCAGGGCCGGTTCCCAGGTCTCGCCGCCGCCGCAGGGGACCGCGATCACCCGCTCGACGCCCTGCTCCAGCAGCGTGCCGATCAGCTCGGCCTCGCGCTCCTCGTCGTCGCCGGTGGCGCCCAGGACCACCGGCTCGCCCGCCGAGCGCGCGCAGCCGAGCACGCCGTCGGCCAGGCGGGCGTAGAAGGAGTCGGTGATGTCGGGCAGCAGCAGGCCGATCCCGCCCGAGCGTCGCCGGCGCAGGTTGCGCCCGAGCGCGCTCGGGCGGTAGTCGAGGCGGGCCGCGACGTCGAGCACCCGCTCCGCGGTCCGCGGGCTGGCCGACCCGCCGGACAGCACCCGCGAGACCGTGGCCACCCCCACCCCCGCCGCCTCGGCGACATCCTTGATGGTGGTACGGCGTGTCTTCATGGAAACGATTCCATCATGGTTTCCGCATCTGATCCAGCGCGGAGGGATAACGGATGCGTCGTCATCGACGGTGACAAGGTGGAACGGTTCGACATCTTGACACGGATGTCCGTTTCCTGTGAGATGCATGAAAACGTATCCACCCCGGGTGAACGTTGGGTTGGCCCGAGACCCTAAGGACCGTCCATGGCATCCATCGTTCTCAGTAAGGTCGACAAGATCTACGCCGGCGGCGTGAAGGCCGTGAACGGCCTCGACCTTGAGATCAAAGACGGCGAGTTCATGGTGCTGGTCGGCCCGTCCGGCTGTGGCAAGTCCACCGCCCTGCGGATGATCGCCGGCCTTGAGGACATCAGCGGCGGCCAGATCTCCATCGGGGAGCGGGTGGTCAACCACCTCCCTCCCAAAGACCGCGACATCGCCATGGTCTTCCAGAACTACGCCCTCTACCCGCACATGACCGTCGAGGAGAACCTCGCCTTCGGCCTCAAGCTCCGCAAGATGCCCAAGGCGGAGATCTCCAAGCGGGTCGGCGAGGCCGCCAAGATGCTCGGCCTGGAGCAGTACCTCAAGCGCAAGCCGGCCGCGCTCTCCGGCGGTCAGCGCCAGCGCGTCGCGATGGGCCGGGCCATCGTGCGTGAGCCGCAGGCGTTCCTCATGGACGAGCCGCTGTCCAACCTGGACGCCAAGCTCCGCGTCTCCATGCGCGCCTCACTCAACACCCTGCACGAGCGCCTCGGCGTGACCACCGTCTACGTCACCCACGACCAGGTCGAGGCCATGACCCTGGGCGACCGCGTCTGCGTGCTCCGCGACGGCCTGCTCCAGCAGGTGGACACCCCGCAGAACCTCTTCGACCAGCCGGTCAACCTGTTCGTCGCGGGCTTCATGGGCTCGCCGTCGATGAACTTCGTCAACGCCGAGCTGGTCCGCGCCGACGGCGGCGCCGCCGTCGCCTTCGCCGGCCTCAGCCTCCCGATACCGGACGCGACCTTCGCCGAGAAGCCCGGCCTCGACCAGTGGTTCGGCAGGAAGCTCATCCTGGGCGTCCGTCCCTCCGACTTCGACGACGCCACGGCCGCCAACGGCACCGGGGGCGGCTGGAGCCGCCTGCGCGTCCGGGCCCAGGTCACCGAGGAACTCGGCTCCGAGATCAACGTGCTGTTCCTGATCGACGCCCCGCCCGTCCAGCACCAGGACACCGTCGCCGCCGCCGACGCGGGCGACGACGAGGAGTCGGCGCTGCCACTGGTCGGCGACAAGTCGCTGTGGACCGCCCGGGTCAACTCCCGCAGCCAGGTCCGGCCCGGCCAGACCGTCGACCTCGTCGTCGACACCCGCAACCTGCACTTCTTCGACCCGGTCTCGGGCCTCGCGATCGGCCACCCGGCCAACGTCCGCGCCTGAACCGGCCCCACGCCCGCGAAGGGCCCGCGCCGCGCCTTCTCCCGCGGCCCGGGCCCTTTCCGGTGCGGCCCCGCGCCCGTGACCTTTCTCCCCGGCCCCGCGCTCTTTCTACCCGCGGCCGAGGCGGCGGGAGACCTGCCCGGCCAGCCCGCGGGGGACCAGCCGGCCCGCTCCGACGATCAGCTTGTAGCGCGGGTCGGGGACGCTCACCCGCCGGCCGCGGGCCAGGTCGCGCATCGCCTCGTCCACCACGTCGTCGGCCGACAGCCACAGGAAGCCGGGGATGGAGGAGGTGTCCATCGAGGCGCGCCGGTGGAACTCGGTCCGCACGAACCCCGGGCACAGCGCCATCACCCGCACGCGGGTGCCGGCCAGCTCCGCGGCCATGGCCTCGCTGTAGCTGACCACCCACGCCTTGGACGCGCCGTAGGTGCCCCGGGTGAAGAACGCCGCCACCGACGCCACGTTGACCACCGCGCCCCGGTCACGCTCGCGCATCCCGGGCAGCACGGCCATCGTCAGCCGCAGCACCGCCTCACAGTGCACCTTCAGCATTCTCAGCTCCTCGGCGACGGGAACGCCGGGGGAGGAACCCGCGTGCCCGAAGCCCGCGTTGTTGACCAGCAGGTCGACCCCCTCGCCGAGACGTTTCTCGACACGTTCCAGACCTTCGTCGGTGGACAGGTCGGCGGGCAGCGCCTCGGCGTTCACCCCGTAACGCAGGCACAGCTTCTCGGCCGCGGCGGTCAGTCGCTCTCCGTCGCGGGCGACCAGGATGAGGGAGAATCCGTCGGCGGCGAGGCGGCGGGCGAACGCGGCGCCGATGCCGGCCGTCGCGCCCGTGATCAGTGCTGAAGGCATACCCGAAGTTTAGGGATCGTACGGCGCCGCGCCAGGGGCCGTGCGAACCCGGGCGGGGAAAGGTGGCTTCGGTGCGCCGATCGTTCCATCGTCTCCGACGGCCGTCATCGGCCGGTTCCGTGGACCATCATGGGGGGATGAGGAACGCGCGCTCCCGCGCAGGCGGGATCTCCGGCGGGGTCATACGGGCGTCCGGCGAGGTCAGGGGCATCTTCGCGGGCACGGCCGGAGGCAGGATGGTCGCCGCGGGGTGCGCGGTGCTGGTGGCCTGCGCCACGGCCTGCTCGGCGGCGGACCCGGCGTCCCCCGAGTCCACCCTCGCCACCCCGGCGCCGGAGCCCGCCACGCGGGTGAGGTTCACCGAGATGGCGCGGCTCGACATGCCGGTGGCCATGGCCGTGCGCAAGGGCGACCGGACCCTCTACGTGGCCGAGCAGACCGGGAGGCTGCGCGCGGTGACGGACGGACGGGTCGCGCCCGGGGCGGTCGTGGACCTGTCGGCCGAGGTGAGCGAGGGCAACGAGCAGGGTCTGCTCGGGGTCGCCTTCCACCCGGGCGGAGACTTCCTCTATCTCGACTGGACCGATCGCGAGGGCCGCACCCACGTCACCGAGTGGGCCTTCGCCGACGGCAGGGCCACCGGCCGCAGGGACGTGCTCGTCCAGCGGCAGCCGTACGCCAACCACAACGGCGGGCAGCTCGCCTTCGGGCCGGACGGCCACCTCTACGTGGCGCTCGGCGACGGCGGCAGCGGGGGAGACCCGCACGGCAACGGCCAGAACACGGGCACCTGGCTCGGGAAGATCCTCAGGATCGACCCGCGCGGCAGGCCGTACACCGTTCCCCGGGACAACCCGTTCGTCGGACGGCCGGGGGTCAAGCCCGAGATCTGGGCCTACGGCCTGCGCAACCCCTGGCGGTTCACCTTCGACCGGCTGACGGGCGACATGTGGATCGGCGACGTCGGCCAGAACTCCTGGGAGGAGGTCGATTTCGCGCCGAGGGGAAAGGGCGGCCGCAACTACGGCTGGAATCGGCGCGAGGGCCGTCACCCTTTCAAAGGCGAGGCCAAGGAGGGCACGGTCGACCCGGTGATCGAGTACTCACTGCGCGAGGACGGCAACTGCTCGGTCATCGCCGGATATGTGTACCGGGGAAAGCGGATCCCTCACCTGTCCGGGCGTTTTCTCTACGGGGACTTCTGCGCGGGGTGGGTCAGGTCCGTCCCCGCCGACCGGCCGGGCCCCGGGGAGCGGGAGGGCCGGGTGGAGCAGCTGTCGTCCTTCGGGGAGGACCACGACGGCGAGCTGTACGCCCTCAGCCTGGCCGGCCCCCTCTACCGCCTGGACGCCGGCCCCCGCTAGAGCCGCCCCTCGGGCTCCGCCGGCGTGAGGGTCAATGGACGGAGAACACCCGGCGATTGTTCAGTAAGACCCCCAAGCCGCTGGCCCCGCGTTTTCGCGGTGGTCGATACAACGGGTTCTGTAGAGATGTCACTCGTATTCCGAATGACGTCTCCCGAGCCTTAATCAACGCTGGCGGGGAGTTTTGAAATGGCTGGAAAACACACGATGTCCCTCCTTCTCTCGGTGGCGGTGGGGGGAGGGCCGATGCTCGTGAGCGCGGGCACGGCGGCCGCCGAGACCGCCACCGCGTCGGTCGCCGCGGCCGTCTCGGCCGCGCCGGCCGCCTCGATCGTCATGGAGAAGCCGCCGTATCCGCCGCGTCCGGGCAGGCCGTGTCCGGGTGACGACGGAGGCGACGGCGGCGGTGGCGGCGGAGGCCGCGGCGGTGGCGGTGGCGGTGGCGGCGGAGGCGGCGGTGGTGGAGGCGGTGGTGGAGGCGGCGGCGGAAGCCACATCGTCCACGCGCGGATCCACAACCTCGCCTTCGGCAACCACGGGCTGCTCAACGGCCGCATCCGCCGGGACCACAGGTGCGCCACGCGCGTCGGGCGGGTCTCCTTCGGCAGGCCGCTGAACGCCGCGGAGCCGATGCCCGCTCCCGGGGCGCCGCTGTCGGCCGTGGTCCTGGCCGGGGGCTCCCTTCTGGTCGCCGGAGCCGCGGGCGGCCTGATCTCGGTGCGCCGCCGTCGATCCTCCTGTGCCGAGTAGGAGACACCGGCGAGCCGTCGCGGCCTGCCTGATCACCCCGGTCGCCGTTCTCACGCTGGCAGGGGGCTGGTCGGCCCACCTGGCGCTGGGCGCGCGCGACCGGCTGGAGGAGACCAGGCAGGCGCTGTTCCGGCTGCGTGACCTGGCGAACGCGGGTGACCTCGGCTCGATGGCCGGGGCACTCGCGGGCGCGCGCCGGTCCGCGGCCGAGGCACGACGGCTCACCGGCGGTCTCGACTGGTCGGCGCTCACCCACCTCCCCGGGCTGGGGAAGGGGGCGCTCACCGTGCGCGGGCTGGCCGAGACCGCCGACGAGCTGACCGCCGTGCTCGCCGACGTCCATCGGGCCGGGGCGCCGCTCGTCGCGCCGGGGACGCGCTCCCTGGGCGACGTGCGCCGGATCCTGGCCGACCTCGACACGGCGGCGCCGGTCCTGACCACCGCGGCCGCCCGGCTCGGACGGGCGGCGTCCCGCCTGGCGGCCACCCCCGCGCACACCGGGGTGGGCCGGATCGACCAGGCCCGCGAGACGGCGCTGCGTGAGACGGGCCGCCTGCGCGGCCTGGTCGGCGACGTGGCGACCGCCGCCGCCCTGATCCCCCCCATGCTGGGCCACGACGGCCCGCGCCGCTACTTCCTGGCCTTCCAGACCAACGCCGAGGCGCGGGGAACCGGCGGGCTGGTCGGCGCCTTCGGTCTCCTGGAGGCCGACCGGGGCAGGATCGGCGTCGCGCGGCTCGCCGCGAACAACGGCCTCGACGACAGCGCCGTCCCCGTGGTCGATCACGGCCCCGCCTACCGCGCGCGTTACGGGCCGAGCGCGACCAGGATGCTCTCCATCTCCAATCTCTCCCCGCACTTCCCGTACGCCGCGGCCACCTGGGCCGCCCTGTGGGAACGCCAGAACCACCGGCGCCTGGACGGCGCCGTCGCGATCGACCCGGTCGGGCTGTCCTACCTGCTGGAGCTGATCGGGCCGGTCGCCCTGCCCGGCGGGGAGACGCTGACCGCCGAGAACGTCGTCGCCCTCACCGAGCGCACGGCCTACGCCCGCTACCCCGACCCGGTGGAGCGCAAGCGTTTCCTCGTCGGGGTCGCCGAGGCCGTCGGCGAGGCGCTGACCACCTCCTCCGCGGGCCCCAACCGGCTGTTCGCCGTGCTGTCGCGCATGGTGGGGGAGCGCAGGCTCCAGATCTGGAGCCGCAGGGGCGCCGAGCAGCGCCACCTCGCGGCGACCCCCCTCGGCGGCGTGCTGCCGCGGGGCCCCGGGCCGTTCGCCGGGCTGGTGGTCAACAACTCGGCCGGCGGCAAGCTCGACTACTACCTGGAGCGCTCCCTCGACTACAGGCTGGGCCCCTGCCAGGGGGGATCACGTTCGGCGAGGGTGCGGATCCGGCTGACCAACGGCGTGCCCGCGGGGAGCGGGGAGCGGCTGCCCGCCTACGTCACCGGCCGGCTGGACTCCCCGGAGCGCGCGCACGTCCCCGGCTCCAACCTGCTGTGGGTGTCGCTGTACGCCGGGGTCGGGGCGAAGGTCGAACAGGCGCGGCTCGACGGCGACCGCGTCTCGGTCATCCGGGAGGTCGAACGCTCCCACCCCGTCTACTCCAGGCTGGTGGAGCTGAACCCCGGGCAGTCCAGGACGCTGGAACTCGACCTCCGGGAGCCCGTCTCCGCCGGCCGGCCGCTGACCCCGGTGCAGCCGCTGGTCCGCCCCCAGCGCACCGGCGTCTCCCAGGACACGCGGGGCTGCCCGGTCCCGGCCGGCCACGGTCACGCCGGGTCCTGACGGCCGCGGGCGGAAGGAAAGCGTAAGGCCCGGATCACCGGGCGCGGTCCGCGACGCCGGAAAGGGGCACGCGAGGTGCTTCCACCGCACGACGACGCCGGTTTCCACATCCTGTTCGTGTGCACCGGCAACCTCTGCCGCTCACCGCTGGCCGAACGGCTGGCCCGCGCCGCCCTGGCCCGGTGCCCGCGGGTCCGGACGGCCAGTGCCGGCACCCACGCCGCGCCGGGACTGCCGATGGCCGAGTCCGCCCGGCGGGTCCTGGTCCGCCTCGGCGGCGACCCCGCGGGCTTCGCCTCACGACCGCTGACGCCGGAGCTGGTGGCCGGGGCCGACCTCGTCCTGACGGCCACCGCCCGGCACCGCGCCGAGGTGGTGGCCCTGCACCCGCCCGCGGCCACGCGGGCCTTCACCGTCGTGGAGTTCGGGGCGCTGGCCGAGGCCGTGCCGGCAGGGGCGGTCGCCGCTCACGACGACCCGGTACGGCGCGCCCGCGCGCTGGTCGCCGAGGCGCGGGCGCTGCGCGGGCTGGTCCGGGTGGACCGGCCCGACGTCCCCGACCCCTACCGGCGTTCCCGATGGGCGCACCGGGCGGCGGGGCGGCTCATCGCACGGTCGCTCGCCGCCCCGCTCCGGTTGCTCACACACCCGTCAGTGTCTTGACCTTCTCGTTCTGGGGGGCCGCCGTCTCCGGGGAGTCGTAGCCGTAGCCGTACCCGTAGTACAGGCTGCTCCTGGCCGGGGTGAAGTTCAGGACGCTGCCCACGACCCGGGCGTTGACGGGTGACAGCAGGTCCACGGCGCGCGTGACGTGTTCCCGCCGGGTCTTGCCGTACCGCGCGACCAGCAGCGTGCCGTCGCAGATCGCGGCGAGCGTCGCGGCGTCGGTGACGGGCAGGAGCGGCGGCGCGTCCACGATGAGCATGTCGTAGTCCTCCGTGAGCCGGGTGAGGATCTGGCGCATCCCCTGTGAGCCGAGCAGTTCGCTCGGGTTCGGCGGGATTCGCCCGCTCGGCAGGACGGAGAGGTTCGGCTCGTTCCAGCTCTGGACGACGTCCTCCAGCCGGGCCTTGTCGATCAGCACGTCCGTCAGGCCCACCGCCCCCTCGATCCCGAGATAGCCCGGGATGCTCGGGCGGCGCAGGTCGCCGTCCACCAGCAGGACCCGCCATCCGGCCTGCGCGAGGGTGATCGCCAGGTTCGCCGAGGTGGAGGACTTGCCCTCACCCGGCAGGCAGCTGGTGACCACGAGCGACCTGGGCCGGTGGTCGACGCCGATGAACCGCAGGTTGGTGCGGAGCGAGCGGAACGCCTCGGACCGGTGCGACCTGCCCCGGTCCCGGACGATCAGCGGGTGGCGCCGGGCGTCCCGCTCGTAGCCGATCACCCCGAGCACCGAGCTGTTCGACACCTGCCGCAGCGCCTCGCTCGTCTTGATGGTCGTGTCCAGGCGGTCGCGCAGGATGAGCCAGCCGGCCGAGGCCAGCAGCGCGGTCAGTGAGGCGAGCGCCACGTTGACCAGCGGCCGGGGACTGATCGGCGCCCCCGGGACCTCCGCCCTGTCCACCATCGTGACCTTGACGCTGGGACGGCTCTCGGGCGTGGGCCGCTCGATCTGGTCGATCAGGCGGATGAAGGCGTCGCCCAGCGCGTTGGCCAGCCGCGCGGCGCGCGCCGGGTCGGGGTCGGCGACGGTGGCCCGCAGGAGAACGGTGTCCGGGACCGCCTCGGCCGTGATGTCCCCCTGCAGGCGGTGGACGTCCGCGGGGTCGGTGATCTGGCCGACCACCCTGCGGCTGGTCAGCAGGGTGGCGTAGGACGTCACCCGCTGCGCCGACAGCATCCCCGCCTGGTAGGCGGTCGTGAGGCCGCCCTCCCTGTTCTGGCCCGAGACCAGCATGGAGATCGACGCGACGTACCTGGGGGGTGTGTTCGCGGTGACGACGAGCGCCGCGGCGACCGCGGCGATCAGCGCCAGCAGGATGAGCAGCCAGTTCCTGCCCGCGAGCCGTACGTAGTAGAGCGCTTCCACCGGGTTACCGCCGTCTTCCGTGGATGATGGTCAGGGAGTCTTCCAGCCGTTCCTGCGAGCGGCCGCGCACGCGCTGCGGCAGGTCGGCGAGGACGATCGCCGCGCCCGCCGCCGCGAGCGTCGCGATGAGGGGGGAGGTCCAGCCGAGCGCCGTGGTCAGGCCGAGCGCGCCGGTGACCGCCGCCGCGGCGGTGATCAGGGCCACGGTCCTCCTCGTGCCCAGCCCGAGGGCGCGCAGCCGGTGTGAGATGTGGTCGGTGCCGCCCTGGAAGAGCGGGCGCCCTCCTCTGCGGCGCGACACGAGCACCACCACGGTGTCGGCGGTCGCCACGAAGGTCGGCAGCACGAGGCCCGCGATCGCGGTGTCCGGGTCCCGCCCGGTGACCAGCAGGGCGGCCGAGCACGCCAGGACGAACCCGATGAACAGCGATCCGGCGTCCCCCATGAACACCTTGGCCGGCGCCCAGTTGTACAGCAGGAATCCCAGGCAGGCGTGGGCGAGGGCGATCAGGAGCAGCCCGGTCGCGGGCCGGTCGTACACGAAGGCCGTCCCCGCCAGGAAGGCGGCGCTGACCGCCGTGACGGACCCGAGCGCGCCGTCCATGTTGTCCAGGAGGTTGAACGAGTTGGTGATCACGACGATCCACACGAGGGTGATGGGCGCGTCCAGCCACGTCCCGGTCACCGACGCCTGGACCCCGCTCAGCACGACCCCGCCGGCGGTCACCGCCTCGACCGCCAGCCGGGTGAGCGGGGACAGCGGCGCGATGTCGTCGACCAGCCCGAGCAGGGAGACCGCCCCGGCGGCGACCATGATCGCGGTGACGTGTTCGTCGGCCAGGCCCAGCAGTCCCAGTGACGGGACGATCGTGCCCAGCATGATCGCCACACCGCCGAAGTAGGGGACGGGCCGGGCGTGCACCTTGTGGCCGCCCGGCCGGTCGGTGAAGTCCCAGCGCAGCGCGAGACGTCCCAGGGTACGGGTGCCCAGGGCACCCAGCAGGCAGCCGGCCGCCGCCGCGGTGAGAACGGTGACGCCATTCACCGCTGCGACGCCGCCAGGTCGGCGCGGGCCTCGGCGATGGTCTCGGTGAGGATGTCGTGGAGCGACAGCCTCGGGACCCACCCGGTGAGCTCGCGGAGCCTCGTGGTGTCGGGGACCCTGCGCATCATGTCCTCGAAGCCCTCCTCGTAGGCCTCGGCGTAGGAGACGAGTTCGACCCCGGCCGTGCTCCCGGTGAAATCGATGATCGTCTTGGCGAGTTCCAGGATGCTCACCTCGTCGCTTGAGCCGACGTTGAAGGTCCGGCCGATCGCCTCGTCGTTGTCCAGGAGGCGCAGCAGCGCGTCGACCACGTCGCGGACGTGGGCGAAGCAGCGGGTCTGCGCGCCGTCGCCGAAGACGGTGAGCGGAACGCCGCCGAGGGCCTGCCGGATGAGCCGGGGGATGACCATGCCGTAGGCCGGGCTCTGGCGCGGCCCCACGGTGTTGAACAGCCTGACGACGATCGTCGGCAGGCCGCGCTCCTTGTGGTAGGCGTTGGCGAGGATCTCGTCGACGGCCTTGGCGGTGCTGTAGGCCCACCGGACCACGGCCGGGCTGCCCAGGATGCGGTCGGAGGACTCGGTGAGCGGGCCGCCGGAGTTCTTGCCGTAGATCTCGCTCGTGCTGGTGATGAGGATCTTCCGCCGGTAGCGGTGCGCCGCCTCGATGACGATCTCCGAGCCGCGGATGTTGGTCGTCAGGGAGCGCAGCGGCTGCTCGACGATCAGCTTGACCCCGACGGCCGCCGCGAGGTGGACGACCACGTCGCACCGGTGGACCAGCTCGTCGACCATGAGCTCGTCGAGGACGGAGCCGTGCACGACGCGCAGCCTCGGGTTTCCCCCGGCGTGGGCGAGGTTGGCCGCGCGTCCGGTCGACAGGTTGTCCAGGATCACGACGGAGTCGCCGCGTGCCAGCAGCGCGTCGGTCAGATGGGACCCGACGAAGCCGCTTCCTCCCGTTATCAGGTAGGTCTTCCTTGCTGAGTTGCTCACCGACTTCTCCAGACTTCGCGGATAAAAGGTGCTTTTCGGATGGTGAGGACACGGCGTGGTCACGGGCTCTGGGCCCCGCGTGCCGCGGCGGGGGCCGTGCTCGCGGTCTTCTCGAACCACGCGACGGTCAGGCGGAGTCCCTCCTCCAGCGGCACGGGACACACGCCGGGGAACAGGCCGGCGAGCAGGTCGGCCGCGGCCTGCGACTCCCGGATGTCGCCCGCCCTCGGCGGCAGGAACGCCGTCTCGATTGGCCCGCCGAGCACCGAGGCCAGGACGTCCCGCAGGGTCAGCAGGGAGACACGGGTGCCGAACGCGAGGTTCACCGGCGTCCTGCTCGTCACCTCGCGGACGGCGGCGTCGACCAGGACGCCGACCACCGACCCCACGTAGGTGAAGTCGCGCGCCTGGGTGCCGTCGCCGTGGATCGGCAGCGGCAGGCCCCGCAGGGCCGCGGACACGAACGCCGGGATGACGGCCGCGTAGGCGTGGCCGGCGGCCTGCAGGGGGCCGTAGACGTTGAAGAAGCGGAACGGCAGGACCGGCAGGCCGTAGCTTTCGGCGTAGGCCAGGGAGTAGGACTCCATGGCCAGCTTGCTGGCGCCGTACGGGCTCATCGGGCGGGTGGCCAGCTCCTCGTGCTTGCGCTGCTCGGGGCGGTCGCCGTACACCGACGAGGAGGAGGCGAGGATCAGGTGCCTTCGGTGCCTGCGGCACGCCTCCAGGACGTGGAGGGTGCCGGTGGCGTTGACGGCGTGGGAGGCCAGCGGGTCGGTCAGCGACCGGGGCACCGAGGGCCGGGCGGCCAGGTGGATCACGTGGGTGGCCTCGCCGACGAGATCGGCGAGGAGGCCCGGCTCCAGGATGCTGCCCCTGGTGAAGTCCACCCCGACGCCGTCGAGGTTGGCGAGGTTCCCGCTGCTCAGGTCGTCCAGGACCGTGATGTTCTCGACTTCGGGCCGGGTGGCGAGCGCGCGGCACAGGTTCGCACCGATGAACCCGGCGCCCCCGGTCACCAGAACTCTCACTTGTTCACTCCCCCAATGGTCTCTGACGTGACGGGACGATCGCGGCGCTCCCCGCCCAGCGATCGGTACAGGGCCTCGGTGTCGGCGACCAGGCGTTCCACGGCGAACGCGGTGCTCGTCCACCGCCGCGCCTCCTCGCCCATCCGGCCGGCGAGCGCCGGGTCCCGGAGCAGCCTCACGGTGTGCTCGGCCATCTCGACGGGGTCGGCCGAGGTCAGCAGACCGGTCCGCCCGTCCAGGACGACCTCCGCGACGCTCCCGACCCGGGTGGAGACCGCGGGAACCCCCGCCATGCCGGCCTCGACCAGCGTCAGGGGCGTGCCCTCGTTGTCGGAGGTCAGCAGGATCACGTCGGCCGCCGCGTACACCGTCTCCACGTCGCTCCTCCAGCCGAGCAGGTGGAAGGCGTGCCCCAGGGGCGCGACGCTCCGCTCGACCTGCCCGCGCAGCTCGCCGCCGCCGCAGACGACGAAGCGGCACTCGGGCACCAGCCGCAGGACGGAGCGGGCCGCGGCGGTGAACCGGTCGGGCCGCTTCACCTGGGTGAGCCTGCCGACGTAGGCCACGACCGGTGCTCCGGGCGGCAGGCCCAGGGCGGCGCGGGCGGCCTCGCGCCCGGGGAGCGGGCCGAGCCGTACGCCGGGGGGGACGACGGCGTACTGCTCCGGGCGGCCGATCCCGGCGTCGAGCAGCTCGTCGCGGACCCGGGTGCCGACGGTCACCAGGCGGTCGGTCATGGAGGCCAGCAGGCGTTCCGAGCGCACGTAGAGCGAGCGTTTCGGCCCGGAGAAGTACCCGTTGAGGAGGTGGCCGTGGAAGACGTGCATCCGCGCCGCGCCGACCCCGGACAGGCGGGCCGCCACCCTTCCGAGGGCGCCCGCCTTCGCCGTCCGGGTGTGGACGACGTGCGGCCGGAACTCCCGCATGGCGCCCACCAGCCGCGCCAGGGCGCGTACGTCGTCGGAGGGTCTGATCGACCGGCCGAGCCCGGGAACCGGGTGCACCCGGATCGCCGGGTCCTTCAGGTCCAGGTGGTCGCCCTCGTCCGCGCCGACGTGGCCGGTGTAGAGGCGGTGGTCGAACTCCTGGGGGTTCAGCCGTTGCAGCAGTCCCGTCACCTGTGTGGCGGGGCCGCCCACGTTCAACCGGGCGATGATCTCCATGACACGAATCCGGCCGTCCGGTTTCATACGGGCTCCTCGAGGCTGGGCCAGGTTCACGCCGGAGAATCTAGCCCGGTGCCCGATCCCTCCCTCCGAGGCCGTCGCGAGGTCGGCGAAATGTTTCCATATTCCGTACCCCCTCGTGATCCATTTCGTTTGTTGATGTATTCATTGAACGGCGCGCGCGCCGAGCCGGGGGATCTGGCGTGTCTTCCTTGATAGGAGGTGCCCGTTGGTGGACGGTGACGCCTGTGGATTTCAACAGGGTTCATCTGTCCGACCTGCGAAGAGGTCAGGTCATGTCAAATCGGATATTCCATACGAATATCTGGTTCAAGAGCGTGAACAACGCGCGTTATGAGAGCCTGCTTCCTTATCTCGGCCGAGTGGACAACCTGATGCTGGTCTGCTCGGGCCGGAGGGTCCTGCGGGGCCTGCAATTTCGCGCCCTCGACGCCACAATGGGCATTCACGGCCGCGCTCTCTTCGGCATGGCCGCGAGAGCCTACCGGTATGGATTCATCACCAATCTCAGGCATCTCGCATTTGTTGACTTCCCGGTCGTGGTCGACATGGACGACCCGTTCTTCACCGAGGGGGAGGTCGCCGCGCTGCGCTCCTCGGAGCACGTCGCGGCCGTGGTCGTCACCAACCCGCAGGCCGCCGGCCGCTACCGCGAGCTGGGGCTCACCCTCCCGATCCACGTCGTGGGCCACGGGCTGAAACCGGTGGTGATCACCCCCCGGACGGCCCGGCGGGTGGGCGAGCGCAAGCGGCCGGGGGAGCTGACCGTCGGCTACGTCGCAGCCTGGCACCTGACCGCCGCGGACAGGGGATGCGAACCCGCCTACGACGTGGACCACCTGGTCGACGAGCTGTGGCCCCGGGTGGTGGCCGCCTGCCCGCGCGCCCGGCTCTGGCTGGTCGGCGGGATCGGCAAGGCGCTGCGCCGCAGGCTCGCCGGCAGGCACGACGTCGAGCTCGTCGGATACGTACCCGCCGACGAGGTGCCCGCCTACATGTCCGCCTTCGACGCGGGGGTGTACCCCCGCCGGATCTCCCACACCCGGTCGTCGGTCAAGGTGGCCCAGTTCGTCGGCTGCGCCGTACCCGTGGTCGGCTACCGCGCGGTTCCGACGGAGCCGATCGGCCGGCTGGGCTGCGGGCTGGTGGTGGACTCGCCCGCGGAGTTCGTCGCGGCGCTGACGCGGCTGCTCGGCGACGAGGCGCTGCGGTCGGAGCTCGCGGCGAAGGCGCGCGAGGCGGCGCGTCAGGTCGACTGGGACGTCCTGGGCGCGGCCTACGCCCGGCTTCTGGACGACCTGCTCCCGGCCGGGGGCTGATCTGCTCCCGGCCGGGTCCCGTCCTCGGGCCCGGGGGCGGGAACCCCGCCTCCGCCGCCGCCCCCGGGCCCAGGCCCGCCGCCGGGCCCGGAGGACTCCTCCCCGCGCCGGACGGACGTCAGGGCGAAGAAGAGCAGCGCCATGATCGAACCGCCGTAGAGCGGGACCTCCGTCAGCGACATGGCCAGCACCGCGGTGAGGAAGAGAAAACAGCTCGGCGCGCCCGCCGTCTCCGCCGACAGCAGGACGACGTAGAGCGCGAACAGTGCCACGCCCACCACGCCGGTGGCGACCCCCAGATGGACCCAGAGGTTGTAGACGGGCACGTCGAGCAGGCCGGCGGGGCCCGTCTCGTGGACGGCCCACCCGTGGCCGGTCAGAGGGTTCTCCCACAGCCTCCGCAGCCCCGCCGTGATCCCCTGCACCCGCAGGTCGAGGGACTCTCCGTTCAGCCCGAAGAGGGCGGTGACCTGCGAGGCGGCGAGCAGCGAGGGCGGGGCCAGCAGCAACGGCAGGCCCGCCGGGACGTACCAGCGCCGGGGAAGGAACGCCGCCACCGTCACGACGCCCAGCGCGAACCACACCGAGCGCGTCTGGGTCGCGGCGACGCCGGTCACGAGCAGGGCGTAGACGACGGCGCGTCCCGGGGAGGGCAGCGGCAGCAGGGAGGTGAACAGCAGGCAGGCCAGCAGCAGCGCGCCCGTCTGGGCCGGATCCCCGATGATCACGCCGTGCAGCCTGGCGGGCAGCTCGGGCAGGTGCACGACCGTCTCGTACAGGGCGAGCCCGAGCATCCCCCACACCAGGCCGGTCCTGGCCTGCGGGCGATGGGTGAGCGCCACCCCGGCCGCCGCGTAGAGCATGATGTGGGCCAGCGGCAGCAGCGGGCCGCCGCGCGACACGGTCACCAGGATCGCCCAGCCGAAGAACGCGGTCAGCGCGGCGTGCGACGGCGCCACCCGGATGGACAGGACACGCGAGCTCGCGGCCAGGCGCGTCACGTAGAGGGCCGCGATCAGGTCGCTGGGCAGAAGGTCGCCGAGCACGGGCGTCGTCATCCTCAAGGTGACGACCAGGAGCGCCGGCAGCAGGTCGACGGGGAGCGTGAACAGCGCCAGCCCCCACAGCGCCTTCCCCAGGGGAAGGGCCGTGCCGAGCTCGTCGGCGAGCATCGCGCCGAGCGCCGCGGCGGCGCCGAGCGCCACGCGCGCGGCCGAGGACGACCCCGGTGCCGCGATGGTACGGATCACGCGGGCGGGTTCACTCATCGGCGGCCGTCAGTCCTCTCATCAGGGTGATCCAGACGCCGCTTCCGAGGACGGCCAGGGCCAGCGACCCCCACCCGAAGGCCACCGAGGTCGGCAGCGCGCCCGGTGCCAGCCGGTCGGCGGCGAAGAGCAGGGCGAGCAGCGAGACGCCCTCCACCGACAGGTAGGTGAGCCGCCAGGCGGGCCTGCCCAGGGCCAGGGGCAGCACCTTGGACCAGGACACGCCTCCCTTCACGCAGGCGACCGCCAGCAGGAGCAGCGCCGTCTGCCCCGCCTGCGCGTACACGGCGCCGTAGACCAGGCCGAGCGCCTCGCCCATCACCGGCACCGCGACCGCGAGCGCCCCGGCCCCGGCCGCGCCGAGCAGGAGGGTCGAGCGCAGCACGTCCCGCCTGATGGGCGCCGTCTCCCCGGCCGTGGCGGCCCGGGCCAGCCG
The DNA here is from genome assembly GCF_014654615.1 of Streptosporangium violaceochromogenes. GTDB lineage: Bacteria > Actinomycetota > Actinomycetes > Streptosporangiales > Streptosporangiaceae > Streptosporangium > Streptosporangium violaceochromogenes. The sequence goes on along the minus strand of NZ_BNBB01000002.1, from coordinate 137,216 downwards.
GGGGTGGAGCATGGAGGCCACCGGGCTGATCAGCGTGGTGTAGAGGCGGCCGGGGGCCGAGGCGAGCTTCAGGACGGTCACCAGGGCGGGGTCCCCGAGGAGGCCGGCCAGCGCGAGGACGCCCGACTCCGACGCCGCCGCCACCGACGTGCTCGCCGACGCCTTCAGGGTGAAGCCGGCGAGGCCGGCCGGCATCGGGACGTCGGCCGCGGCCGGTCCCGTGCCCGCGACCGTCCCCATGTCCGCGCGGACCACCCGCAGCGACAGCCTGCCGAGCACCGCGGCCGTCACGATCGCGCCCGCGGCCTGGCCGGCCAGGTAGCCCGCCGGGCCGAGGGCGAGCAGCCCGCCCAGGGCCAGCGCGACCGAGACGGCCGTGCAGCGCAGCCGCAGGACGCCGAAGGCGCGCAGGCGGTCGGTCAGGGCGAAGGCCGCTCCCGCCGCGCCGGTCGACGCCGCCGCCCCGCCGGAGACGACCGCCAGGGCCAGCATGAGCGCCAGGTCGTCCGTGGCCCACCCCAGCAGCCGGGCCCCCAGCACCAGCACCAGGCCGGCGCCGCTCGCCGCGGCGCCGATCGCCACGTCCCACCCCAGCAGGCGGGCGTAGAGCGCCGCCCCCCGCCCGCTCCGCCGCTGCTCGATCGGGACGAAGCGCTGGGCGGCGTCCTCCAGGCGGGGGTCGAGCAGCAGGAACCAGACGCTCGCGAGCGCCTGCGCGAAGATGAGCGTGCCGGACCGCTCGGCTCCCGCCAGCCGTACCAGCGCGACCAGGCCGAGCATGGAGAGGACCGCCTCGCTCTGACCGGCGACGGTGAGCGAGGTGAACGTCAGCAGATGCCGCGTTCCCGGCGGACGCGCCCGCCGGATCACGCGTTCGAGTAAGGGCGTCATGGCAGGGGGCAGACCTCGTCGTACAGCCTGTCGAACCACTCCGCGGTCAGGCCGATGTCGACGAGCCCGGCGCTGTCCGCCGCCCCCCGCCGGAGGGCGGCGTGCGTCTCGGGACGCATCGCGCGCAGGATGGCCCGCGCGAGCGCTCGGGGGTCCCCCGGGGGGGTGAGAAGACCGTTGTGCCCGTCGGTGATCAGGTGGGGCACCCCGCCGACGGCGGTGGAGACGACCGGCACGCCCGCCGCGAGCGCCTCCATGACGACGACGGGCAGCCCCTCGTTGAAGGAGCTGAGCACCAGAAGGTCGGCGCAGGCGATCAGCCGTCCGGCGTCCGGCACGTACCCGAGCAGGCGCAGGGCGCCGGAGCCCGTCTCGGCCGCGCGGGCGGCCACCCGCTCGTACAGCGGGCCGGACCCCGACAGCAGGAACAGGGCCCGGGAGTCGGCGGCGATCACCTCGGCCGCGGCCTCCAGGAGCATCGCGTGGTTCTTCTCCACGCGGAAGTTGGCCACGTGCGCGACGAGGAAGGCGCCCGAGGGGACGTCCCACTCCCGCCTGGTCCGCTCCGCCTGCGCCGCCCACCGCCTCCGCCGGGCCACGTCAATCCCGTGGACGCGGGTGCGCAGCACGCGCGAGCCCCACGTCGTGACGGCGGTGGCCACCTGGGGGGAGACGGCGACGGTCCTGGCGTCCAGCCACCCCGTCGCCCGGTCCAGTACCACCGTCGGCGCGCTGTACCACGTGTTGTGCACGGTGGTGATCAGGACGGGCCGGGGGTTCCACAGGCGGGAGACGGGCCGCAGCAGTGCCGCGGGGAGGGGGGAGTGGATGTTGAGCACGTCCGGCGCCAGCCGCCGGACGGTCCCGGCGAGCCGGGGGAGCCGCGCGGAGGCCCCCTCCCCGGTGACGACCACCTCCACGCCCGCCGCCCGCAGCCGCCGGGTCAGCTCCGAGGTGGAGGCCCGCTGGCACACGACGGTGTAGCGCTTGCCCGTGGGCGGTGCCGCCAGCAGCCGCTCGGCGAGCAGGACCTCGGCCCCGCCCACGTTCAGCGTCTTGACCACCTCACAGATGTGCGGGCGCCTCATGAGGCGGCCCCCACCAGGTGGGGGAGCCCGCCCCGCAGCAGGGTCCCGTACCATTCCTCGACGCGGGCGGCCACCAGCGGCCAGTCCAGGCCGGCGACCGCCCGCCTCGCGCGCTCGGCCACGCGCGGGCGGGCCGCCTCGTCGTCGAGCGCCGACCGCAGCCGCGCCACCAGCTCCGGCACCGAACCGGAGCGGAAGACGCGGTAGGCGCCGGCGTCGGTGACGACCGGATCGAGCGAGGCGTCCGAGGAGACGATGACGGGGGTGCCCAGGGCGAGCGCCTCCAGCGCCGCGGTGGGAACCCCCTCGCCGGCGGTGGCGAGCCGTCTGGAGGCCAGGACGAACGCCTGGGCGCGGCTCACCAGCGCGTAGGTGTCCTCGGCCGCCAGGTGACCGGCGAACGAGATCCCGTGCTCCCCGCCGCCCCCGCCGGCCAGCTGTTCCAGCCGGGCGCGCTCGCCGCCGTCCCCGGCGATGACCAGGCGTGCGCCGGGCCGTACGGCGCGCAGCGCGTGGAAAGCCTCGATCAGCAGCGCGTGGTTCTTGACCCGCTCCAGCGCGCCGACGCTGACGATCAGCCCCGGTTCGGCCGGGCCGGCCGCCGCCCGTGACCGCTCCAGCCTGGGGAGGTCCAGGCCGCTCGACATCGTGAGGATCCGCCGGGCGGGGACCCCGGCCGCCAGCAGGTCGTCTCGGGGCCGGGTGCCCAGTGCGATGAAGCCGCGGGCGTGCCGCAGCGCCCGGGCCACGACCCGCCGATGGCGGGTGGTGAGCGCCCCGTGGACGGTGACGACGAGCGGGACGCCCAGCCGCCGGCAGGCCGGGCCGAGGGCGAGCGCCTCGCAGTGGTCGCCGTGCAGGTGGACGAGATCGACCTTGCCCGTGCGGGGGAGCGCCCGCGCGCAGTCGAGGCCGAAGGCGATCGTGTGCGACCCCGGGGAGACCAGCCTGCCGATGAGGCTCGGCGGCAGCGGCAGTGTCCGCGCCCCCGCAAGGGGCCTGCCCCACCGGTGGGCCACGATCACCTCGTGGCCCACCAGGAGCTGCTCGCGGGTGAGGCGCTCGATGTGGCGCTCTTTGCCGCCGGGCTCGGGGGGCAGCCTGTATCCGACGCGGAGGATTCTCATGCCGTCCTCTCCCGGGACCGTTCCCCGGTGACGACTTCCCGGATGAAACCGGCGAAGCGGTCGATCGTGAGCTCGAAGTCGTGGTGTTCGGCGACGTGGCGGCGTGCCAGGTCGCCCATCCGGCGGGCGCGTCCGGCGTCCGTCAGGAGCGCGACGATCGTCTCCGCCCAGTCGCGGACGGCGGCCGGGGCCAGCAGCTCGCCCGTCGGGGGGCGGACGATCTCGCGGTGGGCGGGGATGTCGGAGCAGAGCACCGGCAGGCCGCAGGCCATCGCCTCAAGCACCGCCCGTGGCTGGCCCTCCGTCCAGGAGGGGTGCGCCAGCACACGGGCGCGCTGGAGGGTCGAGATCACCTCCGCCTGTCCCACGCTGCCGCGCAGCTCGACGTGCGCCTCGACGCCGAGTTCGCCGGCCAGCTCGGCCAGCCGCCGGCGGGTGGGGCCCTCGCCGAGGACGACCAGCCGCGCCCCGGGAACGCTCCTGACGACGAGGGGCCACGCCCGCAGCACGGTCTCGTGGTTCTTCAGGCGCAGCAGGTTGCCGACCATGACGGTGTGGACGGGTTTCGGGGCGCCGTCCGGGGCCGGCAGGAACAGGCGGGTGTCCACCCGGCTCGGCACGTGGCCGACCGGTCGCCGCGTCAGCCGCTGCGCCCGCTCCCTGAGCGTCTCGCACACCACGCGCACCGCGGAGGCGCGGCGGACGGCCGCCCGGGACACCAGCGCGAGCGCCGCCCGTTTGAGCGGCCCGCCGTACTCGGGGCCCGGGTCCAGCACCTCCCCTTGGATCTGCACGATGTGCGGGGTGGTCCGCCGGGCGCGTGACAGCTCTGCCGCCAGGGCGGCGAGCGGGTCGCTCGACATCAGGACGTCGCCGCCGCGGGGTACGTCGCGGTCGATCGCCCACCGCGCCGCCCGCAGGAACGCCGGCCGGGAGCCGCCCGGGATCCGGTGGAGGCGGACCGGGCCGAGGTCGGTGAGGCCCGGTTCGGCCTCCCCGGCGGGCACGACGACGTTGTACGGGCCGCCCAGGCGTTTGGCCAGGGCGAGCGCGGGGCGGAGGTTGACGTCGCAGGCGTGCGGGTCGCGGCTCCACGGGCTGGAGCCGACCAGCGTCACGGAGATGGGTCTCACAGGATGTCCTCCAGCATTCGGGCGACACGCCGCGGGGAGAACCGGGTTTCGGCCCGCTCGCGCAGGCGGGCCCCGAGGGCCTCCCGCTCGGCCGCGGACAGGGCGGCGACCTCGGCCGTCTTCCTGATCAGCCCCATGAGGTCGCCGACCTCGCAGACGAACGGGTAGTCGTGGCCGACCACGTCGGCGGAGCCGCCCGCCCCGGTCGTCACCAGGGGAAGCGCCGAGCTCATCGCCTCCAGGAGCACGCGGGGGAAACCCTCCTCGTAGCTCGGCATGACGAAGCAGTCGGCGGCGCCGTACAGCGGCGGCAGGTCGCGGTTGGGGATCGCCCCCATGATCTGCAGGCCCGGCCGGTCGGCGGCGAGATCCTCAAGGAGACGGCGGTCGGGGCCCTCTCCCACCACGACCAGCCGCACCGGGCGTGCCAGGACGGTGCCGACGTGGTCGAGCAGGGGGGCCAGCAGCCGCGTCCCCCGGCGGAAGGAGAGGCGGTGAACGAAGAGGATCACGAACTCGTCGTCGCCCCAGCCGTGGTGACGGCGGACCCGCGCCCGCCGTTCCGGGGGCAGGGGGGCGAAGCGGTCGCCGTCGATGTCGTTGTACAGCAGGCGCATCTTGCGGCGGGGCACCCGCCAGCGGTCGCGCATGACCGGGACCATGGTCTCCGGGCCGGTGACGAAGGCGTGGACGCGGCGGGAGAGCAGGTAGTTGATCCCGTTGTCCACCCGCTGGCGCAGGCGTGGCCTGGTGCCGTGTTCGAGCAGGTCGGCCGTGCCGCTGCGCCACAGCAGGATGCGGTGCCGCAGCAGCGGGCGGGTCACGATGAGCACGACGAGGAACAGGCGTGAGTAGCGCAGGAAGTAGGTGTGGTAGCCCGCCCGCGAGCACCGGAACACCGCGCGGACGGCGCGCAGTACGCGGCCGAGCCGATGGCGGGCCACCGCCGAGACGACCATGCGCACCCCGGGCAGCCGCTCGGGGGGCGTTCCCCGCTCGACGAGCGCGACCAGGTCGACCCGTTCTCCGAGGGCCGCGAGGAACGCCGGGACGTGGGCGAAGTGCTCGGACTCCGTCGCGGACAGATGGGGGACGACGTAGACGACCTTCGCGCGGGAGGGGAAAGGCTCGGTCCTCGATTTCACCGGCATCATCTTTCCAATCACGGAACGTGGCGGATCGGTGGCGCTTGCGCGCCTTCCGATTGTTTGGGCGGCCGTGACGCCCGCATTAACCGGCGTGGAGCGGTGCGGGAAGGCCGGGGGCGGGGATCACGCCAGGGCGCCGCGGACCCGGTAGACCGCGTAGTCCCCGGAGCGGAAGCACAGGGTCGCGAAGCGCGCGACGTCCGGGCCCGCGCGCCGTTCGTCGACGAACAGCCAGCTCACCCCGTAGCGGTCCCGCAGGGCGCCGATCGAGGCCGCCGAGGGGGTGCCGAAGGCCGCGTCGTTCAGCGCGAGGCGTTCCCGGTCCCAGAACGGGAGGTACTCCGTCACGATCCCGGGCCGCCAGTTCCGGTAGTTCGCCGGGGTGAAGGCCCACCCCTCCACCAGCACCCGCCGCTCGGTCAGGGCGGACACCCAGAACGCGCGGCTGTCGCACGGGCTCTCCAGCCCCCAGCGGCAGTGGGTGTTCGTGGCGACGAGGTCGTCGGGGACGGAGTGGTCGCGCAGCCACCGCCCGGCCTCCATCACCCCCGCCGGGACCGCCGGTACGGCGGGGGCCGTCCCGGACGCTCCCGGCTCCGCGCCGCCGGAGGCGGGGGAGGGGAAGGCGGCCGACAGCACGCGCGTGCACCAGGCGGCGGGCAGGCCCGCGGCCGAGACCACGAGGACGGTGAGGGCGCCGGCGACCAGGCGCCTGCGGCTCAGGAGGCGGAAGGCGCACACCGCGGCGAGGGCGAGCAGCCCGAGGACGGCGTAGGGACGGTACAGCGCGAGCTCGGAGTCGCCGGGGGCCAGCGGGACCCCGACGCCCCACACCGTGCGGACCAGGTGGGTGACCAGCGCCGCGCCCGCGACGGCTCCCGCGATCACGCGGGGGGCCGGCCGTGCCCGCCGTGTCACGACGAGGAGGCCGTAGACCGCGACGATCACCAGGTAGGGATAGGACGCCACGAAGAAGTGGAGCTGGCTGCGGTGCGGATGTCCGAGCATGATCACCGCGCCCAGCCCCGACAGCCCGATGCCGAGCATGAGCACCACCGCGGGGCGCAGGAGCAGCCGCGGCCTGCTCAGCAGGCCGAAGATCCCGAACCACTCCACGATCCAGCTCAGCGCGTACAGCAGCGTGATCCCCAGCACCGGCACGAGCGGCGGCTCGACGCGTCCCTCCAGCCCGGTCAGCCCTCCCCACATCTTGCGGGTCAGCGCGAACGGATCGACGATCATCCCGAGCTGCGCCTGACCGAACAGGACGAACTTCGCGTACAGCATGCACGCGGCGGTGGCGCCCAGCGCGGCGAGCGCGGGCCGGGAGATCCGGCGGTGCCTGACCAGCCTGATCCCGAGCACCGCCACGAGCCCGCAGGTGAGCACGGGCAGGTAGGTGGCCTTGGCCCCCATCACCGCCACGAGGAGCACGCACAGCACCGGCCACGCCCCGGCCGCCTGCCGCCGGCGTTCGAAGGCCTCGACGAGCAGAAGGACGATCGGCGCGAACAGCAGGGCCCCGAACGTCTGGGTGGGGCTCACCCACGACTGCACGGCCCTCCAGGTGAACACCCCGACGTTGATCCCCTGATACAGGTTCGGCGCCGCCACCAGCAGGACGCCCGCCATCGCGAGCGGCGCCGCCGTCCACGAGCCCGTCAGGCGCCGGGCGACCGTCCCGATGAGCACGATCAGCGCCGCCATCATCGGCAGCATGCCCAGCCGGAACAGCAGCACCAGCGGCTCCACCCCGGTCAGCCGGCTCGCCGCCGCGAAGTGGGCGTAGACGAACCAGTGATAGGAGAGCGGCTCGCCGGCGACGATCGGCACCGTGGGAGGCACGTGGTGCCGCAGCTCGCCGATCAGGGCCAGGTGGTACGGCATGTCGATGTCGGCCGTCCCGAGCTCCGGCCAGGTCAGGGCGTGGAACCGGAAGAAGCTCGCGGCGCTCCAGGCGACCAGGTAACCGACGGCCAGGGCCGACGACCACGACCACCACAGCGGCGCCCGGGGCCGGACCGCCCCCGTCCAGTGCCGCCGCAGACCGGGGGCGGCGAGGAAGACCAGGTAGGTGGCGACCGGCCAGAGCGCCACCAGCAGCGGCGCGCCGACGGCGCGGGCGGCGATGTAGGCGATCACCTCCACCGCGTAGCCGAGCGCCAGGCCGAGGGCGATCTCCTCCCCCACGGTACGGCTTCCGCGCCACAGCGCCCGGACGAGCAGCACGCCCGGCAGCGCCAGGCCCAGCACGACGTAGAGGCCGAAGAGGGCCATGTCCCTGCCGGAGACCCCGTACCTCCCCAGCACGGCCACGGTGAGGACACCCGCGAGCGTCGCGGGAAGCCAGGCGGACAGACGCCGCAGCCGCCGGCGCCGGGGAGACTCCGGCTCCCCGGGCGGCGGCCCGCCCGAGCGGAGGTCTTTCACCGGTCCGGGCGGCCGGGGCGCGGAAACCTGCAGGCGAGAGGTGTCGGGCATGCGGCGATTCTGGCGACGCCGGGCCTTCGCGGTCGGCCGGACGCTCGCGCTCGATGATCTCCTTGCCACTCCTTTATGGGGGTGAGGATCTTCCCCGGCGGGCCGGGACCCGCCGCGCCCCGCGCCCCGTCCGGCGCCGCGCCCCAGGGCTCACACCGTGGGTACGGGGCAGCCGGTCCTGGCCGTGGCGGCGCCGTCCACGTGGACCCGGTGCCAGAGCTCGAACTGCAGCAGCGCCCACAGCCGCTGGCTGTGGTCGGCGCCCGCGAGATGCCGCCGGAGCAGGTCGCGGACCGCCGACGGGCGGAACAGGCCCCTGCCGCGGGCGGTGTCGTCGGTGAGCAGGTCGTGGGCCGGGTCCCGCAGCTCCCCGCGCAGCCAGGAGGCGAGCGGCACGCCGAACCCCTGCTTGGGGGAGCGCAGCAGCTCCTCGGGCAGCCACGGGGCGACGGCCCGCTTCAGGATCGCCTTGGTCCGGCCGTCGCGGATGTTCAGGGCGGGGGGAAGTCCCGCGGCCCACTCCATCAGGTGGTGGTCCAGGAAGGGGGAGCGGGCCTCCAGGGAGTTGGCCATCGTGGTGATGTCGACCTTCACCAGCAGGTCCCCCGGCAGGTAGGTGAGGGTGTCGACGTCCATGACGCGGCCGAGGTCGGTGCCGGCCTCCGACTCCCGCAGGGCCGTCTCGATCAGCCCGTAGCTGTCCACCCCCGCCAGCCGGTCGCGCAGCCCCTCGCCGTAGAGCGCGTCCTTCTGCTCCTCGGTGAAGCACGAGATCAGGCTGGGGTAACGGCGCGAGGGGGGTTCGGCGGCGAAACGCAGCACCCTGCCGGCCCGCCGCACCCTGGACCCGGCGGTGCTGCGCTCGGTGAGCGCGGTGCCGACCCGGGCCGACAGGGCCGCCAGGGCGCGGGGCAGCGCGGGGATCCTCCCCGCCCGGTGCATCAGGGCGTAGCGCTGGTAGCCGCCGAAGCACTCGTCCCCGCCGTCGCCGTTGAGCGCGACGGTGACGTGGCGCCTGCTCAGCCGCGCCACGTAGAAGCTCGGGATGGCCGAGGAGTCGGCGAACGGCTCGTCGAAGTGCCAGGCCAGGCGGGGCAGGACGTCGAGCAGGTCGGTCGTCATGACCAGCTCGTGGTGGTCGGTGCCGTACCGCTCGGCGACCATCCGCGCCTTGTGGCGCTCGTCGTACCGGCTCTCCTCGAACCCGACGCAGAACGTCTTGACCCGCTCGCCGCTCTGCATCGCCATGGCCGCCACGACCGCCGAGGAGTCGACGCCCCCCGACAGGAACGCCCCGATGGGCCGCTCGCCGACCATGCGGATCCGGGTCGCCTCCAGCAGCAGCTCGCGCAGCCGTTCCTCCTCCTCCCGCTCGTCGGCGACCGGCCGCGGGGTGCGGTCCAGCTCCCAGTAACGCCGTACGGTGACCCGGCCCTCCTCCCAGACGAGCAGGTGACCGGGAGGGAGCTTGCGGACGTCCCGGTAGATCGACCACGGCGCCGGGACGTACTGGTAGGTCAGGTAGTGGTGCAGGGCCACCGGGTCGATCTCGCGGCCCATCGCGGGATCCTGCTCCAGGGACTTCAGCTCGGAGGCGAACAGGATCGAGGAGTGGTCGGCGCGCCAGTACAGCGGCTTCTTGCCCACCCTGTCCCTGGCCAGGACCAGCCGCCGGCGGTCGCCGTCCCACAGGGCGAAGGCGAACATCCCGCGCAGCCGCCGGACCATGTCCAGGCCGTGCTCCTCGTACAGGTGGACCAGGCACTCGGAGTCGCCGGAGCCGCGCAGCCGGTGTCCCCGCCGCGCCAGGTCCCGCCGCAGCTCGGCGAAGTTGTAGATCTCCCCGTTGAAGACCGCCACGATCCGGCCGTCCTCGTTGTGGACGGGCTGGTCGCCGCCGGCCACGTCGACGATCGCCAGCCGGCGCATGCCGAGCGCCACGTGCTCGTCGTGGTGGAAGCCCTCCCCGTCGGGCCCCCGGTGGGCGATCACCTCGCACATGCGGCGGACGAGTTCCGGATCGGGGCCCAGCATCGAGGCCATTCCGGCCACCCCGCACATCTGACCTCCAGAGAATGTCGACACGGGCCGGCGCGACCTTCCGCCGCCCCGCAGCCCTCGCCGTCCTACGGCATCGGGGTTCTCGCGGGTCCGGGCCCGCTTCGGGCCTTTCGGCCGGATCGGTGGAACCGGGCGGTACGGCACACCCGCCCGTCACCTTAAGCGATCACCATCTAACCAGGAGTGGTCGTCTCGTGTCGCCGTGACCGGGGGCGGCGCGGCGCGTGTCGCCCGTACCGCCCCCGGTGTCCGTGTTCTCCTCGTTCTCGTGCTTCTCCGTGGCCCCGCGCGGTTCCATGTGGTTCTCGTCCCAGGAGGCGCCGCTAGGCGGGGTCGAACAGCACGTCGACCCAGTAGTTGCTGTTCTGGTAGGTGCCGGTGGGGAAGGTGTCGGCGCTGCCGTAGGCGTAGACGCCGTTGCCGCCCGCCTGCCCGCTGGACAGGGCGGTGAGCGGGCCGTTGGTGTACGACGAGGTGAAGTACGGCTTGGTGGTCGAATAGTGGCCCGAGGGGGTGTGGTAGGAGGCGATGTAGGTGGTGTCGGGGTTGATGGTCACCGGTGTGGAGAAGGCCACCTGCTGCCAGCCGCTCGCCGTCTCGTTGGTGAAGGTGGCGGTGGCCAGGAGCTGGCCGTTTGCGCTCCACAGGCTTCCGACGTGGGTGCCGGTGTTCTGCGCGCCCTTGTAGAACCGGATGCCCCGGATGGTGCCCTTCTCCTCGGAGTAGAACTTCACCCCCAGGGTGACCGCGGAGGAGTCGGTGCTGGACTTGGTCTGCGGGACCGTCACGGCGTCCCACAGGCTGCTGGAGGGAGTGAAGACGACGTCGACCCAGTAGTTGCTGGCCTGGTAGGTGCCGGTGGGGAAGGTGTCGGCGCTGCCGTAGGCGTAGACGCCGTTGCCGCCGGAGCCGGCGTCGGCGGGCGCGGTGAGGGAGCCACTGGTGTACGCCGAGGTGAAGTACGGCCTGCTCACCGAGTAGAAGCCGGAGGGGGTGTGGTAGGAGGCGACGTAGGTGGTGCCCGCGTTGACGTCCACGGGCGTGCCGAAGTTCACCTGCTGCCAGCCGCTCGCCGTCTCGTTGGTGAAGGTGGCGGTGGCCAGGAGCCGGCCGTTCGCGCTCCACAGGCTTCCGACGTGGGTGCCGGTGTTCTGCGCGCCCTTGTAGAACCGGATGCCGCTGATCGTGCCGGTCGTGCTCGCGGTGAACTTCACCCCCAGGGTGACCGCCGACGGATCGTTGTGAGCGGCCTCGTCCGGGACGGCGGTGTTGTCCCACAGGGTTTCCGACGAGCTGAAGACGACGTCGACCCAGTAGTTGGTGGCCTGGTAGGTGCTGGTGGGAAAGGAGCTGTTCTGGCCGTAGGTGTAGACGCCGTTGCCGCCGGAGTCGGCGTCGGCCAGCGCGGTGAGCGGGCCGTTGGCGTACTGCGCGGTGAAGTACGGCCTGCTCACCGAGTAGAAGCCGGAGGGGGTGTGGTAGGAGGCGATGTAGGTGGTTCCGGGGGCGATGTGCACGGGCGTGGAGAAGTCCACCTGCTGCCAGCCGCTCGCCGTCTCGTTGGTGAAGGTGGCGGTGGCCAGGAGCCGGCCGTCGGCGCTCCACAGGTTGCCCACATGGGTGCCGGTGTTGAGGTCGCCTTTGTAGAACCTGATGCTCTCGACGAGGCCCGGCTTCGACGTCTGGAACTTCAGCCCGCCCTCGACCGCGTCGGGGTCGTTGTGGGAGGTTTCGGTGGGGACGGCGGTCGGGGTCCAGAGGGTGCAGGGGCATCCCACGGTGACGGTGACGTCCATCGTCGTCGGGCTCTGCTGCACGTTGCCGCTGTCGTCGACCGCGCGCACCAGGATGGTCGCCGGTCCGGCCGTCGTGGGTGTCCAGACGTACTGCCACTCGGTCAGGCCCGTCGCCTCGAACCACCGGGTGCCGCCGTCGACCGACACCTCCACCCCGGCCACGACGCCCCCGCCGGTGTCGGCCGCCGTTCCCTGGATCGCGACGGGCTTCTTGGTCGGCAGGGTCGCGCCTCCCGGCGGGTTGGTGATGGCCGACGTCGGCGGCTGGGTGTCCGTCGAGGCGGTCGCCGGAACCAGCCCCGCCTGGAGGCTGGCGGGCTGGAGCCCCATGTCCGCGAGAAGGTTGACGGTCGCCTGCTGCATCCGGATGTCGGCGGGCGAGCCCGCGCGGTCGTGGGTGGCGTCCAGCCCCCACGCCCACTGCGTGGTCCCCGCGCCGAAGACGAGGGCGCCGTTGGTGTGCTTGTACAGGGTCAGGCCGTGCACCGCGACCCCGGGGGCGAAGGTCCCCCCGAAGTCGACCAGGTAGGCCGGCACGCCGTAGACCGTCTGCGAGAGCTTGGCCAGCCCGCTGGGCATGAAGGGGTTGTCGGGGGCCTCGTCCCACTCGTAGCCGAGCGTTCCGGCGGGGAAGGTGGCCACCTGGCCGGGGGAGAGGCTCGCGACGGAGGTGTTGCGCCACAGCCGCATGCCGGCGTAGTCGTAGGGGACGGTCAGCGCGTTGTTGGCGACCCCGTTGACGGTGAACAGCGTCCCCGTGGTGCCGTTCTCCGGTCTGCCGCCGTCGGAGGGCGGGGAGAAACGCGGATCGCGCCAGGAGCCGGTCCACTGGGGGCTCGGGTCGATCTTGGCGTTGGCCAGCGTCTCCTTGTAGCAGACGATCGTCCGGTACGGCGTGGCCGTGCCGTCGATGCTGTTCTCCCAGCGGGTCTTCCAGAAGATCTCGTTGCCGGAGAAGAAGGCGAGGTTGACGCCGCCGTCCCGGGCGCTCTCGGCGTTGGCCCGCATGTCCTCCGACCAGTACTCGTCGTGGCCCGAGGAGATGAACAGCCGGTGTTCGAGCAGTTCGGCCGGGCGGCCGGCGGTGTCGACGTTGGTGGTGTAGCTGACGTCGTACCCGTTGGCCTCCATCCACCGGACCATGGGGTACTCGGAGTTGAAGAACCAGCTCTCCACCGAGCCGTTGCAGCAGCTGCTGCCGCGTGTGGTGAACGGCCGGTTGTAGCTCACCTTGTAGGCGCGCCCCGGGGGGACGTTGCTGAGGTAGAGACTGGCTCCGCCGTAGGTGTTGTAGGCCTGCCAGGTGGCGTCGGAGGTCTGCAGGAGGATGTCCGACCCGCGGGTGTCGTCACGGACCACGAAGATCATCTGGCTGGCGCCGCTCGTCCCGTCCTGGCGGATCAGGTTGGCGATGTAGACGCCGGACACGGCCGTGTCCGGCACCGGCCAGGAGGCGGACACCGCCCAGTTGCCGCAGTCGACCAGCTGGGTCGCCGCGTCGGTCACACAGGTCGGCTGGAGCTGCGGGAGCGCGGCGGAGGGGTTGATCGTCGTGATCTTCCGGGCGCCCATCCCGCCGTAGTAGCCGATGCGGTAGATGTCGATCCGGTAGCTGGTCGCCGCGGTGTTCACCTTGAAGTTCATGGTCTCGCCCGGGGCGACGCTCATCGTGGTGCCGAAGCCCTGGATGTTGGTGCTTCCGGCCCCCGGGACGTCCCACTCGGAGGCCGGGTTGCCGGGCAGGGTGTTCTCCAGGCAGATGACCGAGGTGGGCGGGCACGCGGCGCGCGCCGCCCGCAGTCGGGCGGCGTACCTCCCGTCCGGCTTCCCGGCCGGCCCGGTGCCGTCTTCGGCGCCCGCCGTGGCGCCGTCCCGCCCGTCCACGCCGGAGGCGGGCGGGGCGGGTGCGCGGACGACCTCGTCGGGGACCGGCGTCGGAGCCGGCCCCAGCTCCTCGCGGACGGCGGGTGGCACCGCCGGGGCTCCGTCGTCGCCCGGCTCCTCACCGGAGAGGGCGGCCACCCGCGGGGTGTCGTGCCCGGCCCGCGGGACGGGCGCGAGCCCCCAGGCGGTGCCCGGCGTGCCCGCCAGGATCGCCAGGCACGCTCCGAGTGCGGCCAGCGGAAGCGCCCGCCGCGATGTCTGCCGCTTCATGCGGAATCGTCCTTTCTCTCGCCGCCCGGGCGCGGGTAAGCGCCGGAGGGCCGCCTTTGGGATGAGGCCACGCCCGCCGGGCGGGAGGCGAGGGGAAAGGAGGACGGTGAGGCCGGGGTCGCGGCCAGTATCACCCGGGCGGGCCGCGATTCCCGGCAGAACGATCATCGTCGCCGTTCTCCTGTAGGAAGATCATTCATGGGGAGGCCGTGGGGCGGGGACGGCGGCGGCCCGCTTCGCCGGGGGGAGGGCCCCGCCCCGGGTAAGGCTTGCGTAATGGTCGGCCGGGCGACGGGGGTGCGGCGCGTGTCCCTCCGCCCGCCCGTTGTTCACTGCGGCGGTGAACGTCATCGATCCGCCGGTCGTCCCATTCAACCGGACATACGTCGCCGGCAACGAGCTCGACTATCTCGCCGAGGCCGTACACCAGGGGTCGACCTGCGGGGACGGCCCCTTCACCCGCCGGGCCACCGCTCTGCTGAGGGAGCTGACCGGGGCGGCCGAGGCGCTGCTGACCACCTCCTGCACGCACGCCCTGGAGATGTCGGCGCTCCTGCTCGGCCTGCGCCCGGGAGACGAGGTGATCATGCCGTCGTTCACCTTCGTCTCCACGGCCAACGCCTACGCCCTGCGCGGGGCGACCCCCGTGTTCGCCGACTGCCGGCCCGACACCCTGAACCTGGACGAGCGGCTGGTCGAGGCCGCGATCACCGAGCGCACCCGGGCCGTCGTGGTGGTGCACTACGCCGGGGTGGCGTGCGCGATGGAGGCGATCGGCGAGCTGTGCGAGCGGTACGGGCTGACGCTGATCGAGGACAACGCCCACGGCCTCGGCGGGTCCTACCGGGGCCGGCCGCTCGGGTCGTTCGGCGCCCTGGCCGCCCAGAGCTTCCACTCCACCAAGAACGCCCAGTGCGGGGAGGGGGGCGCGCTGCTGCTGAACGACGGGGACCTGATCACCCGCGCCGAGATCATCAGGGAGAAGGGCACCGACCGCAGCCGGTTCTTCCGGGGGCAGGTCGACAAGTACCGGTGGGTGGACATCGGCTCCAGCTACCTGCCCTCCGACGTGCTGGCCGCCCAGCTGGCCGCCCAGCTGGAGGTGTTCGGCGACATCCAGCGCCGCCGCCAGGCCGTCTGGCACGCCTACCACGAGGGGCTGGCGGACTGGGCCGACCGCAACGGGGTCGCCCGGCCGGCGGTCCCGGACGGGTGCGCCCACCCCGCGCACCTGTACCACCTTCTCCTTCCCGACCTGGGCAACCGGCAGGCGTTCATCGGCCACCTCGCCGGCCTCGGGGTACAGGCGGCCTTCCACTACCACCCGCTGCACACCGCGCCCGCCGGGAGACGCTACGGCCGTCCCGCCCCCGGAGGCTGCCCGGTGACCGAGAGCGTCGCCGACCGGCTGGTACGGCTGCCGCTCTTCGCCGGCCTGGACGAGGCCGGCGTGACGCGGGTGGTCGACGCCGTGCTGACCTACCGGGTGCGCCGATGAGCTGGCGGGAGGTGACGGAGGGGACCGTCCGGGCCGGGCGCTCCCCGCTGGAGTCCGTCCGGTTCGGGCGCGAGGTCGACCGCCTGACCGTCCCGGTGGCGGCGGGGGACTGCCTGCCCGCGGTCCGCGACGCCGTCCTGCGTTCGCGGGCCGACGTCGTCGTGCTGCGCTACCCGGCCGAGCACGTCGGCTGGTTCGCCGAGCTGGCCGTGCTCGGCCGCGCGGCCGTGTTCGCCGACTGCCTGCTGTACTGGCGCCTGCGCGCCGGCGAGGGCCGCGCGCCCGTGCCGTCGCCGGACCTGACGACGGCGGGGCCGGGGGACCCGGCCGTGACGCGGGACCTGGTGGGCGGCATCTTCGCCGCCTACGGCAACCACTACCGGGCCAACCCCCTGTTCGGGGCCGCCGAGGCGCTGGCGGGGTACCAGGAGTGGGCGCTGGCCGCCGCCGAGGCCGGAGGCTGCCTGACCCTGCGGGAGCGGGGCACCGGCGCCGTCTGGGGGATGGCCACGCTGGAGGAGACCGGCCCGCGCACCGAGATCCTGCTCGCCGGGGTCGTCCCCGGGGCACGCGGGCGGGGCGTCTACGCCCACCTGCTGAGGGCCGTGGAGGAGCGCGCGCTGGCCCGTGGCGCGGCCGAGGTCGTCATCTCCACCCAGGCTCACAACACGCGGGTGCAGCGGGCCTGGGCGAGGTACGGCTTCGCGCCCGCCCAGGCCCTGCTCACCGTCCACCTGATCCGCCCGTCTCACCTGCCCCGCTCCTCGGGCGCGGTGCCGGCCCCCACCGGCGCCGGCACCGCCGGGCCGTCCGAGAGCCGGGGCAGCCCGGGGCCGGCGGAGGCCCCGGCGCGTTCGCGCACCAGGTAGACGGGCCGGCCCATCCCGCCGCCGTGGACGCGCCCGACGTACTCCCCGAGGACGCCGATGGAGATCAGCTGCGCGGAGGAGAAGATCGCGACCATCGAGGCGATGGTGGTGAACCCGGCCACCGTCGTGTCCCCCGTGGCGAAACGCCACAGCACGGCGCAGCCCAGCAGCAGGCCGACGAGGCCGGAGAGGAAGCCCAGGTAGCTCGCCGCGCGCAGCGGGGCCGTGCTGTAGCCCAGGAGCATGTTCATGGTGTGGCGGACCAGCAGCCGGGGGGTGTAGTTCGACCGGCCGTCCTGGCGCGCGCTCATGCGGACCCCCACCGACCCCACCTTCGTGGTGGCCCACGACAGCGCCACGTCGATCGACACGTGCGGCCCGGACAACTCCGCGAACCCGTCGCGCAGGCGGGTGCGGAAGGCCCGGAAGGCGCTGATCGACCGGGCGGCGCGGACGCCCAGCGTGGCGGCCATGCCCGCCTTCACCGCCCGGGAGGCGAGGCTGCGCAGGACGCCGTGCTCCTCGTCGTGCGGGACGCCGTACACCAGGTCCAGGCGGTCGCCCTCCAGGGCGGCCAGCAGCAGGGGGATCTGCTCGGGCGGGTGCTGGAGGTCGTCGTCCATCGTGACGACCACCTCGAACCGCGCCTCCCTGACGCCGGCGACCAGGGCGTTGTGCTGGCCGTAGTTGCGCGACAGGTGGATCGCGCGGACGCCCTCGACGCGGCGGGACAGCTCCAGGGCCGTCTGCCAGGTGTCGTCCGGGCTCCCGTCCACCACGAGGATCACCTCGTGGGGGACCGGCAGGCCGCGAAGGACGTCCGCCAGCCGGGTCACCAGCGCCGGGAGGGTCCGCGCGGAGCGGTAACACGGAATGACCACCGACACTGACATTGATCCCCCGATTATCGTCCGGAGCCGATTACAATCCTGTCGATTCCGCCGCCCGACCGTGATCCGGAGTGACCGCAGAATGCTCGACCTCGAAAGCCGGACCGCCCGCGGCGAAGACTCGCATTCGGGGCGGAGATCAGTGATCTCGGCTCTTGGGCGCCACCGCATCACATATCTGCTCGCCGGTGCCATGACGGCCGCCGTCTATTACGCTCTCCTGGGCCTAGGATTGCTGACCGTCAAAGGTGGGGTCCCCTATCTTTTCCTGGTCGTGGTCAGCCATCTCATCACCGTGGTGATCGTCTACCCCTGGTACAGGCTGGTGGTCTTCCGCGTTTCCGGCGAGCCCTGGCTCCTGGGCTACCTGCGCTTCTACGCGGTCGGGGCGGGCTTTCTGGCGGCGTCCCTGGGCGGGCTCCCGGTGATGGTGGAATTCTGCAAAATCCCCGTCATGGCGGCGCAGGCGCTGATAATAGCCATGAGCCCGCCGTTGAGTTATCTGATCCACCGGACGTGGACGTTCCGAAAGCGCGAAAACGTGTGAGGGCGGCAACGTCTCCCGCGCCCTTCGGTAAAGGCGTGCGCGGGAGAGGCGCCGCCGGCGGGGGCGCTCGTAAAGTCGGAGGGCGGATGGCCGCCTCGGCCACGCGCTCCTCGCGGAAGGATTCACACAGGCGTGAAGGCACTCGTTCTGGCGGGTGGCAGGGGGACGAGACTGCGCCCGCTGACCCACACCTCGGCGAAACAGCTCGTCCCCGTGGCCAACAAGCCGGTGCTGTACTACGGGCTGGAGGCGATCCGGGAGGCGGGCATCACGAGCGTGGGCATCATCGTCGGGGACACCGCGGACGAGGTGCGCCGGGCCGTCGGCGACGGGGCGAGGTTCGGCCTTGAGGTCACCTACATCCCCCAGGAGGAGCCCCTGGGCCTGGCGCACTGCGTCCTGATCGCCCGGGAGTTCCTCGGAGACGACCCCTTCGTGATGTACCTCGGCGACAACTTCCTGATCGGCGGCATCGCCGGGGTGGTGGACGCCTTCCGCCGCTCCCGCCACGACGCGCAGATCCTGCTCACCAGGGTCGCCGAGCCGCGGTTCTACGGGGTCGCCGAGCTCGGGCCGGGCGGCGAGATCCTGGGGCTGGAGGAGAAACCGGAGCACCCGCGCAGCGACCTCGCCATCGTCGGCGTCTACATCTTCTCCCCGGCCGTCCACGAGGCGGTCCGCGCGATCACCCCCTCGGCCCGGGGCGAACTGGAGATCACCGACGCCGTCACCTGGCTCATCGGCAACGGCTTCCGGGTCCACTCGCACTTCGTCGACGGCTACTGGAGGGACACCGGACGCCTGCAGGACATGCTGGAGTGCAACCGCATCGTCCTGGAACTCATCGAGCCCGACGTCCGGGGCACGGTCGACGGCCTCAGCGAGGTCACCGGGCGCGTCGTCGTCGAGCGGGGCGCGGTGGTGGAGAACTCGATCCTCCGAGGGCCGATCGTGGTCGGCGCGGACACCAAGATCATAAACTCCTACGTCGGCCCCTTCACCTCGATCGGGGCCGGATGCGTGGTGGAGCGGGCCGAGATCGACTACTCGATGGTGCTCGACGGCTCCTCCGTCCGCGGCGTCTCGCGCGTCTCGCACTCCCTGATCGGGCGCAACGTCGAGGTGAGCCGGGCGACCGGCGTGCCGAACACCCACGAGCTCATGGTGGGCGACCACAGCAGGATCCAGGTGGGGGCATGAGGGTCCTCGTCACCGGCGGCGCCGGGTTCATCGGGTCCCGCTACGTGCGCTCCCTCCTGCGCGGCGCGTACGCCGGGTACGAGGACGCCCGCGTCACCGTCCTCGACAAGCTCACCTACGCGGGAAACCCCGCCAACCTCGCCGGCGTGGCCGGGCATCCGCGCTACACGTTCGTCAGGGGGGACATCGCCGACGCCGGGCTCCTGGCGGAGGTCGTCCCCGGCTGCGACGTGGTGGTGAACTTCGCGGCCGAGACCCACGTCGACCGGTCCATCGGCGGGGCGGGCGACTTCGTGACGACGAACGTGCTCGGCACCCAGAGACTCCTGCAGGCGGCCCTGGAGGCCGGGGTCCGGACGGTCGTGCAGGTCTCCACCGACGAGGTGTACGGCTCGATCGCCGAGGGCGCCTGGACCGAGGACGAGCCGCTGTACCCCAACTCGCCCTACTCGGCCTCCAAGGCGGGCGGCGACCTGCTCTGCCGGGCCTACCACCGCACCCACGGGCTCGACGTCCGGGTGACCCGCTGTTCCAACAACTACGGTCCCCGCCAGTACCCCGAGAAGCTCATCCCGCTCTTCGTCACCACCCTTCTGGAGGGCGGCAGGGTCCCGCTGTACGGCGACGGCCTCAACGTCCGCGAGTGGCTGCACGTCGACGACCACTGCCGGGGGATCCAGCTCGTGCTGGAGAAGGGGGCGCCGGGGGAGGTCTACAACATCGGCGGCGGTGTCGAGCTCACCAACCGCGAGCTGACCGGGCGGCTGCTCGCCGCCGTCGGCGCCGGGTGGGAGGCCGTCGAGCACGTGCCCGACCGCCCCGGGCACGATCGCCGGTACGCCCTCGACTGCGGCAGGATCCGGGCGATCGGCTACCGCCCGAGCGTGGACTTCGACGAGGGGCTGGCCGGGGTCGTGCGGTGGTACCGCGAGCACGAGGACTGGTGGCGCCCGCTGCGGGGCACGGGGCGCTGACGCCGGCGCGCCTTCGCGGGGCCCGCCGTCCGGTGCGGTGACCGCGGTCACCGCACCGGACGGCGGGCCTTCTCTCGCCGGGTGTCAGGAGGCGTTGACGGTCTGGACCAGCACCGGCGACACGCTCGGGCCGAAACCGACCCAGGCCTCGTGGACGGCGGCCTGTCCGCCGAGGTAGACGGCGGTGAGCTGGTGCTCTCCGGCCTGCAGGGCCGTGGTCTTGAGCACGGCGG
The DNA here is from genome assembly GCF_014654615.1 of Streptosporangium violaceochromogenes. Lineage (GTDB taxonomy): Bacteria > Actinomycetota > Actinomycetes > Streptosporangiales > Streptosporangiaceae > Streptosporangium > Streptosporangium violaceochromogenes. The sequence continues at coordinate 117,126 of NZ_BNBB01000002.1, read as the reverse complement.
GGCCGCTCGCGTCGTGCCGGGCCACGCCGATGACGGTGAGGCCGTCCTTGAAGACCACCCGGCCGGCGGGGACGGCCGCCGCCTGGACGGGCGTGGTCACCGTGGCGGTGAGGACGACCTGCTGCCCCACCGTCGAGGGGTTGGGGGAGGAGGTGAGGACCGTGGTGGTCGGCAGGTTGTTGGGCAGGACGAGCCGGGTGGCCGGCGGGCGGGGGGTGCCGTAGACGGTGATCGTCTCGTTGACGGTCGTGGCGCGGCCGTAGAGGGTCGCGCCCCGCCGTACCAGGATCGACTTCAGTGCCAGGATGTTGCCGCGCATGAGTGAGTAGACGCCCAGCGTCGCGGAGTCGACCTGCCAGAAGACGTTGTCCTCCCGGGCCCCGCCCACGAGGTTGACGTTGCTGAGACGCAGGGCGCTGAGGCTGCCGGCCCTGAAGACGAAGATCGCTCTGGGGTCGCCCTGGGCGTCGAGGGTGAGGGTGCCGGTTACCGTGAAGGACGTGCCCGCCGACTGGTAGACCCCGGGTGCCTTGGTCGTGCCGCCCAGTTCGACCGGCACCGTGGCGGTGGTGGGCCGTGCGGCGACGTTGTTGCGGGCGGTGACCACGTCGGCCATGACGGTCGCGGCCGCGGCGTTGCCGCGGTTGACCTGACCGGTGACGACGCCGGGCGGGAAGCCGGTCAGGGCGCTGCCCGGGCTCACCGCGAGCCCTCCCACCACGCGGGTGAAACCGGTGTTGACGACGGCGGTCCCGGCCACGACCGCGTAGTCCGCGGCGGCGCCGAGGCTCACCGGGGTCCGGTGAGCGCTCGCCGGACCCGGGACCGCGGTGACCAGTCCCAGTGTGAGGGCGGCGGACACGAACGCTCTCGGCAGGATGCGCCCGATATTTCGTGGAACAGTATTTTTGGTGCTGAAAAACATGGAAGGACGGCCTTTTCATTCGTGATTCACGGTCGGCGCCGGAGACGTTCGCGGCGGGGGAATTCCCGGCTCCGGGTGTTCGACCCTACGTTTCTCCGGCCGCCGCGCCGTGAACCGACATGCGCGCCCGCGGGCCCTTCCGCTTTCACCCGGCCCTCCGGCGGATGTCCGCCTTCCGAAGGGCCGGGCGTTCACGGGGTTCAGTCGTAGAAGACGACGTCCACCCAGTAGTTGCTGGCCTGGAAGTTGCTTGTCGGGAAGGTGCTGGAGGCGCCGTAGGTGTAGACGCCGTTTCCGCCGCCGGCGCCGTCGGCGAGCGCGGTGAGGGGGCCGTTGGTGTAGGCGGAGGTGAAGTAGGGGCGGGTCAGTGAGTAACGGCCCGCCGGGGCGAAGTAGGAGGCGGTGTAGGTGGTGTTGGCGGTGATGGGGATGGGGGTGGCGAAGTCGGCCTGTTGCCAGCCGGAGGAGGTCTCGCCGGTGAAGGTGACGGTGCCCAGCGACTGCCCCAGGTTGTTCCAGAGGGCGCCGATGTGGGTGCCGGTGTTGCCGGAGCCCTTGTAGAAGCGGATGCCGGTGACGGTGCCGGCGGTCGAGGACCTGAACTTCACGCCGAGGGTGATGGCGTCGGTGTCACCGTTGGCGGCGACGTCCGGGGTCGCGGCGCGGTCCCACAGGCTGTCGGAGGGCGCGAACACGACGTCCACCCAGTAGTTGCTGGCCTGGTAGGTGCTTGTCGGGAGGGTGTTGGAGGCGCCGTAGGTGTAGACGCCGTTTCCGCCGTCGGTGCCGTCGGCGAGCGCGGTGAGGGGGCCGTTGGTACGCGCGGAGGTGAAGTAGGGGCGCGTTATCGAGTAGTTGCCGGACGGGGCGAAGTAGGAGGCGGTGTAGGTGGTGTTGGCGGTGATGGGGATGGGGGTGGCGAAGGTGGCCTGTTGCCAGCCGGAGGAGGTCTCGCCGGTGAAGGTGACGGTGCCCAGCGACTGCCCCAGGTTGTTCCAGAGGGCGCCGATGTGGGTGCCGGTGTTGCCGGAGCCCTTGTAGAAGCGGATGCCGGTGACGGTGCCGGCGGTCGAGGACCTGAACTTCACGCCGAGGGTCACGGCGTCGCCGTCGTTGTGCGAGGCGGTGTCCGGTGTGTCCGTCGCGCTCCAGAGGCTGTCGGAGACGTTCTGGTTCAGTACCGACGACGTGCTGGGGGCGAAGTGGATGAGCTGCTCGCCGTTGAAGGTGTCCCCGCCCAGGTAGACGGCGGTGATGGGGTGCTGTCCCCGTGACAGGCTTGAGATCGTGAGCGTGGCCTCGCCCGAGGGGTCGAGGAAGTCGGAGCCCAGGGCCGTCGAACCGTCCTTGAAGACCACCTCGCCGGCGGGGACGACCGAGCCGGAGTTCGCCGCCACCGTGGCGGTGAAGGTGACCGGCGCCCCCTTCCAGGAGGGGTTGGACGACGAGGCGAGGGTGGTGGTGGTCGGCGGGTCGTTCGGCACCGTGACGCGGGTGAACGGCAGGCTCGCGGTCCCTTGCGTGGTGACCGACGAGCCCAGGGAGAAGACACGCCCGAAGACGGCCGCGCCGGTGCTGACGGTGACCGCGCCCTGTGCCAGGACGTTTCCCCGGAAGGTGGAGGAGGTCCCCAGGGTCGCCGTGCCGCTCACCTGCCAGAAGACGTTGTCGGCCTGGGCTCCGCGCAGCAGGGCGACGTTGGCGACGTTCGACGTGGTCAGGCTGGTGGCCTGGAAGACGAAGACGGCGTCGGGGTCGCCCTGGGCGTCGAGGGTGAGCGTGCCGGTCATGGTGAACGGCCCGGTGGTCGAGTTGTAGACGCCGGGGTTCCTGGTCGTCCCGCCCAGCTGCGTGGCCAGGGTGGCGTCGGGGGTCCGCCCGGAGACGTCGTTGTAGGCGGAGGTCAGGTCACTCTTGGCCTGCGTGGCGGTGGCGTCGTTGGCGTGCACGGTGCCCGTCACCGTGCCGGGCGGGAAGCCGGTCACCGTCGAGCCGGGGCTCACTCCGAGGTCTCCGGTGACCGTGGTGGAGTTGGTGTTGCTCACCGAGGTCCCGCCCAGGACGCCGAAGGGGGCGGCCGTGCCGATGCTCACCGGCGCGGCGTCCGCCGTGCCCGGGACGGTGGTGACGATACCCATGGCCAGCAGGACGGCGGCGAGGGCCTTCAGGTGGGGGCGGTTGAGGTCGGACATGCGACACAGCTCCTTACTGCGCGGGTCTCGCGCTGCATCGGGATCTGGTCCGGCGGGCGGGGCGCGGCCTGGGCGCTCTCCGCGGGAGGGTGTTCCGCCGGCGGGCTCATCGTGATGTCGACGAAAGGGGTAAGGGAGATGTACGGCGATGAACGTCGCCATACGCGCGGGCGTCACGTCGCGATACGGCGGCCGTGACCCGAGGGGGCGAACGGGAATTCGGTTTCGATCAAGAGGCCTCCTCTGCGGTGATATTGGAAGAGATTTTACGGGCTAATGTGCCCGACCTTTACTTACTCCGGAGCGCCAAAAGGCTCTCCGATTTCCGGTTTTTCGCTCACCCGAGGTGGTCTTTTTGGGATATTGGTCGCCCTTCCTTTTTGTCTGACTCGCGTTTAGTGGCATGAAATATATATTTAAAGCGTGTTTTTTGGTATTTGAGGAGCTGTATGGCTTTTGTGGAGGTGACGTGGGAGTGGTGACCGGGTCCCTCCGCTTTTCCGCGGTTCGCCCGCGCCGTCCGGTCCGTCCGGGGCGACACGCCCGGATCGCCGCCGGATCTCCGGGGGGAGAACCCCGGGCTCCTACAGTCGGCTCGTATCTCATCTCGAAGCGACGGGGGTCCCGGCATGGGAGAGAAGCTGGTCGTTGTCGGCCAGGGGTATGTGGGTCTGCCTCTGGCCATGCGCGCGGTCGAGGCAGGGTTCGACGTCGTGGGGATCGACGTCGACGAGTGGCGGGTCAAACGCCTCAACACCGCCGAGTCGTACGTCGAGGACATCGGCGACGACGTGCTCGCCGCCGCGCACCGCTCCGGCCGGTACCTGGCCGTCACCGACTACGCCGGCGCCGAGGCGTTCGACATCTGCGTGATCACGGTGCCGACGCCCCTGCGCGAGGGCGTCCCCGACCTGCGGCACATCGGCTCGGCCGGCCGTTCCATCGCCCCGCTGCTGCGGCGCGGCGCGACGGTCGTGCTGGAGTCGACCACCTACCCCGGCACCACCGAGGAGTATCTCCGCCCCCTGCTGGAGGAGGGGTCGGGGCTGCGGACGCCGGAGGACTTCATGCTGGGCTACAGCCCCGAGCGGATCGACCCGGGAAACACGCGGTGGCGGCTGGAGAACACCCCCAAGGTGGTCTCGGGGATCGACGAGGCGTCCCTCGCCAGGATCGGCGAGTTCTACGGGCGGATCGTCCGGCAGGTCGTGCCCGTCTCGTCGCTGCAGGTGGCCGAGCTGTGCAAACTTCTTGAGAACACCTTCCGGCACGTCAACATCGCCCTGGTCAACGAGCTGTCCATCTTCGCCCAGCAGCTGGGGATCGACGCCTGGGAGGCCATCGACGCCGCCTCCACCAAGCCGTTCGGTTACATGCGCTTCACACCTGGCCCCGGCGTCGGGGGACACTGCCTGCCGATCGATCCGTCGTACCTGTCGTGGAAGGTCAAGCGCAGCCTCGGGCACAACTTCCGGTTCGTGGAGCTGGCCAACGACATCAACGACCACATGCCCGAGCACGTCGTCCACCGGCTGATCCTCGCGCTGAACCAGCGAGGCCGGCCGATCAAGGGCAGCAGGGTGCTCCTGCTCGGGCTCGCCTACAAGAAGAACGCCGGAGACTGCCGTGAGTCGCCGGCCATCGAGGTGGCCAAGATCCTGTGCAAGCTGGGGGCGGAGGTGCGGGCCGCCGACCCCCACGTGGACGACTTCCTGCTGCCGGTGGGGATCGAGATGGTCGAGCCCACGGCGCGGGAGCTGGCCGCCGCGGACGCGGTCGTGGTCCTGACCGACCACGACTGCTTCGACTACGACGCGGTCCAGCGGGAGGCGCCCTTCGTCTTCGACACCCGCAACCGGTGCCGGGGCGCCGGCGTCGAGCGGCTCTGAGACCCGCGGCCCGCGGGTCCCGCCGGGGGAGCGGGCCGGCCCGCTCCCCCGGCGGGGTGGCCTCAGCCGAACTCGCCGTCCTTCACGCCGCCGACGAACGCCTCCCACTCGCCCTGGGTGAACGCCAGGGCCGGGCCGTCGGGGTTCTTGGAGTCGCGGACGAGATAGAGGGAGCCGGCGCCGGCCTTGTGGGCGGCCAGGGCCGTGTCACCCGGTACGACCGCCACCTCCACGCAGTCGCCTCCGTTGGTGCTGCGACTGCTCTTACGCCATCTGACGCTGGACAGATCCATCGATGATCCTCGTATTCTCTCTTTTCATCGCTGGCTGGAGTATCTCCTCGCCATCTGGGTGATGAAGGCGGCCGACGCCTCGGCTCCGAGAGCCAGCGCGGTCAGGCTCCCGAACATGAGCGTGTATCGGCGCACCTCCTCCGGGTCCTCCGGCACGAGCCCGCTCGTGGCCTGTTCGAGGTAGACCAGATCGGGATCTCCGGGATCGGGGAAGCTGAGCAGGCAGAACTTGCCGTCCAGGGCCGCGTGCGCGCCCGCGGAGAACGGGATGACCCGGATCTCCACGTTGGGCAGCCGGCCGAGGTCGGCAAGGTGCTCCAGCTGCTCGCGCATCACGGCGTGGCCGCCGATCCGGCGCCGGAGTACTGCCTCGTCGAGCAGGGCGACGAGCTGGATCGGGTCACCGGGGCCGTGCAGCAACCGCTGGCGCGAGATGCGCACGGAGACCTTCTCATCGACCTCGGAGCCGGCCTCGGTCATGGCGGTCGCCTCGATGACGGCGCGGGCGTACGGTTCGGTCTGCATCAGGCCGGGGACGACCAGCGGCTCGTAGGAGCGCACCACCGCGGCCTCGGCCTCCAGCCCGATGTAGGAGTCGAAGCCGGGTTTCAGCGCCTGCCGGTGGCGATGCCACCACCCGCGCCGGCGAGCCTCTCGCGCCATCTGGATCAGGGAGTCGCGCGCCTCCCCGGTCACGCCGTACACCTCGGTGAGGACCGACACGTCGGAGGGCCTGGGACGGGACAGGCCCGTCTCGTATCTCCAGAGGGTGGTGTCGGTGGAGCCGATCCGCTCAGCCACCTCCACCCGCGACAGTCCGCTGTTCTCCCGCAGGCGGTTCAGCTCGGCCATCAGGCGGCGGTGCCGGGCCGTGGGGCTGCGCCGCGAAGCCATGCGTCCACCTCCATCCGATGGCACAAAACTGAGGAATCTCAATATGAGCTATTGAAGTCCCTGATAGAACAGTTCACCGTGAGTGAGTGTGCCATCTCAGAGCGCAACGCGCATGGGAATGTGCGTGTCGGGGAGTGAGGCCAGTCATGGTGATCGTGCAGCGGACCTTTCCGGCCAGGTCGGTGACCCTGCGGGGTGTGCCGCGGTCGGTGTCGGCGGCCCGGCGCGGGGTCCGCGGTCTCCTGGGGGAGGGGCACCCCGCCTCCGACGACGTCGTTCTCCTGGTGAGCGAGGTGGTGACGAACGCGGTGGTCCACTCGGCCTCCCGTGACGGCGGGAAGGTGGCGATGACCGTGGCGGCCGGGCCGGGGTCGGTGCTGGTGGAGGTCTCCGACGCCGGGTCGGGGGCGTCGGCGCCGCACGTGCGCAACGAGCCGGAGGCCGAGTACGGCAGGGGGATGTTCCTGGTGGACCTGCTCGCGACCCGGTGGGGCATCAGGGAGGAGACGACCGGAGGCCGCAGGACGGTGTGGTTCGAGGTCGGCTTTTAAGGGGGCGGGCCTTCGCGGGCCGCGGGCCCCCTTCGCGACTTTGGGTCTTTGCAAGCCGACATTCCTGTCTGACTCTCGGTTCAGGCGCGTGAAAACCCCCCTGGCGCGCGCCCAAGGAGGACATGAGGTGAGACACCGTCTGATCACGGTCATCTCGATGGTGGCGCTGCTGTGCCTCGGCGTCACCGGAGCGGGAGCGGCGGAGCCGCCGCCCAACGGCCAGTACAGGGTCCAAGGACCGGCCGACCCCCGTCAGCGCAGCGCCGTCGCGGCCACCGGCGCGGCGATCGACCTGGTGGAGTCCACCTCGGTCGTGGTCACCGCCGGCCCGGCCGAGATCGCCGCGATCAAAAAACTCGGTTACACCGTCACGAAGCTCTCCACGCCGGCGGTCCAGGACCTGCGGATCTTCGACTTCCCGCCGGCCGACTCCGGCTACCACACCTACGGCGAGATGGTCGCCGAGATCGACAGGATCGTCGCCGCCCACCCCGCGATCGCGCGCAAGGCCCGTTACGGCACCTCTTACGAGGGGCGCGACCTGCTGGTCGTCAAGATCAGTGACAACGCCGGCACGGACGAGAACGAGCCGGAGGTGCTGTTCACCCACCACCAGCACGCCCGGGAGCACCTGACCGTCGAGATGGCGCTGTACATCCTCCGCCTGCTCACCGACGGCTACGGCACCGACGAGAGGATCACCGGCCTGGTCGACTCCCGGGAGATCTGGATCATGCCCGACCTCAACCCCGACGGCGGGGAGTACGACATCGCCGGCGGCTCCTACCGCTTCTGGCGCAAGAACCGCCAGCCCAACGCGGGCTCGGCCGCCGTGGGCACCGACATGAACCGCAACTGGGCCTACCGGTGGGGCTGCTGCCGCGGCTCCTCGGGCTCGGCCGCGAGCGAGACCTATCGGGGCGCGGCGGCGGAGTCGGCCCCGGAGGTCAGGGCGGTCGCCGACTGGGTGCGCGGCCGCAGGGTCGGCGGCGCGCAGCAGATCAGGACGCACATCGACTGGCACACCTACAGCGAGCTGGTCCTGTGGCCCTACGGTTACACCTACGCCGACACCGCCCCCGGCCTGACCCGGGACGACCGTGACGCCTTCGCGGCCCTGGGGCGTGACCTGGCCTCCACCAACGGCTACACCCCTCAGCAGGCCAGTGACCTCTACATCACCGACGGCTCGGTCGACGACTGGATGTGGGGCGTGCACAAGATCTTCAGCTTCACCTTCGAGATGTACCCGGCCACGTCCTCGCCCGGGTTCTATCCGCCCGACGAGCAGATCGTCCCCCAGACGACCCGCAACCGGGAGGCGGTGCTGCGCTTTCTGGAGTACTCCGACTGCGTCTACCGGATCATCGGCGGGGAGTCGCGGTACTGCGGCGCCGGCACCCCGCCGGAGCGCGCCCGCCACTCCCGGGCTTTTCGCGGCCGATCGTAGCGTCCGTCCTGGTTTTCAAGGGAAGTCATATCAAAGGCAGATGATTCGGACTTCGTATTGCCAGGAACCTTGTCGCCGTGCCGAAGCGCGCCCACACTCGGTCCAACCTGTCGACGCCACAGTGGGGGTGATCCTCATGAACGAGGAGTTCAGCGCTCGCGAGACCTGGCCGATGGAGTGCCTGCACTGCTGGCACATCTGGCTGGAGGAATACGTCGTCCGGCGCCTGACCGACCGCTACGGCCACGAGGTCGCGCTCTGGTTCCGGGGTGGCACCCTGGTCCAGTCGCCCTGGTCGGGAACGACCTGCCCCACCTGCGGGCACAGCCGGGTCACGACCTTCCCGCCGGGCAGCCGCTCCCACGAGGTCGCCGCCGCGGCCCTGACCACGCGGCCGGTGGACACGCGGCTCGGTGGCGCGGACGCCGGCACCACCAGGACCGCCCCCCCACGGCGCGTCGTCGCGCCCGCGGGAGGACCGGCCCGTGTACGGACCTCCGGGCGGGCCGCCGGAAGGCGGGCCGTGAGGAAGGCGCGGGAGGGGACGGAGCGCCCCGCCGCCGGGCGTCCCGCGCCCGGGCCCCACCGGCAGCCCTTCCTGCTCTACGCCCTGCTCGGGGGCGCGTTCCTGCTCCTGACCGGGTTCACGCTCGTCGAGTACGTCGTCCTGCACCACTAGAGGTTTTCCCGCCCCGGGTCCGTTTCAGGTCCCTTCGGGGCAGTGAGGGGCCGCGCCGCAGCACGCGGCCCCTCACATGTCCCGGAGGGCCGGGCGGCCTTCCGGGCGGGTGACGAGGCCGGCGCGGTGGCCGCCCGCCCTCACCAGGAGGCATCCCGCGGTCATGATGGGGGGAACCTCCCGTTCCGGCAAAGTCGGAGCCTGAAGTCCAGGTCGGGGATGATTTCGGCGACATCCATCCGCGCCCTCCGCGACCCGCCGGGGCAGCCCCCGGTCCCGATCGTCGCGGAGGTTCCCCCGCGGCCGGCCGCGGGGTGTGATCACCCCTTGACCGCTCCGCCGAGGAGGCCGGAGACGAACTGGCGCTGGAACAGCAGGAAGATCAGCGCCAGCGGGAGAGTGGCCAGGAAGGCTCCCAGCATCAGCCCCGAGTAGTCCACGCGGGACAGGCCGATCAGGTGGTTCAGCGCGACCGGGACGGTGAACCGCTCCTCGGAGTTGAGCATCAGCAGCGGCCAGATGAAGGCGTTCCACTGCCCCATGAAGGTGAAGATGACCAGTGCCCCGAGCTGGGGCCGCACGCACGGCAGCACGATCCGGTAGAAGATCCGCAGATCGCCCGCCCCGTCGAGCCGGCCGCTCTCCAGCAGTTCGTCGGGGAAGTCGATGAACGCCTGGCGCATCAGGAAGATGCCGAAGGAGTTGGCCAGGAACGGCACGATGATCGCCTGGTAGGTGTCCACCCAGCCGACGCTCGCCATCATCTGGAACAGCGGGACCAGCAGCACCTGGAAGGGGATCATCATGGTGGCCAGCACCACCCCCAGCAGCAGCCCCCGCCCCCTGAACCGGTACTTCGCCAGGCCGTACCCGCACATCGCCGACACCAGCGCGCTGAGCGCCGTGTAGACGATCGCCGTCCAGACGCTGGTGATCATGACCCGGGAGAAGTGGATCGTCTTCTCCAGGTTCGCGATGTTGGCCAGCAACTCGGCGCCCGGCAGGAAGGGCGGGGGAGAGGCGAACAGCTCGCCGCTGTCGTGGGTGGAGGCCACGACCATCCAGTAGAACGGCACCACGCTGATCACCGCGCCCACGGTGGCGACCAGCCACACCAGGGTCCGCCTCACGACCGCTCCTTTCCGAAGTAGCGGAACTGCAGGTAGGACAGGCCGCCGATGAGCGCCACCACGACCCACGCGATGGCCGCCGCGTAGCCGAAGTCGAACTGGCGGAAGCCCACCTGGTAGAGGTAGAGGATCGGGGTGAGCGTGGCGTCACCGGGACCGCCGCCGGTCAGCACCAGGGGCTCGTCGAAGAGCTGGAGGGTGCCGATCGTCGAGGTGACCGAGCAGAACAGCACGACCGGGCGCAGCTGCGGCAGGATCACCCGCCGGAACGTGGTCAGCGGCCCGGCGCCGTCGATCGCCGCCGCCTCGTACTGCTCGCGCCCGATGGCCTGCAGCCCGGCCAGCAGGATGATCGCGTTGTAGCCCGTCCACCGCCAGGTGATCGACGCGATCAGCGCGACCCGGGCCCAGAGCGGGTCGTTGAGCCAGTCCACCTCCATGCCGAGGACCTGGTTGACCGCGCCGCCCTCGGTCTTGAGCAGCACCCGGAAGACCACGGCGTAGGCGACCAGGGTCGTCACGGCCGGCAGGAAGTAGGCGGCGCGGAGCGTGGTCCGGAAACGCAGCCACGACTGGTTGAGCACGTAGGCCAGGACCACGGCCAGGCCGATCATGACCGGGACCTGGACGGCGAGGATCAGCGCCACGTTGACGAGCGACTGCAGGAAGGACGGGTCCTCCAGCAGCCGGGCGTACTGACCGGTCCCGGCCCACTGGGGGACCCCGCCGTCCGTCGTCTGGAGGCTCTGCACGAACGACGCGGCCAGCGGATAGGCGAAGAAGATCAGGAACAGCGCCGCCGCCGGTCCCGCGAAGATCCACGGGACCGTACGACGACGCCGGGCGGCCCCGGCCTTCCCCGAGCGCCTCCTCCCCGGTGAGGCGGGATGCCTCACCGGGAAGGAGGCCTGGCGCGTCGCCGAGCGGGTCACTGGGCGAGGGGGCGCTTGGTCGCGGTCGCGATCCGCGAGGCGGCCCCGTCGAGCGCGGTCTTGGGGTCCTCGCCGTTCAGCAGCACGGAGGAGACCGCCTTCTTCAGGACCTCCTGGACCTGGGTGTCGTCACCGGTCAGCTCCACCGGCGGGATCTTCCGCACCTGGTCGGCGAAGAGGCGGTTGATCGCCTGCTCGCCGAAGTACGCCTGAGGCTCGTCGAACAGCGGGTCGGACAGGGCGGGCAGGTAGGCGGGGAACAGGGCCTCGTTCTTCATCATCGAGACCTGGCTGTCCTTGTTGGCGAGCAGCCACTCGACGAACGCCCAGGCGGTGTTCTGGTTCTTGGTCTGCGAGGTGATCGCCAGCGCCGAACCGCCGTTCGCCGAGGTCCGGCTGCCGGCGGCGTCGAAGGCGGGCAGCGGGATGACCCCGAACTTGCCCGACAGCTCGGCCATCTCCCCGGTGAGGGTCCCGCTCCACCAGGCGGCGGTCGGCTGGGCGGCCGCCTTGCCCTGCTTGGTGGCGGTGACCCGGCCGTCCCAGCCCTTCTCGTTCTGCAGCAGGTCCTTGTCCTTGAGGGTCTTGAGCAGGGTGAGGGCCCGGACGGCCTCGGGGGTGTTCACCGCGACCTTGCCGTCCTTGAAGTAGCCCTGGCCGAGCTGCTGGAGCAGCATGGTGAACGCGTCGGGCTTGGTGAGGTCGGAGACGAACAGGCGCTTACCGGTGATCTTCTTGATCTTCTCGCCCGCCTTGACCGCGTCGTCCCAGGTGACGATCGACTCGGGATCGACGCCCGCCTGCTTGAAGTGGTCACGGCGGTAGAACAGCCCCACGGGGGCGGAGTCCCAGGGCAGCGCGACCAGGCCCTTGCCGGAGGAGGCGGCGGCCCACTTGGCCGGGTCGAAGTCCGCCTTGTACTTGCCGGCCACGCCGGTCAGGTCGACCAGGCCGCCGGGGAAGTTCTCGGCGTACCCGGGGATCTGGGTGTCCTCCAGCGTGATCACGTCGGGCAGCCCGGACCCGGACTTGAGGCCGACGGTGATCTTGTCGTAGGCGTTGTCGTAGCCGATGTCGACCACCTCGACCTTCACGCCGGGGTGGGCCTTCTCGAACTCGGGGGCCATGCGCTGCAGCGCCTTCGCCGCCACGTCCCAGGACCAGACCTTGATCTCTCCCGAGAGCTGGTCGGCCGGGCTCTGCGCGATTTTCGGCGCTTCCTTGACCGGGGCACCTCCGGTGGCGCAGCCGCTCATCGCGAGCCCCCCGGCGATCACGACCCCGGCGATGACGTGGTTTTTCTGCACTGCTGCTCCTTGGGCGGACACTACTATGCTATGTGCTGAATATTGAGTTTTGAATACAATAGACGTAATGTCGGTTATGCGCTAGACCGTATTCCCGGAGCTTTTTGTCGGCGGCGGTGGCTAGCGTTCGGACGGTGATCGAACGGTGGAACCGGGGTCAGGTGCTCGCGCTCGCGCCTGACCCGTCGTCCCGGAAAGCGGCCCAGGGGATCTCCTCGCCCGGCGAGTGGTCAGGCGTCGGCGTCACCGCCGGGGCGGTGTGGGGTGAGTACGCCGGCGGCGGTTCCACACCATACCGGGCATACGTGGATCTGTCCGGTCCCGTTTACCGGTGCGGCTGTTCCAGGGAGAAATCCCCCTGCGAACACGCGCTCGGTCTGCTGCTCCTGTGGTCGGCGGGCGGCGTCCCTCCCGCCGCGGAGCCGGCCGGCTGGGTGACGGAACGGCTCGGCCCCCGTCGCGCCCCCGCCCAGAGGGCGGAACGGCGGGCGGAGCCGGTTCCACCCGCAGCCCGGCGCCCGGCCGGGCGGCGTGAAGGGCGGGTGGCGGCGGGCCTGGCGGAGCTGGAGCGCTGGCTCGCCGACGAGATCAGGCAGGGGCTCGCCGGCGCGCGGAGCCCCGGCCACCGCGACGACCTGGCCCGGCGCCTGGTCGACGCGCAGGCACCGGGTGTGGCCGGTACCGTCTCCCGCCTCGGCGCCGTCCTGGCGGCCGACGACTGGCCCGCCCGGCTCCTGGGCGAGTACGCCCTGCTGCACCTGCTGGCCGTGGCCCATCGCCGTCTGTCTCACGCGAGAGGTCCCGGCTCTCACGCGAGGGATTCCGGCGAGGCCCTGCTCCAGACGGTCCGAGCCCGGGTCGGCTTCCCGGTCGCGAAAGAGGAGGTGCTCGCCGGGCCGGTCGTCCGCGACGTCTGGGACGTGCTGGGAGGCCGGGACGACGAACACGACCGGCTGGTCGCGCGCCGGGTCTGGCTCAGGGGCAGGGCCACCGGCCGGGCGGCGCTGCTGCTCTCCTACGCCCCCGCCGGCCGGGAGCAGGACGCTTCGCCCGCCACCGGCACCACCCTCGACGCCGACCTCGCCTTCTACCCCGGCTCGGCCCCCCTGCGCGCCCTGGTCGCCGCCCGCCACGACACCAACCCCGCCAACCCCGCCGGCCCCGCCGGCGCGCTCGGCCCGGAGGCGGGCCCCCCGCCCGGCACCACCCCCCGGGGCGCGCTCGCGGAGGTGGCCCGAACCCTGGCCGCCGACCCCTGGCTGGACTCCTGGCCCGTCGTGCTCACCGGGGTCGTCCCGGCAGGCGACGGCTTCCGGCTGCTTTCCGATCCCGGCGGCGGGCTCGCGCTGCACCCCTCCTGCGGCACCCCCTGGCGGCTCGTCGCCGCCTCCGGCGGCCGTCCGCTGACCGTGGCCGCCGAATGGACCCCCGAAGGGCTGCGCCCCCTTTCGGCCTGGGACGGCGAGGGCGGGGTGATCGCACTGTGAGCGCCCCCTCCCCATGGGACGAACTGGTCTCCGCCGCCCTCGTCGGCACCGGCCGCCGCCCGCTCGCCGGGGTCGCGGCGGGCGAGATGGAGACGGAGGTGCTTGAGCGCGCCGCCGTGCGGACCGTCCGGGCGCGGGCCGGTCAGCGGCTCCGCCGGGGCAGGCCCCTTGAGCCCGCCCCCGCCGAGGACCGGCCCCGGGTTCCGCCGGCCGCGGGCGATCGCCTGGCCCGGATCCTCGGGGGCGAGCGGCCCCGGCTGCTCGCCGAGTGGCTGGAGATCGCCGCCGGGCACGGCCGGCGGGTCCCGCCCCACCTGCTGCCGGAGCTTCTCGACCGGGCCGTCGCCGACCGGTCGATCCGCCCGCACCTCGGCGTCCTCGCCGGGGCGCGGGGGCGCTGGCTGGCGGGGCTCAACCCCGCGTGGGGCTTCCTGCTCCGTGAGGTCACCGCGGCCGGCGTGGCCGGCACCGCCGCGCGGGTCTGGGAGCGGGGAACCCCGGGCGACCGCCGCGCCCACCTGGGCGCCCTGCGCGCCGCCGACCCCGCGGGGGCCCGGCTGCTGCTGGAGGAGACCTGGGAACGGGAGACCCCCGACGACCGGGCCGCCTTCCTGGAGGTGCTCGCCGACCGGCTCGGTCCCGGCGACGAGCCGTTCCTGGAGTCGGCGCTCGACGACCCCCGCCGCGAGGTCCGCCGGTGGGCCGCCGACCTGCTCACCCGGCTGCCCGGCTCGCTCCTGGGCCTGCGGATGACCGCGCGGGCCGCCCGCCTCCTGGCCGTGGAGGACGGAAGGCTCCGGGTCACCCCGCCCGACGCCTGCGACGCCGCGATGGAACGCGACGGCGTCCGCGCCCGGCCGCCCCGGGGGGCCGGAAGGCGGGGCTGGTGGCTTCAGCAGGTCGTGGCCCGTACCCCGCTCGCCGCCTGGCCGGGGCTGCTCGGCCGCCCGCCCCGCGAGCTGGTCCGCATGAGGGTCGCCGATCGGGGACGCGAGGTCATGGCCGGGTGGGTCAGGGCCGCGATCCTCCAGGGCGACCCCGAGTGGGCCGGGGAACTGTTCGCCCGCGACCCGCTCGCCGACCTGCTCACCGTCCTGCCCCGGGCCGAGCGGGAGCGCGTCGCGGCGGACTTCGTCCGCGAGCACGCCCCCGACGGCCAGCTGATCATGGTTCTCGGGGGTTCCGCCGCCCCCTGGGGGCCAGGGCTCGCCCAGGCGGTCCTGGAGAAGATCCTCACGATCCTCGGCACCCAGCCCTGGAACCTCGGCGAGCTCACCAGGCTCGCCGGCGAGCGCGTCGACCCCGCCCTGTACGGCCTGGCCGAACGGTTCTCCCCCGAGCCCCCCGTCCAGGAGGTCGCCTCCCTCCTGCGTTTCCGCCACGACATGGTGAAGGAGCTTCAGTGACAACGGTTCTGCGGGCCCACGCCGAAGACCAGTACGCCGAGGAGCTGGCGATCCTGGCCGAGGAGGACGACCGGCCCCGCCCCGCGGGCTGGAGGCTGTCCCCCCGGGCGGTGACCACCTACATCCTGGGCGACGGCGACCGTGTCACCCCCAAGTACATCGGCCCCAGGCGCGTGGTGGAGGTGGCCGTGGCCACCCTCGCCACCGACCGCGCCCTGCTGCTGCTCGGCGTCCCCGGCACCGCGAAGACCTGGCTGTCGGAGCACCTGGCCGCCGCCGTCAGCGGCGACTCCACCCTGCTCGTGCAGGGGACGGCGGGCACGGTGGAGGAGGCCGTCCGCTACGGCTGGAACTACGCCCGCCTGCTGGCCGAGGGGCCGTCCGGCCGGGCGCTCACCCCCAGCCCGGTGATGCGCGCCATGGCCGAGGGGCGCCTGGCCCGGATCGAGGAGCTGACCCGCATGCCCTCCGACGTCCAGGACGCGCTGATCACCGTCCTGTCGGAGAAGACGCTGCCGATCCCCGAGCTCAACCGGGAGGTCCAGGCGCTGCGGGGGTTCAACCTCATCGCCACCGCCAACGACCGCGACCGGGGCGTCAACGAGCTGTCCAGCGCGCTGCGCCGCAGGTTCAACACCGTGGTGCTGCCGCTGCCCGCCACCACCGAGGAGGAGGTGGACATCGTCTCCCGCCGCGTCGGGCAGCTGGGCCGCTCCCTGGAGCTGCCCGCGGCCGCGACCGGCCCGGAGGAGATCCGCCGTGTCGTCACGGTCTTCCGCGAGCTGCGCGCCGGCGTGACCGAGGACGGCCGCACCAAGGTCAAGTCCCCCAGCGGCCCCCTCAGCACCGCCGAGGCCATCTCGGTCCTCACCGGCGGCATCGCGCTGGCCGCCCACTTCGGCGACGGCGTGCTCCGCCCCCGCGACGTGGCCGACGGCATCGTCGGCGCCGTGGTCCAGGACCCGGTCTCCGACCGCGTCGTCTGGCACGAATACCTCGAGACCGTCGTCCGCGAACGCCGTGACTGGCACGACCTCTACCGGGCCTGCCGTGACGCGGGCTGAGCGGCCGGGCGGGGAACCGGCGGGGACGCGGGGCAGGTCCGAAGGAGACCCGGGGCCGGAGGGGGCGCGATGAAGGTTTCCACCGGAGGCACGGGGAGGTCGCGATGAAGGCCCGGCCGAGGCCCGATGAAGGTCCGGTGAAGGTCACCGCTCAGGTCGCGGTCCTGGGGATCAGGCACCACGGGCCCGGATCGGCGCGGTCCCTGAGGGCCGAGCTTGAGCGCCTCGGGCCCGACGTCGTGCTCGTCGAGGGGCCGCCGGAGGCCGACGCGCTGGCCGGGATGGCCGCGGACCCGGGCCTTCGGCCGCCGGTGGCGCTGCTGGCGTATGTGCCCGGTGAGCCGTCCCGGGCCGCGTTCTGGCCGTTCGCGGTGTTCTCCCCGGAGTGGCAGGCGCTCCGTCACGCCGTGGAGGCGGAAGTCCCGGTGCGTTTCTGTGACCTGCCCGCCGCCTGTGGCCTCGCCTTTCGGCCGGACGTCCCGCCGGGGAGCCCGCCGGCGGACGGGGTTCCCCCGCGAGCAGGGGGGCCGGGCGCGGGGGCCGGCCCCGGCGAGCCGCCCCCGCCCCCGCCCCCGGACGCGGACGCCGGGCCGGGGGCGGGCGGGGAGCCGGCCGTACGGATCGACCCGATCGGGGCCCTCGCCCGCGCCGCCGGCCACGACGACCCGGAGCGCTGGTGGGAGGACGTGGTCGAGCACCGGGGGGACACCCCGTTCCAGGCGATCGCCGAGGCGATGGCGGCGGTTCGCGAGGGGTACGTCCCCACCGGGCGCGAGGCCCGGCGTGAGGCCATCATGCGGCGTGCGATCCGCAGGGCGATCAAGGACGGCTTCGGGCGGATCGCCGTCGTCTGCGGCGCCTGGCACGTGCCGGCGCTGGCCCACGCTCCGGGGGAGGGGCCGTGGGGGGCCGGGCTGCCCGCGGCCGGGGCCGACGACGCGCTGCTACGGGGGCTGCCCAGGGTCAAGGTCGAGACGACGTGGGTGCCGTGGACGTACGGCCGGCTGGCGGCCCGCGGCGGGTACGGTGCGGGGGTGGCCTCCCCGGGCTGGTACCACCACCTGTTCGTCTCCCCCGACCGTCCGGTGGAGCGGTGGCTGACCGCGGCGGCCGGCGTGCTGCGCGAGGAGGGCCTGCCGACCTCCTCCGGCCACGTCATCGAGGCGGTGCGCCTGGCCCGGAGCCTGGCCGCGCTCCGGGAACGGCCGCTGGCCGGTCTGGCGGAGGTGACCGAGGCCGTCAGGGCCGTGCTCTGCGAGGGGGACGACCTGCCGGTGGAGCTGGTCCGGCGGCGCATGGTCGTGGGGGAGCGGCTCGGGCGCGTCCCCGCCTCCGCGCCGGCGGTCCCCCTCGCCCGTCACCTGCGCCGGGAGGGGCGGCGGGTCAGGCTCACCCCCGAGGCGCCGGAGCGCGAGCACGACCTCGACCTGCGCCGCCCCCTCGATCTGGAGCGCAGCAGGCTGCTGCACCGGCTGCGCCTGCTCGGCGTCGGCTGGGGCGTTCCCCGCGGCGGCCGGGGCAAGGGCACCTTCCGCGAGTCCTGGACGCTCGCCTGGCGGCCGGAGCTCGACCTCGACCTGATCGAGGCGAGCGTCTGGGGCACGACCGTCCCCGCCGCGGCCACCGCCCGCGTCCGTGACCTGGCGGCCGGGGAAGGCGCCCGGGGAGGGGTGCCGCTCGCGGTCCTCACCGGGCTCGTGGAGGGGTGCCTGCTCGCGGACCTGCCGGAGGCGCTCGCGGAGGCGCTCGACGCGCTGTCGGCGCGGGCGGCCATGGACGGGGACGTCACGCACCTGATGGCCGCGCTTCCCGCGATGGCCCGCGCCCGGCGCTACGGCGACGTGCGCGGAACCCCCGCGGCCGGGCTGGCCGCCGTCGCCGACGCCATGCTCGGCAGGATCTGCGTCGGGCTGGGCGGCGCGGTCACCGGGGTGAACGACGCCGCCGCCCGAGAGCTGGTGGGCCACGTCGACGCGGTGCACGCCGCAGTGGCCCTCCTCCCCGACCCCTCGGTCGACCCGGCCGTCCCGGTCGCTCCCGGCACCCCGGCCGTCCCCGCCGCCGCGCCGGAGGCCGCCGAGGGGGCGCGCGGCGGGGGTGAGGAGACGCCGCGCCGGCGGTGGCTGGCGGCGTTGCGCGCCCTGCCGGGCCGCTCCGGTCTGCACGGGATGATCGAGGGGCGGCTCACCCGGATCCTCCTGGACTCAGGGGAGCTCGACGCGGGGCGCGTGGGCACGCTCATGGCGAGGGCCATGTCGGCGGGGCACCCGCCGGCGCGCGCCGCCGCCTGGATCGAGGGCTTCCTGTCCGGGGGCGGGCTCCTGCTCGTCCACGACGCCCGGCTGCTCGCGCTGGTCGACGAGTGGGTCACCGGGCTCACCCCGGAGGCGTTCACCGGTGTGCTGCCGCTGCTCCGCCGTACGTTCGGCGCCTTCGCCCCGCCCGAGCGGCGCTCCATCGGCGCGCGGGTCCGGGCGCTCGGCGCCGGCGCGGCCGTCCCGGGAGGCGGGACGGGCGGGCCGGAGGGGATGGAGGGGGTGGACGAGGAGCGCGCGGCGCCGGCCGTGCGGGCCGTACGGGCGATCCTGGGAAGGACATCGGGCACGTGGCGGACGAGAGCGTGACGCGGGAGAGACTGCGCCGGTGGCGGCTGATCCTCGGCGGCGACGCCGACGGCACCGGGCGCGCCCTCGGCGGGGCCGACGCCCGGATGGACGGGGCCCTGGCCGCCCTCTACGACACGGGGGGCGCGGGCGGCGGCGGGCGCGCGGGAGGGCTCGGATCCTCCGCGCCCCGGGTGGCGCGCTGGCTGGGCGACATCCGCGACTGTTTCCCCTCGACCGTCGTGCAGGTCATGCAGCAGGACGCCCTGGAGCGGCTGAACCTGACCCGGTTGCTGCTGGAGCCGGAGATGCTGGAGGCGGTCGAGGCGGACGTCCACCTGGCCGGCACGCTCCTGTCGCTCGGCCGGGTGATGCCGGAGAGGGCCCGCGAGCCGGCCCGCGCGCTGGTCCGGAAGGTCGTCTCCGACCTCGAACGGCGGCTCGCGAACAGGACGAGGGCCGCGGTGGACGGCGCGCTCGACCGGTCCGCGCGCACCCGCCGGCCCCGGCGGGCCGCCGACGTCGACTGGAACCGCACGATCCGGGCCAACCTGGGAAACCACCTGCCCGAGCGGGGCACCGTGGTGCCCTCCAGGCTGGTGGGGTACGGCAGGCGGCAACGGGCCGTCCGGCGCGAGGTCGTGCTCTGCGTCGACCAGAGCGCCTCGATGGCGGCCTCCGTCGTCTACGCGGGCGTCTTCGGCGCGGTGCTCGCCTCGATGAGCGCGCTCAGGACGTCGCTGGTGGTCTTCGACACCTCGGTCGTCGACCTGACCGACCGGCTCCACGACCCGGTCGAGCTGCTGTTCGGCACGCAACTCGGCGGCGGCACCGACGTCAACCGGGCCCTCGCCTACGCCAGGGGCCTGATCACCCGGCCCGCGGAGGCGATCCTGGTCCTGGTCAGCGACCTTTGCGAGGGCGGTGTCCGCGAGGAGATGCTTCGCCGGGTCGCCCGGATGACGGCGGACGGAGTCCAGGTCATCGTGCTGCCGGCGCTCTCGGACGAGGGCGCGCCCGCCTACGACCGCGACAACGCCGCGGCGCTCGCGGCTCTGGGCGTGCCCGTCCTCGCCTGCACGCCCGACGCCTTTCCCGGCCTCATGGCCGCGGCCGTCGAGCGCCGCGACCTCGGGGGCGGACTCCCGCCGTCATGACACCATGGGAGGAGGGACGGCCTCTCCGGCACCGAGGGGCCCGCCCTCCGGGCGGAGCCGGCGTGCTCCGGCCCGCGGAGGGGTTCTCTCCGTCCCATAGCGAGGTTTCACAGGTGAGAGCGAGGGGAGTTCATGCCGCGCGTGTGCGCGCTCGAGGTGTTCCGGCTCGTGCTGCCCTACGGCAGGCGGCCCGAGAGCATCCTCGTCCGGCTGACCGACTACGGGGGCATGACCGGATGGGGCGAGGTCGTCGACCCCGACCCCAAGACCTGGGCGTACCTGGAGGAGGGGGCCGGGCGGGCGCTGATCGGCGTCGACTGGGAGCACCCGGCCGAGCTGGGGGACATCCCCGGCGGAGGGGCCGTGGACATGGCCTGCTGGGACCTTTGGGCGAGGATGAGCGGGGTGCCGCTCTCCCACGCGCTGGGCGGGAGCCGTACCTCCCTGACGGCCACGGTCAGGATCGGTGCCGAGCGCAACCTGGACAGCCTGATCGCCCGGGTGAACCGTCATGTCTGCGGGGGGTACGCCCACGTCACGCTGGACGTCCATCCGGGCTGGGACATCGAGCCGCTGCGCGCGGTCCGCCGGGCCTACCCCGCGCTCGGCATCGGGGTGGACGCCCGCGCCGCCTACACCGACGCCGAGGCCCTGGAGGCCCTGGACGCCTACGCGCCGTCGTCCATCGAGCGGCCCTTCGTCGACCTCGCCGCCCACGCCGATCTGCAACGGCGCGTCGCGGCTCCGGTGCTGCTCGACATCACCTCGCTCGCCGAGCTCGCCGAGGCCGTCGCCTCGGACGCGGGGCGGGCGCTGCTGCTGCGTCCGGCGGAGGTGGGTTCCTTGGACGAGGTACGGCGGATGCACGACCTGGCCCTGGCGGCGGGGTGGGAGATCGCCTGCTCCGGAGGCCGGGGTGCCGGCCTGGCCAGGGCGGCGACGGTCGCCGTCGCCGGCCTGCCGGGCTGTACGCTCCCCTGCGACGTGGCCGAGCCGCCGCGCAGCTCCCAGATCGTGACCCCGCCGGTCGGCGCCTCGGGCGGCGTCGTGGCCGTGCCGCTCACCCAGCCCGGCCTCGGCCACACCGTCGACGTGGTCCGGGTGCGCCGCCTGGCCCGCGGCTCCTTCGCGATGTGAGCGGCGCCTCCGCTCCGCCTGGCCCGCGGCTCCTTCGCGGGTGTGTGAGCCTCGCCTACGCGCCGCCGGCGCCGCCGGAGGTGGCCTCCTTGGTCGGATACGCGTCGCGGTAGCACTGCTCCACGCGGCCGAAGTACTCGCGCATGCGGTTGAGGTTGGCCTTGACCGTGCCGCCGGCGTCCAGGGAGTCGAGGGCCCGTTCGGCGACCTCCTGGTATCGGTGTACCGTCCGCAGGCTGTCCTCGTGGATGGCGAACCAGGCCGAGGTGGGAACGCGGAAGTACTTGCGGCGGGACACCGGGCCGCTGACGTGTTCGAGGAGGCCCTTCTCCAGCAGCATGCGGATGGCGGTGGAGATGGCGCCGCTGCTCGACTGAAGGTGTTCGGCCAGTTCCGCCTGTGACAGCGGCTCGTCCGACACCAGGATGAGTCCGAGGACCCGGCCGTTCAACCGCGGCATCCATCCGGTGCTGTCGACGATGTAACCGAGCTGCTCGGAGAACTCGAGCGCGCTTAGTCCCCGCCCACTGTTGTCCATGCCCATCCCTTCGAGAAATCTGAGATCTCAGTATTGACTGAACTTTCAGAGCCTGGCAACCTCTAACGCGTCGGGTCGTGTGCCCGGGCCTGTCGGACGTCACGGAGCGCCGCCGGGTCCGAGCGCAGCGCCGAGGCCCGCGTAGGCAGAAAGGCTATGGAGATGAAGGGCAAGCGTCGAGCGGTCGTCGCGCTCGTGGCAGGCCTTGGACTGGCCGCGGTGACGGCCTGCTCCAGTGGTACCGTGAAGTCAGAAGAAGCCAAGTCGGCCGTGTTCTCCATCGCTGACGGCCTCCCCGACCACCTGACCCCCGGTCGCGGATACTCGTACAACCAATACAACGCCCTGTTCGCCCCTCTCATGCGGCTCAGCGCCGACGGCACCCTGACCATGGTGCAGGCGGAGTCGATGGAGTCTAGCGACAACCGCCACTGGGTCATCAAGATCAAGAGCGGCTGGACGTTCCACAACGGGGAGCCGGTCACCGCCCAGAGCTACGTCGACGCCTGGAACGCGACGGCGTACGGCCCCAACGCGTGGGCCAACAGCGGCTCCTTCGCCAACGTCAAGGGGTACGCCGACCTCAACCCGGCGGAGGGCAAGCCCAAGACCAAGACGATGTCGGGGGTCAAGGCCGCCGACGACCACACCATTGAGGTGGACCTGGTCACCCCCGACAGCCAGTTCCCGCTCGCCGTCGCCACCGGCCCGGCCTTCATGCCCCTGCCCAAGGTCGCCTTCGACGACTTCGACGCCTATGACAAGGCGCCCGTCGGCAACGGCCCCTTCAAGGTGACCGGCACGCCGAACCTCACCGTCTCGATGGAGGTCAAGCGGTACGACGGCTACAAGGGGCCCCAGCCGGGCTCCGACGGCATCGTCTTCAGGTTCTACAGCGACCTGCACACCGCCTACACCGACGCCCGGGGCAACGGCGTCGACATCTTCCGCGTCCCGGTGGACAAGTGGCCCCACGTCAAGCAGGACTTCGGCGACCGGTTCAGCGCCTTCAAGGCCCCGGCCCTGCAGTTCCTCGGCATCCCCCTGACCGACAAGCGGTTCCGCGACCCCCGGGTCCGCAAGGCCATCTCGCTGGCCATCGACCGCGAGGCCGTCAACAAGTCCATCTTCGGCGGCCTGAACGACCCGGCCACGTCGATCACCTCCCCGGCGCACAAGGGGTCGCCGGCGAACCTGTGCGACTACTGCTCCTTCGATCCCGCGCGGGCCAAGCAACTGCTCGCGGAGGCCGGCGGCTGGAGCGGCGGCCCGATGCAGATCTGGCTGCCGGGCGGGCTGGGCTACGAGCCGCTGTTCACGGCCATCGCCAACCAGCTCCGGCAGAACCTCGGAATCCAGGACGTCCAGATCAAGACGCTTCCCGGCTTCACACCCTTCTTCGAGGCCCTCTCCAAGAAGAAGGTCGACGGACCCTACCGGGGCATGTGGGGCTCGTTCTACCCCAGCATGGCCGAACTGCTGACGGCGCTGTTCACCGCCGACGGCGGAGGCCAGTTCTCGACGGGCTACGTCAACGAGCGGATGGCGAAGCTGGTCGAGCAGGGCAACGCCTCCGGCGACGCCGCCGAGCAGACGGCGAAGTATGTCGAGGCCGAGAAGCTCGTGCTGAACGAGGCGCCGGTCGTGCCGCTGTTCTACGACAGCTACGTGTACGCCTGGAGCGAGAACGTGACGGACGTCGAGATCGACCTGACGCCCATCAACATCACCAAGGTCAAGGTGAAGCGCTAGGGCCGGCCCGGCACGCAGGCGGACGATCGAAGATGCCCGGGGCGGGTCCATCCGGCCCCGCCCCGGGCGCGCACAGCAAGGTACTTCATGCGTCGGTACATCACGATGAGGCTCATCGCCCTCGTCCTGACATTCCTTGGGGTCACGCTCCTCATCTACGTCCTGGTGTACGCCCTTCCCGGCGACCCCATCCGGGGCATGGCCGGCGACCGCCCCCTGCCCGAGGGCGTGATCGCCGAGCTGCGCGCCCGCTACCACCTGGACGAGCCCTTCCCGGTCCAGTACTGGTACTACGTGCAGGGCGTCCTCCGGGGTGATCTCGGTACCGACTTCAACGGGCGTCCCGTGGCCGAGCTCATGGCCGACCGCTGGCCGGTCACCCTGACCCTGGCGCTCACCGCCTGGGTCCTGGAACTCGTCGCCGGCCTCGCGCTCGGCGTCCTTTCGGCACTGCGCAGGAACCGGGTCCTCGACCGGGTCGTCATGATCCTGACGATCGTGGCGATCTCGGTGCCGATCTTCGTCATCGCCTACACGGCCCAGCTGGTGCTCGGCGTCCACATGCGATGGCTGCCCATCTCGGGCATCGCCGAGGGGTGGCCCCGCAGCTACCTGCTGCCGGCGGTGGTGCTCGCCACCTTCGGAATCGCCTCGGTCTCCCGGCTCGTGCGCACCAGCCTGATCGAGAACCTCGACGCCGACTACATCCGCACCGCCCGGGGCAAGGGCCTGCCGTCCCGCAAGGTCGTGACGCGCCACGCGCTGCGGAACTCGCTGATCCCCGCGGTCACCTACCTGGGCGCCGACCTCGGCTTCCTCCTGGGGGGCACGCTGATCGTGGAGGGCGTCTTCAACCTGCCGGGGATAGGGCAGCTGCTCTTCGCCAGCATCCAGCAGCAGCAGGGTCCCGTCGTCGTCGGCGTCGCGACGCTGCTGGTGCTCACCTTCCTTGTCGCGAACCTCGTCGTCGACCTGCTCTACGGCGTGCTGGACCCGAGGATCTCCCATGTCCGCAGGTGAGGCGCTGATGCCGCCGGCCGGCGACCCCGCCGGCGACGAGACGACGGTGCCGGCGGACGCCGGCCGGTGGGGACGGCTGCGCCGCTCCCCGACCTTCCTCCTGGCCGCGTCGCTCGTGGCGCTCATGACGGCCGTGGCGCTCCTGCCCGGCCTGTTCGCCGGCCTGTTCGGCAACGGCGACCCCCGGGAGTGCGACCTGGCGCGCAGCGGCATGGGCGCGTCCGCGGGACACCCGTTCGGATTCGACATGCAAGGGTGCGACCTGTACGCCAACGTGATCCACGGCGCCCGCGCCTCGATCAGCGTGGGCGTCCTCGTCACGGTCGCCTCCTCGGCCGTCGCCGTCGTCCTCGGGACGCTGGCCGGCTTCTACGGCCGCTGGCTGGACGGGATCCTGTCACGCCTCATCGACGTCTTCATGGGCTTCCCCTTCATGCTCGGCGCGCTCGTGGTGCTCATCGCCTTCCCCTCGGGGTCCATCTGGTCGGTCTCGCTGACGCTCACCCTGTTCGGCTGGCCCACGCTCACCCGGCTGATGCGCTCGACCGTCCTGTCGGTCCGGGAACTCGACTACATCACGGCCGGCCGGGCGCTGGGAGCCACCGACCTGCGGCTCATGGTGCGCCACGTCGTCCCCAACGCCGTGGGTCCCCTCATCGTCCTGGCCGCGCTGACGGTGGGCACCGTGATCGTCGCCGAGTCGGCGCTCACCTACCTCGGCGTCGGCCTGCACGCGCCCGCCATCTCCTGGGGGCTGCAGCTGTCCATGGCGCAGAACGACTTCCAGTCCCACCCCCACCTGCTGCTGTACCCGTCGCTCTTCCTGAGCGTCACGGTGCTCGGCTTCATCCTGCTCGGCGATTCCCTGCGCGAGGCACTGGACCCGCGGTCACGGTGAGGAGGAGGACAGTGATGCGTCCGAAAGACGTCGACCCGCACGCCCCCGCGGACTCCGGGGCCGGTGGCCCGGAGGGCGGGACGCCCCTGCTCGCGGTCACGGACCTGTCGGCCGCGGTCCGCCGGCGGCAGGGGCCGCTGCCCGTCGTGCGCGGCGTGTCGTTCCAGCTCCGGCAGGGGCAGACACTGGTGCTGCTCGGCGAGTCCGGCTCCGGCAAGAGCGTGACCGCCCTGGCGCTCATGGACCTCCTGCCGACCGGGGTGGAGGTGACCGGAGGGCGGGTCGAGGTCGCGGGCACCGACCTGCGCTCGCTGACACCCGCCGCCCGGCGGCGCCACGTCGGCGGCACCATGGCGATGGTCTTCCAGGACTCGATCTCCGCCCTCAACCCGGTGATGCGCGTGGGCGACCAGATCGCCGAGGCGGTCAGGCAGCGGGACGGCGCCTCACGCGCGCAGGCGCGGACGCGGGCGATCGAGCTCATGACGCGCGTGCGGATCCCCTCGGCCGAGCAGCGCTACCGCGACTTCCCCCACGAGTTCTCCGGCGGCATGCGGCAGCGCGTCGTCATCGCGATCGCACTGGCGCTCCGGCCCAGGGTCCTCATCGCGGACGAGCCGACGACCGCGCTGGACGTCAGCGTGCAGGCCCAGATCCTCGCCCTCCTGGCCGAGCTGCAGCAGGAGAGCCGGATGGGCCTGGTGCTGATCACCCACGACCTCGGGGTGGCCGCGACGGTCGCCGACCGCGTCGCCGTGATGTACGCCGGGCGGATCGTCGAGATCGCCGACGCCGCCGAGCTGTTCAACCGGCCGGTCCACCCCTACACGGCGGGACTCTTCGGCTCGGTACCCCAGATGAGCGGCGGAGGCTCGGACCTGCGGCCCATCCCCGGTTCGCCCCCCAGCCTCGTCGCGATCCCACGGGGCTGCCCGTTCCACCCCCGATGCCCCCTGGCCGTCGAGCGGTGCCGGGTCCGGTTGCCGGAGCCGGAGAACGTACGCGAAGGGCACACGGTGGCCTGCCACCTGTCTCAGGAGATTGTCAATGGTCGATGAGCTCACACCGCCACCGGACGACGTGGTGCTCCGCGCCGAGGCCCTCGTGCGGCACTACCCGACGGGCGGAGGGGTTCTCGGAGGGCACCGCGGAACCATCAAGGCCGTCGACGGCGTCGACCTCATCCTGAGGCGCGGTGAGACGCTGGGCCTCGTCGGGGAGTCCGGCTGCGGAAAGTCCACGCTGGCGCGGATGTTCACGGCGCTCGACCGGCCGACGTCCGGGCGGGTCCTCGTGCACGGCGTCGACCCGCACTCCCTGCCGCGCGCGGAGCTGCGGCGGCTCCGCCGGCGGGTGCAGATCGTGCTGCAGGACCCCTACACGGCGCTGGACCCCCGGATGAGCGTGCGGCAGATCATCCGCGAACCGCTCGACATTCACCGTGACCTCGTGCCCCGGCGGCACCGTGACGAACGTGTGCGCGAGCTGATGGCCATGGTCGGCCTCAACGCCGATCACGCCGGCCGCTACCCCCACGAGTTCTCGGGCGGCCAGCGGCAGCGCGTCGGCATCGCCCGCGCCCTGGCCCTCCGGCCGGACATCCTCGTCTGCGACGAGCCGGTGTCCGCGCTCGACGTCTCGGTGCAGGCGCAGGTTCTCAACCTCATCACCAGGCTCCAGGGCGAGCTCGGGCTCTCGGTCGTCTTCGTGGCCCACGACCTGTCCGTCGTGCGGCACATCTCCTCGCGGATCGCCGTCATGTACCTCGGCAAGATCGTGGAGACGGGGAACGTCGCGGACGTCTACGAACGGCCGACCCATCCGTACACGCAAGGGCTCCTCGCCAGCGTTCCCACGATGCGGGTGCCCGCACGGCGGCCGCCGCTGCTGCTCACCGGCGACGTGCCGAGCCCCGCCAACCCGCCCTCGGGCTGTACCTTCCACCCGCGCTGCTGGAAAGCCGACGCCCGGTGCGCGACCGAGGCGCCCGCGCTCACGGAACGCCCCTGGAGCGGCCACCCCAGCGCCTGCCACTACGCGACCACGGAGAAGACCGGTGCGCATGAGTGACGCGCTGCCCCAGGCGGCGTACGCCTTCGCCGAACGAATGCTGGACCACAAGCGTGCCGGCCTGGTGCCCGGCGAACGCCTCACCGTCACCTGGATCGACGCCACCCGGTGCTGGTACCGCTCCGACGCCGGCGGCGTCCACCGGTACGTCGCCGTCGACGCCGAGCACCGGACACGGGGCGAGGCCTTCGACCACGCCGGCCTGGCCAAGAGCCTGGAGGAGGCCGCCGGCAGGGCCGTCGACGCCGACCGGCTGCCGATCGACGAGGTGTCGCTCACCCCGTCCACCCTCACGTTCGACGCCTTCGAGCGCGCCTGGAGCCTCGACCTCGAAACCGCCGCGCTGAGGGAGATCACCGGCGACGCGCCGCACCGGCGCTCCGTCCGCACCTCGCCGGACGGCCGATGGCAGGCGTTCACCCACGGACACGACCTGTGGGTCCACGACACCGCGACCCGGCGGCGCCGGCCGCTGACCCGGGGCGGTGACGAGGTCGCGCCGTTCGCCGAGGAGCCCGACGCCGCCGGCGACCGGCACCTGCTGGACCTGCTGCGCCTGGGCCCCCGGCCGCCCCGCGCCCTGTGGTCGCCGGACTCACGGCGCGTCCTCACCCACCGGATCGACCAGTCGGCCGTCGGCACCGGCCACCTCCTCGACTGCGCGCCCGACGGCGGGGGACGCTCCCGGCTGCGCTCCTACCGGTACTCCCTGCCCGGCGAGCCGATGCCCCAGGGCCGGTGGGTCGTCGTCGACGTCACCACCGGCCACACCGTCGAGGTGGAGGGCCCCCCGTTCGACGCCGCCTACCTGTCGCCGGTCACCTGGGGCGAGATCTGGTGGGACCCCTCGGGGGAGGCCGTCTACTGGGTGCGTCACGCGCGCGACCGGCGCTCGGCCGAACTCGTCGAGATCGACCCGCGGACCGGGCGGGCGCGCACCGTCATCAAGGAGTGCGGGCCCACCAGGGTCGACGTCAACCGGCACTTCTACGACCCGCCCGTCGTCGCCGTCCTGCGGCGGCGCGGCGAGGTGCTGTGGTTCTCACGGCGCGACGGCGGGGACCGGCTCTACCTCCACGACCTCCGCACGGGGGAGTGCCGGGGGGCGGTCACCGGCGGCGACGTGCGGGTGCGGCAGATCCTGCACACCGGCGACGACGCCGTCCACCTCGTCGTCTCCCGGGTCCACGGGGCCGACCCGTACGCCAGGACCCTGGCCAGGCTCGACCTCGGCGAGCGCTCCCTGACCGTCCTGGTGGACGACGAGCAGGACCACCGGCTGTCCGCCTCACCCGACGGCAGGTGGTTCGTCGACTGCCGGTCCACGCCGGCCACCCCTCCCGTCTGGCTGCTGCGCGACGCCGGCGGCCACGCCGTCGCCGAGCTGGAGAGGGCCGACACGCGCCGGCTCGCCGAACAGGGGTGGTCGGCCCCCGAACGGGTGCGGGTCCTCGCCGCCGACGGCGTCACCCCCGTCTACGGGGTGCTGCACCGGCCGGGGAACTTCGACCCCGCCCAAAGCTACCCCGTCGTCGACCACATCTACCCGGGGCCGCAGGTCAACCGGGCCGACCCGTCGTTCTACGGCGGTTTCGGGGACGGCGAGAGCGCGGCGATGGCCGCCCTGGGGTTCGTCGTCGTCACCCTCGACGGACGGGGCACCCCGGGCCGCGGCAAGGACTTCCACGACCACTCCTACGGCAACCTCGCCTCGGCGGGCGAACTGCGCGACCACGTCGCCGCCATCGGGCAGCTGGGGGAGACGCGCCCGTGGATGGACCTCACCCGCGTGGGCATCGTCGGCCACTCGGCCGGCGGCTTCGCCGCCACCAAGGCGGTCCTGCGCCACCCCGAGACGTTCTCCGTGGCCGTGGCCGAGGCCGGAAACCACGACAACCGCATCTACAACGCCTCCTGGGCCGAGGCGTTCGACGGCCCGGTCGACCCGGAACGGTACTCCGCCACCTCCAACGTCGACGAGGTGATGGAGCTGTCGGCCCGGCTGCTCCTCGTCCACGGGGGCATGGACGACAACGTCATGCCCGACCACACCCTGCGCCTCGTCGACCGGCTCATCGCCGCCGACCAGGACTTCGACATGCTCGTCGTGCCGCGCGCCGAGCACTCGTTCCACGGCTACCAGCACTACGTCCTGCGCAAGCGATGGGACTACCTGGTCCGCCACCTGCTGCGCAGGGAGCCGCCCTCCGGTTACCGGCTCGACCCGGTCCCGCTCTCCTCCCGGCTGTTCGAGCACCTCTTCGACGGGGGCGGCGGGCGGGCGCACGCCTGACGCGCCGCCCGCGCGGGGCCGGGGCCGGACTCAGGCCACCGGCTGCGCCCTCACTTCTGACGCGCCGCCCGCTCGCCGTACGGCCCGAGTCCGAGTGCGTGACCGCTTTGGTGACCACCTCGCTCAGCAGGAGCAGCACGTCTCCCGGCCGCTCACACGTTCACCTCCGCCATGAGGACGCCGGCGGCGTTGCCGGCGCCACCAGCCATCGGTCCCGCCGCCACAGCCGCGCCCGTCAGTCAGGTCGGTCGAATACCCGGGGCCAATGCGCCCGGTTAGGGCCACTCCCGGCGCTACCAGAGCATCTCCAGTCCCAGCGTGATGGCGCACAGTACTCCCACGGACCCGGGGACCGCCACGAACGCCACGTGGATCGGGCTGCTCTCGTCCGGGAGGAACAGGTCCGCCCACCCCAGAGTCAGAGCCAGAGCGGTGGCGACCCCACCGATCCGGGAGGCCCATTCGAAAAGATGCGCATGCCACGGCTTCGACGTCGCTGAATCCCTCGAACGCACATCGATACTGAAGAAGATCAGCAAAACGGCGAGAAACGAGATCAAACTGACCATGTCAGCTGACGGCATCGGGCGCACAGCACGACCCTAGTACCAGCGCCGTGGAGTTGAGGGGTTGGTCAGGTATGTCAAGTCGCCTGAAACAGCAACGAAACTCCCGCTGGAACCGTGTCGACCGAGATCGCTGTTCAGCCCTGCCACGGGGTTGGTGACGACCGCGAGCCGCGATCCGTCATCCAGGTCCCGCGGCCGGTGCGGGTGCGGCCTCGCCCGCCCTCGCCGCAGCGGCTGGGCACGGGCTGCCCCCGGGCGGAGAGGTTACGGCATTGAGCGGGGCCGCAGTGAGCCGTTCCGCGGTCGCGTGAGGGCGCGGAAGTGTCCGGCGAGCCTGCGCACCACGTCGGGGTCGCGGAGAATCACACCGACTTCGAGGTTGCGGGTCAGCGCCGTCGGTGAGGTTCGCGCTGCCGACCAACGCGGTCCTCTCGTCCGCGGCGACCACCTTCGCGTGCAGCGCGGGCACCGAGCCGCCGCCCCCGGCCGGTCCGTCCACCTCCAGAAGGTCGCCGGCGGGCGGAGCGCCTCGAACGGCGCGGAGGCGGCCACCCCGCCGCGCAGCGTGCCGCCGTCCTCGGCGGTGTCCTCCAGGACCAGGTCGGCCCGGACCCCCCTTTCGGCCGCCCTGACCAGCTCCCGCACCACCTCCGAGACGCCGAACGCGGCGAAGCTCACCACGAGCAGCGACGTACGGCTGGCCCGGATCACCTCCACGACGGCGGAGCCGGTCAGCCGGACGGGGATCTCGTCGCTGGACGGCCCGCTGACCACGAGGTCGGTCCTTCGGCGGTGGGCCTCGCCGTGCATCCGGGACGCGGTCTCCAACGTCGGCGCCACCGCCGAACCCGGGGGCGGAGGGCCGGCCGCCGACCAGGCGGCGACGAGCCGGGCCGCCCGGGCCTCAGAACACGATTTCGGCGGTGGTCTCCATGGCGTTGATGTGTCTATCGAAAAATGACACTCGCTTCCTTTGTCGCTGACGAAGGAAGGGGGGCGGTGTTGACCTGTTCGGTCTTGCGCTTGCCGTCACGATGAGAAAGAAATGACGCCGGGTCCTTCCGTGCCGTGCCGGCGATCGTAGCGCCCGTGCCGTTCCCGCCGGGGAAGAATTACGGTTGTTTGGGTGCGTCCATCGGTGGCGGCCGTTTCTCCGGCCGCTGTCGGTCCGTGTACTCGATGAGGTTCTCGGCGGCGACGCGGCGGCGTTGGCCCACCATCCGGTAGGGAGTCGCACCGGACTCCAGAAGCCCGATGAGGTGGGGGCGGGACACGTTCAACATGTCCGCCGCCCGCTGGCTGGTCAGTTCGGTGCGCGAGGGGATGACCGACAGGCCCCGGCCCTCGGCGACCTGCGCCAGGATGAAGGAGAGCAGGTGGGCGACCTCGCGCGGCAGCATCAGAGCCCTCTCACCGGCGGGCTCTCCGCCCGGCTTCGCGCCGGTTTTTCCACCGGTTTCTCCGGTGGGTTCTCTGGGGGGTTCTCCCCGGGATTCTCCGCCGGGCTCTCCGGTGAGCGGGACGGGGTCCGCGCCGGGGTGCCGTCCGAGGTGGTCCTCGGTGCGCCGGGCGGCGTGGGCCGTGATCCGGATGTCTATCGTTCCCGGGTCGATGGAGAGCTTGACGTGAATGCCGGGCACGTCTATCTTCCCCTCGTAATCGCAGTATCCAAAACAGGTGAAGTAAGCGAAACGACGGCGGCGACGGCACTGACGGGGGTCGGTCGCGCCGCCGTAAATATCCCGCTTTTGGGGGATACCTGTTTTTTATCGGTGATGGAGTCTGGGGCGGGGTGTGGCCGAGCGGATGGTGCCCAATCCCCGGCGGGAGCGGTTGAGGCAGTTGCTGCTGGAGGCCGAGGACCGGGCGCGGGAGGTCCGGCAGGCATACCAGAGCGCTGTTGGAGCGATGCGGTCGGGAAAGGTCTGGACGGGGCCGACGGCCGCCATGTGGGCCGATGAGCTGGAAGAGCGGCACCACCGGCTGGGACGGCTCGCACGGCGGGTGGTGGAGGCGGTCGAGGAGGAGCTACGCCGGGAGCCCGCCCTGGTGACCGAGGCCCAGGCGGACGCCATGCGGCGGGAACTGGCCGGGCGCACCTGATCGCCGTTCCCGGAGCCGGCCGGACGTACCCGGGTCGCCGTGCCGGGGGTCGGCCGGGCGTGTGTGGTCGCCGTGGTCGTGGAGAGGAGGGGCGTGTGGCGTCCGGTGATGAGGGGTTCTGCGGGATCGACCCCGACGAGATGGGGCGGATGGCCGCCTCCCTGCGGGGCGCGGCCGACCGGCTGACCGTTTTCGGCAAGGATTTCGAGGAGAAACTGCGCCGGTACGGCATCGGCACCCCCGCGCTGCGGGAGATCTCCGGCATCGCCGAGTGGGCCGGTCCCCAGGTCTCCATGCTGCACGGCCGGATCGACCTGGTCAGAAACCTGGGCGCCGGTGCCCCCGAACTGGAGGGCGCCGCCGCGGTACCGGCCAAGTGCACCGCGGACCCGGACGGCGTAGGCGGCGGGCGGGGGCTCGTCCGCCTGCCCGACGAGCTGGAGAGGTTCGGGTTCGCCCAGGGGCTGGCCAGGATGTATGGCCAGGACATCCTGGTAGGGCACAGCGGTGATGCCCAGGCGACGCTCATTCATGAGCACGCCGACGAGGTCGCCCGGCTGGCCGACAACCCGCAGGCGGCGGCGGCCTTCTTCGCCCTGCTTCCGGCGAAGGCCCGCGACAGCCTGCCCGGCGTCTTGGCGGTCACCGGCAGCAAGACCGCCAAGCAGGACCTCGCCGCCTTCAGCCAGGCCCTCGGCGCGGCTCTGCGCGCACCCACCCTCGTCCCGGCGTTCGCCAAGGTCAGAAACGATCTGACGAAGCCCGCCCCCGGCAAGATCGTCGCGTGGAACCGCCTCGCGCTGCTCGCGGGGGCGAAAGCCCCGACCAAGGCGCGCGTCGCGGCGGCCCGCGCTCTGGCGCTGGACGACTTCATGAAGAACACCCGCCAAGACTGGCGCGTAGGGGCCATCGAGGCGAGAAAGTACGATCTTCCCCCTGACCTGGTGGCCATGGCTCTGGAGGTGCTCGCCGAGGATGGTGAGGCCGTGCGGGAGGCGTTCGCCGCAATGGGCGGGGCCGAGGTGAAGCTCAGCCGGGTCGAGAAGATGAAACGCTTCCTCGACTATGCCAAGGACGTGGGTACCGGTGACGAGGTGGCCGACGCCTTCGGCCGGGTGCTGGAAGCCGGCTCCGAGGCCACGACCGAAAAGCCAGGAGAGCACAGCCCCGCCGCCGCAGCGTTCGCCTTTGATGTGATGGTGACCACGGGTTTCCTGGGAGATGCCATCCCTCACACTGCCAGGGAGTCCATGGCAGTCATTGCAGGCTCCTACATTCATGAACTCGCCTCGGGCTCCCGTTTCGACAAGGCGGTGTACCGAACTTCCGGGTTCAAGATTCCTGAGAATTGGACCCCGCTTCCCGGTGTGACCCCGGCGTTCTATCTTAGCCCGGCGGACACCTATCGCTTTATGTGCACTTTTGTCGGCGACAAAGGGATAAATGATGACTTCGACAAAGTTGCTGCTCGTTTTCGCTATGACACCTTGGTCACAGCGGCTCATAGTGACAAGCGGAAAGATGAAGGTTACTTCGAGCTTGCTGCGACGATGCTCGGTGACCTCGCCGGACTGGAGTTTAAAGCGACGCTGGGCATACGGGGTGAGAGAGATGCCACTTACGCCTTGATCCGTGACATCGCTAAGAACACTTTTTCGTGGGGGCTTGACAGGATTCCTCTCCATGAGATGCTCTCCGAAAAATTCCTGGCGGTGACTGCCGATGTCGTGAACGAAACATGGGGACTGACCAAGGCTTATGGTGTGAGCAGGCTGCTTGATGACTGGGCTGGTAGTTTTGAGACAGGAGTGCAGGAGGCCACGGGGAGGCGATCCGATTTTGTATTGCGCCTGAAGTATGACATGGCGCACCTCCTTCACAGTGCGGGTTACCCGGTGAGCGATCCACCGATGGAGCTCATCAGCAAAGTTACCGGGGGCCTCAAAACCTACGATGAGCTTGTCGCCGAGGCCAGAAAGGAGACCAAGGGGGACGAAAAATGGGAGAAGGTGCTCAGTAAGAAACTGGTCGCTTACGAGCGCTGGATGGACAGTAATAAAAAGTTGGACATCAAGCTGGAAAACTCTTCCAGAAATCAGGGCAGCGATACCGCTAAAGAGCAGTTACGTATATGGGGGTGACCGTACTCACTCTCATTTGGGCAGGCAAGGGGTCTCCGCCTGGAGGCGCCAGGTTGGGGACTCTGGCGTCACATAGACCGCAACGACAATCCCCAACTCTCTCTTTGCAGCATAGACAAAACGCCCCACCTCGTTGTCGTCTACAGTGAAGGGCGGCTCCCTCTTGTAGCCCATTTTATTGACAAGAGTTCCCGAAATTACCCCTTCTGCTTGATCAAGTTGGCTGTCCATGTCCGGGAATTTTTCTTCGTCATCAGCGGTGGCATGCAAGACTCGCTTAAATTTGCCCTTGTCGCAAGGGATGTCCTGGTCTGGGCGTTGGAGGATGCGGAGCTTCGTGAGGGGATTCTTGAAGAGGTCGTCGGTCTCCAGGCGTTGGGTGTCCTTTTGGAGCTCTGTTGCGGCTGCTTTCAGGGAGGGCTCGGAAGTGCATCCCGATGCCGCTATTACCAGCGTCAAGCCGAGGGCCAGGGACCGGGCGACGCGCATGCCTTACCTCCGAAGTGCGGTTGACGCTGATACGTACTGATCTTCACTCAACCGGCCCGCCACCGCCACATTGTTGACGCATTTGTCGTCAAAACTCGGCGATCCGGAACCGGACCGGTCCCACGGCCTCGTCGTGGTGCGGCCTCCTGTGCGGCCTTGAGCGGGGGCGCCGGCCACAGAGCTTGCCACAGAGCCCTTGCCGAGGGCCGGTGTTCGAGCGGTGTGCACCCCGAGCCCGAGGGGGAGGAGCGCGGTCGGTGGCCGTCTCGCTCGACGGGAGCGGCGTGTCGCCAAGGGGTGGGTTCGCGGCCAGTCGGATGAGCGGTTCGCGCCCGTTTCCCTGGAACAGAGATGAACATCTCCTTTTTTGGAACTTTTGCTTCAAGGTGTCGTTTGGTGCGTTTTTGGACACTTCTGCCGAGGCTAAGGAAATGTGGAGCTGGGTTTTCCCTCTTACATTCCCGCCTCCGCCATGATGATGTCGGCGTGGGCCGTCACCCAACTGCTTCGCGGCCACATCCGCGCCCATCACGGACGCCAGGTGAAAACCCAGCCGGAACGCCATACGACGGTGAAACGGACCAGGGGGCCGGAAGGCGGCCGCGCTTCCAGGACCGGCTGCCCGGTCGCGGGAAGAACCAGTACGGTGCACACGCCGAGAGCGTGCAGCGCCCGGCTCGTCCGGACCGGGTGGTCGAATCTCTCATACTGCTCGCTCGGCGTCATGGATCATCTCCCAACTGCTTTACAGTACACGCGGACGGGGTGCGGAATAACGTCTCCGTATTCACGGAGGCTTGATTCATTCCCGATGTGAACGGTGACGACTTTCTTTCCTCTTTACTCCCCCCGGGGGAGAGGGCCTGTGTTTATGATGCACTTCCGATGCTTGGCCGGATGTCGATTCGGCAGTCCAGAGAAGAGGAAGCGATGACAGTCGTTGGTCCGACGTGGACTGAATCCGTTATCGCCGCTCATTCAATAAGTCCGTTTTCTATAATTCGGGGGGAGTGCAATGAAAGTACTGAGCGGGAAAGCTGGGGGTTATGCCGGGTCGGAGATCATCAGGCCGGTTTCGGCGATGGAGCCGTCCAGCGGGTCGGGCCGGTACTGCAGGGGTTTGAGCCGGTTCTTGATCAGGCCGGTGAGATCGTCGATGCTGCCGACGGTGAAGTTGAACAGTTTGGTGCGCGGGTTGGACCACACGCCTTCGGCGGGGTTCGGTTCCGGGGCGTAGGCCGGGAGCCGGTAGACCGGCAACCAGTCCTGCCGGGCGGCGATCCACGCGCGCATCTGGGCGCCGGCGTGCTCGGGCAGGTCGTCCCGTACCAGCGAGATCGGGCCGCCCAGCTGGGTGTGCGCGGCCTGGAGCAGTGCTTGGAAGTCGGCCACCGTGAAGCCTTTTGGCTCGTTCTTGCGGTGGTGGTAGGTGCGGGTGCGGTAGATCAGCCGCGTCCGCCTCCCCGGTTTGACGCAGATCAGCGCGGCGATCGAGACCCGCCCACGGCTGCGGTGGGCCACCGGCAGCACCGGGGTTCGCCCCTTGCGGGCCCAGGTCCTGCCCTGGGGCGGCTTCAGGTTCTGGCCGGACTCGTCGGCGAAGACGAGCCGGGAGCCCCAGGCCGCCCAGGTGCTTTTAAAGCGGGCGGCACCCGCCGCCTCCAACCGGCGATCTCCTGCTCATCGCGCCGGGCGGCCTGGTGCGCCGGCACCTGAAACGACCACCCCAGCCGCTTCAGCAGGTAGGCCACCCCGCGTGGCGTGTAGCGGATGTGGAACCTTTCCGCGATCAGCGCGGCGACGCGCACGCTCGTCCAGCACTGATCGTCCCACCCGTGCGCGATCGCCCCCTCGTCCAAGAGCGCCTCCAGCCGCACCTGCTGCTTGTCGGTGAGCTTGCAGCCGGTTCCGGCCGCGCCCTTGGAGATCAGTACCGCTTTGCCGCCCTGCAGCCAGGCCCGACGCCACTCACAGGCGGATGTGCGGGTTACGCCCAGCAGGTGGGCCACCCGTGACGCAGGGATTCCTCCGGAGAACATGTCCGCCGCCTGAAGCCGCAGCGCCTCACGCCGTTCGCGCTCCGCGCCAGACAGTCCTCCGCTTCTGTCTGAGTACCTCATGCCCCCAGGCTTTCACCTGGCCAAACAGCAGGGATAAGCGCCCTGGACAACTCATGACGCCCAAATTTCTTCGTCAGTACGCCTCGTGAATCCCGGGACGAACATTGACGGGCGGGGGAGGGGCGGATCGGGCGTCCGATAAGAGAGGGGGCCAAAGCCGAAGCCCCGTGACGTGAGAACGCTTCGGCCCTGCGGCCGTATCGCCGGGCGGAGCCCGTTCCCAACGGCTCACGAGCAACCGCGGGAGTGCTTGGGCCGCCGGGGCTACCGGCGGACGGCTACCAGGGGACGGTGAACAGGCTGTAGTAGGCCCCGGCGATCAGGAGCAGGCCGGTGCCGCCCAGGACCCCGGCGACCGCGACCCGCTGCGCCCGGCCGGGCCGCCAGCCCTCCCGCAGCCCCGAGACGACGGCCGCCACGGCCGTGACCTCCTGCAGCAGCATGAGCACGGCCAGCACCCTGATGACCAGCCACCCGGCCAGCACCGCGGGCCATGCGCCCGCCTGGTTGACCGAGAACAGCACCAGCAGCGTGATGAAGGCCACCACCGAGACGAGCAGCCCGGCGCCGGTCCACGCCATCCGGTGCAGCCGGCGCCGGATCGGCGGCCACACCCGGGCGCCCGTCTCGCCGGGGAGTCGCCGGCCGCGCAGCCGTACCACCATCTCGGCC
Organism: Streptosporangium violaceochromogenes; assembly: GCF_014654615.1. Lineage (GTDB taxonomy): Bacteria > Actinomycetota > Actinomycetes > Streptosporangiales > Streptosporangiaceae > Streptosporangium > Streptosporangium violaceochromogenes. Next base: position 79,365 of record NZ_BNBB01000002.1, on the reverse strand, counting down.
ACCGGGCCGACCACGTAACCGACCGCGGCCAGGCAGATCGTCAGCCCCAGGACCGTTCCCCCGGCGTACCACGGAGCCGTGGGCACCTCACTGGCCTCGTAACGCTGGACGGGGGTGGCGCCCGCGATGCGCACCGTGGGTCTCGCGGTCCCCGGCAGGCCCTTGACCCAGTTGGCCAGCGTCTGCAGGTAGCCCGGCGCGAACGGCCCGCCGTGCAGGCGCATGCCGTGGTCGGCGCCCTGGAGGTAGCGGATGGTGTAGTCGGTGTTGCCGCCCGCGGCGAGCGCGTCGGTCAGCGCCTTGCTGCTCTCCACGAACGGGATCGACGGGTCGCGCGTGCCGTACAGGGCGAGGACCGGCCGGCGGATCCGGCGCAGCGCGGGCAGGCCGTCGTAGCGCAGGAAGTCCATCTGGACCGCGCTCATGGCCCGGGCGAGCAGGTCGCGCACCCCGCCGGGGGCGTGCAGCCGGTCGAGCTGCTCGCCCAGGGCCCAGGTGACCTGCCGCATGGGGGAGACGTTGGGCGCCGAGACCAGCACGGTGAACCCGACGTCGGGGTTCTTGGCCGCGGCGATCGGGACCACCCAGCTTCCCTCGCTCACCCCCCACAGCCCGATCCTGGCCGGGTCGACGTCGGCGCGCAGGCGCAGCCGGGCCAGCACGCGCAGCGCGTCGTCGGCCAGCAGGCCGAAGTCACGGTGGCGGAAGTCGTAGCGTACGGTCCGCTTGTCGTAGACGAGCGTGACGATCCCGGCCCTGGCCAGCCACTCGGCCTGGGTGGTGAACTCGCCGCGCACGCCGGGCCCGGCCCCCTGCACGAAGATCAGGGCGGGGTGCCTGCCGGGGGTGAGCGGCGCGCGGATCGTGGCGCCGAGGACCGTGTCGCCGACGTCGACGGCGACGTTCTCCACGGAGATCTGCCCGGTCGCCGAGACCGGCCTGATCTCGGCGGCAGGCTGGGCCGGAAGGGTCTGGAAGACCGGGTCCGCCGGCAGCGGCGGCGGATCGAACGGAGGGGGCAGGGTGTAGCCCACCACGGCCAAGGCCAGCAGGATCGCGCCCGCGGTCATGCTCAACACGCCTCGGCCAGCACGCATGCCGATCCGCTCCCCGCTCGTCGTCCGCCTCCGGGATGAACGTATGCCGGTATCGTTCCCTTCGATCTTCAAGCGTACCCGCGATGTGACCTTTGGGGCAGAGCACCGTGGCGGCGTGAGGCAAGTGACGGGAGTGGCCGCATGTACGGCCGGGGCCTGTTAGCTTCAGGCGACATGCGGGTGCTGCACACATCGGACTGGCATTTGGGCCGTTCCTTCCACCGGGAGAGCCTCCTGGCGGCCCAGGGGGTCTTCGTCGACCACCTGATCGAGACGGTCAGGGCCGAGCGGGTCGACGTGGTCGTCGTCTCCGGGGACGTCTACGACCGGGCGCTGCCCCCGGTCGACGCGGTGGACCTGTGCAACCAGGCCCTGCGGCGCCTGGTCGCCGAGCGTGTGCGCACCGTCGTGATCAGCGGTAACCACGACTCCGCGCGCCGTCTCGGCTTCGGGGCAGACCTGATCGACGCCGCGGGCGTGCACCTGCGCACCGACCCCGGGAGGGTCGGCGACCCCGTGGTCGTGGGCGACGTCGCGTTCTACGGCATCCCCTACCTGGAGCCCGAGATGGTGCGCGCCGCCTGGAGGCTGCCCGCCCGCACCCACACCGCCGCGATCGAGCACGCCATGTCCCTGGTCCGTGCGGACCTCGCGCGCCGCGGTCTCCGGTCGGTCGTCCTGGCCCACGCCTTCGTCACCGGCGGGCGGGGCAGCGACAGCGAGCGCGACATCAGCGTGGGCGGCGTCGCGCACGTTCCCCTCTCCGTCTTCTACGGCGTCGACTACGTGGCGCTGGGTCACCTGCACGGCCGTCAGCGGATGAGCGAGACCGTCCGCTACTCCGGCTCCCCGATCGCCTACTCCTTCTCCGAGACCGGCCAGGTGAAGGGCTCCTGGCTGGTGGACGTCGGCGCCCGCGGCCGGGTGGGCGCGGAGTTCGTCCCGGCGCCGGTGCCCCGGCCGGTCGGCAGGCTCAAGGGGCGCCTGGAGAACCTGCTGACCTCCGCCGAGCACGCCCGCTACGAAGACCACTGGCTTCAGGTGACGCTCACCGACCCCGTACGGCCGAAGGGCGCCATGGAACGTCTCCGATCCCGCTTCGAGCACACCCTCGCGCTCTCCTTCGACCCCGAGGGCGGCGACCGCGAGGTCGTGGTACGGCCGAGGCTGGCCGGGCGGCCGGAGGCCGAGGTGGCGCTCGACTTCGTGCGCGCGGTGCGCGGCGAGGCCGCCGACGCCGAGGAGACCCGGCTGATCAGGGAGGCCGTCGAGTTCTGCCGCTTGAAGGAGGCGACGGCGTAGATGCGCCCTCACCGTCTGTGGATCTCCGCTTTCGGCTCCTTCCCCGGTGAGGAGGAGGTCGACTTCGACGCGCTCACCGAGGCCGGGCTGTTCCTGATCCACGGCCCCACCGGCGCGGGCAAGACCACCGTGCTGGACGCGCTCTGCTACGCCCTGTACGGCAGGGTGCCCGGCAAGCGCGACAGCGCCAAGAGCCTGCGCTGCGACCACGCGCCCCCGGGCAGGGGGCCGTCGGTGATCCTGGAGGCCACCATCAGGGGACGGCGGCTGAAGATCAGCCGATCGCCCGCCTGGCAGCGCCCCAAGCTCCGGGGGACCGGCACGACCAGGGAGAATGAGAAGGCGCTCGTCCAGGAGCGCGCCCCCTCGGGAGAGTGGGTCGGGCTGACCACGCGGGTCGACGAGACCGGTGACCTGGTCGCCACCCTCCTCGGAATGAACGCCGACCAGTTCTTCCAGGTCGCGATGCTTCCGCAGGGCGACTTCGCCCGGTTCCTGCGCGCCGACGGCGAAGACCGCCGCAAGGTCCTGGAGCGCCTTTTCTCCGTCAGGGTCTACGCCGCCACCGAGACCTGGCTGGCGGAGCGGCGGACCGAGGCCCACCGCGAGCAGCAGGCCCTCCGTAAGGAGGTGGACTTCGCGATCAAACGCCTGGAGGAGGCGGCCGGCCCCGACCTCCTCGACGCCCTGGCCGCCGGGACCTCCCCTCCGGGACTTCCGGGCCTTACGGGTGACCCCGCCCTCCCCGGGGAGGGCGCCGTGCCACCGGTTCCCTCACCCGGAGACGACCCGTCGGCGTGGGCGGCCGCGCTCGAAGGGCTCGCCGCCGCTGCGGCGGCGCGGGTGAGCGGCGACTCCGCCGATCACGAGGAGGCGGTACGGCGGGCCCGGGTCCGCCTGGAGCGCGGCGCCGCGCTGGCCGACCGGCGGCGCCGGCACGCCGAGGCGCTGGCGCGCGGCCGGGCGCTGGAGGAGACGGCGGAGGAGCGGGCCGACCTGGAGGTCGCTCTGGAGGAGGCGGTCCGCGCCGAGCGGGTTCTCCCCCTGATCCAGGCGGCCGACCAGCGGGCCGAGGCCGCGGCCAAGGCCCGGAGCCTGGCCGCCGACGCCGTGGCCCGCGCGCTCCCCCTCCTCGCGGCCGTCCGGAACGTCGCGCCGGAGAGCCCGGCCGCCCAGGAGGTCACACCGGAGATCCTGGCCGCGCGGGCCCGGGAACGCCGGGACGAGATCGGCAGGCTCGGCGGGCTGCGCGCCGAGGAGGAGCGCCTGACGGAGATCGTCCGGGAACGGGAGCTCGCGCTCGGTGAGATCGACGCGCTGCGGCGCTCCCAGGTCGAGACCGACGCCCGGCTGACGGCCTTGCCCGGCCTCCGTGAGAACGCCGAGGCCCGGCTCTCGGCCGCTCGCCTGGACGCCGCCCGGATCCCGGCCGCCGAGGCGGCCGCGGAGGCCGCGGCCGAGGCGTTGCGCGCGGCCGAGCACCGCGACGGCCTGGTCGCCGAGCTGGACGCCGCCCGCCGCGACCTGGCGGCCAGGCTGAGGGCGCTCCCCGCCCCGCTCACCCCGCCCGCCTGGGCCGAGGTGGACGTCCCGGCCGGTGACGTCTTCCCGGTGGCGGACGGTGTTCCGGGTGGCGACGCCTACCCGGCGGACGGCGTGCCGGGCGGGGAGGCGCACCGACGGCCGGAGACGGCCGAGGTCGTCCGGGCGCTGGCCTCCGGGGAGGGCCGCCACCGCGAGGAGCTCGCCGCCCTGGAGGGACTGCGCGCCGACGAGGCCCGGCTGGCCGAACTGGCGGGGCCGCTCGACCTGCTCGACACCGAGCTGGCCGAGACGGCCGGCCGTCAGGGCGCCCTCCGCCGGAGACTGGAGGAGCTCCCCGCCGAGCTGGCCGGGGCGTCGGCCCGGCTGGCCGAGGCCAGGACCCATCGGGCCGAGATCCCCGCCGCGCGGGCCCGCCTGGACGCCGCCGCCGCCACGCTCGACGCGGCCCGGCGCCGTGACACCCTCCGCGCCGAACTGGAGGACGCGCGGGCCGCCCGGACCGGGGCCGTCGACCACGCCCAGCGGTGCCGTGACCGTCACCTGGACGTCCGCCGGGCCAGGATCGACGGCATGGCCGCCGAGCTGGCGGCCAAACTCGTCCCCGGCGCCCCGTGCGCGGTCTGCGGCTCGCCCGACCACCCCGCCCCGGCCGCCGGGCGCCACGAGGCCCCCACCGCCGAGGACGAGCGGGCCGCGCGGGACGCCGACGAGGAGGCGGCGGAGCGCCGCCGGGAGGCGGACAGCGCCGTGGCGGTCCTGGCCTCACGCCTCGACGAGGCCCTCGCGCTCGCCGCGGACCTCCCCGTGGCGCGCGCCCGGGAGACCCTCGGCGCGTGCGAACGTGAGCTGGAGACCCTGGTCGCCGCCGCGGGCTCCGAGCCGGAACTCGCCGGGGAGGCCGACCGCGTCGCGGCCGAGCTGGAGGAGGCCAGGGCCCGGATGACCGAGGTCACCGCGGCCCTGGCCGAGGGCCGTGCCCGCCGGGCGGGGTGGCGGGCCGAACACGACCGGCTGACCGCCCGTCTCGACGAGGCGCGCGGGACGGACCCCGACGTCCCGGCCCGGCGTGACCGCCTGACCCGGGAGATCACGCTTCTGGACGCCGCCCGCGCCGCGGCCGACCGCCTCGCCGAGACCGAGGCCGCCCACCGCGAGGCGTCCGGCAGGACCGGCCTTCCCCTGACGGCCGCCGCGGACGGCCTCAAGGAGGCGGACCGGGCCCTGGCCGCGCTGCGGGAGTCGGCCGGGGCCGAACCACGGCTGGTGGCCGAGGCCGGGCGGATCGCGGCGGAGCTGGCCGAGCTGGAGGAGCGTTCCCGAGGGCTCGCGGTCACGCTGGCGGCCGGCCGCACGAACCTGGAGCGGCTGGCCGACGAGACCGCCCGGCTGACCGCCCGGGTGGACGAGGCCAGAGGCGAGGACCCCACCCTGGCCGCCCGGCTCGACCGGCTGGCCGAGGAGGCCGAGCTGCTCGGGGAGGCGGTCGAGGCCACGAGGGAGGAGCGGGCGACCGCGGCCGAGCTGGCGACGGCGCGGGCCGGGGCGCTGGCCGCCGCCGTGGAGGCGGGCTTCCGGGGGGCCGACGACGCGCTGGCGGCGGTCCGCCCGCGGGCCGAGCGGGAGGAGAAGGGCGAACGGCTCCGCGCCCTGGACGACGAGCACGCCGCCGTCGCGGACCTGCTGGCCGACCCGGAGCTGCGTGCCGCCGCGGCCGAGCCGGAGCCCGACCTCGCGGCGCTGGAGGCGGAGCGGGACGCCGCCGAGGCCGCCCGCGCCGGGGCGCTTTCGGCCCGTGACCGCGCCGAGGCGCGCCGGGCGCGGCTGGCCGCGCTCCGCGGCGAGCTGGCCGGATGCCTGGAGCGCTGGCTGCCCGCGATGCGGCGCCACCGCCTCGCCGACCGGCTCGCGGCGCTGACCGGCGGGACCTCCGGCGACAACCGGTGGAACATGCGGCTGTCGGCCTACGTGCTCGGCGAACGGCTGCGCCAGGTGGTGGCGTCGGCCAACGATCGGCTCGACCACATGTCGGGCGGACGTTATCTCCTCCAGCACGATCTCGGCCGCTCGGCCGGGGACCGGAGCAAGTCGGGCGGAGGTCTCGGACTGCGGATCCTGGACGGCTGGACCGGGACGGAGCGCGACCCGGCGACGCTGTCCGGGGGCGAGAGCTTCGTCGCCTCACTGGCCCTGGCTCTTGGCCTGGCCGACGTGGTCACCGACGAGGCCGGGGGAGGGGAGCTGGGCACGCTCTTCGTCGACGAGGGGTTCGGCACCCTCGACGAGGACACCCTCGACGGCGTGCTGGACATCCTCGACGGTCTGCGCGACGGCGGCCGGGCCGTCGGCATCGTCAGCCACGTCGCCGAGCTGCGCTCCCGCGTCCCCGCGCAGCTGCGCGTCCGCAAGGAGCGCGGAGGCTCCACGCTGTCGGTGTTCGTCCCCTGACCGCGCCGAACCCCCTGACCGCGCCGAACCTCCCTCGACCGCCCTGAACCTCGCGACCGGGCTGAAGTCCGCGACCGCACCGAAGCCCCCGGCCTTCCGGAGACCGTGACCGAGCCGAAGCCCGTGGTCCTCCCGGGTCCGTGACCGCCCTGAAGAAGACCGGCGGTCACGGAAGGCCGTGGGGGGAGGAGACTACCGGCTCACCGCCGAGGCGAGCGCGCGCACCCGCTCGCCGTGACGGTCGTGACCGATGATCACCGGTGGTTCGTTGTACGGCATGGCGTCGGAGGAGCGGCGCAGTTTGACGTACTGGCCGCACGCGTCGACGGCGTAGGGCTCCATGTCGTCCTGGAGCGCGCCGATCACCGTGATCCCGTAGGTCTCGCCGATCCGGCGGAACAGCGCCACCGCCTCCCTGCGATGCTCCTTGCCGAGGTTGCGGCCCAGTTCGTCCAGGACGAGGCAGAGGTGCCCGCCGCCCGAGGAGGCGATCGCCGCCGCGCAGACCAGCTTCACCGCCTTCTCGTCCATCAGGGCGGTGTTGGCCCGCCGGTTGTACGGCACGAAGCCCTGTCCCTCGCCCCGCCGCCACATGGGCGTGACCCGCCAGGCCCAGCGCTGCTCCGGGTCGGCGGGTGCGGGCGGCACCGGGAACTCCAGTGTCGCGCCGTAGCCGCCGTAGGAGGTGTCCAGCTTCTCGAACTCCTCGGCCACCCGCGTCAGCCGGGCCTTGATCGCCGCGGTCAGCGCGGCCCGGTGCACCGCGGTGGACTGGGCCGCCTCCTCGGCGCCCTTGGTCGCGGCGGCCAGGTCGCGCTGCCTGGTGAGGAGCTGGGTCTCGGTCTGTCGGCGCTGGTGGCGTTCGTACTCCTCCTGGCCGCGCAGGTAGGAGGCGAGCGCCGCGCAGACGCCGGGGAACGTCGCCTGCTCGCGGGCGGTGCGCCCGGCGCCGGGTTCGGCTCGCTGCCGGATGAGGAACGTCAGCTCCTCGGGCATCTCCTCGTTCTCACCGGGAAAGGTGTCGCGCAGGGCCTCGTCCAGCCGCCGTTCGGCGGCCCGCCACCACTCCTCGGCGGTCAGCGGCCGTTCGTCCTCGCCCAGCGCCTCCAGCCACTCGCGGGCCCCGTCGGCGGTGCCGCCCCACTCTTCGGTCAGCGCCTCCAGGCCGAGCGCCCGCCGGCCGGACTCGGACTCGGCCGACCGTTCGGCGGCCTGGTCGCGCTCGGCCTCGTGCCGGGCCCGGCGGCCGTCCAGGCGCTCGACCTCCATGTTCCTGGTGCGGGCGCGAAAGTCGAGCGTGCCCGCCCGCCGTTCGGCCTCGGCCACCTCGGGGGTGATCGCGGCGAGCGCCTCGACGAGACCGGTGAGCGCGCCGCGCCGTTCGGCCACCCGCCGCTCGACGTCGGCCAGCCGCACCGCGGCCCGGGCCCCCTCCAGCCTCCGGACGGCCTCGGCCACGCCGTCCTCGGCGGCCCGCACCGCCGCCGCGGCCGTCTCCTGGGTGTCCTGTGCCCGGTGCAGCCGCTGCTCGGCGGCCTTGACACGGGCCTCCCCGCCGGTGGCCATCGCCTCGAACGCCCCCACGACGGTGACGCCCGCCGCGCTGACCAGCACCGACCCCGGCAGGGAGGCCAGCGCGCGCGTCGAGGCCGTCAGGTCGGAGGCGTCCACGATCACGGCGTGCTCCCGGGCGTGCTCGGCGACGTCGAGGGCGTCCAGCAGGCCGGTCGCCCTGATCCCCGCCGCGGCGAGCGCGGCGAGCTGCGCCGCGGCCGGGCCGCCCTCGGCGTCGTCCAGGGCCGACCTCGCCCCCTGGACCTCGCGGTCGGCCACGCCCAGCGCCTTCAGGGCCTCGTTGAGGTCGGCCCTGGCCCGGGCCAGCTCGGCCTCGGCGGTCTCCACGTCGCGGCCGTCGGCCAGCCGCCGCTGTTCCTCCAGGCCGGGGATCGAGCCGCGCAGCTCGTCGATCGTGTTCTCCGCCACCGCCCGGTCGGCGTCCAGCTTGGCCGCGCGGGCCTGCAGCGCGGCCAGCTCCCTGCGGGCCTCGGACAGGCCGCGCTCCAGCGTGTCGTCCTTGAGGGTGGCGATCTCCGCCCTGGTCTCGGCGACGGCCTCGGCCGCGCGCTCACCGGCCGCGCGCCACCGCTCCAGGTCGGCGGCGAGGGCCTCGTCGCGCCGCGCCGCGTCGGTGAGCCTGCGGGCCAGCCGCCCCCGCCAGCAGCGTGACGCCTCCGCCAGGCGCACGCGGGCCCGGTCGCGGCGGTCGAAGGTCTCCAGCAGCGCCCGCGACTCGTCTTCGAACTCCTTGAGCAGCTCGCCCGCCCGCGCGGCCCCCACCCGCTTGGCGTGCTCGTCGCGCCGGGCCTCGCGCTCCTGGTCGAGCTCGCCGTCCAGGCCGGTCAGCGCGGCGATCGCCTCGAAGACGCGTTCGGGGGAGATCTCGTTCAGCGGCTGGGAGAGGAGGTTGGTGGCCACCTTGCTGCGCACCGAGGTGGACAGGAACGACACGCACCTGACCCGGTCGCCGTACAGGAACCTCGTCAGGTCGCGCGCCACCACGTCCCGGCGCCCGGCCGAGCGCGGCAGTGTCGCCCACAGCTCGTCGGCCCGCGTCACCCGCTCGGCCTCGGAGGAGGCCGAGGCCACGCACACCCCTTGCGTCCAGCGGATCTCCAGGTGGGGCGCCTCCTGGTTGACCCGCAGCCACACGGTCAGCGCGTCGTCCATGGAGCCGGCCCCGGCGAAGACGCCGACGATGTAGCCGTGGTCGGCGCTGGCCCACGTCCGGCCGCCGCCTCCCGCCGCGAGTTCGGCGTTGAACAGCAGCTCCGCGACCGCCTTGGCGCCGGAGGCGAAGCGCCACTGCTCGTCACCGAGCAGCGCGGTGATCATCGCGATGAACGAGGACTTGCCCGCGCCGTTGGAGTCCTTCGGGCCCGCGCCGGCGACCACGATCAGCGTGCCCGGCACGATCGGCACCGGGTGGGTGGACAGCCGGGAGACGTTGACCGCCTGGACGGCGATCAGCACCCGGTCGCCGACGACGTTGTCGCCGGGCGCGTCACCCCGGGGCTCGACCGGCACCAGGCTCGCCTGGCCCGCGTGCGCTCGCGGCGCCCCGGTCTCCTCCCCCCGGCCCGCCCTCCGCGCCCCGCCCGCCCGCGCCCCTTTGGCGCCGTGGTCCGGTTGCTCGGTCACCCCTTGCGCTCCCTTCGTCATCGGCGCCTGGCCCGTACGGCCGCCGCCAGCGGGGTGTGCGGCCCCGCGGCGAGGATCAGCTCTTCCTGCAGGCGCCGCCTGGCCTGGGGGGTGAGCCGGTGGAACTGCGGGCCAGGGACGTAGCCCCCCGCCTCCTCGCCCGCCTTGACCTGGGTGAGGAGACCGGCCTGGCGCAGGGTCCGTAGCGCGGCGTCCAGCTCGCCGACCGGCAGCCTGGTGTGCCGCCGGAGCTCCTCCACCTGGGCGGGGAACGGAGACAGCCAGGTGTCGGCGGGCAGCAGGCCCTCGGCGCGGGGGATCGCCACCGAGTGGATCAGCACCAGCACCAGCACCGCCCGCTCGGCCACTCCCAGGGTGGTGCCGATCTCGGCCGCCGTCTCCTCGGGGTAACCGGAGGTCCACGCCTCACGTTCCCGGATCAGCGTCCGGCCGCGCCGTGTCAGCATCTCCGAGATCGTACGGCGTGAGGCAGGGTCGCGCAGCGCGGGAAACCGAGACTCGTGGGCCGGCTCGGCGGCGTGCTCCACCGCCATGAAGGCGGCCACGATCTCGGCCCTGCGCCGTTCGTCGAACGGGCCGAGCAGGTCCTCGTCGACGTCACCGGGCACCGCGACGCCCGCCGGCGTCCCGGCCGCGGCGTCCTCGCCCGTTCCGTCGTCCCGGAAGGGGGGCGCGGCCCCGCCGGTGGCCCCGGCGGTGGTTCCGGCGACGGCCTCGCCGTCACGGGGGGAGCCGGCGAGGGGCAGGACGGGGGAGCCCCCCAAGGCGCCGTCGCCGGACGGCAGGCGCCGCATCAGCTCCCTGAGCTGGGCGTGCGAGGCGGGGGGCCAACCGGCGCAGCGGGGGCCGAGCCGTACGGTGGTGGCGGACACCTCCAGCCACGCCGAGTCGTGCAGGCGGCGCAGCGCGCCGATCGCCCAGTTGCGCATGAGGTCGTCGCCGCGGCCGATCAGCGCCCGGTAGGTCGCGAGCACCTCCTCCACCGGCGCGCCGACCCCCGGCCACGGATCGGCGGACAGGTCCCTCCAGCAGCACTTCAGGGCGGCGGCGAGCACCCGGCGGGTCTCGCCCGCCCGCTCCACGTTCACCGGCGCGACGTGGTACTCCTCCAGCAGGGACGGCGTGGCGCCGTCCGGCCAGGCCGGCAGGGCCTGGCCGGTGCCGTCGCCGCGGGTCAGCCGGATCATCCCGCGGGGGGCGGGCTCACCGGCGGCGAGCGGAAGCGGGCCCGCGGCCCTGGCCCGCGCGTGTGCCGGCTCAGGTGTCATGGCCCGCCCTCTCCAGAAGGCCGTGGGACAGCCAGGCGGGCTCGGCGCCGGGGGCGGCGGTGAGGTCGTCGGACCAGCGCAGGCGGTAGGGGGCCTCGGGGCGCAGGTCGAGGGAGACGAGGTCGGCCAGCAGGCGGCGGGCCGAGACCCACTCGCCGTCGGCGGTCAGCAGTTCCTCCAGCCGCGCGCCCGCCCGCCCGCCGAGCGCGGTCTCGGCGACGGAGGTCAGGCGGCCGAGGTCGCCGCCGGTGGGTTCGGGGAGGTCCGCGGGGCCGGGGTCGGGCAGCGCCGAGCGGGGCGGCGTGGGCTGGACGGGGGCCGGCCGGGGGCTTTCGTCGACGGCCCTGACGATCGCCGCCGGGTCGTGCCAGGGGGCGGGGGCGTCGAAGACGAACCCGTCGAGGACGGCGGCCAGGCGCTCCCTGGTGGCGGTCTGGGCGAAGGTCCGCCAGGTCTCCGCGGGCAGCAGGGTCAGGTTTCTGGTGGTGCCCGCGGAGTCGGCCAGGCGCCCGGCGGCGCGGCGGGAGGCGTCGCTGTAGGCGTAGATCGCGGCGCGCAGCTCGGTGCAGGTGCGGTCGAGCTCGGGCCAGCGGGTGAGGATCGTGCCGTGCAGGCTCTGCGCCCGGCGGGCGATCTCCCCGGTGCCCCAGAGCTTGGGCGCCTGCTCGCGCAGTTCCTCGATGGTGCCGCCGGTCAGCGTGATCAGCTCCAGCGCCCAGAGCCGGAAGGCCCGCGACAGGTTCCGCGCGCTGAGCCGGGCCTCCTCCACCGTGGTGCGGGGGTCGGCGACGTTGAGGTCTTCGAGCGCCAGCAGCCGGTGCATCTCCGACTGGCCGCCGTCGTCCATCATCCGCCGGATGAACATCAGCCCCACCACGCTGGTGAACGAGGCACGGTAACGGAGCTGGTTGGGCTTGGGGAACACCTCGCGGATCGCGCCGAGGCCCTTGAGGACCCGCAGGCGGTTTTCGAACCTGTCGTGGGGGTAGGCCCGGCAGACGTGGCGCATCTGCTCGTGGGTCAGCCACTCCTCGCCCGCCTCGGCGAACGCCGCGAAGAGCGTCTCGGCGATGTCGACCAGCGCGGGGTCCTCCACCACCGCGCCGCTGTCGCGCGCGAGCGCGGCGAACATCCGGCGGTAGGTCGCGAGCACGGCCTCCTCGGAGAGGGCCGCGTCAAGCGTGATCTCGTGGTTGGTCTCTGGCACGCGCCCTACCGTACGGGGTCGGCCCGACAATCCCGGTTTCAGAGCGGGGTCCGCCGTGGCATCGCCCCTGTTCCTCCGGGAGCACTCCGGCACTTCCCGGAAAACATAGCAAAAAGAAATTCCTATGACATACAGGATGATTTTCGGATGGGAATCTCATCACATGAGACGTGTGGGCGCGGAGGCGGGCGGACGGCGTGGCCGTGACGTCCCGGGAGCCCGGGACGCCGTCGCCACCCCCGCCCCAGTGCCGTCTTCCGGACGCGCCCGGACAGCGGGGCGGCGTCCCTTCCGGCCGAAGGCGCCACGGTGAGCGCGCCTGCGGCCGGAGGCGTTTTTCGAGGTCACGGCGGTGCGCCCGCTCTTTCTCGCCGTCGCCCGCGGGCCGCGCGCGGTGAATACCCATGACGGGAAAACGGTGGCGAAATAAGATTGTGACTGTTAACTATGGGTTAACGCGCGTATTCTGTGTTTCTCGCGTCATGTGAAGGACCGTTTCCGAACGGGGGTTCACCGTGTCCCGTCTCGCCGCCCGGCTCGAAGAGGCCCTGCGGCGGCGGGGCTACTCCACCCGGAAGGCGGCGAGAGCCATCACGGACGCGGGAGTACGGACCACACACGTCTATATCCACCAGTTGAGCAAGGGGCAGCGAACCAATCCGGCCCTGGAGCAGCTCGTGGCGCTGGCCGCGCTGCTCCGGGTGCCCGTGGGGTGGCTGGCCGGGGACGACGTCCCCAGCCCTTTCTCTTCCGACGACGATGACGCGGTCTTCCCGGAGGTCGGGGGAAGGCCGGTCCGCGTCGTCGGGCGGCTCGGTGTCGGCCGGCTCGCTGTCCTCGGCGAGCGGCTGCGGCTCCTCCGGGAGGCACGCGGGCTGTCCCCGGCGCAGGCCGGGGACATGGTCGACGTCGACGAGCGGGTGGTCACGTCCGTGGAGAACGGCGTCGCCGGGACCGAGACCCCACTCGACGACGTCGAAGCGCTGCTCACCCTCTACGGCGTGACCGCCCGCTTTCAGCGGGAGGCGGTCCTGTCGATCGCCCGGGGCGAGCGTGAGCCCGGCTGGTGGGACGCCCCCGCCATTCCGCTGTGGGTCTCGGCGACCTTCGGGCTGGAACAGCGCGCCGAACTGGTCCGCACCTACCAGCTCCAGTTCGTCCCTCCGCTGCTGCAGACCACCGCGTACGCCACGGCGGCGGTCCGCGTGTCCCAGAACCCGCCCCCGGACCCGGAGGCGGTCGGCCGGGCGGTGGAGACGACGGTGCGCAGGCAGGAGGCGCTGGGCGGCGGCAGGGGGCTGAAACTGTGGGCCGTCGTCGACGAGGGGGCCCTGATGCGCTGCATCGCCGGGCCGCGGACGCAGGCCGAGCAGCTCGACCATCTCATCGGCCTGTCGAAGCGGGAGCGCGTCACGCTGCAGGTGACGAGGCTGACGGCGTCCTACGTGCCGCGGTCGTCGCCGTTCACGATGTTCCGGTTCCCCGACGCCGATCCGGTGGTGTCGGTCCACCAGTTCAACAACGACTTCGTGCTGGAGGGCACGGACGTGGACGCCTACCACGAGGCGTTCGCCAGGCTGACGGTGGCGGCCTGCGTGCCGGAGGAGACGGTGGACGTGCTCACCGAGATCAGGGACGGACTGCGGTGGCTGGCATGATCGGCCTGTCGGCGGGACGCCCCTTTGCCCGCCGTCCCCGGTGACCGAGGTGGAGCCCGTTCCACCCCGGCAGTGAAGGTGAGCACGAGTGGGATTCGACACGACCAGGCCGCATCCGGCCCGCGTCTACGACTGGATGATCGGCGGCAAGGAGAACTTCCCCGCCGACCGGGAGGCCGCGCGGCGGATCCTCGATCTCCACCCCGAGGCGCGCAGGGCGTTCGTGGAGAACCGCCGGTTCCTCGGCAGGGTGGTCACCCACCTCGTGAAGCGCGGGGTCCGTCAGTTCCTCGACATCGGCGCCGGGCTTCCGGCGAGCGGCAACGTCCACGAGATCGCCCACGCCCTCGCCCCCGGCACGAGGGTCGTGTACGTCGACCACGACGAGATCGTCCTGGCGCACGCCCGCGCGCTCATGGCCGGATCGGACAAGGTGCGCATCGTCGCCGGCGACGCCACCAGGCCCCGGGAGATCCTCGGCGACCCGGTGGTGAGGCACTTCATCGACTGGTCGCAGCCGGTCGGCCTGCTGATGGTGGCGCTGCTGCACTTCGTCTCCGACGAGCAGGGCCCCGCGCGGATCGTGGCCACCTTCCGCGACGCTCTCCCGGCCGGGAGTTTTCTGGCGATCTCCCACGGTGTGGTGGAGGGCTGGGAGGATCGTAAGGAGGAGATACGCCAGGTGTCGCAGGCGTACGTCCGCACCCGCGAGGAGATCGCCGGCCTGTTCGCCGGGTTCGAGCTGCTGCGGCCCGGCCTGGTGGACGTGGTGAACTGGCGTCCCGCCGGGCCCGCCGCCCCCACGGTCCTGTACGGCGGGGTCGGCCGGGTGCCTACCGCAGCCGTACCGAGGTGGGCAGCGCGCTGAAGCCGCGCAGGTTCGGCGAGTGCGCGAAGGCGACGCCCCGCTCGTCGATGTCGTAGTCGTCGACGGCGGCCACGAGCTCCTCCAGGATCACCCTGAGCTGGAGACGGGCGATCGCCGCCCCCAGGCAGAAGTGCGGCCCGGAGCCGAAGGCGACGGTCCGGCCGGTGTCACGGGTCAGGTCGTAGCGGTCGGCGTCGGGGAAGGCGCGCGGGTCGCGGTTGGCGGAGGCGACGAGCAGCGCGACCCGGGCGCCCGCCGGGACCGCCGTGCCGTACAGCACGGTGTCGCGGGTCAGACGGCGGGCGACCATCTGGGCCGAGCCGTCGTAGCGCAGGGTCTCCTCCACCCACGCGGAGATCGCGCCCCGCCAGGCGATCGCCCGCTGCTCGGGGTGCAGGCGGCCCTGGTACCAGGCGTTGGCCGCCAGCTTGGTCACCGACTCGATGCCGGCGACGCCGATCAGCGACAGGACGGCGACGATCTCGTCGTCGGACAGGCGGTCGCCGTCCACGTCGGCCGATATCAGCGTGCTGACGAGGTCGTCGCGCGGCCGGCCCCGGCGCTCGGCGATCAGCGCGCGGTAGCGGGCGACGAGGGCGGCGGCCGCCTCCCAGAAGGCCGGGGGAGCCACCGCGTCCCCGTCGGGGCGGGCGACCATGACGTCCGCCAGGCGCGCCATCTCCGCCCGGTCCTGTGGCGCGACGCCGAGCAGTTCGGACACGACGTGTGAGGGGATCGCCGCCACCGCGCCGACCAGGTCGAACGTGCCCGTCTCCAGCGCCGGCGCCAGGTGCCGCCGGGTGACGGCGCGTACGGCGGGCTCAAGCCGCGCCACCCTGGCGGGGGTGAAGCCGCGGGAGACGAGCGCCCGCATGCGGGTGTGCCGGGGTGGGTCCATGGCGAGGAAGCCCACCAGGGCGGCGGCGTCGGCGTCCCACAGTTCCAGGGTGACGCCGTGGGCGCTGGAGAAGTGGCCCGGGTCGCGGAGCGCGGCGCTCACGTCCGCGTGCCGTGACAGCGCCCAGAAGTCCAGCTCGTCGTTGCGGTAGAGCGGGGCCTCCTCGCGCAGCCGCGCGTAGGCGGGGTACGGGTTCTCCTGCAGCGCGTGGTCGAACGGGTTGTAGAGCAACGGCCTCCCCATCCCGGCCCGGCGGGCCCCTCCTCATCATCATCGGCGCGCCGGATGCCTTCGGCAATGGTGAGCAAAGGGGAGATCGGCTGTCGTTCGATGATTATTCCCCTTGAAGGGGGTAGTGGATCACTTTTACGGCCGGCTCGGCCCTCCCGGCGGATGACGCGGCGACCTCGCGGCCGGGCGGAGAGCGAGGAGGCCCGAAGGTCCTGCGCGAGCCCTGAACGGGAGAGGAGATTCGTGATAAGCGTCCTGATCGCCGAGGACATGCACCTCATAAGGGAGGCCATGGTCGCCCTGCTCTCCGCCGAGCGGGACATCACGGTGGTCGAGGGGGTCGGGCACGGGGACCAGGTGGTCCCCTCCTGCCTGCGCCACCGCCCGGACATCGCGCTCATCGACATCGGCCTTCCGGGCACCGACGGCCTGACCGCCGCCTCGGAGCTGAGGCGCAGGCTGCCGGTGTGCCGGACGGTGATGCTGACCGGCCTCGCCACGCCGGTGGCGCTGCGGCGGGCGATGGAGGCCGGGGCGCACGGGTTCGTCGTCAAGGACGCCCCGGCGGCCCGGCTCGCCGAGTGCCTGCGCCGGGTGGCCGGCGGCGAGCGGGTCGTCGACCCCGAGCTCGCCGTCGCCGCGCTCCACGCCGGGAGAAACCCGCTCACCGCGCGGGAACTGGAGGTGCTCACGGTCGCCGCGGAGGGGGAACCGGTCGGTGAGATCGCCAAGCGGCTCTTCCTGTCCGGCGGCACGGTCCGCAACTACCTGTCGCGGATCCTCGCCAAGATCGGCGCCCGGACGCGGGTGGAGGCCGTCACCATCGCCCGGGAGGCCGGCTGGATCTGGCCCGACGACGTCAGCAGGATCGGCCTGATCCGTTACCGCACACGGGTCTGACCGTCAGCCCGGTGTGCCGGGCCAGGAAGGCGAGCATGTCGCCGGCCAGCCCCACCGACCGGCTGACCGCCCGGGAGCCGTGGCCGACACCACTCTCGTGGCGCAGCAGGATCGGCCCCGAGCCCGACGTCGCCCACTGCAGCGCCGCGCACATCTTCCGGGCGTGCAGGGGGTCGACACGCGAGTCGCCGTCGAAGGTGGTCAGCAACGTCGCCGGGTAGCGCACCCCCTTCCGGACCCGGTGGTAGGGGGAGTAGCCGAGCAGCCAGCCCAGTTGCTCGGGGTCGTCGGCCGAGCCGTACTCCGGCCGCCACGCCGGGCCGAGGCCCGACAGCTCGTAACGGGCCATGTCCAGCAGCGGGGCCGAGCAGACGGCGGCGGCGAACAGCTCCGGGCGCTGGGTCAGCGCGGCGCCGACCAGCAGCCCGCCGTTCGACTCGCCGCAGGCGGCCAGCCGCCGGGGCGTGGTCCACCCGTCGGCGATGAGCCGCTCGGCCACCGCGGCGAAGTCGTCGAAGACGTTCTGCTTGTGCTCCCGCATTCCGGCCCGGTGCCACTCGGCGCCCTCCTCTCCGCCCCCCCTGAGCTGGGCGAACGCGAAAACCCCTCCGGCCTCGACCCAGGGGAGCACGTAGCTGGAGTAGGAGGGGGTCAACGAGAGCCCGAACCCGCCGTAGCCGTACAGGATCGTCGGCCGCGGGCCGCTCCCCGGCCGCGCGAGCACGACCACCCGCACCTGCGTGCCGTCCGCGGAGGAGCAGACGAGCCGGTGGGTCTCCAGCTCGGGCACCTCCACCGCGCCGGGCGCGGACGCCCAGAGGCGGGTGCGCCCGGTGCGCGCGTCGTAGCGGTAGACGTTTCCGGGGGTGACGCCGTCGGTGTAGGTGAACCACGCCTCGTGCCCCCCCTCCGGGCGGGTGGACAGCCGCCCGGCCGAACCCAGCCCGGGCAACGGCACCTCACCGACCCGCTCGCCGGTCACCAGGTCGTGGACGCCGATCTCGCCGACCGCGTGGCGGGTCCGGCCGACCAGCAGCACCGAGCCGTCGAGGATCGCGAAGTCGCCGGTCACCGCCTCGGGGTCCGGGCCGACCAGCTCGGTCCAGCCGGCGGGGTCCGGCCGCGCGGGGTCGGCGACGCACAGCCGCCCCCGCGGGGCGTCCAGCGTGGTCAGAAGGTACAGGCGTCCGTCGGGGCCGACGGCCGCCGCGGTCGCCGCGTCCGCCCCCTCCTGGATCACCCGCAGGTCCGGCCGGTCGGCGGGCGAGGCGGACAGGTCGGCCAGCCACAGGTCGTTGCCGCGCTCCCCGGCCGCCGAGACCGTCAGCCAGCGCCCGTCGGGGCTCAGGCCCAGGCCGTAGGAGCGCTCCTTCGCGCAGATCACGGCGTCGTCCTCGGGCGGGGTGCCGAGCCGGTGCAGGCGGACCCGGCGGGCGCGGACGTAGAAGAACGCCTTCCCGCAGGGCAGCCACGCCACCGGCGTGTAACGGCAGCGGTCGATCGGGCCGTCGACGATCCGGCCGGTGCCGACGTCCATGACGTACAGGTGCGAGCGCTCGTCGCCGCCGCGGGAGAGCTGGTAGGCCACCAGCCGGCCGCTCAGGTCGGGCTGCCAGTGGTCGAGTGTGGTCAACCCGGCCGGGTCCAGCTCCGCCGGGTCGATCAGCGCCCTCTCCGGCAGCCCGGGGACGGCGGTGTAGAGGACCGGGTGCTCCTGGGCGGCCGTGCGGCGCAGAAGGAAAAGGCGCTCCCCGCGCCAGAGCGGCGGGCTGACCGATCCGGCGCCGCTGAGCTCGGCCACCCGGGCGTGCCAGGCGTCGCGGCCCGGAAGCGCGGCGGCGTGGCCGCGCCACAGCTCCTCCTGGGCCGCCAGCCAGGCCCGTGTCCCGGGGGCGGCCGGGTCCTCCAGCCACCGGTAGGGGTCGGGCACGGCGTACCCGTGCGGGTGGTCGACGACCGGCTGCCGCTCGGCGGCGGGATAGATCACGGGATGGGTCACGGTACGAGCTCCTGTGCGTCCAAGGGGTTCCAGTGGCCGGCCAGGTCCGCGTACGCCGGGCAGGAGGCGAGCAGCTCCCCGTGCCCGCCCAGGTGGACGCTGGTGCCGTCCATGACGAGGATCCGCCGCGCCCGCAGCGCCGAGGTCAGCCGGTGGGCGATGACGACGAGCGTGCCGCCCCGGCGGGCGAACGCCTCCTCCGCCCGGGCCTCGGCCGCGGGGTCCAGGTGACAGGTGGCCTCGTCGAGGACCACCAGGCGGGCGGGCGTCAGGTAGGCGCGGGCCAGGGCGACCAGTTGCCGCTCCCCCGGGGAGAGCAGGCCGGAGTGGATCTCGGCGGAGTAGCCGCCCAGCCGCGCCACCAGGGCGTCCAGGCCGACCGCCGCCACGGCGTCGTCCACGGCCCCGGGCGACGCCGCCGGCGCCAGGTAGGTCAGGTTCTCCAGGAGTGAGCCCCGGAAGACGTAGGACTCCTGGGGGATCAGCACCCGGCAGGCCGGGGCCACCCGGTCGGCCGGGACGCCGCCGATCAGCACCCGGCCGGCGTCCGGCGTCAGAAGGCCGGTGACGAGCGCGGCCAGCGTGGACTTGCCGATCCCGCTGGGGCCCACCACGGCGAGGTGGTCCCCCGCGGGCACGGACAGCTCCAGACCGGAGATCACCGGCTCGGCGTGCGGGCCGTAGGCGAACCTCACATCGCGCAGGTCGATCCCCGCCTCCGGGGGGACGCGCCGCCCCTCGGGCCGGTACGGCTCGCCGGAGCCCAGGATGCGCTCAAGCGACACCCGCAGCCTGACCCCGCTCATCCCGAGCCCCTGGACGAGGTTGCCCAGCGACGGCGCCAGCGACTGGGTGACGTAGACCAGGGCGCCGAGGATCGTCCCGGCGCCGGCCCCCTGCCGCAGCAGCCAGGGGGTGCCGGCCAGGATCAGCAGGACCGGCAACCCCCCTCCCACCGTCAGCGACGCCGTGCGCAGCGCCGACACCCGCGCCAGCGAGCGCTCCGCGCGGGCCTGTTCGCCCACCCGGCGCCCGACCCGGTCCGCCACCCGGCCGGCGGACCGGGTGGCGGTGATGTCGCGCAGCCCGCCGGCCATGAGGGCCAGCGACGCGGCGGTGCGCTCGTCGGCCACGATGAAGTCCCGCTGCCGCCGAGCCAGGGCGGGCAGCGACAGCAGGAACATCCCCAGGCCCGCCGCCAGCGGCGGCAGCACCAGCACCAGCACCTGGGGGACGAGCCCGGCCAGGCCCACCAGGACGCTCACCGCGGTGAAGGCGAAGGACCTGACGACGGTGATCACCGAGGCGAGGGCGTCGCGGGCCAGCTCGACCTGGATGTTCGAGCGCGCCACCGCCGCCGCGCCCGGGTCCCGCCCCGTCGTGGCCGAGCGGCGCAGCGCGCTCTCCACGACGTGGCGCAGCAGCTCCTCGCGGAACGGTTCGACGATCGAGGCGACGGCCAGCACCACCTGGCGCGCGCCGGCCGCGGCCACCAGCCAGGCGCCGCCGAGGACGGCCAGCCAGGCGAAGCCCGTGCCGGGCCGGCCGGCGGCGAAGCCCTCGTCGATCGCCCGCGCGATCGCCAGTCCGGCCACGAGGGCGGGCGCGGTCTCCGCGAGGGACCAGGCGCCGAGCCGGAGCAGCAGGCGGGGGTCGCGGCACAGCGCACGGCGGATCGGCCGGTTCGCGCGGCGTGCCCGCCCGCGGCGGCTCACGGGGCGCTCCTTCGGGCCGGGACGGCCGGGACCGGGACGTGGGGAGGCGTGACGTCCGGAGGCGTGACGTCCGCGGACGGGGTGTCTCCCGAGGTCGGGGTGGGCGGGGGCGGGACGTCTCCCGGGGGCGGGGCGGGCCGGCGGGTGGCCTGGAAGACGGCGCGGTAGCCCGGGTCCCGCCACAGCGCGGCGTGCGCGCCGTAGGCGCGGACCCGTCCGCCGTCCAGCCAGACGACGCGGTCGGCCGCCGCCGCGGTCGCCGCCCGGTGGGCCACGATCAGGCGGGTCCGGCCGCCCAGCTCGCCGGAGAGCGCCTGGCCGACCTGGCGCTCGGTGACGGTGTCCAGGCTGGAGGTGGCGTCGTCGAGGACGAGCAGGCGTTCCCCGTGTGCGAAGGCGCGGGCCAGGCCGAGGCGCTGCCGTTCCCCGCCGGACATCGGGGCCTCCTGCGGCGGTGTGTCGTATCCCCGGGGAAGCCGCCGGACGAAGGCGTCGGCGCACGCCGCGCGGGCGGCGGCGTGGACGGCCCCGCGGTCCGGGGTGTCGCGGCCGAGGCCGACGGCGTCGGCGATGGTGTCGCCGACCAGGACCGGACGCTCGAAGGCGTAGCCGACGGCCCGGCCCAGAGCCCCGGCCGAGAGCCTCCGCAGGGGCACGCCGTCGAGGAGCACCTCCCCCCGGTCGGGGTCCGTCAGACGGCCGGCGAGGGCGGCGAGCAGGGACTTGCCGCTTCCGGAGCGGCCGACCACGGCCACGGAGGACCCGCCGGGGACGAGGAGGTCGATCCCGCGCAGGCCGCCCGCGGTGACGCCGCGCAGCTCCAGGGTGCCCGGACCGGCGGGCAGCGGCAGCTCGCCGTAGGCCACCGGCCTCTCGGTGAGCAGGCCCACGACGCGGGCGGCGGCGGCGCGGGCACGGGCCAGGCGGTTGACGTAGCCCAGGGCGCTTCCCAGGCCCGCCCCGAGCGCGGCGTAGCGGGCGGCGGCGTACAGCTCGCCCACCGTGAGGTCCCCCGAGGCCAGCCGCAGCCCGCCCACCCCCAGCACGGCCACCTCCAGCAGCGGGATCACGGCGCCCGCCCGCACCCCGGCCCGCGCGTTGGCCCGCCACATGTCCAGGGCGTGCCGCCGCAGCCGGGGGAGGGAGGTCAGCACCCGGTCCCTCTCGCGGTCGGCCGTGCCGGCCGCCGCGATCGTGCGGGCTCCGGCCAGGGCGTCGACCAGGCGGGCCGCGATGTCGCCCTGCGCCTCCTGGTAGCCGGCGGCGATCGTCGTGGTGGCGCGGAGGAAGGCCCGCAGCACGAGCGCGATGAGGACGAGGGCGGCCAGGAGGGTCAGGGTCAGCCAGGGGTCGATGAGCGTCAGGGCCACCAGCCCGCCCGCGGTGGGGACGGCCAGCGCGGCGCCGGTGACGATCGACTCCGGGGCGTGCCCCACCTCCTCGGCGTTCACGCCCATCCGCGTCACCAGCTCCCCCTCGGGGAAGCGGCGGGTCATCGCCGGCCCGGTCCCGAGCACGTAGCGCAGCAGCCGCAGGCGGATCCGGCGTGTGACGCGGGCCCCGCTCTCCCCGGCGGCCCGGACGCCGGCCACGTCACAGGCCGCGCCGACGATCACCACGACCGCGCAGGTCACGGGCCAGGGGCCGTTCACGGGCCCACCCGCCACGAGGGCGTCGACCGCCCTGCCCAGGGCGAACGGGAGCGCGAGCTCCATGAGGGCGCCGAGGAGAGAGGTCAGCGTCAGCACGCCCAGCCAGGGGCCGCCGTGCCGTACGGCCCGCCTCACCAGCCGATCCGCCGTCCGCACCGGTCCTCCTTCTCAGGGGGGACGGGTCCCGCGCGGGGGACCCGGGGGAAAGGTCTTCGGGGAGCCCGGGAGCCCGGGAGCCCGGGAGCCCGGGAGCCCGGGAGCCCGGGAAGGCCGCGGGGCTCGGGGGCTCGAAGAGGGCAGGGAGGCCCACAGGGAGATCGGGGGAGGCCGGGGAAAGGGCGGTGCCCGGGACGGCCGCCGTCGCCGGCCGTCCCGGGCACCCGTTCACTAGTGGCAGAGCAGCAGGCTCAGGTTGCTGGGGGCGTGGGACTGGCAGCCGAGAACGGTCAGGCTGCTGCCGCCGCCACCGCCGTGGCCGCCGCCGGGGGTCTCCAGGGTCTGCAGGTCCAGAAGGATCATTTCGTTCCTCGTCTCGTGGAAGTGGTGAGGGGACGGTCCGTCAGTGGCAGAGCAGCAGGCTCAGGTTGCTGGGGGCGTGGGACTGGCAGCCGAGAACGGTCAGGCTGCTGCCGCCGCCACCGCCGTGGCCGCCGCCGGGGGTCTCCAGGGTCTGCAGGTCCAGAAGGATCATTTCGTTCCTCGTCTCGTGGAAGTGGAAGTGGCTCCGCTCGTGGCGGAGGACTAGTGGCAGAGGACGACGCTGAGGTTGCTCGGCTTGCAGGACTCGCAGCCGAGAACGGTGAGAGTGCTGCCGCCGCCACCGCCGCCGCCCGTTGGGGCTTCCAGGCTCTGGAGGTCGAGAAGTACCATCTGGTCACACCTCCTTCGGTGGCTTGCTGGAGGGGGACCGTCCGGCGGATCGTGACGCAGGCGGCGCCGTGGCAGGGGCGCCTGCGCCGCCGGGCGGTCCCGTGAAGGGAAGAAACACCGGCTCCTCACGCAGCGCGGTGCTCATCGCGAACAGCACACCCGAGGTGCCGGTCGCGAAGTCCATGGAGAGCCGGAGCAGCTGGTCGCCGGGGAAGGCCAGGCCGCCGCCGTACGGCAGCGCGTGCCAGCCCAGTCCGCGGAGCTGCCCGGCCAGGTCGGGGCCGGGGGCGCGCGGGGCCGCCCCCGCGCCGGTGGCGAGAGCCACGATCATGCCGCTCCGGCCGGTGAACAGGCCGGGCTGCACGTAGTAGCGTCCCCGGGTGACGAGCCGGCAGCGGTCCAGCGCGGTCCGGAGGTCCTCGTCGTCGCGGTGGGCCAGATAGCGGGCCAGGACCAGCCCGATGCCCACCGACCCCTCGTCCAGATAGGGCAGGACGCGCCAGCCCTGGGTGACCTGGAGCGATCCGTCCTCGCCGACGGTGCACCGCCGCAGGTCCTGCCGGAGCGCCACGGCCGCCAGGTCCAGCAGGGAGGCGTCGCCGGTGCGCTCGTAGGCGTGCAGGAAGAGCAGGGCGGGGCCCGACGAGCCGTACATTAGCCCCGCGCGGGGGTGGGAGCCGCCGCTGACCTCCGGCACGTCGTCGACGCCGCCGAGCCGGTCGGCGCAGACGCCGACGATGCGGTGCGCCAGGTCGGTGAGCCCCCGCTCGCCGGTCGTCCCGCCCAGGTGGAGCAGGTTCAGGCCGATTCCGGCGAGGCCGGCGAACAGGCCGGGTTCCAGCGCCTCCCACGCCTCGCCCCGGCACATGTCCACGAGGTCGAGGGCGTCCTGGCGGTGCCCGAGCAGGTCCAGGACGTGGGCGATGCCGTGCAGCCCGTCGTAGAACCCGACGCCCGTCCCGGGGACGGGGGAGGCGGCCCTGCGGCGCAGCCATTCCTCGTGCTCGGGGAAGCGGCCCATCCCGGCCCGCTCCAGCGCGTACAGCACGCCCGCGGCGCCGTGGGCGAGGTTGAGTCCTCCACCGGGCCGGAACTGGGCCACGTCGCCGGGGAAGAGGCGGTCCTCGCGGCCGGGGGTGGCGCTCGCCAGGATCGCCCGGGTCATCGCGTCCCTGACCCGGGGCCAGTCGTCGCGTCCGGGCTCGGGGACGGGCTCGGGGACGGGGCGCGTCTTGGCCGGGCCCGTGCCCGTGATGGTCCGGACGGCCTCGTCGAGGATCGGGGACGGCACGGGGAAGGTCTCCTTGACCAGGCGGGCCAGGTGGGTGACCTTGGCCCGGTCGAGGGGGAGCATGATCGTGAGCTGGGGGGCGAACAGTCCCAGGCAGAGGCAGGCCAGGGCGTAGTCGTCGACGTCGACGCCCTGGCGGTCGGGCGGGGCTCCGAAGGCCGGGTGGCCGAGGGCGGCGCGGCCCCGTTCGGCGGCGAGCGTCGCCACCTCGTAGTCGATCAGGACCAGGCGCCCCTCGCCGGTGACGAGGATGTTGTTGGGGTGCAGGTCGCCGAAGACGACGCCGCGCCCGTGCAGGGACTCGACCGCCCTTCGCACGCGGGGGAGCGTCTCCAGCACCCAGGCGGTGTAGGTGGCGATGGCCTCGTCGTCGCAGTCGGCCCTGGTCAGGGGGTACTTGCGTACCAGGAGACGCTGCAGCGGGTTGCCGTCGACGAACTCCTGCACCAGGAAGTGGTGGTCGCCGAGGGTGAAGTAGTCGAGCAGCGCCGGCACCGCGTCGAGCCCGGCCAGCAGTTTCAGCATGTCGCGCTCGTGTGCCAGCCGCGCCACGGCGTCCCGGCCGGCGGCGTCGAGCCCGGCGTGCGGGCGGCCCTCCTTGAGCACCACCTGCTCGCCGGTGCGCAGGTCGCGCCCGAGGTACACCCCGCCGCCGTTGGAGAACTGGATGACGTTCTCGATCTCGTACGGCAGGCCGGTCGTGGTGACCGCGTTGCGGGCCGTCAGGTGCGGCTCCAGGAAGGCGGGCAGCCTCACCCAGGAGGGCACGGTGAAACCGGGCTCCCGCACGTCGGGGACCAGCCGGCCGGCGTCGTCCTCGATGGCCAGCACGAGCTCGCCGTTCGCGCCCGCGCAGCGCCGGGGGACGAAGCCGCCGTACCGGACGAAGAGCGGGCCCTGGCCGTAGCGCAGGTCGCTGAGCACGTAGGGCCCCTCGACGCCCCGCAGCAGCTCGTCGAGCTCCTTCAGGACGAGTTCGAGCTGGGCCTCGTCCAGGGGGTAGATCGTCACGAGCTTGCCGCTCGCCCCCCGGGCGGCGGCCTTGGAGTTGAGCATGGTCATGACCGGCAGGCTGCGCAGGAACTTGAAGGGGACGTTCCGTGCGACGCAGTAGTCCCAGACGGTCTCCAGGGCCCGCTCGGCGTCCTCGGCGCGGGCCGAGACGTGGATCTTCCAGCCCTGGGCCGGGGTCGCCGAGCCGAGGGGCGCGTAGTGCATCCAGGTGTCGGTGGCCTGGTGCGCCCAGCCCGGCGGGACCTCCCTGGCGGCCGGAGGGAAGTCGGGGTGGTCGCCCCTGCGGCCGTCGAGGGTGTCGTAAAAGAGCGGGTCTGCGAGGCAGTAAAGCTCATATTGGTCATTCACCGCAATCTCCCTCCTGTCTTCCAGAAGAGAGAATTACGGATAACCAGAGAAATGACTAGTTACAAACTCCATGAGTC
Organism: Streptosporangium violaceochromogenes; assembly: GCF_014654615.1. Classification (GTDB taxonomy): domain Bacteria; phylum Actinomycetota; class Actinomycetes; order Streptosporangiales; family Streptosporangiaceae; genus Streptosporangium; species Streptosporangium violaceochromogenes. The sequence continues at coordinate 53,761 of NZ_BNBB01000002.1, read as the reverse complement.
GAGCATGCGAAAATCACAGGTTCACCAATGAAAGCGGGTTCCACCTGGGGCTTCGCGGCGCGGGAGAACGTTATTCGGTAAACCTTCCGGGGACGTCGGCGGTCAGCGTGAACCAGCCGTCCTCGCCGCTCGCGGCCCGTACCGCGCCGCCCAGCCCGGCCAGGCGGTGGCGCAGGTTGTCCAGGCCGTCGCCCGCGGGCGACGGCGCCCCGGGGCCGCCCGAGCCCGGGCCCGGGCTCGGGCGGCTGGGGCCGGGCGCGCCGTCGTTGGCGACGGTGAGCCGCAGCCCGCCCCCGTGCTCGGCCAGTTCGATGACGCACCGGCCCGCGGTGCTGTGCCGCAGCATGTTCGTGACGCCCTCGCGCACCACGATCCCCAGTACGGCGCTCACCTCCTGGCTCAGCCCGGCGGCCTCGACCGTGACCGAGCACTCCACCCCCAGGCCGGTGAGAAGGGCCTCGGCCCGCGCGCTCTCCCCCCGTACGGACAGCTCCCGATCCCCCCGCGACAGGTGGCGCACGGCGTGCGCGGCGTGCCGTATCGCCTGGAGCGCCTCGTCCAGCTCCCCGCGCAGACGGTCGTCGCCGGCCACGTGCCGGTGGGCCAGCTCGCTTTTGATCGACGCCAGCCAGAGCCAGTGCCCCACGAGGTCGTGCATGTCGCGGGCGAGTTCCTCCCTGGCGTGGGCGGCGGCCCGGTCGCGCTCGGCGCGCAGGCGCCTGACCCGCAGCACCAAGGCGGCCGTGACCCCCAGCGAGACCAGCAGGCCCCCGCCGGTCGCGGCGGCCAGGGCGGCGTACAGCTGATACGCCGCCGACAGACTTTCCCCAGCAGAGTCCATACATGGTGATAAACCAAAACGATCACTTATTTGTCAACGAAAAGAAGTATATTCCTGCATTATCCGTTTGTCGGAAGAATAATGCCGGGTCTGTCCCGTAACGTGGAGGGCCGACCGGTTTTTTTGGACCGTTGTTTCGGAGAACGGCCGTCCCGGAGAACGGCGCGTCGCCGGCGCGGCCCGCCTCGGTGGCCGCCCGCGCTCAGCCGGAACCGGGAGACAGGGGACTCAGCAGGTAGGCGCCGCAGGCCAGGGAGCCGGCCGCCACCAGCAGGAAGAGGAGCACCCAGAACCCGGCGGGCAGGAAGGTGAGGCGGGCGAGCTGGTCGGCGTCGGAGTCGGGGGTGTGACCCCGCCTGCGCTTGCGCCGCAGCTCCAGGATCGGCCGGACGCCGCCGAACAGCAGGAACCAGACGGCCAGATAGGCCAGGACGGCGTCCATGCCGGGTGCGGAGTACCAGGTGAAGGCGGAGATCGCCCCGCCGGTGGCCAGCAGGCTCACCACGCCGAACAGGTTGCGGATCACCAGCAGCATGCAGAAGAGCAGCCCGACCAGGAGCGTGATCAGGATCGTCACGTAGCCGGAGGCGGTCAGCCACGCCCCGCCCAGCCCCAGCAGGGACGGGGTGACGTATCCGGCGGCGGCGGTCAGGATCATCCCCGGCCCGGTGGGCCTGCCCCGGGTCAACGTGACGCCGGAAGTGTCGGAGTGGAGGCGTATCCCCTGGAGCTTGCGCCGGGTGAGCAGGGCCATCAGCGCGTGCCCGCCCTCGTGCGCCATCGTGATCAGGCCCCGGGAGAGGTGCCATGAGGTGGACCACGTCACCACGCCGAACGCGGCCAGCGCGGCCAGCAGCACGACCCAGGGGGGCGGCCCGGCCTGGGCCTTGGTCAGAGTCACCCAGACCTCGGACAACGATCACTTCTCCTTCGCGACGCCGGAGCAAAGCGTCCCACGACATCCGGTGTGACGGCGACCGGGCGGAGGTGTCCGGAATATGATTCTGTGGGTGTCCCTCGTGCGGTCACGCCTGCGGGACGCCCGCATGGTGCGGCGGGGCCGGCACTGCCCGCCCGCGCGCCCCGCCGGGCTGGCTACACTCGGGCGGCGGGACAACCGGCCGGGTTGGGGGTCCGGGCGCGCCGGGAGCGTTCCGCGCGCCGGGGCGCGGCGGCGCGGGCCGCCCCGGACCGTTCCGCGGGCCGGTGACCCCGGCGACCCCGGTGAGGAGGCGGACGTGACCGATCGGCGGAGGCGAGGTCTGCGGAGCATGATGCGCGGCCGTTCCGGCGGGGTGAGGGACTCCCCCGAGCGGTCGATGGACCCCCGTTTCGACGAGGACGAGCCCCCGGCACCCCGCTCGCGCGTCATCGACAACGCGATCTACGTGAACGGGCACAGGGACGCCACCCCGCGCTCGCTGCCCGAGGCCTTCGAGCACCTCAAGACCACCCCCGGCAGCATGGCCTGGATCGGCTTCTACCGGCCGGAGGACACGGTCATCTTCAACGTCGCCGAGGAGTTCGACCTGCACGAGCTCGCCGTCGAGGACGCCATCGTGGCCCACCAGCGGCCCAAGGCCGACCGCTACGGCGACACGCTGTTCACGGTGCTCCGCCCGGCCCGCTACCTCGACGAGGCCGAGGAGGTCGACTTCGGCGAACTGCACGTCTTCGTCGGCCGGAACTTCGTGATCACCGTACGGCACAGCGAGGCCCCCGACCTGTCCCAGGTCCGCCGCCGGATGGAGAGCGACCCCGAACTGCTCGCCCAGGGCCCGCAGGCGGTGCTCTACGCCATCCTCGACGCGGTCGTGGACGGCTACGCCCCGGTGGTGGCGGGCCTGCAGAACGACATCGACGAGATCGAGGTCGAGGTCTTCGGCAACCGGCCGGGCGTCTCCCGCCGCATCTACGAACTGTCGCGGGAGGTGATCGAGTTCCAGCGGGCGACCCGGCCGCTGCTCGGCATGATCGAGGGCTTCATCGCGGGCGCGGCCAAGTACGGGGTGGACGAGGAACTCCAGAGATACCTGCGCGACGTCGCCGACCACGCGATCACCGTGGCCGAGCGGGTCAGCGGCTTCCGCCAGATGCTCCACGACATCCTCGTGGTCAACTCGACCATGGTCGCCCAGGCCCAGAACGAGCACATGACCAACCTCACCGAGGCCAGCAACGCCCAGAACGAGGAGGTCAAGAGGATCTCCGCCTGGGCCGCCATCCTCTTCGCCCCCACCCTCGTCGGCACCGTCTACGGCATGAACTTCGACGTCATGCCCGAGATCCACTGGGGGTGGGGCTATCCGTTCGCGCTGCTGCTGATGGCGGCCGTCTGCGTGACCCTGTACGTGGTCTTCAAGCGCCGCGACTGGCTGTAGGTCTTGCCGCGTGCCGGGGCGCGGGCCGTCACGGGCCGTGATGGATCAAACGCCATGACCCGAAGGTGGGGAGGGGGACGGCCGGCTCCGCCGAGCCGGGCGAGGAGGCGCCGGAGGTCAGACGAGCAGTTTGCGGGCGGCGTCCTCGATCTCGTGCTCCGACAGCAGCACGTGCTGTGCGGCGTCGCCCAGCGGGATGAAGCTGTCGGAGGAGGTCACCCGGGCGATCCTGCCGGTGAAGCCGGCGTCGATCAGCGCGGCGACCACGCTCTCGGAGACGCCGCCCGAGCGGCGGGTCTCGTCGGCGATCAGCACCCGGCCGGTCAGCTCCGCCGCCTGCAGGAGGTCCTCCACCGGCAGGGGGGACAGCCAGCGCAGATCCAGGACCCGGCAGCCGTAGCCTTCGGCGGTGAGCCGGACGGCGGCCCGCAGGCTCATCCGCACGCCGTTGCCGAAGGTCACGATGGTCAGGTCGCGGCCGTCGCCGTAGCAGCGGCCCCGTCCGACCGGGACGTGCGTCTCCGGCCAGCGGGCCGGCGGGGCGTACGGCGCCAGCCAGCCGTTGTCGCCGTCGTCGAACAGGTCGCGGGTGTTGTAGAGGGCGATCGGCTCCAGGAAGGCGCACACGTCGCCGTCGGCGCGGGCGGCGGCCAGGCAGGTGCGCAGCATCGCCGCGGCGTCGTCGGGCCGTGAGGGCGAGGCGACGATCAGCCCGGGGATGTCGCGCAGCGCCGCGACCGAGTTGTCGTTGTGGAAGTGGCCGCCGAACCCCTTCTGGTAGGCGTAGGAGGCGATGCGGACCACCATCGGGTTGCGGAACGCCCCCCGGGAGAAGAAGGACAGCGTCGCGGCCTCCCCCCGGATCTGGTCCAGCGCGTTGTGCAGGTAGGCGAGGTACTGGATCTCCGGCACCGGGAGCAGCCCCGAGACGCCCGCGCCGAGCGCCAGCCCGAGCACGCTCTGCTCGTCGAGGAGGGTGTCGAACACCCGCTCCAGCCCGAAACGCCGCTGAAGGCCGCGGGTCACGCCGTAGACGCCGCCCTTGCGGGCCACGTCCTCGCCGAAGACCAGCACGTCGGGGTGGACGGCCATCGCGTCGACCAGGGTCCGGTTGATCGACTGGGAGAGGGTCAGCGGGCCCTCGTCCTCGGGGAGCTTGCCGCCGAAGGCCTTCCGCCGGTCCTCGGAGGCCGTCGCCGCGGTCCGGGCGACGAGCCGGGGCCGGCGGGGGGCCAGCGGCTCCATGATCTCGGCGGCCGTGGTCAGCCGGGGGCGCCGCGAGGTCTCCAGAGCCGTCTTGAACAGGTGCTCGCGCATCGTCTCGTACCGCGAGAGCACCTCGTCGGGGGTGGTCAGCCCCGCCTCGATCAGCAGCCTGGCGGTGCCCACGAGCGGGTCGCGCTCCAGGTCGGCGTTGATCTCCCGCTTGGTCCGGTAGGAGATCTCCACGTCGGAGCCGGCGTGGCCCATCAGGCGGACGGTGCTCAGGTGCAGCAGGGCGGGGGAGCGCCGCTCGCGGACGTACGCGGCGGCGGCCCCGGCCACGTCGCAGGCGTCGGCCAGGTCGCAGCCGTCGGCGGCGAAGTATTCGAGCCGGGGGTGACGGGATGCCTCCACCCACCCCCGCGGCGTCCGCACGCTGATGCCCAGGCCGTTGTCCTCGCAGACGAACAGCAGCGGCAGCGGCAGGCCCTGGTAGGAGACGTAGCCGGCGGTGTTCAGGGCGGACAGGGCGCTGGCGTGGTTGGCGGAGGCGTCGCCGAAGCTGCACACCGCGATCGCGTCGCCGGGCCAGGCGCCCGGCAGGCCGAGCGCCCGTGCCCGTTCGACGGCGAAGGCCACGCCGACCGCGCGCGGCAGGTGGCTGGCGATCGTGGAGGTCTGCGGGATCACCGCCAGGTCGGGGTGGCCGAAGACCTTGTGCCGCCCGCCCGCGATGGGTTCCTCGGCCGCCGCGGTCAGGCCCAGCAGCACGTCGCGCAGGCCCTCCTCCGCCAGGCGCCCGGCCATCGCCGACCGGGTGAGGTAGAAGGCGCCCGAGCGGTAGTGCAGCAGGGCGGGGTCGGTGGCGCGCAGCGCGGCGGCGACCGCGGCGTTGCCCTCGTGCCCGGACGAGCCGATGGTGTAGAAGCCCTCGCCCTGGGCGCGCAGGCGGCGCGCGGTGATGTCCAGGAGCCTGCTGCCCATCTGGAACTCGAACAACTCCCGGCAGCGTTCCCCGGTCAGGGCCGTGCCCTGCCGTACCGGCAGCCGGGGGTCTCGTGGGGCTCCCGGGGCAAGGGAGGCCACCGCCTCGGTGAAATGGGTCTCAACGGTGTCGCGCGCCACAGTCCGATTATGGCCCCATCGGGCGCTCCGGTACCGGACCTTAACGTCTTTGGGACCTTACGAACGGTGAACGGTGGTCACGCAGATGGTGCATAAGGCCACGTAAGCGATGGATCGGTCCTATTCGACAGTTTTTCATAACAGACTGTCAATTTAGCGACGGGCTACCGGTTTCATACGTGTACTTGAGGTAGTGACGTGGCACCCTCAAGCCGCGTTCAGCCAACGGGAAGGACGGAAGACCCGAATGGTGAAACGCATCCGTTTCGCCGTCGTGGCAGCCCTGGGCGTCGCAACCTTGGTTGCGGGCCCGGTCACGGCGGCCTCCGCGGGGACGGCCAAGGTCGATCCCGCGGTCACCGACGTATCAGTGTCACCCAGCCCCGTCGAGGTCAGGGGCGCCGAGACGGTCAAGGTCACCTTCACCGCCGAGACCGCCGGCGGCGCCTCGGCGGTCACCGGATGGATCAAACCCGCCGTCGGCGTCGAGACCGAGTTCGCGCTCGCCAAGAGCGACGACCTCGGCTCCGGCAAGGCGCGGTGGAAGTCCACCAAGGACGTCGACCGCCGGTTCGCCCCCGGCACGTGGACCTTCAGGGCCTCCGCCGCCGGCACCGCGCCGAAGTACGCCGAGTTCACCGTCAAGCAGGTCTTCGAGACCGACTTCGACGACATCGCGGCCACCCCTGCGGTCGTCGACAGGGGAGAGCCCGTCACCCTCGGCGGTGTGCTCCGGCGAAACGGCGCGAACGGCTGGGCCCCCCTGGCCGGCGCCAGGGTCTACCTGGCCTTCCGGCCGCTGGGCGGCTCCTACGAGCGGCTGTCCGGCAGCGTCGAGACCAACGGCCAGGGCAGGTTCCAGATCAAGGCCAGGGCGTTCAAGACCGGTCACTGGCGGGCCGAGTACGACGGTTCGGCGACCACCCTGGGCGCCAGGAGCGAGACCGACAGGGTGGACGTCAGGGACGTGACCCGGCACACCCGGATCGTCGGCTTCGGCGCCGGGCCCGACCCCGTGGAGGAGGGCGACCGGCTCGGTGTCCGGGGCCGCCTGCAGATCGACACCCAGCACGGGTGGGAGGGGTATGAGGGCCGTAGGGTCGTCATCCTGTTCCGCCCCGACGGCTCGTCGCGCTGGAGCGAGGTGGCCACCGACCGGACCGACGGCCAGGGGCGCTTCGGCGCCGACGTGACGGCCACCCGCTCGGGTCACTGGCGGGCCGAGTTCGGCGGCGCGCCCGGCGTCGAGGGCACCTCCAGCGCCGTCGACCACGTGACGGTCCGCGAGCCGGCCCCCGAGCGGGCCGACAGCCGGATCGTCCGGTTCAACGCCTCGCCCGAGCCCGGCCGCTACGGCCGCCCCCTGTGGTTCAGCGGCCGTCTGCTGGTCCGCGGCGACGGCGGCTGGGAGGGCTACGGCGCGAAGGTCAGGCTGTACTTCAAGGCCAAGGGCTCGCACAGGTGGCACTACGTCAAGAGCACCTGGTCGCGTGACGACGGCCGGATCGCCACCAAGGCCAAGACCTACCGCTCCGGTTACTGGAAGGTCGTCTTCAAGGGCGACCGCGACTTCTACGGTGACTCCAGCGGCAAGGACTACGTCAGGGTCGTCAGGCGCTGACGGGTGAGACGGGACCCGCTCGTCCGGGGGCGGATCCCGTGACCGGCGGCCCGGGTGCCCCGAAGGTGCCCGGGCCGTCCTCGTTCCAGGCCCCGCCGGCCCGCCCGTATCTCCCCCGTCTCCGGTGAGAATCCGCGTCCCCGGTGAGGGCCTGGGGACTTCTGTTAGCGATCGCTAACTTTCCTCCTGGCTGTGCGCGGTGTCCTGGAGCGCGGCGAGCGCCGCGCGCGCCATGCCGCGCAGCAGCCCGGCCATCGCCCGCGCCGGCACCTCGCCCGCGCTGTGGGGGGTGGAGTTGAGCAGGCCGAAGACGGCGTGCGTCGCGGCGCGCAGCCGGGGCGGCGGGCACGAGGGGTACAGCTCGCTCAGCACCGTGACCCACTCCTCCAGATACAGCCGCTGAAGGCGGCGGATCCGCCGGCGGGCGGGCTCGGGGACGTTGCCCAGCTCGCGGTCGTGCACGGTGATCAGCGACGGATGGCCGAGCGCGAACTCGATCTGGCCGGTGAGCAGGGACTCCAGGGCACGTTCGGCGTCGGGGGCCTCGGTCACCCGGCGTGCCGCCGAGGTGTGCAGGCGCTCGCTGACCTCCAGCAGGATCTCCGCCAGCAGCGCCTCCTTGCCGCTGAAGTGCCGGTAGAGGGCCGGGCCCGACGTGCCGACCGCGCCGCCGATCTCCTCGATGGAGACACCGTGGAAGCCGCGCGCGGCGAACAGCTCCGCGGCGGCGTCCAGGATCTCCGAGCGCCGCCTCCGGCGGTCGCGAGGTGGGGATCCGGCGCTTGTCACACTCCGCATGGTAGACGCCCGGTGTTAACGATGACTAACATCTTCTGTGGAGTTAGCGACCGTTAACCCACGGCGGCGAAAGCCGGGCAAGGGGGCGCGCATGGGTGGCCGGCCGGTACTGCGAAGCACATGCGACCCGGGCGGTGAGGGCTTCAAGGGCAACGCCGAGGTCAACGAGCGCCTGGCCGCCGACCTGCGCGACCGGATCGCCGCCGCGGCGTCCGGCGGCCCGGAGCGGGCACGGGCCCGGCACGTCGCCCGGGGCAAGCTCCTGCCCCGCGACCGCGTCGACGCCCTGCTGGATCCCGGGTCGCGGTTCCTGGAGCTCTCCCAGCTCGCCGCCACCGGTCTGTACGGCGACGCCGCCCCCGCGGCCGGCATCATCACCGGCGTGGGCCGCGTCTCCGGCCGCGAATGCGTGGTGGTCGCCAACGACGCCACCGTCAAGGGCGGCACCTACTACCCGGTCACCGTCAAAAAGCATCTGCGGGCCCAGGAGGTCGCCCTCCACAACAACCTCCCCTGCCTCTACCTCGTCGACTCCGGCGGCGCCTTCCTGCCCCTGCAGGACGAGGTCTTCCCCGACCGCGAGCACTTCGGCCGCATCTTCTACAACCAGGCCACCATGTCGGCGCGCGGCATCCCGCAGATCGCCGCCGTCCTCGGCTCCTGCACGGCGGGCGGCGCCTACGTCCCGGCGATGAGCGACGAGGCCGTGATCGTCCGCGACCAGGGCACGATCTTCCTGGGCGGGCCGCCGCTGGTGAAGGCCGCCACCGGCGAGGAGGTCACCGCCGAGGAGCTCGGCGGCGGCGACGTGCACGCCCGGGTCAGCGGCGTCACCGACCACCTCGCGCAGGACGACTCCCACGCGCTGCGGATCGTCCGCGACATCGTGGCCACCCTCGGGCCGCGCGCCCCGCGCCCGTGGGAGCGCGTCCCCGCCGAGGAGCCGGCGTACGACCCCCGCGACCTCTACGGGATCGTCCCCGCCGACACCCGCACGCCGTACGACGTGCGGGAGATCGTCGCCCGCCTCGTCGACGGCAGCCGGTTCGGGGAGTTCAAGGCCGAGTACGGCACCACGCTGGTGACCGGGTTCGCGCGGCTCCACGGCCACCCCGTCGGGATCGTCGCCAACAACGGCATCCTGTTCGCCGAGTCCGCCCTCAAAGGGGCACACTTCATCGAGCTGTGCGACCGCCGGGCCGTTCCCCTGGTGTTCCTGCAGAACATCAGCGGTTTCATGGTCGGCAAGGCGTACGAGTCCGGCGGCATCGCCAAACACGGCGCCAAGATGGTCACCGCCGTGTCCTGCGCCAGGGTGCCCAAGTTCACCGTGGTCGTCGGCGGCTCGTTCGGCGCGGGCAACTACGCCATGGCGGGCCGCGCCTACTCCCCGCGGTTCCTGTGGATGTGGCCCAACGCCCGCATCTCCGTGATGGGCGGCGAGCAGGCCGCCAACGTCCTGTCCACGGTCGGCGACACCGACCCCGACGCCGTCCGCCGGCAGTACGAACACCAGGGCAACCCCTACTACTCCACCGCCCGGCTCTGGGACGACGGCGTCATCGACCCCCTCGACACGCGGACGGTCCTCAGCCTGGCCCTGTCGGCCGCGGCCAACGCCCCCCTCGACCCCATCGGCTACGGCGTCTTCCGGATGTGACCGAAAACCCATGAACCGATCACCAGACCCTCGCCCGGCGGCAGGACCGCCCGGGATGTTCGGCACCGTCCTCGTCGCCAACCGGGGTGAGATCGCGCTGCGGGTCACGCGCACGCTCAGGAGGCTCGGCGTCCGCTCCGTGGCGGTCTACAGCGACGCCGACGAGGGCGCCCCCCACGTCCGCGCGGCCGACGTCGCGGTCCGCCTCGGCGGCGGCTACCTCGACATCGACGGCGTCCTGGACGCGGCCGCGGCGACCGGTGCCCAGGCCGTGCACCCCGGGTACGGCTTCCTGGCCGAGAACCCCGCCTTCGCCCGGCGCTGCGCCCAGGCCGGGCTGGTGTTCGTCGGGCCGCCGCCGGAGGCCGTCGAGGCCATGGGCGACAAGATCCGCGCCAAGGCCGTCGTGGCGGCGGCGGGGGTCCCGGTGGTCCCCGGCGGCGCCGAACCCGGCGACGACCTCGCCGAGGCCGCCGAGCGCGTCGGCTTTCCCGCCCTGATCAAGCCCTCGGCGGGCGGCGGCGGCAAGGGGATGGTCCTGGTGCGCTCGGCCGGGGAGCTGCCGGAGGCGCTGGCGTCGGCCCGCCGTACGGCCGCCGCGGCGTTCGGCGACGCGACCCTGCTCATCGAGCGGTTCGTGGAGGGGCCCCGGCACATCGAGATCCAGGTGATGGCCGACCGCCACGGCAACGTCGTCCACCTGGGCGAGCGCGAGTGCAGTCTCCAGCGCCGCCACCAGAAGATCGTCGAGGAGGCCCCGTCCCCGCTGCTCGACGCCGCGGCCCGGGCCCGCATGGGCGACGCCGCGGTGGAGGCGGCCCGGTCGGTCGGCTACGTCGGCGCCGGGACGGTCGAGTTCATCGTCCAGGGCGCCACCGGCGACTACTACTTCATGGAGATGAACACCCGGCTGCAGGTCGAGCACCCGGTGACCGAACTGGTCACCGGTCTGGACCTCGTCGAGCTCCAGCTCAGGGTCGCCGCCGGCGAGCCGCTCCCGCTCACCCAGGAGGAGGTGCGCCTGCGCGGCCACGCCGTCGAGGCCCGCGTCTACGCGGAGGACCCCGCTCGGGGCTTCCTGCCGACCGGCGGCCGGGTGCTCGCGCTGCGCGAGCCCCGGGACGTCCGGGTGGACTCCGGGCTGGTGGCCGGCGCCGTCGTCGGCAGCGACTACGACCCGATGCTGTCGAAGATCGTCGCCTGGGGCCCGGACCGGGCGAGCGCCCTGCGGAGGCTGGACGGGGCGCTGGCCGCCACCGCCGTGCTGGGCGTGCCGACCAACGTCGCCTTCCTGCGCGCGCTGGTCGCGCATCCGGAGGTGGTCGCCGGCGACCTCGACACCGGCCTGGTCGAACGCCACCTGGAGGACCTGGTCGCGCCCGAGGCCGTCCCCGCCGACGTCCTGGCCGCGGCGGCCCTTGTCCTGCACCGCGAAAGGGTGCCCGAAGGGCCGGCCGACCCCTGGGACGTCCCCGACGGCTGGCGGCTGGGCCGGGCGGCGTGGACCACCTGGCGGCTGGAGGGCCGCGACGGCGTGGCCGAGGTCGGGGTGCGCGGGCTCCCTGAGACCGGGGCGCGGGTCCGCCTGCCCCGGGGGCCGGACGAGGGCGTGCCGGCGCGGCTGGCCGCGGACGGCGACGACGTGCTGGTCACCCTGGACGGCGTCGGCAGACGCTACGCCCTCGCCCGTGACGGCGACGTCGTCTGGCTCGGCCGGGACGGGGGCGCCTGGGCGCTCACCCGGCACCACCTGGGTGATCCGGGGGACCGGGCGGGCGCGGGCGGCGCCGGGGACGGGACGGTCCGCAGCCCGATGCCCGGCACCGTCCTGGTGGTCAAGGTGGCGAAGGGGGAGCGGGTCGCCGAGGGCCAGCCCCTGCTCGTCGTCGAGGCCATGAAGATGGAGCACACCGTGACGGCCCCGGCCGCGGGGACGGTCGCCGCGCTGCCGGTCAGGGTCGGACAGACGGTCGGCATGGACGCCGTGCTGGCGGTCGTGCGGGGGGAGGAGGAGCCGTGATGCGGCAGCCGTACCGGGTCGCCGAGCCGGGGCTGCCCGAGCGGGTCACGGTCTACGAGGTCGGCCCGCGCGACGGGCTGCAGAACGAGCCGGCGGTGGTTCCCGTCGAGGTGAAAAGGGAGTTCGTCGCCCGCCTGGCCGCCGCCGGGCACCGCGTGATCGAGACGACGAGCTTCGTGCGTCCCGAATGGGTTCCCCAGCTCGCCGACGCCGACGAGCTGCTGTCCGGCATGGAGCGGCTCCCCGGCGTCCGCTACCCGGTGCTCGTGCCGAACGAGCGCGGCCTGGACCGGGCGCTGGAGCACGGCGTCCGGGAGATCGCGATCTTCGGGAGCGCCACCGAGACGTTCGCCCGCAAGAACCTCAACCGCACGCTGAGGACGCAGTTCGAGATGTTCGAGCCGGTGGTCGCGCGGGCGCTCGACCACGGCCTGCGCGTCAGGGCGTACGTGTCGATGTGCTTCGGCGACCCCTGGGAGGGGCCGACGCCCGTCGGGCAGGTGGTCGCGGTGGGGCGCGCGCTGCTCGACCTCGGCTGTTTCGAGCTGTCGCTCGGCGACACGATCGGCGTGGGCACCCCGGGTCATGTGACCGCCCTCGTCGAGGCGTTCGGCGGCCCCTCCCGGCTGGCCGTGCACTTCCACGACACCTACGGCCAGGCACTGGCCAACACGTTCGCGGCCCTGCGCGCGGGGGTGACCGTGATCGACGCCTCCACCGGGGGGATCGGCGGCTGCCCCTACGCCGAGAGCGCCACGGGCAACCTCGCCACCGAGGACCTGGTGTGGATGCTCCACGGCCTCGGCGTCGAGACCGGACTGGACCTTCCCGCGCTGGTGGAGACCAGCGTGTGGCTGGCGGCCGAGCTGGGCCGCCCCAGCCCCTCACGGGTCGTGCGGGCGCTGGGACGGCCGGGTACGGCCGGACGACACGTCAAGGAGTGACGATGCCCAAGCTCGACGAGGAGTACGAGGACCTGCGCAAGACGGCCGAGTCGTTCGCGCGCGACGTGGTGGCCCCGGTGATCGGGGACCTCTACGAGAGGGGGGAGTTCCCCTACGACATCGTGCGCCGGATGGCCGGAATGGGCCTGTTCGGGCTGCCCATCCCGGAGGAGTACGGCGGCATGGGCGGCGACGGCTTCGCGCTCTGCCTGGTGCTGGAGGAACTGGCCAGGGTCGACTCCAGCGTGGCCATCACCCTGGAGGCCGCGGTGTCGCTGGGCGCGATGCCGATCTACCGGTTCGGCACGGCCGAGCAGCGCGCCCGGTGGCTTCCCCGGCTGGCGTCGGGGGAGATGCTGGGCGCGTTCGGCCTGACCGAGCCCGGAGGGGGCTCCGACGTGCCGGGAGGCATGCGCACCACCGCCGTGCTGGACGGCGACGAGTGGGTGATCAACGGATCGAAGGCGTTCATCACCAACTCCGGCACCGACATCACCGGTGTGGTGGCCGTCGCGGCGATCACCGGCCACCGCGAGGGCGGCGGCGGGGGCGCCGCGCGGGAGAACGGGAGGCGGCCGGAGATCTCCACCATCCTGGTCCCCGCGGGAACCCCCGGCCTCACCGTGTCCGAGAAGTACTCCAAGGTCGGCTGGAGCTGCTCCGACACCCGCGAGCTCTCCTTCACCGACTGCCGGGTCCCGGCCGGCAACCTCCTCGGCGAGCGGGGCCGCGGCTACGCCCAGTTCCTGCAGACCCTCGACGAGGGGCGGGTGGCGATCGCCGCCCTGTCGACCGGCCTGGCCCAGGGCTGCGTGGACGAGTCCCTGCGCCACGTCCGGGAGCGGCGGGCGTTCGGCCACCCGATCGGCCACTACCAGGCCATCCAGTTCAAGATCGCCGACATGGAGGTCCGCACGCACACCGCCCGCCTGGCCTACTACCACGCGGCGGAGAGGATGCTGGCCGGCGAGCCCTTCAAGAAGGAGGCGGCGATCGCCAAGCTCGTCGCCGGCGACGCGGCCATGGACAACGCCCGCGACGCCACGCAGATCTTCGGCGGGTACGGGTTCATGAACGAGTACCCGGTCGGCCGCTTCTACCGTGACGCCAAGATCCTGGAGATCGGCGAGGGCACCAGCGAGGTCCAGCGCATGCTCATCGGTCGCGAACTGGGCCTGTCGGACCTCTGAGGCGGACCCTCCGGCGCGGGGCCTGCGGGAGGGCGCCTCCCGGCCCCGCCCCGGCGTGCGGCGCGGGGGCGGGGCGAGCCGCCTCCCGCCCGGGGTCAGCTCGGCAGCTGGGCGTCCAGGCGGTAGCCGTCCACGGTGACGTACACCTGGTCGCCGGGCCGGGCGTTCAGCCGCATCAGCACCGGCTGAAGCGAGTCGAAGACGGGGTGGTCCCGCCAGACCAGCACGACCGCGTTGTCCCCGGGACCGGTCACCGACAGCAGCGTGCCGGGACGCATGCCGAGCTGGGTGGCGTACCTCTCCGGCACCGCCACCGGGGCGCCCCGCAGGTGCTCGCTGGTGACCTCTATCCGCTGCCAGCGGCTCGGGTCGGTGGCCGGGGTGGTCGGCGGGGGGAGCGGGGCGCGCTGGCTGGTGATCAGGTGGGGCCTGGTGTTGCCGCCGGCCAGCGCCGACAGCGTGGCCAGCGCCGCGCGGGGGTCGATGGAGCCGGCGGTCGCCGGGGGGATCGGCTGGCCGCCCCGGTGGTGGTGGCCGGCCGACCCCGGCGTACGGCGGGGCAGCTGCCTGGCCTCGGCGGCGTCCGGGGGCGTGCCCTGGGCGCCGCTGGCGGCCAGGGCGTCCAGCCACGCCTGCGCCGAGTGGGCGCGGATGCCGAGCTTCTGCTCCAGCAGGGCGACCACGTCGGACGGGTCGCCCCCCAGGAGCTGGCGGGTGCGATCCCTCAGCCCGCCCAGGTCGCCGACGACGAGCCAGCCGTCCTGGAGCCGCCGGTCGGGCATGAGCGTGACCAGCACCCGCCACAGCGGGGTGCGGAGCGTGGGAACCTCGACGGGGTGCGCGGGGTCGGCGCCGATGAGCTGCTCCTGGGTCGCCGCGGCGCCCAGCCACTCGGTCAGCCCGAACATGTGGCCGGTGAGCGGGGCGGACTCCGGGGAGCGCAGCCACAGCAGGGTGCGCTCCTCGGCGGCGCGCTGGGCGGTGGAGAGCGCGCCGAGGTCGGCGTTGAGCTTGTGCGCCAGGGCGCGGAGGCTGATCGGGTCGACGGCGAACAGCCGTTCCACGGCGATCGCGCGCTCCAGCGGGCTCCAGTCGCGGAAGACGCTGTCCACCAGGCCCACCAGCGGGTAGTCGGCGAGGCGGGCCGGGGGGACGGGCGCGGCCTGCGGCTGCTGGGGGGCGGCCGGCGCGGGCGGCGCCTGCTGGGGCGGCGCCTGCGGGGTGGGGACCTGGTGGACGGGGGCCTGTTGGGGCGGTGTCTGCGGGGTGGGGGCCTGCGGGGGGAAGACCTGCTGGGCGTGGGCCTGCGCGCCGGGCTGCGTGGCCCTCGCGGTCTGCTCGGCCACCCCGGGGATCCGGCTGAGCACCTCGCGGAACATGGCGGTCACCACGGCCTCGGGGGCGATCTGCGCCGAGATCCCGTTCAGGTCGCCGGCGGTCAGGCGGCGCAGGCGGGCCCAGCCCCCTACGGCGGTTATGGCCGCGCGGGCGGGCTCCGGCCAGCCTGGCAGGGTGGGGTCGACGGTGTGCACGTACAGGGCGGGAAGGACGTCGCCCAGCGGCAGATGGTCCCACCGGGACACCGAGAGGCGGGCCAGCCGGTCGCAGACCCAGTCGAGCCCGGCCGTGCCCAGTGCCTTGGGCAGGGTCAGGGAGGACCACCACCCGGCGGGCAGCCGGGGATCGGCCAGGGCCTCGGCGATCTGCTGCGGCCTGCTCCAGCGCAGGGCCGGGACCAGATCACTGAGGCAGATCGACGACTCGGCATCCATCGGCGGACCGCAACCTCCCCAAAGTGACGCATGTGGCTAATGGTGCAGCCTACGCCGCAAGCTATCAATTGGTGTTAAGAGGGTAAAGCCGGTTGGCACCCACATCAGACGCGAGGACGCGCGGGCGACCGCCGACGGCTGTCACGGCCTCGGCGCCGGCCCGGCGCCCCGCGTCCAGCGCGGTCTCGTCGTCGGCCCCTCTCAGCAGGGCCGTTAGCAGACCGGCGGCGAACGCGTCACCCGCCCCGGTCGAGTCAACCACCTCGGCGGCCATTCCGGGAACCCGTGCGACCAACTTTCCCCTTCTGGCCATCAGCGCGCCGTGGCGGCCGAGTTTCACGGCGGCGGCGCCGTACCGGCGGCTCAGGGTGCCGGCGGCACGCTCGGCGGAGGTCTCCCCGGTGAGCAGCAGCGCCTCGTCGAGATTGGGGATGACCAGGTGGGCGGCCACGGTCTCGCGGACGAACCGCTCCGGGCCGAAGGCGCGCAGGAAGCCGGTGGAGGACGGATCGACGCTGACGGCGACGCCGCGCCCGGTGGCCTCGGACAGGGCCAGCCGGGCAAGGTGCAGCCCCGGCTCGGCGAACAGGGTGTACCCCGACAGGTGCAGCAGGCCCACCCCGTCGAGCAGGCTCGTGTCCCAGTCGTCGACCCCGATGTGCCCGCCGGCGCCCCGGTTGGTGAGCATCGAGCGCTCCCCGGTGGGGTCGACCATGGCGATCACCACGGCGGTCGGCCGTTCGGGGTCCACCCGGATGTGCGGACGCACCCCGCCGCGCCGGAGCTCGGCGGCGTGCCACTCGCCGGTGTCGAAACCGACCCGGGTCAGGATCCGTGCGTCGGCGCCCAGGTGGGCGGCCCAGGAGGCGGTGTTGGCCCCCGAGCCCCCCGGGCGCAGCACGATGTCGGCGGCCGTGTCGGTCCCCGTGGCCAGGCCGGACAGCGCCGGTCCCTCGTGGAGCGCGAGGACGTCGGTGACGACGTCGCCGATGACCAGCAGGCCCGTTCCGGTCACGACCGCCTCAGCTCCCCCGGCTCCAGGCGGCCGCGATCCGCCCGGCGAGACGCACGTTGCCCCGCACGGCGGCCAGGTTCGCCTCAAGCGAGGCTCCGCCGGTGCCCCGCACCAGATGGTCCAGTAGAAAGGGGGTGACGTCCTGGCCGGTGACGCCCTCCCGGCCGGCCGCGGCCAGCGCCTCGGCGAGGACCCGGTCGTGCAGGGCGGGGTCGAGCTGCTCCGACGGCGGCACCGGGTTGGCCACGATCAGCGCCGACCGCGGGCCGCCGAGCGCCTCCCGTGCCCACATGACCTCGGCGGCCTCCCGGGGGCTCTCGATCCGCCAGTCGACCGGCTCGCCGGAGGAGTGGAGGTAGAACCCGGGGAACTCGCCGGTGCGGAAGCCGGCGACGGAGATGCCGCGGGTCTCCAGCCGCTGCAGGGTGGCCGGCACGTCCAGGATCGACTTCACGCCCGCGCAGACGACGGTGATGGGGGTCCGGCTCAGCGTGTCGAGGTCGGCGGACTCGTCCTGGGTGCCGGTCCATCCCCGGTGCACGCCGCCGAGGCCGCCGGTGGCGAAGACCCGGATGCCCGCCCGGTCGGCCAGGAAGGAGGTGGCCGAGACCGTGGTGGCCCCGCAGGCTCCCAGCGCGGCGGCGAGCGGCAGGTCGCGGGCGCCGAGCTTGCGCAGACCCGGCTCGGTGGCGATCCGCTTCAGCCCGGCCCGGTCCAGGCCCACGTGCGCCACCCCGTCCAGCACCGCGATCGTCGCCGGTACGGCCCCCGCCCGGCGGGCGATCCCCTCCAGCTCCGTCGCGACGTCGAGGTTGCGGGGCCGCGGCAGTCCGTGCGAGATGATCGTGGACTCCAGCGCCACGACCGGGGCGCCCCGCTCCAGCGCCTCGGCGACCTCGTCGGAGAGGCGGATCGGATCGCCGGCGGGCCGGTGGGTGGTACGCATGCGCGGGTTCTGTCTCCTCGTCCGGGACGGCGGGATGCCCTCGTGGAACCGCGTAAACAAGCTGCTTGCTCCAGAAAGAGCACGTTACGGCGGTTCCCGGGCGGCGTCCACCCGGGGATCAGCCGACGATCAGGGTCCCGATCAGTGAGATCCCGCCGATGACGGCCGTGGCGACTCCGCCGAGCAGCAGCGAGCGCCCGCCGCGGAGCAGTTCCCTGAGGTCGACGCCCGTCCCGAGCCCGAAGAGGGCGGCGGCCAGCAGGATCCCCGTCACCTGAGGCACCGCCTCGGCCGCCCCGGCGGGCACCAGGCCGAGGCTGCGCGCCGCGACCGCGGCGAGGAAGCCGAGCACGAACAGGGGGATCACCGGCGGACGCCGCCCCGACGCCGGAGCCGCCCGCCCGCCCGCCCGGCGCAGCGTCAGGGAGGTGAGGGCCACCATGGGGGCGAGCAGCACGACCCTGGCCAGCTTGACCACCACCGCGCTCGCCAGCACCCCCGCCCCGGCCGCCGCGCCCACGGCCGCCACCTGGGCGACCTCGTGGACCGACGCGCCGGCCCACAGGCCGAGCTGGTGCGGCGTCAGGCCGAGGGGCCCGGCCAGGGCCGGCAGCACCACCATCGCCGCGCTGCCGTAGAGGACCACCACGCTGAGCGCGCTCGCCACGTCGTCGTCGTCGCTCCCGGCCACCTCGTGCATGGCGGCCACCGCCGCGGCCCCGCACACCGACACGCCGGTCGCGATGAGCAGCGCCCTGCGGGGGCCGACCCCCAGCGGCCCGCCGAGCCGGCGCGTGATCAGGAACGTTCCGCCGGTGGCGGCGAGGATCACCACCAGGGCCCGCCAGCCCAGGGCCAGCACCTCCGGCAGGGCGATCTGCAGCCCGAGCATCACGATCGCCAGGCGCAGCACCCTGCGGGAGACGAACCGCAGGCCGGGCAGGAACGGCGCGCGCGTGCCCCCGAGGTTGGTCAGCGCGACCCCGCAGGCCACCGCGACCACCGCCGGGCTCACCCCGGAGAGCAGGCGGCTGACCGCCAGGGAGAGGGCGACCGCGACGGCGGTGAGCGCGAGTCCCGGGAGGAGGGCGCCGGCCCCCGCCGCCCACGCCCGCCACGCCGGGGCTGCGGGGGCGGAGTCCCCGGAGCGGGGATCCCGGGTCTCGGTGACGTCCGGGTCGGTGCGGCGGGGGTCGGAGAGCGGGGAGACGGACATGCTTCCGAGTCTGGAAGCGGGCGAGGACGCTCAGTAGCCGCTATCTCCCTGTAAGGTCATAGCCTAGGGTTATGAGTGATTTGCCGGATCTGGAGTCCCTGCGGTTGCTCGTCGAGGTGGACCGGCTCGGCAGCCTCGGCCAGGCGGCCAGGGCGGCGGGCATCGCCCAGCCGTCGGCGAGCAAGCGGATCGCGCTGCTGGAGCGGCGCCTGGGGCTGCTCCTGCTCGAACGCACCCCCCGCGGTTCCACCCTCACCCCGCAGGGCGTGATGGTCGCGGCCTGGGCGGCGCAGGTGCTCGCGGCGGCCGAGGAGCTGATGCGCGGCGCCGAGGCCGTACGGCGGGGCAGAGAGGCCCACCTGCACATCGCGGCCAGCATGACGGTGGCCGAGTACCTGTTGCCGCGCTGGCTGGGGGAGCTGCAGAGCCGCGAGCCCCGGGTCCAGGTCGGACTGGACGTGCAGAACTCGGCCGAGGTGGTCAGGCTGGTGGGCGCCGGCATCGAGCTGGGGTTCGTGGAGGGGCCCTCCGTCCCCCCGGGACTGGCCTGCC
This sequence comes from Streptosporangium violaceochromogenes, assembly GCF_014654615.1. GTDB lineage: Bacteria > Actinomycetota > Actinomycetes > Streptosporangiales > Streptosporangiaceae > Streptosporangium > Streptosporangium violaceochromogenes. The sequence goes on along the minus strand of NZ_BNBB01000002.1, from coordinate 34,477 downwards.
GGGTGGTGGCCCGCGACCGGCTCGTCGTGGTGGTCGCGCCGGGCCACCCGTGGGCACGCCGCCGCACCGTGCTGCAGGCCGCCGAGCTGGCCGCCACCTCGCTGGTCGTCCGCGAGCGGGGCTCCGGAACCCGCGAGACGCTGGACCGCGCGCTGGCCGGTCACGCGGTCGCCGCGCCGAGGCTGGAGCTCGGCTCCAACGCCGCGGTCAAGGGGGCGGCGGGGGAGGGGGCGGCCCCGGCGGTGCTCAGCGGGTACGCGGTGGAGGGCGAGCTGGCCACCGGCCGCCTGGTCGAGGTGCCCACCCGGGGGATCGACCTCGAACGCCGCCTGCGCGCCGTCTGGCGGCAGGGCCGTCCGCCCACCGGTCCCGCCGCCACCCTCCTGAAGATCACCCTTTCCGCCGCGCGCGACCGGGACGGCTACGTGCGCGACCGGGACGGCTAAGGGCGACGGACGGCTAGAGGGCGAAAGCGCCCCCGGCCCTCCTCGCGCCCCGGGCCGGCGCGGGGGAGGGGGTCAACGTTCGGCGACCAGGTTCGTGGCGACGGTCAGCGCCGTGGCGATCCGCGTCTCGTCGGGCACCTCGGCGCCCAGGAACGGGAGGCTGCCCACGATGACCGCGATCACCGCGAGCCTGGCCTCGAACTGCCGGACGAGGCCGTCCTCGGGCGCGGTCAGCACCGAGACCATCGTCGCCATGCGACGCTGCATCCGCTCCCCGGCGGGCAGCTCGGACATGACCGCCTGATTGACCTGGGCGAACCGGAGGAGCAGGCGCCGCCGGTCGTTGAGGAGCGCGGCGATCCTGCGCAGGACCTCCGCTCTGGCCGCCGCCGTGCGCGGCTGGGTGGCGGCCCACTCCACGAGGTCGTCGATCGAGCCGTTGAGGTCCTCGATGACGCTGCTGAGGATGTCCTCCTTGGCCTTGAAGTGGTAGTAGAGCGCGGGCCTGGTGATCCGCAGCCGTTCGGCGACCTCGCGCAGCGAGGTCTTCTCGTAGCCGCGTTCGGCGAACAACTCCAGCGCGACCTGCTGGATCCGTTCCTTGGTATCGCCACGCCGGGTGTTCATCGCCGTTTCGCCACTTCCTGGGTCCCGCCACGCTTGACGACCGTGATCGCCATACTTACTTTCGTGTAAGTAAGCAAGCGGTCCGGCCTGTTGAGGAGCAACCTTATGACCCGGAGTTTCCCCCTTCCGCGCGCTTGCCCGTTCGCGCCCCCGGCCGAATACGAACGGATGCGCGAGGAGGCGCCGCTGGTCAGGGCGGCGGCGCCGGGCGGGAACGTGTGGCTGGTGACCCGGCACGCCGAGGCGCAGCAGGTGCTCTGCGACCCCCGGATCAGCACCGACCCCACCACCCCCGGCCACCCCCTGGCCAGGAGCTCCGAGCACCCCCTGTCGGAGGAGGAGCGGCGTGAGCGGGAACGGCTCCGGGCGGGCCAGTTCATCGACATGGACCCCCCCGAGCACGACGTCTACCGGCGGATGCTGATCCCGGAGTTCAGCGTCCGGCGGGTCAGGGAGATGCGGCCCGGCATTCAGGAGGTCGTCGACGGGCTCATCGACGATATGCTCAAGCAGGGCTCGCCCGCCGACCTCGTCGAGGCGTTCGGGCTGGCCGTGCCGTCCCTGGTGATCTGCCGGCTCCTGGGCGTGCCCTACGCCGACCGCGACTTCTTCCAGTCCCGCACCCGCAGGATGATCGGCACGAACGTCGAGGAGTCGGAGGACGGCATGCTGGCCGCCGCGGAGATGTGGGACTACCTCGACGGGCTGGTAGCCGAGGCCGAGCGCGAGCCCGCCGACAACCTCGTCGGCCGCCTCGTGGCCACGCGCCGCAAGGCCGGCGCCCTCTCGCACGACGCGCTGGTCGGCATGACGTTCCTGCTGCTCGTGGCCGGCCACGAGACCACGGGGAACATGATTCCGCTGGGCGTCCACACGCTCCTGCGCGCCCCCGGCCAGCTCGCCGCGCTGCGCGCCGCCCCGGACGGCTGGCCGGACGCGGTGGAGGAGCTGCTGCGCTACCACTCGATCGTCGACTGGGTGGCCTTCGACCGGGTCGCCACCGAGGACATGGAGATCGGCGGCCAGGTCGTCCGGGCGGGGGAGGGCATGTTCGTGCTCGGCGCCTCGGCCAACCGCGACCCTCGCGTCTTCGACCGGCCCGACGAGCTCGACCTCCGGCGCGGCGCCCGCAACCACGTGGCGTTCGGGTACGGCGTGCACCAGTGCCTGGGGCAGAACCTCGCCCGCGCCGAGCTGGAGATCGCCTACCGCACGCTTTTCGAGCGGCTCCCCGGGCTGCGCGTGGTGGGGGACGACGAGGAGCTGTCGTTCAAGTACGACAACCTGGTCTTCGGGCTGCACGCGCTCCCCGTGGCCTGGTGACCGCGGGAAGGGCGGCGCGGGCCGCGCACCGGCCCCCCGCGGCTCGGTGACGGACGGTCCGCCTCACTAAGGGATCTTTGTCTCGTTCCACCCGTTTTCCCTCCGCTGCCGGTCGCCGGAGGCCATTGTGGGATGTGCCGGCTTTCTCACCGGGCGTCAAGGGCCGCCCAGGCTCGCTTGGTGAGTCCGGCGGCATGGGAGATCCACGTCGTCCACGGGGAACGGAGTGAAGCAGTTGACCGCGCCCGCGCGTCCCCGGCTGGTCGAGATCGTCGTCCCCGTCCACAACGAGCAGCGGGTGCTCGCCGACAGCGTCCGCCGCCTGCACGACTATCTCACCGGCACCTTTCCCTACGGCTTCCGCATCACGATCGCCGACAACGCCAGCACCGACTCCAGCTGGCCGATCGCCGCCGGCCTGAGCCGGGAGCTGCCCCACGTGAGCGCCGTCCGCCTCAAGGAGAAGGGACGCGGCCGGGCGCTGCGCCGGGTGTGGTCGGCCAGCCGGGCCGACGTGGTCGCCTACATGGACGCGGACCTGTCCACCGATCTGGACGCCTTCCTGCCGCTGGTGGCCCCCCTGCTGTCGGGCCACAGCGACCTGGCCATCGGCACCCGGCTGTCCAGGGGGGCCAACGTGGTCCGCGGGCCGAGGAGGGAGTTCGTCTCGCGGGCCTACAACCTGCTGCTGCGCTCGGCCATGGGCGCGGGCTTCTCCGACGCCCAGTGCGGGTTCAAGGCGGTGCGCACCGAGATCGCCCAGGCGCTGCTGCCCGCCGTCGAGGACGAGGAGTGGTTCTTCGACACCGAGCTGCTGCTTCTCGCCGAGGGGTACGGCCTGCGCATCCACGAGGTGCCCGTCGACTGGGTGGATGACCCCGACAGCCGGGTGGACGTCCTCCGGACCGCCCTCGACGACCTGCGCGGGCTGGTCAGGGTGGCGCGTGGAACCCTGTCGGGCGCGGCCCGGATCCCGGTGCCTCAGCGCGTGCGGGAGGCCCGGCTGCCGGCAGGCATGGCCCGGCAGCTTCCCCGGTTCGCCGCCGTCGGCGTGGCCAGCACCCTGGCGCACCTGGGGTTGTTCGTCGGCCTGCGGACGGCGCTGCCCGCGGTGGCCGCCAACGCCCTGGCGCTGGCGGCCACCGCCGTCGCCAACACCGCTGCCAACCGTCGCTTCACCTTCGGCGTCACCGGCCGGGGCGGCGCCCTGCGTCACCAGATCGAAGGAGGTCTGGCCTTCGCCGTGGGCCTGCTGCTGAGCAGCGGAGGCCTGGCCCTGCTCGGCCGCCTCGCCCCCGGCGCCTCCACCGGCGTCGAGGTCGTCGCGGTCGTGGCCGCCAACGCCCTGGCCACCCTGGTCCGCTTCCTCCTGCTGCGCGCCTGGGTCTTCAACCCCCGCCGGTTCCCCCGGCGGAGTACGGGGGGATCCGGATGACCCCCTCCCTCTACCGCTGTGATCCGGCCGCGCCCCCCGGCGTTGACTGAGTGGTTAGTCAGCTCTCCGGGAGCCGTGCCGCGCTGCTGTAGTCTTGCGCGGTGCGAAGCGGAGGAGAGGAGCGCGGCAGCCGCGCGGACCAGGCCGACCAGCGCCGGGCGGAACTGCTCGAAGCCGCCCGGCGGGTCGTGCTCGAACGCGGGCTGGCCGGCACCCGTGTCGCGGACATCGCCCGGGCGACCAACGTGAGCGGCGGCCTGATCCACTATCACTTCGCCACCAAGGACGACCTGATCACCGCGATGCTCCGCAGCACCGGCGAGACGGAGGTCCGGCGGCTGAGAGAGCTCGCCGCCGGGCCGGGGACGGCCGTCGAGCGGCTGGACCGCGTCCTGAGGTTCTCCATCCCGGAGTCCCGGTCGGACCAGAGCTGGACCCTGTGGCTCGACGCCTCGGCGGTCGGGGTGCGTGAGGCGCACGTCCGGACCATCCTGCTGGAGCTGGAGGGCGCCTGGATCGCGACCCTCGCGGAAGTGATCGCCGGCGGTGTGGCGGGGGGCGAGTTCGCCTGCGACGACCCCCGGGGGGCGGCCGAGCGGATCGACGGCATGCTCGACGGCCTGGTGGTCCGGTACACCCTGCACGCCGGCGGGATGTCCCGGGCCCGGCTGCTCCATCACGCCAGGGTCGCGGCGGCCCGCGAGATCGGCCTGGACCCGGCCGTCTTCACGGCCTGAGCCCGGATCGCCCTCCCCGCGGCCGGGCCTTTCCGGCCCTGGGTGGCCCGCCGTTCCGGGCGGCCGAAACCCGTCCGGGACGCCTTGGTGAGGCGTTCCGGAAGCGTCCGGAGCCGTCCCGGAGGACGGCCCTCAGGCGGGCAACGCGGCGAGCAGGAAGGCCAGGCGGGCCGCGGCGTCCTCGATGTTGTCGGTGCTGCCGAGCCGGTAGCCCCACGAGGTGACGAAGCCACCGTCCTGGGAGCAGGTGACGGTCTCGATCAGGGTGCTGCTGAAGCGATTACGGACGCATACGTAAGCGGGATCGCCGAACGACAGCCTCTGCACGGTCAAATCGGCGTGCTGACGCGTCGCCACGGCGAACCTCTCCAGGCAAGAGAACGTGTCCAGCATCGTGCGTCACCTCCGTCGGACAGAGAATTGCACGATCTTGTGAGGTTAATCAAGCAATTGCGGAGACTAATCCGTGGATTGTCGTGTGAAATCCTCCAGCACCCGGACGATCACCGCTCTGGCGTCCTCCCGGAAGAGCGCCACCTGATGGAACTCCTCGAAGGCCCGCTCGTAGAAGGAGACGTCCTCCGGGTCGCGCAGGCTCAGGTCACGGGTCCTCGTGGGCACGGCGACGTGGTCCCTGTCGTAGATCCAGAAGCCGTTGAGCGGCGCCGAGGGGAGGGGGGCCTCGAAGGGGATCACCCCGAACTCCACGTTCGGGAGCGTGGTGACGGCCAGCAGCCGGTCGAGCTGGCCGCACATCACCTCCGGCGAGGCCAGCCGGTAGCGCAGGACGGCCTCGGGCACGATGAACTGGAATCTCCTGCTCTGGTCGTAGAGGATCTCCTGGCGCCGCATGCGCACCCGGATCGCGGCGTCGATCTCGTCGGGTGCGTTGTAGAGGCGCTTGATCCGGGCGAAGATGCTCCGGGCGTACTCGGTGGTCTGCAGCAGGCCGATGATCAGGCCCGGCTCGAACACCCGGAACATCGTGGTCCGCGCCTCCAGATCGCGGATGTCCTCCTGGAGCACGGCCAGGCCGCTGCGGTGCCGCTGCCGCCAGGAGTCCTGGCGTTCCAGCAGGGCGGAGGCCTGTTCGACGAGATCCTCGACGACCTCGGGGGCGGCCTCCACGACCCGTCCCCACAGGGTGATGTCGTCCTCGGTGGCGGTCTGGCGGGCGTTCTCGATCCGGGAGACCTTGGAGGGCTGCCACTTCAGCCGCTCGGCCAGTTCCTTGCCGGACAGATGCGCCGCCTCGCGCAGCTGACGGAGCTGTACCCCCAGCTCCGTCCGCACCTGCTGGAACTCGCTCACCGGATCTCCTCCGCGGGCCGTCGCGGCACAGCCTCAACGCCCCTTGGCGCCCCTGCGTGCCCCTCCGTGCCTCTCAATGCCCCTCGGTGCCTTCGCCCGCCTGGCTCGCGCGTCGGACCCCGTGCCCTCCGCGTGGTGCGCCTGAGGCTAGACCCGGAGGAGTGGATCATGCCATAGGGGACCCCTCAATCGTGACCAATATTTACGGAAAGCCCAGCTATTTACGGAAGCACTCGGCGGGCGATGTCGGAGATAAGCTCGCGGGGAACCTCGATCGCCGCCTCGCCGTCCAGGACGTGGCGGAGGTCGGAGAGCGCGTCGGTGTCGGTGACCTGAAGCCCCTGGACGACGATGGTGCCGCGATCGGTCTCATAGAGGGACGGGCAGGCGCCCGCCTCCGAAGTGGAGCCGAGAAACCGCAAGCGCATGGGTGTTCCTTTCCCGTTCCACGTTCTCGCGCAATTGCTCGCAATTGTAGAGGCCGAAAGGTTACGGGATGGTTGCGATCGGGGGATCGCACATATTTCGCCCACCGGGAGGGCGAAACGGATGTCCGTTCGTTGAGAAAGCCCCGTGGAGCCCTCCAGGGCCCCGGGGAGTCGACGGGGGCGAGGCGTCCGGAGTCCTCGGCACGGCGCCCGGTGTGCCGCAGGCCCGGACCGGTGGCTCCGGCCGCCCTCGCCGCGTGCCGCGCGGGCGGGTGGCCGGAGCCGCGCCGGACCGGCCGGGATCGTCCGCCCGTGGGCGGGGCGGAGGCACGGTGGGGACGTCTCCGCGGGCCGCCGGAAGGCGGGCCCGGAAAAGAACCGGGGATGACCGAAAAGGGCCGGGCCGGCCCGTCCCCGAACAGGAGCCGGGGACGGGCCGGCGACACCGGGGGGACAGGGGGCTTCGCGGGCGCACCGGGACGGCGTCAGGGACCCTCGGGCCGGGGGACCCACGACGGGAGACGTTTCTCGGCGAAGGCGGCGATGCCCTCCCTGCCCTCGGCCGAGGCGAAGCGCTCGGCCGACAGCGCGGCCATACGGCGCATCCCCTCCTCCACCGGCAGCGTGGGCACGGTCCGCACGAGCCCCTTGGTGAGGGCCAGCGCCTCCGGGCCGCCGCGCAGCAGCATGCCGGTGTAGTGGGCGACCGTCTCGTCCAGATCCTTCTCGGGCACGGCCCGGGTGAGCAGGCCGATCTCCTGGGCGCGGGCGGCGTCGAAGACCTCCCCGGTGAGCAGGTACTCGGCCGCCGCCCGGGGGTCGAGCCGCCGCAGCACGGTCACCGCGATCATCGCGGGGACCACGCCGAGCCGTACCTCGGTGAACGCGAAGGAGGCCGTGTCCGGGGCGATCGCGAAGTCGCACGCCGCGACCAGCCCCAGCCCCCCGGCGCGCGCGGTGCCGTTCAACCGGCAGACGACCGGCTTGGGGCTCTCCCAGACAAGGCTCATGATCTCCGGGAAGGAGGCGGTCACCGGCGCCTCGTGGGCGTCGCCGGGGGCGATCCGCTGCTCCTTGAGATCCGCGCCGGCGCAGAACACCGGCCCGGTCCCGGTGAGCACGATCACCCGCACCGCCTCGTCGGAGAGGGCCCGGGTGAGCCCGTCCTCCAGATCGCCGAGGAGGCGCACGGACAGCGCGTTGCGGTTGCGAGGGGAGTCCAGGGTGATCGTCGCGACCCCGCCCGACACCTCCCTGCGCACCAGGCGCTCCACCGGCCAGCCCGCGTTACCGCTCATTCCCGCTCCCCGCTCGACGGCCTGCGACTCACGTCTCCGGCGGCCCTTCCGGAAGATCCGCACCCGCCACGGTAGTCCACGCCCCGCCGCCCTCAGAAGGCGGGACGGCGGGGGGGACGGAAAGGGACGGGAGGGAACGCGGTAAGACCGGAAAGACATGAAAAAACATGAAAGGGCGTGGTGAGACGGGAGATAGGAGACGCCGGCGGTCAGGCGCAGTTGCCCCAGCCGCTCTTCCAGGCGGAGGCGCCGTACACGCCACCCCAGATCACGCACTTCTTGGCGGCGACGAGCCGCACCGGGCCCGCGTAGGCGGTGAAGACGCCCGAGTCGGCGGCCGAGGGGCCGTTCTGCACCCGGAGCGTCGCGCTCATCCTGAGCTTTCCGGGAACCACGTACTTCGACAGGGTGACGACGCAGTTCTTTCCCTCCGCGGTGCTGTAGAGCAGGTAGACGGTCGCGCCGCCGAGGCCCTTGGAGCCGATCACCCGGTAGCCCGGGCCGCAGACGCCGGTGGCGGTGTAGGGGTTCGGCCGGGGTGGCGGGGGTTTGACCGTGGGAGCGACGGTGGGCTTCACCGTGGGTTTGGCGGTGGGTCTGACGGTCGGCGGGGGCGTCGGCTTCACGGTCGGCCCGGTGGTGGGCCCGGTGGTGGGCCCGTCGCTGGACGGGACGGTGGTGGTCGGCTCGGCCGGGGGCGGGGAGCCGCCGGAGTCCTCGCCCGGGGAGCGGGCGGGGCCGGGGGACGCCCCGGTCGCCGGCCGGCCGGTGTCCCGGACGACCGGGGCGGAGCCCCCCTGCCGCTCCGGGTGCGACCGGGCGGGCCTGCGGGAGGCGGGGGAGGAGCCGGGGGCGGGCTCCAAGGCGGCTTCCGAGAGGGGGGGCGTCGCGGGCGCCGGGGCCGCGGCCCGCGCGCTGGAGGCGTTCTCGCCGCTCTGGACGACCACCACCGTTCCCGCGGTCACGGCGAGCACGGCCCCGCCCGCCACCCCGGCCAGCAGCAGGCCCCTCGGCCGCCGCGGCCTTCCCCCGGGGCCGGGCGCGGTCCGGGACGCCCTGCCGTGCCGGGCCGGTCCGGGAACGGGGGCCGGGTGTTCACGCGGGGAGGGGAGCGTCGCGTTCATCAGGTGGTCGACGAGTTCGGAGGCGGTGGGACGCCGCGCCGGGTCCTTGGCCAGGGAGGCGGTCACCAGGTGGCGCAGCTGTCCCTCCAGCTCGTCCAGGTCGGGCTCGCCGTTCAGGATCCTTTGCATGACCGCCGGGATGGAGTCCGCGCCGAAGGCCGGCCTGCCGGTCGCGGCGAAGACCATCGTGACGCCCCAGGCGAACACGTCGGACGCGGCCGTCACCTCGCCCGCGCCGAGCTGCTCGGGGGCCAGGTAGGAGGGCGTGCCCAGCGCCATCCCGGTCGCCGTCGTCCCGGGGGTGTCCAGGGCCTTGGCGATGCCGAAGTCGATCACCACCGGGCCCTCGGGCCCCATCAGCACGTTGGCGGGCTTGAAGTCCCGGTGCAGCACCCCCGCCCGGTGGATCGCCGACAGGGCGGTGGCCGTGCTGATGGCGAGCCGTTCGAGGGCCGCGCCGCGCCGGGGCCCCTCCTGCTCGACGAGCTGCCGCAGGGACGGCCCCGGCACGTACTCGCTGACGATGTACGGCCGGCTGCCGGCCAGGTCGGCGTGGAGCACCGGGGCGGTGCAGAACCGGGCCACCCGCCGGGCGACCGCCACCTCCCGCAGGAACCGTGTCCGGGCCTCGGGGTCGGCCGCCAGGCCGTGGTGGAGAAGTTTGACGGCGACCCGCTCGTCACCCGGCCCCCTGCCGAGGTAGACGACCCCCTGGGCCCCCTCGCCGATCCGGCCGGTCAGCTCGAACGGCCCGAGGCGCGGAGGATCCTCCGTCGCCAGCGGCTGCACCACGATGACCCCCCGACAAAACCTGCGAATTGGGTTATGTGGTGCAGAACGCTACCAGTGTGAGCGGTGGCACGGCCGGTGTCCGCACATTCCCCCAGGGGACCGGGACCGGTGGACCGGTCCCTCCCGCGCGGGGAGAGGCGTTCAGATGGCCTTGCCCGGGTTGAGGATGCCAAGGGGGTCGAAGACCCGCTTGATCCCGTGGTGGATCTCCTCGACGACGGGCCCGGTCTCCAGCGGCAGCCAGCGCCGTTTCAGCAGCCCGACCCCGTGCTCGCCGGTCAGCGTGCCGCCCACCTCCAGGGCCGCCCGGAAGACCTCGTCGGCCGCCGCCCACACGTGAGGCGGCGGCTCGGTCAGACCGCGGTCGAAGACGAAGACCGGATGCAGGTTGCCGTCACCGGCGTGGGCGACCGTGGCGATGAGCACGCCGTGCCGCGCCGCGACGGCCTCGATCTCCTCGATCACGCGCGGCAGCGCGGAGCGCGGCACGCACACGTCCTCCACCAGGCACGCGCCGAGCCGCTCCATGGCCTGGTAGGCCATCCGCCGGACCCCGATCAGCTCCTCGGTCTCCCGCGGGGACGACGACACCGCCACGAAGGGGGAGCCGTTCTCCGTGCACACCCGCGCCATGCGCTCGGCCGTCGCCGGGCCGTCCGCGGCGTCCGACTGCGCGATCAGCATCGCCCGGGTGGAGTCCTCCAGGCCGATGTTCCTCCAGTCGTCGACGGCCTTGAGCGTGGTCCGGTCGAGCATCTCCAGCAGCGACGGCCGGCACCCGGCGGCGACGATCGCCGCCACCGCGGCGGCGGCGTCCCGCAGGGAGGTGAACTCGGCCGCGATCGTCGCCGGATGGGCCGCGGGGGCGCGGTGCAGCCGTACCGTGGCCGCCGTGATCACCCCGAGCGTCCCCTCCGAGCCGACGAACAGGCCGGTCAGGTCGTAGCCGGTCACCCCCTTCATCGTGCGCCCGCCGGTGGTGAGGATCCGCCCGTCGGCCAGCACGACCTCCAGGCCCAGCACCGAGTCACGGGTCACGCCGTACTTCACGCAGCGCAGCCCGCCGGCGTTGGTCGCGAGGTTGCCGCCGATCGTGGAGATCTCGTAGGAGGAGGGGTCGGGCGCGTACATCAGCCCGTGCTCGCGGGCCGCCCGGTCCAGGTCCGCGGTGATCACGCCGGGTTCGGCCACGGCGATCTCGTCGGCGGGGGAGAGATCCCTGATCGCGGTCATCCGGTGCAGGGCCAGGACGATCCCGCCGTCCACCGCCGTCGCCCCGCCCGCCAGGCCCGTCCCGGCTCCCCGGGGCACGACCGGGACCCGGCCGCCGGTGGCCCACCGGAGCGCCGCGACCACGTCGTCCCTGCTCTCGGCCAGCACGACGGCCAGCGGCCTGCCCGGTTCGAGGAAGGTGCGGTCACGGGCGTAGGAGGCGGTCACGTCGGGGTCGGTCAGCACCCGTCCCGGGGGGAGTGCCGTAACAAGGTCGGAGATAACGGCCACAGAGGGACTGTACGGCCTTCGGCCGCCTGTTCCGGCCCGCACCTTCCGCCCGTCCCGGTCACCCGCGACGGGGGGGGCGGGGCCGAAAGGCCTCGGGGGGCGTCCCGCCGGGCAGGGCGGCCGGTTTCCGGGGCGCTCTTCCGGGAAGGGTGAAATCTTCCACAAGAACATGCCAAGGCCTGATTGTGATGTCACGGGCCGGTGAGGACCCCACCAGGGGATCGGCGTGGCCCGTCCCCCGCGGAGTCCGGCGCGTACGGCTGCCGCCCAACCGGAGGGGAGCGGGCTGTGACGACTGTGCGACAGCGACCCGCGGCCGCCCACCGCCCCATGGGAGCGGTGATCGTGTCGTGGCTGACCACCACGGACCACAAGGTCATCGGCTACCTCTACCTGATCACCTCGTTCACGTTCTTCCTGATCGGCGGGGTGATGGCACTGATCATCCGGGCGGAGCTGATTCAGCCGGGGATGCAGTTCGTCAACCACGAGACCTACAACCAGCTGTTCACCATGCACGGCACCCTGATGCTGCTGCTGTTCGCCACGCCCCTGTTCGCCGGCTTCGCCAACGTGATCATGCCGCTGCAGATCGGGGCGCCCGACGTGGCGTTCCCCCGGCTCAACATGGTGAGCTACTGGCTCTTCCTGTTCGGCGGGATCATCGCGACCGGCGGCTTTCTGACCAACGGGGGCGCCGCCGGCTTCGGCTGGACGGGCTACACCCCGCTGTCGTCGGCCTTCTCCCCGCAGATCGGCGGCGACCTGTGGATCATGGGGCTCGTGATGTCCGGGCTCGGGACGATCCTCGGCTCGGTCAACTTCATCACCACGATCATCTGCATGCGGGCGCCCGGCATGACGATGTTCCGCATGCCGATCTTCACCTGGAACGTCCTGCTGACCGGGCTGCTCGTGCTGATCGCCTTCCCGGTGCTGGCCGCCGCGCTGCTGGCCCTGGAGGCCGACCGCAGGTTCGGCACCCACGTCTACGCGTCCGTGACCGGCGGCCCGCTCCTGTGGCAGCACCTGTTCTGGTTCTTCGGTCACCCCGAGGTGTACATCATCGCGCTGCCGTTCTTCGGGATCATCACCGAGGTGATCCCGGTCTTCAGCCGCAAGCCGATCTTCGGCTACATCGGCCTGGTCGGGGCGACCATCGCCATCGCGGGCCTGTCGATCACCGTGTGGGCCCACCACATGTTCGCCACCGGCCGTGTGCTGCTGCCGTTCTTCTCGTTCATGTCGTTCCTCATCGCCATCCCGACGGGGGTGAAGTTCTTCAACTGGGTCGGAACCATGTGGCGCGGCCACCTGTCGTTCGAGTCGCCGATGCTGTTCGCCGTCGGCTTCCTGGTGACCTTCCTGCTCGGCGGGCTGACGGGTGTCATCCTGGCCTCGCCGCCGCTCGACTTCCAGGTGACCGACTCCTACTTCGTGGTGGCCCACTTCCACTACGTCGTCTTCGGTACCGTGGTGTTCGCGATGTTCGCGGGCTTCTACTTCTGGTGGCCGAAGATGACCGGCAGGATGCTCGACGACACCCTGGGGAAGATCCACTTCTGGATGCTGTTCATCGGCTTCCACGCCACCTTCCTGGTGCACCACTGGCTCGGGGTGGACGGCTTCCCGCGCCGCTACGCCGACTACAGCGCGATCGACGGCTTCACCGGCCTGAACCTGATCTCCTCGATCGGCTCCTTCATCCTCGGCGCCTCCACGTTGCCGTTCCTCTACAACATCTGGTGGGCCGTCCGCCACGCCCCGAAGGTGACGGTGGACGACCCCTGGGGCTACGGCAACTCCCTGGAGTGGGCCACCTCCTGCCCGCCGCCGCGGCACAACTTCACCTTCCTGCCGCGCATCAGGTCCGAGCGCCCGGCCTTCGACCTGCACCACCCCCGGGTCGAGGCCCAGCCGCGCCAGGTTGACGCGGTCGACTCCGGCGAGGAGGCCTGACCTCTTCCTTCCGGTTCCTTCCGGCCCGCTGACCTGCCGCGCGGGAACTCCCGCCCCTGCCGGGCCGGGAGTTATCACTGTTTCTTGACAAATGGTGATTGATTACAGTTTCACAACATCATCTCGCGTCTTTACTGCTGGTTTACCTTCTCGTCTAACGTCCCGCTCGGCGCGTGCATACGGCGCGCCGGGGACGTCCGCGCCCGGCGCGCCCGGGCAGGGAGGGTATGCGTTGTCCAGCAGAGGCGGGGGTGCCAGAAGGCGCCTGCTCGCGATGGTGCCCGCGGCCTGCCTGGCCGCCGCCGGACTGGCGGCGGGCGGTGCGCCGGTGCGGGCCGGCACCTCGGTCGCGCGGTACGAGCCGACCACGGCCGACTACTACATCAACTACGCCCCGCCGAGGGACGAGCCACGGGTGGACGACCCGGCCGTGCCCAACCCCCGGGCGCGCAAGGCGGCCCCTCCCAGGAAGGTTCTCCGCAGGCACACCGAGGGAAACCCCGCCGCCGCGCGGGTGCTGGCCGCCCGTGAGGCCGAGGCGATCAGGACCGGGCTCAACCCCGCGGACCTCCTGTACAAGAAGGCCGGAACCGTCAAGCGGGCCAAGCTGCTCACGCTGCTGGTGGAGTTCGACGACAAGGCCAACGACGACTTCTCCGGGTTCAAACGTCCCGCCGACGTGCACAGCGAGGACCCGGCCGCGTGCGTCGTCGAGCCGCCCGGCACGCTGCTCAACGGCCCGCTGCACAACCGCATCCCCAACCCGGCCTCCCTGGCGCACAAGGACAACAACACCTTCTGGGTGCCGGACTTCAGCCCGGACCACTTCAACAAGATGCTTTACAGCAAAGAGGGCATCACCCAGCGCGTCCGCACCGACCTGACCGATCCCCGCGACGGCCGCAAGGGCGTCGACATCTCCTCGTACACGATGAAGAACATGTACGAGGAGCTTTCCAAGGGCGCCTACACGGTCAGCGGCCAGGCCACCCCCTGGATCAAGGCTCCGCACTCCGAGGCCTACTACGGCGCGCGCGCCTGCGGCAAGGAGGTGCAGGACATGAGCGGTCACCCGGGCAACCCGCTCGGTCCGGGCCGGCTCGCCGTCGACGCGGTGAACGCCCTGGCCGCCGCCGACCCCGCCTTCCCCTGGGCCGACTACGACGTCGAGGACGTCGCCGACTCCGACGGCGACGGCGACTTCGCCGAGCCCGACGGCGTCGTCGACCACCTGGTGCTGGTCCACGCGGGCAAGGACAAGTCCTCCGACGGCGGCGCCGAGGGCACCTACGCGATCTGGGCGCACTCCAGCGCGGTGCCGGGCGGCTACCGGGTCCCCGGCACGAACGTGAAGATCTCCAACTACATCGTGCAGCCGGAGGACTCCGGCGTCGGCGTGTTCGCCCACGAGTACGGTCACGACCTCGGCCTTCCCGACCTGTACGACACCACGGGCGCGGCCTCCCCGGCCGTCGACTTCTGGGACCTGATGTCCAGCGGCTCCCACAGCGGCCCCCTCTTCCAGACGATGCCCACCCACATGGGCCTGTGGGACAAGTGGATCCTCGGCTGGGCGGACCCGGAGGTCTTCGACCCCGGCGACCGGCCCCGCACGGTCGCGCTCGGCCGATCCTCGCGCACGCCCAGGAACACCGAGGACGGCATCCGGGTCAACCTGGGCAGCACGCCGCTGAGGATGGTCGACCCGCACAGCGGCACCAGGATGTGGTGGTCCAACCTCGACCAGGAGTGGGCCGACGTCAAGCTCGGCCGCGACGTCCAGGTGCCCGCCGGGACCGACGTGAGATTCTGGCTCTGGAACAACTACGAGATCGAGCGGGACTGGGACTTCGGTTTCATCGAGGTCTCCACCGACGGCGGCGCCTCCTGGAGGCAGCAGAAGGTCTACACCGACGGCGGCGCCCTGGTCTCGACCGGCGACGACTACGCCGACCCCAACAAGAGCCTGTCCAAGTTCGGCGGCAAGAGGTACGGCCTCACCGGCGACACCGGCGGCTGGCGGCACGACTACGTCGACCTCACCCCGTTCGCCGGCACGACCGTCAAGCTCCGGCTCACCTACGACAGCGACGCGGCCTTCACCCCGCGCGGCTGGCACGCCGACGACTTCGCGCTCACCGACGGCGCCCGGACCGTCTGGAGCGACGACGTCGAGGGCGGGGCCGGCGGCTGGGCGGCGAGCGGCGGAACCTTCACCAACACCCACGGCCGGGGCTGGATCGTCAACGACGGCTCCCGCGAGGTCTCCCGCTTCTACCTCGCCGAGTGGCGCGCCCCCGACGGCTTCGACGAGGGCCTGCGGTACGGATACTCCAGCACCTACGCGCGTGACGGCGCCTGGAAGGTGGAGAGGCTCAGGTACAACGCCCCCGGCATGCTCGTCTGGTACAGGGACTCCACCCACGCCACCAACGCCCTGGCCGACAACCTCGAACTGCCGCCCAGCATCGGCCCCAAGGGCAGCCTGATCCTGGTCGACTCCCATTTCGAGCCCCTGCGCCGGACCGGTACGGCCGCCGGGAAGGACCCCACCCCCCTGAAGAACATGCAGGGGCGCACGCAGACCTCGAACGCGGCCTTCACCTTCGGCGGGACCTTCCCCTTCACCGAGTGCTTCGAGGCGGAGGGAGAGCCCTTCAGCGAGTACTGCACCAAGGTGGGCAGGCTTCCCGCCGTCTTGGCGTTCACCGACGCCAAGACCTGGTATCCGGGCTTCGAGGCACGCGACGGCAGCCTGTTCTACCGTGACTTCGACGCCTCGGTGGTCGTGCCGTCCAAGGGCGACCAGCCCTACGGCACCCGGGTCGTCAACGCCGACGGCGGCCCGGCGACCGAGCTGTACGGCCTGGACATGGGCAACGGGCACGTCCTCGGCACCGGCAACCCCGGCGACGACGGCAAGGCGCTGGGCGTCAGGCTCAGGCTGCTCGCGCCGCTGCCGGGCGGCCTCGGCGCGATCGTCCAGGTGACCCCGCCCGGGAAGTAGCCCCCGCCCCACCCGCCCGATGTCCGGAACGGGCCCCGCCACCGACGGTGGCGGGGCCCTACGATTTCATCGGGCGGGGCGATCCGGTCTCACCCGCATCCGGCGAAAACCGGAAACCGGCGGCGAAGAGCAGTGAAGAGGTCAGCGTGGGAGAGCTTCGCAGCAAGGACGAACACACCGAGGCCATCCACACCGGGCGCCGGATCTGCGTGGTGGTCAACACACGTTCGCGCCGGGGGCGCCGCCTCTACCCCCGGGTGATCGGCACGCTCCGCGCCGAGGGCTTCGAGCCGATGCGGGCCTTCGCCGTGGACGACCCCCGCCGCCTGCGCGCCACCCTGGACCAGGCCCTGGCGGCCGGGCCCGACCTGCTCGTCGTGGGCGGTGGCGACGGCACCCTCAGCGCCGCCGTCAAGCACGTCGCCCGCCGCGACGTGGCCCTCGGCGTGCTGCCCCTGGGCACCACCAACAACTTCGCCCGCAGCCTGGGCCTCCCGCTGGACCCGCTCGGCGCGATCCGGGTTCTCCGCACCGGCAAGGTCGCCGACATCGACCTGGGGATCGCCGGGGACAGGGAGTTCGCCAACCTGGCCAGCTTCGGCGTCTCGGTGGAGGTGGCCGGTAAGGTCAGGCCCTGGCTGAAACGTCTGCTCGGGCGCGCGGCCTACCCGCTCACCGCCCTGACGATCCTCCCCCGCCACCGGCCGTTCCGCGCCTTCATCACCGCGGACGGGCGCCGCCACGAGCTGCTCACCCACCAGCTCAACATCGCCAACGGGCGCTTCCACGGCGGCTGGCAGGTGGCCAGGGACATCAGCATCGACAACGGCCGGCTGGTGGCCTACCAGCTCGGCTCCGGCAAACGCCTGAGGCTCCTGCTGGAGACGCTGGCCCGCGCGACCACCGGCCGCTGGCGCAGCCTGGCGGGCGGGCCCTTCGTCGTCGGCCGGGAGCTCTATCTGGAGACCGATCCCCCGATGGCGGCCGACGTCGACGGCGAGGTCCGCCTGATGACCCCCGTCACCATCCGGACGGTCCCCAACGGCCTGCGCGTGATGGTCCCCGACCACTTCGTCGACTCCTGAGGCGGGTCCGGGCGGCGAGGGGGCGGAGAGGGGGCTGAGGCGGCCTTGAGGCGGTGAGGGAGGCGGCGGCGAGGGCGCCCCGCCCGCGGCGCGGACCCCGGGGCCTACCGGCCCGACCTGCCGAAGAACCGGGTGCGGAGCCGGTCGAGCAGCATCGGCTCCCGCGAGGGCGCGGCCCCCTCGCGCGCCCGCCGCAGGGCGTCGAGGGCCTCGGTGGCGTCCGGCCGTTCGGCGGGCCTGGGGGCGCGCATGCGGCGCAGCAGGTCCTCCACCCCCGCCGGCAGGTCGTCCGCGCCGGTCTCGGCGCCCGGGGACGCGCCGGTGAGCAGCCGGAGGGCGATCACCCCGGCCGCGTAGACGTCGGCCGAGGCCGTCATCCGCTCCGGCCCGGCCTGACACTCGGGGGCGACGTAGTGGATGTCCAGGACGTTGGGCAGCTCGCCGGCCACGGTGTGCGCCCGCGGCCCCGGCTTGGCGTAGTCGAACCCGGTCAGCATCGCCCTTCCGTCCTCGGTGACCAGGATGCGGGCGGGGGTGAGCGCCCGGTGGATGACGTTGTTGGCGTGGACGTGGGCGAGTCCGAGCAGCATGTCCTCCACCACGTCCAGCCTGGCCGGCATCGGCATCGCCCGCCGCGAGGCGCCCAGGCGCAGGTGCAGCGCCTCGCCGTGCACGTCGTCCAGGACCAGGACGAACCGGCTCTCGTCGTCGACGGCGAAGAAGTCGCGGGAACGTACCACGCACGGATGAGGGGGAATGCGGGTGAGGGACTGGTAGGCGTTGGCGATCAGCCGCCGCTCGGCCGCCCGGGGCCCCGCCTCCGCCAGCGGGTCGGCCCGGTAGACCCGCAGCAGCACGGTCTCGCTCCCGGGGACCGTCGCGTTGATCGCGCGGTACTCGGTGATCCGGTCGTCGCCGCCGAGTTCCTCCTCCACCTCCCAGTTGCCGAACCTCGGCGGCGCCGTGGACCGCCGCACGCTCCCGTTCAGCGCCTGGATGATCGCGGTGCGGTACGGCGTCGCGTCCCGGGTGCACCCGCGCCGGACACGGGAGGCGTCGCTCAGCGTGGGGACCAGGCCGGGCAGGTCGGTGACGTGCCGGGAGTCGCGTCCGGCCGGGTCGATCAGTTTCGCGCCGGGCCCGGTCAGCACGACCACGCTGTCGACGTACACGCGCTCCAGCTCCCGCCGCCGGCGGGCGAGCAGGCCCTTGAGCGCGCGCCCGTTGCCCCGCAGCTTGGCCACGGGGGAGCCGAAGGCGTCGCGCCGGGCGGGAAACCAGCGCGTCCCGGCGACCTCGATCCGCCCCCGGGTGCCCTTGACGTCGATGAGGCAGAGCGAGTGACGGGTCATGACGATCACGTCGACCTCGAAGGCGTCGTCGTCGCGCGGCACCTCGATGTTGTGCAGCAGCAGCCAGTCGTCGGGGGCGTTGTCCCTCAGGTGCGCGATGACCCGCCGTTCGGCGTCGTTGACCGGGCGCCCACCACCGACGATCTGTGCCATCTCCAGCGCGCCGCCCTTCCCGCCGTCCTCCTCCGGAGCGCCGTCCTTCTCCGAAGCAGGGACAAGGGTCTCATGATCCCGCCTCTCCCGTCCGCCCGTCCGCCCGCCGGCCGGGCGGGTAGGCTCGGCCGGCATGGAGCTCATGGAGATCACCGCGGGTGCGCTTCATCTCCGGCCGTGGCGTCCGGGCGACGCCGAGGTCGTGGCGTCGGCGCTGCGCGACCCGGAGATCCTCCGCGGGGCCGTCGGCCCCGTGACCGAGCCCGACGAGCGGGCGTGGCTCGCCCGGCGGATCGACGGCTGGGCCGACGGCTCGTCGGCCTCGTTCGCGGTCGCCGACGCGACGAGCGGCGGGGTGCTGGGCCACATCAGGGTGAGGATCGCCGGCGGCGCCGGTGAGGTCGGCTACTGGACCCTGCCCGAGGCCCGGGGGAGGGGGGTGGCCTCCGGGGCGCTGGGCGTGGTCGCCCGCTGGGCGTTCTCCTTCCTGGAGCTGTCCCGGCTGGACCTGCGGCACGCGGCGGAGAACGTCGCCTCCTGCCGGGTGGCGGGCAAGAACGGGTTCGCGCTGACCAGGCTCCTCACCGAGCCGTCCTGGAGGTCGCGGGAGCGGGCCGTGGAGGTCCACCTCCACACGCTTCTCCCCCCGGCGGGCCGTGCCGCCCGCCGGGGGCCCGGTGATCCCGCCGGGGAAAAAAGCGGGTAACGGCGCGTTCGATCGTCGCCCCGCGGGGGATTCGCGGCGGTTCGGCAGGGTAGGCGCCTTCTCCGGAAGGGGAGGAGGAATGCCATGACCAGCACTCCCAAGGAGGCCATGTCCACGGCCGAGCTGATCCGGCACATGGCCGAGGAGGTGTCGAGCCTCGTCAGGGACGAGCTCCGCCTGGCCAGACTGGAGTTCGCCGAGAAGGGCAGGCACGCCGGGCTCGGCGCGGGGCTGTTCGGAGGGGCCGGTGTCGTGGCCCTGTTCGGGGGCGGCTCCCTGGTGGCCGCGGTGATCATGCTTCTGGCCCTGGTGATGCCCGCGTGGCTGGCCGCCGTGATCGTGGGGGTGGCCCTTCTGATCGTGGCCGCGATCCTCGGCCTCCTCGGCAGGTATCAGCTGGCCGAGGCGACCCCGCCGGCGCCGCGGCGGACCATCGAGAGCATCAGGGGCGACATCGACGCGGTGAAGGAGAGGGCGCACCGATGACCGAGAGCGATCCCGGCCTGTCCGGAGAGGAGATCCCCGACGCCGGGATGGTCGGAGCCCGGCGGCAGGAGGTCGGGGAGCCCATTTCCCCCGGTGAGAGGCTGTCGTTGAACCTCCCGCCGAAGGAACTGGACACCCCGCCCGCCGGCGCGCGCCCCGGCGCCCCGCCGTCCGGCGGCCGTCAGGAGACCCGGGGCGGCGAGGAGGGCTCCGGAGCCCCCGGGGAGCGCCGGCCCGCCGAAAGCGGCGTCACGGCGGGCGGAGGGGGCGTGGAGGCCGTACGGCGGGACATCCAGGAGGACCGCCGCAGGCTGGGCGACACGGTGGAGGCGCTGATGCGCAAGACCGACGTCAAGGGCCGCGCCGGAAGGAGGGCCGCCCGCATGGGCGGCGAACTGCGCCGGATGGGCGCGGACACCGCGGGCGCCGCCGCCGAGGCGGCGGGACGCCTCGGCGGGATGGCCCCGGCCGGGATCAGGGACGCGGTGGGGAGGGTCACGGCGGGGGCGGCCGGACGTCCCGTCGTGATCGTCGCGGCGGCGGCCGTCCTCACCCTGGTCGCGATGCGCGCGCTGGGGCGCCGCCGGGGGAGCGGGCGGGGACGGGCGTCCGGCGGGTGCGCCCGCCTCCGGCTCGTGGGCGGCCGGGCCGGGCGTCACGGCGCCGGAACGGTCCCGGTCCGCCGGGGGGCGTCCGGGCGCGCGAGGCTCCGGAAGGCCGGAGTAGTCTGACCCTCTGCCGGGTGGGCGGCGGACCCCCTCCTTTCCGCCCGCCCGGGAACCTCTTCTTTGTCTCTCCCCGAACATCCCCGGAGGTTCTCATGCGCGGTGCTCTCGTCCTCACCGCGGGCCTGGCCCTCGCCGCGGTCGCCCTGTCCCCCCTCCCGGCGGCCGGGGCGGCGTGCGCCGGTCCCGCCAAGGACTGCCGGCGTGGGCGCCTGATCACCATCGGCGTGAAGGCCAAGGGGCCCTCGCACGCCCTGGGCGGGGCGCGCGTCACCTACACCCTCCGCTACTCCATGACGTGGATGGAGTCCTTCGCCCCCTACTGGGGCTCCTTCTGGGTGGGGGGCCGCTTTCCCAAGGGCGCCCGGGGGCCGGCCAGGGCCACGGTCTTCGACGCCTCGGGCAGGCGGTTCGGGGCCTTTCCGTGCCGCCGGTACGCCGACGGCGTCTGGTGCGACGTCGGCGGCGACATCCCGCACCGGGGGAGGGTCGTCCTCACCGCCCGCCTGGCCCGCCACGCCGGGACCGCCGTCGCCCGGCTCGGCTTCGACAGCTTCGACGGGCTCAACGAGCGGGAGGCCGCGCGCGACGACGGCCGCGCGGTGTCGCGGGAGAAGTACTGCAACTTCCGTTTCGTCAAGACCGTCACCACGATGGTACGTCTCTGAGCACCGGGTCCCGGGACTTTCCGCCTTAACGAGACTTTGCGGCTTGGAGGGAGTCCCTTCGGGGACGGCCGGGCACGTCCCGCGGCGTCCACGCAAGGAGTAGGAGAGGCGCGATCCCCGCGATGAACGACACCTTTCACCCCTGGGGCTACCACTGGAGCCGCGTCATCGTTCCTCCCGGCTACGCCGACCCCGTCCGCTTCCCGGCGGGCGGTCCTCGCGCTCCCGGCCCCACCCCCGCCCCCGAGAGCGGCGAGGTCCCGCCCGACGAGGCGTGAGCGGAGGGCGGGAGTCCCGGGACGGTGGGAGAGGGCCATCCTTATGATCTACAATGTAAAGGCGGGGGCACCGGTTCTCCTCCCCGATCCCGGGTAAGGATCTCCGCCGTGCGCGGGACCGCGTACGATCCGCCCCGGTGACGAGACGGGGAAGGGCGAAAGGCCGTGAAGCCGGCCCCGGGAGGGGATGTGGGAGCGCGGGAGGGGATGTGGGAGCGCGGGAGGCGGGTGTGCGGACGTGTGAGCGCCCAAGGGCGCGGTGTGCGCCGGCGTGATGTCCGTCGAAGAGGCGCTCGCGAACCGGCGCCGATAAGGTCCGGGACGTGGAACCCCTCGTCGCGGTGCTGCTGGTGACCGTCCTGGTCGCGGTCCCGGCCCTGGTGCTGTGGCGCGTGCTGCGCGGCAGGCGCGAGCTGGGCGGCAGCCCGGCCGAGCGCGCCACCTTCGAGACCCTGCACACCGCCTCCCTCGCCGCCCCGCCGCTGCGCGCGGGCCTGACCGAGGCGGGGACCCAGAAGGCGTCCCGGCACCTGCGCGCGCTGCTCGGCTCTCCCGCGCTGGCGATCACCGACGAGCAGCGGCTGCTGGTCTACGACGGTGAGGGCGACCACCACGCCCGCGAGGCGTTCGCGCACGCCGCCAAGACCCTCGCGGGGGGCCGGACCCAGGTGCTCGGTCCGGAGATCGTCGCGTGCGAACGGCCCGAGTGCCCCATCAGGTTCGCGGTCGTGGTGCCGCTCACCACCGACGGCCGGGTGGTCGGCTCGCTCGCCGCCTACGGAGGGCACGCCTCGGCGGGGCTGGTCCGGGCCACCCACGAGGTGGCGAGCTGGGTGGACTCCCAGCTGGAGCTGGCCGAGCTCGACCGGTCGCGGACACGGCTGATGGAGGCCGAGGTCCGTGCGCTGCGCGCGCAGATCTCCCCGCACTTCATCTACAACTCGCTGACGACCATCGCGAGCTTCGTCCGCTCCGATCCCAACCGCTCGCGCGAGCTGCTGCTGGACTTCGCCGACTTCACCCGCTACTCCTTCCGGCGGCACGGGGAGTTCACCACCCTGGCGGAGGAGTTGCGCTCGATCGACCGCTACCTGACCCTGGAGCGCGCCCGTTTCGGCGACCAGCTCCAGGTCACGCTGCGGATCGCGCCGGAGGTGCTCGCGGTCGCCGTGCCGTTCCTGTGCCTGCAGCCGCTGGTGGAGAACGCGGTCAGGCACGGCCTGGAGAGCAAGCCCGGCGCCGGCCGTATCTCGATCGTCGCCGAGGACGCGGGCGCCGAGTGCCGGATCAGCGTCGAGGACGACGGCGTCGGCATGGATCCGGAGCGGCTGCGCCGGATCCTGGCCGGTGACGCCGACGAGCGCTCGGGGTCCGGGGGAGTGGGCCTGGCCAACGTGGACGAGCGGCTGCGCCAGGTCTACGGCGACGAGTACGGCCTGGTGGCCGAGACCGGCGAGGGGGCGGGCACCAGGGTCAGCGTCCGCCTGCCGAAGTATCACCCCGGCGTCTCCGCCCACTGACCCCCGGGCCCCTGGCCGGGAGAAGGTTCCGCCTCCTCGCCGGGGGTTCCGGCGATCCCGTGCGGTGGCGGCGCCGGCGCGGTGGAGTCCCGGCGCCTCGTGGGGGGCTCCGGCTCCTCGCCGGGAGGTGAAAGTGTGATTCTTCGTGACTCCTGTGGGTTCGAGGGCATGAGAGTTGTTGACACGCGTTGTCTGAATTCACCACCCTCTAGGAATCCACCCCGTCGACGATCCGGAGGAGTGAGCGGTGAACGGCCTTCGCGTCCTGGCGGTGGACGATGAGATCCCCGCCCTGGAGGACCTGGTCTACCTGCTGCGGGACGATCCCCGCATCGGCGAGGTCTTCACGGCCAGGGACGGGGCCGCCGCGCTGCGCGCCCTGGACCGGGCGATCGCCGACGGGCGGCCGATCGACGCGGTCTTCCTCGACATCCGGATGCGCGGCCTGGACGGGGTGGTGCTGGGCAGGCTGCTGTCGCGGTTCGCCGACCCCCCCCGGGTGGTGTTCGTGACCGCCTACGAGGAGCACGCGGTGGACGCCTTCGAGATCAAGGCGGAGGACTACCTGCTCAAGCCGGTCAGGCCCGAGCGGCTCGCCGAGGCCGTCCGGCGGGTGTGCGTCTCGTCCGACCTGCCGGAGAGCGAGGCCGCCGGCCGTACCGACCCCGGCACCATCCCGGTCGAGCTGGGCGGCGTCACCCGGTTCGTGGCCGGTTCGGAGGTCCGGTACGTCGAGGCGCAGGGCGACTACGCGCGCCTGCACACCGCGGGGGGCAGCCATCTGGTCCGCATCTCGCTGGCCACGCTGGAGGACCGCTGGTCGTCGGCGGGGTTCGTGCGGGTGCACCGCAGCCATCTGGTCGCGCTCAAGCACATCGACGAGCTGCACATCGACTCGGGCCGCTGCGTGGTCCGCATCGGGGAGACCGAGATCCCGGTGAGCCGCCGCCACACCCGCGCGTTACGCGACCTGCTGGTCCGCCGGGCGCGCAGAGGCCGGTCCGGATGAGCCGGGACCCCGCCGGTCCGGAGGGCGCCGGACCCCGCCGGCGGATGACCGGCCGGCTCACCCGGGCCGAGGGCAGGCCGCGGGGGGAGGCGGCGCGGCCCGTCCGGGCGGAGGGCCGGGCACGCGGTGAGGCGGCGCGTCCCCGGCGCGAGGTCGTGACCAGCCCCCGCACCACGGCCGCCCGCCACCCCCGCTACCCGGTGACCCGGGAGATCGACGAGCAGACCCGGCTGGGCGAGGTCTACATGCGTTCGCTGGTGCGCACCCAGCTGCGGCTGGCCCTGTTCGTCTGCACGGTGCTCGGCTGCGTGGTCGGCGGCCTGCCGCTGCTGTTCTCGCTCGTGCCCGAGCTGCGTGAGGCCCGGCTGCTGGGGGTCCCCCTGCCGTGGGCGGTGCTGGCCGGCCTGGTCTACCCGGCGTTCGTGGCCGGGGCCTGGCTCTACGTGCGGCAGGCCGAGCGCAACGAACGCCACTTCGCCGAGCTGGTGGACCGGTCCGGGTGAGCACCGCCTACGGAGTGGCCGCGGTCGTGCTGGTGGTGCTGGCGTCGGCGCTGATCGGCGGGTTCGGCATCCGGCTGTCGCGCACCACCTCCGACTTCTACGTGGCCTCCCGCACCGTCTCCCCGCTGTGGAACGCCTCGGCCATCGGCGGGGAGTATCTGTCGGCGGCGAGCTTCCTGGGCGTCGCGGGGCTGATCCTCGTCCACGGCGCGGACATGCTGTGGCTGCCGGTCGGCTGGACCGGCGGCTACCTGGTGCTGCTGGTCCTGGTCTCGGCGCCGCTGCGCCGTTCGGGCGCCTACACGCTCCCCGACTTCGCCGAGGCGCGGCTGGAGTCGATGCTCGTGCGCCGGACGGCGGGCGTGCTGGTCGTCCTGATCGGCTGGCTGTACCTGATGCCGCAGTTCCAGAGTGCCGGGCTGGTGCTGCGGGCCATCACCGGCGCCCCGGAGGGGGTGGGCGGGCTGCTGGTGGCGGCCGTGGTGGCGGTGAACGTGCTGTCGGGGGGCATGCGGTCGATCACGTTCGTGCAGGCCTTCCAGTACTGGCTCAAGCTCACCGCCCTGGCCGTGCCGCTGGTGTTCCTGCTGCTGGCCTGGCGGGCGGACGGCACGCCCGGGCCGGGCGCGGGGGCGGCCACGTGGGCGCTGCCGCTGGCCGGGGGCAGGGAGTACGGGCTCTACTCGACCTACTCGCTGATCCTGGCGACGTTCCTGGGCACCATGGGGCTGCCGCACGTGCTGGTCCGCTTCTACACCAACCCCGACGGCCGGGCCGCGCGTCGTACGACGCTGGCGGTCCTGGCCCTGCTCGGCGCCTTCTACCTGATGCCGGCCGTCTACGGCACGCTGGGCCGGATCTACCTGCCCGGGCTGCGGGGCGGCGACATGGTGGTGCTGACGCTGCCCGCGCGGCTGGTCGGGGGAGTGGCGGGGGACCTGCTGACCGCGCTGGTGACGGCCGGCGCGTTCGCGGCGTTCCTGTCGACCTCCTCGGGGCTGACGGTCTCGGTCGCGGGGGTCATCGGGCAGGACATCCTCCGGGGCGGGGTGCGCTCGTTCCAGGCGGCGGCGGTGGTGGCCGTGGTCGTGCCGCTGGGCCTGGCCTCCCTGACGCGCCCGCTGCCGGTCGCCGACGTGGTGGGGCTGGCCTTCGCGGTGGCCGCGTCGTCCTTCTGCCCGCTGCTGGTGCTGGGCATCTGGTGGCGGCGGCTGACGTCGGCCGGGGCGACGGCCGGTCTGCTCACCGGGGGCGGGCTGGCCTGCGGGGCGGTGCTGCTGACGCTCGTCGGGGGGCCGCACACCGGCCTGGCCGGGGCGCTGCTGGCCCAGCCCGCCGCCTGGTCGGTGCCGGTGGCCTTCGTGGTCATGATCGTGGTCTCGCTGCTCACCCCCGGGCGTATTCCGCCCGGGGTGGCCAGGATCATGGTGCGCCTGCACACTCCCGAGACCCTCGACCTCGATCGGGGGGACTGGCGTCCCCGCTCCTCCTGACGACGGACGGCGCCGCTTGCCGCACAAGACAGACCTTTCACCGCATGTCATCCCCGACTGACCGCGACGCGACGGCGGCTGGGCGAAGCGCCCCCGCCCGGGGCTCCTCGCGGGGTACCTTCCCCTCCTACGTTGTTCGTGATCCAGATCACATTGGCGGGAGGTCCGATGGCCACCAGGCACGACGACGCGTCGGTCTACGAACGGATAGAGGCCGACGACAGGTTCCGGGAGCTGAGACGGCGCTTCCGCTCATGGGTGTTCCCGATGACGGCGGCGTTTCTGGCGTGGTACCTGCTCTATGTGGCGCTGTCGGGCTGGGCGCGCGACCTGATGGCCGTCAAGGTGCTCGGCAACGTCAACGTGGCGCTGGTCCTCGGCCTGCTCCAGTTCGTCTCGACGTTCCTGATCGCCTGGGCCTACTCCCGGTACGCCGCCCGCAGGCTCGACCCGCTGGCCGGGGAGATCCGCGCCGAGGCCGAGCACGAGGCGGAGAGGGAGAGGGCATGACCCACCAGGCGCTGTCCACGACCCTTTTCCTGCTCTTCGTCGCCGGAACGCTGGCGATCACCTTCTGGGCGAGCCGCAACACCAGGAACGCCACCGACTTCTACGCCGGGGGCCGGTCCTTCAGCGGGGTGCAGAACGGCATGGCGATCGGCGGCGACTACATGTCGGCCGCGAGCTTCCTGGGCATCGCCGGCATCATCGCGCTGTCGGGGTACGACGGCTTCCTGTACTCGATCGGCTTCCTGGTCGCCTGGCTGGTGGCGCTGCTGCTGGTCGCCGAGCTGATGCGCAACTCCGGCAAGTTCACCATGGCCGACGTCCTGGCCTTCCGGATGAGCCCGCGCCCGGTCCGCACCGCCGCGGG
Organism: Streptosporangium violaceochromogenes; assembly: GCF_014654615.1. Classification (GTDB taxonomy): domain Bacteria; phylum Actinomycetota; class Actinomycetes; order Streptosporangiales; family Streptosporangiaceae; genus Streptosporangium; species Streptosporangium violaceochromogenes. The sequence goes on along the minus strand of NZ_BNBB01000002.1, from coordinate 7,635 downwards.
CGTCTCCACCATCACCGTGTCGATCTTCTACCTGCTGGCCCAGATGGTCGGCGCGGGCGCGCTGGTCGGCCTCCTGCTCGGCATCACCTCGCCGGCCGGCAAGGCGCTGACCATCGTCGGCGTCGGCCTGCTGATGATCGTCTACGTGGTCGTCGGCGGCATGAAGGGCACCACCTGGGTGCAGATCGTCAAGGCCGTGCTGCTCATGGGCGGCGCGACCCTGGTCACGCTGCTGGTGCTCGGCAAGTACGGCTTCAACGTCTCGGCGCTGCTGGGCGACGCCGCCGCGCGGAGCGGCAAGGGCGGGCAGTTCCTCATCCCGGGCCTGAAGTACGGCACCGCCGCGCAGGGCGTCGCCGGCAAGATCGACCTGATCAGCCTGGGCCTGGCGCTGGTGCTCGGCACCGCGGGCCTGCCGCACATCCTGATCCGCTTCTACACCGTCCCCACCGCGCGGGAGGCCCGCCGGTCGGTGCTGTGGGGCATCGGCATCATCGGCGTCTTCTACCTCCTCACCCTCACGCTCGGCTTCGGCGCGGCGGCGCTGGTCGGCGGCAAGGCGATCGCGGCGCAGGACAAGGCGGGCAACACCGCGGCGCCCCAGCTGGCCCAGGCCGTGGGCGAGCAGATCTTCGGTGAGGTCGGCGGGACGATCCTGCTGGCGGTCATCGCGGCGGTCGCCTTCGCCACCATCCTGGCGGTCGTCGCCGGCCTGACGCTGGCCTCCTCGTCGAGCTTCGCCCACGACCTGTACGCCCACGTGTTCAAGCGCGGCGAGGTCACCGAGGGGGAGGAGATCCTGGTGGCCCGGATCTCCGCCTTCGTCATCGGCGCGGTCGCCATCGGGCTCGGCATCCTCGCCCAGGGGCAGAACGTGGCCTTCCTGGTCGCGCTCGCCTTCGCGGTGGCCGCCTCCGGAAACCTGCCCGCCATCCTCTACAGCCTCTTCTGGAGGCGCTTCAACACCGCCGGGGCCGTCTCGGCCATCTACGGCGGCCTGGTCTCGGCGCTGCTCCTGGTGGTCTTCTCGCCGGTCGTCTCGGGCGGCCCCACCGCCCTGTTCCCGGACGCCGACTTCGCCTGGTTCCCGCTGAGCAACCCCGGCGTCGTCTCCATCCCGCTCGGCTTCCTGGCCGGTTTCGTCGGCACACGGCTCAGCAAGGAGAACAACCCGGCCAAGTACGCCGAGATCGAGGTCCGCTCGCTCACCGGCGTCGGCGCGGAGCAGGCGACCCCGCACTGATCCGCCCGGCGCGGTCCGGAGGCGAGGCGCAGGCCGGTCCGGAGGCGGCGCGGAAGACCCGATCCGAAAGCCGCGGGGAAGGGGCCCGTCCCCCTCCGCGCGGGCCCGGCGGCCGACTCCCCCCGGCCGCCGGGCCGCCGCGTCAGCGAAAGGCCGTCAGCGGGAGGCCTCGTCCAGCAGCGCCAGATCGTCCTCGCCCAGCTTCACCTCGGCGAGGTCGAGCAGCGGCCGGAGCTGCTCGACGTCGCGGGCGCTGGCGATCGGCGTGGCCACCGTGGGCTGGGCGGCCAGCCAGGCGAGGGCGACGGTGGCCGGGGCGACGCCGTGGCCGGCGGCCACCCGATCCAGGGCCCGCAGGACCCGGGGACCGCGCTCGGTCGTCAGATAGGCGCCCGCCGCGCCCGCGCGCGGGCTGTCCACCTCGACCCCGGGCCGGTACTTCCCGGTCAGAAAGCCCCGGGCCAGCCCGAAGTACGGCATGCTGACCAGCCCGCCCGCGGTCACCACCTCGCGCAGCGCGCCCTCGTAGCCGCGCTCCAGCAGGTTGTAGTGCTGCTGGAGCGCCTCGTAGCGGACGAACCCCTCCCGCTCGGAGACCTCCAGCGCCTCGGCCAGCCGCGCGGCCTCGTGGTTGGAGGCGCCGACGTGCCGCACCTTGCCGGCGCGGACGAGGGCGTCGAACGCGCCGAGGGTCTCCTCCAGCGGTGTCTCCGGATCGTCGACGTGCGCCCAGTACAGGTCGACGCGGTCGGTCCGCAGCCGCCGCAGCGAGTCCTCCACGGCCCGCTGGATGTTCGCCGCCGACAGCCCCTGGCGGCCCTCCATCGAGCCCACCTTGGTGGCCACCACCATCCGGTCGCGGTTGCCGCGCAGGGCCATCCACTCGCCGATGACGCTCTCCGACTCCCCGCCGGAGTGCCCGGGTACCCACGCCGAGTACACGTCGGCGGTGTCGACGAAGTTGCCGCCCGCCTCGGCGTAGGCGTCCAGGACGGCGAAGGAGGCGTCCCGGTCAGCGGTCCAGCCGAAAACGTTGCCGCCCAGGCAGAGCGGAAAAAGGTTTAGTTCAGCAATGCTCATAAATTTCACCTTATTTGCTGAGAAAAGCGGGCTTCATGCTGGATTCGGTCGATCACCCGGACAGCATCGCACGCGGGCTCCGGGAACGGCCGCCGGACACCCCTCCGGAGGGAGCCTTCCCGGTCGCGTACCTCTGCGGCGGCTCCCCGGGGAGGACGGCGTACGGTGCTCTCCCCTCGGCGGCATGGAAAACCGGCCGGGCCGGGAGCTAAGGTCGGGCTGTGGGCAGCCTCAGACAGCGCGGCGGCGGGTCCGGGCGCGCGCGTGACGCCTCCGACCTCGGCACGCGCACACGCATCCTCGACGCCGCCGAAGAGCTTTTCGCCGGGGTCGGCTACGAGGCGACCCCCACCGCGGAGATCGCGCGGCTGGCCGACGTGCCCAAGGGGCTCGTCTTCCACTACTTCCCCAAGAAGATCGACGTGCTGGTCACGCTGATCGACGAGCGCACGCTCGTGGAGGAGGTTCCCGAGGTGGAGGCCGTCCCCGGCGACGCCGCGGGCACCCTCTCTCGGCTGGCCCGGCGGCTGCCGCTCCGCGCCTCCCCGGCGATGCGCCGCATCCTGTTCCGCGAGGCCGACACCCACCGCTCGGTCCGCGAGCGGCTGGGCAGGCTGAACGGCGAGATCATCCGGCGGGCCCGGTTCGCGCTGGAGCTGGCGCTGCCCACGCCCCGCGGTGACGCCGCCCGGCTGGAGGTGGCCGCGGTCACCTTCGCCGCGGTGCTGCTCTACCAGGAGAACCTCTGCCAGCTCACCGGCCACCACATCGACCCCGACGCCGTCGCCGAGCTGATCGCCCACGCGCTGGGCTGAGCCGCCGCCGCGCCGGGCCCGCCCCCAGGTCGGGCTGAGTCGGCCGCGCGCCCCCGCCCCGGGCCGGCCCCTCGGGCCGGTCGTCAGACGGAGGCCATCTCCCTGGCCGGGGCGGCGCCGGCCAGCTCCACCAGCTCGTCCATCGCCTCCTGGAGGTGCCCCATCAGGCGCCACACGTCCTCCACCCGGTCCGGGCAGGCCAGGATGCCGAAGTCCAGCGAGCCGTCGTAGGAGAAGCAGGTGATGTTGAGCCCGCCGCTCATGTCGGTCAGCACCGACATCGGATGGTAGGCGAGCACCCGGGCCCCGCACAGATACAGCGGGAGCTGCGGGCCCGGCACGTTCGACACGATCAGGTTGATCGGTGGCAGCACCAGCGACGCCAGCCGGAACACCGCCGGGGTCGCGAGCGCGGTGAAGGGCGCCGGCAGCATCGACGACAGCTCGCCCAGCCACGTGGCGGGCGACCCGGCGAACCGGCGCTTGGCCTTGCGCATCGTCCGCCCCATCACCCGCAGCCGGTCGAGGGGCGAGTCCACGTTCGTCGGCATCGGGGCGATCATCACCGAGAGCCGGTTGCCGATCGCCGAGCCCTTGCCCGCCGTACGGAGCGCGACCGGGACCGCGGCGATCAGCGGCCGGCCGGGCAGGGCGTCCCGCTCCCGCAGCCAGGCCCGCAGCGCCGAGGCGCACAGCGTCATGACCACGTCGTTGACGCTGATCCCGAAGGTCCTGGCGATCCGTTTGACCTCCGCGAGCGGGATCGAGCCGTAGGAGAAGCGCCGCTCGGCGCTGATGGGGCCGTTGAACGGCGTGCGCGGAGCCGAGAGCGCGGGCAGCGCCGGCAGCTCGCCGGGGTTGCCCGCGATCGTCCGGGCCGTCTCGGCCACCACCCGCGCCCCCGGCAGCGCCGAGGCCACCGGCATCGCGTCGAGATCGGCCGCCATCCGGCCCAGCGCGCGCAGCGCCCTGGCGGGGTGCATCACCGACCGGGCCGCGGCCACCGCGAGCATGGCCAGCGGCCCGGGGGCCGTGCCCGTCCGCGCGGAGGCGGGTGCGGGGGCGGGCGGCTCGACCGCCCGGGGCTCGGGGGTGAGGTCCAGCAGGGCGGCCAGGGTCTCCGCTCCCGTCACCCCGTCGATCGCGCAGTGGTGGACCTTGGCGTAGAGCGCGACCCGGCCGCCGGTCAGCCCCTGGATGAGGTGCATCTCCCACAGCGGCCGGCGCCGGTCCAGGTGCCGCTCGTGGAGGCGGGCGACCTGCTCGGCGAGCTGGGCCTCGTCACCGGGCAGCGGCAGCGTCACCTCGTGGACGTGGTCGGCGACGTCGAGGTCGCGGACCTTCTCCCAGTAGGGGTGGTCGAGGTCGAACGGCACCCCGACCAGGCGCATGCTCAGCGCCGGCGCCAGGTGCAGCCGCCGGCGCAGCAGCTCGATCAGGGCCTCGCGCGTCACGGCGCCCGCCGGGCCGTCCGACGGGTCGAGGATCGCCACCCCGGCGACGTGGACCGCGGTGGTCGGCGACTCCGCGTGGAGAAACTGCGCGTCGAGAGCGGTCAGCTGGCGCATCTGTCGAACCTCCTGGTGGAGAGCGGGAGCGGCTACGGCCATCATCACTCCGGCTCGTTTCCACTGTGTTTCGTTCGGGCGTCCTCCGGAAGTCCTCCGGCGGTCGTGCTCCGGGGCGCGGCGGCCCGGTCGTGCGTTCCCGGGCGGCGTCCTGTCTGATTACTCAATACGCGTGCCGTACAGGAAGAACGTCCCACGCCGTTCCTTACGGGTAAGAGTTTCGTTTTTAAATGCCATGAACCGGTGTCGGTGGGAAACAGCCGGCGATTTCGGGCGGCTCACCGGCGGAGCCGGGCCCTTCCCCCCAGCCTCCCCGGGCCGCGTCCGGAAGGGGACGGCCCGCGCGGCTCAGCGGCCGAGGAAGGCCAGCAGCCGCTCCGGCGGCCAGGTGTTGACCACGTCGTCGGCGGTCAGCCAGGCGCGCTGCGCGACGCCGACGCCGAAACGCCGGTTGGCCAGGTGCGGCACCGCGTGGGCGTCGCTGTCGATGGAGAACCTCACCCCGTGGTGGCGGGCCAGCCGCGCCAGATCCGTGGGAAGGTCGGAACGGTCGGGGAAGGAGTCGATCTCCATCGCGGTGCCGGTGCGGGCGGCGGCGCGGAACACCGTCTCCCAGTCGGCGTCCACCGGCGGGCGCCTGCCGATCCTGCGAGTGGTGGGGTGGCCGATGACGTGGACGTGCGGGTTCTCGCACGCGGCGACGAACCTCCTGGTCATCTCCTTTCGTGACTGGGTGAAATGCGAGTGCACGCTCGCCACGCACACGTCGAAGCCCGCGAGCACCTCCGCCGGCCAGTCCACCGAACCGTCGGGGGCGATGTTGAGCTCGGTGCCGTGCAGCAGCAGCATGCCCGGATACCTCTTCTGGAGCCGCCGCAGCCGCTCACGCTGCCGCAGCGCCTTCTCCAGCGTCATCCGCTGCATGGCGAGGTCGGGGGCGTGGTCGGTCACCGCGTAGTAGGAGTACCGTTCGGAGAATCTCAGTGATCCTCTTTCCTGATTCATCGGCATCTGCCCCGGCGAACCGGGGGCTTATGTCGCCTCCACAGGCGTTTGGCGTCTCCGGGGAACTGCCCGGCGACGTGGAACTAAGCGGCTTGCTGATCGAGTTTCATCGCGGCGAGCAGGTTGCCGGCCGCGTTGACGTCCCGGTCGTGGGTGAGGCCGCACCCGCACGCCCATACCCGGTCGGCGAGGGTGAGGTCTCGGTTGATGGTGCCGCACCCACCACACAGCCTGGAGGAGGGGAACCAGCGGCTGGCCACCCATACGGCGGACCCGTACCAGTCGGCTTTGTAGGCGAGTTGGCGGAAGAACTCACCGAACCCGAGGTCGGAGATCGCCCGGGCGAGGCGCCGGTTGGCGATCATGCCGGTGACGTTCAGAGTTTCGACGGCGACGGCCCGCTTGGTTCTCGCGAGGTCCGTCGTCGTCTTGTGCAGGAAGTCGGCGCGCTGGTTGGCCACCTCAAGGTGAACCCGGGCGAGCCGCTGGACGGCTTTGGCCTGGTTGGCCGAGCCTCGCCGTTTGCGCGCCACCGCCTTGCTGGCCTTGCGCAGCTTCCGCAGTGCGGCCTTGAGCGGTTGAGGGGCGTGGATCTCGGTGACGGCGCCGTCGTCATCCACGATCGTCGCGAACGTCTTCACCCCGACGTCGATCCCGCACGCGGGCGCACCGGCCGGGACGGAACGGCGTTCGTTGAGGTCACCGCGGTCGATCTCCACCTGGAAGGAGATCCACCACCGGCCCGCGGCCTCCTTGACGGTCGGACCGATCACCCGCGCCCGCCCGTCCGCGAGGCGCTCGGTGAGCCACGACATGTCCTCACAGGTCCGCACCTTGCCGACGCCGGGCACCTTCACCGCCCGAACGCCGGCGGGCGCGGCACGGTCGGCGTCGTAGCGGAACCGCGACCCGTGCTTACGCCTGCGCCAGCCTGGGAAGCCGGCTTTCTTGCCTTTCCGCTTCCCGCCGCGGGAGTCGAAGAAGTTCTTGAAGCCGACAGCCCGGACCCGGCACGCCTCTTTCGGAACTCTGGAAGACAAGCCGTCTTCGCTGAACCACGGGTAGCGGGTCGAGTGTTCCAGGCGCCACAGACGCTCCAGCGCGGGCGCCGACCACGGAACAGGCGTCAAGTCCTTGCCGGAAACACCATAGGACCGTTCAGCTTCCCGCTGGTCGAAGGCCGCCTTGACCTTCTCTAGGCAGAAGTTCTCCACCACCCGCGACAGGCCGGCGTGCTGCCCGAGCCGGGCCCGCTGAGCGAAGGTGGGGTCCAGCTCCACCCGGAAGCCCTGCCGGTGGGTCATGCGACCTCCCTGGCCGCGCGCATCGCCGGCCTGACTCGGCGGCCGGCCGACCGCCTGCCATACAGGCGAGCGCAGAACGAGGTGAGAACCCACGCAGACCGGCAGGCGCGCCTTCCTATCCGTTGCCGTAATCGATTACCCGCCATCGTTCCGAGGGGGTGCTTCTTCCGACCAGGACGTCGTAACGACGTTCCCCGTCCGGTTCTGACCCCGCTTCCTCCATGTCGACCGTGTATCGGGTGGGGACGGAGAACACCTGCCGGGCGTAGGGAGAACCGTCAGCACGGGGTTCCCCCACCCAGATCAGGTCCAGACGGCGGTAGGAGCAGCCGATTCCGTCGCCCCCGTGCCTCGCCAGAAAGAACGGCGCGGCCAGTGTGCGCACGGTGTCATCGTCCTTGGCCGCCACGGCGCTGAGATATGCCGCGACGGCCTGCCTTGGGTCGGCGTCCGGTGGTGGAACGGCGACAGCGGACCGCTTTTCGGAAAAAATTTTGCACCACTCGACTCGTAGCGTCGGTAGCAAAACAATCGAGGCCAGAACGGTCGCGATTGCCCGCTCTTCGATTTTGAGGGGGATGTTCACCCTCATGCCGCTGGGTTGATCGTTTGATGTGTGC
>NZ_BNBB01000001.1 GCF_014654615.1 Streptosporangium violaceochromogenes | reverse complement strand
GGCGGGCGGCCGGCGGTGAAGCAGGAAACCCTGCGGGTGACCGCAGGAATCCCCCGCCTTCAGGCGGGGGAGGATGTCAAGAAAAGATAGATCGAGGCGATGACGGCGACGATCACCCCCTGGATGACCAGGATGTTGATCTGCACCCCGTTCCTGTTGGTCTTCTGCATGAACGGCGGCAGCAGGCCGTCGCGGGCGGTGGCGAGCAGACCCCTGCTGGGGCCGATGATCCAGGCCAGGACGCCGCCCAGCGCGCCGTAGCAGATCAGGACGCTGATCAGCCGCACCGGCCATGAGGTGTGCAGCAGGGTGACCGAGAGCCGGTCGAAGGCGTCGAACACGCCGCTTTCGATGTTGATCTCTCTGTAGGGGAGGATTCCCGCGATTGTCAGCGAGCCGAGGGTGAAGATCCCGAACGACAGCAGCGCGGCGATCGCGATCACCATGGGGTAGCCGCTCCTGGGATTCCTCAGGTCCATCGCGTGGACGGCCTGCGACTCCACCCCGGCGAAGTTGAGCAGGATGCCCGCCAGAAAGGACAGTCCCGATAGGCCGGTCAGATAGGGGAACCAGCGGGGGTGGGCGTGACCGTCCTCCGCGACGGCGACGGCGGGGCTGGTCGCCTCGCTCCAGCCGATCGTCTGGTCGGAGAGCAGCCAGGCCAGGAAGCCCGCCAGCAGGATCAGCCCCGGGATCACGGTGCCGAGGAGGAAGCCGTATTTGGTGACGCCTCCCGCGAACCGGTTGCCGACCAGGGCGGCGAGGGTGCACAGCCAGAAGGCGATGATGATGAACAGGCCGACGTAGACGTGGTCGCCGGCCAGGCGGGGCCTGCCGACGGCGAACGCGGCAGCGGCCGACGCGAAGCTGAGGCCCGCCGGATACCAGACGATGTTCTGCACCCACGACAGGAACATCGCGACGAATCCGGCGGGCCTGTTGAACGCCTCGGCGACCCAGACGTACAGACCGCCCGCCCTTTCGCCGAAAGCGCCACCGAGTTCGGCGGCGACCAGCCCCGCCGGGATGAGGAACAGGAAGGTGGAGAACCCGATGTAGACGAACATCGTCAGTTCTTCCTTGGCCATCAGGGAGAGCCCGCGCAGGCTGGTGACGATGGAGGCCGCGGTCATCACCCCGAGGGTGGAGACCGTCAGACGGCGCCTGGTTCCCCGCTGTCTCGCTCGTTTGGAATGGGCCATCGCTGGCTCCCCCGATCACCTGAGTGGAGACGACTGAGTACGTGAGGACGGATGGGAGGACGGGGGGTCACCCGCGGGCGGGGAGGGCCGGCGAGGGCCGTGCCCGGGGCCCGTGTGGGCCGCGGGGGTCGTGCGGGGCGTGAGGAGCACGGCCGGGGCGCCGTGTCAGAAGAGCGACAGGCCGGTCAGCCTGCCGAACGCCCGCAGGGCGACGGCGGCCGACACCGAGTTGCCCTTCTCGTTCACCCCCGGCCCCCACCCCACGGCGGTGCACCGGCCGGGGACGATGGTCAGGATGCCGCCGCTGACCCCGCTCTTGCAGGGCAGGCCCACGCGGTAGGCGAAGTCGCCGGCCTCGTTGTAGGTACCGCAGGTGAGCACGAGCGCGTTGACGCCCCGGGCGTCCTCCGCCGAGATCAGGTAGGAGCCGTCCGCGCGCACGCCGTGACGGGCCTGGAACAGCGCGGCCCGGGCCAGCTCCTCACAGCTGATCATGATGGAGCACTGGCGGAAGTAGTGGTCGAGCGTCTCGTGGACCGGGTTGATCATGTTGCCGAAGTCGGCCACCAGGTAGGCCAGCGACCGGTCTCGATTGCCGGTGGTCTCCTCGGAGTGCGCGGTGACCGCGTCCACGTGGAGCTGAGGGTTGCCGGTCTCGGCCCTCAGCAGCTCGCGGATCGCCCCGTAGGCGTCCCCCGTGTCGCTGAGAAGCTGGTCGGTGACCACGATGGCGCCGGGGTTGACGAACGGGTTTCCCGGGATGCCTCTGGAGAGTTGCAGCGGGATCAGCGAGTTGAACGGGTCCCCGGTCGGCTCCCGGCCCACCCGTTTCCAGATCGCCCGGTCGTCGTGGTGGAGCACGAGCGCCAGGGCGAACAGCTTGGAGATGCTCTCTATCGCGAACGGCGTCGCGGACTCCCCGCCTCCGTGAACCTCGCCGTCGACCGTGGCCACCGCGAACCCGAACCGGCCGGGGTCCACCTCACCGAGGCCGGGGATGTAGTCGGCCACCTTCCCCGCGCCGATGTGCGGCCGTACGGCGGTCATGACCTGCGCGACGACGTTCCGATAGTTGATCTTGGACATGGTGTGCCCCTCCCTTGAGAGCCGGGACGCGGCCGGGGCCGGTGCCGCCCGTGCCGTGTCCGGCGGCCGGGGTGGCGCCGGCGGCGCTCACCCGTCGCGGCGCTCGCCGCCGTAGGCGGTGTGGTGGAAGCCGGGCGTGCGGGGCGCTCCGCCGCCCCCCTCGGCGAGCCGCTTGAGCGAGCGGCGGATGTCGTCGGCCAGCAGCGCCATCTCGTCGCGGCCGGTGCCGTGACGGATCAGCACGCGCTGGATGACGGTGTTCTCCCGGCCGGGCGGCAGCGGGTAGGAGGGCACCTGCCAGCCGCGCGTCCGCAACTGCTCGGTGAGGTCGTAGAGGGTGAACCCCGCGTGCTCGGGATCGGCCAGGGTGTAGGAGACGGCGGGCAGGGCCCCCTGCCGTCGTAGAGGAGCTTGAACGGCCCCATCTTCTCGATCTCCCCGGCCAGGAACCGCGCGGTGCCGGCGCATGCCTGCTGGACCCGGCGGTACCCCTCGCGGCCGAGCCGGAGCAGCAGGTAGTACTGGGCGACGACCTCGCCGCCCGGCCGGGAGAAGTTCAGCGCGAAGGTCGGCATCTCGCCGCCCAGGTAACCGACGTAGAAGATCAGGTCCCGGGGCAGGAGACCGGCCTGCCGCCACACCACCCACCCGACGCCCAGCGGGGCCAGGCCGTACTTGTGGCCGGAGGCGTTGATGGAGGCCACCCGCTCCAGGCGGAAGTCCCACACCAGCTCGGGCGACAGGAACGGGGCGACGAATCCGCCGCTCGCGGCGTCCACGTGGATCGGGACGTCCAGACCGGTGTCGGAGTGGATCGCGTCCAGCTCCATGGCGATGGCCTCCACCGGCTCGAAGTCGCAGGTGTAGGTGACGCCGAGGATCGCGACCACCCCGATGGTGTTCTCGTCGACGTACTGGCGAAGCTGATGCGGGCGCATGCCGGTCGCGCCGGGCTCAAGCGGTATCCGCCGCAGCTCGACGTCGAAGTAGCGGGCGAACTTCTCCCAGCACACCTGCACCGGCCCGCACACCAGGTTGGGGCGGTCGGTGGACTTGCCCTCGGCCCTGCGCCGGTCGCGCCAGCGCCACTTCAGGGCCAGGCCGCCGAGCATCGCCGCCTCGCTCGACCCCGTCGTGGAGCACCCCATCGTGTCGTGTCCCGACGGTGAGTTCCACAGGCCGGCGAGGATGTGGACACACCGCTCCTCGATCGCCGCGGTCTGCGGGTACTCGTCCTTGTCGATCATGTTCTTGCCGAGGCACTCGTCCATCAGGCGATGGACCTCGTCCTCGCTCCAGGTGGTGCAGAACGTCGCCAGGTTCTGCCGGGCGTTGCCGTCCAGCAGCAGCTCGGCGCGGATGAGCTGGTAGACCGTCTCCGGGTCGCTCGGGCCGGGCGGGATCTCGTACTTCGGCAGCACCTTCTCGCTCAGCGGCAACGCGTACAGGTCGCCGTACTCCGGGACGTCCTTCGCGGTGACCTTGTGCAGGGCCATGGCATCTCCTGTCCGCTGTGAGAACCGGTGTGGGCCGGGCCGGATCTCACGGGTCCGAACGGCGACCCGCCGGGCACGGCGACACTTTCCGCCGGCACGCTGGAAGGAGCACCGGTGCGCCGGGATGCCGGCCGGACGTCCGTGGCGGCGCGGGCACTCGTCGGCTACCTACCCGGACCGCACATGCCGCAAGTTCCGGGGACATCCATGAAAACGTCACGGGATTCCGAACGGCGCGCCCCCGGACGGGCGGAGAGGAGGTCAGCCGCCCAGGGGGATCTTCTGGTCCGGCGCCCTGGTGGGCTTGGGAGCCGGGACGGGCTTGGACACGCACAGCGTCGCGCACGCGGGGGCGGCCCCCGTCCGTTTCATCACGGCCCGCGTCTCCTCGGCGGGGGACAGGCTGCGGTTGCCGTCGCGCCAGGCGTCCAGGTAGTCCCACGGTTTGACCATGCCCCGCCGTACCCACCACAGGGAGGGGTCGGTCTTCCAGGAGATCGCGAAGTAGAGGTTGCTGGCGGTGGAGCGGGCGTTGCCCGAGTTGCCCACCCGGCCGAGGACCTGGCCGCCGGTGACGCGCGCCCCGGGCCTGATCCCCGGGCTGACCGTGTCCAGGTGGCCGCCGAGGTAGCGCACACCGTCGTCGCCGATCAGGCTGACGAAACGGCCCTCCCGGTCGGGGCCCCGGTCGGTGGAGGGCTTCCAGCGGTTCTTGCTGTTCACCTCGTCGACCACGCCGCCGACGGGCGCGACGAACGCGCACCCCCTGTTCGCCCAGATCGTGGTCTTGGGCAGCACGAGCAGCCTGCTCTCGTAGGTCGTCCTGCAGTCCTTCACCGGAAAGGCGTAGGTGAACTTCGAGAGTCTGGGGGGCGGCACCCGCACCGGTTCGTCGCCCGGCGGGCGGGAGACGACCACCTGCGGCATCGACGTCGCGGGCGGCGTCGGGGCCGGGATCGTCGCGGTGGGCGCCCCCGGTACGGCGGCGACCGCCTCCGCGGTGGGCACGGGCGGCCGGGTGCTGATGCCCGCCACCCCGCCCGGCGACGCGCAGGCCCCGGCGGCGAGCACAGCGCCCGCCACGATCGTCAATCGTGCTATGTGCCGCGATCGCATGCTCTCCACCCGCGTAACGTTATCGAGAATCAGCCTTTACCTTTGTAACCGACCTTCCGATTGGTGATGACCTGTTCGGGAAAGTCGGCCGGGGCATCGGCTCCGCGCTGTCGGAGGCCCCCACTAGACTCACGGCGTGGCAGGCCGGATCAGTGACGAGGACATCGCGCTCGTGCGGGAGCGCTCGCCGATCGCGGACATCGTGGGTGAGCACATCCAGCTCCGTAACGCGGGCGGCGGCAACCTGAAGGGGCTCTGCCCCTTCCACGACGAGAAGAGCCCGTCCTTCAACGTCACCCCCACCCGTGGCTACTGGTACTGCTTCGGGTGCGCCGAGGGCGGCGACGTCATCACCTTCGTCCGCAGGCTGGAGCACCTGTCGTTCGCCGAGGCCGTCGAGAGGCTGGCCAACCGGGCGGGCATCCAGCTCCGCTACGAGCAGGGGGGATACGTCCCCGGGCGTGAGCAGGGCGAGCGCAGCCGGCTGGTCGAGGCCCACAGGGCCGCGGCCGAGTTCTACGCGTCGAGACTGGCCGGGCCGGACGCCGCGCCCGGACGCGAGTTCCTCTCCGGGCGCGGCTTCGAGAGGGTCGACGCCGAGCGGTTCGGGGTGGGCTACGCCCCCGCCGAGTGGGAGGCGCTCTCCCGGCACCTGATGGCCCGGGGCTTCACCTCCGCCGAGCTGATCAGAGGGGGCCTGGCCAAGGAGGGGCGGCGGGGCCCGATCGACCGCTTCCGGGGGCGGCTCGTCTGGCCGATCCGCGATATCACCGGCGATGTGATCGGTTTCGGCGCGCGAAAGCTGAACGAGGATGAAGACGGGCCCAAATACCTCAACACCCCCGAAAGCCCGATCTACAAGAAGAGCGAGGTCCTCTACGGCGTGGACCTTGCCAAGCGCGAGATCTCCCGGCGCTCCCAGGCGGTGATCGTCGAGGGCTACACCGACGTGATGGCCTGTCACCTTGCGGGGGTGCCGACGGCCGTGGCCACCTGCGGCACCGCCTTCGGCCAGGAGCACATCAAGGTGCTGCGGCGCCTGCTGTTCGACCAGTCGGGGTCGCGGGGGGAGGTCGTCTTCACCTTCGACGGCGACGCGGCCGGGCAGAAGGCGGCGCTGCGCGCCTTCGCCGACGAGGAGAAGTTCGTCACCCAGACCTTCGTGGCCGTGCAGCCCGAGGGGCTCGACCCCTGCGACCTGCGCGTCACGCGCGGCGAGGCCGCCGTTCGCGACCTGATCGCCGGCCGGGAGCCGCTGTTCGCGTTCGCGATCCGCAGTGTCATCTCCCGCTACGACCCGAGCACCAACGAGGGCCGCCTGTCGGCCCTCGACGCCGCCGCGCCGATCGTGGCGGCCATCAAGGACAAGGCCCTGCGCCAGCTCTACGCCGTCGACCTCGACCGCTGGCTGGGGTTCAACAACGAGCGCTTCGTCATGAACCGGATCGCCGAGATCTCCGCCGCCCCGGCGCGCGCCGCGAGCCGTCCCGCCGGTCCCCGCAAGGTCGCGGAGCTCCTCGACCCCGGGGTACGGACCGAGGCCGAGGTGCTGAAGCTGGCCGTACAGCGGCCCGCGCTGCTCGGCCCGCGCTTCGAGGCGATCGAGCCGGAGGCGTTCACGCTGCCCGAGCACTCCGCCCTGCACAAGCTGATCCTGGACGCCGGCGGTACGGCCGCGGCCGGAGCCGGGGGACGCCCATGGGTGGACCTCCTGCTCGGCGGGGTGCCCGACGAGTCCCTGCGCGGGCTGGTCACCCGGTTCGCGGTGGAGGCGCTCCGCGCCGACCTCGCCGACGAGGAGAGATACGCCTCCGCCATGCTGGCCGCGCTGGAGCTGATCTCGGTGACCCGGGCGATCGAACGCCTCAAGTCACGGATGCAGCGGACCAACCCCGTCGAGGAGCAGCAGGACTACAACCGGCTGTTCGCCGAGCTGGTGGCACTGGAGCAGCGGCGGCGGGGGCTGCGGGAACGCGCGACCGGAAGCTGACCACGTAATTGGCCTTGATTTCCAGTCATTGATTCGGCCAAACCCCAATAAGGTCTCGGTTCGATAATGATCGCGGCCTTACCTTCAGTGACAAAAATAGGTCTGCCATTTAGAGGACCCAATACAGCAGACTGTCTCCCGTGGGTGCATCGGTGCTGCCAAGTGGGCCGCCATCGGTAGACCAGGTGGCCGACCTTGTCGCGAAAGGAAGAGAGCGCGGGAGCGTCACGGTTGACGACGTGGCCGCCGCTCTCGACAAATCCGAGCTGCCGTCCGACGCGCTTGAGCGCGTCGTCCGCATGCTCGCCGAACACGGAGTGGAGGTCCTGGAACCCCAAGGCGAGGAGGACTCCGCTCGTTCCGATGAGGAGGACGTCGGTAAACGGGCCCCAACCAGCGATCTTGTCCGCATCTACCTGCGGGAGATCGGCAGGGTGCCCCTGCTCACCGCGGAGGAGGAGGTGGAGCTCGCAAAGTGCATCGAAGCCGGCCTGTTCGCCGAGGACAAGCTCACCAGCGTCGCCTCGCGGCTGGCCTTCCCGGAGTTCAAGGAGCTCATCTGGCAGGGGGCGCGGGCCAAGCAACGCCTGATCGAGGCCAATCTCCGGCTTGTGGTCTCGATCGCCAAAAGATATGTGGGCAGGGGCATGCTCTTCCTGGATCTCATCCAGGAGGGCAACCTCGGGCTCATCCGGGCCGTTGAGAAATTCGACTACACCAAGGGATACAAGTTCTCCACGTACGCCACGTGGTGGATTCGCCAGGCGATCACCCGGGCCATCGCCGACCAGGCGCGCACCATTCGCATTCCGGTGCACATGGTCGAGACGATCAACAAGCTGGTGCGGGTGCAGCGCCAGCTTCATCAGGACCTCGGCCGCGAACCCGCTCCCGAGGAGATCGCCCTGGAGATGGATCTCCCGATCGACCGGGTGATCGAGATCCAGCGCATCGCCCAGGAACCCGTCTCGCTCCAGTCGCCCATCGGGGAGGAGGACTCCGACCTCGGCGACTTCATCGAGGACGCCGACGCCGTGGTGCCGATGGAGGCCGCGGCCTTCATCATGCTGCAGGACCAGCTCGACGACATCCTCGCGACGCTGTCGGAGCGCGAGCAGCGCATCATCCAGCTGCGCTTCGGCCTGGCGGACGGGCATCCCCGGACGCTGGAGGAGGTCGGCAGGGAGTTCGGGGTGACCCGTGAGCGCATCCGGCAGATCGAGTCCAAGACACTGGCCAAGCTGCGCCACCCGACCCGGGCGCAGATGCTCCGTGACTACCTGGACTGAGGCGAAGGAGACTACCCGGACATAGCGTGCGAGGCCGAAAGCCTGTGAGCCGCCGGTGACGCGGCGGACCACAGGCTTTCGGCCTGTCCGGCCCGGCACCCCCGGGGAGATTGCCGTCCCGGTCGGCATGTCGTCCGGGCCGCGTCGGTGGCCTGGAGCATCCTGGATGCCTCTCGCGTCTTCCAGGAGTGTTCATGGTCGTCGTCCGTTCCGCCGTGCTCTGTGGTCTGCTCACCCTCGCCCTCACCGCGTGTGGCTCGTCCGGCGACGCCGTTCGGCGGGAGGCGGTGGTTCCCGGCGGGCCCGCCGTACAGCCGGGGGCGCAGGCCGCGCGGGCGGTCGAGCAGTACCGTGCCTACGCCACGAAGCGGGTCGACGACACCATCGCCAGGACCGGGGACTTCGTGGCCGCACTCAAGAAGGGCGAGCTGAGGAGGGCGAAGGCCCTCTACGCCCCCAGCCGCCTGGGCTGGGAGAGCATCGAGCCGGTGGCGGAGGCGTTCTCCGACGTCGACGTCAAGGTGGACGCCCGCGAGGCCGACCTGGGGGAGGGGCAGCGGTGGACGGGCTGGCACCGCCTGGAGAAGGCCCTGTGGCGCAGGCCCAGGACGGTCGGGAAGGAGGCTGGGTACGGTGACCTCCTTCTGCGCGACCTCGACACGCTCAAGTCGAGGCTGCCCCGCGCGGAGATCACCGTTGTCTCCATGGCCGAGGGGGCCAAGGAGCTTCTCGACGAGGTCGCGACCAGCAAGGTGACCGGGGAGGAGGAGGCCTTCTCACACACCGATCTGTGGGACTTCAAGGGCAACGTGGACGGAGCGTTCAAGGTCCACCGGCTGCTGCGGCCGATCGTGTGGGAGAGGAACCCCAAGCTCGTCGCCAGACTGGACTCCACGTTCGCCGCCATGCGGAAGACGCTGGCCGGGCACGCGCACGACGGCGTGTTCGTCTCCTACACCGACCTGTCGAAGGCCCAGGTCAAGGAGCTCTCCGACGCCCTCAACGCGCTGGCCGAGCCGCTGTCGGCCCTGTCCGCCGCCGTCGCGGTCTGACCCCGCTCCGGGCTCGCGGGCCCTTCGGTCCCGCCCCGGCCGGCCCTCCCGTTCCTGCCGCGGGCGGGCGCGCGCCGGGTCAGTAACCTCCGGCTCCTCCGTCGCCCCCCTGACCTCCCGCTCCTCCGGCCCCTCCGTCGCCCCCTTGACCGCCTGCTCCGCCTTCTCCCTCCTGTCCACCCGTGTCCCCTTGACCGCCTTCGTCTCCCGCTCCCTCCGCCCCGTCCCGGCCTCCCGCGTCCCGGCCGTTCTCTCCGTTCTGGCCGTTGAACGCCTCGCCGCCGTCCCGGCCGTCCCGCCCCTCCCGGACATTCCGGCCGTCTTGGCCGTTCTGGCCGTTCTGGCCCGCCCGTCCGCCCGAACCGCCCTGGCCGCCTCGGCCGCCCACCCCCTCCTGATCGTCGCGGGGGAGCGACGGGGCGTCGAGGCCGGGCCGCCACCGGTCGTCCTGCGAGCCTCGCCGATCGGGGGTCGCCGGGGTGGTGGAGGCGTCCACCGGTGAGGGCGTGTCGGCTCCGGCGGTCGACAGGGTTCCCGCCGCTCCGGCGGCGGTGGCGGCCGACAGCGCACCAATCGCAATTTTCCATTTGATATCCATGAATGCCCCCTTTGGGGGATACTGCCCATTAGTCACCTTTGGCACTCCTGAACCATGTGCCGCGCCTCGACGGGAGGGGATCGCCTCCCCGAGCCTGTGACAAGGCGAAACAGCGCTCGCGAGCCTTTACGGAAGGCTTTCGGGCACGTGCGGAGGGCAAGGCTCTGTATTCCTAGCGAATACAGGCGCAAACTGGGCGAATGGAGGCGCGGTCAGCGGTGGACGACACCGTGCTCAGACGTGAGGCATGGTCCGTACTCAACGCGAACCGGGCCGGTTCCGCGACCGTACCCGCACCCGGCCTCTACCCCCACCAGTGGAACTGGGACTCCACCTTTGTCGCGCTCGGTCTGGCCCGCCAGGACACCCGCAGGGCGGGGGCCGAACTGCTCAGCCTGCTGGCGGGACAGTGGCGCACCGGCATGGTGCCGCACATCGTCTTCCAGGCTGCCCGCGGCGGCGCCTACTTTCCCGGTCCCTCGATCTGGCGCTCCCAGGAGTGCCGGGCCTCTCCCCGGGGGGTGCTCACCTCCGGGCTGACGCAGCCGCCGCTGCAGGCTCTGGCCCTGTGGCGGATCTGGAGACACGCGACGGACCATGACGAGGCCCGGGCCCTGGTCCGGCGGCTCTATCCGAGACTGGTGGCCCAGAGCACCTATCTCGCCACCACCAGGGACCTCGGCGGGGGAGGACTGGC
The DNA here is from genome assembly GCF_014654615.1 of Streptosporangium violaceochromogenes. GTDB lineage: Bacteria > Actinomycetota > Actinomycetes > Streptosporangiales > Streptosporangiaceae > Streptosporangium > Streptosporangium violaceochromogenes. The sequence continues at coordinate 542,422 of NZ_BNBB01000001.1, read as the reverse complement.
GGCGATCGTCCACCCGTGGGAGTCCGGGATGGACGACAGTCCCGCATGGGACGCCCCCCTGGAGGCTCTGGCGCCGGCCCGCCCGCTCTGCCACCGGAAAGGAGGGACCGACCGCCTCCTCGACGGTCACCACGACCCCTATGTCTGGCTGGCGCTGCGTTACCGCGACTCCGGCTACGACGGGGCCTACCTGCGCCAGGAGCATCCGTTCGCCGTCGAGGACCCGATGTTCAACGGAATCTGGCTGGCGTCCTGCCAGGCTCTCGCCGAGCTGGCACCCCTGGCCGGAGCCGACCCGCGCCCGCATCGAGAGCGGGCCGAGCGGATTCGCGCCGGGCTGCTGGAGCGGCTCTGGTCCGGTGACGCCTTTCACGTCCGTGACCTGCGCGCCGGGCGGCTCGGTTCCGTCCGCACGGTCGGCTGTTTCGGGCCGCTTCTCGACCCCGGCCTGCCCTCCGACCTGGTGGCGGACCTGGTGGGCGCGCTGGAGTCGCCCCGGTTCATGGGGACCGCCGGATACCCCGTGCCAAGCTGTGAGATCCGTTCACCGCAGTTCGACCGGACCCGCTACTGGCGGGGGCCCTCATGGGTGAACACCAACTGGCTGCTGAGCCGGGCGGCCGCCGTTCACGGCTTGAGCGGGCTGGAGAGGATGCTCGGCGTGTGCACCCTGCGTCTGGTACGGCAGGCGGGCTTTCGCGAGTGCTTCGACCCCTTCGACGGCAGCGGCCGGGGCAGCCGGGACTTCTCGTGGTCGGCGGCGCTCACCCTCGATCTCCTCGCCGATACCGTTGAGGCATGAAGCTCTTCAACCGGATGCCCGCCGAGGTCCGTGCGGCCGTCACACCGCCCGACCGGGTGCTCACCTACGCCGAGGGGCCCGGCGGCTACGTGATCGCCACGGACAGGGCGCTGTATCTGGGCGGGGTCCGGCTGCCGTGGTTCCAGGTGGACCGGGGGGTGTGGGACGAGGAGGGACTGACCGTCGTCACCACGGCGGGCGAGAGGCACCGGGCGCCGCTGCCTGAGCCGGGGAGGGTGCCCGAGGCCGTACGGGAGCGGGTGGTCGCCTCGATCGTGGTGAGCCACTACGTCCCGCTGAACGCCCAAGGGGGGGTGCGGCTGGTGGCCAGGAGGGCCGAGGACGACCGGATGCTCTGGGAGTTCGTCTTCGACTCCGGCCTGGACTCCACCGATCCGGGGGTGCTGGCCCTCGCCGAGCAGGCTCTGGAGGAGACACGCCGGAGCTTCGGCGTCTGAGTGCCGCGCTCCCGGCGCACAACCGGCACGTCCGCCGGGACGCTTCACCGGACGGTCCGCGCGCCGCGGGCGGTCCCGCCGGGGCGGGCGCGAAAGAGCCCAGGGCCGCGGGAGGGGATTCCCCGCGACCCCGGTCCCCGCTTACGGCTCCCTCGGCTCCCGCGCGTGCCGCCTTCTTGTCGTTTCCCGCTCACCGGGTGGCCGGTCTCGGGGGTTTTCGCCGGTCTCGGGGGTTTTCAGTGAGGGGCGACGGTCCTGTCGCCCTCGGGCCACCCGGTGCCCGTGTCGTCGTGCTTTTCGGCCTCCCAGTCGTTGTTCGACTGGAGGAAGGGCAGCCTGCTCCTGGCCGCGCTCGTCACCTTCGTCTTGGCCGCGCCGGTGGCCTGGGAGATCCGGGCGCCGACCAGACCGGCGGTCTCCTGGACCGAGGGGTTGTCGGACACCCGGTGGACCATCCGCTTGATCTGCTCGTAACGCTCCCGGCCGGCGCGGCTTCCAAGGACGTAACCCACCGCGAGCCCCACGCCGAACGTCAATCGGTAACGCATCTCTCCACCTCCACGCCGTGCTCCGCCGGACCCTACCCGCTGGTCCCCGAGTCTTCCCGCACCTACCCCCGAGCATCGATGCGACACACACTCACGGAGTGCGCTAATCTATTCCTGCGCCGCAAGGAGCGGGGGAAACATCCCCCGCACGCGGCGCGGAGCGCGATCCCGTGTAGCTCAATCGGCAGAGCAGCCGGCTGTTAACCGGCAGGTTATAGGTTCGAGTCCTATCGCGGGAGCCATGTGTGAGTCCCCGGGAGCATGCTCCCGGGGGTTTCGTCGTTCCGCGGTATCGGCGCGCGGTTCCCCGCGGAGCACCGGGTCGTGACGGGCGCGGCGGGGTCGTGAGGACGCTCCCGCGCCCGGAGCCCGGCCACCGGCTCTGACGGTCGACGGCTCTCAGTTGTCGAACTCGCCGAGTTTCACCCCGCCGACGAAGGCGTCCCACTCCGAGCGGGTGAAGAACAGCTTCGGCCCCTCGGGGTTCCTGGAGTCACGCAGGACGTACAGGGAGCCGAGGCCGGCCTTGTGGCCGGTGCCGGGAGCCTCCACCACGGCCACCTCGACGTAGTGGCCGCTGCCGTCGCTGTTCAGAGACGCCTTGCGCCAGACGGCCTTGCTCAGGTCTGCGTCCATTGTCATCACCTTCGCTGTGAGGTCGATGCTCGCCGGCGTGGGCGGGGGCGCCGTGCGAGTTCTTCGTAGCGCGCGTGGATCTCCGCCGGATCGCGGGAGCGGCCGATGACGTTCTCTTTCGCCGGCCTGCCGGCCTTCTGGTTGTCCGGCCTCCCGGCTTCCTGACCCCCTGGCTTCCCCGGCTTCCCGCGCTTCCCGGCGGCGGATTCCGCGTCCACCCTATCCGCACGGTGCGGCTCTCTCTCGTGATCGCCCGCTGTGAAACCCTCCTGACACCGGCCGGGGTGACCTTTCCCCCGGCGACGTAGGGCCCCTCCGGGCCGGCGACGTCCGGGGCCGGCCGGGCTTCGGGGCCGGGCCGTGCCTCCTTGGGGAAGCCGTGCCTCCTTGGAAGGGCCGTGCCTCCTCCGGGGAGAGGCGAAGGGGATCAGGTGACCCGCGAGAGCCAGTGCGGGGCACGGGCGAAGGGGGCGGTGCGGGTGGTGACGGCCGTCAGCAGCGCCGCGGCCGCGGCCCGCGCGTTGCCGACCACCTCGGGCGGATAGGCGTAGGTGACACGGTGCTCCTCGAACTCGTCCTCGTCGTCCAGGAACACCCTGCCGTCCTCACGCACCCGGATCACGTCGAGGTCGAGGTCGACCATGGTCACCTCTCCGCCACTCCAGCGCGGCACGGTCGAGACGTCGCAGTAGACCTCGAACTTGTGCGGGGCGGCGTTGAAGATGGCCGTCCACCAGGCGTCGCGGGGAAAGAGCATCACGAACGGCTCGGACCAGACGACCGGCGGCTCGCCGCCCCTGCTGCCGCTGGTGCCGGCGGGACAGCCGGCCCACACGCCGTGCTCGTCCTCGCCGAGGAGCCGGGCCGGGTGGTTCCAGTGCGGGGCGCCGTCGTACTTGGAGTAGGCCACTCTCACGATCTCATGAGGCATCCTCAGACCCTCTCACGGACGGCGGAGCGGTTCTCGCGGGCGTTTTCCCGGTGGCCGGTCAGGCCGGCGTTCCCCTTGTATCCTCGCTGTCAGGCCAGGCGACGCGCCCCGGGGGCCGGGCCGGCGGGGTAGATCTCGGGGGCGGCCCAGCCCCGCTCGGCGTAGGCGCGCACGACGGCCTCCCGTACGGCCTCCACCCGGTCGTCGGCGACCAGCGCGACGGCCGACCCGCCGAATCCGCCGCCGGTCATCCGCGCCCCCCGGGCCCCGCCCCGGACCGACGCCTCCACCGCCACGTCCAGCTCGGGGCAGGAGACCTCGAACTGGTCGCGCAGCGACAGGTGCGAGGCGTTCAGCAGCGCCCCGATCTCCTGTACGGCCCCTGCCCGCAGCAGCCCCACCACCGCCTCGACCCGATGGTTCTCCGTCACCACGTGCTGGGTGCGCCGGCGTTCGTCCCCGCTGAGCCGGCCGAGCGCGCCGGCCAGGTCGGTGACGTCGCGCAGCGCGTCCACCCCGAGGCGCTTGGCGGCGTTCTCGCAGTCGCGGCGGCGGCGGGCGTACTGCCCGTCGGCCAGTTCGTGGTGGACCCCGGTGTTGATGATCAGCAGTTGGAGGCCGTGCCGGGACAGGTCGAACGGGATGCTCCTGGAGGCGAGGCTCCGGCAGTCGAGGAACAGCGCCTTGCCCCGCTCACCGAGCGCGGAGGCGGCCTGGTCCATGATCCCGCACGGCATGCCCACGAAGTCGTTCTCGGCCCGCTGCCCGGTCAGGGCGACCTCCATGGGGGTGAGGCCGAGGCCGTACAGCTCGTTGAGGGCGGTCGCGACGACCACCTCCAGCGCCGCGCTCGACGACAGGCCCGCCCCCTGCGGGACGTCCCCGTCGACCACCAGGTCCGCGCCCCCGACCGGGTGCCCGGCCTCGCGCAGCGCCCAGAAGACCCCGACGGCGTAGCGCGCCCACCCCTCGGCCTCGCCGGGGGCCGCGACGGTCAGCGGGCCGCCGGCCTGGAGCGACCGCAGCCGGACGACCCCGTCCTCGCGCGGCGCGACCGCGGCGGTCACCCCCCACGGCACCGCGAACGGCAGGACGAACCCGTCGTTGTAGTCGGTGTGCTCCCCGATCAGGTTCACCCGTCCCGGAGCATGCCAGACCCCTTGCGGCTCCGCCCCGAAGGTCTCACGGAAAGCCCCGGCAACGCGCATAATCCAACACCCCTCAACAGCGCCCTCCCGTAGACTAGCGACTCCCGGCGGTTTCGCCGTCCAAGGTCACATCTTGAACGCACACCGCCCGGTGGATGTGCGAACAGGGCCGACCTTTGGTTGAATGCGGCAGTACGGCGTGCGCGAGGGGCGGTAGCTCAGCCGGTTAGAGCAGGGGACTCATAATCCCTGGGTCGCGGGTTCGAGTCCCGCCCGCCCTACCCCTTGTGATCACACGAAAAGCGCCCCTGACCTATGCCTTTACCGTCAAGGGCGCTTTCGTCGTGTCCGGCTGTCTACGGCTGTCGTCGATCGTCTGCGGCTGATCCTTCCCAATGCCTTCCCACGGGATCACGTCTCCCTGAGCGCGTCGGAGATCCGACGCCGGGCGGCCTCATCCTGACCAGCGATGCACTTGGCGTAGATCCGGAGCAGCACTTCCACGCTGTGTCCCGCCCACTGGGCCACCTGAGTGGCCGGCACCCCGGCGTTGAGCCACGTCGAGACACAGGCGTGCCGAAGGTCGTAGACCCGTTTGGCCAGCGGTGAGGCGGCCTCAGCGGGAGTGAGCGCCTTCTCACGGGCCGCGGCCCACGCGCGCCGGTAGGTGATGGTCGGCAGCTCCCCGCCACGGACCCCGTAGAACAGCCGTCCCTCGGGGCCGTCGCCGAACTCCGCGAGGTGGGCACGGAGAATCCTGGTCAGCTCTGGGGGACAGGGCACGGTGCGGGTGTGCCCGTCCGGACGGTGCTTGAGCGATCGCACCTCGCGGAGCGCGCCGTCATCGGTCCACTCCCGGCCGGCGAAGGGGGCCGCCTCGGCGAAGCTCAGCTCCCCCCAGCCGTCCGAGAGTTCCTCCATCCGCCCCGTCGCCGGATTCTCGGCCAGGGCCGGGAGAATGACGTTGTGCGTGCGGAGATTGACGGTCTCCTCAGGGCGCAAACCGGCGTAGTACATGACCGCGAAGAACGCCTTGAGTCGCCTGCCGCTTGGTTCTTGAGCCTCGACGGCGGCCAGCAGTGCCCGCGCCTGGGCGTGGTTGACGACGCTCCGGCGGTCCACCTCATAGGAGTTCTGGGGACGCTTCCACTTCATGTCTTTGATCGGGTTTCTTGTCAGAAGCTTGAGCTCTACGGCGTAGTCCAAGGCGTTCTGCAAGATGGTCTTGTTGCGCAGGACAGTACTCGTCGCCGCCCTCTTACCGTCGAGGCGGGTGGTCGCGGTGTCCAGGAGGCTGCGTACGCTCTGCGGGTCGGTGAGCGCGGAGACGGGTTTGGTGTTGGCCGCGAGCCAGCGCAGAGCTGAGGCTGTGTCGCCGGTCGCCTCGTTGCGCTGCTTGGCGTTGAACGCCCAGCGTTTCAGCGCGTGCCTCAGCGCCTTGTCATCGGGCTTGCCACGGTCACCGGCGAGCATGGCGGGCGTGGCGGCGGTCAGCGCCCGCGCGATGTCCTGGCGGTAGTTCGCCGATGACGCCTTCCACTTCATGTCCGTGAACTTGCACGCGAAGTCGTACCAACTCATCTCGACGGCCGCGGCCCGGCTCCATGAGACCGGTTCCCCGGTGAGGGTGCTGAACGGCTCGCCCTTCCGCGTGGCGATGAGCAGGGAGCTTCGATAGGCGTCCGCCTGGGCCTCTTTCGGGAACGAGGTCTTCCACCACTTCCCGGCCGTCTGCCACACCACCCGGTAGGACGTGACCTTGCCGTTCTTGTTCTTGCGCTTCTCGATTTTGTAGACGCGCACGTCGTAGGTGGTGTTTATCAAGCGGCGTCCTCTCGGTCGGCGAGCCAGTTCTCGTAGTCGGTCAGGTAGATGCGCAGATCTCCGTTGGGGAGCTTCATGCACTTGGGAGCGCGGCCTTTGGTCCGCCAGTCGTAGAAGGTGGACCGGCTGATGCCGAGGTCTTCGCAGATGTAGTCAACGGTGATCTTTTTGGCGCTTGCCCTGGGCATGGGGCGTCTCCTCGCAAGGCGATCCGAGCAAGAGCGGGCGTTTCCGGGTGGGGAAGCCGTACCAGCCGTACCAGCCTCGTTTTGGCTGCTCAGGGCTGGTACGGCTTTTCCGGTGGTACGGCTCAAGCCGTACCAAGGTTGTTCGGTGGTACGGCTTGAGCCGTACCAGGCGGCAAGCCGTACCGTGTCTGACCTGCGCTGTTGAGGCTGGTACGGCTGGTACGGCCTATAGCGGGGAAGGGCAGCACATCACTGGTCTCAGCGGTCACCGGAGTGCCGTTGCCGGTGCTCTCCGGGGTGGGGCAGTAACGCGCCCAGGCGTCGGCGAAGTCGGCGCGCATGTACCCCTTGGCCTGCCCGGTGGGCGGAGGGAAACGGCTTGTGGTGGATCGGATGTCGTACTCGCGCAAGATGGCACCCAGCCTCATCGGGGTCAGGCCGTTCGGTCCGTAGTCGGCCCACGGGGCTTCGGGATCGGCCTTGAGCCGCTCCAGCAAAATGGCGGTGGGCAACGCCGTATCGGTGCCGAACGCGGTGCGGCAGTCGGTCAGGAGGCGGACCCGCGGGGAGGGCTGGCCGGACTCGTCGGCCTCGGCGGTCAGAGCCAGCACCGCGGCGCGGGCGCGCTCAGGCCAGTGGCCCCCGGCGTGGTCGGCCACGGCGACCAGGGGTTCCCAGGTGTCGGCGGCGCGGTCCTCCACCGGCATCGCCGGTTCGGCGGCCTCCAAGGTGGCCAGGTCGGCGCGCAGCCACGCCGACAGGTCCGCGGCCAGACGGCGGAGCGCGGGCCGGTCGCGGCGGTGCCGGTAGGGGGCGACCGTTTCGCCGGGGCCACGCCGGCGCATCCGGACCACGACGGCACGGTCTTCGATGGTGTCGGGCATCGCGCCGATCCCCGCCAAGGCGGCCATGGCGAACGTCGGGATGGACTCCACCCGGTTGGCGTTGGCGTCATAGCGTTTGGCAGGCCGGTTTCTTTGGTGTCCGGCGTTGAGCAGCCCGCGCAGGTCCTCGTTGCCGTCGGCCTTCGGCCCGAAGATGGTGTCTGCTTCGTCGACCAGCAGGGTCGGCGGGTCGTCACTGATCGACCGGTAGACGGCCGCGCTTGAGCTGTTGACGGTGATGAACGGGTTGTGACAGCACGCTTCGACCACGTCCAGCAGGCGGGACTTGCCGCACCGCTTCTCCGGGGCGCGGATCACCAGGCGGGGGGCGTGCGCCCAGGCCGGTTGGGCGTGGGTGGCGGCCACCCACAGCGTGACGGCGTCGGCGGCCTCCGGCGACGGCAGGACGACATACCGGGTCAGCGCGTCTTTCAGGGCGTCCAGCAGCTCCGCGCCGCGAAGAGCGGGTTCGGGCATGGTTCCTCCTGTTTGAGTGGTGATCATGCGACCTTGCGGGGCCTTTGGGCTCCGGCGCGTAGGCCGGAGGCGATGGTGCGGCGGGTCTCGGCGTTGCTCAGCCCGGCATTGCCCCCCTCCTGTTCCAGCAAGGCCCTGACGTCCTGCTCGCCGAGCGCGCCCCCGGCGACCAGCTGTCCCAGGGCGACGGCGGCCAGGTACAGCGAGCCGTTGCGCTGCCCTTGCGGTGCGGAGGCGACGCGGTCCAGCTCGCGAGTGAGGGCCGCGCGCAGATAGGCGCCACGCCGGTCATCGGGCAGGGCCAGGCGCACCGGTGCGGGCGCCGGTCGGGGCGGGGGAAGAAGCTGCTGGAACAGGAGGGGGGGCAGCGGGGCCAGGGGTACGTTGTGCAGCACCTCGTAGGCGCCGGTTCCGTCGTACCGGTCGACGAAGCTGCCGGGACCGAGGACGTAGCCGCCATGGGCGCGGGTGTCGATCAGCCAGCCCAGGCCAGTGGCCTTGTCGCCCTCGGTGTTGCTCAGCCGGACCCCGTCGGGGGCGGTGTAGTACAGGTGCGTCCCACCCCGGCGGGTCCGGACGGTGAACGTCTCGAACGGCAGGGGTTGGCCGGCGCGTTCGCAGATGAGGGCCAGCACGTCAGCGCCCTCGTTCACCCCCGGCAGGTCCCAAGGGGGCGGGGGGCGAAGCCCCTCCTTCCCCGGTTTGGGGGTGTCGAGGTCAACGACGACCAAGCCGGACGGGCCGCACGCAATGCCGACGTTCCACGGGGCGCGTGCCCACCATCGGCGGATAGTGGCGGGGTCGGTGGTGGCGTTGGTCTCCCAGTCGGTGAAGCCGCGGGCGGGGGGCTTGTCACGGGCGGCGACGGGGAAGACGTGCCAGCCGCGGGCGGCGGCGGCCAGCGCGTAGCGCAGCTGGTCATTGCCGGGCGCGGCACGCCGTTCGTCGGGGTGGGTGTAGCGGTGGACGGGGATGCCTGCGGTCTCGGCCAGGCGGGCGGTGTGGGTAGCGCCGGGGCTGGCGTCGCGGATGAAGGCCAGGCAGACGGCAGCACCGAGAACGACCATCTCGGCGTTGCGGACGGGTCCGGCGCTCTTGCCGAGAGGGCCGCCCCAGTCGGCGGGGTGACGCTCGACGACGCCGCCCCAGGTCGTCCAGAGGTGTTCGGCGATGGTGTCGGCGCCGCGCGGGCAGGCGCCGGTGACCAGGATGGCGGTGCCGTCGCCGAACTGGTCGGCCAGGGCGGCGTGGATGGTCGCGGTGTCGGTCCAGGTGCGGGAGCCGGTGACCAGGACTCGCCGGGCGGATGGGGCAAACGTCGCGGATGTCATGGAAGCCGGATCTCCAGATAGACGCGGACCTGACGACCGGTGCCCCGCGTCGTGTACGGCGCCGACACCTCGACCACGTCGAAGGTCTGAGTGAGGAGTTCCACGGCCTGGGTGACTTCGTCGGGCAGGCCGATGATGCGGATTTTCATTGGTCTCCTGTTGGGTCAGTGGACGTTGAGGAGTCGGGTGCCGGGGCGGACGCGGTGGCCGGTGCCGGTGCAGGTGGGGCCCTGGCCGTTGGAGCGGTAGATCAGGACGCTGTTCCGGTAGCCGGTGCCGCGGCAGGGGCGGCAGGTGGCATATGGCCGTCGGGTCAGCAGACGCCGGTATCCGAGAAGGGCAGCGGCCAGCAGCGGCACGAGCAGGAGGGTGAACGCGGTCAGGTGGAAGACGGTGGCGAGGGCGAGAGCGAGCAGGGCCGGTAAGGCGGCTTTGGGCATGCGAACCACAACCTTCGGCGGGTGCGTGCGGATGGGTGGGTGTGACCCCCGTGACCCCCCAGGAGGAAGGGGGGTTCGGGGCCGTTTCAGGGCTTAGGGAGGGGGTGGGGGTGTGACCCGTACAGGGGGTCACACCCCCACGTTTGCGCTGTTCAGGGGGTGCACAGGGGGGTCACACCGGGGGTGTGCGGGTCACAGGGGGGTGTGACCCCCTGTGACCCCCGGGTGTGACTCGGGGGTGTGACCCCCTGCGGCGGCCTGGAAGTCCTCCAGGGCGTAGCCGCGGCCCCGCTCACCGCCCCGCTTGAACGGCTGCGCGAGAGGGGTGATGCCGTAGGGGCGGAGTGCGTCGGCCAGGTCGGTCTGGGTCAGGCCGAGAGCGGTGGCGAGTTCGGCTGAGTGCAGTCGTTCGGCGTCGGCGTCGGCGAACACGGCCAAGGCTTGTGCCACGATCGGCGGGGCCGTCACGGCGACGGTGGGCAGGGGCGAGACGGTTGAGGGGGTTGGTGGGGTGGGGATGTGTTCGGCGCGCAGGAGTTCGCGGGGTTCGGGCCAGGTGGCGGCCGACGAGGCGGCCGGGGCCGGGGCCGGGGCGGGGGTGCGGGCGAGGTCGAACGGGTCGGCCCAGGCGTCGGCCCTGCCGGTGTCGCGTCCGCCGGGCAGGACGGTCAGCCGCCGCGCGGGCGGCCGGGCCGCTTCGGGGACGGCGAGTTCGCTTCCCGGGCCTCCGGTGCTGGGGCCGGGGCCGACGCTGGCCGTAGGGATGGCGGTGGGGTCGTCGGGGTCGGTGAAGGCGGCCCGCATCCGGTCATACCGTGCCGCGTAGGCCGGTCCGGCCAGCTGCTGGGCGCGCGGGTCGAGGTCGGGCCGGACAGCGGCGATCTGCACGGCGGCACTGATGACGGTCGAGGGCAGCATGTACTGGCCCTTGAACGGTCTGGGCAGGACCTGGCCGATCTGTACGAATCCGCAGCCGGGGCCGGGCAGGTCGGCGACGTTGACGCCCCGCACGTGCTCGAACATCAGCCCCAGCTCGGACTGGTCTTGCACGTACATCGCGATCCGTACGTGAGACTGCTTTTTGATGTTGACCGGCAGCATGTCCGTGGTCGACCGGAGTGAGGAGGCGATGATCCGCACCGCCGAGTCACGGCCGATCCGCTGGATCTCCTCCAACGCCTCGCGTAGATACCTCACCGAGGTGTCTCCCGGAGAGACGGCTTCGGCACCTTCGTCGAGGACGATGACGATCTCCGGCAGGTCCGGGGAGACCGGCATCAGCGTGGCATCAGCGGCGATCTTGAGTTTGCGGGCTGAGGTTTTGCGGTCCTTGGCGATCCGTACCGCGGCTTCGGCCATGTGCAGGGCTTCGGCGGGGGTGGAGGCGGCCCAGTCGATCGCGGGCCGGTCGGTGCGCCCTTCCAGCCAGGGCGCCAGCCACATCTGCGACAGTGACCCGCCGTTGAGGTCGATGTGCCACACCAGCGCGTCCCGGCAGCGCGCGACTCCGGAGGTGAGCACGTTGAGCAGGATCGTCTTTCCTGATCCGGTCTGGCCGATGACCAGGGCGGAGGCTTGCCGGAGCGGCACCGGGACCGGGTCGCCGTTGCGGTACTGGCCGATCTCGACGGGGTCGTTGATGCTCGCGCCGACCGTCAGCGGCGGGAACGGCACCTCCTCACTGAGCCGGTTGACGGTGGAGACGCGCAGGATGACCGCGCCGCGGTGCGCTCCGGGGCTGATCTCGACGCCGCACCCGGTGGGCAGGCGGGCATCGGTGGCCAGCGCGTCGGCTTGCCCGGCGATCTGGGCGAGGGTGGAGCCGCTGCCGGGCAGGTCGGCGTGGACGTCGTAGCCGGTGCCGGTGGCCCACATGGTCACGTCGGTGACGATGACGGTGATGCGGCATACCCGCTGGATACGGGCTTGCCATTCGAGGCCGATCCGGCTGGCGTGGCGCACCACCAACGCCGTGCCCGCCGCACTCGCCGGGCGGGTCGAGCGGCGGCCCAGCGGGGCCAGCAGCCCGGCCGTGAGGGCGCCGAGTCCGAGCCCGGCCATGGTGTTGAGGTTCCAGGGGGTGGCGGCCAGGGTGTAGGTCCACCAGGCTCCGGCACTAATCCAGCAGCCCAGCCGGTACAGCAGCCCGGTGGGAGTGAGGCCGTGGTGGGCGCTCACCAGGACCGTGCCCAGCGCCCCGACAGCGGTCACGGCCCCGCCCCACAGAGGGTCCAATCCGGCGGCGTCGCCGATCGTGGCCAGCGCGGCCAGCGCGAGCGCGCCTTGGGCGGTGGCGCTGACGGTGCCGCGCGGGGACAACGACCAGTCAGCGCGAGGCCGGGGCCGGGAACGGGTGGTCGTGGTGGCGCCCACGGTCATCTCCTTTCTGTGTCATCACGGCCGGTACGGCGGCCGGACCCGGTGAGGGTGGTCAGACGTTCCACAGCGGTTCGTTAGTGCGCGGCGCCTCCTCGCGCTTGAGGTCCTCGGCGTGCACCCGCCGGAACAGCGGCCCGATCTCCTCGGCAAGGGTGACCAGCAGGGCCTGGGCCTGGTAGAGGTGGTGGATCGCCTCGACCACGGCCGGATTGATGGGGTAGTCGGCCTGAAGACGGGTGGTGTAGGTACGCAGCGCCAGCGCGACGTTGGCGGGCACCTCCGCGAGCTGGTCCAGCTCGCGGGCGACGACCCACATGTCGGCGGGGGTGTGACTGGCCGCGGCGGCGTTCATCTCAGCGGCCGTGACGACCAACGGGAAGGCGGACATGACGCGGTTCCTCCTGGAGGTGGGTGACGGTGAAGCGAGGTAGGAATGACGGCGCGCCCCGGCGCCGGCCGATGCGGCCTCAGCCCCGGGGGCGGGGGTGCTTTCGGCGGTCTCACTGGTCGAGGCAGGTTCCTCGGAGGGATCGCCGGGTTCCCGGAAGACGTGGATGGTGTGGCCGCACCCGCACGTGATGGCGTGATCGGTCTCCCCGGCAGGGATGGTGACCGTGTGCGAGGCTCCGCACCGCGGGCAGAAGATGGTTTCGGTGAGGGCCGGGTCACCGGCGGTCTCGATGGTTTCGGCGCTCTCGGCGGGGGCGGCTTTGCGGGCCTTACGGCGGCGCCAGCGCTGGACCAGCACCGCCAGCAGGGCCAGCAGCGGCGCGGCCACCGGCCCATACCAGCGGTCCAGTTTCACCGCCGCACGCCGACGCGCAGCCCTGAACCCCTCACCTTCCTTGCCGTTCTTGGCGGCTTTCCAGGCGGATGAGATGCGCTTGCCGGTTCGCCGGTCGGCCCACGCACCGGCCCGGCGCGCCTGGGCAGCCGCGGCCCGGCCCGCACCGCGCATGGCCCGGCGTGCGCCCTGGCCTACGGCGCGGTAGGCGCGCCCGGCCCGGCCGCCGGTCTTGGCGTTGACCAGAGCAGCGCCTTTGCGCACCCGGTCAGCACCACGGCGAGCCACACGGGTGGTTCTTTGGGCGGCCCGGCGGCTCATCCGAGCGAATTTGCGCGCCGCCGTACCGGTGGTGGCCGCGGCACGGCGCACCGCACCGAGTGGCCCTCGCTGCCGGGAACCCGCAGAATCCTTGTCCTTGCCGGTGACGCGGCGCTTCCCCTTGCCGCCAGCTGGGCGAGCCGACCTGTTCGGCGACGAAGAACGGTCCCGCTTGGTGCGGCGGCCCTTAGGTTCGGCTGAGCGTGACCGGTCCGCCGAACCGACATCGGAACGGCGAGTGCCACCGAACAGACCGCCCAGGATGCCCGGCCCGCCGGAACGAGACCCGTCACCAGCGGAACGGCTGGACCGCCCCGAGAACGCACCACCGCCACCGCTACGGGTACGGCCCGCCGGGCGAGACGCGCCGCCTTCACTGCGCAGTCCGCCCAGCACATCCCCGGCCCCACCGCTGCGGCCCCGTCGGCCTCGACGGCTCCGGCCGTGCCCGGTGTGGCCGTCTTCCCAGCTGGTTCCCCAGGTACGGCCAGAACGGCGACGCTGGTAACGGTGACGTACGTAGGCCACCGCGCAGCCCCCGGTCAGCACCCCACCCGCGATCAGGCCCGGCAAGCCCAGAAGCTGGTAGACAGCGCCCAGCGCCACCGCCGACGCCGATAGGCCACCGGCGGCCAGCTGCGCCGCCGGCACCCCGCCGGTCCGTTCCCCGTCCCCGGCATCGGCCGGGGTGGGGGTGGTCTCCTTGATCGGGTCGGCCACCACAGGAGCGGGCGGCGGGACGTCGGCCCCCACAGGGGGTTCCGCAGTCTCGGGAGCCTGGGGGGATTCGGTCGCCGGGATCATCGGGCACCTCCTCGGGAGCGGCGGGAACGAGAACGAGCAGGACGGGCGGGGGCGGTCAGGGTGGTGTTGACCGCGCGCAGCGCGGCCGACAGCACCGAAACCGCCGACAGTCCGGCGATCAGCCCGGCCAGCCAGGCCGCCGCCAGGGCGGGCAGGCCGGTCAGGCTCAGCAGCCACCAGGCCAGCGCCGAGACGATGACCGCGCCGATCAGGCGGGCGCGGACCGGGCGGCGGCGGGAGCGTGCCATCACCCCTCACCGCCCGTCAGGTCGAACAGGGATGTCTGGCCCTCGCACAGGCCGCAGGGCTCCCAGTGGTGGCGGTCATGGCCGCGCGGGTCGCGGCACCGCCGGGCGGCTGGGATAGGCGGCAGGGACAGAACGTGCTGGTCCAAGTCGATCTGGGCCATCCGCCGGGCGGCCTGCTCGACTCCGAGCAAGCCGCAGGTGCACACCATCCGGTAGGCCGCACCTGAGCACGGGGAGAAGGTCCGGGTGACCGTCGGCCGGTGCCGCACCGGCGTGGCCGGTGTTGCACCGGTCATGCCGTCGCCTCCGTACGGATCTCGTCGCGGAGCGTCTGCGCGGTCTTGGGAGCGCAGCGTAGGATCTTTCGGATGCCCTCGGCCGTGGCCTGCGCCGGGTCGATCGATCCGGCCTCGATCGCCGTGCGCAGGGCCTCGCGGTGCGCGCCGATCGATCGGCCGCGGGTGGGCGGGGCCGACTCGATTGGAACGGCGCCGAAGTCGATCGGGATGGGCCGATCGGCCTGCGGTGCCCGGCCGTCCTCTGCGGGGCCGCCAGTGCCGGTCACAGCGTCGGCGCGATCGTCGACGGGGGCGCCCGGACCCGGGGCGGGATCGATCGGGGCGGGGGTCGGCTCGATCGCCGGACGGTCGATCGGCTCGGGGACCGCACCGATCGGGGCGAGGTCGATCCGTTCCACGTCGATCGAGGCCGACGCGATCGACGGGCGGCCGACGATCGATCCTGCGACGATCGACAGGCGGCCGTTCCGGGCGGCGCGGCGGTCGGCCTTGCTCTGGTGGCGGACGATCGAGCGGGCAAGCTTGCGCTCCCGCCGGGACGACTCAGGGCCGACGCCATAGCGGTCGATCCACGCGGCCGCCCACGCCTGATCGATCGAGCAATCCGCGCCGTGCGCGGCCCGGATCGAGGCGGCCGCCCACGACAGCCGCGGGTAGCGAACCCGGCGCCAGGCGGCGCGGCGGATCTCGGTGGCCGTCCGCTTGGACTCCGTCTGCACGGCCAGGCTCGCGGTGAGCTCCCACAGCAGGATGCCCAGCAGCGAGGCCAGGGCGAGCACGACCCCGGCCTGGACTCCGTGTGCCTGGGCGCCGTGCCAGAGGTTCATCGCGGCCGCCAGAGAGGCCAAGCCCCACGTCCACACCCGGTAGCCGCCAGCGGGCAGGCGGCCCTTGATGGCCCGATGGGTCAGGTAGGCCAGGTACCAGGCCGCGCCCTCCAGGGCGACCGGCAGCGCGGGGGCCAGGGCGCCCAGGTGCATGACCTGGCCGGCGAACTCCATCTGCCCGCGCCAGGCGATCACGATCGGGGCGCCCATGGCGATCCCGCCCACGGCGAGCGGGGCGCGGGTGATGACGGCGGAGGCCAGGGCGCCGGCACCACGGCGGACAGCGGCGGCGCGTTCAGCGCGCGCTTTGCGGGACTCGGCGCGCCGTTCCCGGCGGCGGGCGGCCTTGGTCTCGGCGCGGTCGGCGCGGTCTTGGCGGTCGGCGGCCGCGGTCTCGGCGTCCATCCGGCGGCGTTCGCGCTCCAGGCGCAGAGCGGTTTCGGCGCGGGTGGCCTCGGCGGCCGCGCGGGCCTGTTCGGCCGCGGCCTCGGCGACGGTTCGTTCAGCGCGGCGGTCGTAGTAGGTCGCGGTCATCAGGCCACCGCTTCGGCCGGGGTCGGGGTGATGGTCATGGTCACGGCCTCCTTTCAGCTCTGGCTCAGCGGCAGTGCGGCGGCCATGGCGGCCGTCGCGGCGATCAGCAGCCACACCGCGGCGGTGACGGTGCGGTATTTCGCGAGGGTCAGGCGGGATATCCGCCACAGTTCGGCCGACAGCCGTTCCGCCTCCCCGGCGCCGTCCGCGCCGGGGGTCAGGGAGGTGAGCAGGTCGGTCGGGCAGGCGCGCCGGGCGTGGGCGACGAACCCGGTACCGCCACGGCCGCGGCGGGGGATGCGGGGCAGTACCGCGGCCAGCACCACTCCCACCGCGGCGGCGAACAAGAGCCCGGCGATCAGCCGGGCGGCGGACGCGGCCCCGGCGCCGGCGGGCAGGGCGGGGGCGGCGAGGGTGAGGGCGAGTCCCCCGGCGGCCAGGGAGACCAGAAGGGCGCATTTGGCGTCCATGCGGGTCAGCTCCCCCCGTACCGCGCTCACCTCCTGCTGGAGGATCGGGACGGCGCGGCCGGGCATCGGACCGGGGCGGGGTGCGGGGTGGGGTGTGGGGTGGTTCATGGAGGTCACCTCGGTTCGCGGGGTCACAGGCCGGAGTAGGAGCGGGTCAGGGGGCGGCAGGTGCGGCAGCCCGGCCGGTGGCGGGCGCCATGGGTACGGCAGCGCGGGATCTGCGCCCCGGCGTTGTCGCAGCGCGGGCAGCCCAGCGGGCTGCTGTGGCGGCGGTGGCATCCGGCGCACTGAAAGCGGGCCATGCTCACCCCGCTCACCCCTGCCGCTTGTCGGCGGGGGTGGCCTGCTCATCAGCCCAGGCTGGGGCGGGGCCGCAGGTGGCGTGCAGGGCGTTGCCCAGCGCGACCCACAGCGCCCACGCCTCGTTCTCGGTCATGCCGTGGCGGTCGTTGCCCACGCACACATACACCTGGTAGGCGCCGCCGGTGCGTACCGTGACCTTGGTCTGGCCGGACTTGTTCCACGGCGCCGGCGCGGTGACGCTGAAATACCAGGGGCCGTTCATCAGGCCACCTCCGCCAGCTCGCCGGGGGCGGGGGCGGTGAGTTCCTGGGCGGTTCGGCCCGCCCACACCCCGAAGGTGGGGGCGCAGGTTCGGGCGTAGGCCAGGCACTGCGGCAGCAGCGGGCAGGCGGCGCACACCTGCCGGGCCACCTCCTGGCGGGCCGCCCGCTCAGCGGGAGACTCCGCTTCGGTGGGGCCGGTGTGCAGCTCGGGGTCATAGACGCACTCGGCCCCGGCCGCACCGAACACCCGACAGGGGTGCACCGGCGTCGGGGACGGCACGCGCTTGATGTGTGACCCGCAGGTCATAACGGGGACTCCTTCGTACGAACACGCGAAAGGGGGAGGGGGCCGGGGCGGCCCGGGAGGTTCGGCCTCGCAAAGGGGGGCCGCCCCGGCGGCGGGCTGGCTAACGCCCGGGAAAGGGGGTTGGCAGGCTGACGGGGTTACCGGCATTCGCCGTCGTCGGACCGGCAGGCCATGGCCAGCAGTCCGAGAACGGCGGCGATCACGGCGATGATGAGGCCACCACAGATCCAGGCCGTCACGCCTCCTCCTGGCCGTCGTCGACGTCGTCGTCGACCATCGCCGACTCCAGGGCGTTGAGCGCGATCAGGGTGGCGGCGAGCCGCTCGGCGGGCGTCATCACGCCTCACCGCCGTCGGTCGTCTCCAGCAGCTCCCGCAGCGCGGGCGGGATCACCCACCCGGCGGCGCCCCGCTCGCACACCTTCGCGGCGGGAGAGTTCACCTCGATACGGAGGCCGCCGAGGGTTCCCGTGATCTCCAGCCAGTAGTCGGGTTCGCAGTTGACGCTGCAAGGCTTGAACCTCGCGACAGGCCGGGCGTCCATCGCCGCGACGTAGGTGAGAGCCTGGGCGGCCACCTCACCGCCGGTGTAGCGGCGGGGGTAGATGGGCATCGGCCGCTCTACCACACCCCAGTAGGGCAGGCTCAGGTCCGGGTGCCGCTCCAGCAGATCGGCCAGAGCACGCAACCCACGGACGTAGGCGGCACGGTCTACGGGAGCGGTCACCGGGCACCTCCGGCGGGCTTGGTGGTCTGCCGGCACTTTGCGCACGGCGAGGTGGAGGCCAGCACGTGAGGGCAGGTGAAGACCGGTTTGCCGGGGCGGGCGCTGCCGGAGGCGCCGGCGGGCCACTGACTCATCGGGCACCCCCGCTCCCGCTCGGGCGGCACAGCGGGCACGGAACCGGGCCGACGCCGGGGTTCCAGATCTGGCCACCCCGACAGTCCGACCTACAGCAGTCGGACTTGGCCATGACGAACAGGTCGGTCATGATGGGTGTGCTCCTTTCGGAGTCTCAGGGGGCGGCCCGATGTCTTGGTGGATGGAGGGCCGCCCCGGTGTGAGATTCAGCGCGCAGGCTCGGTGACCTACGCAGACCGCCTTTTTCAGTGGGAGGCGGTAGCCCGAGATTCAGTTGAGATGCAGCGAGTGCGACAGCCCGTCGGCGTGCGGCTTACGCCGCCTTCCCGGGTCTTCCGGCTGTGCGGGTGGGACTTGGTGATTGATCAGCCGAGACCGCTGGCGAAGGTCACCAGGGCATCGGCGATGGCCATCAAGCCGTTGGAAGCTTTCCCAGCTGTGCTGGCACGAACCAACATAGCTAGCACTGTGCTAGTACGCAACAGCTCGAAGCAAGGAGGCTTGAAAATGTGGAGATAGGCTTACGGGGTGACGATCAGCGACAACGACCCGCGGCCGCCGTACCTCCAGCTCGCCGAGGTGCTACGGCGAGAGATCCGTGAGAAGAGGCTTAAGCCGGGGGAGCGGTTGCCGTCCATCCGCAAGTTGTCTGCGGAGTACGGGATCGCGTCCCAGACCGTGCAGAACGCTTTGCGGGAGCTCCGTATGGAAGGACTTGTGGTGTCCCAGCAGGGACGCGCGTTCTTCGTCCGGAGCGACGAGGGGCCCCCTGAGGGGGGTGAAACTGTGAGCCTGATCGATCGCATCGCGGAGGTCGAAGCCCAGATGCGAGATCTCCGGTCGCGCGTCGCCGAACTGGAGGCGAACGCCAAGGTGGAGGGAACACCCCGTTCGTAGGGGGCCTCGTGGGCTTGTGCTTGCCCGGCCGGAGGGCTCACCGGGCAAGCGGTGGTAGCGCCTCTCGTCTCTCCGTGAGCTGTTCCCATGTCGCACCTCCCTTCGTAGCCGTTTTGGTGCCTACGAAGAGAGTTCCACGCCTCAGGGTGCCGCAGTTGGACTGCTTGGCCTATGCGGCAGCGAATTAGGACTGACTGTCATAAGCCCTGCTCACGGCCTTGAAACAAGGGCTTGACGATGCTTCCAGGCGAGTTCGAGAACGGCGGCGCCGGCTGCCTGCATCGGCTCGTGGTGAACGTACCGGCTCACCGAGTCGTCATCGAAGGCAATGCCCTTCGTGCCGATGACGCGTCCCTCCTCGTTCGATGAGGCGATGTCACCGAAGATCGCGTCAAAGGTGCTCGCCTCGATCACGGTCACCGCGAGGATGTCTGTCGCGAAGGTGAGGGGGTCCACACCTATCCCGAGCACGAAGGACCGTAGACGGTCGCTTTCACGGGCGTCGGTCAGCTCGCGGTAGAGCGGCCAGCTTTCATAGTCGAAGGCATCGCCGTACACCTCCGATCGCTTGAGGAACTCCTCGGCGTACTCGCGGACAACGCACTTCCACAGATCGAAGTCGGCCGTCTCGGCGTGAGGAGTCTCCTCAGAGGGCTGGAACACCCCCACGGGCATGACCTGATAGAGCCCTCCTCCGTGGGCGACACGGCCGGGGTCGCGCCAGTGGAGGACGAACGTCATCGCGCCGGTACGGCGGTCGTGTCGCAGGGTCAGCATGGAGATTGCGGGGAGCGCGACCCGCGAACGCAAGTCGGTGGGGTCGGCAATGAGCCGGCGGAAGGGAAGCCGTGTCTCTCCGAGAAGCCGGGCCGTCGTGAACTCGTGGGCGGCGGTCTCACTGACGTTGACCCCGTCGAAGTAGTGACCGCGGGTGAAACTCAGTTCCGGCCAGGCCACGTTGAGCAGCCGGTAACAGCTGCGGTTCTCGAACAGCCGGGGCTTGTCGAGAGCCTCCATCGCCTCGGCGTATGACGAAACGCCCGCAGGGAGTATGAGTCGGGCTTCCTCTTCGCGGCCGGTCACCGATAGAGCGGGGGGATCACCGACCCACCGCAGGGTGACTTTCTGGAGTTCGAGAGGACGGGCCGGTGTCCACACCTGGTTGGTGAGCAGATGGGTCGATCCGACCTTCGGCAGGTCCGGATAGAGCCGGTCGGCGGCCTGGGCGAGCTCGTGACGGTGCGCGTTGAGGTAACGGCGCACCTCGCGCCATGTCGGGCGAGATTCGTACGGCTGCGCGCTCACGCTCATCGGCACCTCTGAAAATGAAGAGTGGAGATCCCTGCCACCCTACGACGACAGCAGCAGCCCCCGATATCTCCAGGCCAGGGCGAGACAGCCGGCGCCGGGGGAGGCCATCGGCTCGGAGGTCAGCAGGCGGTTCACGTTCTGGCCGGTGAACGGGATGCCGCGCTGTCCGGGCTCTCCGAAGACGGTGGTGCCTTCCGCGTTCGACTGGACCAGGTCCGCTAATAGATCGTCGAACACGTCGTCGTCGATGACGAGCACGGTCATGATGGTGGTGGCCAGGGTCAGTGCGTCCAGAGCGACGCCCAGGCAGTAGACCGATACCCGCCCTTCGTCGCGGGCTTTCCCCAGGGCGCGGTAGAGCGGCCATGCCTCGTAGTCGATCGGCATGCTCCTACTACCGTCGTGCTCGGGAGTCCCAAGGAGTTCCTCGCTCAGCTCACGAACGACGTTGCGCCATAGATCGAAGTCGTTCGACAGATCCCAGGGGGCCATGCTGGAAGGCTGAAACTCGCCGGCGGGGATCACGTCGTACAGGCCCGAGGCCGTGGCCACCTTCGCGGGGTCGCGCCAGTGGAGCAGAAACGAGGCCGTGCCGTGCGTACGCCGTCGGCGCAGCATCAACGTTGTGATGGCGGGGATGACCGCCCGGCGATGGAAGTCGAACGGGTCCCCGATGAGTGATCGGAAGGGGAGGTTCTCCCACGACAGGCTTGCCGGACTGTGCATCATCGCGGCGGCCGTCTCGTGGCCGACAGCCTCGGAGATGTCCAGTTTGTCGAAGTAGTTGGCCAGCCCGAACGTCATTTCTCCGCGCTCGTTTGCCCAACGTAGATCGAGGAGCCGGTAACTCGGCCGGTTCTCGAACAGGGTGGGCGGGTCCAGGTAACGAACGGCGGAGGTGTACCGGTCGTAGGCGGAGCCGGGCGCGCGAAGCGGCCGGGCCGTGAACGCCTCCGGCTCGGAGCCGTCCACGGCTACCCGCTGGGGACCCTCCACCCACCTGAGGGTGATGTCGGCGAGCGGCACGGGTTCAGCGGGCAGCCAACCCGCTTCGGCGATGAGCGGCACGTTCCGTACCCGGAGGTTCTCCGGGTAAGTGGCGATCACCGCGGCGGCCAGCTCGGCGCGGTTCTGGTTGAGGTGACGGCGGATCTCCAGCCATCGGCGCTGGCTGGTTGCCACCGGGTCGGCAGGCGTTCCCGCCTGAGCGGGATGGCCGCTGGCGGTATATAACTCGTTAAGCGGAACTCCCAGCAGTTTGGCGACACGCGCGAGGAAGTCCACATCCTTGATGCCCCGGACACCACGCTCAATCTTGGATACGTAGGTCTGGTCAATCAAGAGACGGGTGGCAAGCTCTCTCTGAGTGAGCCTGTGTGTGGCCCGATACGACTTCAGCATCTTTCCAAGTGGTGGAACCTTCCGCTCCGTTTCTGCAGGTACGGAGTGCGTGAGCCAGTCAGGGGGCGTGCCAGTCATGCACGAATCATCACCCAGAAAGGTACATGGCGTAGCCGGATTCCTCTTCTTGCCGGAAGAAATTGGCAGGGATTAAATGTGTGTGTCCTAAAGGTCGTTAGGGATCAGCAAGGGCCGTCGGCCAGTTACCGACGGCCCTCTCGGGCCGAGACCTACAGGGTGAAGTCGGCCTTGCTGGTGGCGTAGCCACCCTTGACCGGCCACATGGTCACGATGTTCTGACTGCGAGCAAGCGCGAGCAGATCCGCGCGAGGCTCAGCAGGCAGCAGGATCGCTCGGGTCGCGTCCGGCAGGAATCGGCCGTAATCGGCGAGCTGCCCGATCGCCATCCGCACGTTCTCACGGGTGACGCTGCCCTTCGCCTCCACCAGAAGGTTCAGGTCCCCGTCGTACAGGTCGGTGAACAGAGGCCGCGTCTCCCCCTTGGGCAGCATCTGATGCCGGCTGATCGCGTGCCCCTTGCCGCGCAGGTAGTCGGCCAGAGCTTGCACCAGGCTGGACTCCTTTCGCTCAGCTTCGTAGGGCTCCTGGGCAGGGTTGACGAAACTGCGCTCGGTGAGCTGCTGCTCCAGCGGAAGTTCCTGCACCTGCTCCTCAGTGTCGGCGCGACGGGTAGCGGCGAGCAGCCGGGCCAGCTTGGTCTGCGGAGGCTGCGGACTGGTGTCCAGCGGCTTCAGCCGGAAGACGATGACCTTACGCAGAGGGCCGTCACCAGTCTCCGGGGCATCCGCCTCGTACCAGGGGTCCTTGTCGTACACCTCGAACTCGCCGAGGTAGGTGACGGTGCCGCGGGCGCCCTGGAAAACGCGCAGGGCGCGCCCTTCCCGCTGGTGGTTGAGGATGCTGGCGTTGCCGGAGATCATCCGCTGGTCGCCGTGCTGGCCTTCACCGCTGTAGTGGAACAGGCCGTCAGGCATCCAACCGTCGAAGTAGCCGTGCTTCTCGCCGGCGATGGGGTCAGTGAAGACGAAGACGTTCGGGGTGCGGCTGGACGGGCCAATGCCGCCCTGCGTGCGGCCGCCGAAGTCTTCGTGGAGCTTCTTGCGCTCGATGGGCTGGTCAGGCTTGAGAGTCCACGCGGGGGAGGCCGGGGGAGCCGGGGGGGTCATGTTTCCTCCACTAGATCACGATCGTTTGCGTACCGTATCCCGCGTCTTCCATGGACGTCAACAGTGGATGTCCGCATCTCATGCGGCAATCGGATGCCGTTTTTCGTGGTCCGATTGAGTCATCGAACAAATAAGAGCAGGTGGGGAGCGTGACGGCCTGACTGCCTACGCGGTGGTCCCTGGATCGGGAGGCGTTCGCCGGGCTCGTCTTGGCTCTCCGAGGTCCTGGCTCCATGAGGTTCAGGGGGCGGCGGGTGCGAGGTGGGCGGCCTGCTCCTACGTTGGCCCGGGCGAGTCATAGCGCGGCAGCGTGAGACGTTCCGCTGTTCGTCCATAGCTCAGCATTGGTGAGCTGAATCTCCTCATCTATCTTTGGGGCATAAAACGGCGCAGGGTATGCAATTGAATCAGTTGTGCCTGTGTAGATGATCCGAAGTGATCTTTCTCGTGGTATTTCGGGCAGCTCGTATGCCCATAGTTGCGTTGGTGGGCAGGTGACTTGAGGAAGATCTGGAGTTACAACCGAAGAGGTGCATCCGTGCAGCGGTAGGCGGTTGCCCGTTCACTGACACTTGGAGGAGTCGTACGGTGACGCAGCAATCGCTCTTCGGTCCGGAGTCGAACACCACCACGGCCAAGCCTGCGGGAGACCAGCCACGGCGTTTGAAAGTGCTGATCCTGGTGAAGGCCGCGCCGAATCCATCCCAAACCTACGGAGAGACTGTATGCGTGGCCGGCATCCGCGCCGACTTGCAAGATTTCGGCTGGCTCCGGCTCTACCCCATTAATTTTCGGACGCTCGACGACCCCAACGAGTTCAAGAAGTATGACTTCGTCGAATTCGAGGCTCGGCCGGCTCGCAATGACCCTCGCGGCGAGAGCTGGCGACCGATACTGACGACCATGAACACCATCGGCCACGTGAAGGACTGGAAGAAGCGCGCCACCTGGATCGAGGACTACGTCCAAGGCTCGATGTGTGACGTGCTCAATGCAGTAAGGAACGATCCACCGGCACGGTCGCTGGCGGCGATCCGACCGCAGGAGATCGACGACATCGTCATCGAAAACCACCCGGGATGGAGCCAAGAGGAGCAGGCGAAGATCCAAAGTTACGTGAACCAACTCGGCCTGTTCGACAGTGCTCCTCGGCGAGCTCTGGAGGCTCCCCGCTTCAAGGCTTGGTATCGCTATCGCTGCGATTCACGGCAGTGCAAGGGACATCGCCAGGGCTTGCTGGACTGGGAGTTTGTCCGGCATCAGCGGCGCCTCTCAGACTGGGACGAGGCCAGCGCTAAGGCCGAACTGCGGGCCCGTTGGCTCGACAAGATGTGCGGGGACGACAAGGACACGGTCTTCTACATCGGAAACCAGGCCAAACGCCAGCATGTGTTTAGCGTGCTCGGCCTCTTCTATCCACCGCGTTAGACCGTGCCTGGCAGTCGTCGACGCACCTGATCCAGCACCACTGAGCGGTGACAACGTCGCTCGTCTGCCTCGAAGCAGAGCACGGCCACGAGTCCTTTCTGTGCCCAGACCACAATCTCATCCATCGCGGCTTCAGCCTCTGGAGAGGCGACGTGAGCCACGTAGTTGTCCCGGGCCTCGGCGAGTTCGGCCGCCGAGCCGGCGAAGCCCGCGCGGTTCCACTTGGGGTTGCCGAGTTGCGGCATGTGGACATACTCGATGCCGTTTTCGGCTACGGCGGCGGCTAGCCGCTTCTTACTGAGGCCGGGCTTACGAGAGATCGGATTGAGGCGGATGTCGATCAGCATCGTCAGGTTGTACGTCAGCGCGTCCTTCACCACCGACTCAAGATCTCTGCCCTCGTAGCCGATACCCACGATGTTGGTGTCTTGGTCCGAGAACATGAGTGGCAGCCTCTCACATGTGTGATCGCGGTGGCTCTCTACCCTCGGCCGAAGGTTGGTCACCAGATTTGGGGAGGCTTGCCGGGGCCGCCTGAGGTGGGGTGTCAAACGCTGAACTTTCCGGCCAACACTGCCTCAGTTCGGGCACTTGAGCGGTTCCAACAGCACAGTCTTTCCCAATGCCTTCCCAGGCATGGGCTGTCAGGAAGACCGCGAGGGCGTTTTCGCAGGTAGCGGGTACGGTCGCTGCCTGTTGTGTCCGTGTCTCATAATCCCTGGGTCGCGGGTTCGAGTCCCGCCCGCCCTACCCTCGAAACTCCTCAGGGGCACGGCTCTGAGCCGGCGATATGCGGACGGTCCGTCGCCGGTCCGCACCGAGTCGATTTCCCGCCGGACCGTTGCCGGACCGTACGGGTTGATCACCCGGTCACCGGGAGAGCCGCCTGGCGCGTGCCGCCACGTCGGCCTGGGCGGCTCGCACGTCGACCGTGAGAAGGTGCCCC
Organism: Streptosporangium violaceochromogenes; assembly: GCF_014654615.1. Taxonomy (GTDB): domain Bacteria; phylum Actinomycetota; class Actinomycetes; order Streptosporangiales; family Streptosporangiaceae; genus Streptosporangium; species Streptosporangium violaceochromogenes. Next base: position 517,185 of record NZ_BNBB01000001.1, on the reverse strand, counting down.
TCGCTGACCACCGGCTCGCCCGCGACCAGCAGGTGGCGCACGCGCCGCTCCGGGCCGAGGATCAGGGCCGCGACGGGGTCGGCGATGTCGCTGAGGTCGTCGCCGGGCCAGACGGCGATGTCCGCGGCGGCGCCCGGCTCCAGTCGCCCGAGGTCGTCACGGCCGAGGCAGCGTGCTCCTCCGAGGGTCGCCAGGGTGAGCGCCTCGCGTGTGGTGAGGGCGTCGGGGCGGCCGGCCCGCTGGCGGGCCAGATAGAGGGCGAGGCGCATCTCCGGGAACAGCGTGCCGGCCTCGTGCGAGGCGGCCCCGTCGACGCCGAGGCCCACGGGGACGCCTGCCGCGACGAGGTCCACGACCGGGCAGATGCCGTCGCCGAGGCGGCTGTTCGACCCCGGGCAGTGTGCCACGCCGACCCCGTGGGAGCCCAGCCGGCGGATCTCGTCCGTGTCCAGGTGGACGGCGTGGGCGATCCAGGTGGACGCGGTGAGCCAGCCGGTCTCCTCAAGCAGTTCGATCGGGGTGAGCCCGTGGAGCGCGCGGCAGCGCTCCCGTTCGGCCGGATCTTCAGCGAGATGGGTGTGCAGCCGTACCGCGCGGTGATCCGCCAGTTCCGCGGCGGCGCGGAACATCTCGCGGGACGCCGACAGGGGGCTGGCGGGCGCCAGGGCCACGGCGACGCGGTCCCCGTCGTGGAGGTCGTCGATGAGCTGTTCGGCGGAGGCGAGGGCGGCGTCGACCGGCTCGGCCATCATGTCGGGGGCGAGGCCGCCCGCGCTCTCGCCTCGATCCACCATGCCGCGCGCGATGTGGAGGCGCACGCCGACCTCGCGTGCCGTCTCGGCGAGGACGTGGAACACCGAGTCGTCCCCGTTCAGGACGAGGTAGTGGTGGTCGGCGACGGTGGTCGCGCCGGAGAGGGCCAGCCGGGCCAGGCCGAGGCGGGCGGCCGCCCGGAGGTCGTCGGCGGTGATGCGGCTCCACAGCGGGTAGAGCGAGCGCAGCCAGGTGAAGAAGCCGGTGTCGACGGCCAGGCCGCGGGTGAGCCACTGGAACAGGTGGTGGTGGGTGTTGACCAGGCCCGCGGTAACGATGTCCCCGTCGCAGCGCAGGACCCGGTCTCCCGGCCGCTTGTCCACGCGGCCGACGGCGACGATGCGATCGCCGGCGACGGCGATGTCGCCGGGGTGACGCGCTCCCCGCAGGACGAGCCGGTTCATGGAACCTCCATTACTCAGATGTCTGAGCAGTCTATCGATTGACTGTCTCTTCATCTTATATTTGTCTGACAACTGACATAGGAGAAATATATGACGGCACGGGATTGGCCCTTTTCCGGGCGCTTCGCACTGCTGACGGCCGGCCTGACCCTCCAGGGGGTGGGGGTGGCCGCGCAGATCCGGTCCGGCCTGGGACTTGGGCCATGGGACGTCCTCCACGACGGCCTGGCCCGCCTGACCGGGCTCAGCTTCGGAACGGTGATCATCCTGGTCACCGTCGTCGCGCTGATCCCCTGGTGGCCCCTCGGGGAACGCCCCCACGTCGGCACCGTTCTCAACATCTTCGTCGCGGCCGTCGTCATCGACTGGATCCTCGGCTGGACGGTCCCCGCCGGGTCGCTCTGGCTCCAGATCGTCCTGCAGGTCGGTGGCATCCTGGTCTTCGCGTTCGGCCAGGGGATGTATCTGGTGCCGGATCTCGGCGTAGGGGCGCGCGAGGGGCTGATGACCGGCCTGAACCGGCGCTTCGGCACGTCGATCCGGCTGTCCCGCACGATCGTCGAGATCTCCGTCCTGCTGATCGGTGTCCTGCTCGGCGGCAGCGTCGGGGTGGGCACCCTGCTCTTCGCCGTGGCGATCGGGCCCCTCGTGCAGTATTTCGGCCGCGTCCTGGGATATCGGCCGCCCGCGGAGCGGGCGGCCGACCACGTCGGGCGAACCGCGTCCGACTAGACGGGGAGACGATGCCGGGGAGCGGGGAAGTTCCCCGGCATCGTCCCGTCGTCCGCCCCCTGGGTGACCGCCCGCACGAGCAGTTCGCCGCCGACGAAGGCGCCCAGCCAGGAGGCCCCCTCCCCGCCGAACACCTCGTGCCGGTCACCGCGCGACCGGGGCGCGTTGATCCCCACCTTGAAGGCCCGTACGTGTCCCGCGACCCGCGCCGCCGTCCTCTCGTCGTCGCAGGAGACGGCGGCCACGAGTGAGCCGTTGCTGACGTTCATCGCGTGCACGAGTTCCTCCTCCGAGTCGACCAGCACGACCGAGTCGACCGGGCCGAACGGTTCGGCGTGGTGCAGCGGCGACGACGGCGGCGGATGGAGCAGGCTCGACGGCGGTAGGTAGGCGGAGACGTCCTGTCCCGGCAGGAACCGGCCCTGTGACAGGCCGCCGCGGTACAGGGGAACGGCTCCGGCCCCGATGGCGTCGTCCACCTTTCCACGGAGCTCCGCCGCCTTGGCGGCGTTGATCAGCGGCCCGAAGTCCAGCTCGGGGAGGTCGTCGCCGGGATGCTCGACGGCGAGGGGATGCCCGAACCGCAGGGATTCCAGCACCGGCCGGTGCGCGGCCAGGAAGCGGTCGAAGAGGCCGCGCTGCACGACGAACCGGGGATAGGCGGTGCACCGCTGCTTGGCGTACTCGTAACCCTTCCGGATCTGGGCGGACAGCGTCTCCCAGTCCGAGAACTCCCAGACGCCCCAGCAGTTGAGCCCCTCCAGCTCCAGGATGTGGCGGGTGCCGGGCCGCAGCAGGCGCCTGACCCGCCGGCCCGCCTCCCGGCCGCCGACGAAGGCGACGCAGCCGATCCCCTCCTGCGCCACCAGCGCCGGGGCGAGCTCGGGCCCTGACCCGCTCACGAGGGTGAAGGGGAGTCCCTCCCGTACCGCCAGCGCGGTGGCCAGGGTGAGGCAGCACAGCCCCCCGTCGCTCGGCACCTTGGCGATGACGCCGTTGCCCGCGAGCGCCTGGACGAGCATCCCGTGCATGAGCACGCTCATCGGGTAGTTCCAGCTCGCGATGTTGCTGACCGGCCCCTCCAGGGACGCACGGGAGCCGAGCATCCCCTCGATCTCCTCGACGTACCAGCGCACGCCGGACAGACAGCGGTCCACATCCGCAGCGGCCTGCGGCCATGTCTTGCCGATCTCCCACACCAGCAGCAGCGTGAGCAGGTCACGATGCTCCGCCATCGCCTCGACCGCCGCCCGCACACGGGCCCGCCGCTCGGCGAGCGGAAGACGGCGCCAGTTCCGATGCCCGTCGAGGGCGGATCTCACGGCCGCGCGCCCCTGGTCGAGCGTCAGCGCCGCGGGGCCGGGGATCGGTCTCCCGTCCAGGGGGGAGACGGCGGTCGCGTGCCTCCCCTCGTCCCGCCAGGCCCCGCCCCAGTGGTTGAGGGCTCCGGTCTCGGTGAAGGCCTCCGGCGCCAGCGCGCGGGCGCTCGCGAACGCCTCGTCCCACGAGTGGCCCCGCTTCACGACACGTGTCATGCGTACTCCTTTTGAAACGCGAAAGCGGGCGGGGCGTCCACCGCCTCCGCCCGCAGTTCCGTGGTCGTCGTCAGAGTCCGGAGATCGCGATCCCGGACTGCGTTCTGTAGCGCTTGTTGATCGAGATGAGTACCGCGGTCAGCGGTTCGAGCTGCCGGGCGAGCCGCAGCGGGCCCACGTCGACGCCCGGCCGCCCCGTGACCGCGGCGGCGAGTTCCCGTACGGCCGCGCCCGCGGCGGCGTCGTCCGCGCAGACGAGCACGTCCTCATGGGAGAGCGGCTCGTCCGTGGCGAGCAGCGCCACCGCCGAGACGTGGTGGAAGGCCCCGACCACGATGGAGCCGGGAAGCAGGGCCGCGGCCTGCTCGGCGGCGCTGCCCTCCGGTACGGGAACCCCGTACGGGCCGCGCCGGTCGAAGGCGAGCGGGTTGACGCAACTGATGACCGTCTTTCCGGCCAGCGGGCCGCGCAGGGACGCCACGAGATCGCCGTGGCCGTCGTAGGGTACGGCGAGCAGGACGACGTCGCCCGCCTCCGCCGCCTTCGCGTTGTCCGTGCCCGTGACACCGCGTCCCTCCGGCAGGCGGGCGTTGAGTTCGGCGGCGGCGGCCACGGCGCGTTCCGCGGAACGCGATCCGAGCAGGACCTCGTGCCCGGCCAGCGCGAACCGGTACCCCAGTCCCTTGCCCTGCGGTCCGGTGCCGCCGATGACGCCGATTCGATGGGTGCGCAAGAACTACCTCCTGTGAGCGAGGGCGACGGCGATGTCGATGATCTGGTCCTCCTGGCCGCCGACGAGCTTGCGTTCGCCGCAGCGCCGCAGGATCTCCGGGCCGGAGACGCCATACCTCTCCGCGGCGCGGAGGGCGTGTTTGAGGAAGCTGGAGTAGACGCCGGCGTACCCCATGGTCAGGGCCATCCTGTCGACCACGCACTCGCCGTCCATGACGGGGCGGGCGACGTCCTCGGCGACGTTCGGCATCGCGAAGGCGTCGGCGCCGGTGCGCAGGCCGACCTTGTCGCAGACCGCGACCAGGGCCTCCGTGGGGGTGTTGCCCGATCCGGCGCCGAGGCCGCGGGTGCAGCCGTCGATCTGCCGGGTGCCCCCTCGATGGCGCCCAGCGAGTTGGCGACCGCGAGCGAGAGGTTCTGGTGGCCGTGGAAGCCCACCGGGACCTCCTCTCCGAGGATGACGCGGATGTCGGTCGCGGGCATCAGGTTCGCACCCCGGCGATTTCCTCGGCGACCTTGACGGCCGCGGCGGTCATGATGTCGAGATTGCCGGCGTAGGGGGGCAGGAAGTCACCGGCGCCCTTGGTCGGAGGGGGTTCGGCGGGGTTGAGGATGATGATCGCCTTGTACTTCGGGGCGTTGCGGACGTGGAGGGATGTCGTCTCGAAGACCAGGTCGGGGAGCCGCGGCCGCGCCGGCAGCCAGTCGGTCCCCTCGTGCGAGACGGCCAGGCCGAGGTCCGCGGCCCGGCGCGGTCCCTCGCCGGCGGGGTCGACGCCGACCATGTGGCGCGGCTCGACCACCTCCGAGCGCAGGAGTTCGTACAGCAGGTCGGCACCGATGTTTCCGGAGCCGACGATGGCGGCGGTCGCCTTGGGCATCGCGGGTCGCGTCCTTCGGGTTACGACAGGGGGCGGGGGACGGTGATGGCGCCCCGATCGGCGCCGGTGGCGAGGCTGGCGTACTTGGCCAGGACCCCCTTGACGTAGCGGGGCGGCAGCGGTTTCCAGCCGGCGCGGCGCCGGGCGAGCTCCGCCTCGTCCACGAGCAGGTGAATGGCCCGCTCGGGAACGTCGATGACGATCCGGTCGCCGTCGTGGACGAGGGCGATGGGGCCGCCCTCCGTGGCCTCGGGGGCGAGGTGGCCGACGCAGAAGCCGTGGGTGGCGCCGGAGAAACGGCCGTCGGTGACCAGCGCGCAGTCGGCGCCCAGGCCGGCTCCCTTCATCGCGCCGGTGATGGCGAGCATCTCGCGCATGCCGGGTCCTCCGCGGGGGCCCTCGAACCTGACCACCACGACGTCGCCGGGCCGGATGCGGTCCTCCCGCAGCGCCTCCAGCGCGGCCTGCTCGCCGTCGAAGACCCTGGCGGGGCCGGCGAACCGGTCGACGTCGATGCCCGCCGTCTTCACCACGGCGCCGTCCGGGGCGAGGGAGCCGCTGAGGACGGCGATGCCGCCGTCGGCGTGGATGGGCCGCCCGGCCGGGCGGATCACCTCGCCGTCGGGCGCGGGAGGGGCCAGATCGGCGAGGTTCTCCGCCATGGTGCGGCCTGTGACGGTCATGCAGTCCCCGTTCAGCAGGCCCGCGTCGAGGAGTTCGCGCAGCACCGCCGGGACGCCTCCGACCCGGTCCAGGTCCACCATGTGGAACCGGCCGTGGGGTTTGGTGTCGGCGATGTGGGGGACCCTGCGGCCCACCCGGTCGAAGTCGTCCAGGGTCAGCTCGACCTCCGCCTCGGCGGCGATGGCCAGGAGGTGGAGCACGGCGTTCGTGGAGCCGCCCAGGGCCATCGCCACGGCGATGGCGTTGTCGAACGCCTGCCTTGTGAGGATCCGGCGTGGCCGGATGTCCCGTTCCAGCAGGCGCACGACCGCCTGGCCACTGAGGTAGGCGTCCTCAAGCCGGCGCTGGTCGACGGCCGGGGCGCTGGCGCTGCCGGGCAGGCTCATGCCCAGCGCCTCGGCGACGGCGGCCATCGTGTTCGCGGTGAACATCCCGGCGCAGCTCCCCACCGTGGGACACGCCCGTTGTTCCAGATGCGACAGCTCCGCCTCGGAGATCCTGCCCGCGGCGCACGCGCCCACGGCCTCGAAGACGTTGCCGATGTCGACGGCCCGGCCGTCGGGGCCGCGGCCGGGCATGATCGACCCGCCGTAGACGAACACGGTGGGCAGGTCGAGCCGGGCCGCTGCCATGAGCATGCCGGGCAGTGACTTGTCGCATCCGGCCACCGTGACGAGGGCGTCCATGCGTTCGGCGTGCGCCATGATCTCCACCGAGTCGGCGATGACCTCCCGGGAGACGAGGGAGGCCCTCATCCCCTCGTGCCCCATCGAGATCGCGTCCGACATCGCGATCGTGCAGAATTCCAGGGGGAACCCGCCCGCCGCGTGGACGCCCGCCTTGGCCCGCTTGGCCAGGGCGTCCAGGGGCATGTTGCAGGGCGTCACCTCGTTCCAGGTCGAGCAGACGCCGACCTGCGGTTTGGTGAAGTCCTCGTCGGTCATGCCGGTGGCCCGGAGCATGGCGCGGGCCGGGGCACGCTGGAACCCCTGGGTGACCTCGGCACTCCTCAGGCTTATGATGTCTGACATTATTAGAGCCTCCTGTCGGATGAGAGATCCGCGGCGGGTGGTGTCAGGAGCGGTCGTCTGCCGGCTGGTACCAGTGCCTGGTCAGGGCGCGTCCGAACCATCCGAAGATCCAGAAGACCAGGATGCCGAGCGCCGAGGCGAGCAGCAGGGCCGCGAACAGCTCGGGGCTGCGCAGCTGCTGGCGGTAGACGTCGAGCAGGACCCCCAGGCCGGGATCGCCCTGACGGAAGAAGAAGTCGCCCACGATGGCGCCGATCACCGCGAGCCCGCCGGAGATCCGGAACCCGGTGAAGATCGCGGGAACGGCCGCGGGAAGCTGGAGCTTGCGGAAGCGCACGGTCCGGGAGGCGTCGTGCAGGGTGAACAGGTCGTGCATCTCCCTGCCGGCGGACTTCAGGCCGAACAGGGTGTTGGTGATGATCGGGAACAGGGCGAAGACGGTGCAGACGATGACCCGGCTGCGGAAGTCGAACCCGAACCAGAAGCCCAGTACCGGGACGATGGCCAGGATCGGGATGGTCTGGAGCAGGACCGCGTACGGGTAGAGCGAGCGCTCGACCCAGGCGGCCTGGCTCATCAGCACCGCCACGAGCACTCCCGCCACGACGGCCACGGCCAGGCCCGTGACGGCCACCCTCGCGGTGTACAGCAGGCCCTGCAGCAGTTCGGTGCGGTTGAAGGCGTCCGCGAACCCGACCTGCCACACCTCCTGCGGCGGGGGCAGCAGGAACCTGCGGGCCGGGTCGAGGAGCAGGTACGACACGGCGTACCAGAGGCCGCCGAACAGGACGAGGACCGCCACGGGCGGGAGCAGCTTGCGTGCGTTCACCGGTAAGCCTCCTTCAGCGCGCCCGAGATCTCCCTGCTGAGCTCGGCGAAGGCGGGATCGAAACGCAGCTCCTCCGTGCGGGGATAGGTGAAGGGCACGGGGAACTCGGCGACGAGCGTGCCCGGCCGTTTCGACATGACCAGGACCCGGGTGGACAGGAACGCCGCCTCGAAGACCGAATGGGTGATGAACAGGCCTCCGAAGGACTCGCTCTGGAAAAGGCGGATGACCTCCTCGTTGAGCCGCTGACGGGTGATCTCGTCCAGGGCCGCGAACGGCTCGTCGAAAAGGAAGGCGCGGGGGCGCAGCGTCAGGGACCGCGCGAGGGACACGCGCATGCGCATGCCCCCGGACAGCTGGCGCGGATAGTGCCGGTCGAAACCCTCCAGCCCGACGAGGCGCAGCGCCTCCTCGGCGAGTCCGCGGCGTTCGGTCGCGCCGTGCCCGTGCAGCTCCGCGAACAGCTCCACGTTGGCGCGGACCCGGCGCCACGGCAGGAGAGTGGGGTCCTGGAAGACGTAGCCGATGTTGTCGGTGCCGCGCGCGGCCATACCGGAGGAGGGCTTCTCCAGTCCGGAGGCCACGCGCAGGATGGTGGACTTGCCGCATCCGGACGGCCCCACGATGGTGATGAACTCCCCGGCCCGCAGCTCGAACGAGACGTCCCGGAACGCCTCCGTGCCGTCGGGGAAGGTCATCGACACGTTGTCGAACGTGAGAACCGGGTCCCCGATCCGGGCCCGGGGCTGTTCGCCGATGCTCGCCACACTCATCACGACCTCCCGTGGACGGCGTTCGGTAGGGGCTCGCCGGCCAGTCCGGCGAGCAGGTTGTCCACCGCCATCTCGGCCATGGCCCCACGTGTCGCATACGTGGCGGAACCGAGGTGGGGGAGGACGACGCAGTTGGGCAGGGACAGCAGGGGATCGTCGGAGGCGATGGGCTCGACCTCCGTCACGTCCAGGCCCGCGGCGAAGATCTGCCGTTCCTGGAGGGCGCGGGTCAGCGCCTTCTGGTCGACGATGGGCCCTCGGGCGGCGTTGACCAGGACCGCGGTGGGTTTCATCAGGGCGAGTTCCCGCTCCCCGATGAGCCTGTGGGTCTCGTCCGTCAGCGGGCAGTGCAGGGTGACGACGTCGCTCTGGCGCAGCAGGTCCTCCAGGGCGAGCCCGCCGACGACGGGGTCGTGGTATAGGACCCGCATGCCGAAGCCCTCGGCCCGGCGCGCCACGGCCCTTCCCACGGCGCCGAAGCCCACGACGCCGAGCGTGGCGCCGTGAACGTCCCTGCCGAGCAGGAAGTCGGGTTCCCAGGCCCGCCATTCGCCGGCCTTCACCGCGGCGGCCGCCTCCGGCACCCGGCGGCTCGCCGCCAGGATGAGCGCCCAGGTCTGGTCGGCGGTGGACTCGGTCAGCACGCCGGGGGTGTTGCCGACGACCACGCCGCGGGCGGCGCAGGCCTCGACGTCGATGTTGTCGTATCCCACGGCGTAGTTGGAGACGACCCGGAGTTCCGGCGCGGCGGCGAGGAGCTCGCCGTCCACCCGGTCGGTGATCATGGAGAGAAGCCCCCGGCAGTCGGCCGCCCGCGCGAGCAGTTCGGCTCGGGGGGGAGCGAAACGCCCGGTCCAGACGTCGATCTCGACCAGGGCCGCCAGGCGGTCGAGGGCGCTGCCGGGGAGTTTGCGGGTGACCAGAACCTTGTCAGGCATGCATGAAAATTAAGATGTCTGACAACTGAGGTCAACCCTTTGCCGTGTATTTTTTCGCTGTGAAGGCGGAGAGTCAGCGGCGCGGACGCCTCCGCAGCATCTCCAGCTGGATCATCTCGGGCACGAAGAAGTTGGTGTTCCACACCAGCGGCCGGTCGTCCTCGTCACCGAAGAACAGCTCGTGAAGGACGACGAGCGCCTGTCCCCTGCGGATGTCGAGACGGGAGGCGTGCTCGGTGCGGGCGCCGACGGCCGTCACCTCGGCGCGCGCGTAACGCAAGGAGGAGGAGTCGCCGATCAGCGTGATGATGCTGTCGGTGAAGCCCTGCGCGATCTCCTCGTGGGAGAGCACGCGCACGGGTACCACGCTGTCCATGACGGCCATCGGGCGGGAGTCGCGGGTCTTCGTCCGGCGCACCAGCGTGACCGGCGACCCCTCGGGCACACCGAGCCGCGCCGCGTGGTCGGCGTCGGCCCTGCCCGGGGAGATCGTCAGGTCACGGGTGCCGCACGACCACCCCTGCCGGATGGCGAGCTCCTCCAGCGGTTCGAGGATGTCCAGTCCCAGATGCGGCTGGCGGGCCAGGGCCGTCAGCGCCGTGCCGACACCTCTGCGCCGCTCGACGATGCCCTCGTTCTCCAACTGCATCATGGCCTCGCGTACGGTGGAGCGCCCCACGTCGAAGATTCGGGCCAGCTCCGGCTCGCTGGGCAGCGCGCTCCCTACCGTTAGGCCTCGCTCCTCGATCAGGTCACGCAGGGCGTCGACGACGAGCAGGTACAGCGGCCGTCGATCCGGGCGGATGCGACGGTCGGGTTCTGACATGTATTCCCCCACTATGTCTGACGTCTGATGTGGGATTGTATCCCCCTCGTGTGATCGGCGACGGCGAAACGGAGATCCACCGCCGACCGCGCGAGGAGCACGCGGCGGCCCCGTGGGCGGGCGGCCGCGTGGCGAGGCGCGCCTAGTGGCGCAGCACCTCCTGTCCGGTCACGCCGGCGCGTCGCAGATAATGGCCGACGATCTCCTGCGCCTCCTTGATCAGAGCCTCCTCGTCCACGCGGGTCAGCCGCCGGTCACGAACGACCACGTGACCGTCCGCGACCACGTGCACCACGTCCGAGCCGGAGCCGCGGTGGACGACCGACCACTCGGGGTCGATCACCGGCTGCGCGGCGATGCCGCGCAGGTCCAGGCAGACGATGTCGGCGCGCTGACCGTACGCGATCCGGCCCACATCCGGTAGGCCCAAAGCCGCAGCCCCCCGTACGGTGGCCATCTCCAGCGCCGTACGGGCCGACACCACGGACGGGTCGGAGTTGGCCAGCCCCTGCAGCAGGATCTCCTGACGGGTCTCGGCCAGGATGTCGGTCATCATGTCCGCACCGAGGCAGACGTTGACGCCCGCGGCCAGCAGCGCGGGCACCGGAGTCACCCCCTTGGCCAGCTTCATGTGGTTGGTCGGGCAGTGCACGACGTGCGTTCCGGAGTCCGCCAGGAGCTCGATCTCCCGCGGCGAGAGCAGCACGCAGTGCACCATCACCGTGTCGGGGCCGGCGAACCCCAGGTTGTGCAGGAGCTCCACCGGGCGCGCTCCCTGTTCGCCGAGAATCGTCTCGACCTCGGCGGAGGTCTCGGCGATGTGGGTGTACAGGCGCAGCCCGAGCTCGTCGGCCAGCCGCCGGGACTCCCGGTAGACGTCCGCGGACGTCTGCCGGAACGACACCGGCGCGATCATCAGCCGGTCGCGCGGCACCGGCCCGTCGGCGAGCTCCCGGATCGCGCCGAAGGCCGCCTCGGGGGTCTCGCAGATCGGGTCGTACCCCTTGGTCATGATGCCGCGGGCCATGAACCAGCGGATGCCGCTCTGCTCGTAACCGCTCACGGCGGCCTCCGCCAGCCCCGGCCGGTGGAAGGGGTAGATGTGGTCGACGACGGAGGTGACACCCGCCTTGAGCAGCCTGGCCGTGCCGAGCGCGGCGCCGACGCGGTACTCGTCCGGCCCCGCCAGCTCGTTGAGGCGCCACAGTTTCCGCAGCAGCTCGTCGAGCTTGAGCCCCTCGCCGACCGCCAGACCGGGGTGGAGGTCGCGCAGGTGGTCGTGCAGGTCGTGCATGCCCGGCATGACGATCATGCCGTGGGCGTCGATCACCTCGGCGGCGGGCCAGTCGGCGGAGCCCACACCGGCGATCCTGCCGTCTCTGACGTGCACGTCACCGTTGACCACCGGCCGCTCGGGGTCACCGGTGATGACCGTGCCGCCCCGGATGACGAGGTCCACGCCGATGTCTACCACCAGCCCTCCTCGGCGGCCGCGCGCAGTCCCGCGCTCCCGGCGCCGGACAGCCCCCAGTCGGCGAGGGTACGGCCGCGCGCCCCGTAGTCGATCCCGGATGCCGCCGAGCCGATGGCGATCAGGCCGTCGATGACGGGGGTGTCCACGTTCAGCTCGTCTCCGATGCTGCGGGCCAGCACCAGCGCGTACGGCACGTCCTCGGCGACGAACCGGTGCTCCAGAGCCTTCGGCCCGCACGCGAACTGGACGGCGGCGAGGATGCTGCTCTGGATCGTGTCGTAGGTCGTCGCGCCCTTCTCCGGAGCCATGCCCTGATCCACCAGGTAGTCCTCCCAGCCTTTGCGGCTGGACAGACCGAGGGCGCCGCGCAGCGCGAGATACTCCTGGTCCACCGCCTTGATCACGGCGGCCACGCCGGGGCTGCCGCCCTCTCCCCAGATCCGGTAGGTCCCCTCGCCCTCGATGCGGCCGAGGTTGCAGATCATGGTGGGCACGTGGTCGATGGCGTTGAAGTTGAGCAGCAGCGCCTCCCAGGCGTTCTCCGCCGGGGTGACCCACGGCCAGATCTCGGCGGCCAGCGCCGCGACCTTCGGGGTGGCGGCGGCGGGCAGGGCGGCGACGACGGTTCCGCCGCGCTTGCGGGTGGCGCCGACCTGGCCGGGTCCCTTGATGAACGCTCCGCCGTAGGGCAGGGAGTTGGTCTCGGCGTGCACGACGCCCCGCGTCCCGGCGGAGCGGGAGGCGGCCACGGCGCTGAACGCGCCGCCGCCCTCGCCGACCCAGACGACGGTCTGCCCCTCGGTGAGCGCGGGCGCCAGCAGCTCGGCGAAGCGCCGGTGACCGTACGAAGGCACGCAGACGATGACGAGCGGCGCGCCCTGGACCGCGGTCACCGGGTCGGTGCTGATGGTGTGGATCGCCACGAACGACGAGGGCGAGGTGGCGTCGCTCGGGGATGTGCGCCACTGCATGTCGAGGCCGCCCCGTTCGGCGACGGGGGCGAGGTTGCCGGCGAACTCCGGCAGGTCGGCCACGGTGACCTCCACCCCCGCGAGGGAGAGCTCGCAGGCGATGGTGAGCCCGCCGCCGCCGCCTCCGACGACCACGACACGCTGGGGGAGCAGGTTGCTCACTGGGTGACCTCCTTGATGATGGGGGCGAAGCCGTCGATCTGGCTTCGGGTGTGATCGACGGTGCCGTTGGAGAAGACGATGATCCGGTCGATGCCGGCGTCGTGCAGTTCACGGCAGCGCCGTACCAGCGTCGAATGTCCGCCGGCCAGCGCGAAGGCGCGCACCATGGCGTCGGTGACGAAGCGGTGGGCGTCGGGCCTGCCCTCGTTCAGAGCGGCGCGGAGCGCGGCGACGTCGCCGGGATCGAGTTCGTACAGCGGGATGAGATCGTCGGAGTACTTGCCGCCCGCCATCACCTTGACGCGGTCGCGCATGGCGTCGATCGCGGCGGCCTCGTCCGGGTTCACCTCGGCGTCGAGGATGACGGCGATCTCGCAGTCGTCCGGGGAGCGGCCCGCCCGCTCGGCGCCGCGGGCGACCAGTTCCTTGACGTGCCGCACGTACGGGACGGTGATGCCGTGGATCAGCACGCCGTCGGCGACCTCGCCGGCGAGCTCCAGCATCTTGGTGCCGCGTGCCGCGAGGTAGACGGGGATGTCCCCGGTGGGCCAGCCGAGCCGGGCGCCCCGGGTGGTGAAGATCGTGCCTTCGAGGTCGGAGCCGCCCCGGAACAGGCCGCGTGCGACGGCGACGGCCTCGCGGACCAGGGTGAGCGGGCTTTTCGGCCGCATGTCGAACTGTGCCGCGAACTCGTGCCCACCGGGCCCGATCCCGAGGATGGCGCGCCCCCCCGACAGCTCGTCCACCGTGGCGGTGGAGCTGGCCAGCAGGGCCGGGTGCCGCAGCTGCGCGGCGGCGACCGCCGTCCCGAACCGGATGCGCTCGGTCTCCAGGGCCATGAGCGCCTGCGCCACGTAGGAGTCACGCAGGAAGTAGTGGTCCGGGACCCACAGGTCGGTGAAGCCGGCCTGTTCGGCGAAACGCGCCAGAGGCGCCACCTCGCGGACCGCGTTGTCGAGCCAGATGCTGAGGCCGAATTCGAGACCTCTGCGGGATGTCATGGAGGAGCTCCTTGTCGCGTTATCGGGACAGGCCGATGGACGTGTCGATGAACTGGTTGGTGACGAGCCCGTCCGGCGTCATCTCGGGGTCGTAGGGGTATTTGCCGCTGAGGTTCTTGAACGCCTTGAGGTCCATGTCGATGAGCTTTCCGACCCTGGCGAGGTCGAAGTCGCCGATCGTGTTGTTCGAGCCGTTGGAGTAGACGCCCAGGCGCAGCGACTCCGCGATGCCGGTGTGCAGCATCTCGGGGGTGGCCACCATCGGGTCGCGCATCTGCTGGGTGGCCCGCTGGATCACCGGGATCATCGGCTCGGGGTTGGCCAGCATGTCGACCTGGGCTTTTTGGATCAGCGGCACGAGCTTGCTCAGGCAGGCCGCCTTCTCCTTGACGGTGTCCGGGCGGGCGGAGACCACGCCCTGGTACCAGGGGTATCCCATGTCGGAGATGAGCATGTACTTGACCGGCTTGCCCCACGCCGGGTTCCGCTTCGCGAGCTGGTACGGCTCGGCCGTCAGGAACCCCTGGTTGACCAGCGAGGGGTCGGCCACGAAGCGGCTCGGCGATCCGTCGTAGGAGTAGTCGACCTGCTTGGGGTCGAGCACCCCCGAGGCGGTGAGCGCCTGCATGTAGATGGCGTTGGAGGCGACGAGCACCTTGGCGCCGCTCTTCTTGATGTCGGCGGGACCGTTGAAGGAGTGTTTGGCCGGATCCCAGAAGAGGATCTGCGAGCCCTTCTCCAGTGGCGCGGCCACGGCCACCGTGGGGAACTTCTTGGAGGCGGCGAGCATCGCGTCCAGGTTCTGGTCGGCCAGCAGGATCTGGCGGTCCTGATAGAGCATGGCGTTACCCTGCTGGAATCCGACGAAGGGGCCGCCGGAGCGCACTTCGATGCGGAGGGAGGGGTCGGCCTTGGACGGTCCGGAGTAGGTGCCCTTCGCGGCGTCGATCGTGCCGTCCGGGCCGATGAGCTGGAGCGCCCAGGCGCGTTCCAGCTCGGGGAACCAGCCGAGCTGGATCACGGTCGGGTTCGGGCACACCTGGGCGAGGGGCCCCTTGCCCCCGGCCGGTGAGGCGGCGGGCGGGGCGGTCGACGGGGAGCCGTTCGAGCAGGCGGTGACGAGGATGAGGGCTGAGAGCGCGGCGGGCAGTGCCACCGCGTGAGACGGTCGTTTCATGTGTCCTCCGCCACTTGTTCTAACTCAGTTATCAGACATCTGGCAATAGGGAACAGGTATACGTGCTGGAACAGAGGAGCCGGGGAGGGGCGCCCGGGGGCCGGCGAGGCGAACGCGAAGGCCGGGGCTCACCGGACGAGCAGGGCGGCGAGCCGCGTCGCGATCCTGTGGAGCGCGCCGGCCCAGCGGTTGCGGCCGAAGCGGATCACCTGGTCGCCGCGCTCGATCCTGTCCACGGCCAGGCGGGCGAAGTCCCCGGGAGCGGTTTTGCCGACGTTCAGATACGCGGCCATGGGGGTCTCGATGGGCGGCGGCATCAGGTCGACGACCTTCACCCCGCTGCCCTGTAAGGCGTGGCGCAGGGCGTCGGTGAAGGCGATCAAGCCGGCCTTGCCCGCGGAGTAGCCCGGCGCCCGGCCCTTGGGAACCACGCCGGCGATCGAGGTGACGTTCACGATCACCGGCGAGGGTGAGGCGGTCAGCAGGGGTAGCGCGCCGAGACTGAGGTGGGCGGGGGCCAGCAGATCGACCGAGATGTCCAGCAGCGGGCCGTCCGCGGCCGGGTGTGCCGGATCGAAGGCGTGATGCGTGGCGGCGCAGTTGACCAGGGTGTCCAGGCGGCCATAGGTCTTCCGGACGTGATGGAGAAGACGCCGGATTCCGGCGTGGTCGGCCAGGTCGACCTGGAGGGAGTCGACGCCCTCGGCCCTGAGGTCGTCCAGGGCGCGGGTGTCCCGGCCGCAGGTCACGACGGTCGCGCCGCGCCCGGCGTACTCCGAGACGAGTGCCCGCCCGATGCCGCTTGTTCCGCCCGTGATGAGAACCACGTACATCACACCATCATGGCGCATTCGTAGTACAGAGAACAGATGTCTGATAACAGACTTTTGGAGAAGTGCTGGGGCGCGGCGGGACGATCCGCCGGACGGATCCCGGCGGGCCGCGGGAGAGGGAAGAGCGGGTCCGACGAAGGATGTAGGGAGATTCGTTCTCATGGTCGATGTCACGGTGAGTGACGATCGCCTAGGGTTTCACTGTCCGCGTGAGAGCCGCGGCGGGTGAGGCCCGCAAGGCGCGCCTCCCGGTCACGACAGGTCGCCGCCATGAGGGCCGCCGCCCCGCCGTACCCGGTCACCGTCCGCATGCCGTTTTCCGAGGAGGACCTCGCGATGACCTTCCCGACGACGCCGGTTTCCCCGGTGGCGCCGCTCCTCGCCGAGCTGTGCCGGATCGCGGGGCTGCCGTTCGAGCGGAGCGAGACCCTGCCGCCGGAGGCGTACATCGCGCCGGAGTTCCACGCCTGGGAGGTGAAGCAGATCTTCCACCGTGACTGGCTCTGCGTGGCCCGTGCCGATCAGGTCGCCGAGCCGGGGGCCTACCTCAGGCTCGACGACCTGCCGGACCGGCCGCTGGTGCTCACCCGCGACGAGGACGGCGTCCTGCACGCGCTCTCACGGGTCTGCCGGCACCGGTTCATGGACGTCCTGCCGCCGGAGACCACCGCCGAGCAGGGCCGCCTGGAGCGGCTCGTCTGCCCCTACCACACCTGGACCTACCGGCTCAACGGCGAGTTCGCCGGCCGGTTGGCGGGGGCTCCGCTCATGCGCGCCCCCGGGTTCGACCGGGCGGCCTGCCGGTTGCCGGACCACCGCCTGGAAGAGTGGAACGGCTTCGTCATGCTCAGCCTCGACCCCGCCGCCCCGCCGCTCGCCCCAGAGCTTTCCGGCCTGGACGCGGCGCTCGCGGGCTACGGGCTCACCGGCTGGGAGACCGCCTGCACCCTGCGCTGGAACGGCGTGCCCGCCAACTGGAAGGTGGCGCTGGAGAACGCCTGTGAGAACTACCACCACCTGGGGACCCACGCCACGACGCTGGAGCCGGTGCTGCCCGCGCGGGCGACCCGGGTCGACGACTGCGACGGCCGGTGGTTCACCACGTTCACCCCCGCCTCCCCGGCGGGCCCCGACGGGCACGGGCCGCTGTCCGCCCCCTTTCCGCCCCCTCCCGGTCTCTCCCCCGAGCAGCTCTCCGGCATGACGGTCGCGGGGATCTTCCCCAACTGCCTGCTGGCGCTCCTGCCCGGCAACGTGGTGTGGGGAAGCTGGTGGCCGACCGGCCCGGTCACCCACGACGCGGTGTTCCGGGTGCTGGTGCCGCCGGGCACGAGCCGTCACCGGGACATGCCCGGCCACCTGGAGGCGATCCGCGCGCTGCTGTCGCGGGTTCAGGAGGAGGACCTGGTGGCGATCCGCGGGGTTCAGCGGGGCCTGTCCGCCGCCCCCGGCCCGCCCGCGGGCCGCCTCTCCCACCTGGAACGGCCGCTGTGGCAGTTTCAGCGCTACCTCTCGGCCCGGCCCGGGGGGCGGCACCAGCGTTCGCGGTGAACCGCGGTGCGCAGCGCGGTACGGCGGCGCCACCCGTGCCGTTCCAGGTCGGGCACCGTCTCAAGGCGGACGACCGGCCCCAGGCAGAGCCAGGCCACCGGGCGGATCCCCGGGGGGATGCCCAGCAGCCGCCGGACGAACGGCTCACGGTAGAACGACACCCAGCCGACGCCCATGTCCTCGGCGGTGGCCGCGAGCCACAGGTTCTGGATGGCCAGGCAGACCGAGTAAAGCCCGGCGTCGGCGATGGCGTGGCGGCCCAGGACGGCGGGGCCGCCCCGCCCGGCGTCGTAGGTGACGACCACCGACAGGCTCGACTCCAGCACCCCGTCGATCTTTATCCGGGCGAACCGCTCCGCCTCGTCCCCGGTGAGGGAGGCGGCGAAGACGGCCCGCTCGCGCCGGACGTGGTCGTGGAAGGCGCGGCGGGTGCCGGGGTCGCGGACGAGGACGAAGTCCCACGGCTGGGACAGCCCCACGCTGGGGGCGGCGTGCGCGGCGCCCAGCACGCGTTCGAGGACGTCGTCGGGGACGGGCTCGCCGCTGAACTGGGCGCGTACGTCGCGGCGGCGGTGGATGACGTCGTAGATGTCGGTGCTCACAGGGCAGGCTCCCGCTGCGTCGTGCCACCCGGCGGGTGGCAGGTCGCGCGAGGCCGGTCTTCGGACTCTCGGATCGACGCCGTACCGTCCGCCTTCCCAGCCCGAAGGCCAGTGGCCGCACCCATGTGCCTGGACGGCGGCTCCCCGATCACCGCGGCGGGCCCGTGCCGGATTCGCACCGGCTTCCCGATTCTCCTCCCGCAGGGAGGCACCTCGCATCAGTTCGTGCCATCGGCGACTGTAGCGCATCCGGCGAGGGCGGCCCCGCCCCGGCGGTGGGCCGGAGGGAACGGCGGAGGGGAAGGCCGGGGCCGGCGGGGAGCCGCGCCGCCGCCGCGGGACCGAGGATCCGGTCGAGGAGGGAAGGGGCGAGCAGCCGGGCGCCCTCCGGGCTGAAGTGGACGTCGTCGTCGCGCAGCCGTACCCCCGAAAGCCGTTCCGGGCAGGGGATGCCCCCGGGGCAGGCGAGCTCGGCCAGGTCGACGAGGGTCACCCGTCCGGGGTGGGAGGCGGCCCAGCGCCGGTAGAGGCGGCGCAGGTGCTCGGTCGAGATCGTGGCGAGCCCGCACGACGGTGGGTCGAAGTTGAACTCGCCGCCGCACCCGGTCCGCTTCGACGCCCGCGCGCTCCAGGCCGGGAGGACGACGGCGACGCGGGCGCCGGTGCGGGAGAGCCGGTCGAGGGTGGCGTCCCAGTCGGCGAGGCGCCGCCCGAGCCACTCGGCCGTTCCCGCCTTCACGACGCGCGAGCCGACGCGGATGTCCGTACGGTCTCGCGCGCTGTGCCAGATCACGAGCCGCGGCCGGAAGCGCGCGACGAGCTGTTCCTGGAGGCGTGGGGTGCGCTCGGCGCAGACCGGGGCGATGGCGAAGGGGTGACCGGTCTCGTCCAGCAGGAGCGAGGAGCCGGCCCCGCAGCCGGGGCGTGCCGCCGAGACGAGGGTGAGACCCCGGCGGGAGGCCTCCTGTGACAGCGCGCTCTGGAGGCTGACCGCGATCGAGTCTCCGATCAGGCCGATCACCGGCCGCGCGGGGTCGGCGTCGTGGTCGACGGTCAGGCCGTCGCGCTGCCGGACGTACTCCGGCTCGGGGGGCGCCCCCCAGGACGCCGCCGCCGTCGCGCAGGCGATGAGGAGGACGGAGGCGAGGGCGGCGGGGAAGAACCTGCCGGGGGTGAGCCGGAACGGGCCCACGGCCCCCCGGCGGACGGGCCGTTCGACCAGGAGGTAGGAGGCGACGCTGACGGCCAGGCAGGACAGCACCTGGACGGCGACGAGCGTCGCCCCGCTCAGCGGCACGCTCTCCGCCGTGACGATCGCGATCACGGGCCAGTGCCAGAGGTAGAGCCCGTAGGAGATCCTTCCCAGGCCGGCGACCGCGGGCGTGGAGAGCGCCCGGGCGACGACGCCGCGCCGTGGGGCGGCGGCGACGCCGGCGACGAGGAGTCCCGTGGCGGCCGAGACCAGCAGCGAGCCGCCCCGGTAGTAGAACGGCGCCCGGTCGTCCACCGTCGCGATCATCGCGAGGAGCGCCAGCAGGCCGGCCCCGGCCAGGTACGGCGCGGCCGGCCGCAGCCGTTCCCCGAGACGGCCGTCCGCCCGCCCGGCGGCCCGGCGGTACAGCCAGGCGAGCGCGACGCCGACGAGCAGCTCGTGCAGGCGCGCGTCGGTGCCGTAGTAGGCCCGCGACGGGTCCGCCTCCCGGTAGGTCAGCGCCTGGACCAGGACGGAGGCGACGATGCCGGCGGCCAGCAGCGACGCGCCGGCCGGCCGCCTGAGGCGGGGGGCGAGCAGGCACAGGCCGAGCAGGAGGAGGGGCAGGACCAGGTAGAACTGCTCCTCGATCGCCAGGGACCACAGGTGGCGCATGGGTGAGGCCGGCTGGAACTCCGCGAAGTAGGAGCGGCCCTCGATCACGAAGTGCCAGTTGGCGACGTAGGCCAGGGCGCTGAGGATGTCCTCGCGCAGGGGGAGCCGCGCCTGGGGTGGCCGGGTGGCCGTGTAGCAGGTGAGCACGGCCAGGAGCAGGAGCAGCGCGGGCAGGAGGCGCCGTCCTCGCCGCAGCCAGAAGGCGACCAGGTCGACGCGGCCGGTGGAGCGGAGCTCGGCCAGCAGCAGCCCCCCGATCAGGAAGCCGGACAGGACGAAGAAGACGTCCACCCCGAGGAAGCCGCCGGGCAGCCGGCCGATCTCCAGGTGGTAGAGGAGGACCGCGACGACGGCGAACGCCCGGATGCCGTCCAGCGCGGGTACCCGCTTTCCCGTCGCGGAGGCGGCGTGTTTTCGGACTGGCACGAATTCTCCGGTTAATGAAGGAGATTTCCCGGTGGGCAGTTGACTTATATTTTCCTACTTGTGCATTTATTGCCACCGGCGAGGTGTCGTGCCCACTCCGCAGGGGGGCATGCTCCTGGTGGGACAATTCCCTGGCTTTAGCCGATAAGGGTAGATATGACTGATTCCCGGCTGCGTGTTGGTCATCTGTTCACCATCATCATCCCTTTGGTTCTGATTTCAAGTACCTTGTCGGCCGTGCCGGGAGAGGCGCGGGCCTCGGCCTTCAATTGCGCCGGGAAGGACCCTCAGCACATCCTCGCGCGGTACGGCTACGCCGCGAGCGGGGCCGAATACCCCGTCCCGCTCCGCTGCGGCAACAGAAGCTGGGGCTACAGGCACTTCTCGTCGAGATGGGGCAACAACTTCGAGTCTCATCTGGAGCGCGCACTGAACGGGTCGACGTTCCGGCAGCGCCAGGGGACGACCCGGCTGGTCTGCCGGCTCGTCAACGCCGGTGCTTCCCGAAAATGGTTTAAAGCCGTTCATACCACTCAGATCGCGGATCGTGGGAAAGGCATAATCACCGCCGTGTGGGAAGGCGATTCGGGGACCTGCGACAAAATACAGCACCGCTGAGGGGAAAGGAGGGGAAATGACCGACGCCGGAGGATATGAAGCCGCTCTTGTGGAGGCGCTGACACGGCTGTTCGAGGGGCTTCCCCTCCCGGGGGTCGCGATCGAGTCCATCCGGATCGACGGGACGGGGGCGGAGGCGCGGGTGCTCATCCTCTTCCGGCACGCGCACCGTCCCGGCGACCGGCTGGGGTTCCGGTTCGCCGCCTGGGACGAGTCCGAGACGGTTCGTGATCCCGGCCGATGGGTGCCGGTGATCTGGGCCAACCTCGACGAGGCGATCAACGAGTCCGGGTGCGGGCGTGACGTCTCCGCCTCACCGGACGGGGTGATCTGGTTGAAACCCTGGCACAGCTGATGAGTACCACCAGGAGGGGGAGATAAGGATGTCCGTTGTCAAGCGGTTGCTGGGAGCGGGAGCGGGTGCCGTCGCCGTTTCCGCGGTCATGTTCAGCGGGTCTCAGGCATGGGCGTACAGCGCTTATTCCGGCGACGACTACGCGATCACCGTAAATCGGGACCGGCAGGTGCGCGTCTGCGACAACACCAGTAACCGGAAGGAGGTCAAGGTCGAGTACTACCGGCTGAGCGGTGCCCGCGGTAACAAGTGGAACCGCGGGGACAGGGGATGTTCCGAGACCGGGGCGGGAACGGCCGTCAGGGCGATGCGCGTCTGTGAACAGGCCCCGGGACCGGATCGATGTGGAGAATGGGCGACAAAAAACCGGTGAACGATGATTTAGCCACCCGGGGGCGGGAAAACGCGGCCCGTACCACTTTGTCTGGGGAAACCCGCGCCGTGACCCCGACCGTGTCGATCGACGGGCTCGCCTGCTCGATCGGCGGGCGCGCCGTTCTCGAGAACGTCCGCCTCACCGTGGACCACGGGGAGTCCGTCGCCCTGGTCGGCCCCAGCGGGAGCGGTAAGAGCACCCTGCTCATGTGCGTTCTCGGAATGATCAAACCGCGTGCCGGAAGAGTCGTCGTCAACGGAATCGACGTCGTACGGCTCCGCCGCCGGGCGCTTGCCCGATATCGCCGGGAAAACATTGGAATAGTGTTCCAGTTCGGTGAGCTTCTGCCGGAGCTCACACCGATGGAGAACGTCGCGCTGGCGGCGCTGCTGGCGGGTGTGGGACGGAGGCCGGCCTACCGGCGGTCGCGGGAGTTGCTCGGGGAACTCGGCGTCCCCGCGACCGGCACACCCACCGCCCACCTCTCCGGGGGCGAGCGGCAGCGCGCCGCCGTGGCCCGGGCGCTGGTCACCGAGCCGTCGGTGCTCCTGGCCGACGAGCCGACCGGGGCACTCGACCACGCGAACCGGGACGCGGTGGCGGAGATGCTCTTCGCGCTTCCCCGGCGGCGGGGATGCGCCCTGCTCGTCGTCACCCACGACGAGGCGGTGGCAGGGCGGGCCGACCGCCGTGTCGCGCTCCGGGACGGCGTGATCGTCTCCGCGCCCGAGGGGCCCGAGGGGCCCGAGGGGCCCGGGGAGCGCGGGCGGGCCCGGGAGCCCGGGGAGCCGCGGGAGTGCGAGGAGTGGGCGAGGCGGTCCGGATGAGCGGGCGCGGCCTGAACCGGCAACTGCTGCGGGTCGGCCGGGCCGCCGGCAGGGGCGCCCGATCCGGCGGCCTGCGCTTTCTGGCACTGGTGCTGGCGTCGGCGGTGACGGCGCTGGCGGCTCTGTCCGTCGTCGTGGTGCTGGCCGACCACGACGGGCGGGCGGCGCGGGACCGGGACCGCAGCCCCCGTCTGGCGAGCCGCCACCCCGCCGAGCGGATGACGGCGCTGTGGAGCCAGGGCTTCGACACGGTCGGCGGCGTCCAGCACGCGGTGGTCGCCGTCACCCCGCTGCTCGCCGGGGCCGCGCCGCCCCCGGGGCTGTCCCGCTGGCCCGCGCCCGGCGAGGTGATGCTGTCGCCCGCGCTCGCGCGTGACGGCGCCGGGGAGGACATCGCCGTGCGGTACGGAAGGCTCGCCGGGTTCATCGGCTTCGAGGGCCTGGTCTCCCGGGACGAGCGGCTGGCCTACGTCCGTCCCGCCGGGGGTGAGCGCCACGGGGAGAGGATCACCGGATTCGGCGACCGGGTTCCGCTGCCGTTCGGGGAGTCGATCATGATCCAGTCGCTCCCGGCGGTCCTCGTGGCCGTGCTCGGACTGCTCGTGCTTCCCTCCGGCGCCCTGCTGGTGGTGGCGGCGCGCACGGGGTCGGCCGTCCGCGACCGGCGGGCGGCGCTGCTGCGGGCGCTCGGCGCGGGCGGCCTGTCACGGGCCGTGGTCGACGTCGGGGAGGCGCTCGTGCCCACCGTTCTCGGCCTGCTGCCGGCCGCGGCCGGAGCCGTCCTCGCGCTGACCGCGGACCTGCGGCTGCCCGTGACGGGATACACGCTTTCGGCGGAGTTCCTCTCCCGGTGGACGCCGGCCGTGGCCGGGGCCCTCCCGGGGGCGGCCGTGGTCGTGCTCGGGGCGGTGGTCCTCCTTCACCGCCCTCCCCGGCGGGAGGCGCGGGCGGGCCCGCGACCGCCCGAGACGGTCGCCGTGTGGCGGCTGTGGCTGCTGGGCGCCTCCGCGCTCACGGTCGTCGCCTGCACCCTCACCGTAGGTGTCCCCGCGATCGCCGAGTACTCGATCGTCCTGTACGCCCTGGGGGCGGCCGGGGTGCTGGCGTCGCTGCCCACGCTCGTCGCCCGCTTCGCCGCGTCGCTTCCCCCCTCCTCCCGGCTGCTGGCGATGGGGCGGGACGACGAGACCGACGTTCCGATCTTCCGTGGTCCCTGTCCCCTGCCGGCCGATCTCGGGATGGCCTGCGCGAGGACCCCCTCGAAGGTGGCGGCGGGCGGGCTCACCGACCCGCGCGCCCAGGAGATCGTCCGCTGGACCCGAGGGTTCACCGGCGAGATCCTGTCCCAGGAGGCGGACCCCGTGCGCGCCTTGGGCGGAGGGGAAGCCCTGCTGGTCGTGGGCGAGACGGCGGACGGCGGGCCCGCCTGGGGGCTCAAACGGCGGGTCTACGCGGCCTTCGGGCCGTCGGCGACCGTACGGGTTCTCGGGTCCTCCGGGCTGGTGGTGGCCCAGACCGCCCGGCGGATGGCGGACTGGGTGACCTTCCTGGGCCTGGCAGGGCTGTCCGTCGTCCTCGTCACCGGGCTGCTCAGCGCCGCCGCGGAGTTCCTGCGGCCGAGGGCGCCTGCCGTGGACCTTCATCGAGGGCGCCCTCGCGGTGACGGCGGTTCTCGCCGTGGCGGTGGGTGTGCTCGGGGCCCTGGCCGCCGTGCGCCTCGCGCGCTCGTGGGTCCCCTCCGCCGAGTGACACCGGCACGCCCCGCGGCTTTCACCCCTCGTCCTCCCCGGGCCCGGAGAGCACCCCGCGGGGACGGGCCCGGGGTGTCCGTTTCCGCCCGAGGAGTGTAAGGCGCGGGGGAGCCGGCCGGGAACGTCGCCGGAGGCGGGCCCCCTGAAAACACCTGTCCGTGGCGAGGCCGGCCTTTGACCTCCGATATAGTTCGCCGCAATGGCGCTTTCCGCGACGCCGGCCCTCCGCGACGCCGGCGGGGTGAGACATGTCGGCCCCTTCTTCGTGGGTCGACTTTCGTGGGGCAACCGGATTCGAGCGACGGGGAGAAGAAGGACGAATGTCGGGGAGCGGAGACAACATCCCCATCCATTCGATGCCGGGATTTCGGGTTCGGCGGTTCCATCAGCTTCACGACACCATTTGGGAAAAGGAGCTCAACGGCCGGATCACCGCCCCCCAGTTCGGGGTGCTCTCCACGCTCGCGGCCCGGCCGGGGATCCACCAGCGGGTCCTGTGCTCGCTGGTCGCGCTCGACTCCTCCACCACGGCCGACATCGTCAACCGGCTGGTCAGGTCCGGCCTGATCCACAAACGACGTGATCCGGGCGACCGCCGCCGGAGCCTGCTGGAGCTCACCTCCGACGGCGAGGCCCTCGTCAAGGCGGCGATTCCGGCCGTCCACGAGGTGAACCGGCGGCTGACCAGCGCGCTGTCGGAGGAGGACGCCATCGTGCTGGCCGGTCTCATCGACAGGGTCCTTGCGGCCGGGCCCCGGGGGTGACGCGCGCCCCGCCCCACCCTCCGCCCCGGCCGCAAGGGGGCGGGTGGAGGTACAGACTCCCTGTTCAGGGAAGGTATCGGGGCGGAAAGGGGGTACGGGGATGAAACCACTCGACCCTGGTCGCTCGTGATCACCGGCCTGGTTGGGAGAGGCCTCCCGTCCAAGGTCTATGCCCCCTTTATCCCCTACGTTCCCTTTTTTGCTGTCGGCGTCCCCCTCGCCCGTCGCGCGTCCGACTCCCGCCGGGGCCCCCGTTGACCATCGCGGTCTCTCTCGCCGCGGCCTGCCTGCTCGGCCTCGGATTCGTCGCCCAGCAGCACGCGGCCTACCGCGAACCGCTGGGCGAGATCCTGCACGTGCGCCTGCTGGCCCACCTCATCCGATCGCCGCTCTGGCTGCTGGGGATCGGCCTGATGCTCGGCGGCCAGATCCTCGGGGCGGTGGCCCTGTCCGGGGCCGACGTGACCAAGGTGACGCCGCTGCTCACGATGAACCTTCTGTTCGCCCTGGCCGCCGCCCACGTGATCTACCAGGAGCACCTGGGGCGCTCCGAGTGGCTGGGCGCGGTGCTGGTCAGCGGGGGAGCGGCACTCTTCCTGGCCGCGGGAAGGCCGCACGGGGGCCGCTCGCCGGGGCCGGGCTCCGCGCACTGGCTCACGGCGATCCTCGTGGTCGCGGTCGCGGGCGGGCTCGTGCTGGCCGGCCTCCGATGCTCCCTGCAGGCCAAGGCCATCCTGCTGGCCGCCGCCGCCGGCACGCTGTACGGCCTGCAGGACGTGCTGACCCGAGGCTCGCTGCTCACCCTCCGGCAGGGGACGGCCGCGCTCCTGCAGAGCTGGCAGCCCTACGTCCTGCCGTGCGTCGCCGCGGCCGGGCTGCTGCTCACCCAGAGCGCGTTCGACGCCGCGCCGCTGCGCGTCTCCCTGCCCGCGATCACCGCCGCCGAGCCGATCGTCGGGATCGTTCTCGGCGTCGTGATCTTCGCCGAGCGCCTGCGGGTCAGCCCGGAGGCGCTGACGGGGGAGGTCGCCGGGCTGATCGCGATGGTGGCGGGAATCGTCATCCTGGGGCGGTCGCCGTTCCTGGCCAAATCGGAGCAGGGCGCGTCCGGGCGTCCGGGTACGGGGCGCCGATGATCGCGGTGGTGCTGGCGGTGGCCGCCGCGGCCTGCAACGCGCTCGCCTCGGTGCTGCAACGGCGCGCGGCGCGCGCGGTGCCCGACCGGAAGGCGTTCCGGATGGCCCTCATCACGGACCTGATCCGGCGCCCGGTGTGGCTCGGCGGGATCGTGGCGCTCATCGGCGGGTTCGTCTTCCAGGCCGCCGCGCTGTCGGAGGGCGGGCTGGCCCTGGTGCAGCCCATCCTCATCGTCGAGCTGCCGTTCACCATGATCCTCGTCTCGTGGATGTTCGGCATCAGGCTCGACGGGCGCTCGTGGCCGGCGATCGGGGCGCTGACGGGCGGCCTGGCGCTCTTCCTCGCCTCCGCCTCCCCGGGGCCGGGTGACCGCTCGCCCGGCCCCACCGGGTGGGTGATCGCCACCGTCGTGACGGTCGGCGTCGTCGTCGCGCTGGTGGCGGTGAGCCGGCTGCTCGTCTCCGGAGCCGCGAGGCCGGTGGCGCTGGGCATGGCCGCCGGTCTCGGCTTCGCCTTCACCGCCACGTTCATGAAGGAGAGCACGATCGTGTTCGAGACCGACCCGGGCACGCTCCTGACCTCCTGGGAGCCGTACGCGATGGTGGCCGCGGGGCTGGTCAGCCTGTTCCTGCTGCAGAACGCCCTGCAGAGCGGGACACTGGTGGCCGCCCAGCCCGCGCTGACCATCACCGACCCGGTGGCGAGCGTCGTCTACGGCGTCGCGCTGTTCGGCGAGGACTTCCGGACCGGCCCGTGGGTCGTCCCCGAGCTGGCGGGCATCGGCTTGATCGTCTACGGCAGTGTCCTGCTCGCCCAGTCGCCTCCTATCCGCGCGCAGGCGAGGGCCGCGCGGGAGCGGTGATCAGGACGGCCTCGACCGGCGCGGACGCGAACAGGGCGGACGCCCGCGCGATCTGGCGCCCGCGCCGCCGCCCGTCGCCCAGCCCGTCGAGCGCCTCCAGGAGCGCCGCGCCGTCGGGGGCGTGGACGCTCACCCCGGCCCGCGCCATCGCGCGGGCGCCATCGCGGCCGTGACCGGCGATGGGCCGGTGGGAGACGACGGGCAGCCCGGCGGCGAACGCCTCCTCGCACGTCAGGCCGGCGGCGTTGTCCACCAGCGCGTACGCCGCCGCCATGAGCTCCGGCACGTCCGTACGCCAGCCGAGCGCCGGTTCGGCCCCCGCCCGGCGCAGGCGGCGGCGGAGCCCGGCGTTGCCGCCGCACAGGACGACCGGGGTGTAGCGCCCCGACCGGGCCAGGACGCGGGCGGTCTCGGACACCTCCCCCACCCCCCACGACCCGGCCGACACGAGCACCAGCCGGTCGCCCGGGCCGGCGCCCAGCCGCGCGCGCACCTCCGCCGGGCCGGCCCCGGGCGCCCGAAACCGCGGCCGGACGACCGGGGCGTGACGGAGGACGCGGTGCCCGGCCGCCGCGACCTGCCCGAAGGCGACCGGGCTCCAGCACAGATAGAGATCGTTGCCGGGGTGCAGCCAGAGCCGGTGCGCCGTGAAGTCGGTCACCAGCACCGTGCTCGGGGCCGCCAGCCCGCCGCGCTCCCGCAGCCGTCCGGCGATCTGCGCGGCCAGATGGAAGGTGCAGACCACCTCGTCCGGTGCGCGGCGGGCGGCCAGCCGGCGCAGGCGGGCCGCGGCCAGGACCACCAGCGGCGAGACCGGCGGCGCCCGTTTGGCGAGGAAGAAAGACCGGTAGATGAGCTCGTAGAGCCAGGGGGCGTGCCGGACCATCCGGTGGTATCCCCGGCGCAGCACCGAACCCAGCCGCAGCGGAAGGAGCCGGAGCACATCGACGACCTCGGCCTCGGCGCCCTGCGCGACCAGCCGCCGGGCCAGCTCGGCGGCCACCGCGTCGTGGCCCGCGCCCATGGACGCGCTGAGGATCAGCAGGCGCCGCCCGGCCGTCATGACCGCCCGCCCCGCCCGCACGGCGCGGCGCCGTGAACCGCGCCGCGCTGCCCGCCGGGCTCGCCGGGCTGGCGCTGCTGCACGCGGGCCCGGCCGCCACCTGGCTGCCGGCCGTACGGCGCGCGACGCCCGCCCTGGCCGGGGTGGGCGCCGCCGGGCACGTGGCGCTGACCTTCGACGACGGCCCCGACCCGCGCTCCACTCCGCGCTTCCTGGACGAGCTGGGGCGGCTCGGGTGCCGGGCGACGTTCTTCCTGCTCGGCGAGATGCTGGAACGCCACCCGGAACTGGGCCGCCGCCTGGTGGAGGAGGGGCACGAGCCGGCGGTGCACGGCTGGCGGCACGTCAACGCCCTCGTGACGCGCCCCGGCCGCGTCACCCGCGAGATCGGCAGGGCGGTCGATCTCGTGAGCGCCGTCACCGGCGTTCGGCCCCTGTGGTACCGGCCGCCCTACGGCGTGTTCAGCGCCGAGGCGCTGGCGGCGGCCCGCCTGCGGGGGCTGAGGCCGGTGCTGTGGACCGCCTGGGGCAGGGACTGGAAGGCGTCGGCCGACCCGGCGTCGGTGCTCGCGGCCCTGGGGCCCGGCCTGCGCGGCGGCGCCACCCTGCTGCTCCACGACTCCGACCGCACCTCGGCCCCCGGGGCGTGGCGTTCGGCCCTCGGCGCGTTGCCGGAGCTGGTGGGCCGATGCCGGGCCGCCGGGCTGCGGGTGGGGCCGCTGCGCGACCACGGCGTCGGCCGGGCGATCCGCGGGCGGCGCGGCCCGGAAACACCGGAACGAGCTGATCACGGCGGCACTCCTTGACACTTTTCCGGAGTTGTATTCTCCCCCCGGGCCTCCATCCGAAACCCGGAAAAAGGATTTAACCGATGCCCTTCCGGATGGATGAAGGTGATCGAAGACGTCGTTCTCCGTGTGGAATCACAAAGGAATTCCCGGGGGCGCGTAAACTCCGTGGCGAGACGGCGCAATAGGCCGACTATAACGGTCACACCGTTGTTTATGACGTCTCCCGGTGGAAATTCCGTAGCCGTGTCATCGGGGCGGGACGTCATATCGAAGGCCGGCGGGGAGAATTTCCCGGTCGCCGCGTGCCTGCTGCCGCGCGCCTATCGCGACCACCTCCTCGCGGTGTACGGGTTCGCCCGCTTCGTCGACGACATCGGCGACATCGGCGGCATCGGCGGTATCGACGGCATCGGTGACGCGGCCGGCCCCGGTGAGCGGCTGCGGCTGCTCGACGCCGTCGAGGCCGACCTGGACCGCCTGTACGCCGGGGAGGCTCCCCGGCTGGGGCCGGTGGGGGCGCTCGCACGGGTGGTCGAGGCCCACGCCGTCCCGGCCGGGCCGTTCCACCGGCTGGTGGAGGCCAACCGGCGCGACCAGGCGGTCACCCGTTACGAGACCTTCGACGACCTGCTGGACTACTGCGCGCTGTCGGCGAACCCGGTCGGGCACATCGTGCTGCACGTGTTCGGCGAGGTGACCCCGTCACGCCTGGCCCTGTCGGACCGGGTGTGCTCCGCGCTGCAGATCGTCGAGCACTGCCAGGACGTCGGCGAGGACTGTCGGCGGGGCCGCGTCTATCTGCCGGAGGAGGACCTGTGCCGTCTCGGCTGCGCCGAGGCCGACCTGGCGGGCCGGACGACCCCGGCGCCGCTGCGCCGTGTGGTGGCGCTCCAGGCCGGGCGGGCCGCGCGGCTGCTGGAGGAGGGCCGGCCGCTCGTCGCGTCCCTGACCGGTTTCGCGCGCGTGGCGGTGGCGGGCTACGTCGCGGGCGGCCTCGCCACCGTCGCCGCGCTGCGCCGCTTTGACCACGACGTGCTCGGGCGCGCCGTGCGCCCCCGCCGTACCCGATTGCTGGCCACGTGGCTGCGTACTTTCACGACAGGGTGGTGAGATCGGTGACGGTGTCCGAAGCGTACCGGCGCTGCGAGCGGATCGTCCGCGCCCAGGCGCGGAACTTCTCCTATGGCATCCGGCTGCTGCCGCCTCCCAAGCGCCGCGCGCTCAGCGCCGTGTACGCCTTCGCCCGCCGGATCGACGACATCGGCGACGAGCACGGCCCGGCCGGGCACCGCCTGGAGCGCCTGTCCGACGCGCGTGCCGCGCTCGGCAGTCCGTGCCCCGACTCTGGGGACTTCGTGCTGGTCGCCCTGGCCGACGCCGCCCGCCGCTACCCCATCCGGCTCCCGGCGTTCGAGGAGCTGATCGACGGGTGCACGGCGGACGTGCGCGGCACGACCTACGAGGGCTTCGACGAGTTGCTCGCCTACTGCCGGTGCGTCGCCGGGTCGGTCGGGCGGCTGTCGCTCGGCGTCTTCGGCGCCGAGGACGCCAAGCGGGCCGCCCCGCTGGCGGACGCGCTCGGGGTGGCGCTGCAGATCACCAACATCCTCCGCGACGTTCGCGAGGACCGGCTGGCCGGGCGCGTCTACCTGCCGGCCGAGGACCTGAGGCGGTTCGGGTGCACCCTGGACCTCGACGCGGCGGGCGGGTTCACCGACCCGCCCCCGCGCCTGACCCGGCTCATCCGCTTCGAGGCCGAACGGGCCCGCCTCTGGTACGGCCGGGGCATGAGCCTGCTGCCCCTGCTGGACCGCCGCAGCGCGGCGTGCACCGCGGCGATGGCCGGCATCTATCTGCGCCTCCTCGACCGCATCGCCGCCGATCCGGCGGAGACGCTGGCCGCCCGGCCGTCGCTCACCCCGTGGGAGAAGACGATGGTGGCGGCGCGCGCCCTCGCGGGAGCGGGCCGGTGAGCGGCCCGGGGGACGCGCCGGTCGCGATCGTCGGGGGAGGCCTGGCGGGCATCGCCGCCGCCGTCGCCCTGGGAGAGGCGGGCTGCGCGGCCACGCTGTACGAGGCGCGGCCGAGACTGGGCGGCGCCACCCACTCCTTCGAGCGGGGCGGGCTGACCGTGGACAACGGCCAGCACGTGTTCCTGCGCTGCTGCACGGCCTACCGGGGCCTGCTCGACCGGATCGGCGGCGCGAGCCGGGTGCGGGTGCAGGACCGCTTCGACGTCCGGGTGCTCACCCCGGCGGGGCGCTCCGGGCGCCTCTACCGGACCGGGCTGCCCGGCCCGTTCCACCTCCTTCCCGCGCTCGCGACCTACTCCCTGCTGCCGCCGGCCGACCGGGTGCGGGCGGTACGGGGCTCGCTCGCGCTGGCCGCGCTCGACCCGGCCAACCCCGCCCTCGACCAGGTCGACCTGGGAAGCTGGCTGGCCGCGCACGGGCAGAGCGGTCCCGCCCGCCGCGCCCTGTGGGAGCTGCTCGCGGTCGCGGCCCTGAACATCGGCGTGGACGACGCCGCCCTGGGGCCGGCGGCCAAGGTGTTCCAGACCGCGCTGCTCGGCCGGGCGGACGCCGCCGACATCGGCGTCCCCGACGCGCCGCTCGGCGAGCTGCACGGCACCCTGGCACAGGCGGCCATCCGGCGGCGCGGCGGCGGGGTCCACCTGTCGGCCAAGGTCACCGCCATCGAGCCCGGTCCGAAGATCGTCGTGAACGGCGCCCGGATCCCGGCCTCGGCGGTCGTCGTGGCCACCCCCCACCAGCAGGCCGCCCGGCTGATCCCGCACCAGGCCTCGCCCGACAGGGACCGCTGGGACGGCCTCGACGCCAGCCCGATCGTCAACGTGCACGCCGTCTACGACCGGCCGGTCACCGACCTGCCGTTCGTGGCCGTCGTGGACTCGCCCGTCCAGTGGGTTTTCGACAAGTCCCGCGCGTGCGGGCTGAGGGACGGCCAGTACCTCGCGGTGTCGGTGTCGGCCGCCGAACGCTGGATCGACATGCCGGCCGCGAAGATCCGCGCCGAGTTCGTCCCCGCGCTGCGCAGGCTCTTCCCCCTGGCGGGGTTGGCGGGGCTGGTCGACTTCTTCGTCACCAGGGAACGGCGCGCCACCTTCCGCCAGAGCCCCGGCAGCGGCGCGCTTCGCCCCCCGGCCGAGACCCGCTGGCCCGGTCTGTACCTCGCCGGCGCGTGGACCGACACGGGCTGGCCCGACACGATGGAGGGTGCCGTGCGCAGCGGACTCAACGCCGCCCGACTGGTCAGGCGCCACCTGCGGCGGGGGGCGGTCTCATGACACCGGCCGTCCCGCCGAAGGGCTCCGCGATCGCCGGGCCCGCACCCGGGCCGGGCATCCCCGTTCCCACGTTCGGGCCCGGTGCTCCGTCCTGTCCGCCCGGGTCCGGCGCCCTGTCACTCGTGCCCGGGTCCGGCGCGCTGCCGTCTGCGCCCGGGTCCGGCGCGTTGCCGTCTGCGCCCGGGTCCGGCGCCGGACGCGCTCTGGACGCGGCCTGCGACCACCTGCTCGGCCTGTGCTCGCCACAGGGGTGGTGGAAGGGCGAACTCCAGACCAACGTGACCATGGACGCCGAGGACCTGCTGCTGCGGGAGTTCCTCGGCGCGCGGACCGCGGAGGACACCGAGGGTGCAGCCCGCTGGATCCGCTCCCAGCAGCGCGACGACGGCACGTGGGCCACCTTCCACGATGGGCCGGGCGACCTGTCCACCACCGTCGAGGCCTACGCCGCGCTGCGGCTCGCCGGCGACCCGCCGGAGGCCCCGCACATGCGCGCCGCCGCCGCCTTCGCGCGGCGGGCCGGAGGCGTCGAGGGGACCCGGGTGTTCACCCGCATCTGGCTGGCCCTGTTCGGGCAGTGGTCGTGGGAGGACCTGCCGGTGCCGCCCCCTGAGATGATCTTCCTGCCGCCGTGGTTCCCGCTCAACGTCTACGACTGGGCCTGCTGGGCGCGGCAGACGATCGTGCCGCTCACCGTCGTGGGCGCGCACCGGCCGGTGCGCCCGCTCCCGTTCGACCTGGCCGAGCTGCGCTCCGGCGTGAGGCCCCGCCCGCGCCCGCGCACCGGCTGGGAGAGGGCCTTCGACGGCCTGGACCGGCTGCTCCACCGCTACCGGCGACGCCCCGCCGCGGGCGTGCGGCGCGCGGCGCTCCGGCGGGCCGTCGAGTGGATCGTGGCCCGGCAGGAGTGCGACGGGTCCTGGGGCGGCATTCAGCCGCCATGGGTGTACTCGCTGATCGCGCTTCACCTGAGCGGCTATCACCTCGACCACCCCGTCATGCGCCGGGGCCTTGAGGGACTCGACCGGTTCACGGTCCGCGACGGCGCGGGCCGCAGGATCGAGGCGTGCCAGTCGCCGGTGTGGGACACGGCGCTGGCGGTCAACGCCCTCCTGGACGCGGGCCGTCCCGCCGACCACCCCGCTCTGGCCGGGGCCGTCGACTGGCTGCTCGGCCAGGAGGTCAGAGGGCCGGGCGACTGGGGCGTGCGGCGGCCCGGCCTCGCGCCGGGCGGCTGGGCGTTCGAGTTCGACAACGACCTCTACCCCGACATCGACGACACCGCCGAGGTGATCATCGCCCTGGGGCGGACGCGCCGCCCGGAGGCCCGGCCGGCCATCGACCGCGCGGTGCGCTGGATGACCGGCATGGCCTGCCGCGACGGCGGCTTCGCGGCCTTCGACGCCGACAACACCCGCACGCTCTGCCGGCGGCTGCCGTTCTGCGACTTCGGCGCGGTGATCGACCCTCCGACGGCCGACGTCACCGCCCACGTCGTCGAGGCGCTCGCGCGGGAACGGCAGGGCTCCGCCGCGCTGCGCCGCGGGGTGGTCTGGCTGCTGAGGGAGCAGGAGGCCGACGGGTCGTGGTTCGGCCGCTGGGGCGCCAACCACGTCTACGGCACCGGCGCCGTGCTGCCCGCCCTGGCCGCGGCCGGGGTGCCCGCGGACCGGTCGTGCGTGCGGCGGGCCGTCGCCTGGCTGGAAAGGCACCAGAACGACGACGGCGGCTGGGGCGAGGACCAGCGTTCCTACAGAGATCCGGCCTGGATCGGGCGCGGCGTCTCGACGGCCTCGCAGACGGCCTGGGCGCTGATGGGCCTGCTCGCCACGGGGGAGTGCTCGGCGGCGGTGGAGCGGGGCGTGCGATGGCTGGTCGAACACCAGCGCCCCGACGGCACGTGGGACGAACCCCAGTTCACCGGGACCGGCTTTCCCGGTGACTTCTCCATCAACTACCACCTCTACCGGCTGGTCTTCCCGATCAGCGCCCTGGGGCGCTACCTGCGCCTTCGCCCCGCGGCGGGCGACGGGGCCCGGAGGGGGGCGTCGTGGGCGGGCTGCTGATCTGCGCCGCGCTGGGGGTCGAGGCGCGCGCCGTACGGCGCGGCCTGCCGGCGGGGGCGGAGGGGGTGCGGGTGGTCAGGGTCGGGGCCGGCCTGAGGCGCGCGGCCCGCGCGGCGACGGCCCTGCCCGGCCACGACGCCCTGGTCGTGGCCGGTTTCTGCGGTGCCCTCGGCGGGGATCTGCGCCCGGGGGACGTGCTGGTGGCCGACGAGGTCCGTCTCGGCGACCGGGTGTTCCCCTGTCCTTCGGCGCCCCTGCTCGCCGGGGAGCTGGCGCGCGCCGGCCTGCCCGCGCGCACGGGGCCGCTGGTCACCTGCGGGCATGTGGTGACGGGGGCCGAGCGCCGCCGTCTGGCCCGTGGCGGCGCGGTGGCCGTGGACATGGAGACCGGCCCGCTGGCCGCCGCCGCGTACGGCAGGCCGCTGGCCGCGGTGCGCGTCGTCGTCGACACCCCCCGGACGCGGCTGTTGGGCGTGGCCACCGTGCGCGACGGCTTCGCGGCCCGCCGCGCGCTGCGCCGTATCGGCCCGGTCCTGGCCCGCTGGGGGGCGGCCGCCGGCCCGAGGAGGGTGCTGCTGGCCGTGCCCGGGGCGTTCCTCGCCGAAGGCGAACGCGCGATCGGGACCGGCGCAGGGACCCCCGCGGAGACCGGTGCGGAGACCGGTGCGGAGACCGGTGCGGAGGTCGGTGCGGGGACCCGCGCGACCACCGGCCGGGGGGAGGCCGTACGGGTGCTCGCGGACGAGGCCGACCTCGTCCTGGTCGTGGGGCCGGCCGACTCCTCCGTCTTCTCCACGTCCCCCGTTTCCCGGCGGCCGGGCGGGGAGACGGGCCACGCCACCGCCGTCCGCTTCGTCGGGGCCCCGGGCGACCTCGCGCTCGGCCGGCTCGCCGCGGCCCGCACGATCGGCCTGACCGCCCTGTCCCCGGTCTCGTCCCCGCTCGTCGACGCCGTGGTGGCGGCCCTGCGCGGGCTCGGCCCGGTGACGGTCGAGGAGCGGCGGGTGGGCCGGGAGGCCGTCCGGTTCCCGTTTCCGGGGGAGGTGACGTCTTGACGGTTCCCATCCGCCAGAGCCTGCGCATCGGCGGCTACATTCTGGGGCAGAGACTGCGAAGGCGCGAGAGGTTCCCGCTGCTGGTCGAGCTGGAGCCCCTGTTCGCCTGCAACCTCAAGTGCGCCGGCTGCGGCAAGATCCAGCACCCGGCCGACGTCCTGAAGCGGCGCATGCCCGTGGAGCAGGCGGTGGCCGCCGTGGAGGAGAGCGGCGCGCCGATGGTGTCGATCGCGGGCGGGGAGCCGCTCATGCACCCGCAGATCGGGGAGATGGTCCGGCGGCTCGTCGCGCGCAGGAAGTACGTCTACCTGTGCACGAACGCGCTGCTCATCCCCAAGAGGATCGACCAGTTCGAGCCCTCGCGGTACTTCTCCTGGACCGTGCACATCGACGGGCTGCGGGAGCGTCACGACGCCTCGGTGTGCCAGGAGGGTGTCTTCGACGAGGCGGTCGCCGCCGTCCGCGAGTGCCGTCGCCGCGGCTTCCGGGTCACCACGAACACGACGTTCTTCAGCACCGACAGCCCGCAGACGGTCATCGACGTGCTCAACTACCTCAACGACGACCTGGCCGTCGACCAGATGATGATCTCCCCCGCCTACGCCTACGAGAAGGCCCCCGACCAGGACCACTTCATGGGGGTGCGGGAGACCCGCGAGCTGTTCCGCGACGCCTTCGCCTCCGGGAACCGGAGCCGGTGGCGGCTCAACCACTCCCCGCTCTTCCTGGACTTCCTGGAGGGCAGGGTGGATTTCCCGTGCATGGCCTGGGCGATCCCGTCGTACTCGCTGTTCGGCTGGCAGCGGCCGTGCTACCTGATGGCCGACGGTTACGCCCGGACCTACCGGGAGCTGGTGGAGGAGACCGACTGGGACGCCTACGGCCGCGGGCGCGACCCACGCTGCGCCAACTGCATGGCGCACTGCGGGTACGAACCCACCGCGATCTTCGCCACCCTCGGCTCCCTCAGGGAGTCGCTGCGGGCCATGCGGAGCGGCTGAACGGCGCGCGGCCGGGCGGCCCGCGCTCAGCCGAAGAACCGCATCAGCGCGCGGAACGGCCCGGGCGCGGCCCCCCGCAGCCGGGCGGGCAGGCGGAGCCAGCCCGGCACGTACGACTCCGGCCGTTCGTACCGGATCGCCGCCACGATCGCGTTCGCCACCCGTTCCGGCGGGATCGGCGCGGGAGCGCGGCGGGTGTACGGCGTGCCGCGCCGCTCGAAGAAGGGCGTGTCCACCACGCCGGGCAGCAGCACGGACACGCCGACCCCGGAGAAGTCGCGCAGCTCGTGGCGGAGTGCCTCGGCGAAGGTGATCAGCCCGGCCTTGGTCGCCGAGTACACCGCCTCCCGGCCCACCCCGATCACGCCGGCGATCGAGGCGACGAAGACGACGTGTCCCCGGCCCGCGTCGATCATGCCGGGCAGCAGGAGCTGGGTCAGCCGGATCGGGGCGATCAGGTTGACCGCCACCAGGTGCTGGAGGGTCTCCTGCGACATCCGCGCGAAGGGGCCGGACCATCCCACCCCGGCGTTGTTGACGAGGACGTCCACGGGACCGGCGCGTTCGGCCAGGACGCGGGGCTGCGCCGCCAGGTCGCAGACCACCGCCCGGCCGCCGGTCTCGGCGGCGACGGCCTCCAGCCGCGTCCGGTCGCGTCCCGCCAGCACCAGGTCGGCCCCGGCCGCGGCCATCGCCCGCGCGGTGGCCGCGCCGATCCCCGAGGAGGCGCCGGTGATCAGCACCTTGGCCCCGCTGAGCTTCATGATCCGCGGCCCGCCCCGGTACCGGGACGGGAGGGGGCGGGCGGGGGCGGGGCGGCGACCGGGAAGGCGAGGAAGG
Source organism: Streptosporangium violaceochromogenes (assembly GCF_014654615.1). Taxonomy (GTDB): domain Bacteria; phylum Actinomycetota; class Actinomycetes; order Streptosporangiales; family Streptosporangiaceae; genus Streptosporangium; species Streptosporangium violaceochromogenes. The sequence continues at coordinate 480,130 of NZ_BNBB01000001.1, read as the reverse complement.
CGGAAAGCACAGGGGAGGCGGGGGAGCGGGTGTGGACGGGCATCGCGCCTCTTTCCCATCGGGTCCCATCGGCTCGCCTCTTTCCGGCGATCACCGCGTATCCTCCCAGTCCACCGCCGGTGCGCGGGGCTTCCCGCCTCGCCCGCGGTCCAGGATTGCCCGGGGGCATCCTCCTTCTTTACCGGTGCGCGGGGGCCTTGAGGGGGCGCCGGTCCCGGTCGGGGACGCCGGCGCCCTCCTCTGGGCTTCCACGCTCCCGCCGGGTGGGGCGGCCGGGTTCTCCGGCCGCCCCACCCGGGGCTTTTCCGGCGGTCAGCCGGGGAACAGGCGGGCGACGTTGCCGCCCAGCACGGCGGCGCGCTCCGGAGCCGGCAGGTGCGGCAGGGCCAGATCCACCCAGTCGCGCTGGGGCGCGTAGGCCGCTCCCGCGACGAAGGGGAAGTCCGAGCCCCAGATCAGCCGCCGGGTCCCGTAGGCCTCGTGCAGCGACCGGGCGGCGGCGGCGAGATCGGCGTAGGGGGGATCGTCCGCGCTCACCGCGTACTGCCCGGAGAGCAGGACGTGGACGTTGGGGTAGCGGGCCAGGAGGCGGGTCCGGGCGATCTCGGCGGCGCCGACGCATGCCAGCCGGGGCACCCCGGGCCGGGAACCGGGGGCGGGGGCGCCCGGGGCGGCGGCCCCGAAGTGGTTCAGCACGACGGTCAGGCGCGGCAGCGCCGCGAGCACCCGGGGCAGGGTCTCGTCCCGGGCGTCCTGGGCGAGCAGCCACAGCGGCAGGCCCGACTCCTCCAGGTGGCGCAGCAGCGGGAACAGCGGCGACTCCTCGATCCCGCGCTCGGGGGCCGGTCCCAGGCCGCGCAGCCGGACACCGCGCACGCCGGTGTCGCCGACCTGGCGGCGCAGTTCCTCCAGCGGGTCCGCCGTGGACTCCGGGCGCAGCAGGCCGATCCCGGTCAGCCGGTCGGCGTGCCGCCGCAGGCACCGGGCGAGGTACGGCTCGTCCCCGGCGACACCGACGACGACCGCCCGTTCGACGCCGTGCGCGTCCAGGGTGCCCAGCAGGTCCTCCACGGTGCACGCGGCGGGGATCGCGATGTCACCGGCGAGCGGTCCCGCCGCCCGGCGGCCGGCGGAGATGGCGTGGGTGTGGCCGTCGATCACGCGCCGGCCCCCGCCGTCCCGGGCGTCTCCGGCGTGCCGGTCGCCGGGAGCGCGGAGAGCTCCGGGAACTCCGGGAACTCCGGAGGCGACGGCGGACCGGCGGCTGTGCCCGAGGCCGTGGCCGCGGTGGTGTCGGAGGCGGTGCCCGGGGTTGCGGCGCCGGCGGGGCCCGCGACGGGCACGCCCTCCTCGGCCAGCACGCCGAGGACCGCCCCCAGCGTCCGGCGCAGCGGCTCGGGGAAAGCCTGCAGGCCCATGTGCGAGACGCGCAGGAGCCGCTGGACGTCGGCGCCCATCCCGGTGGCGACGAGCACGCCGTGCTCGTCGAGGACGCGCCTCTGGACCCGGGAGGCCGACACGTCCGCGGGCAGTTCGACCGTGGTCAGCCCGGAGGTCGGCGACGAGCCGAACAGCTTCAGGCCCGCGCCCGCCAGGATCTCGCGGACGGCTCCGGCGGCGGCCTCGTGCCGGGCGAAGCGGGCCTTGAGCCCCTCGTCGAGCAGCAGCCGGGTGGCGCGGTGCAGCGCCAGGACAAGCGTGGGGGAGGGCACCACGGGGTACAGGACGGTCGGGTCGCCGGGCCGCGCCCGCCAGCGGGTCAGGTCGAGGGCGAAGCTGTCGCACCCCGGCCGGGACTCCTCGGCCCACGCGGCGCGGGCCCGCTTCCCGATCCCGACGACCGACAGCCCCATCAGGGAGCCGAGCCCCTTCTGGGAGGCGGTCCCGCACAGGTCGACGAGGTCGGACTCCATGTCGAGCGGGATGACGCCGGCCGAGGAGACGGCGTCGGCCAGAAGGAGGGCGCCGTACTCCCGGCACGCCTCCCCGAGCGGGCGCAAGGGGGTCACCGTGCCGGTGGCGGTCTCGCAGTGGACGGCGAGGACGAGCCGGTAGGGGCGCCCCCCGCGGTGCGCCTCGGCCAGCGCGGCGCGGGCCCGCGCGGTGTCGGCCGGGGAGCCCGGCGGGTCGGAGAGCACGTCGACGGCCGCGCCCGTACGGCGGGCGATCTGCTCCAGCCAGCCGGCGAAGAAACCGTTGGAGCACAGAAGGACCCGATCGCCGGGGCCCACGGTGGTCCGGACCGCCGCCTCCAGCCCGAGCCGGCCGCCGCCGGGCATGATCTCCACCGAGCCCCGGCAGCCCAGGATCTCCGCCAGCATGGCGCGGGTCTCGTCGAACAGCCGGTAGTGGCTCGCGGCGTGGTGGAACACCGGGGGCAGTGCCGCCGCGGCGAGGACCTCGGCGCTCACGGGAACCGGGCCGGGCACCATGAGCAGGGGCTCCCCGAGCCCTGTGGCCGTCATGTCCATGTCCGCTGTGTCTCCTGTGCTGTGTCGGGGGCGGTTCCGGCCGGCGCGGGGGCGGTCCACGGGGTGGCGCTTGACGGGGTGCCGCCGCGCGGGGTTTCGGCCGGCGGGGGGCCGGCCAGGCCGGCCAGGCCGGCCAGGTAGGTCAGGGCGAGCCGCTCGTAGGCGGCCGACGCCTCGGCGAGCGCCTCCAGCGAGACGTGCTCCCCGGCGGCGTGGGCGCGGTTCTCCCGCAGATCGCCCGCCCCCAGGACGACGCAGGCCGCGCCCGTCCGGGCGAAGACGTACTGGTCGCAGGTGGCGGGGAACCCGATCCCGCCGGAGGCGTCCGAGCCGGTGGCCGCGCGGGCGGCGCGGACCAGGGGGTGGCCGGGGTCCTGCTCGGCGGGGTGGGCGCCTGCCCGCGTCCGCACCTCGACCCCCGCCAGCCCGTCCAGCGCCCGCCGGATCTCCGCGTCCACCCGCTCGTGGGTCTCGCCCGGCACGAGCCGCCGGTCCAGGACGAGCGTGGCCTCCTGCGGGACGGTGGCCGTGTTCGCCGCCCGCGCGCTCACGCGGGTGACCGCGAGCGTCGGGGGGCCGACCACGGGGTGGGGCGCCGCGGCCAGTTCGGCGGCCAGGCGCTCCAGCCGCAGGAGCACCTCCGGCAGGCGCGCGACCGGCGGGTCCAGGTCGCGCACCGCGGCGGCGTGTCCGCCGGTGCCGGTGACGCGCACCGTCACCTCGGCCCGCCCCTTGTGCGCGGTGCACACCCGCATGCCGGTCGGCTCGCCGACGACCACCGCGTCGGCGGTGAACCCTTCCTCCACCAGAGCCTTGGCCCCGGTGGCCCCGGCCTCCTCGCCGCCCACCGCGACCAGGACGACCTCGCCGCCCAGGCGTGGGCGGGCGGCGAGCCGTACCAGCGCCCGCGCCATGGCCGCGAGCTGGCCTTTCGCGTCGCACACGCCCCGGCCCTCCAGCCGGTCGCCGGCGCGGGAGAGCCGGAACGGGTCGCCGCCCCAGCCGTCCCCGGCGGGCACGACGTCGAGATGGGAGCACAGGGCGAGCCGGCGGCCCCGGCCGGGCTCGCCGATCCGGGCGACCAGATTCGCCCGGCCCGGCTCGAACTCCCGGACCTCGGCCGCGAGGCCGGCCGACCGCAGGTGGGCCTGGAGGACGCGGGCGGCCCCCAGCTCGTCGCCCGGCGGGTTGACGCTGGGCGAGGCGACCAGCTCGGTGAGCAGTTTCAGCAGCTCGGCCCGCTCGCGTGTCTCCACTCCCGGTCTCTCCGATCTCACTTTTCCACGAGGTACTTCTTGGCCCAGCCGCCCCCGCGCCAGGACGTGAGGTCCAGCGGCGTGACGGCGATGAGCCGGCGGGGCAGGCGCTCGGTGCGGTCGGCGTAGCCGCCGTCCACGGCGCCGACGTAGCGGCGGGTCATCGAGTGCAGGCGGGGAACCCACAGCTCGTCGTCCCCGCCGGGGTTCACGATCTCGGCGTCGCCCCGGATCGTCACCCGTGTGTAGGGCAGGTCGTCGGCGGCGATCGAGACGCACACGCGGGGGTTGTCCCGCACGTGGCCGGCGATCGCCGAGCGCGCGCGGCTGATGACCCACACGCGCCCGGCGTCCCACTCAAACCACATCGGGGTGACGTGGGGAAAACCGTCCGCCCGCACGGACGCGACGCGCGCGATGAGCGGGCGGGCGAGGAATTCCGACAGCTCGGCGGGGCTCAGGGCCCCCGGTTTCGTCCCGGTGCCGAGTGTCGCCGCGCGTTCGGCGGTCACGACGCTCCCTTCATGTCGAGGCCGCCCGGCAGTGTCGCTCCCGCCGGCGCGGTGGGCGCGTTCAGGTCCTTCCTGAACGTCTCCGGGGTGGTGGCCACGGAGATGAGGCTGACGACCGCGAGCCCCGCGGCGTACACCGCGATCCAGACGGCCGAGCCGGTCGCCTGCATCAGCGCGGTGGCGACCAGGGGCGCGGTCCCGCCGCCGATGGTGCCGCCCCACTGGTAGCCGACGGAGGCGCCGGTGTAGCGGACGTCGGTGCTGAACATCTCGGAGAACAGCGTCGGCTGGATGCCGGCCGTGGCCGCCCCCACCCCGGCGAAGCTCAGCGTGATGGCGAGGAACACCGCCCAGCTCTCGCCGATCGAGACCAGGGGGAAGAACCCGAAGGCCAGGACGATCAGTGCGATGAGGCCGAGGCAGTAGACCTTCTTCCGTCCGAAGGTGTCCGAGAGCGCGCCGGCGAGCGGCACCGTGATCAGCGAGAGCGCCGCCGCGATCATCGTGCCGACGAGGTAGGTGTCCCGCTCGACCTGGTAGACCGCGATCGCGCTGAGGCCGAAGACGACGAAGATGTTGAACTGGGCCGCCTCGCCGATCTTGGCGCCCATGGCCTGGAGCATGAGCTTGGGGTTGCTCCGCAGAAGCTTGACGAAGGGAACCCGGGGGGCGGCCTCCTGCTGCTCGGCGGAGGTGAACGCCGGGGTCTCGTCCAGCCTGCGGCGCACGTAGTAGCCGATGCCGACGAGCACGATGCTCACCAGGAACGGGATGCGCCAGCCCCAGGCCAGGAAGTCGTCCTGGGTGAGCTTGGAGCTGAGCAGGAAGACGGCGTTGGCCAGCAGCAGGCCCACCGAGGAGCCGGCCGCGAGGATCCCCCCGTAGTAGCCGCGCCTGCCCGGCGGGGCGTACTCGATGGTCATCACCGAGGCGCCGCCCCACTCGCCGCCGACGGCGAGGCCCTGCACGAAGCGGAGCAGGACCAGCAGGATCGGGGCGGCGATCCCGATGGTGGCGTAGGTGGGCAGGCACCCCATCAGGAAGGTGCCCGCGCCCATCGCGACCATGGTGATCACCAGGATCGACTTGCGGCCCATCCGGTCACCGAAGTGGCCGGAGATCAGGCCGCCCAGGGGGCGGGCGATGAACCCGACGAAGAACGTGGAGAAGGACAGGATCGTTCCAACGCCGGAGTCGAAGTTGGGAAAGAAAAGCTTGTTCAGCACCGTCGCCGAGGCAATGCCGTAGAGGAAGAAGTCGTACCACTCCACAGCGCTGCCGGCCATGCACGCGGTCGTGACTGTCCTGATGGATGACCTAGTACTCACCGGACACCCTTACCTTCCAGGTCCGCAGGGGAAGGAGCATGCCCTGCCGCGGGGTGGGGGCACCCGCCAGGGGCGCCGTTTCGTGTTTGCGATCCGGAGTCCCTCGACCGCGATGCATGCTCCATGTTACATGTAGAATGCAGTTTGGAGCCGAGAGCTGTCAACGACCACTTTGCCACCGCGGTCATCCCCGCCGCGAACGCCCGGCAGACGAAGGAGCGTCACGTGCCATGAACCTTCTCGACGGTTCCCCCCGAGCGGGGGCACGCATCGCCGAGGCCCGGGTCCGGATCCTGCGCGGTCAGGTCACCGACGGTATCGCCATGTCCTTCGCGCCCCTGGCCCGCCGTACGACCGTCCTGCTCGAACTGCGCACCGAGGACGGCCGGGTGGGGCGCGGCGAGAGCTGGGCCAACTTCCCCTCCTGGGCCCCCGCCGAACGCCTGGCCACCCTCCAGCAGGGCGTGCTCCCCCTGGTGCTCGGGGCGGACGCGAGCGAAATCGGCGAGGTCGCCGGGCGGCTGATCGAACGGCTGGAGCCCCTCGCCCGCCAGTGGGGCGCCCCAGGGCCGATCTGGCAGGCCATCAGCGCCGTGGACGTCGCCCTGTGGGACCTGCGCGCCCAGGAGGCCGGCCTGTCGATCGCCGCGTGCGCCGGCGGCCGGCTCCGCGACGAGATCCCCGTGTACGCCAGCAGCCTGGGCCCCGAAGGCGCCGCCGGACAGGCCCGCCGCGCCGCGGCGGCGGGATTTCGCGCGGTGAAGGTGAAGCTCGGCTTCGGCCGCGACCGCGACGCCGCCAACCTGGCCGAGGTCAGGACGGCCCTGGGGCCCGAGGCGGAGATATCCGTCGACGCCAACCAGGCGTGGACCGTCGGCGAGGCGACGGCGATGGCCCCGATCCTCGCCGAGTTCGGGGTGGCGTGGGTCGAGGAGCCCCTGCGCGGCAACGACCTCGGCGACCTCGAAACCCTGCACCGGCGCACCGGCTGGCGGATCGCCACGGGCGAGAACCTCTACGGGCGCCGCGCGTTCGCGCGCTTCACCGCCTCCCCGGCGATCGCCGTGATCCAGCCCGACGTCACGAAGATGGGCGGGCTGTCGGAGGCGCTGGAGGTGTGCCGGATGGCCGAGGCGCACGACACCGCGGTCGCCCCCCACCTGTACGGCGGCGCGGCGGGCCTCCTCGCCACCCTGCAACTGGCCGCGATGTCCCCGGCGGTGACCGTGGTCGAGTACGACGTCCGCGAGAACCCCCTGCGCGACCCGCTGATCGTCGACCCCCCCGTCCCGGTCGCGGGACGGATCGCCATCCCCGACGGCCCCGGGCTCGGCCGCGAACTGGCCCCCGAGGCGCTCGAAATCTGTGAGGAGCAGCCATGACCCTTTCCACGCGGGCTTCCACTTCCACGCGGGCTTCCACGCAGGCGCGAGGCGCGCTGCGGATCGCCGGGCGGGAGACCGGCCCCGAGGAGCCGTGGCAGGTCGTGGTCGCCGACCCCGCGACCGGGACGGAGTTCGCGCGCCTGACCGGAGGCGGCCTGGCCGAGGCCCGCCGGGCGGTGGACGCCGCCAGCTCCGCCCTGGCCGGCTGGGAGGACACCCCCGCCGCCGACCGCGCCGCCGCGCTGCGGCGGATCGCCGACGACCTCCTCGACCCCGCCGTCGCGGACGACCTCGCCGTCGTGATCAGCCGCGAGACCGGCAAGCGCCTGGCCGAGGCCGAGGCCGAGGTACGGATGTCCGCCGGGTTCTTCCGGTGGTTCGCCGACGCCGTGACGGGCCGGAGCGACCGGCTGTGGAACGTCGTCCCCGGCATCTCCCACCACGTCCGGCGGCGCGCCCTCGGCGTCGTCGCCGTCGTCACCCCCTGGAACTTCCCGGTGTCCATCCCGGCCCGCAAACTCGCCGCGGCGCTCGCCGCCGGATGCACCGCCGTCTTCAAACCCTCCCAGGTCGCCCCCCTGTCCGGCCTCATCCTGGCCGAGATCGTCGACCGGCACGTCCCGGCCGGGGCGCTGAACACCGTCGTGGTGCCCGCCAAGGTCATCGGCGAGGCGTGGATCGGCGACCCCCGGGTCCGCGGCATCACCTTCACCGGCTCCACGGAGGTCGGCGCGCGCATCGCCGCGCAGGCCGCCGGGGGGATGAAGCGGACGGTCCTCGAACTCGGGGGCAACGCCCCCTTCGTCGTCCTGCCCGACGCCGACCCCGCGTCGGCCGCCGCACAGCTCATGGTCGCGAAATACCGCAACAACGGGCAGTCCTGCATCGCGGCCAACCACGCCTGGCTGCCCCGCGAGAGGTTCGACGACTACCTGGACGCCTTCCTCGACGCGACCGGCGCGCTCGTGCTCGGCGACCCGTGCGACCCGGCCACCACCCTGGGCCCCCTCGCCCTGCCCGACGACCCCGCCCGCATCGCCGAGGTGGCCGACCGGGCCGAGGCGTCCGGCGCGCGGGTGCACCGCTTCGGCGGCGCGGTCCCGGAGCGCGGGTTCTTCGCCCCGCCCGTGGTGGTCGTCCGGCCCGGCCTCGACGCCCCGGCGGTGCGGTGCGAGTCCTTCGGCCCGGCCCTGGCCGTCCTGGCCTACGACGACCCCGAGGAGGTGCTGCGCGCCACGCGCGGCCTCGACCACGGGCTGGCCGGGTACGTCTGCGGCGCCGACACCCACCGGGCCGCGGCGTTCGCCCGCCGCCTCGACGTGGGCATCGTCGGCGTCAACACCGGCACGCCGAACACCCCGCACGTGCCGTTCGCCGGGCTCAAACAGAGCGGCGTCGGCACCGAGGGCGGCCACGCCGGGCTGGAGGAGTTCCTCAGCCACCAGACCGTCGCGGTCGCCGGATGACGACCGCGGGAACCGGGGACGCCGGGACGTCCGTGATCGGGGGAGCCGTGAAAGAGGCTGTGAAAGAAACCGTGGAGAAGGAGCAGACGATGTCCGATCAGGGCGGCGCGGGTGGCGTGCCGGAGTTCGTGGTCATCTACCGGGGCTTCACCCCCGACGAGGTGTGCGCCGCCACCGAACACCTGCTGGACGCGGGGTTCACCGCCTTCGAGGTCACCATGAACAGCCCCCGCCCCGTCGAGGCGGTCGGGCGGCTGGCGGAGCGCTTCGGCGCCCGCGCGCTCATCGGCAGCGGCACGGTCCGCACCGTCCGCCAGGTCGACGCGGTCGCCGACGCCGGAGCGCGCCTGGTCATCTCGCCCACGACGGACCCCGACGTCATCGCCGCCACGAAGTCGCGCGGCCTGCTGTCGGTCCCCGGCGCCATGACCCCCACCGAGATCGACCGGGCATGGAACGCCGGGGCCGACGTGGTCAAGCTCTTCCCCCTCGGCGCGCTCGGCATCTCCTACCTCCGGCAGGTGCGCGAGCCGCTGGGGGAGATCCCGCTCCTGGTCTCGGGCGCGGTGACGGCGGAGCTGGCGCGCGAGTGCTTCGCGGCGGGCTGCGTCTCCGTCGGCGTGGGCCTCGGCCTGTTCGACGCCGACGCCGCGACCCGCCGCGACTGGCCCGCCCTCGCCGCCGCCGCGGTCCGCTACCGCGACACCGCCCTGGGCTGAGCCGTACGGCGGCGCGGGTTCCGGAAACGGAGATCCGGGGCGGAGGTTCCGGGAGAGGAGAAACGGAGACGGACATGCACATCCTGATCATTGGAGGCAACGGCTTCCTGGGCCGTGACCTCGCCGAGGGCGCCGCCGCGCTCGGCCACAAGGTGACGGTCGCCGACCGCCGTCCGCCCCGGTCGTGGCCGTCGGCCCGGCGCTTCGGGGTCCACGTCGCCGACGTGACCCGGCCCGAGCAGCTCGCCACGGTGTTCGAGGCGGCCCGGCCGGACGCCGTCGTCTACCTCGCCGCGTACGGCACCGGCGGCGCCGGGCTGCTGGTGTCCGCCCAGGCGGACCCGGAGGCCGCGGTCGGGGTGAACGTCGGCGGCCTCCTGCGCACGATGCGCCTCTGCCGCGACCACGGCGTCCGCAAACTCGTGTGGACCTCCTCGACCACCGTGTTCGGGCAGGCGGGCATGTACCCGGGCGAGACGGTCGACGAGTCCGCGCTGGTGGGGCCCGCCAGCGTCTACGGGGCCACGAAGGTGCTGGGCGAGCAGCTGTCCAGGTCCCTCGCCGCCGAGTACGGCGTGCAGATCAACGCCCTGCGCCCCACGATGGTCTGGGGGCCCGGCGTCCAGTACCGGGGCATCCAGTCCGGGCTCTGCGACCTCGTCCCGCACGCCGTACGCGGGGAAGAGATCACGGTGGCGGCCCCGGCCGAGGAGTGGGACCTGATCTACGTGCGGGACGTGAGCGCCGCCCTGCTCACCCTCGCGGAACTCGACACGGCGGAGCCGATCGTGCACGTCTCCGGCTACCGGGCCTCGGTCGCCGACGTCGCCGAGGAGGTGCGCGGACGCTTCCCCGCCGCCCGGATCCACCTGCGGTCCGAGCCCGCCCGGCTCGGGATCCCGTTCGTCGACACCACCCTTGCCACTAAGCTCGGGATCCGGCCGCGTTTCGACCTGGCCCGCTCGATCGACGACTACGCGGCGACGGTCGGCGGCGCGGAGCGCGTCCTGGAAAGCGACGAATGCGGGGACACCTGATGGGGCGCGACGTCCGCGCTCCGGAGCCGTCGCCGGCACACACGACCGAGGGCCGGGGTTCGGCCGTCGGCGGACGCCGGCTCACCGCCGCCACGGTCTGGAGGTTGAAGTGAGTCTGGTGCCGCTGTCGTCGTCGGAGCGGATCAGGATCGGCGACGCCGTCTACGAGAGGCTGCGCGACGCCATCTTCACCGGCACCCTCCCCCCGGGGTCCAAGCTGAGCATCCCCGCCCTGGCCGAGAGCCTCGGCGTCAGCCGCAGCCCCGTCCGGGAGGCCGTCGTCCGGCTGACCCAGGAACGCTTCGCCCGCGAGGAGCCGCGCCGGGGCGCCGTCGTCGCCCGGGTGGACCTGCCGGAGCTGGTGCGCCTGTACGAGGTCCGCGAGGTGCTCGAAGGGCTCGCGGCCCGCCTGGCGGTGCTGCACGGCTCGGAGGCGTTCTTCGCCGAGCTGACCCGCACCCACCGGGAGCACGAACAGGCCGTGACGGCGGGCGACACGACGCGGCACATGGAGCTGGACATGCGCTTCCACCAGCTCAGCCGCTCGGCGGCCGACAACCCCGAACTGCTGCGCCTGCTCGACGACATCCAGGGGCGGGTACGGCTCGCCATGCTGACCACCACCGTGACCTCCGGGCCCTCCCTCGCCGTCGAGGACCACCGCCTCATCATGGAGGCCATCGTCGCCCGGGACGCCGAACTCGCCGAACGGCGCGCCCGCGCCCACATCGCCCGCCTGCGCCAGGCCCTCCACGCCCAGGGCGTCTCCCGCAGCGAGGACGCCCCCAGCGCCGAGCACTCCTCCGGAACCGAGGGCTCCCCCGGAGCGGGGAACACCCCTGCCGCCTCCGTCCCCGGCGCGGCCCCCCTCATGGACGGCGAGTCCTCCGGCGCGAACCTGGCCGGAATCCACGCGGCGGAATGAGCGGGGCCCTCCCCTCCCGGGCGGAACGACCACGGCTGTCACCGGCCCGCCCGAAGCGCCTTGCCGTGACCCGCAGCCCTCACCGGCCTGTCCGAGGTGCCTCGCCGTGACCTGCGGGACGCCCCGGCTCGTCGCTCAGACGGCGGCCTCGAACAACGCCTCCGCCCGGGCGATCGCCCACTCCAGGGCGCCGGGCTCGGGCCGCAGCCCGGCCACGATCGCGTCGACGCCGCGAAGGCCCGCCCGCTCCAGGAGCCGCTTCTCGTTGGTGATCCACGCACCGCGCGCCGCCAGTACCGCGTGCGCCGTCTGCGTGGCGGCGACGGCCAGCGCCCCCGCGACCTCGACGGCCTGGCCACGCCGGACGTAGGCGTCCCCGGCGTACCGGAGCGTCATGGCCGCCCGGTCGCGCCACACCGGCGGGGCGGCCTCACGCAGCGCCTCGGGGTACTCGGGGCGCGGCAGCGTGCCGCGCAGCACCCGGTTCAGGGCGAGTTCGGCGACCACCAGATAGCTGGGGATGCCCGCGAGGTGGAACATCAAGGGCTCCCAGTGGAAACGGCCCCGCCGGGCCTCGGCGAGCTCGTGCTCGACGACGCCGAGGTCGCGGTAGTGCACGTCGACGCGCCGGCCGCCGACGGTGAACCAGGCTCCGCCGTTGAAGACGCCGCCGCCCCAGCCGCCGATGCCGGAGACCTCGCCCGCCCAGCCGACGGCACGCAGGTCGGCCGGGTCGAAGCCGCCCCGGTAGTACACGGCCATGTCCCAGTCACTGTCGGGGGCGTGGGTGCCCTGGGCACGCGAGCCGCCGAGGGAGACGGCGCGCACGCCGGGCAGGGCCGCGAGCCGGTCGGCGACATGGTCGAGGAAAGAGTCGTCGGTCATGGGAATCCGATCGTGTGAAGTGAACAAGGAGTGACCTGGGCGCACCGGACGGACACCGGAGCCGGGCTCGGACGGCGTCATAGGGGCCGATGTGCCATGGCGTCACTTCACATCCCGGATCGTACCTGTCGCCCGCCGAGGCGACCCCGCGCGGTCTTTTGACGGCGGCCGCGGCGCCGTGGTGAACGACGGGGCCCGAATCGCCGCTGAAGTGCGCATGGGTGCGGAACCGTGAGGGCCGCAAACTCCCACGCCGTTGTTTCGCGGGTCTGGCGGCCACAGCACCGCCGTTCTGATAGTAATCACTCGGACACCCTCTGTGTTTATCCTTGATGCATAGGAGCCTTCACACATGCCCAGAATCGGCCCGTTCCTGGCGACGACCGCCCTCATGCTGGCCGGCCTGACCGCCGTCTCGGCTCCCGCCCACGCCGACACCTCTCGCTCTGACCAGAGAATCATCAACCGGATGGACGGCAGCCGCCTGGCCCTGTACGGCGACGGCGTCGGTGAGGGCGCCCAGGCGGTCTCCCTGCGCTTTCCCCCGTGGATCTACCGGACCGCCAAGTGGACCTGGATCACCAAGAGCGACGGTTACTGGGTGCTCAAGAACGAGGCGGCGGGCAAGTGCCTGCAGCCGATCAACGGCGCCCCCAGCGCCAACGACCTCGTGGTCGTCAAAACCTGCGACGGCTCGGCCCTGCAGGACTGGAGCCGTGTGAAGGAGGACACCGTGGCGGGTGGCGAGACCGGCTGGGGCCGCCTCCGTCCCCGCACGAACACCGCCCTGGCCCTGACCCTCAGCATCTACCAGGGCTCCGGAGTCTGGGACTCCCTCTACCTCGACCAGGACCAAAGCTCCACCGACCGCCTGTGGCGCGCCGTCAGCGGTAACGGCCCCTGGTAAACCCCGCCGTCGCAAAGAGGCGGAGTGCCGCGACACGACGAACCCCGGCGCGCTGAAAGGGCGGCGGGGCCTTCTGCCCGGGCAGGGGCGAGCGCGGCCCCTGCCCGGACACACTGCGGATCAGCTCCAGGTCATGTTGATCTCGTGCTGGAAGTCGACGTATCCGGCACGCTGGAACGCCCGGGCCATCGGGACGTTTCCGACGTCCATGGACGCGCGGATCCGTGGGACGCCCTGCCGCGCGAGGATCCTCGTCCCCTCGGCGAGCAGATCGTCGACGTAACCGTTCCCCCGGTGTGCGGGCAGGACGCCGATGTAGGCGATGATCGGGTTATGGCCGTTGTGGGCCGGGACGACGAATCCCGCGGGCCGGCCGCCGGACGTCATCGCGATCCGCCACCAGTCCCGCGGGCTCCGGTAGAGTGCCAGCTCGCCGTCGTACTGCCCGGCCGCCACCCGGGCGGCCGGCATCCGGGCCAGATCGGCGCGGCTGTGGGCGTCGAGGGTGCCCGCGAGAACCAGGGTCATCAGCTCGACGAGCTCCTCGCGGTCGTCGGCCGGCCTGAAACTCAGGCGCCCACCCGGTTCGGGGACCGGTGTCCCGGGACACCACTCAAGGCGCAGCCGTTCGACGAGTGGCCGGGCGCCCGCCCGTTCCAGGACGGCCACACGGTCTTCGACGACACGCCTGGCCGACCCGTCATCGCGCCACCGAGAGGGGACGAACCGGCTGTACTCGGGCGGATGGGTGCCTGCCGGAAGGACCGTGGCCATCGCGGTCTGCAGCAGCCGGAGCCCGATGTCGAGACGCTCCGGTTCACGCGCGGCGTCGTCGAGGTCGAGCACGTCCAGCATGAACGGGGGGCCGTCCTCGCGCGGTGCCCACCAGGCCAGTCTGGCGACAAGGCGGTCTCCCCGCAGGGCCATCCACATCCACTCGGGCCGCCGGTGGCCGGAGTCGAGGTCGTCCGCCAATTCGCCGTTCAGAACGTAGGGCAGGCGGCGGAAGAGGTCGATCTCCTCGCGCCCGGCGATGGGGCGCATGATCAGGTCGTTGTGGGTCACGGTACTTTCCTTCAGGGGGTGTGCCCGCTCGTCCCGGGGTCAGCCGCCGGCCGTACCCAGGGAAGGAGCAGGCGCGACGGTCACGGCGAACATCGGCGTTTCCCTCCTCTCACCGCTCGGACCCGGCCGTCGGCGGCCGGAGGCAGGTGAAGTCCTACCTGACGCGCCGTCGGTCGCGCGACCCCTTTTCGCGTCCGGGCCGCCGAAACGGGGATACGAGACCGCCCCCGGCCCGACCGCCCCCGGCCCGACCGGCCCGGGCGTGCGCGCGCCCCTATGCGGGCGGTGAGAAGGCAGGGGAGCGGAGGGGGTGAACATATCCGATGAACGGCTACCTCACCCTTTGTGATTACTCTACGCTTTCAAGTGAACGCTCCATGTTAGGAGCCTTGGCGGGAAGGATCTTCGAATGGGAGAACACGAAGGAACCCGTCACCCCAAACCTGGGCCGATCACGCTGCCGAAGCCTGAACCGGACAAAGCCCCACCCGAAGGCAAGCACGAGAAGCCGAAATCCGCGTGACCTCCCCCGAACCACGGCAGCGAAAACTACGCGACCTTCTTCAGGAATCCGGTGCGCTGCCCCCGACTGGGTACCGGCCTTCGAGATGGTCCCCCGGGAGCTGTTTCTGCCCCAGGTGATGTGGCCCTCCACCGGCCAGGGGTACATCACCGTCTCCAAGACCGACGATCCCGAGGAGTGGCGCCGCTGGGCCGACGCCGACGTACCCATCGTCACGCAGTGGGACGACGGCCACCACATCGGCACCACGCCCGGAAAACTGGCCACCAGCTCCAGTTCGATGCCCAGCGCGGTGTTCTCCATGTTCGCCGACCTGTCGGTGACCGATGGAGCACGCGTGCTGGAGGTCGGCACAGGGACCGGCTGGTGCGCCGCACTGCTGTCGGCCCGCCTCGGCGAGCAGAACGTCGTCTCCGTCGAAGTCGACGAAACGGTGGCCGGGTGCGCGCGCAAGACTCTGGCCGCCGCCGGGTGGCATCCCGAGATCGTCACCGGTGACGGCCTGCTCGGCCGGCCGGACCGGGCACCCTACGATCGGATCTTGGTGACGGTGGGCGTTCACGAGGTCCCTCGGGCCTGGATCGAGCAGATCCGGCCCGGTGGTGTGCTGGTGATGCCGTGGGGCACCCGCTACAGCGGGCAGAACGCCATCGCGTGCCTGACAGCGGCCGGCGACGGCAGTGCCGGCGGGCACTTCACCGGTGCCACGCGGTTCATGCACGTGCGCTCTCAGCGCCTGGACTGGCCCGAGTTCGACGACTACCTTCCCGGAGAGGGCTGGCCCGCCGACACCCGCCGCTCGACCACCGGCCTGCCCGCCGCGCAGATCGTGGACGAATCCGACTACGCCGCCTCCAACTTCGCGGTCAGCCTTCAGATACCCGAGTGCGCCCGCACCTTCGCACGCAGCCCGCAAGGAGTTCAAACCATCTGGCTGTTCGGCCTGGGGGACCTGTCGTGGGCTGCGGTGTTCTTCGACGAGGACGCCTCTGCGGACTCGCGGGTCTACCAGGGTGGGCCGCGCAGCCTATGGGACGAGGTCGAGGCCGCCCACCGGTGGTGGTACGGACAGGGGCGGCCGGGGCATGAGGAGTTCGGGCTGACCGTCACCGCGGACGGCCGCCAGCAGGTGTGGCTGGGTGAGCCGTCCACGCTCGTACCGGTGCGCTGACGGGCAAGCGAGAACGGATCGCTCGGTGACATCGGGTGCCCCGGGGTAACCGTCCAACATGGACGCCGAGATCTCGCCCCTGGTAGAGCCCGCCGAACCGTCGCCCGTGCTCGCCGAGCCACGCCAGGCCGTGCTCGCCAAGCTGCGCGAGCTGTTCGGCGGCGACCCTGACCCGGAGATGTTCGCCCTCGCCAGGGAACGCGACCGGATCTTCGAGCGGCGTCTCGCCGCCACGCCGTGATCGGCCGTGTCCTCGGCACGACCGCCCTTGCCGCCGGACCATCCCCGCGTGCGCGGGGCCGACCGGAGATCTGCGAGGACCGGGCTGACCTGCTGCGGACCATTCCCGCGTGCGCGGGGCCGACACCCCCGAGCAGATCGAACGCCGTGACTACACCGGACCATCCCCGCGTGCGCGGGGTCGACATGGGGGTGGAGCGGTGCCGTAACGGCTGGCACGGACCATCCCCGCGTGCGCGGGGCCGACGGCCACCGCTACGGGGCGCGGTCGGCCGCCATGGGACCATCCCCGCGTGCGCGGGGCTGACACCAGGGGCCTCGGCCTGGCCATCGCGCGGGCCGGACCATCCCCGCGTGCGCGGGGCCGACCTGACGGTGACCGAGTTGATGGTGAACCGCAGGGGACCATCCCCGCGTGCGCGGGGCCGACTACCCCAGCTCTATCCCGGGACTGGCCGCCGGGGGACCATCCCCGCGTGCGCGGGGCCGACGAGCGCGGTCTGGGTCAGGATGTCCCACACGGGGGACCATCCCCGCGTGCGCGGGGCCGACCCTTGGGGGATGACATGCAGGGTGACATTTTGCGGACCATCCCCGCGTGCGCGGGGCCGACGACCAGTCCGTGAGGGATCGGCCCGATCAATGCGGACCATCCCCGCGTGCGCGGGGCCGACCTTACTTGCCACGCCGTCAAGGTGACAAACCCGGGACCATCCCCGCGTGCGCGGGGCCGACGACCAGTCCGTGAGGGATCGGCCCGATCAATGCGGACCATCCCCGCGTGCGCGGGGCCGACCTTACTTGCCACGCCGTCAAGGTGACAAACCCGGGACCATCCCCGCGTGCGCGGGGCCGACGAGAAGGGACAGAGCACGGGAGCCGGTGATCCAGGACCATCCCCGCGTGCGCGGGGCCGACACGCCAACGGCGACTGGCTGTTCCATCACGGGAGGACCATCCCCGCGTGCGCGGGGCCGACGTCATGTTGAGGACGCCCTCGATCGGGCGTCCTGGACCATCCCCGCGTGCGCGGGGCCGACGTGTCGCACTATCGCACCGCGTAGGAGGTGAAAGGACCATCCCCGCGTGCGCGGGGCCGACGAGGCCGGACGGCACGTGACGCCTCCTCGGGGCGGACCATCCCCGCGTGCGCGGGGCCGACTGC
Organism: Streptosporangium violaceochromogenes; assembly: GCF_014654615.1. Classification (GTDB taxonomy): domain Bacteria; phylum Actinomycetota; class Actinomycetes; order Streptosporangiales; family Streptosporangiaceae; genus Streptosporangium; species Streptosporangium violaceochromogenes. The sequence continues at coordinate 463,075 of NZ_BNBB01000001.1, read as the reverse complement.
GCGACTCGGCCTGCCAGAGATCAAGCTCGGCGGACCATCCCCGCGTGCGCGGGGCCGACCGGCCCACGGGATCGAGGTCTGTGGTGCCGCGCGGACCATCCCCGCGTGCGCGGGGCCGACTGGGCCCTGAACTGCTCGCACACACGTACGAGAGGAACATCCCCACGTGCGCGGGGCCGACATGGTGCAAGACGGTGCATCCGAAGAAGTGGGGGGACCATCCCCGCGTGCGCGGGGCCGACGGACCTCACGGCGCCGGACGCCGCCGCCGACTAGGACCATCCCCGCGTGCGCGGGGCCGACTTCTCCTCCTTACCCTCCCGCATATCTTCACTAGGACCATCCCCGCGTGCGCGGGGCCGACATCTGCTGCCGCTTGCGGCGCTGGCGTTCCGCCGGACCATCCCCGCGTGCGCGGGGCCGACCGGCCGATGGGCTGGCGGCGGTCGTGCTCGTCCGGACCATCCCCGCGTGCGCGGGGCCGACGTCGTCGTCCCCATCGGCGCCAGCTCGATCACTGGACCATCCCCGCGTGCGCGGGGCCGACTGGCGGTGCGCAGCAGCGCGTCGCGGACCTTGAGGACCATCCCCGCGTGCGCGGGGCCGACGAGCGGCGAGCTCAGCCTCTTTCGCGGCCCGGAGGACCATCCCCGCGTGCGCGGGGCCGACCCTGCGCGGCGCGGGCCACCTCCAGCAGCGCGCGGACCATCCCCGCGTGCGCGGGGCCGACCACAGCGTCCTCCGCCGCGCTCAGCCGACCGTCGGACCATCCCCGCGTGCGCGGGGCCGACTCGCACGGCCAGGGCACCTCGTGCCCGCCGCGGGGACCATCCCCGCGTGCGCGGGGCCGACGCTCCTCGCCCTGCTCAAACTCGCCGCCATCTGGGACCATCCCCGCGTGCGCGGGGCCGACTCGCCGGTCGTCCCCCCGGGCACCTGAAGGGCTGGACCATCCCCGCGTGCGCGGGGCCGACAGGCCGACACTTCCCGAGGTGCCCGGGTGACCGGGACCATCCCCGCGTGCGCGGGGCCGACAAACCGTGCGGCACGTCGGCGAAACCGTCCGGCGGACCATCCCCGCGTGCGCGGGGCCGACGGATATTGGGACGGATCGGGAAATTACATCCGAGGACCATCCCCGCGTGCGCGGGGCCGACTTCCGCCGGCGCCTGGTCCTCCTCCTCCGGGCAGAACCATCCCCGCGTGCGCGGGGCCGACATCGGCCTGATCCAGGAACCGACTAAGGATGTCGGACCATCCCCGCGTGCGCGGGGCCGACCGGCGGCGACGCTGGAATTCCTTCAACGGCTGGGGACCATCCCCGCGTGCGCGGGGCCGACCCATGATGGGACTCGACACGAAGTCGCTGCTCAGGACCATCCCCGCGTGCGCGGGGCCGACCATGGGCGGCCTCCCCGGGTCGTGCTCGTACTAGGACCATCCCCGCGTGCGCGGGGCCGACGGAGCCGCTGGGCGCCGACGGCGACGGCGGCGCGGACCATCCCCGCGTGCGCGGGGCCGACACCTCGTTGATCGTCATCGCGCCCGCCTCCAGCGCGGACCATCCCCGCGTGCGCGGGGCCGACAGAGCCGGTAAGGAGGGACGTCGCTGCTCATCAGGACCATCCCCGCGTGCGCGGGGCCGACGCCGGCGACGGGCACAGCCCCGTCAACCGGGCCGGACCATCCCCGCGTGCGCGGGGCCGACGTCGGCCTGTGCGTGCTCAACCCGACCGGCCAGGGACCATCCCCGCGTGCGCGGGGCCGACCTCCTCGACGAGGACGAGGAGGGCCCGAACCATGGACCATCCCCGCGTGCGCGGGGCCGACTCACGCAGACCATTACGACCCAAATTGATCACAGGACCATCCCCGCGTGCGCGGGGCCGACTCACGCAGACCATTACGACCCAAATTGATCACAGGACCATCCCCGCGTGCGCGGGGCCGACTCACGCAGACCATTACGACCCAAATTGATCACAGGACCATCCCCGCGTGCGCGGGGCCGACGCCTCGACACTTCTTCGGCGGTCGGACATGCGGGGACCATCCCCGCGTGCGCGGGGCCGACGCTGCTCACCTCCCGCTCCAGCCGCCCGATTTCGGACCATCCCCGCGTGCGCGGGGCCGACCTCACCGGCGACGACCGCCTCAACCTGCACCGGGGACCATCCCCGCGTGCGCGGGGCCGACATCACCGGCCACGTCAAATGAGTGCGCCACGAGGGACCATCCCCGCGTGCGCGGGGCCGACAGCAGGTCGTACGCCGGTCCGAACTCAATGCGCGGACCATCCCCGCGTGCGCGGGGCCGACGCCGGGGGCGATCATCGCGCCGAGCGCGAAAACGGACCATCCCCGCGTGCGCGGGGCCGACCCGATCCCCGAGGACCTGGCGCCGTGATCTGCAGGACCATCCCCGCGTGCGCGGGGCCGACTCCGGCCCGCACCCCACGGCGGTGATGCGGCACGGACCATCCCCGCGTGCGCGGGGCCGACCCGCGCACGAAGGGCGTCGGCACGGCCCGCCAGGGACCATCCCCGCGTGCGCGGGGCCGACCAGCGTCGACCGGGCCAGGTCACCCTCGACGGCGGACCATCCCCGCGTGCGCGGGGCCGACTCATAGGCACCAGACGTAGCCGCAGACTCTGACGGACCATCCCCGCGTGCGCGGGGCCGACCGGGATCGTCCGCCCCGGCCCGATCACCACGTCGGACCATCCCCGCGTGCGCGGGGCCGACTCCGAGATCACCGCAGCACCTGTCCACGACGCCGGACCATCCCCGCGTGCGCGGGGCCGACCTCGACCCGGCGGCCCACCTGTACGGCGCGGCCGGACCATCCCCGCGTGCGCGGGGCCGACCCGGCGCGGGCGTAGCCGGCGTTCTCGTACAGGGGACCATCCCCGCGTGCGCGGGGCCGACGCGTCCCGCTCAGACACCGGCACGATCGGCACCGGACCATCCCCGCGTGCGCGGGGCCGACACCCGGCGAAAAGAAACGCAATCGCCGTGGAGCGGACCATCCCCGCGTGCGCGGGGCCGACGAGCGGGCGGCCGAGGAGCGGGCCTGGCCGACGGGACCATCCCCGCGTGCGCGGGGCCGACGTAGCCGTACAGGAGGCGGCCGGGTGGGCGTCCGGACCATCCCCGCGTGCGCGGGGCCGACGCCGAGCTTCACGAGCTGTACCGCGCGATGCAGGGACCATCCCCGCGTGCGCGGGGCCGACACCTGTCAACGTGGCGGTGAGGGCAGTTTCTCCGGACCATCCCCGCGTGCGCGGGGCCGACCTCGCCGCCAAGGAGCTGCGCCCACAGCCCTTCGGACCATCCCCGCGTGCGCGGGGCCGACTCGACTGGATGGCCTGGAGCTCGGTCCCTATGGGGACCATCCCCGCGTGCGCGGGGCCGACGGCCCCGCCGGCGCCCCCCTGACATGGCCCGTAGGACCATCCCCGCGTGCGCGGGGCCGACCCGAGAACGACCAGGGCCAGCCGCTCACCGACGGGACCATCCCCGCGTGCGCGGGGCCGACCGGCGTACCCGCTGTGACCCGCGTCCTGGCTCCGGACCATCCCCGCGTGCGCGGGGCCGACAGCCGTGCCGTCAAGCGGGCGCGCCGTCAGGCGGGACCATCCCCGCGTGCGCGGGGCCGACACGCGGACCGAGTGGCCGTCGAACATGGTGTGGGGACCATCCCCGCGTGCGCGGGGCCGACTTTACATCTCCGACAACACGCAGGAATGCAAGGGGACCATCCCCGCGTGCGCGGGGCCGACACCTCGACCGGCATCCTCGACTTCGTCGCCGAGGGACCATCCCCGCGTGCGCGGGGCCGACTCGGTCTCGGCCGTGCGGCCGAGCAGGCGGGATGGACCATCCCCGCGTGCGCGGGGCCGACGAGGTGTCGCCGGCAGACGAACGGGGCGCCCACGGACCATCCCCGCGTGCGCGGGGCCGACATCGTCTGACCTGCGGTGCCGCCCTCGAAGCTGGGACCATCCCCGCGTGCGCGGGGCCGACTCGGACGCGGAGAGCTGGGCGGCGGCCCAGGACGGACCATCCCCGCGTGCGCGGGGCCGACCTTTGGCAAGGCAACCTTCACCGGAGACGCATGGGGACCATCCCCGCGTGCGCGGGGCCGACGTCTGTCCAACCTCGTCCAGCTTGCGCTGGGCCGGACCATCCCCGCGTGCGCGGGGCCGACACAGCTGGTGATGCTGTCGACCTTCTGACCACGGGACCATCCCCGCGTGCGCGGGGCCGACCGCTCCACGCGGTAGTAACCGCACGCGGCCAGGGGACCATCCCCGCGTGCGCGGGGCCGACGCAAAAGGTCATCGCGAGTAACGGCCGCCATGAGGACCATCCCCGCGTGCGCGGGGCCGACACAGCTGGTGACGCCGTGGACCTCCTGACTACGGGACCATCCCCGCGTGCGCGGGGCCGACACATGAGTGCTCTCGGAAGCCGCATCGACGCGGGGACCATCCCCGCGTGCGCGGGGCCGACCCGATGACCCCGTCCGAGCGGCTCGCCGCCGCCGGACCATCCCCGCGTGCGCGGGGCCGACACTTGTTCACCTGGGCCTTTGTGCGGCGGAGGCCCCGTTTTCCTTTAGTTGCTCAAATCGTGGGTGCCGCATGTACCTTCCGGGATCGATGCGCTTCCGGCGTCGTCATCACATGTCCGTTGAACCGTACCGCAGGCATTGCATGCCAGCTCTGAAACGGGCAAGGGTGAGGTGTGCCGATCGCGAGATCAGCCGATAGGGAGCCGAAGGAGCCTGGCGTGCTTGGCCGTTGACCCACACGCCAGGCGATCTCGTCGCGATCGGTATGGGTGGCGATTCGGTGTCCCCAAGATCGGAAGCGGCCGATTCCCCCTCACAGCCGCCATCGACCAGTAGGCGGGCCGGGGCATGTTGTCAGGCGATCCGGACGGGATCCGACCTGAAGGTACGATCGACCGTGATCCACCGGCATCCGCAGCCGTCGCCGCCCTTGACCGGTGTGTCGCCGGGCTGGCCGAGATTGGAAAGGTGTGTCACATCGCGCTGATCATGCCTGTCACGTAGGGGACCAGCCAGATCGCCCAGACAACGAGGCTGAATCGGTGGAAGCTTCGCTTCTCGCCAGGCCGGTCACGGACCAGCACAATGACGGCCCAGAGCAGATGGACGGCCATCAGGACGAGGGCGACGCCACCACTCACGATCATGATGCTGCTGAGTCCCGAGACGGACGACCCGGTCGCCGCACGGTCGTCGGCGATCATGCTCATCAGGAAGGTGCCGGTGGCGTCGCAGGCCAGGCCGAGCATGAAAGCGCCGGCGTGCCACCACCTCAGTGTCTTCTGCAGGCGTTCCGCCCAGACTCCGACGGTGTAGAACACGAGGGCGAGGGTGATGATCACAATGGCGAGCGGAAGCATGGAGACTCCTCAGGCATGGGGGAAGAAGGGCGGCGCGGTACGAAGAGAGAGCGGGGGATCATGAAGGGTGGGTGAGACCCTTCCTGGTGGTGGTGGCGCGTGAGTCAACGACCTGCGGGACGGTCAGGGCGCCTGTGTTCCTGCCGGCCGAGTGTCACCGCCACCGGTCGCGACGTCCCAGCAGCGGATGGCCAGGGCCGTCGAAGTGTGGCGACCGCCCCTTGACGACAATCCCCACCGCATACAGCACATTGATCAGGATCCCCATGCCACGAGGTCAGGCGTGATCCTGGCGACAGCGATCCCCAGAGGGGCCGCGAAGGTGCCGTGAACGGCCCCGCTGAGCGGCTTGAGCACAGGCGGAAACGGAAAGTTCATCATTTCTCACTAAGAGTAGGTAACGCCTTCTCTGGTGCGCATCGTTCAAAAGGTGTATTGCGACTGTCCGAAAGAGCGAACCCGGACGAGTTGTCCTCACGATGCGCGAGGAGAGTCCGTCGCCGCAGTCTGGGAGGCATCCAGGGCAACCCATGTCTCGGCATGGGGGCGGTCGCGCGGAGGTTCTATGCCGTGCGAGCCGACGCAGTTCGGCGACGGCCATCCGGTGGCCGCTCGGCTCCCCGGAGCCGGGGATGGCGGGGAGGCGCGCCGCCGTGAGTTCGAGGGAGGCCCGGAGCGCGTCAAGGGCCTTGTCGTGACCTCCCATCATGGCCAGGGCGTATGCCTGGCGCAGGCGATGAGGAGTGAGCCGACCGATGGCGACGAGTCGGCTGTACGGGCGGTCTTCCCGCAGAGCGTCAGCACTGTGGGCCATCCCCCGCGCGGGGCCGACCCCTTGTTCACCTGGGCTTTTGTGCGGTGGGGGCGGCGAGTTCCTTTAGTTGTTTAACCTAGTAGTACTTCGTTAGGTTGGTTCGGGTGGGTGGTGTTCTGGCCGTGCTGCGGCGGGTATGTCGCGGTGGCAGGTGGGGCATGCGCCGGTCCATGCGCGGATGAGGTCCTGAAGCGTGGCCAGGACTTGGTAGAAGGTCAGGCCGGCGCCGGGGCTTTTGGGTCCAGGCGCCGGAGCGTGAGGAAGGCGTGAGCGGCGGTGACCAGGGTGACGTGATGGTGCCAGCCGCGCCAGGTACGGCCCTCGAAGTGGTCCAGGCCCAGACCGTGCTTCATCTCCCGGTAGTCGTGCTCGATACGCCAGCGCATTTTCGCCAGGCGGACCAGGTGTCGCAGCGTGGTGTCGGCCGGCAGGCTGCTCAGCCAGTACTCGGCGGGCGCCTGAGCACCGGTCGGCCACTCGGTCAGCAACGTCATCGCGGGCAGGACCCCGTCCCAGCCGGCCGCCCCCGCGGCCTGCGACCTGGCGTGCCTGCGGGTCGTGACCCCGGCCGGGCGCACGCTCTGGACCCGAAACCGGGAGCGCATCGGGCCTTTGGAGCCCGTTCGCCAGGTCACCCGCCGGTAGCTTGCGCGCCCCGCCGCGGCGGCCAGGTCCTTCAGCGAGGAGGCCTTGGTGCGGTAGCGGGCGGCGGGCTTGCGGCCGTTCCCGCTCCACACGGGTGTGGTGGGCACGGCATCGTGCGGGTGCGCGGACTCATCGGAGCGGACCGCGACGACGAAGTCCAGGCCACGCTCGGCCAGGCCACGGCGAAACGCGGTGTCTGGCCGTAGCCGGCGTCGGCGACGATCACCCGCGGGACAAGGCCCCATCCGATCGCCTCGTCGATCAGATCCAACGCCAGCCGCCACTTCTCCCGATGCCCCACCTCCCGCGGCACACCCGCCCTGGCCCGGCGCCCGGCGTCCTGGTCCCACTCCCCGGGCAGGAACAGCCGCCAGGAGATCGGCACCGACGCGGTGTCGGACACGGCGTGCAGGCTCACCGCGACCTGGCAGTTGGACTGTTTGCCCAGCGTCCCGCACCACTGGCGGGCCACCCCCACCGACATGTTCCCGTCCTTGGGAAAGGACACATCATCGATCACCCACACCTGCGGATCAACCATCGGGGCCGTCTTGAGCGCCACCGCGCGCAACACCGCGGTGTGATCCCACGGCGACTGGTTCACGAACTGCTGCAAGGCCTGCATGTCGCCGTCCGGCAGGCGCTCGGCCATCGGCTGAATCGACTTGCGTCGGCCATCCAGCATCAACCCCCGCAGGTAGCAGTCGCCCTTCGCCCGCTGATCCCGGCGCGGCACCGACGCGAACACCTCAGCCACGAACGCCGCCAGCTCGCCACGCAGATGCTCGATCTCCTCCAAGTCCACAAGGGCATCATGCCGAACCCAACACCCAAAGATCAAAACAACCTAACGAAGTACTACTAGGGGAGCCGCACCACCGGGTTACGGTACCGACGTTGAGTACAGCCTTGCTGGGAGAGGTTCCGCGGCGCGCAGTGAGCCTTGCTCAGCCTGACCGTAGGTCGGCGGTTAAAAAGCGAAGGTCGCGGGCAACGGGCAGAGCACGGGCCTCCTCGGGCAGGGCTCTGACGATCTGGCCGGTAATCCGGCGACGCGCCGCAGTGGCAGGAACATGCCGACCGGTCGAGACGGCGTAGTCGAGGGCACCTGAGATGTCGTCCCGGTGCCGGACGGCGTTCATGGTTTCGAGGAGCTTCAGGTTGGCGATGCCGTAAACGCGTTCACGTGGGTAAAGAGTGAGTGCGCGATCCACCGCCTGCTGTGCTTCCTGCTTGTCTCCGATAAGGGACGCAACGTACGCTGCGCCGAACACAAGGTCGGTTTCCGGAAAGCCCCACATGAGGTGAGGGTCATCGGTGACGTCGGTCGGCAGCCGCTCGAAAACGTCGCCGGTCCGCCGCAGCGCATCTCGGGCACCATCCGCATCACCTTGCGCCGCCAGAGCGAACGCCTGTGCCTTGTACGCCGCAGCGGCTCCCAAACTGGGGGCGTCTTCGGCCAGCCGTACAGCGTCGCCGGCCAATCGGAGGACAATCGGGCCGGGCGGCCGTACTCCCCGGCGCGTCGGCGGGTGTGGGACGGCCCGGCCCGCTCCGAGGCCGCGCACCTGGAACGTTCCCGTTCCGGGTGGGTCGTCCTGTACGGCGTGGGCACCCGCCGGTTCTACGCCATGGCCGCCCGGCCGGCCCCCGAGCCGGTCATGGTGGAGGCCGCCACCGCCGAAGACCTGGCAGAACGCATGGGCGAAGCCGAGACCACTCTTCTCCTCCGGGCCACCACACCCACCGCCCCCGGCGATCCGGGCGTCTCCGGCCGGCCCCGGCGGCCCGGCTCCCGCCGCCGCGCCGTACGGGCCGCCGGGAGCCGCCCTACCGACCGGAAGGAAACGCCGCGTAACCCCCGCCGCGCCTCCGACCTCCGGCGGGACGGCCTCCACCTTCCCCAGGGGCCTCCGCCGGACCCCGGGCGACCGCACCCCACCCCTGGGACCGCGGAAGGGGGCGGGTGAACCGTGCCGGTCGCCCCCGGGTGTCCCCGCCGGTCTTCCCCGGTCCCGGCGGGGACACCCTTTTCGCCTCCACGCCGGCAGGGGACCCGTGGAAAGGGTGCTCGGCGGTGAGAGAGCGGTGAGGGAAACGAACGGGGGAGAAGGGCGTGGCGGTGTGCTGGTCGCGGTTTTCCGCCGCATGGGGGCCTCAACATATTTCGTTTGCCCTCTGATCAGGGACTTCGGGGAATCACCTTGCTGGGCCGCGCCGATCGCGGTGCGGGGCGGATGACGGGGAGCGGGGAGAGTCAGTGGCTGCGGGCGCCAAGGATGCCTCCGGTGCGGAGGGGCGTCCGAGTGGCGACAGAGCCGGGCGCCGTGAGCGGGATCGGCTCACCGTGCCGCAGGGGGTGGCCGCGCTGTCGCTGGACGCGCTGGCCTCCGTGGCGTACGGCCCCGAGGCCATCGTGGTGGTGCTGGCGGCGGCCGGCAGCCACGGGCTGGGGTTCACGCTGCCGGTCACGCTGGCCATCGTGGTGCTGCTGGCCGCGCTGACGTCCTCCTACCGGCAGGTGATCGCCGCGTTCCCGAACGGCGGCGGCGCCTACGCGGTCGCCGGGCGGCACCTCGGACGGAGGTTCAGCCTGGTCGCCGCCGCCTCACTGATCATCGACTACGTGCTCAACGTCGCGGTGTCGGTCTCCGCCGGTGTCGCCGCCCTCACCTCCGCCTTTCCCTCCCTTCACAGCGAGCGGGTCCTGCTGTGCGTGGCCGTCCTGGCGCTGATCACGGCCGTCAACCTGTACGGCGTCGCGGAGTCGGCGAAGGTGATGATCCTGCCGACCCTTGTCTTCGTCACGGCCATCGGGGCCATCGTGGTGGCCGGTCTGCTGCGGACCCACCCGGCCATCGAGCCCGCCCACCCGTCGGGCTCCGCCACGGCCACCGTCGGGACACTGTTGCTGCTGCGCGCCTTCGCCTCGGGCTGTGCGGCCCTGACCGGCGTGGAGGCCATCGCGAACGCCGTCCCGACCTTCCGCGCCCCGTCGGTCAAGCGGGCCCAGCGCACCGAGGTCGCCCTGGGTCTCCTCCTCGGGGCGATGCTGATCGGCCTGTCCGTGCTGATCGGCAAGTTCCAGGTCGCCCCCAGCGCCACCAAGACCGTCCTCGCCCAGCTCGCCGACGCGGCGCTCGGCCACAACGCCGCCTTCTACGTCGTGCAGTTCGCCACCATGCTGCTGCTGGCGCTGGCCGCCAACACCTCCTTCGGCGGAATGCCCGTCCTGACCTCGCTCCTGGCCCGCGACGACAACATGCCGCACGTGTTCGGGTTGCGCGCCGACCGGCAGGTCTACCGCTACGGCGTCACGGTGCTCGCCCTCGTCGCCCTCGTTCTGCTCCTCGTGGCCAGGGGGGACACCCAGAGGCTGGTTCCGGTCTTCGCCATCGGGGTGTTCATCGGCTTCACCCTCTCCCAGGTCGGCATGGTCCGGCACTGGTATCTCGAACGCGGCCCCGGCTGGCACGGGCACGCCGTTCTCAACGGCGTGGGCGCGCTGTTCACGGCCGTGGCCCTCGTCGTCCAGCTGGTGGCGAAGTTCCACGAGGGCGGCTGGCTGGTGTTCCTCGCCGTCGCCGTCCTGGTCACGCTGTTCGAGGCGGTGAACCGCACCTACCGGCGCATCGGTGCCGCGCTGCACCTGGGGGAGGTGCCCGCCCACCCCGAACCGTGCCGTTCGCTGGTGGTCGTTCCGGTCGGTGCCGTCAACCTTCTCACCGAGGAGGCGATCAGCGCGGCGCTCTCCCTCGGTGACGAGGTGCGCGCGCTCACCGTCGTCCACGCCGAGGACCCGGAGACCGGCTCCGCCGACGAGGTGCGCCGGGCGTGGAACACCTGGCGGCCCGACGTCCCCCTCGTCGTGCTGCGGAGCCGTACCCACTCCCTGACCCGGCCGATCGTGGACTACCTGCGCTCGGTCCGCGCCGAGGGCGGGTACGACCGCGTCGTCGTCCTCATCCCCGAGATGCATCTGCCCAGGCCCTGGCAGCGGCTGCTGCAGAACCAGCGGGGCTGGGTCCTGGACCACGCGATCCGCCGCCACACCGACGCCGTGATCTGCCGCCTGCGCATCCCCGTCGACCTCCCCCGCTGACGCGCCGGCGGGAGTGGGCGGGACTCACGGTCCCGCGGCGGCCCTCAGCTCGTTCAGCCTGGCCTGTCCGCCCGGACCTGTGGCCTCACCCATGAGCCCGTCGCAGGCCACCGCGATGATCGTACGGTGGCCCTCGGACGCCGGCTTGGCCGGCGTCCCGCCGGTCAGAAGCGTTTCGTCGTCGGGGTGGGCGTGAAAGGCGAGAGTCGTGGCCACGCGGATCATGATTTCAGGCGCCGTCGGCTCAGCGGCCTCCGACGGTGTCGAGGGCGGCGCCCGCCTGGTCGGCCAGGGTCACCGCGACGAGGCGGGCCTGCAGGGGCGGGACGGCCCCGGGGGTGGGGTCGAGCATGAACCGGCCGTAGAAGCGGCCGTTGCCGAAGGTGCGCAGCTCGACCTCCCGGTCGGGCAGGCCCAGCCGGTCGACGTCCCAGTGCCGGTGGCCCCAGACCACGCTGCCGTCCTGTTCGAGGCGGGGCGGGTGGCCGATCAGGGTGCCGTACTCGAAACGGCAGCCGCGCAGGCGCAGCAGCGTGATGAGCTGGGCCGTGACGTGGTCGACCACTGCGTCGGGGGCTCTGGCCGCCTGGGCCAGCTCGGCGGTCTCGTGGATGCGGGCCAGGTAGCCGGCGTCGGTGACGGCGACCACTTCCAGCCGCCGGGCGCGGGCGGCCAGCTGCGAGACCGCGAGGCCCACGATGAGCAGCAGGACCACCGTCTGGACGTCCGCGGAGCCGGCGACGGCGAAGCGCTGGTAGGGCTGGGTGAAGAAGAAGTTGAACCACACCGCGGCCGAGATCGCCGCGAGCGCGCCGGCCAGACGGTGTCCGTTGGCGGCGACCGCGACCACGAGCACGACCAGGATGAGGGCCACGCTGGTGTTCGGGAGGGTGTCGCGGAACGGCAGGAGCACCGCGGCAACGGCCGGTGGGGCCACCAGCGCGGCCAGCAGCGCGACGCGATCTCTGTTCGGGTAACGGGGCATCGCCGCCGCACCTCCCGCTCTCAGGTGTCCACCGGGGTCAACGCCTTACTTCTACTCGGCCGGCGGGCGAGATCGGCGTCTTAGTGCGCGATGAGGTGGACGCGGACGGTGCCGTCGTAGGGGACGACGAGGGTGTGGCTGCTTCCGGCGACCCAGCGCGCGGGGACGAGGAACAACCGGGCGTTCGACTCGACGAGGAGACGCAGGCCTCGGTAGCGGAAGCGGTGGAAGCCCTTTTCGCCCTTGGCGGCGGCGATCCTCGTCCCCCTGACCCCGGTGGGGAGGTCGCGCAGGGGGACCGTGGTGTACAGCACGACCTCCGGACGCCGCCGGAGCGACTCGGCGTCGTCCAGGGCGCGGCCACGGCCGTAGGCGGCGGCGAAGCTGTTGACCGTCCAGAACGAACCGGCCACGACGACGACGGCGACCCAGGCCAGGGCGTACCTGCTGATCCGTCTGAAGGCGGGGGACTCCAGCCATGCGGCCAGGTCGCCGCCGGGCGGAGGGGGCACGGGCTCTTCGGACGCTCCTTCGGCCGGCTTCCCGGAGGTTTCCCCGGGTGGCTCTTCGAGCGGTTCCTCGGCAGGTTCCTCGGGCGGCTTTTCGGGGGGATCGGCGGTCGTGCCCCCAAGGCGGGAGCGCCGCCGGTCCCAGCGGATGCCGACGACGCGCAACAGCCACAGACCGTAGGCGATCCCGGCGGCGCCGCACCCGAGGGACACCGGTGTCGTCGCGATCGCCTCGGTGCGCGCCACCTGCGGTGTCAGGAGGCCGACGACGCCCCGGGCGAAGGCCGGCAGTCCGGCGAGGACCGCGAAGGCGCCCGCCCATCCGGTGGCGGCGTCGCGGTCCGGCGACGACATCGCCCATCGGACGGCGAGGTGGACGGAGACGGCCAGGAGGCCGACGATCGCGACGATGATGAGGGGTGGATACACGGCCTCCACGCCGTAGAGCAGTGTCTCCTGCAGGGATAGGTCGACCATGTCGAGATAGACACCGAAATAACGGAAACGCGCCGACGTCGCCACGTAGCCGAAGTAGAACAACAGCGTGGTCGCCACCGTGGTCGGCGCGACGACGTTGGCCACCGCCCACAGACGTTCCCCGATCTGACCGCCCCACGGCGGGGGCGCCGGCTCGGCCGCGGGGTCCGGCGGCATGTCCCTCCTTCGATCTATGGGGAATTGGGGACCTCTTCGGGAGGTGTGGCGCCGGGTAGGGGATCGGCCGGTGATTCCGGTGGGCCGGAGGCGTCCGTGGACTCGGCGGGCGGTTCCGGCTCTTCGGGGGTGTCCGGGCTCTTCGAGGTCTCCTGGGTGTTGGAGGCTTCCGGCACGTCAGGGGTGCCGGAGGTGCCGGGGCTCTGAGGAGCCGAGGGGTCGGCGGCGAAAGTGATCGTCCGGGTGGTGGTGACGACCACGCCGACGGGATGCCGGGGCGAGGGCGCGTATCGCCCGTCGAGCCGGGAGCAGGGGCGAAGGGCGCGGGAGGCGCACTCCGCCGTGACCTCGACGGAGAGGGTCGCCGTCCCGGAGCCGAGGCCGGTGGGTCTGGTGAACCGGACGCTGCACCCGTGCCGCGACGACCGCGACGCGGGCTCCAGGACGGTCCCGGGTGAGCAGGCGTTCACGGGGTCCGTCAGGTTGAGGCCAATGTTCCAACTCGCATCGGATGCCGTTATTTGACATGGATCGTCGGAAATATGCACCTGTGCAGCGCCTTGCACACCGAGCGATCGAATCCGTAACGGGACATCGGCCGCGGTGTTGGCCAGTACGGCGCATCCCCCCACGGCGCTGAAATTGCCGTCGCCGTCCCGTTCCACCGGATACACGTTGTCCACGGTCGGACCGGAGATCCGGGCGGCGCCGGATTCCCGCGACGGGATGTTTTCCGTGCCCCCTCCGGGAGATTTCGGCCCTTCCCTGTCCGGAGGGGTGAACGGGACGGTTCCGGACCCCACGGGATGGGTGCCGGTTGTCTTTCCGCCGGAGGTTTCCCATGATTTCGGGCGGTCACCGTCGGCCGAATCGTCCGAGGTGGAGACCGGGTTCTGCGGAGTGGAGGCCGAAGAGCCGTCACCGGCGCTCCGAATGGCGCCGTAGAGGCCGGCGAGGAACGTCAGCGCCGCCAATGAGCCGAGGACGGCATGGGTTGTTCGGCGTGCGGCCATTGACGTTCCCCTCTTTGAGAGGATGACAGGAGCCTTCCTGCCCAGGGTAAAGAGGATTATCTCCTGGAAACGCCCTGGGAAGCCGACGTAACCGGCCGAACGGCGCCTGCGCGATGGTGCAGGCGCCGAGCACGGTGAAATCGGACAGGAGCGTTGACCGATGCGCCGACTAGGTGGAAAGCCGGCGGTGTCGGCCGTTGATCACGCTGATCGGTTCATCACTTGAACAGCAGGAGGTTCGGTGTTTCAGGCGGGTTTTCCTTGATCGCGTCCTGCGTGGCCTCCATGAGGATCCATTTTTGGAGATAGGCGGATGACATGTCCCCGTACGCGTCCTTGTAGAGGGCGGCCACACCGGCCACCGCGGGGGCCGCTTGGGACGTGCCGGTCAGGAGGCTTGGGTTGATGCCGGAGAGCGCGACGGAAGGGATCTGCACCCCTGGCGCGTAGAGGTCGACGCAGGGGCCGAAGTTGCTGAAACCGGCCCTTTTATCGTTGATATCCGAGGCGGCGACCGTCATCACGTTGGAGGCGCTCGCCGGTGACCGGTTGCATGCGTCGCTGTTGAGGTTGTCGGCGGAAACCGAGACGAAAACGCCGGAGTCGGCCAGGTTTGTCACTGCGGTGTTAAGTGCTACGGACCGAGGACCCCCCAGCGAGAGGTTGGCCACGGCCGGGTGAACGGCGTGGGCGGCCACCCAGTCCACGCCGGCGATGATCGCTGAGCTCATGGTGGAGCCGCCGCACTGGGGAAACACCTTGACCCCGCGCAACTGCACCTGTTTCGCCACGCCCCAGGAGTCGCTGCCTATCGTCCCGGCCACATGGGTGCCGTGTCCCTGGCAGTCGACGCCGTTCCCGTTGAAGGAGTCGAACACATTGCTGGCGCGACCGCCGAACTCGTCCTGACCGGTCTGAATCCCCGTGTCGATCACGTAGGCGTGAACCGAATGGCCTGTGTGGTTGAACGTATACCGATTGTTCAGGCCGATTCTCTGGTCGATTCGGTCGAGGTTCCACGGCGGGCTGAACTGCTGGTATCGAGTGTGGTCGGTCCCGATCCTCAGAGGGGGAGGAAGCTGAATGACCTGATCCTTCTCAACCGCTACGACACCGGGGTTGTCGCGTAGCCGGTCGAGCTGCTCCGGGGTCAGTGCGGCGGAGAAGCCGTTGACGGCGGTTTGGTAGACGTGAATTGGTGATACGTAGGGCGGTATCTGAGCGCCGCTTTTCAGCGTTACGATGTATTTGTCGGGATCAGGGTCTTCGGATGTGCGAAGGGCCTTGACGGCCTCACCGCTTGTGGCCTGCGCCCAGTGGAGACCGACCGGCGGTGCAAGGGTTAGAAGTATGCCCGATATGGTCAATGCCACATATTTTCTCACAAAGATCCCTTCGTTTGAGCGGGGTGAGGGGGTTTGGCCGGTTCATTCGCTCCGCCTCGGCCTCTCGCAACTCACCTCTCCTTCAATGGATAAAATAATTCGCTCTTCGGGGTATGTGAAACGAAAAGGTTCTTGTGCTTGAGGAGGCGTGGCCGGAGGTTTTCCTGATTAATGGGCGAATATCTGGAGCTATTTATGGCGATGGCCCTTTTCCTTCGGGTGCCCCGTGCCTTCGCGGGAAGGCGGTGGTTTCGCGCAGGTGTCCGGCCTCGCCGGGGCCGCGGCGGAGTCCGTGGGGGACGCGCCGGCCCTTGAGCAGAGGCCGCCCGGGGGGCCGCCGCAGAGTCGCTCCGATTGACGTGGACGTCTCGACCCCCGGCGACAGGGGACGCTCCACCGGATTCCCCGTCGGCGCCCCGGAACGGCATGACCCGAGAGAGCGATGGCTTCCTTGGCGCGCTCGGCACGAGCAGGCCGACGGCCCGGAAGCCGGGGCGCGGCCGGGAGCCGCGTGAAGAACAGGGCGGCGACGGCCGGCCGGACGGGCCGGAACGTCGTCTACCGCCTGACCGGCCGGGGCGAAAACCTGCTCGCCCTGCTGGACGCCGGGTGGCCACGGTTTTCGAGATCGGTGAAGTCGTAAACGCCGAACGGTGTCAGGCCGAGGAAGGTCCAGCCGCCGCCGAGCGGTGCGGCGGCCGGCGCGTCCGCCGCTTAGGTGTGCCCCTAAACGCCTCATACGGGCGGCCCGATACTCGATGGAATCGATTCATTCAAGGTATTGACGTACTGACTCGTTCCATGCAAAGTTCTGCTCATGGGACGCGAAAAGGCTGGTCAGCCGGACTCGGCGCCGGAGGGCGCGCTTGAGGATCGGCTCCGTAGCGCGCGCCTGACCCCCGCCCAGCGGCAGGTCGCGCGCTTCATCGTCGACCACCCCGACCGGTTCGTGTTCATGTCCGCCGCGGAGGTGGCGCGCGACGTCGGGGTGAGCCAGCCGTCGGTCACGCGTCTCGCCCAGGAACTCGGATACCGCGGGTACGCGGAGATGGTCGGCGAGATGCGCGCGCTGGTCCGGTCGGCGCCCCGGCAGTACGAGCCGAGCGCGAATCGCTACCAGCGGGCGATCGACGACGAGATCGCCCTGCTCACGGCCGCGCGTGAGCGGCTGGCGGACCTGCGGCCCCTTGAGCGGGCGGCGCGGAAGATGATGAGCGCGAGCTCCGTGGTCGTCGTCGGCCTGCGGATCTCGGCGGCGCTGGCCATGAACCTCGGCTATCGGCTGGCTCGCCTCCGCGACAACGTCCGCATCGTGACGCAGGGCGGATCGGTCGCGTTCGACGAGGTGGCGCTCGGAGCGCGGAGGGAGTCACCGGTGATGGTGGCGTTCGCGATGCCCCGGTATCCGGCGGAACTCGCCGAGATCCTGCGCTTCGCGCGGTCGCGTGGCTACTGGATCCTCCAGGTGATTGACAGCCCGACCGCGCCCCTGTGCGAGGAGGCGGACGAGGTGATGTTCGCCTCCATCGGGTGGGGCGCGACCTTCGGATCCCACACGACCGCCTCCGTGCTGTCGACCCTGCTCATCGACGCCGCCGCGAGCGACAGCTCCAGTGACGCCCGCGCCCGGCTGATCGAACTCGACGCCGTCGCGTCCGAACGCAGTCATTACCTCTGAACGGAGCCGTACAGGCTCGAACCCGGCAGAAAGGAAGACACATGACCGGGCAGAACACAGAACCTGTGATCACCTTCGACGGTGGGTCGCCGGAGGATCGGAAAGCGCTTCTCGAAGCGGTCGAGGACTACTGGCGGGCCAACAACCATCTCGACATCCCGTCGCTCATCCCGCTGTGGCGCGACAACCCCGAATACGTCTTCTTCAACTCCAACGGATTCAACTACCAGGGCCTGAAGGACTGGCTGGGAATCTGGCGCTACTACGGGCCGCGTTACCGGTGCGCGAAGGAGGCGACGTTCGGCCGCCTGCGGATCATGATCCGGGGCGACATGGCCATCGCCACGGACGAGGGTGTCAACCGCCTCTACGAGCAGATCGCCGAGACGGCGGGTCCCCCCATCGCGGGTCACCCGGTCATGCGCTCGACGATGGCGTTCACGAAGGAGGACGACGGCTGGAAGTGCGTCCACGCCCACTTCTCACCGGCCTCCATCGAGGGCGAGCGCCCCTGGGCGCCGGAAGACTGACCCAGCAGCGGACCGAAGGGACCACGAGCCGAGGAACACGCCGGTCAACCCAGCGGAACCGACCCCCGGGGCTCGTCCTAGTCAAGGAGATTTCGAATGACCGGAAAGCAGGCCCGCCGGCGCGGCCTTGCTTGGCTGGCCCCGGCGGTGGCTCTCGGCCTGCTGGTTGCCGCGTGCGGCACCACCACAGGGGCCGGGGGCGGCGGCGAGGCCGTCAAGGAAGTGCATCTGGGCGGAACGTACCCGATGACCGGGCCGCTCGGCACGGACGGGCAGGAGATGGTCAACGCGATCCAGATCGCGATTGACGACGTGAACGCCGCCGGCGGGATCGCCTCGCTCGGCGGCGCCAAGGTGAAGTTCACCGCCCTGGACAGCAAGGGCGCACCCGAGCAGGCGGCCAACAACACGAAGGCGCTGATCGACCAGGGCGTCGTCGGCCTGATCGGCGCGTGGCTCAGCTCCAACACCCTGGCCACGACGCAGGTCGCCGAGCGGGCTCAGATCCCGCACATCGTCGACCAGTCGCAGGCCAAGGAGATCCTGGGCCGCGGCTTCAAGTACACCTACCGGGTCATGTTCAGCCCGGAAAAGGTGGGGGTCGCCGCGACCGAACAGCTCGAAGAGCTGCGCAAGCGGCTGCCGAAGCTGGGGCGATCGGTGGTCTACCTCCACGAGGAGTCGTCCTTCGGAAGCGCCTTGGCCGAGGAATGGGTCAAAAACGCGAAGAACTACGACCTTGAGGTAAAGGCCGTGATCGCCTATCCGACGGCGACGACCAACCTCAGCACCGAGGTGGCGCGGGCGATCGCGACCGAGGCCGACATGATCATGTCCAGCGGTTACGCGCCCGACAGCCTGCTGCTGCTCAAGGCACTCAAGGAGCAGGGGGCGAAGTTCAAGGCGGTCGTCGGGGTCGACAGCGCGGCGTGGTACACGAACCGTTTCGCCAAGCAGGCGGGCGACCTGCTGAACAACGTGTTCGACACGAGCTACCCCGTCAACCGGGGGGCGTCCGAGTACACGTCCTTCGAGAACGCCTACCGTAAGCGCTTCAACGCCGACCCCTCCGACGCCGCGGCCCTGAGCTACACGTCGGCGCGGGTGCTCGTCGAGGCGATCGAGAAGGCCGGGGCGACCGGCGGTCCCGAGATCCAGAAGCAGCTGGCCACTGGAACGTTCAAACCGTATCTCCTGGCTCAGGACCAGATCACCTTCAGTGAGGAAGGCCAGAACAAGGAGATCATGCCCCTGATGTATCAGTGGCAGGACGGCGTCCGCCAGACGATCCTGCCGGAGAAGTTCGCCACGGCCAAACCGAGAGATCCCTCTCGCTAGGCGGGCCGGCCCGGTGCGCGGGCCCGGAAGCCTTCCGGGCCCGCGCCACCCCCGCATCGAAATGGAGTCTCGTACAACGTGGACTGGCAGCTCGTCACTCAGTCGCTGGGCGGCGGCATCCTGACCGGGAGCGTCTATGGCGTGGCCGCCGTCGGTCTCGCCCTGGTGTTCGGCGTGGTCGGAGTCGTCAACTTCGCTCACGGCGCCATGATCATGCTGGGCATGTACGTCGTCTGGTATCTGCACCAATGGACGTCGCTCGACCCGTTCCTTCTGTCCCTGGTGGCCGCCGTCGTCGGTCTGGGCCTCGGATGGTTCATCCAATACGTCCTTGTGAACAAGGTGATGGGCACCGGCCAGGAGGGGCCGCTTCTGGTGACGGTCGGGATCTCGCTCATCTTCGTGGCCGTCGCGGAGTTCGTGTTCAGCTCCAACCCCCGCTCCGTGAAACCGTCGTACGGGGACGCGACGTTCTCCGTCGGCCCGGCCCAGTTCTCGGTGACCCGGCTCATCGCCATGCTGGCCGCCGTCGCCTTCACCCTCGCCCTGCACAACGTCCTGCGGAAGACCGACCTCGGCCGCAGCATCCGCGCCGTGTCGCAGAACCGCACCGCCGCCCAGCTCATGGGGCTCAACGTGGCCACCGTGTACGCGGCGGCCATGGCGCTCGGCGCCGCCTCGGCGTTCTTCGCCGGAGGCGTGTCCGCCTCCCTGCTCCCCGTCACGCCGAACGCCGGTCTGTCGTTGATGCTGATGAGTTTCGTCGCCGCGGTGCTCGGCGGGCTCGGCAGCATCCGCGGCGCCTTCGCGGCGGGGATCATCGTCGGGCTCGCCGAAGGCGCGGGCGCCCTGCTTCTGGAGGGCACCCTGAAGACGCTCGTCGTCTTCGCTCTCTTCGTGCTGGTCCTGCTCCTGCGGCCCGAAGGGGTGTTCAAGCGGTGACGTCCTCATCCACCGGGAAACCGGACACGTCCACCGGGAAACCGGGCACCGTACCGGTGCAGGCGCGGCCGGGGAGGTCCGGCCTCAACCGGACCGTGAAACTCGTCGCCGGGGCGCTGCTCGCGCTCGTGATCGTGTGGATCGCGGCCGCCGGGAGCAACCACCTCCTTGGGCTGGCCACGGTCGCGCTGATGTTCGGCGCCATCTCCGGTGCGTGGGCGATGGCGGGCGGTCTCGGGGGCCTCTTCTCCCTGGGCCACGCCGCGTTCTTCGGGATCGGGGCGTACACGACCGCGTTCCTGTTCGCCGGCCACGGCGTGTCGCCGTGGCTGGGCATGGTCGCGGGCGTGGTGCTCGCCGCGGTGTTCGGCGCCTGCACGACCTGGCTGTCGGTCCGGTTCCGGGTACGCGGGTCGTACTTCGCCCTCGTCACCCTCGCGTGGGCCGAGATGCTGCGCGTGATCGTCTCGAACGTGACCCCGCTCGGGCGCTCCAACGGGATCCTCGTACCGTACAAGGCCGAGCCGACGTTCGCCGATCTCCAGTTCTCCGACCCGCGCGCCTACTACGCCCTGGCCGTGCTGTACGCCGTCGTCGTCACGGTGATCTTCATGGTCGTCAAGCGCACCCGCTTCGGCTGGCGGCTCTCGGCGGTACGCGGCGATGAGGACGCCGCCGCCGCGAGCGGGGTCGACGTCCGGCGCGTACTCGTCGCGGTGATGGCGCTCAGCGCCGCCGTGACCGCCGCCGGTGGAACGTTGTACGTGCAGTACATGCAGTTCATCGACCCCGAGCTCGCGTTCTCCCCGACCGTGTCGATCGACATCGCGATCCGCGCCGTCATCGGCGGCCCCATGGTCGCGCTCGGCCCGCTCGCCGGTTCGGGCGCGATGACCACCATGACGGAGTGGCTGAAGATGTCGGTGAGCGATTCGCCGGCGATGAACGTGCTGCTGTTCGGCGTCGCCGTGATCCTCGCCGGCCGCTACTTCCGCAACGGCCTGGCCGGTATCGGCGCGTCGGCCCTGCAATGGATCGGGCGCCGGAAGGAGCGTCATGACGGAAGCTGATGTGGTGCTGCGCGCCGTCGGTGTGCACGTCGCCTTCGGCGGCCTCCGCGCCGTCGACAACGTCGACCTTGAGGTCCGCCGGGGCGAACTGCTCGCGATCGTCGGCCCCAACGGCGCGGGGAAGACGACGCTGTTCAACGTCCTCGCGGGCGCCCTCCGCCCGACGAAGGGGTCGGTGCTGCTCGACGGTGAGGACATCACCCGGCAGCCGTCGCACAGACGGGCCAAGGCCGGGATCTCCCGGACGTTCCAGCACGTGCGCCCGTTCCTGGACGAGACGGTCCTGCGCAACGTCGCCGTCGCCGCCCTGGCCAACGGCCACCGCCGGGCGGCGGCCGACACCAGGGCCGCCGAACTGCTGGAACGGGTGGGGCTGGGCGGCCGGCTCGGGAAGAGGGCCGGCGAGCTCGGCCTGGGCGAGCGCAAACGGCTTGAGCTCGCCCGCGCGCTCGCCCTTGAGCCCAAGGTGTTGCTGCTCGACGAGGTGATGGCAGGGCTCAACCCGGTCGAGGTGCAGCGCATCGGCGAGCTCCTCCAGGAGATCCGGCGCGTCACCAGCGTGAACATCGTGTTGATCGAGCACCTGCTGAAGGTCGTTCACACCCTCGCCGACCGCGTGGTCGTGCTCGACGCCGGTGCCGTGCTCGTCGAGGGGACACCGGCCGCGGTGTTCCGCGACGAGCGGGTCATCGAGGCCTACCTCGGGAGGAAATATGCCGCTTCTTGAGGTCGTCGACCTGGAGGCCGGGTACGGCCAGATCCGCGTGCTGCACGGTGTTTCGCTGCACGTGGAGCGGTCGGAGGTCGTCGCCGTGCTCGGCGCCAACGGCGCGGGCAAGTCGACCACGCTGCTGACCGTCTCGGGTGTCGTCCCGGTGTCGGCCGGCACCGTACGGTTCGGCGGCGAGGACATCACATCGCTCCCCGGGCATCTGGTCGCGCGGCGCGGGCTGGCACAGGTGCCGGAGGGCCGCGGCGTCTTCCCCCAGATGAGCGTCGAGGAGAACCTCGTCATGGGGGCCATTCAGGAGCGGTCGAAGGCGGTCCGCCGTGAGCGCCTGCGACGGGCCTACGACCTGTTCCCCAAACTGGGGGAGCGCCGCAGGCAGAACGCCGGGTCGCTGTCCGGCGGTGAGCAGCAGATGCTCGCCATCAGCCGCGCGCTCATGGCGGAGCCGTCGATGGTGATGCTCGACGAGCCGTCCCTCGGGCTGGCGCCCGCGCTGGTCGAGACGATGTTCGAGACCATCCTCACCATCCGGGAGGCCGGGCTGGGAGTGCTGCTCGTCGAACAGAACGCCGGCGAGGCGCTTGAGGTCAGCGACCGGGCCTACGTGATGGAGCAGGGCGCCGTCGTCCTGTCGGGGCCCGCCGCGCAAGTGAAGGCGAACGAGAGTGTCCGTGCCGCGTACCTGGGAGTCTGACGTGGGCCGTGTGATGACGTGGGGTGTCGGGGTGGGCAAGGTGTTGTCCGGGCCCGAAGCGGTGAAGGCCGCGGTCGAGGCCGAGGCGCTCGGCTTCGACGAGGTGTGGGTGTCGAACGAGCGGATGCACCGCGACATGTTCGCCACGCTGGGGGCGGCGGCCGTCCTCACCGAACGCGTACGGCTCGGGACATTCGTGTCCGACCCGTTCTCCATGCACCCGGTCATCACCGCCGCGGCCGTCGCCACGGTCGACCGGCTGTCGGGCGGCCGGGCGCTTTTCGGGCTCGGCGCCGGTGGCTCGGGTTTCCGCAACCTCGGCATCACGGCCGGAAAACCGCTCGCCTCGGTGACCGCGGCGCTCGACGCCGTCCGCCGGCTGTTCGCCGGGGAGACGGTGACGGTCTCGGCGCCGGCGTTCACGATCGAACAGGCGACCCTCGCCGAGCGGCCCATCGGTCGCGTGCCGGTGGTGCTCGCCTCGCAGAGCCCGCGCATGTTGCGCATGGGCGGCCGTGACGCCGACGCCGTGATGATCTCCACCTTCGCCGACCCCGGGCTGTTCCGCGGCGCGACGCGATGGGCCGCGGAGGGCGCCGAGGACGCCGGCCGGCGGCTGGACGTCGCGAAGGACGTGATCGCCCGTATCGACGTCGCCCTCCACGACGACGTCGCGGTCGCCCGCGACGCACTGCGCCCGCTTATCGGCTACCTGCTCGTGCTGCTGTATCCCCAGTGGGGGTTCCTCGGCGAACTCGGCGTCTCGATGCCCGAGGAGGTCACCCAGGCCTGCGCGGCGAAGGACTACGCGGCGATGGCCGAGCGCGGGAAACTCATCCCCGACGCGCTGATCGACGCCTTCGGCTGGGCCGGTGACCCGGAGACGGTCACCCGGCGGGTGCGCGCCCTCGCCGGCCTCGGCGTACGCCGCTTCGTGATCCTGCCGCACGCGGCCGGCGGGGACGTGCTCCCGACCGTCCGCAGATTCGCGGACGAGGTCATCCCGGCGGTCGAGAGCGCCTCGCGATGACGTACACGATCGTCGCCGTCGAGCACGCCACGGGATCGGTCGGCCTGGCGACGGCCTCACACTCGATCAACCTCCTGCCGAAGACGGTGTCGGTGGGGGAGGGGGGCGGCCGCACCGTGGTCGTGGCCTCCCAGGCGTTCTCCAGCCGGGCCGCCGGTGAGCGGTGCGTCGCCGAGATCCTCTCCGGAGCCGATGCCCGTGCGGCGGTGGCGGGCGCGCTCGCGGGTGACGCCGGCCGCGAGCTGCGCCAGGTGGCCGTCGCGGAGAGCGGCGGCGGCGTGGCCGCCTTCACCGGTGACCGGTGCGTATCCGGGGCCGGGGATCACGTCGACGAGACCGCCGGGTTCGCGGTGGCCGGCAACATGCTCGCCGGCGACGCGGTGCTGCACGCCATGGCCGAGGCGTTTCTCGCGTCCGGCGGTGCCGAGCTGCCGGTACGGCTCCTGCGGGCGCTCGCCGCCGGGAGCGCCGCCGGCGGGGACTTCCGGGGGGACCGCGCCGCCGGCCTCGTCGTGCGCGGCGGTACGGCCGGCCTCGACCTGCGCACCGACGAGCACGCCGACCCGGTCGCGCGGGTGCACCGCCTGTACCGGCTCCGCGCCGACACCGCCGTCCTGGCCGACTGCTACGCCTGGTACGCGGCCGGCTGCCCTCCCGAGCCGGCCGCCTCGCTCCTGCGCCGCCTGGAGGCGGGCGCCGCCCGCGCCGCCGACGACGACCTCGCCGCGTGGGCCGAGATCGTCCGCCGGCGCGGCCGGCTGCCCGGCGCCCCGCGCGCCGGTCTGACCCCCGCCGCGCGCCGCCTCGTCCACGCACTCGCCGGCGCCTCGGATCCCGCCCGCGCCGGCGACCCGATCTGGAACGGAGATGACGAGCATGCCCGCTAGCACGCTGGAGGATCTTCTCGCCTCGCCGGTACGCCTCGCCGGGTACCGCCTGGCGGCCGAGGTCATCCCCGGGGTCGGGCCCCGGTCGTTCCTGCACAGCGGCCCGCCGCTGCGGCCCGGCGAGCGCCTCCCCGGCGCCCTGCGGGGCGCGCTCACCGCCGGGCTGCTGTTCGAAGGCGAGGCCGCCACCGCCGAGGAGGCGGCCGGGATCGTCGAGGCAGGCGGGGTCGCGCTCACCCCCTGCCAGCAGCGCCGTACGGCCGGTCCGCTCACCGGCGTGGTCACCCCCCGGACCGCCGTCCTCGTCGCGGAGCGGGAGGGCGGCGAGCGGTTCTACGCGCCGGTGCACGAGGGCGACCACGGCGGCATGCGCACCGGCATGTTCGACCCCCCGACCGTCGAACGCCTCCGGCTCCTGGCCGACGTCGTCGCACCCACGCTCGACGAGGCGCTACGGCTGTCGCCCCCGATCGACATCACGGCCATGCAGGCGTCCGGGCTGCACCGCGGCGACGAGTGCCACAATCGCAACATCGCCTCCACCTCGGCCCTGCTCATGGCGCTGGCGCCCGCGATCGCCAAGGTCGGGGGCGATCGGGCGGCCAGGACCTTCGCGTACTTCGCCGACACGCCCCAGCACTTCATCTCGCTGTCGGTCGCCGCCGCCAAGGCCACCGCCGACGCCGTGCACGCCTGCGGGCCCGCCGGCATCGTGACAGGCGTCGGCATGAACGGCCGTGAGTTCGGGATCCGGGTCAGCGGGCTCGACGGCTGGTTCACGGCGCCGTCCCCGACCGGCCCGATGGTCTCCCTCGACGGCGGTGACATCACCCGGGCCGCGCCGGGTGAGGGCGACTCCCCGATGATCGAGTCGATCGGCCTCGGCGCCTTCGCTCTCAGCGGCGCGCTCGGTCTGGCCCACGCCCTCGGCAGGACGGCGGCGGAGGCGAGCGCCCTCGTCGCCGAGATGCGGCGCGTCACCGCGGCCGAGAGCCCGGTCTTCCGGCTGCCTTGCGAGGACTTCCGGGGGACCCCGGCCGCGATCGACGTCAGGAAGGTCGTGGCCGAGGGCGTCGAGCCCGCGACCACGCTCGGCTTCATGCACCGCGAACCCGGTAGGGGCCGGGTCGGCGTGGGGATCATGCGTATGCCGATGGCCGCGTTCGAGCTCGCCGCCGCCGCCCTCGACGCCGCGGAGGGGGCAGCCGATGCCTGAGCTGCGCCTCGGCGTCGCCGTCGACCTCGCGCCTCCGCCCGGCGAGGACTACGCCCGGCATCTGGAGAGCATGGCGCCGCTTCTCGACGCGTGCGGCCGGCTGGGCTACGGGCTCGTCTCGGTGGGGGAGAGCTACGTCTTCGACCCGGCCGACCCCATGGGCTTCCACCCTCCGAACGCGCTCATGCTGCTGGCCGCGATCGCCTGCCGGACCACCGTTCCGGCGCTGGCCACCGGCGCGCTGCTGCTGGCCGCCTGGAACCCGCTGCGGCTGGCGTACGACGCCGCCCTCGCCGATCAGATGTCCGGCGGGCGTCTGGTGCTGGGCCTCGGTCTCGGAGGCCCGGCGCTGTGGGAGACGTTCGGCCTGGCCCCCCGCGGTCTCGGCGCGACCGCCGAGGCCGCGGTGACGACGCTGCGCCGCGCGTGGAGCGGCGCGCCGCTCGGCGACGGCCCCGGCGAGGGGGGCCGCCGGCTGCTGCCCGCGCCGGTCCAGGCCGGAGGGCCGCCGATCTGGATCGGCGGCGCCCGCCGCAGGTCGGCCGAGCGCGCCGCCCGGCTGGGGGACGGCTACACCGCGTCCACCGGCTACTCCTTCGACCTCGTCAGGCGGCAGGCGGCGGTGTACCGCGACGCGCTGGACGGCGGAGAGCCGGTGGTGTCCGTCAACCGTGTCGCGGTGGTGGCGAGGACCGACCGTGAGGCCCACGCCAGGGGCCGCCGCCACGCCGGGCCCCTCCTCGGCGCCTACGGCGGGGCGGGGGTCCTGGACGGAGGGGCCACGTACGACGAACTGCACCCCGAGCACTGTGTGATCGGGTCGCCGGCGACGGCGGCCGAGACCCTGCTGCGGTACGCGGAGGCCGGGGTCACCCACGTCCAGCTTCGCGTCCGTCCGGCGCACCTGCCGGTCGAGATGGCCGTCGAGACGCTCGAACTGGTGGCGGCAGAGGTCCGCCCCCTGCTCGCGCCGGAAGCCGAAGGAGGGGGAGGGACATGAAGGCGGCGGCATTCCGCTATCACCGGGCGACGTCGCTCGACGACGCGCTGGCCGTCATGGCGGACGACGACGAGGAGGTGCGGGCCCTGGCCGGTGGGCAGAGCCTGGTGCCCCTCATGGCCATGCGGCTGAGCCGGCCGGAGGTGCTGGTCGACCTCAACGGCGTCGACGCGCTGGCCGGCGTCGCCCTTGACGGCGGACATCTGCGGATCGGAGCGATGACCCGCCAGCGCGACGTGGAGCGCTCGCCGCTCGTGGCCGAGCACCTGCCGCTGCTGCGGACGGCCATCGGGCACATCGGGCATGTGACCATCCGCCACCGGGGCACGATCGGCGGCAGTGTCGCGCACGCCGACCCGGCCGCCGAGTTGCCGGCGGCGGTCGTCGCCCTGGGGGCCGAGATGGTGCTCGCCTCCACGGGAGGCACGCGCGTGGTGCCCGCGGAGGAGTTCTTCGACAGCTACCTGGTCACCGCCGTCGAGCCCGGCGAACTCCTGGTGGAGGTGCGCTTCCCGCTCGGTGCCGTACCCGCCCGCCACGGGATGGCCGAGTTCACGCGCCGCGCGGGGGACTTCGCGGTGGCGGGGGCGATCGTGCTCGCCGACGTGGCCGCCGACCTGACGGTCAGGCGGGCCCGCGTGGTCCCCATGGCCGTCGACCCCGCCCCCCGGCGCTCGGCGCGCGCCGAGGAACTCCTCGTCGGCCGGGCGCTCGACGACGGGGTGATCCGGGAGGTGGCGGCCGCGGTGGCGGCCGGCTGCGGCCCGGTGGACGACATCCACGGCTCCGCCGCCTACCGGCGCGATCTCGTGGCCGAGATGACACGGCGGGCGCTGGCCCGCCTCCGACAAGGAGCAGGCGAGTGAGCGGGGAAACGGCGATCACGGTGTCCGCCACGGTCAACGGGCGGCGGCAGACCTTCACGTGTGAGGCACGCGAGACACTGGCCGACGCCCTCCGGCGCCGCTGCCAGGTCCGGGGTGTCCACCTCGGCTGCGAGCACGGCGTGTGCGGGGCGTGCACCATCCGGTTCGACGGTGTCACCGCCCGGTCGTGCCTGATGTTCGCCCCGCAGGCGGACGGCGCGGAGATCGTCACGGTCGAGGGCCTCGCCGACGGGGACGAGCTGCACCCGCTGCAGGAGGCGTTCTCCCGGCACCACGCCCTGCAGTGCGGGTTCTGCACGCCGGGGTTCCTGATGGTGGCCCAGGAGCTGCTGGCCGAGGGCGGACCGCTCACCGAGGAGGTCGTCCGCGAGGCCATCTCCGGGAACATCTGCCGGTGCACCGGATACCACAACATCGTCGAGGCGATCCTCGCCGTGGCGGACGCGCGGAGCGGGGAGGCGGAGAAATGACCGGTACCCGTCACGGCCACGAGCCGGGCGTCGGCGGCGTCGGCGCCGTCGTCCGCCGCCACAGCGACCCCGCCCTGGTGACCGGGCACGCGACGTTCATCGACGACATAGAATCCGGCGGCACCCTGCACCTGGCGATGGTCCGCAGCCCGTTCGCCCACGCGGAGATCAAGGGTGTCGACGCGTCGGCCGCGCTCGACCTGCCGGGCGTGCACGCGGTGCTGACCGGCGCGGAGCTCGTCCGCCACGCGAAGGTCCAGCCGGTCGGCTGGGAGCACATCGACAACCAGCGGGCGGCGCCGACGTACGCCATGGCGGTCGGCAAGGTCCGCTACTGCGGCCAGATCGTGGCCGCGGTGGCGGCCGAGAGCCGGGCGCTGGCCGAGGACGCGGCCGAACTTGTCGAGGTCGACTACGAGCCGCTGCCCGTGGTCCACTCGATCGAGGACGCGCTCGCCCCCGACGCACCCCGTCTCGTGCCCGAGTGGCCCGACAACGTGTTCGGGTCGCAGACCTACGGAAACGGCGACGCCGACGCCGCCTTCGCGGACGCCGAGGTCACCGTGAGCGAGCGGCTCACGTTCGGGCGCCAGTTCGGATGTCCGCTCGAACCCCGCGGTGCCGTGGCCACGTGGGAGCGCTACACGAACCGGATCGAGCTGTGGATCAACTCGCAGTCGCCCAACCGGGTCCGCGAGGTCGTGGCCGAGGTCCTCGGCGTGCCGGTCAGCGGTGTCCGGGTCCGGGTGCCGGGCATCGGCGGCGGCTTCGGCAGCAAGGCCAACTACTACGGCGAGGAGATTCTGTGCTGCCTCCTCTCCAGGCTCACCGGCCGGCCCGTCAAGTACATCGAGGACCGCCAGGAGAGTTTCGTCGCCACCTCGCACGCCCGCGAGCAGCGGATCGACGTCGCGGTGGCCGCCACCCGCGACGGGGTCATCACCGCGCTGCGCGGTCACATCGTCGGCGTCCTCGGCGGCGAGATCAGCAGCGTCGGGATGGGCCCGGTCTGGCTCTCGGCCGTTTCGATACCCGGCCCCTACCGCATACCGAACCTTGAGCTGTCGGTCACCGGTGTCCTCACCAACCGCACCCCGTACGGGTCCTACCGGGGGTGGGGCGCGCCCAAGGCGACGTTCGCCATGGAACGGATCATCGAGCGGCTCGCCCGCGAGCTGGGTGTCGACTCCAACGAGATCCGGCGCCGGAACTTCGTCAGGCCCGAGGAGATGCCCTACTCCAACGGCGTCTTCGCCACGCTTGACAGCGGCCGCTACGAGCACTGTCTCGACCTGTGCGTCGAACGCCTCCGGCGAGACGGCTGGTACCGCTTCCGTGAGGAGGCCCGTGCCGCGGGGCGGAAGGTCGGCATCGGCGTCGCCGCCTTCGTCGAGTCCACCGGCATCGGCCCGAGCAGGGTCATGGCCAGGCTCGGTATCGCGCAGGGCGGCTACGACGAGGCCGTCGTGCGCATGGACTCCACGGGGCGGGTCACCGTGTTCACGGGGCAGACCGAGATGGGCCAGGGCATGTCGACCACCCTCGCCCAGCTCTGCGCCGACGAGCTCAACATCCCGGTCGACCAGATCACCGTGGTGATGGGCGACACCGACGCCTGCCCGTACACCGGTTACGGCACCGGCGGCAGCAGGGCCGCCGCCGTGGGCGGCGTGGCGGTGCGCCAGGCCACCGGTGAGCTGAAGCGGCAGATCCTGCGGGTCGCCTCACACCAGCTTGAGGTCGACGTCGCCGACCTGGAGATCGCCGACGGCCTCGTCCAGGTGCGCGGCCTGCCCGGTTACGGCAGGACGCTCGCCGACGTCGCCTACGCGGCCTACCGCCGGCTGACCGACGTGGGGGAGGGGACCACCCCCACCCTCCAGGGGCGGGCGGTGTTCGATCCCGTGGCGCTCACCTACGCCAACGGCTGCGCCGGCGTGGTGGTCGAGGTCGACCCGGCCACCGGCGGTGTCACCGTGCTCGGCTATGTCATGGTCGACGACTGCGGCACGATGATCAACCCGCAGATCGTCGACGGCCAGTTGCACGGCGGGTGCGCCCAGGCGATCGGCGGCGCCCTGCTGGAGGACCTCGTCTACGACCGCAACGGGCAGTTGCTGACGACCACGTTCATGGACTACCTGCTGCCCACGGCGATGGAGGTTCCCCCCTTCTCCACGGTGCACGTGGAGACGCCCGCGCCGAACACCCCGGGCGGCATGAAGGGCGTGGGGGAGGCCGGCACGGTGCCCGGCCCGGCCGCGATCGCCGCCGCGATCGACGACGCCGTCGACGATCCCGCCGTGTTCGTCCGTCATCTCCCCGTCAGCCCCGAGCAGGTGTACCGGTTCTGCAATGCCGCCGGCTGAGCGGCCACACGTCCCCCTCTTTCGCCGAAAGGATGAACACGCGGTCATGGATGGAGTCTGGGAACAGGTGAGTGCTGAGGTCGATCGGCGCGCTCACGTCCTTCTCGACGTGTCGCATCGGCTCCACGCTCGCCCCGAACTCGGTTTCCAGGAGCGTTTCGCTCACGAGCTGCTGACGGGCATCCTTGAACGGGAGGGTTTCGCGGTCGAGCGCCACGCCCACGGCATGGAGACGGGGTTCGTGGCCCGGGCGGGCACGTCGGGCCCGGTCATCGCCGTGATGTGCGAGTACGACGCCCTGCCGGAGATCGGCCACGCGTGCGGGCACAACCTGATCGCCGCCATGGGGCTCGGTGCGGGGCTGGCAGCCAAGACGGTGTCCGACCGGCTGGGCGGTCGCGTCGTGGTCTTCGGGACGCCGGCCGAGGAGGGCGGCGGCGGCAAGGTGTTCCTGATCGAGGCCGGCGGGCTCGACGGGGTGGACGCGGCCATGATGCTCCACGGGGCGAGCGCCGACGTCACACACATGGACGTGGTCGCCATCGAGCGCATGAGCGTCGAGTACAGCGGGGCGACGGCGCACGCCGCCGCCGCCCCGCACAAGGGGCGCAACGCCCTCGACGCCGCCGTGCTCGGCTACGTCAACGTCGCCGCGCTCCGCCAGCACATCGGCGCCCACGAGCGGGTCCACGGGGTGTTCACCCACGGCGGCACCCGGCCGAACATCGTTCCCGACCGGGCCGCGGCGGAGTGGTACGTGCGTTCGCCACAGGCGGGCGGTCTGCGCGCGCTGGCGGAGCGGGTGCGGGCATGCCTGGAGGCCGGCGCCCACGCCGCGCAGTGTTCGATGACCAGCTCGCCGATCGGCCCGGCGTACGCCGACATGATCCACAACGGGGTGCTCGGCGAGCTGTACCGTGCCAACGCGGCCCGCACGGGGCGCGACGTGCGGCCGCCCGGTGACGACGGCGCGATCGTGGGCAGCACCGACATGGGAAACGTGAGCTACGTCGTCCCCTCGATCCATCCGATGATCAAGGTGTCCCCCTCGGGGGTGTCGCTCCACACCCCGGAGTTCGCCGAGTACGCCCGCTCCGAGGCGGGCGACACCGCCGTGCTCGACGGTGCCAAGGCCCTGGCGATGACGGTCGCCGACCTGTGGGCGCGCCCCGAACTGCTTGAGAAGGCCAAGGCCGAGTTCGAGGCGGCCGTCGCCGCCCGCCAGCACCGGCCAGACGTTTAGGAGGAGAGCGATGCAGCTCACACACCGGTTCACCGTACCGCTGGACCCCGCGGAGGCGTGGCGGGTGCTGATCGACATCGAGCGGATCGCCCCGTGCATGCCCGGTGCGCGCCTGGAGGAGGTCGACGGTGACGAGTACCGGGGCGCCGTCAAGGTGAAGGTCGGGCCGATCACCGCGCAGTACCGGGGGGTGGTCCGCGTGGTGAAGCAGGATCGGCCCGCGGGCCGGATGGTCCTCGTGGCCGAGGGCCGTGATGTGAAGGGCCAGGGGACCGCCGGCGCGACGATCACCGCCACCCTGTCCGGCGACGGCGGGGTGACCGAGGTCGGCGTGGTGGCCGACCTGACGATTACCGGCAAGGTCGCGCAGTTCGGACGCGGTGTGCTCGGCGACGTGTCGGAGAGGTTGCTGGCCCGGTTCGTCGAGAACCTGGAGGCCACCGTACTGGCCGCCGACGAACCCGCGGGCGCGGTGGCGGCCGGTGATCGGACGCCGTCGGCGCCCGAGGCGGGCCCCGCGCCCGCGGACCGGGCGGCGAGCCCCCGGACGGTCGCCGCGCCCGACTCCGCGGCCGTCGATCTGCTCGGCGCCGCCGGGCCCGCGCTGCTCAGACGTTTCGTCCCCGTGGCGGCGGCGGGTGTGGTGGCGCTGGTTCTGCTGCGGGTCCTTCGGTCCGCGCGCTCACGCCGGTAGACGCGAGTGTGCGGGCCATCGCCGATGCGGCGGGCCGGCTCGTCTGGCACCGGCTGAGAAGACTCGATGTCAGGCCGGGTCGCCCGTGGTTTCCGCCCGGTCAGGGCGGAAGATCTCCTCGATGGTCAGGCCGAAGACGTCGGCGATGGTGAACGCCAGGGGCAGGCTGGGGTCGTACCGCTCGGTTTCGATGGCGTTGATGGCCTGCCGGGAGACCTGGCACCGGTCGGCCAGGTCGGCCTGGCTCCATCGGCGAGCCGCACGCAGTTCGCGCAGCCGGTTCTTCACAGGTACTCCCTCCCTTCAGCGGTGGAAGCGGGTGCGCAGGTCCGCGATCAGCAGCCAGATCGCCACGCCACCGAGGAGGATCAACTGCGCGAGCTGATGGAGCCGGACGATGCCCGCGGCGTCGAGCAGGGTGGCCACCTGCAGTCCTACGAGGACCGCGGCGAACGCGACGGCCATGCTCTCCAGCTGAATCCTGCGCAGGTATTCGTCCGCGCGCCGGAACGCCCGTAGCAGCACCCAGGCCACCGCGAGGGTGAAGGCGGTGGTGACCGCGATCCACCAGGCCTTCTGCGCGGTGCTCTGGTCGGGGTTGCTGCCCAGGGCCAGGGCGATCCCGCCCAACGTGGTCACGGGTATGCCGTCGATGAGCACGGCGCGGCGGGCCGCACGTGTCACCTGGTCCTGCTGTACCTGCTTTGCCATACGATGAATGTAAGGTCTCCCTTCCATACAGTCAAGTGAGCTTGACTGTATGGAAGGGACGCTTTACATTTTGGCGATGCCGAACGAGAGACGACTCCTGAGCCGCCGAGCGCTGCTCGGTACCGCCGCGGCGGCCGCCATCGCTTCCGTCCCGATGACCGCCGCGGCGTTCGCCCGGTCGCGACCCGCCGCGGACTCGCCGGTCGCCGCCACCCCCACGCCGGCTCCGGTGCGGCTTACCCTGCCCGCGCCGACCGGTCCGCATCCCCTGGGCACGGTCTCGTTGCACCTGGTCGACCGGGCGCGCGCCGACCCCTGGCGGGATTCCCGCCCGGCCCGTGAACTCATGATCCAGATCTGGTACCCGGCACGTGCCGCCCACGGCCACCCGCCCGCGCCGTGGATGTCACCCGGCGCCGTCCCCTTCTTCGAGCGGGGACAGGGCATCCCGCCCGGCACGCTGCTGCTGCCGGTCACGCACGCCCACCTGGCCGCACCGGTGGACCCCGGCCGGTGCGGCAGGCCGGTCGTCCTGTACTCGCCGGGCCTGCGCAGCGACCGCAGCCTCGGCACCGCCCTGATCGAGGAACTGGCCAGCCACGGCTACCTGGTCGTGGCCGTCGACCACACCTACGACGCCGACCAGGTCGAGTTTCCCGGCGGCCGGGTGGAAACCTTCGCCATCACCGGCGACCTCGACGACGTCCTGATCGCCAAGGCCCTCGCGGTACGCACCGCGGACACCCGGTTCGTGCTGGACCGGCTCACCGCGCTCAACGCCGGACACAACGCCGACGCCGGACGGCGCCCCCTGCCCCCCGGCCTCGCCGGCGCGTTCGACCTGTCCCGCGCCGGCGTGCTCGGCCACTCCCTCGGTGGCGCCACGGCCGCCGCGGCCGTCCGCGCCGACCGGCGCCTGCGGGCCGGCGTCAACCTGGACGGCAGCCTCCTGCCACCCGTCACCGCGGGCACCGATCGCCCCTTCCTCCTCTTCGGCGGCGACCCCGGCCCAGGCCCGGAGGACCCCAGCTGGGATCGGTTCTGGGCCGGCCAGTACGGCTGGAAACGCGAACTGGCCCTCATCGGCTCCACCCACACCTCGTTCACCGACCTGGAGACGCTGCTCCCCCAGGCCGCGCCCATCCTCGGATTGACACCTGGCCAGGTGACGCAGGCGATCGGCCCCCTCGACCCGCGCAGCGCCGTCCGCGCGCAACGCGACTACGTGCGAGCGTTCTTCGACCTCCATCTCCGCCACCTCGGCAACCGTCTGCTCCGGCGCCCCTCACCCCGCTACCCGCAGATCCGCTTCCTCCGATGAGGCACCGGCCGCCCCCGCACCAGGGCCACCTCCTTCGGGCGCGCGGGCGATCCCGGGCCGGGAGCGACGTCCCCCGGGGCAGCCCCACCCGTCATCGAGGCCGGCGGCCGTGGTGCCGGGCCGCGCTGATCACATCCGGTACGGCGAGTCGGCCGTCCTTATTCCGGCCGGTTCGCCTCATTGAAAGGGCTTGTGGGGCCGGGGTTTCACCGTCCCCGGCCGGGTTTCGGTCTGTCGCGCCGGTGTAACGACCGTGATTTATTGACGGTCTTGTGAGGTGCGTGTTACATCTCTTTGAAGATTGTCCGGTGACCACGGCCCCCTGGGGCGGTGGAGGTGCGGGCGGAGGCGTCCGTGCCGGGCCGGTCCCGCTTCGTGAGGCGGCGGGCCGCGCCCGCCGGGCGCCGTGACCGGGGCGGGCGCCCGGAGGCGGTGTGGCGGTGTGGCCGTGTGGAGTGGGGGCCACGCGGCCACACCGCCGCCTCCCGCCCGGCTCGCCGGGGGCCGCCCTCCGGGAGACGGGGCTTCTCCCGGAAAGGACGTGCGGCGGGGGAGGGGGATCGGGGGTGGACAAGGCGGTCAGGACGCCGGGAACGGTCTGGTGATCCGATCGGCCGGGTGACGGGAACGACCGGGGCGGTTGGGACTCGATGTCCGGCGGGACCGTTCCAGGGCGATCCCCGGACGGGGAGGCGACGTCAGCCCACCGCCCGCCCGGTGCCGCCGGAGGGCTCCTCCGCGTCGGCGCCGACGAGCAGGTCGGCCGCCTGGGCGAGGGCCTCCGGGCGGCGGCTGCGCAGCAGCAGCATGTAGACCACCCCGACGAGGATCAGCGCGATCGTCAGCAGGGGCAGATAGCTGAAGGGCGCGGCCTGGCCCGGCTGGAAGTCGCCCCAGAAGGGGATGAGGAGCACGACGACCCCGACGACGGGTGTGACGAGCCGGCTGAACACGTGGCCCCGCTCGCCGGCCCGGCGGTCCTTGAACCACTCCACGACGAGGGCGACGTTGGTCACCACGTACATCAGCAGGAAGCCGATGGTGCCGTAGGTGCCGAGGAAGCCCGAGGCGGTTCCCGGGTCGGTGAACAGGGTGGACAGCGCCCCGATCGCGACGCTGGGCGCCACGAACGCGATGGCCGCGATCCACGGCGTGTTGAACGTCGGGTGCAGCCGGGCGAGGCCCTGCCACCACAGGCCGCCCCGGGCGCCACCGAAGATCACGCGGGAGGTCTCCAGGTTGGCCGCGATGTAGGAGCTCGTGATGCTCGACATGAACACCCAGGTGACGATCACCGCGATGAACGGCACGAAGGCGTGGCTGGCGGTCACGAACGGGTTGGGGTCCTTGGTCAGCGCGCCGATGTCGCCCGTGCCGAAGGCGATCACCAGGGCGTAGGAGCCGAGCACGTAGACCAGGCCGCTCACGAAGACGTTGGCCAGCAGGGCGATCGGCACGTTGCGCCGGGGGTTGGCGGTCTCCTCGGCGAAGGGGGCCGCGGCCTCGAAGCCGCCGTAGGCGAGCACGGTGAGCGACAGGGCGAGGGCGAGGGTCTTGGGGTCGGTGACCCCCTCGAAGGTGAAGGGCAGCAGGCTGAGGCCCTCCTTGCCCCCCTGCACGAGGACGCCGCCGATGAAGACGACCAGCACCGCGATCTCCACGAGGTAGAGCGTGATCGTGGTGCGCATGCCGAACTTCAGGCCGAGGATCGCCGGGACGAGCACGATCACGCCGTAGACGACCGTGATGAGGGCGGTCGCGCCGGTGAACTCCACGCCGCCCAGAATGTTCTGGCGGATGTAGTCGCCCACGAAGACGTAGATGCCGCCGAAGGCGATGACGTAGCCGAGCAGGGCCACCACGCCGACCACCACGCCCATGGGCGCCCCCAGGGCTCGCGTGATGAAGGTGATGAAGGATCCCGAGCTCGGATATTTATGGGAGAACTGAGCGAAGGTGCTCGCGGTCGCGCCGATCCCGAACATCGCGACCAGGTACACGAGTGGTGTGGAGACTCCCACCAGCCCGGCCACCAGGACCGTGCTGAACAGGATGTTGAAGAACGGGCCGACCTGCGCGAGGCCCGGCATCATCACGCCCAGGAGACCGAGTTTGTGATGCTCGAACTCCTCTTCTCGCTGGGGGGTTTTCTGCTGTGACAAGGTGGTGCTCCCTGTTTCAGCCGGCCGATGGATCGGCGCGGTGCTTGGCGAAGAACTCAAGAAGTGCGGCGTTGAAGTCCTGAGGGTGTTCCCACAGGCAGGCGTGCCCTCCGCGGGTGGTGACCCACTCCGCGCCCGGGATGGCCTCGCGCAGCCGGCGGGAGAGCCGGACCGGGATGAGGATGTCCTCCTCCCCGGCCTGGACCAGCGTCGGGACGGTGATCCGCGACAGCCGGTCGGTCGTGTCGTGGCGCTGGATGACGTTGAGCTGGGACAGGTAGGCCTCGACCGGCCAGGGCATGGCGGCCATCTCCGCCTCGAACGCCGCGAGGTCCTCCGGGCGGTTCTCGAAGAAGTCCTGTGTGAACGCCCAGAGCGTCACCTCGCGCATGATGAACGGCACGCCCTTCACCGGCGCGAGCTCCTCCCACCCGGCGAACATGCGGGAGCAGAAGGGGCCGGGCGCGGCGTAGGTGCACGACAGCGCGAGGGAACGCAGATCGGAGCCGTGGTTGAGGGCGTACTCCTGGGCGATCATGCCGCCCATCGAGGTGCCCATGAGGTGGAAGCCGGTGATACCGAGGTGGTCGACGAGCGCCTTGACGTCGTCGGCGAGCATCCGGCTGGTGTAGGGGCCGGCCGGCTTGCTCGTCTGGCCGACGCCCCGGTTGTCCAGGCGCAGGACGCGGTAGCCGGCCTCAAGGAAGGCCGGGACCTGATACTCCCAGGTCGTCAGGTCGTCGGCGAGGCCGTTGATGAGGACGATCGTCTCGGGACCCTCTCCTTCGAGCCGGTAGTTGATCTCGATGTCGTTGACCGCCGCAACTGGCACGGGAGATTCCTCTCTGTCGTCTGTCGTGTCATCTGTCGTACCCGCCGGTGCGGGGCGGGGCGGTGGATCCCGGGCCGCCGGGCCCGGGACGCTCCGCGTCCCGTCCCCCTCCCGCGGACGGCGGGGACGGGCCGCGACGGGCCGTTCCGGAACGGCGTGAGCCGGGTTGAGCGTGACCGGGCCGGGGACGCCGGCTAGGGTCCGGGTTCCGCGCCGGGTTCCGCCCCGGGCGCGGATTCGGGCGCGGATTCGGGCGGAGACTCCTCCTCACTGATCCGCGCGACGAGGTCGCGCAGCGTGGACTCGGTGGTCAGGGTGAAGTGGGTGGCCGCGATCGTGCCCGCCGCCTGGTCATGCCCCTCGACGATCGCCTCCGCCAGCGCGGCGTGCTGCCCCAGGGCCGTACGGCGGAGCTCGGGGCTGTACGGCTCGCTGCGGAAGCCCAGGTTGACCGCGTCCCGCATGCGCTGGCTCAGCTTCACCAGGTAGGTGTTGTGGGTGGCGCGGGCGATCGCCAGGTGGAAGGACTCGTCGGCGGCCCGGGACGCCTCCCGGTCGTCCTCGGCCTCGCGGTAGGCCTTGACGGCGGCCTCGATGGTGGTGATGTCCTGGTCGGTCCTGCGGCGGGCCGCCACGGCGGCGATCATCTCCTCCACGCAGGCCCGGCAGTCGAGCATCTCCTCCATCGAGCGCCAGGTCGGCAGGAGGGTCCTGCGGATCTTCTGGGGGGAGTTCGGGCCCCAGGCCGTGGCGACGAAGGTGCCGCCGGTGCGGCCTCGCCGTACGGTCACGTATCCCTCGGCGGCGAGCCGCTGGATCGCCTCCCGGACCGAGGAGCGGCTCACCCCGAGCATGGTCGCGAGGTCGCGTTCGGTGGGCAGGCGCTGGCCCGGCACGAAACCGCCCAGCGCGATCGCCGTGACGAGCCGGTCGGCGATCCGCTCCCCGGCCGAGGGCATCTCCAGACGCTGCAGCAGCGTGCCCAGCCGCGGCGTCTCGGCCTGGAAGATGTCGGCGAACAGGTCGTTGCCGGCGGAGAGGGGGCCGCCGGGTGGCCTGTGCGGGACGCCCCTGGTCATCGCAGCCCCTCCGGATCGGGCTGGGGGAAGCCCGTGCCCTCCGCCAGGAGCGTGGGGATGACGCGGGCGAGGGTGCGCGCTCCGGCGACGATGCTGGCGAGCTCCACGGCCTCGTCGACCCCGTGCATGTTGCGCACGTTCGGCCCGTAGCAGAGGGCGGGGCGGTTGAACTGGTTGAGGTAGAAGCGGGCGTCGGTCGTGGACCCGATCGCGTAGGGGGAGGGGGTGGTGCCGTGGGCGGCCTTGTGGGCGGCGGCGACCGTGGTGACGAGGGGGTGGGCGGGGTCCAGGGCGTAGCCCTCGGCCCGGAAACCGGAGGACCGCACGACGGGAGGGTGTTCGGCGAGCCAGGGGTCTTCGGCGGCCTCGGCGAGGATCACCTCGCGCACCGCCTCCTCGGCCTGGGCCGGTGACCAGAGGCGGGGGAAGCCGACCCGGATCGAGGCGCGGGCGCGGGCGGGGACGCTGGAGGCCCAGTCGCCGGAGCAGATCCGGCCGATGTTGACGTTGTAGGGGTGGGGGACCGTGGCGAAGACCGGGTCGGGGTTCTCCTCGTTCATCCGCTCCTCGAAGCGGCGCAGGGCGGCGATGAGCCGGCTCAGGGAGCGGACCGGATTGCCGGAGCGGTCGGCCACCTCAGCGTGGCCTCCCGCCGAGCCCACCTCGATCTCGATCCACAGGACGCCGATCCCGGCCACCAGGATGTCGAGGCCGGTGGGCTCCATCAGCAGCACGTTATCCCCCAGGACGCCGGCGCGCGCCGCGGCGAGCGTCCCGTGGCCGGTGCACTCCTCCTCGATCGCGCTGAGGAAGCCGAGCGGCCCCGGCAGGTCGACCCCGGCGCCGCGCAGGCCGTCGAGCGCGAGGGAGGCCATCGCGAACCCGCACTTCATGTCGCCCGCGCCGCGGCCGTACAGCCAGCCGTCGCGGCGGACGGGGACGAAGGGGTCGCCGGACCACAGGTCGGCGTCGTGGGCCGGCACCACGTCGATGTGGCCGTTCAGCAGCAGCTTCGGCGCGCTGTCGTCGTCGGTGACGCCGTAGACGTCGTGCCGGCCGGTGTAGGGCACCTGGGGCACCCCGGCGGCGGGGTCGTCGGCGATCGAGGCGGGCACCGGGATCCGCCAGACCGTGAACCCGAGGCGGTCGAGCTCCTCGGCGACCACGGCCTGGGCCTCGGTCTCCTGGCCGACGGTGCTCGGCGCCGCGACCAGGCGTTCGAGGAAGCCGAAGGCGGCCTCGGCGCGCCGGGCGATGACGTCATCTATCCGCGTCGCGTCCCGATCGGAGAGCATGTCCGTCATGGGGGCTCCTACCTCACTAAAAGGTCTAAAGTTCAGACTATTAATCCATGCTCCGGGGCGGTAGTCAAGGGGTTCCCATTCCCTCTTTGACGTGGGAAAATGCGCTCTTTCGCCGGTTCGGCGCCGGGGGCGGCGATCGCGTGCCCGAGACACGGGCGGCTCCGGAAAACGGCGAAGGCCGCCGACCGGGTGGTCGGCGGCCTTCGTGCCGGTGGGTGCCCTCCGGCGGCCGGGAGGTCGCCGGGAAGGGGCGGGGGAGGGACGCGGAGGAGCGGGTCAGCGGGTGGGATCGAAGTCCCGCAGGGCGTCGGGCTGCTTGCCGGTGGTGATCTGCTCGGCGAGCATGCGGCCGGTGATCGGCCCGTGGGTGAGCCCCCACATGCCGTGCCCGGCGGCGACGAACACCCCCCGGGCGCCCGCCGCCCCCACCAGGGGACGGCCGTCGGGGGTGACGGGACGGGGCCCGACCCAGGTGTCGGTGCGCTCCTCCCAGGAGACGCCGGTCAGCAGGGGCCTGGCGGACGCGATGATCGCCTCGACGCGCCGCTGGTACAGCGGGGCGTCGGCGTCACGGAACTCCATCGTCCCGGCGACGCGGAGCCTGCCCTGGTACGGCGTGCAGGCCACCCGGACGGCGGGCAGGTAGACCGGCCCCGGCACCGGCTCGTCGGTCGGCACGGTGAAGGAGTAGCCGCGGCCGGCGCGGACCGGCACGCGGACGCCCCAGGGGCGTCCGAGCCGGTTCACCCAGGCGCCGGTGGCCAGGACGACGGCGTCGGCCCGGACGCCGTCCCCCTCGCGCCCGCCGTCCTCACCGCCCGCCACGACGGTGAGGCCGCCCGCGTCCCGGCGCACCTCGGTCACCCGGAAACCGGTCCGGATCACGCCGCCGCGGGCGGTGACGGCGTCGGCCAGCGAGCGGGTGAAGTGCCCCGGGTCGACGTAGCGCTGCCCGTCCAGCCGGATCGCGGCCCCCACCCGAGAGGAGAGCTGCGGCGCCTGCCGGCCGACCTCCTCGCCCTCGAAGGCGCTGTAGCGGATCTTCAGCCCGGACTCGTTGATGCGCCGCAGCTCGTGCAGGAGGGCCACGGCCTGGCGGGGGGTCTCGAAGGCGGCCATGATCGGCGCCTCGACCGTGGGGGCCTCGACGCCGTTGGCCGTCAGCACGTCGAACGCCTCCAGGCACTCCTCGTTGAACGGGAGGTTCGCCCGCACCGCCCGGCCCCAGGACTTCCACGTGCAGTTCGCGGCGAACCGGGCGAGGAAGGCCCACAACCCCGGGTCGGGGGTGGCCGGCACGTGCAGCGGGGCGCTCCGGTCGAGCAGGGAGCGCAGGCCGTAGCGCAGGACCCCGGGCTCGTTCAGCGGGATGGCCAGCCCCGGGGAGAGCCAGCCCGCGTTCCCCCACGAGGCGCCCGTCGCCACGCCGTCGCGGTCGACCACGGTGACCTCCACACCGCGCTCCTGAAGGAACCAGGCGGTGGACAGCCCCACCACACCGGCGCCGATCACCACCGCCGTGCGCGGCCCACCGTCGATACCCATGACACTCTCCGCTCCGCGATCTTCTCCGCTCGCGCGGGCCCTCCCCGCGTGGGACGAGCATCACCCGGGCGGGCCGGAAACGGTCTGTGCGGGCCGGACAAGTGAGGGGGAAGCGGTTGTCCGAATCCGCCAAAGGCTAGGCCCCCTGGCCGGCGGCCAGCGCGATGATCATGGCCAGCCGTTTCTCCGGCACGTCGAGCTGGAGGTTCGTGATCTCCGCCATCTTCCGGAGCCGGTAGCGGACGGTGTTGGGGTGGACGTCCAGGCGGCCCGCGGCGGCGGCCAGGTCCCCCTGCGCCTCCAGCCAGACGCGCAGCGTGGCGAGGTAGGAGGTGCCGTGCTCGGCGTCGTGCCTGCCCAGGTCGGCGATCGGCCCCCGGGAGGGGGTGCGCCCCGCCGAGGCCGCGGCCCGCAGACGCTGCAACAGGATCTCGTCCCACGACTCGTCGTAGACCACCGCCGGCCCCCCGGAGGACCGGGAGGCCCGCAGGGCGAGGCTCTCGTCGGCCTCCCGCCTGCTCGCGACGAGCTGGGCGGGCTCGGCCGTCCCGCCCACGCCGGCGAACACGGTGACCCTCCGGGGCAGGGCGCTCACGATAGCGGCGAGCCAGGCCAGCGCGGGCGCGGCGTCGTTGCCGCAGGGCAGCAGCGTGTACAGCGTGTTGCCGAACAGGGCGCTGCGTCCCGGCCGCGACCAGCCGAACCCGGTGGTGGCGCGCTCGAAGGCCAGCAGGATCGCCGCGTGACGCTCCTCGGCGACGTGCGCCTGCAGGGCGATCACCCGGAACCTCCCCCCGGGCAGGCCCAGCCTGCTGATCACGGCGGGCGCCTCCGCGGTCCCCTCCAGGAGCTGGATCACCAGGTCGGACTCCACCTGGCGCTCTAGGTCGGCGCTGACCCGGGAGCGCAGCAGGTGCAGCGCGACCGTCCGCGCCCCGTCGCTCAGGGCGGTCCGGCGCTCACCGGACAGCGGATGCTCGCACTCGACCCAGATCGACCCGAGCAGCTCACGCCCGGCGCGCACGGCGACCACCATCCGGCCCCGAAGGCCCCGCGCCGGAGAGGGGGCGACGAACAGCGGCTCGTCGGAGGCCGCCAGGTGCGCGAAGACGCCCTCGCGCTCCAGCAGCCGGCGCGTGGCCTCCGGTACCCGCCTGCCCAGGATCGTCTCCAGCCGCGCCGGGTCGGCGGCCTGCTGGGAGCCGGAGTAGGCCAGGACCCGCGAGAGCTGGTCCTCGATCGTCA
The DNA here is from genome assembly GCF_014654615.1 of Streptosporangium violaceochromogenes. GTDB lineage: Bacteria > Actinomycetota > Actinomycetes > Streptosporangiales > Streptosporangiaceae > Streptosporangium > Streptosporangium violaceochromogenes. The sequence goes on along the minus strand of NZ_BNBB01000001.1, from coordinate 420,555 downwards.
CCGCGGAGCCGATCTCGGCCGCGAGCGTGTCGGCGAAGGCGAACAGGTCGGTCGGCCCCCGCCCGGCGTCGGACCGGCGGCCTTCGAGCACCAGGCCGTACACCACGCCGAGGAGCTGGCTCCAGGACACCTCCGGCTCCACGAGCAGCACGGCGATCCCGCCGTCGCGGGCCTCGGCCAGGGCGTCCGGGGCCAGCGGCGGGCTCCCGCGCACCAGCACCGCGGCGGCGCGCGCGGAACGCGCCAGCCGTACGGCGTCGGCCGCGGTGTCCACGCCGACCGCGAGGAACACGTCACCGGTCGCGGGACGGGGATCGGCCGGATCGTGCACGGCCACGCTGCGCAGCTCCACCTCCCGGGAGGCCGGAGCGCAGCACAGCCGGGCGCCGTAGCCGCCCAGGACGTTCACCAGCCGGTCGAGCCTCAGCATCGGCCGTGCCCGCCCGCCGGGAGGACGGCACGGGGGCCCGGTGCCGCGCGGCGGGGACGCCCTTCCCGGGGCGTCCCCCCATGGGCGCTCCCGTACCGCCTGTCCGGACTCATCCGTTCCACACCACGATTGTCCCCGATGGCCGGGGGCTCCCGGCCTCAAGGCCACCGGGGCGACACGCGGCGGCCGCCCGCTCCCTCCGTCACGTCACCTCGTGGTTCCGGAGAGGCCCGCCGTCCGCCGGGCGACCGCCTCGCGCAGCGCGGTGACGGTCGTGTCGACGTCGTCGTCGCCGAGCGCCTGGTGCAGCGGCAGGCACAGGGTCCGGGCCGCCGCCTCCTCGGCCCGGGGCAGCCGGGCGTCCGAGCCGTAGGCGGCGACGCGGTGCAGCGCGGCGTAGCGGAAGGTGGTGTAGACGCCGCGCTCGTAGAGGTCGTGGGCGACGTCGTCGCGGATGCGCTCGTCCATCTGCACCCAGTACAGGTAGTACGACGACTCGTGTCCCTCCGGCAGCGGGGGCGGCGTCAGCACGCCGTCCAGATCCGCCAGGGCGTCGTCGTAGCGGGAGGCGATCCGCGCGCGCCGCTCCACGAACCCCTCAAGCCTGCCGAGCTGTACCAGGCCGATCGCCGACTGGACGTCGTTCATGATCGAGCGTCGGGAGAAGGAGGAGATCTGGAAGTCCCACCACCGGGTGGTGTTCTCCTTGGCCTGGGAGAACCCGCTGAACTGCTCCAGGCCGAAGTAGGCCAGCCTGCCCGCCCGCTCCACCAGTTCCGGGTCGCGGGCGGTGAGCATCCCGCCGTCGCCGGCCACCACGATCTTGGTGCTGTCGAAGCTCCACACCCCGATGTCGCCGATCACGCCGCACGCCCGGCCGTCCACCCGGGAGGCCACCGAGCAGGCGGCGTCCTCGATCAGGACGATCCCCCGGTCACGGCAGAGGGCGGCGATCTCCGCCACCTCGCCGGGGTATCCGCCGTAGTGCAGCAGGATGACGGCCTTCGTTCTCCGGCTCAGCGCCGCGGCCACGTCGTCGACGGCCGGGTTCAGGGTCCGCCGGTCCACGTCGCAGAAGACGGGCCTGGCGCCGTGGGCGGCCACCGCGTTGCCCGCGCCGACGAAGCTGATCGTGGGGAGCACCACCTCGTCGCCGGGGCCGGCACCGGTCAGCTGGGCCGCGATGAAGAGGGCCTCGGTGCAGGAGCCGACCGACACGACCCGGTCGCGTCCCACCCCGAGGCGGCCGGCGAACGCCGCCTCGAAGTCCGCCGTCCGTCGCCCCTTGCCGGTCCAGTTTCCGGCGAACACCTCGGCGACGGCGGCCAGTTCCTCGTCCGCGAGCGTCGGCTGAAAGACGTTGATCATCGCATTCCTCCCTGGAGCTCAGACGGTGTCCACGCGGCCTCAATGTAACGTTCGCCGGCCGCCGGAACCAGAAAGACCGAAATTCTTCAGAAATCCAGAGAAAACACCGATTGTGGTGGGTGTACCGATAATCGGTCCGTCACTACAGAGGGTTTTATGCGGAAATTTATAAGGAGCCTTGATTTGCGGGAAAACCGTATGATTGGTAGTGGCGAGAAAAGGGACCGCACGAACCCCCTCCCCGGTCCTCCGCTCCAGAGCGTCGCGCCACTCCTGAGCCGCGCGGTGACCGCCGACGTCGTTTTCTGGGGGCCGTTGGGCCGCGGTGTCGGCCGAGGGGCCGTCGACGCCTTCATCACCGAGGTCGTCCACGGTCACCCCAGCGGGCCGGGGCACCTGGTGAGGACGACCCGGGTGGACGCCCCCGGAGAGTGGGCGAGGTTCGGCTGGCGCTATGAGACCGTCACCGGCGAGAGCATCCTGTCCGGTATGGACGTCGTCCATGTGACCGCCGACGGCGACATCGACGAGATCGTCGTCTTCGCCGGGGCGCTCACCTAGAGACCGCCGGGGGAGGCGGATCAGGCCGTGGCGGCTTACCGTGGGGTATGCGCCTGACCGCTTTTACCGACATCTCCCTCCGTATCATCATGCGGCTCGCCGTGGCCGGTGAGGGCGAGCTGCTTACGACGCGTTCGGTCGCGGAGGGGCTCGCCGTGCCGTACACCCACGCGGCGAAGGCGGTGGCGCGGCTGAGCGAGATGGGACTGGTGGGCACCAGGCGGGGGCGCGGGGGCGGGTTGCGGCTCACGGAGGCCGGGCGCCGCGCCTCGGTCGGGGGGATCGTCCGCACGCTGGAGGGGCCCGGAGAGGTGGTCGGCTGCGAGGACGATCCGCCCTGCCCGCTGCGGGCCGCCTGCCGGCTGCGGGAGGCGCTGGCGCAGGCGAGGGAGGCGTTCTTCGCCTCCCTCGACCCGGTCACGGTCGACACGCTGGTGACACCCCCCGCCGGCCAGGTGCTCGTCTCCCTGACGGCGCGGTGACGCCGTCGCCGTACCGGCCGGGAGGGGGGTGTGACCTTCGGCCCTGAACGAGACGACCTAGGGCTCTCTCGGGAGCGCGTGGGGCGGATGTTAATTTGCATATGAGATGCAAGTTATCTCCGTCTTCCTTTTGCTCTGTCCCAGGAGGTCACATGCTGTCCGCGGAATCCGCCGGGATCATCCGCGCCACGCTGCCCGTCATCGGCGCGTCGCTCGACACCATCACCGCGAGGTTCTACACCACGATGTTCGCCGAGCACCCGGAACTGCTCGACGGCATGTTCAACCGCGGCAACCAGGCCAGCGGTGAGCAGCGCAGGGCCCTGGCCGGGTCCATCGCCGCGTTCGCCACGGCACTGCTGGAGCGTCCCGACGAGCGCCCCGACCGGCTGCTCACCCGCATCGCCCACAAGCACACCGCCGTCGGGGTCACCGACGACCAGTACGTCATCGTGCACAAATATCTCTTCGGGGCCATCGCCGACGTGCTCGGCGAGGCGGTCACCCCGGAGGTCGCCGCGGCGTGGGACGAGGTGTACTGGCTGATGGCGGGCGCGCTGATCGCGCTGGAGGCCCGCATCTACGCCCGGGCCGGCGCCGAGGACGGATCCACCTGGCGAAGGTGGCGCGTCGTGGAGCGCCGGCAGGAGACGGCCGACGTGGTCTCCTTCCTGCTGCGCCCGGCCGGGGACGGTCCCGTTCCGCCCGCCCGGCCCGGCCAGTACGTCAGCGTCCGGGTGCGGATGCCCGACGGCACGCACCAGCTCCGGCAGTACACCCTGTCGGGCGGGGAGCGGGACGGCCTGCGGAAGATCACCGTCAAGCGGGTGCTCGGCGGCGACGCCCCGGACGGGGAGGTCTCCACCCTCCTGCACACCGGCGTCCGGGCGGGGGACGAGCTGACCCTGTCGGCGCCGTTCGGCGACGTGGCCCTGGAGGACGGCGACGCGCCGCTCGTGCTCGTCTCCGCGGGCATCGGCTGCACCCCGATCGCCGCGATGCTGGAGCACCTCGCCGCCACGGGGTCCACCCGCCGTGTGCTGCTGCTGCACGCCGACCGCTCTCCCGAGGGGCATCCGCTGCGCCGGGACATGGAACGGCTCGCCGACGGGTTGCCCTCGGCCCGCCGGATCTTCTGGTACGAGGACGGGGCCCGCGGGGACAGCCGTCCCGGACGGCTCTCGCTGAGCGATGTGGAGATCCCCCCGGGGGCGGTCGTCTACCTGTGCGGCCCTCTGCCGTTCATGCGTGAGGCGCGCTCCCAGCTGCTCGGGGCGGGGGTCGCGGCGCGCGACATCCACTACGAGGTCTTCGGTCCCGACCTCTGGCTGGGGCACGCCGCCTGACGCGGCCCGTCCCCGTTCCGCGCCCCGCGGCGTTCCGGGGGGCGCCGCGATGACGTCACCGGACCCCCGTCTCGGCGGCGGGCCGCGGGGGCCGGCCGATTCCGGTCCGTGCCCGGCAGGGTGACCGTCCGTCATGCCGAAACCAGATGGGCCGAGGGCCTTCCGTACGGAAGGCCGGAGGGGCCGATCGCCTCGCGTTCCCGGTTTCACCCCGGTTCGGAAGGGGTGAGGATGGAGCCGGGATGGGGTGAGGCGCCATGACGAGCAGGCGTTCCAGGGGGCCGGCGACCGGCGGGGGCAAGGTGATCGACGGCGGGGAGCGCGCCGCCCGCGCGCTCGCCAACCGGGGCCTGCCCACGCTGGAGTTCGAGGCCGGCACCCCGTACGACACCTATGTCGGCACCGCGGTCCTGCACGACCTCCAAAGGCCGGTCACCGACGCGCCCGAGGAGCCGGTCTTCCTGGTGACCACCCAGGTCATGGAGCTCTACTTCGGGCTGCTCCGCTCGGAGTGGACGCTGGCGCAGCGGCTGCTGGACGCCGACGACCCGATCGCCGCCACCACGGTGATCGGCCGCAGCGTGTGGCACTTCGAGGGGCTCAACGCGGCGTGGGCGTCGCTGGGCCGGCTGACCCCCGCCCGGTTCAACGCCTTCCGCGACGAGCTGGGCGAGGCGTCGGGGTTCCAGTCGGCGATGTACCGGCATGTTGAGTTCCTGCTGGGGAACAAGGCGGAGTCCCTGACGCGCCCGCATCGGCGGACCCCGAAGGTCTACCGGGAGCTGGTCGAGGCCCTGCGCCGGCCGAGCCTGTACGACAGCGTGCTGTCCCTGCTGGCCAGGAGGGGGTTTGAGATCCCGCCGAGGGAGGACTTCGCCGGTGAGTACGTCCCCAGCCCGCTGGTCGAGGCGGCCTGGGTCAGGATCTACGCCGAAGGGGGGCCGGGCGACGAGCTGTGGGCTCTCGGCGAGGCCCTCACCGACCTGTCGGAGCGGTTCTCCGACTGGCGCTACCGGCATCTGATGGCGGTGCGCAGGTCCATGGGCGCCAAGCCGGGGTCCGGCGGCTCCAGCGGGGTGAGCTGGCTGGAGCGCAGCCTGCGCCGCGATGTCTTTCCCGAGCTGTGGTCGGCGAGGACGGTGATGTGACCCCGTCCCCGCCGCCCTGCCGGTGTCCGGCCGGACGGCGCACGTCCGGGACGGCGCGCGGGGCTTCCGGCTCTACGGCGCCGCCGGTGTTCCCGGGGCGCCGCCCGGGACGGGCCCTCGGCGGAGGGTCGCGTTTGTGCCGGAGCCGCGGGGTATCGCTGATGACATGACCTCACCATCAGAGACGGCGGGGGATCCGCTGGCGGATCTCGACCCGTTCGCCATCTTCGACGCCGAGGCGGAGCGCCTCGACCGCCACCTCTCCGGGCTCGACGCCGAGGGCTGGGAGCGTCCCTCCCGGGCCGCGGGCTGGTCCGTGCGCGACGTGCTGGGACACCTCGCCGGGGAGGAGCTGTACAACCACGCCTGTCTCGACGGCGACGTCGACGGTTTCTCCGTGATGCTCCGCCGCGAGGGCGTCGAGGGGGGCTTCGACGCCTTCAACGAGTGGTGCGTACGGCGCCGCCGCGACCTGCCCGTCGAGGAGGTGCTCCGGGAGTGGCGGCGCGCGAACGGCGAGACGCGCGAGCGCATGCGCGCCCTGGGCCGTGAGGCGGACCTGGAGACCCTGGCCGGGCCGTACCCGGTGGGTATGCAGACCTTCCACTACGACGCGGAGTACGCCACCCACGCCGACGACGTGGGGGCGCCCGTCTCACCGGAGGAGGCCGACGGGCGGGCCTGGTGGCGGGCCCGGGTGGCGATGGCCGTGCTCGCCGAGCAGGGCTCGCACGCGCAGGTCGAGCCGGTCGGCGAGCGGATCTGGGTGCACGTCTTCGGCACGAGCACCGAGATGACCCTCCCGGCGTTCGTCGAGGCGACGGCCGGCCGGCTGCCGGAGGACGTCCCGCTCGACCGCAGGGTCAGGGCCGCCCTGCGCTGCCTGGCCTGAGGTCGTGCTTTTCACGGGGCGGGCGACCGCTGTGCCGCGTGACCGCCGGCCCGTCCGCGGCGTTTGGGAAGTTTTGGGGGACTTTGAGAAGTGGGAAGGGGGAGCACGGGGCTAAAAGCCCGGTCGACTCAGAAGGTGGGCGTTCGGCTCCCTGGCGGCCTCGGCCAGCTCCGGGATCTCCACCACCGTGACACCCGCCGCGGCGAGGTCGTCGGCGCCGTGGCCGTCGACGAAGAGCGGGGGCTCCCGCCAGGCCAGCACGACCCGCCGCACGCCGCTGTCCGCGATCAGCCGGCTGCAGGGGCGGGGGCGGGAACGGCGCCGCCCGCAGGGCTCCAGGCTGCTGTAGACGGTGGCGCCCGGCAGCCGCGGATCATCCGGGAGGATCTTGGCGAGTGCCGCCTCCTCGGCGTGTTCGTGCGGGTCGCCCTCCCGCGAGTGGCCCCGGGCGATCTCCCGTCCGTCGGCGGCGACCACGACGGCCCCCACGGAGAAGGCCGCCGGGGACGGCGGGCAGAGGCGGGCCAGGTCGCATGCCAGGCGCAGCCAGTCGTAGTCGTTCACGGGAGGTCCTTTCCTGCGGGTGACCGGCGTCGGGGCGGGAAACCCGCCCGTGAGGGAGGGGTTCCCCCGCCCTTGAGCCGTGGGGAGGAGATCAACGGGCCTCCCCGGCGGAGGGCTCCCCGGCCGGGGAGGGGGACATCAGGTAGCGCAGCAGGACGAGGTCGCCCATGCGCCGGACGTCCACCAGCCTCATGGGCCGTCGCGGCCCCTGCGGAAGGCCGTCGCCCCGGACGAGGCGCGGCGCGGCCGGATCGCCGACGAAGAACGGCGCGACGACGAGGTGCAGTTCGTCGGCCAGATCCCGCTGGAGGAACTGGGTGTGGATCGAGCCGCCGCCCTCGACCATCAGTCTGCGCACCCCGCGTGCGGCGAGGTCGGACAGGACGCGGCCCAGGTCGGGAGGGTCGCCGGCGTCGACCACCGCGCAGGCCGCCCCCAGGCGGGCGGTGAGGCGGTCCGCCGCGGGCGACGCGACATAAACGATCTTCGTTGTGCCGTCGGCGGCGAAGAGGCGGCTCGAAGGGTCGAGATTCCCCGACACGCTCAGCGTCACCTTGGCGGGGGAGGGGGGCAGCCCGCGGGCGCTCCGTTCCCGCCGCCGCTCCGCCGAGCGGACGACGAGCCGGGGGTCGTCGCGCCGGACGGTTCCGGCTCCGACCAGGATCGCGTCGCACCCGGCCCGCACCGCGTCGACGCGGTCGAAGTCCTCGGCGTTGGAGAGCAGGAGCCGCTCGGGGGAGGCGTCGTCGAGGTGCCCGTCGACGGACATGGCGCAGCTGAGCAGCACGTACGGACGCTCGCCCATGCCCCCTCCCCGGTTCGCACCCACGCCGCCCGAGTCGCGTGCCGGTGCCCGTTCCCCCTCCCGGGGAGGCTCGGCACCCCTCGCCGGGCGGTTTCCGTAACCCTACGTGCCCGCGCGAGCCCCGCGGACGCCCGGGGCCGCCGGTTCCGCCGCGCCTCCCGGCCCGGAGCCCGGTCTCCCCGTGGGAAACCCTCACGGGGACACTCTTTGCCGTCGGACGGTTACCGTTGAACCCAGGGGCATCCGAGCAGGGGGGCAGACATGAGATGGATCGTTGCCGCCGTGGTGCTACTCACCGTGGGCGCGGCCGGGCCCGCCGTCGTTTCCGCGGCGCGGGCCGCCGGCGGGGAGGTCAAGCCGGTCAACGAGACAACGGTCAGCGAGGAGCAGTACGAAACACTCCTCAGCCAGTGCCGCTATGCCGACACCGCGGCCCTGCGCGCCGAGTGCCGGGCCACGGTCAGGGCCCGTTATCGGGTGGGGGCGGAGAACCCGGACCTGGACTGCCGTACCTACTCGGGCGTCACCGTGTGCGGTGAGCTGGAGCTCGCCCCGGCCGAGCGCCGGTGCGTGAAGGAGGCGGTGGAGGACGGCCTGGGCCGCCGGCGGGCCGAGGTCGAGTGCTACGCCTTCTCCTGACGGCTCCCGGCCGCTCGCGGCGGCCCGCCCGGCGGCTTCCGCGGCCGCTTCCGGGGGCCACTTCCCGGCGTGACCGTGGCCCGGCCGTAAGGCGGCCGGGCCACGGGGCGGACACCGCTCACGGTCTCCACTCCTCTCGCCAGCCGGGGCGGAAGCGGTAGCCGTGGGCGGTCTCCGCGACCGCCTCGGCCAGCGCCTCGTCACGGATGACGGCGGCGGCCAGCAGCTGGGCGTCGCGGCCCGACAGGCTCGCGCCCGCCCGGATGCGGCTCTCCAGTTCGTCGATGACGGCGCGGTTCCTGTTGAACATCTCGACGATCTTGATCTTCGCCTCGCTGTTGGAGCGGATGTGCTCGATGAACCTCTCTCCTCCTCCGGGGCCCAGGGTCCTTTCCCCAAGGGCGGTGACGAGGTCGGTCTCCTGGGCGAGGGCTTCGGCCCCGGCGACCTCGCGTCTGATGGTGGTGAGCAACCAGGTGGCGATCTCGGTGGGGTCGGTGGGGTCGGCGGTCACGTGATCTCCTTGCTCGGGGGCGTTGCCGGGGGTGGCGGCCCCAATTACCAGCGATCATTAATCGCAATTCCGGTCCTGTCGATACCCCGTGGCCCCTCCGTCCGTCCCGCTCGTGCGACTGAATGGGGCGAAACCGGTTAAACCAGAGGAAGCCGCAGGCCGTTCGCCGCAGCCTCCCGGTCGGCGCCTCCCGGTCGGCGACGACGCCGGGACGCCGGAATCACCGGGAACACCGGACCTCAGTCCTCGACGGAGGTCTCTCCGTGGGAGGTGCCGACGGGCTTGGACTCCGGCGATCCCCGCTGCACCAGCCAGATCGTGAAGAGGATGGACAGCAGAAACTGCAGGTACTCCGACCGCCGGTTCTCCGCGACGTCCCCGCGAAGTCGGAGGAGAGGACGTACTGACCCCAGGAGGCCGTCGCCCCGCCCTCGGAGAGCCGCCGGGCGCGGCCGGTCCGCCGGAGCCGCCGCGAAGGAGATCGTGGAGGAGGCCGTGAGGAAGGCGGTGGTGGCCGCGGCCGGGCGCGGGCCTCGCTCCCCGGAGGGCGGAGGTCAAACGCGATTCACCGCCTTTTTTCCCCGCCGCTTTCCCGAGGGACGCTTTACGCCGTCCCGGCCGGGGAGAGGGAGGGCTTTCCGCGGGCCGTCATCACCGAAGGTGGTCGATCGTCTCTCTCCGTATTCGCGCCGGACGCCTCATGGTAACCCTGTCGGATTAATGCCTTTGGCCTTTCTGGAATGACCGGGAAACGTTTTCCGGACTAACGTGGAAAGCAGTTGGCACGCCGTTCCGGTCTCGTCCGCGACACCGGTGCGGCGTTCTCGCTCCGGGGGTCGCCCGGGGCGCGACCGATTCGGCATGGAGTGATTTTTCATGATCGAGTTCAGGAACGTTCTCGCCGCCGGTGCGATGGTGGCCTCCGCTCTCCTCATCCCTGCGACGACGTCGGCGCAGCCCGCCGCGGCGGACACCACGCCGCGGAGTACCGTCTCCTCACCTCACGGCTTCCTGGCCAAACCCTGCTGGAAGTACGACAACCCACGGAAACGGGCGGCCTGCTACCGGTGGCGCGGCTACGGCTACTGAGCGCCTTTCCGCTCATCGTGCGGGTCGTCGGCCGCCGCCCGGTGCCGCGCCGGGCGGCGGCGCGACCCGCCTGAAGAAGGCGGCCACCGCGTAGGGGTCGACGGGGTCGGTGAGCAGGGCGAGCATCTCGTCCCGGCGGGCCGGGTCGACCTTGAACGGGTGGCCGAACACGCGCGGGCCGGTGCCGTCGTCCAGCAGCCTGGTCAGCATCAGGTCGCCGGGCAGGGCCTGGCGGGGAAGCAGTTCGTCGGCCAGCCTGACCGTCTCGCCGTCGCCGGGCGCCGCCCCGCGCAGGGTGATCTCGTCGCCGGCGACGCCGGTCACCTCCCACAGCCGCAACGGCGTCCTGCGCCAGGACTCCAGCAGCTCCGCCTCGTCATCGCGCAGCCACTCGCTCCGGGCGCTCAGGAACTCGCCGACGACGTCGTTCTCGAAGAGCGCCAGATCGGCCAGGGCGGGCTCGGCCACCCGGACGCTCAGCGCCACCAGGTCGTCGACCAGACGGCGGCGGGCCGGGCGGCGGCCGTAGACGAGCAGCTGGCGGAACAGGTGCGCCGCCCGCGTGGGCAACGGGTCGCCGGGGGCGGTACGGCACGCGGCGTATTCGGCGGCGTCCCGCTCGGCGGGGGCCGTTCCCGGTGCGGCGGAGAGCACCTCGGCGATGATCCCCGACGCCTCGAACGACCGCCCCTCGCCCTCGGCCGACCGGGCGATCAGCAACAGGGCCGCCGGTTCGGTGCGCGGGAGCGCCGCGATCAGGGCGGGGGCGAGCGGCTCGCGCTCCACCTCGTCGGCGATCCTCTCCAGCACCGGCTCCGACCGGGACAGCAGGCCGATCGCCCGGGACAGGTCGGCGTGCCCGTCGTAGGTACGCAGGGCGCTGCGCACCAGGGCCAGCCTGACCACGTCGAGCGGCGCCAGGCCGGCGACCGACGCGATGTCCCACGGCGCGCCCACGATGCCGACACGGCCGCCCCGTACCTCAAGGGAGGCCTCCCGCAGCAGCGGGGCCAGCGGCGGCAGCGGGTCGGCGAAGGTGCCGGGGGCCTTCGTCAGCAGGTCCACGACCACGACGTCGATCGGGGCGCCGGGGGCGGGCTCCAGCCCCTCGGCGAAGGCGCGCAGGGCGTCCAGGGCCCGCTCGGCGAACTCCTGGGTGACCAGCATCGCCCGTTCGGCGGAGAAACCGGTCAGTGTCGTGGCCGACAGCTCCAGTTCGCCGCCGCGCAGGCGCAGCGCGATCACCTCCTGCGGCTCCACCCCCGCCAGCCAGCCGGTCGGGCCGGTCAGCCGCGGCCCACCCTCGTCGACCGCGGTGCGCACCCGTCCGCCCCCGGCCAGTGGCAGTCCGCCGCGGTCGGCCAGCCGCGCCCACAGCCGCAGGTCGTCGGAGGCCTCCAGTGCACCGGCCTCCAGCTCGGCGCGGGTGACCAGATGCGTCAGCACCGTGCCCTCGCACAGCGTCACAAGCTCGCTCATGCGTCCATTGTTCTCGACGCCCGGACGCGGGAACCCGGCTTCCGGGCAACACCGGCGCCGCCGCCCTGCCGGGGACGGCGGCGCCGGGGTGCGCTCACGACGGCTCGTGCCGGACTGTTACGGCTTGGTCACACCCAGGGTGTAGGAGCCCGAACCGCTGTAGGAGAGGACGCGGACACGGTAGGTGCCGGCGCCGCCGTTGTAGGTCAGGGACTCGTTGGGGTTGGCGGTGGTCCCGCTGGCGACGTCGGTCCAGGTCGAGCCGTTCAGCTTCTGGAGGTAGACGTCGAAGTCCGAGCCGGCCGGGCCCTCCAGGCAGACGCGCTGAGCGCCCGCGCGGGCGCTGTAGCCGCCGCTGCTCGGCTGGTAGCCGCTCTGGCCCGAGGTCAGCGAGCCGCTGTAGGCGCTCTGGTAGCTGGAGCAGCCGCCGGCGGGCGGGTTGCCGCCGCCGTCGGTGACCAGGCTGAGGCCGTAGACCTGCAGGATCTCGTTGATCGGCTGGAAGTAGGTCGTGCCGCCGTAGGTGCAGTCGCCCGAACCGCCGGAGGTGACGCCCTGGGCCTGGTCGCCGGAGATGTAGGAACCGCCGGAGTCACCGGGCTCGGCGCACACGCTGGTGCGGCCCAGGCCGGTGATGGTGCCCTCGGGGTAGGTGACGCTGGCGTTGCGGGCCTGGACGGTGCCGCAGTGCCAGCCGGTGGTCGAACCGGCCCGGCAGACCGACGAGCCCACCGGCGCGTCGGCGGAGCCGCCGACCGGGACGATGCCGTTGCTGTAGCCGTTCACGACGCCGGAGGGGGTCCAGCCGGAGTTGACCGCGACCCAGGAGTAGTCGTTGCCCGGGAAGGAGGAGCCCTGGAAGGTGCCCTGGTCGACGCCATTGGAGCCGGTGGTGGGGTCGCCGACGTTGCCGCAGTGGCCCGCGCTGGCGAAGCCGCCCTGGGAGCCCCGGGTGACGGAGAAGCCAACCGAGCAGCGGGCGCGGTTGGCGATGTAGTAGGCGTCACCGCCGCGGACCTCGTAGAGGGGCCGCGGGTTTTCGTTGGAGAGCTCCACCCGGACCAGGGACTTGTCGACGCCCCCGGCCTTCACGAACGCCTCGGCGTCGGCGGCGTCCTTGGCGCGGACGACCACGCTGTTGCTCTGGACGTCGACGTACCAGGAGGGCACGCCCTTGGGCACGCTGGGGACGGCGTCGAGCCGGCTCCTCGCCGCCTCCAGGGTCGCCAGCGAGTTCTTGACGAGCTTGGCCTCGACGCCCGCCCGGAGGATCGCGGTGACCTTCGTCGAGTCGTTGGTGGCGACCACGAGGCCGGAGGTGGAACCGGCGACCCAGGCGCCGCCGAACTTCTCGCCGAGTTGCCCGCGTAGCAGCGGGGCGACCTTGGCCGCGGCCGCCTCGTTGATCAGGCGGGTCGTGGCCTGCTCGGCGGTGATCCCCAGATCGCGCTTCATGGCGGTGATCATGGCGGGCGCCGGCTTGGCGGCCGCCGCCGCCTGCGTCCGGGCCTGGGCGAACGCGGATGGGGGGGTTCCACCACCGGGGCCGGCCTGGGCGGCAGCGGGGGCGGCCAGCGCCAGAGCGAGCCCTAGGCCCGCTGTTACGGCACTTTTGCGGAGCATCTTTTCTCCTCGTGTGGGGGGTGTGGTCAAATTACGACCCCCACACGAGGCGCGGTCCTATTAAATGCCCCCTATCGCCGCGTTATGGCGAGGTTCCAAATCGAGGGTTCTCCGTCAGCCAGGCGGTGTAACACGCGCTCTGCCGTACGGCGTCGGCGTGCGCGGCTTTCGCGTGCTCGACGATCGATGTCGCGGCCCGGGCGCAGGGACCCTCCGGATGCCAGCCGAGGAGCTGCCGCCATCGCAGCGGCGCCCCGGCGAGCGGCACCATCGTCACCCCCGGCGCCGGTTGGAACGTTGCCTGGCACAGTACCGCCGCGCGACCGACTTTCGCCAGATGCATGCAGGTGGCCACGTCGGTTTCGTAAATGGTCTGGGGGGTGAAGCCCGCCCGGGCGCACGCCGTGGCGAAACAGTCGCCGAAACAGCTGTCGCCGGGGGTGACCGCCCATCTCTCGCCGGACAGTTCCGCGAGTGTCACCTCTTTCCTCCCGGCCAGGGCGTGGTCCTCGCCGAGCAGGACGAAGACCGGGTCCATGCCCACGGTCAGCCAGATCACCGGCCCCTCCATCGGCGGGGAGCTCTCCCCGCAGGTGCCGATGAGGGCGAAGTCGATCCGGCCCATCATGACCATCGTGGTGAGTTCCTTGGCGGACCAGGAGGTGTGGGTACTCACCGGTGTCGAGGGCAGCGCCGTGGCGAGCCGGTCGACCAGACCGCCCAGGATGGGGCCGTTGGTGGCGCCCAGCCGGTACCGGGGGACGGCGCCGCTCGCGTTGGCGAACCGGACCGCCTCCTCCTGCAGCTCCCGGGCCGCCGGCAGCAGAACCATCGCCCGGGACAGCACCAGTTCCCCCAGAGGCGTGGGGCGCGCGCCGTTGTGGTCGCGGTCGAAGAGGGCGCCCCCCAGGACGCGTTCGATCCGTTTGAGCTGCGCGGTGAGCGCGGGCTGGGCCAGCCCGAGGTGGCTGGCGGCCTTGGTGACGCTCCCGGCCTCGGCGACCGCGCGCACGATCCTCAGGTGTCGGAGCTCTAGATCCATACCGGGAAGGTAAGGCTATGACGTTATGCCCGCAATCCAAATGAGTCATGAAATTTGACTCATTTTCGTGGAATCGTTCCAAATGGACATTGGGGGAGGGGAAACGGGGAAGTGAGGCGCGGCCGAGACGGGGTAGTCGAGTCCTCATGACAATGGGAATCGATCCACGTGATCTGACCGAGGAAGATCTGCTGCGTGAGCTGCGGCACCTGCACGCCACCCGCACCGAAACGCTCCTGCACGGCTCCGGCGAGGCACTCGCCAACCACACCGTCCGGACGCGGGAGCTGGAGCAGGAGTATCTGCGCCGCCACCCCGAGCGGGACGTCGACCCCGGACGGCTCCGTGACGGCGCGCGCCGCCGTTAGCCGCGGGCGGGAGCGCCGTGGGCCGGAGGGCGCCGGGGGGAGGGAGGGCGCGGGGCCGGACGCGACCCGGGGGCGGGACGGGCACGGGGCGCCCGAAGGCGGGGGACGACGGGGACCACGGGGACAGAGAGAGGAGAGACGGGGATGGAGATGAGCGGGGAACCCCCCGACGTGCAGGCGCTGTCGGACGCCGACGTCCGTGTCTACGAGGCCGTGGCGGGGCTCGTGGTGGCCGGTGGGACCGCCACCCTGGAGCGGGTGGTCCACGCCGGTTCCCTTCCCGAGGAGACGGTACGGCACAGCCTCGACACACTCACCCGCGCCGGCTGGCTGCGGGCCGAGGGGGCCTCCTACGTCCTGGGCCCCCACCGCTGGGAGGTGGAGTACTGAGGTGCCGGGGCCGGGCTAGTGTGAAGCCGTGCCCAGCGATCGGGAGATAAGCGTCGGCCGGCTCGCCGCCAGAAGCGGAGTCGCGGTCTCCGCCCTGCACTTCTACGAGGCCAAGGGCCTGATCCGCAGCCGGCGTACGGCCGGCAACCAGCGTCGCTTCGCCCGCGACGTGCTGCGCAGGGTGGCGTTCATCCGGGTCGCGCAGCGGGTGGGGATCCCCCTCAAGGCGATCAAGGAGGCGCTGTCGGCGCTTCCGGACGAGCGCACACCCACCGTCGAGGACTGGACGCGGCTGTCGACGGTGTGGCGGAGTGAGCTGGAGGACCGGATCAGGCAGCTTGAGCGGCTCCGTGACGGTCTGACCGAGTGCATCGGCTGCGGGTGCCTCTCCCTGGACCGCTGCGCGCTGGCCAACCCCGGCGACGCGGCGGCGAACAGGGGGCCGGGGTCGCGTCTGATGCTTCCCCCGCGTGAGCGTTCCGGCGGTCCCGGTGCCGCCGGCCCCGCGGGGGGAGCCGGGGTGCTCTAGGTCAGAACCCGCCGGCGGGCCGGCCGGCCGGGATCCGCTCGGGGGCGGGGGTGTACCGCTCGGTGCAGGTCAGCCAGCCGAGGGCGTTGTCGTGGACGATCGCCCGGATGGTTCCCTCCCCGACCCCGGCCTCGCGCAGCCGGGGCAGGAAGGTGCGGAACAGGTGGCCGTAGCCGGCGCCGCCGTACCGCTCGATCTCGGAGACCCGGGACAGGCCGCTGCTGAGCAGCAGCCGGTGGGCGTGGCCGGCCTCGATGAGGCCCAGCGCGTCACGCAGCCGGTCCGCGCCCAGGGAGGTGAGGCAGACGTGGCCGCCCGACTCGACGACCTTGCGCGCGAGGAGGGGGTCGGCGCCGGTGTCGGCGACGCTGACGCGGTGGGCGGGCAGGCCCTCGTCGAGGAGGATCTCCAGCAGGGGCAGGCCGCCTCGGTGGTGAACGGCCACGGGCAGGCCCGAGGACAGGGCGGCTCTGGCGGCGGCTCTGGCGCAGCGTTCCTCCGCCGCGGTCGGCTCCTCGTCCCACGCGCCGATCTCGCCGATCACGCCGGGCCGGGCGCCGGTGCCGTCCAGGCCGTCGTTGATCTCGGTCAGCAGGTAGCGGGTGAGGGTCTCCACGTCGGCCTCCAGCGCCCAGGCTGGGGTGAACGGCCCGGCGAAGAACCCCGTGCTCGCGACCACGGCCACCCGGCTGCACGCCGAGACCCTGGACAGGGCGGAGGCGTCACGGCCGGTGCCGATGCAGCTCAGCTCGACGACCAGGTTGAGCTCGTCGGACCGCCGCAGGTCGCGGAGTTCCCGGGAGACCGCCTGCTCCTCGTCCAGCCAGCGGTTGGGGTCCGAGGGGATGCCGGCCGCCCAGCGCAGGTCGCTGTGGAGGTGCTCACGGGGCAGGACCGCTCCATGGATGGAGGAGGCGGTGCAGGAGCCGTTGACGGTGCTGACACTGGCGGTCTTGACAAGGGGAGCCTCGGACATAGACGGACGTTAACCTATTTTTGGTACTAAAATCGTTCAAATCATCAGAGTTTTACCTTCGACGGGTTGGTCGCCCGCGTCGCGCGGAGACACGCGGAGAGGCGGGCCGGAGCGGGCAGAGGCGGGGCGGGGCGGCGACCCCGGGACGCGCCACACGCCGCAAAGCACCGGAAACAGAGACAGCGGCCCTATTCTTAGTCGGAGCCGACAGGTTTCAGGGGAGCGCGTGGCCATCTCAGACGAGACATCTCACACCCGTGACGGGTCCGGGCGTCCCTCCGAGACCGGCGACGCCGACGTCCTCAAGGACGAGGCCGCGCGACGGCAGGGCGTCCACGGCCTGCTCGACGGCATCAGGGCCACCCGTACGGGCCGCCTCACCCTGAAGATCGTCATAGGCACCGTCGGTGCCGTGCTGGTCGCCGCGGGGCTCGTCATGGTCCCCTTCCCCGGGCCGGGCTGGCTCGTGGTCTTCGCCGGTCTCGCCGTCCTCGCCACCGAGTTCCACTGGGCGCACCGCCTTCTGGGGTTCGGCAGACGCACGCTGTCGACCTGGACGTCCTGGCTCGCCCGCCAGGGCTGGACCGTCAAGATCCTGGTGATCCTCGCCGCCGCCACCGCCGCCACGGCCATCGTCTACTACGGCCTCAAGATCAGTTTCCACCTCGACCTGCTCGTCGAAGCCCAGAAACTGCTTGGCCGCTGACCTTTGCCCCGCGGATCTTTTAGCCGCGGCGGATCGTTGCGTTGCGATTCCAATGCATCACCCTCCGTAGTGTCCTTCGCGTCTCATCCCCAAGACACGCAAGGAGAGTGACGCATGACGCGCATCCTGTCCTCGACGGTCGCGCTGGTGGCCTGCGCGATGGGCGCGATGGCCGGAGCGGCCGGGACCGCCCACGCCGACAGCGTGAACCTGACCGCGACGGTGAACCCCCGCGCGGAGGTCTTCCTCAGCCGCACGCTCACCCCCACGGCGCCCTACAAGGGTCATGTGCTGGTCAAGCTGGAGAACAACAGCCAGCCGACGCGGGTGAAGGTCTCCAACTGCCGGGGGCGCCGCATCGGCATGGTCGCGATCCCCGCCAACGACCACGACGCCCACGTCGTCTCCGGCGACCTCGGGAACATGCCGGCGCGGGCCTGCATCCGGTTCAGGCTGAGGAACGTCGGCGACGAGCCGGTCACCGTCGCGGGCGCCGGCTACTTCTGAAAAAGCCGCACTCCCGGAAGATGAGAGGCCGCGGAACCCGCACCCGCGGCCCGCTCTTTTCGGAAGTGCCCCGGCCCGGGTGGCGGCGGCCGTCGCCTGCCACCCGGGCCATCCGCCGTCCTCGTGGAGGTTCGCCGTGCCCCGACCGTGGGAAGCGAATCCGTCGGCGGCCTTCAGACGCCGCCTCGGCAGGCCGCCCACCGAACTCGGCAACACCAACAGCAGCCCCTCCTGCCCCGACATCTGGGAGCTCGACAACGGGGACTTCGCCGTCGTCGGCCGCGATCTCACCGTCGCCTACGCCGAACGCCTTCCCCCCGACGTGTCCGTCTCGAAGGACGAGCGCGTCGTCGTCATCCCCCGCAGCACCCTCGTCGCCGCCAGGCCGGACATCCCGCATGCTTGAGCGAGTCCGCACCGCGCCGGGGCACGACCTGGACGCCTCCGGCTATCTCGACGACTTCTGGCCCCACTTCCGCCGGCTCGGCGACGAGCCGTTCTGGAAGCTGGAGCGGGCCCGGCACTTCCGCGAGCCCGACGTTCCGAGCTGGACCGCCATGGCCGAGGGGGACTGGGAGCGCTCACTCGCCCTCGTCGAGCTGATGCGCGCCGACATCGCCTCCGCCCCGGGGCCCGAGCTCCGCCGGGTCAGGGTCGTGGACCGGCCGGTGACACCGTACCTCCAGTGGGAGATGCAGATCCTCAAGGTCCGCGTCGAGGCCGGTGAGATGATCAGGGTCCTCCCCGCCGAGGCCGTCGCCCCCCTGGAGACCGAGGCCGAACTCCCCGAGCTGGTCGTGCTCGGCTCGCAGACCATGTACGAGGTGCTGTACGACGCCACGGGCACGCTCCGCGGAGCCAGGCGCATCGACGACCCCCGCCTGCGGGACGGATGCCGGGCACAGCCGGCGGAGCTGTACGAAAGAGCCGAGGACCTCCTCGGATACTTCGACCGTGAGATAGCCCCCCTGCCGCCCCCGGGCGTCGCCGTCTGAGACGGAGGTCCTCGGCAGTGCCGCCGCGTCGCCGCCCCAGCCGGCTCCCGGTGCGTCCTCTTCCCCGCGGCTCCACCGGCCCGCCGCTCCCCGCGACCTCTGGCGATCGTGCTGGCCCTGGCGGCGGTGACGGTCGCGGTGGGTGCGGTCCGGCGGCTGCTGGCGGGGCGGCGGCCGTGGCGGCGGTGATCTCGACGGGCGGTCCGGTACGGCGGCGCCCGCCGTACCGGACCGGCGGTGAGGCCCTTGTCAGGCCGACCGATTCGGTATAGATCACAAAGTATGACGACCCCCCGCCTTAGGCTGCGCCCGTGCCTGTGACTTCTGGGATTCACCGACTCGTCGGCTGCGCCGTCATCGCGGTCTCCACCGTCATGCCGGCCGTGGCCGCCCACGCCGCCCCCACGCCCGCCCCCGACGCTCCCATCCGCATCAATTCGGCCCGCGCCGTCGTGGCCACCGACGTGACGCTGCCCGGCACCCGGGTGAGGCTCCGCGAGAGTCCGGGAGACCCGCTCGCGGTGACCTCCTACACCGTGGGTGACCTGGCCTTCCTGCGCAGGGGAGAGGCGTTCGCCAAGCAGGGGGGCTACCAGGAGATCACGGTGGCCCCCCTCGGGGCCAAGGCCCTGGCGATCCCCGACGCCTACAGCTCCGGCCACGACTCGGTGCTCCTGGCCGACCTCGTCGCGGAGAAGGCCACCAGGGTCCAGACCGTACGGAAGCCGCTCGTCGCCCATTTCGCCCACTGGTCCCGCGACGGCCGTAAGGTGGTGCTGACCGTCCGGCGCAGGAACGGGACGGCCTGGGAGGCCACCGGGTTCGTGATCGTCGACGCGGTGGCGAAGACCGCCCGGACGGTGACCGTGCCCGGGGTGGACCCCGCCGCGCGCTTCCGCTGGACCCCCGACAACGCCCAGCTGGTGGCCGCCTACAAGGGGGGAACCCGCTTCTACGGCCAGGACGGCGAGGTCAGGCGCACCCTGGCCAAGACCGGGGCTCCCGCCGGAGGCGAGGACGTCTTCTCGCCCTCGGGCCGCGGGCTGACGACCTGGTGCCCGGCGGGCCACGCCGAGGACGTCTGCGTCTGGGACCGTGTTTCGGGCAGGCTCGCGGCCAAGGTGAACCTCGGGGCGAAGGCGCTGCTGGGGTGGTGGGACGAGAAGAGCTTCGTCGCCGTCGTCTCCGGCGCGGGCGCCTACCGGGCCGTGGTGGTCACCCTCAAGGGCAAGGGCCTGCGGGTGCTGGCCGACATCTCCGCCGACGACTGGAACAAGAGGATCTACCTCAGCTACACCCGTAGCTGAACGGCACGGCGGACGGGGCGGGAGACCGGCTAGAGGTAGAGGCCGGTGCCGTTGTCGGTCTGCGGCGTGGCGATGGCGTGCAGGTCGCGCTCACGCATGACGAGGTAGAGCTGGCCGTGGACCTCGATTTCGTACTGGTCCTCGGGGTTGAACAGGACCTTGTCGCCGACCTTCACGGCCCGGGCGTTCGCGCCGGCGCCGCAGACCTCCCCCCAGACGAGCCGGTTGGCCATCTTCACCGTCGCGGGGATGACGATGCCCGAGGTGCTGCGCCGTTCCTCGGACTCCTGCTCGACCTTGACCATGACGCGGTCGTGCAGCATCTGGATCTCGAATTTCGGGTCATCCACAGTAGAAGCTTATGGGAAGGACGGCACCCTAACGGCTGATCCGATCCTTTCGCCGTCCGCCCCCTCGGCCGGCCTCGGGTCCTCCGTCGTGCCCGGAGGCCGGCCGTACGCCGGGGCCGGAGGGCAGGCGGGCGAGGATTTCACAGGGCCCCCGTTCGCGCTGTGAAGTCCTCGCCCGTTCGTCGGCGTCTCCGGCGCCCGCGGGTCCTCGGGGACGTCAGGAGGTTTCAGACGGTGTCTTGGGAGAAGACGGTGTCTTGAGAGACGGTGACGCCCGTCTCGACGGGAAGGCCCGCCTCGACCCAGTCCTGAATGCCCTCGCGGTACTTGCGGATGCCGGTGTAACCGAGCGCCGCCAGCCGGCGGGCCACCGCCTCGCTGTTGCCGCAGGAGACGTTGGAGCAGTAGGTGACGATGGCGGCGTCCTTGTCGGGGAGCAGTTCGGCGGCGCGGGCGGCGACCTCGCCCTCGACCAGGGGGATGGCCCCCGGCAGGTGCTGCTGGGCGTGGTGGTCGCCGCCGAGCGCGTCCACGACGGTGACGGTGCCCGCCTCGATCGCGGTCTTCAGTTCGTCGCGGGTGATCAGCGCGGTCATGACTGGCCTCCTCGGGCCTAAAAGGACTATAGTCCGCTTTGTGGGTGACGGGAAATCTAGCGGACCGCGGTCCGTTTCGTCAACGGAGCCGCTGCGCATGCTGCTGGACGAGCCCCCCAGGGAACGGGCCGACGCCGCGCGCAACCGGCTGAAGGTGCTGGCCGCCGCGGCGAGGCTGTTCCGCGAGAAGGGGGTGGACGGCGTCTCGATGGACGCCGTCGCGGCCGAGGCGAAGGTGGGCAAGGGCACGCTCTTCCGCCGGTTCGGCGACAAGTCGGGGCTGGCCGTGGCGCTGCTGGACGAGCGGGAACGGGAGCTCCAGGAGGCCGTCCTGACCGGCCCGCCGCCGCTGGGTCCCGGTGCCCCGGCCGCCGACCGGCTGGGCGCGTTCGTGGACGCCTACCTTGACCACCTGCTGGACCACCTCGATCTGGTCCGCATGTCCGAGACCGCCAGTCCCGGCGCCCGCTACCGCATCGGCTCCTACCGCTTCTGGTGCCGCCACGTGGCGATCCTGCTCACCGAGACCCGCCCCGGCTGCGACGCCGGCCCCCTGGCCCACGCCCTGCTCGCCCCCCTGGCCGCCGAGCACGTGACGGCGCTGACCGGTGAGTACGGCAGGGCCCGTGCGCGCCAGGCGCTGCGGACGCTCGCCCTGAGCTGAGGGCCGGAAAACGCCGTAACGCGAGAACGGCCGGGGAAGGGCGCGGGACGTCTTCGGGCCGGGTGGGACGCCCTCGGGCCGGCGAGACGTCTTTCGGGCCGGTGGGACGTCTTCGGGTCAGGTGTAGGCGCCCCGGACCTCGACGATGTCGGCGAGGGGGAACTCCAGGTAGTCGCCGGCCTCCTCGCACCAGGCGTCGAGCGCGCCGCCGCGCAGCTCGCCGTGACTGATGGTGGCGGTCACGCCGTCGGTCAGGGTGATCGCCGCGCGGACGCCGCGGTCCACCACGAAGCCGAGCAGCGACTGCTGGGCGGTCGGCAGCCGGGAGGCCATCCGGCCGATGACGGCCCACGTCCTGCCGCCGCGCCGGGAGGACTCCCCCTCGGTGGCCAGCAGCCGCCTGGCGTGCTCGCGGGGGTCCGGTGGCGGTTCGAACACGAGAGAGGACGGCTGCTCCAGCTCGGCCACCCGGCCGCCGGGCAGAAGGATCAGCCGGCCGCCACGGGGCTCGTCGGACCGGGCGCGGCGGACGGTGATCTCCCCGCCGTCCTCGACCGGGACCGGGGCGTAGCCGTTCTCGCGCAGGGCGGCCAGGGTCTTGTCGGCGGGGACCGCGCTGACGAGCACGGTCGGCGCGAGCAGCCGCAGGCCCAGCCTGCTCAGCCGCCGGTGCCCGGCGATCTCGGCCAGCAGCACCGGGTCGGACGCCTGCACGATGCAGGCCACCGTGGTCACGGTGACCTCGCCGTGGCGCCTGGCGACGTCGCGTACGAGATAGTCGAGCGGCTGCGGGATCGTGCCCACCTCGGTGAGGTCGGCCAGCAGCTCCTCGGCGGTGTACCCGGCGTCCATCGCCCTGCGCACGCTGGCGGGGGTGAAGCGCCACACCGAGGCGGTGCCCCGGGACTCGCGCTCGGCGGTCCGGTCGAGCAGCTCGGCCAGCTCGCTCGACGGCGGTCCGGTCACCACCGCGGTGAGGTCGGCTCCGAACAGGGCGTTCCGCCGCACCCCGGCCAGCGCCCTGGCCGAGCACTCCACCAGCGCCGGGTCGTTCTCCACCGACGGCACCGCGTCGTCGTTCTCGTCCCCGGCGGCGTCCAGGGCGGCCAGCGCGCGCCCCAGGTCGGTGATCGTGTCGTAGGCGATCAGCCCGAGCATCCGGGCCTCGTCCAGGGCGGCCGGGGCGCACTCGGCCAGCAGCGAACGGTCGAGCAGCGGAGCGTGCCAGTGCGCGGACTCGACCAGCCCGGCCAGGTCGGCGCACGCCGTGCTGGCGGGCAGGCGGGCCAGCACGCCGAGCACGGCCCGCCGGACGTGGGCGACGGAGGGGCCGGCCGGGTCGTCGCCCAGGACGGTGCCGTACTTGCCGCTGATCCGGCGCAGGGACGAGCGCTCCATCCGCCACCAGGCCGAAAGGAGCGTCCGCAGCCGGGTCGCCGCGTCGTCCAGCCGCCAGCGGTCGAACTTCTCCGTGGGCACCAGTCCCCCGGCGGGCTCGTCCCAGGCCAGCAGCCGGGCCACGGCGGAGATCTCCAGCAGCAGCCGGGTCTCCTCCTCGTCGCAGCCGGTCTCCCTGGCGAGCCTGCGCACCTCCCGCACGCCGATCCCGCCCGCCTTCAGCAGCGGCAGCGGGGCCTTGGCGGTGTTCTCCAGCATCGCGGCGCAGCGCTCCACCATGTGCGGGGCCGTGAGCGTCATCAGGTGGTCGACGGCCTCCGGGTCGACCGGGACGGTCACCGGCTCGGGTGCGCAGGGGGTGAACGGCGGGTGGTAGCCGGGGCCGCGCAGCGCCAGCGCCACCTCCCGGGGCATCTCGGCGGTGTTCCAGCTCGGCCGGAAGAGCAGGCCGTGGTCTCCGGCCCACTTCTCCGGGGAGCCGGGCAGCACGAACCGGCCGCCGTCGACGTCGCGGATCGGGCCGTCCCAGGCGAACTCCTCAAGGAGCCGCTCCGTTCCCTCGGGCGACCGTTCGAGCAGGGCGCCCAGCCGCCCGGGATCGGAGAGCAGCTCGGTGATCCCGGTGACCGTCTGCTGCTTGGACCCCTGCGGCAGGCCGAGCGTCCTGGCGAGCGCGCGCAGGGCGTCGGCGCTGACCGTCCAGGAGTTGAGGTAGTGGGCGAGCGGTTCGCCGAGGCCGCACGGGGCGGTCCACCAGTGGCCGACCCCGTCGGCCAGGCGGATCCTGCCCTCGTCGTCGGGCCAGGCCAGGGCGTGGTCGAACAACAGGTCGACCCAGCGGGCGAGCTCCGCCTCCGGCGCGCCCATGAACCCGGCCAGCTCCTCCAGCCCGATCCGGTCGCCCAGGGCGAGGGCCGCCTGGGCGACCTCCAGGGCGGGCAGCGGGAGGCCGCGCATCACCCCCATGACGGCGAATCCGTTGCCCAGCCGCTGGGCCAGTGTGTCCAGGCGGCGGGGCCAGGGCGGGGCGATGGCGTCCGGCCGGTTGGCCAGAACACGGGTGAGCCGTTCTTCGTCGAGGGTTTTCAACCAGCCAAGCAGGTGATCGTCCATCTGGCAGCTCTCTGCAGGAATCTCGCGCGGGCCTCTCCGTGAGCCATAGGCATCCACGGTAATGCAGAGGGCGTCCCCGGCGGGGGGCACCGCGCAGAATGGAACCGGTTCCAATGAGGTTCCGCGGGGGTTCCGGTGGTTCGCCGGTCCCGGGACCGCGTGCGGGGGTGTTGGGCGGTCCCGGGACCGGACGGCGCCGGGTGGGAAGCGGCGGCGCCTCCGGGAGGGCGTTTCCCGTGGGGGCGGGGATCCGTCCGCGGGCGGGGCGGTAACGGTGTCTCTCCGCGGCCTCTCCGCGGCCTCTTCGCGCAAGACACCGCGCGAGGGGTAGGGGGAGGAGCGGCGAGGACGGCGGGAGCGGGCGGGGGCGCGCAGGAGGCGGGGCCCGCTGCCGGCCCCCACCGCAGGACGGCCCCTACCGCAGGACGGCCCAGACGATTTTTCCGTAGGGGGCGAGCGGCGCCCAGCCCCACCGGAGGCTCAGCGACTCGACGATGTGCAGTCCGAGGCCGCCGATCTCCAGGGGGGAGGGGTCGCGCAGCGCGGGCAGGCCCGATCCGGGGTCGTTGAGGGCGCAGGCGACGAGGTTTCCCCGGCGCAGCAGGGAGAGCCTGATCGGGTCCTTGGAGCGTGACTCGGCCAGCCGCAGGCCGTGCCTGAAGGCGTTGGTGGCCAGTTCCGAGACGACCAGCTCCATGTTCTCGCTCAGAGCGGAGAGCTTCCAGCCGATGAGCGTCCCCGTCGAGAAACTGCGGGCGGAGTGGACCGACTCCGCCTGCGGCGGGAGGACGAAGGTGGCGCTTGCCGGGGTGGGCGACCCTGAGAGGAGGTCGCGGGCCGCGTCGGGCCACCAGCCGGTGGGGGGCCACCAGTCGAGCGCTGTCCAGGGGGTTCGGGAGAGCGCGGTTTGGGCGGACTGCACAGAGATCATGATGCGGCAAACTCCCGTGCAGGTGCAAGAGCGAATGCACGTGCATAAGGTATGTGCAACCGCTACGGTTACCCATGAATTCGGCAATCACGACAGAAAGGGGATCTTGTCTGCGGCTTGGGAATCCACGGCCGCGAAGTGACAGACTGTCGATGAGGAAAGCGAGCGAGGAGCAACCACGTGTCCATGGACCCGCCCGGTACCGGTTCCACCGTTCGGCGCATCATGCTCGGCGCAAGCCTGCGCCGCCTGCGTGAGGAGAAGGGGCTTCCCCGAGAGGTGGCCGGATTTCACATCCGCGCCTCGGAGTCCAAGATCAGCCGGATGGAACTCGGCCGCGTCGGTTTCAAGACACGGGACGTGGAAGATCTACTCACCCTGTACGGCGTGCTCGACGACGCAGAACGGCGCGGCCTGCTGGAGATGGTCCGCGAGGCGAACACCCCGGGCTGGTGGCACAAGTACGGCGACTTCCTGCCGCACTGGTTCACCACCTACGTGGGGCTGGAAGAGGCGGCGAGCGTGATTCGCACCTATGAGGTGCAGTTCGTTCCCGGCCTGCTCCAGACGGCCGCCTACGCGCGCACCGTGATCCGGCTGGGCTACCCGGACGTGCCGGAGGCGGACATCGAGCGTCGCGTTCATATGCGCATGCAACGCCAGGAACGCTTTACGAAGAAGGACGGCCCGCGCCTGTGGGCGGTCATCGACGAGGCGGCCCTGAAGCGGCCCATCGGGGGGCAGAGCATCATGCGTGAACAGCTCCGGCACCTGCTGGAGGTGGCCACGCTGCCCAACATCACCATCCAGGTGATGCCCTTCCGGTTCGGTATGCACGCGGCCGAGGGTGGTGCGTTCAGCATCTTGCGGTTTCCCGAGTCCGACCTGTCGGACGTCGTTTATGTCGAGCAGCTCTGGGGTGCCCTCTACCTGGACAAACGTGAAGACATCGATCCATACCTCACGGCCATGGCACAACTGTGCGTGGAAAGCACCACACCTGGGGGCACTGCCGAGATACTCGGCGACCTTCTCAGAGAGATCTAAATGAACCACACCTACAACGGCATGCCCGCCACGGACCTGGCCGAGGCGAGCTGGCGGAAGAGCCGTCACAGCAACTCGACCGGCAACTGCGTCGAGCTGGCAGAGCTTCCGGACGGAAGCATCGCGGTCCGTAACTCCCGGTTCCCCGCGGGGCCGGCACTGATCTACACCCGCGACGAGATCCGCGCGCTGGTGCTCGGGGTGAAAGACGGGGAGTTTGACAGCCTTACCGTGTAACGCCGTTTTTACATAGGGCGCGCCAGGGTAACCCCGGCGCGCCCGCGACGTAACCGGGGAGCGGGGCGGCGGGAGAGACGCGGAGCCACCGGCGAACGGAGGTTCGGAGCGCGCTCGACCGAGTGACCTCGCATTCCATGGCCGACGGCGTGCTGTTCGCGCCGGGCGGTCGCGTCGTGACCCGCACCTCCGGCGTCGCCTTCCCGGCCACGGCGGCGGTGCGACCCCTCCGGTGCCCCGGTGCATCCGGGGCACCGGAGTACGCGACCGGCCTCGACACCGGCGATGAGGCCACGCCGAGGAGGCCGGGCGCGGTCACGGCGCCGTCCCCCGGCGTGATCGCCGGATCCGCCGCCGGCGCCGGTCCCGCGGCCTCAGATCGGAGCGTTCCAGGTGAGAACGACCGGCTCGCCGTGCTCGAAGCCCAGCCGCGAGTAGGTACCGGTGTCCAGGCGGAAGAGACGGCCCTCCCGCGCGGACAGACCGAGCCAGCGGGCGCACAGTACCCGCAGGAGGTGGCCGTGGGCCACCACGACCACGGTGCCGTCCGCGGCGCGGATCCGCCCGATCACCCGGTCGGCGCGCGCGCCGACCTCCTCCGCGCTCTCGCCGGGGTGCTCGGCGTCGCCGGGGACGACTCCGTCGCGCCACAGGTACCAGCCGGGACGCCCCCGGCGGATCCGGGGGGTGGTGACGCCCTCGTACCCGCCGTAGTCCCACTCCCACAGGTCGGGATCGATCTCGCCGCCCGTGATCCCGGCGAGCTCGGCCGTACGGCGGGCCCGCAGCGCGGGGCTGACCAGGACCAGGCCGAAGGAGCGGTCCCTGAGCAGCGGCGCCAGCGCCCGCGCCTGTTCCTCGCCCCGGCCGGTCAGCGGCAGGTCGGTGCGCCCGGTGTGACGGCCGTTCCTGCTCCACTCGGTCTCGCCGTGCCGTAGCAGAATCGTCTCCTCCATGAAGGACCATCATGCCGGTGCGGTCCGTCGGCCCGTCGGCGGCCCCGGTGATCGTGAGAAGCTGGGACAGTGACGATATCTGTGGGTTTGGTGGGCGCTGGGCCGTGGGCGGAGATGGTGCACGCGCCGATGCTGGCGGCCGGACCGGACACCCGCCTGGTAGGGGTGTGGGCGCGGCGCCCCGAGGTGGCGGCCAGATTCGGGGTCCCGGTCTTCACACGGATCGAGGAGCTGTTCGACGCCTGCGAGGCGGTCGCGTTCTCGGTGCCGCCCGCCGTGCAGGCCGAACTCGGCGTGCTCGCCGCGCGGGCGGGCAAGGCGCTGCTGCTGGAGAAACCGCTCGCCGCCGACCTGAAGGGGGCCCTGCGGCTGGCCGAGGCGGTCGGCGAGGCGGGCGTGGCCTCCCAGATGGTCCTCACCTGGCGCTACTCGGCGGCGACACGGGCGTTTCTGGCCCGGGTGTCGGCCGTCGAGCCCTTCGGCGGCCACGCGGCCAACGTCTCGGGGTCGATGCTCGGCGGTGACTTCGCCACCCCGTGGCGGCTGGAGCGCGGGGCCGTCCTCGACGTCGGCCCCCACGTGATCGACATGCTGGACGCCGCGCTCGGCCGGGTCACCGGGGTCAGGGCTCACGGCAACCCGCTGGGCTGGGTCGGCCTGCTGCTCGAACACGAGACCGGCGCGGTCAGCGAGGCGTCGCTCTGCATGAGCGTGCCGGGTGAGACGCCGC
The DNA here is from genome assembly GCF_014654615.1 of Streptosporangium violaceochromogenes. GTDB lineage: Bacteria > Actinomycetota > Actinomycetes > Streptosporangiales > Streptosporangiaceae > Streptosporangium > Streptosporangium violaceochromogenes. The sequence continues at coordinate 392,773 of NZ_BNBB01000001.1, read as the reverse complement.
CCTCCCACGTGGACGTCTACGGCCGCCTCGGGCACGAGAGGATCACCGGCGATCAGCTCGGCTCCGACGTCTTCGCCGTCATGCTCGCAGAGTTCGCCGAGACCGTGAGGCGCGGAGGCGGGCACCCCCTCGACGCGGCGCACGGGCTGCGCCTGCAGGAGATCATCGCCGACGCGGAGAGACAGCTGGGCTGAGCCGGGGAGGGGACGGCGGGCGCCGGAGCCGCCGGGAGGGGCAGAGCGCCGCCGGAAAGGACGGGGCGTCGCGAGGACGCCGGGGGCGCCGTGAGGGTGCCGGAGACCAGGGGCGCCGAGGAGACCGGGGACACCCGGGACGTGGCGCGGTAGGTGGCGGCGAGGGAAGAACACCGTTTCCGCCCCCTTGACGCCACGTTGTTCAAGGGCATTGATAGCGTTTGTCCGACGCGCAGCGTGAGCGAAGTCCGGTGTGAGTCCGGCGCTGTCCCGCAACTGTCATGATCCTTTGGATCGAGCCAGGTCGCCTGCCGCTGCGCCGACGTCGTCAACCCTCGTGGAAAAGGGTGGCCCGTCCCTTTCGCGGGTCCCTTGTTCCGGTGACCGAAAGGACCTCGCGTGAGGCCCCTCCATCCTGTCCTCGCCGGCGCGCTGCTCGGTCTGCTGACCCTGGCGGGGTGCGGCCAGGGCTCCCCGGGCGCGACCTCCGCCTCCACCTCCCCGCGGGCCTCCTCCCCGGCCTCCCCGGCGGCGGAGGGCTTCCCCGTCACGGTGCGGGCGGGCAACGGCCCGGTCGTGATCGGCAAGCGGCCGGAGCGGATCGTCTCCCTGTCGCCCTCGGCCACCGAGAGCCTCTACGCCGTGGGCGCCGGCGCCCAGGTCGTCGCGGTGGACGACCAGTCGAACCACCCGGAGCAGGCGCCCAGAACCGACCTGTCGGGCTTCAAGCCCAACGTGGAGGCGATCGTCGCCAGGAAACCCGACCTGGTCGTGCTCTCCAACGACACCGACGGCGTCGTCGCCAAGCTGGGGACGCTCGGCGTCCCGGTGCTGCTGGAGCCCGCGGCCGGCAAACTCGACGAGGCGTACGACCAGATCACCGACCTCGGTGCGGCGACCGGCAACAAGGCCGCCTCCGAGAAGGTCGTCGACGGCATGAGGAAGCGGATCGAGGAGCTCGTGGCCGCCGTGCCCCGGGGCAGGAGGCTCACCTACTACCACGAGCTGGACGACACCCCCTACTCGGCGACCTCCACCACCTTCATCGGCCAGGTCTACGGCCTGTTCGGGCTGACCAACATCGCCGACAAGGCCCCCGGAGCCTCCGGCGGCTACCCCAAGCTCTCCGCGGAGTTCGTCGGCAAGGCCGACCCGGACCTCGTCTTCCTGGCCGACACCAAGTGCTGCGGCCAGTCCAAGGACACCCTCGCCAAACGGCCCGGCTGGTCCAGGCTCTCGGCGATCAGGAACGACCGGGTCGTCGCCCTCGACGACGACGTCGCCTCCCGGTGGGGGCCGCGTGTGGTGGACCTCGCCGAGCAGGTCGGCGGCGTCGTCCGGAAGGCGGCGGCGACCGGGTGACCGGCTAAGTGACCGACCTCTCCCGCGTCTCGTCCGCGCCCGGCTCCCCGCCCGGCACCGACGCCCGCCCCGCGACCCGCGGACCGGCCCGGGGTCCGGTCCGCGGACCGGCCCGTCCCCGCGTGCCGGCCATGCCGGTGGCCGGTGTCGTGCTCCTGCTGAGCATGCTCGCCGCCCTCCTGGTCGGCGCGGCCGGAATCGCGCCCCAGAAGGTGATGCTGCAGCTGCTCGACTGGCTGCCGTTCGTCTCCGCCGACACGGGACTGGAGCCGGTCGAGCGGGGGCTGCTGTTCGAACTGCGCCTGCCCCGGGTCCTGCTCGCCGCCGTCGTCGGGGGGCTGCTGGCCTCGGCCGGCGCCGCCTACCAGGGGGTGTTCCGCAACCCGCTGGCCGACCCCTACCTCCTGGGAGCCGCGGCGGGGGCCGGCCTCACGACCACGGCGGCGATCGTGTTCATGAAGGGGGAGAACAGCGCGCTCCTGATCCCGGCCGCCGCGTTCGCGGGGGCCGTCGGGGGTGTGCTGATGTCCTACGGCCTGGGCAACGTCGCGGGACGCCACGGGGGCACCTCCACGCTGGTCCTCGCGGGCGTCGCCGTCTCCTCCTTCCTCACCGCGGTCCAGACCTTCCTGCAGCAGCTCGGGGTGGAGGAGCTGCGGCGCATCTACGCCTGGATCCTCGGCGACGTCGGGGGCGGCTGGAGCCAGCTCCGGCTGGTCGCGCCCTACGCCGTGGTCTCGGTGGCGCTCATGCTGGCGCACGGCAGGCTGCTCGACGTGCTCTCGGTCGGCGACGACGAGGCGGCGAGCCTCGGGCTCAACGTCGCCCGGGTCCGGCTCCTGGTGCTGCTGGCCGCCTCCCTGGCGACCGCCTCGGCCGTCGCGGTCAGCGGCCTGATCGGGTTCGTCGGCATCGTGGTGCCGCACATGGCCCGCCGTCTGGCCGGAGGGTCCTACCGGGTCGTGCTCCCGTTCTCGCTGCTCGGCGGCGCGGCCTTCCTGGTCCTGGCCGACCTGATCGCCAGGACCGTGCTCGCCCCGGCCGAACTGCCCATCGGCGTGGTCACCGCCTTCGTCGGCGCGCCGTTCTTCGTGGCCGTGCTGCGCGTGACCAGGGAGGTCGGGACGTGAGCGGGGCGGTCGCGTGAGCCACGTCGAGGTGAGGGACCTCTCCGTCGTCCGGGAGACGCGGACGGTCCTGTCCGGTGTCGGGTTCGAGGTGCGCGACGGCGGCTGGCTCGCCGTCATCGGGGCCAACGGCGCGGGCAAGTCCACCCTGCTCAAGGCGCTGGCCGGGGTTCTGCCCCACACCGGTGAGGTGCTCTTGGACGGCGTTCCCGCCCGGCTGCTCGGGCGCAGGGAGCGGGCCCGCCTGGTCGCCTACGCCCCGCAGGCCCCGGCGCTGCCGGCCGACATGACCGTGTTCGGCTACGCCCTGCTGGGCCGCACGCCGTACATCCCCTACCTGGGCCGCGAGGGGCGCGCCGACCGGGAGGTGACGGCGTCGGTGCTCGAACGGCTCGACCTGTCCCCTCTGGCCTCGCGCCCGCTCGGCCGTCTTTCCGGGGGCGAGCGGCAGCGGGTCGTGCTCGCGCGGGCGCTGGTCCAGCAGGCCCCGGTGCTCCTGCTCGACGAGCCCACCACCGCTCTGGACCTGGGGCACCAGCAACAGGTCCTGGAACTCGTCGACCGCCTCCGGCTGGCCGACGGGCTCACCGTGGTGACCACCCTGCACGACCTGGGGCTCGCCGGGCGGTACGCCGACACGATGATGCTCGTCGCGGACGGCGGGGTGGCGGCCGCGGGAACCCCGGCCGAGGTCCTGACCGAGGCGCTGATCAGGGAGCACTTCGACGCCCGCGTCCGCGTGGCGACCGGTGCGGACGGCAGGCCCGAGGTCCGTCTGGAGCGTCCCTGACGCGGCGGGGACCCCGAGGGGCCGGGGAGCGGGAAAAGGCCCGAAGGCCCCGGGGAGGCGGTCCCGGCGGGAGGGCGGTACGGTTCGGCGGTCGTGGCGATGAGACGGATGGGAAGAAGGCGGGGTTCGGGTGGAGCGGACGGCGGGATCGGCCCACCGGGACGGGAACGAGGCCGGGACGCGGGACGGGAGCCGGCGGGGGCGGGAGGTGAGGCTGAGCCACCGTGTGGAGGACGGCGCCCGGCTGGCGTCGCTGCTGTGGGACCTCGGCCCCGGCTGGCGCGCCGTCTCCTCGGCGATGGTCGGCGGTGGCATCGGCCCGGTCTCGTGGGTGCTCAACGCCCAGGTGGTCGGGGGCTACTCGCGGATGGACCCGGTGGAGCACCTGCTGGAGATGGCCCCGCCGGGGCCGGGCGTCGGCATGCTGACCGCGGCCGTGGTCGACCGGTTCACCGAGGCGGCGGACGGGGGAGCGCGGGCCGTGGCGACCGTCGGCCTGCGCGTCCCCACCTGGGCCGCGGCCCCCGAGGGTGTCCCCGACCCCGAGCTGGCCCCGATGTACCTGCCGGGCACGATCAACATCGTCGTCGCCGTCCCGGTCGCGATGAGCGACGCCGCGCTGGTCAACGCCGTCATGACGGTCACCGAGGCCAAGACCCAGGCCCTGGTGGAGGAGGGTTTCCCCTGCACGGGCACCGCCTCCGACGCCGTCTGCGTGGCCGTGCGGGACGAGGGCCCGCGGGAGCCGTTCGGCGGCCCCCGTTCCCCGTGGGGCGCCCGCATCGCCCGCGCGGTCCACGCCGCCGTACGGCGGGGCGCCCGCGACTGGGCCGATCGTGACGCCTTGACTACCCGGGGTTAGGGAAAAGTGGGAAGTAGCATGTGGACGGAGGCGAGACTCCCGCTGCTGAGTGGGTGACCGCGACGGCGACGACAGAGTCGGCGGACGGTCGGAAGGTCTTTCCCGGAAGGCCGCCGGTCGGAGGAGCCCTCGCCGTACGTCCACGAGCTCGTGGGGACGGGTACGAACCGGCGGACAAGCGCGAGGCGGGGGAGGTCGCCGCCCCGAGGGCTCCGTTCGAGGTCCGGTTCGATCCGGCGGTGCTCGTGCGCCGCCGGGGCTGACCGCCGGCGCCTCCGCTCGCTTAGCCGAATATATCCTTTTTGTCCATTAATGCTGCTGATGATGGCGGGTTGTCCCTGGGCTTTTCGGTCATCCGTGACGGGGATGCGCGGACACTTCCCTATCGAGCGCTTGTCTGTTGCACCGTTCTATTGACTTCTGCACTACGGTTGCCACGCTTGTCCTTATCCCCCCTTGGGAGTGGCTATGCGGCGGTTCGGCTCAGCTCCGGTGCTTCTTGGCGGCCTCGTGCTCGTGGTCGCCACGGCGCTGCCTGCGCTGGCTCACGAACATCCGAGCGGGATCACCGACCTGGTGACCCCCGCCGTGGTCAGGGTCGAGGCCATGGCCCGGGTCGACATCACCCTGCTGGACCACATCGGCGAACTGGTCCACGTGAAGCGCCGCTACGACGTGCCGATCGGTGAGGGCACCGGGGTCGTCGTCAACCCCGAGGGCGCCATCGTCACCCTCTCCCGGGTGGTGAAGAGCGACCGGGACGTCCAGGTCCACGCCGCCAACAGGATCTTCGCCGAGCACCACAAGGTCAAGATCCCCGACGACTTCGAGCGGCACACCGTCAAGGACGACCTGCTCAACCACCATCTGCAGAAGTGCTATCCGCCCCAGCAGGCCACCGCGACCTGCATCATCGACGTCACCACCGAGATCCGCGTCTTCCCCAACATCTCCCCGCCGGACAAGGAGGGGTTCAAGGCCGAGATCGTCCACTCCGGGGACGGCCCCGACAGCCCCGCCGTGCTGGAGTCCGTCGGGCGGGCCGACGGCAGCGCGGGGCTTCCCACGGCGCCGCTGGCGGCCTCGGTGCCCGGCAAGGAGGGCTCGCCGGTGGCGGTCGCCGGGTTCACCGGACGGCCCGCGGCCAACCTCCCGGAGACCGTCGACATCGCCCACCTGCGCGCCGGCGGGGCCGGGGAGGGGGGCCGCCGGTTCGCGGACCCGGAGAAGAAGGTCGACGAGTCCGTGAAGCTGGGCGCGCTCATCGACAGGGGACTGCTGGGCGGGCCGGTCATCGAGGACAAGAAGGGCGAGGTCGTCGGGCTGCTGGTCGGCGGTGGCAAGGAGGCGCGGATGATCGGCGTCCGAGAGATCACCAAGTCGCTGGCGGAGGCGAAGGCCGTGCCCAGGCGCGGGCCGATCGACGCCGCCTTCGAGCAGGCGCTGACCCGCTTCCACACCAGGTACTACGGCGACGCCGTGCCGGCCTTCCAGCGCGTACTGGATCTCTATCCCGGCCACACCGTGGCCGCCGCGCATCTGAAGACGGCCCAGCAGAAGCGCGGCACCGCCGAGGACGAGGGGGTCAAGGCGGCGGGCGCCGCCCCGGGCCGTGACACCGGGCCCGCCCTGTGGCCGTTCCTCGTGGGCGGCGGCCTGCTGGTGCTGGTCGTGGTGATCGTCGCCGGCCTGGCCTGGCGGCGGGGCGGGCGCCCGCGGGACGCCGGGGACTCTCCGGACGCCCCGTCCCCGGTGGCCCCGGGCTCCGCGAGTACCTGGGAGGCGCGCCTCGACCTCGGGACGGGCCGTCCGGGAGAGCCGGGCCCCCGGCCCTCGGCGTCGCGTCCGCCGCGGCTCGACGACGAGGCCGGCTCCACCGTGGTGGTCGGCCGATCCTTCCCCGCCCTGCCCAAGGTGACGTCCGGCCCGCCCGCCGCGCCCGTGCTGGTCGCGCGCGACCCCGGCACCGAGCCGTCCGCGCCCGGCACGGGGAGCCGGTCCGCGGAGTTCGCCGTCCAGAAGTACTGCACCGCCTGCGGCATGCGACTGGGCCCCGCCCACCGCTTCTGCGGCTACTGCGGGCACCCGTCCGAAGCGTGACGACCGTGAACGACAGATCGCTCATCGGCCGGGAGGTGGCCGGCTACTACGTCGAGGACCTGATAGGCAAGGGCGGCATGGCCGTGGTCTACCTCGCGGTGGACCCCCGGCTCAACCGCCGGGTGGCGCTGAAGGTCCTCAACCCGCTGCTCGGCGAGGACGACCGGTTCCGCCAGCGCTTCGTCCTGGAGTCGCGGACGGTCGCCGGCATCGACCACCCCAACATCATCCCGATCTTCGAGGCCGACTCCGCCGAGGACGGAACGCTCTACATCGCGATGCGCTACGTCGACGGCCCCGATCTGCGCCGCCTCTTCTACGACCGGGGGCCGCTGCCGATCAGCCAGGTCAACCGGATCTTCGCCCAGGTGGCGGCGGCCCTGGACACCGCGCACGCGCACGACCTCATCCACCGCGACGTCAAACCCGCCAACATCCTGATCGCCGGCCACGCCGAGGGGGACCACGCCTACCTCACCGACTTCGGCATCACCAAACACCGCACCTCGATCTCCGGGCTCACCCAGACCGACCAGTTCATCGGGACCCCCCGCTACATGTCCCCCGAGCAGATCAACAAGGAGCACATCGACGGCCGCTGCGACCAGTACGGCCTGGCATGCGTGGTCTACGAGGCGCTCGCCGGGCGGCTGCCGTTCCAGCGCGACAACGAGATCGCGCTGCTGTGGGCGCACCTGGCCGAGGCGCCCACGCCGCTGACCACGCTCCGGCCCGAACTGCCGCTTGAGGTCGACGGCGTCATGGCGCGTGCGCTCGCCAAGTCGCCCGACCAGCGTTACGACACCTGTACGCGGTTCGTCACCGAACTGCGCGACGCGATCAGCGGCCAGTCCTACCGGCTCGCCGCCGGCACCCAGGAGTCGTCGCGGCAGGAGGGACGGCTCGCCAAGGGGCCGGAGGCGTCCGCAGGGCGCGGCGGCCGGCGCGTCCTCGTCGCGGCGGGGGCGGCGATCGTGGCGATCGTCGCCCTGACGGCGCTGCTCGTGGCGTTTCTGCGCGGGGGCGACGCCTGGGCCTCCTACCCGGGCACGTCCGCCGTTCCCGTCGCCTTCGAGCACCCCGGAGGCTGGACCACCCGCCCGCACGCCGACGTCTTCACGGTGACCTCGCCGCGGGTGGCGGAGTTCGACGCGCTGTTCGGCACGCCGGTCACCGCCGACTGGGCGGCGGTGAACGAGATCATCAAGAACGCGCCGGAGGAGGCGACCGGGATCTACACGCAGACCCTTGACACGCTCGACCCCCGCGGCGGGACCCAGCAACTTCAGGAGACCCTGCAGTCGTCGCTGCCGGGAACGGTCAACGTCTTCTCCGAGAAGGTCCAGGTGCGGGTGGGCGGGCAGTCGGCCGTACGGGTGGAGGGGGCGATCATCGACCCGCAGCGGGGCGGTAAGCTCGACTTCACGGGGTGGGCGGTGGAACGACCCGACAGACCCGCGCTTATGATCTACTTCTGCGCGCCCGGCACCTGCGACGACGGGCTCGCGAACCGGTTCGCGCGGAGCGTGTCCTTCCGGCCGTCCTGACTTGTGACGCACTTGCAGATGACTGGTCTGAGTGCTTTGCCCTATGGGCAAGGGGAACGTGAGGGTTTAGTCTCCCCGCATGGCGGTTCCCCTTCCTCCTGTCCGGCATCCCCGCACGGTGCCGTCCGTCCGGCGCCTGAGCGTGGCGTCGCTCGTCCGGTACGTCCGCGCGCTTCCCAAGGTCGACCTGCTGATCGGCGGTGCGATCATCGCCCTCGGCACGCTGGAGGCGTTCACCGTCGCCACCGAGCACGGCGCGGCCGAGACCCCCGAACTGTGGTGGATCGGCCAGGCTCTCGTCACCGGCGTCCTGGTGTGGTTCCGGCGCCGGGCACCGGTCGCGGTCTTCATCCTCATGATCCTCGCCCAGTACGCCTGGCACCGTCAGGGGTATGAGTCCTGCCAGGTCTGGCAGCTCGCCTCCTTGATGATCGTCTTTCACACGGTCGGCGCCGAACTTCCCTTCGCGCGGGGTCTGGCCTGGGGCCTGACCGGTGTCCTGGTCTTCGACTCCGGTGCCGTCGACCACCGCTGGCTTCCCTTCGAGGAGGTCATCTTCCTGACGGTCGTCTTCGGCGCCTCCTATCTCACGGGCCTGGCCGTGCACGCCTACGCCACGCGGGTCCGCAAGCTGGCTCTGCACACCGTCCAGCTGGAACGTGACAGGGAGCGCCAGGCGGCCGAGGCCGTCGCCCAGGAACGGGTCCGCATCGCCCGCGAGCTGCACGACGTGGTCGCGCACAGCGTCAGCATGATGGTCATGCAGGCCGGGGTGCTCCGGCGCAGGGGCGGCGGGAACGACGAGGTGCTTCTCGGCATCGAGCGGATGGGCCGCGAGGCGGTCGAGGAACTGCGCGTCATGCTCGGCGCGCTGCGCATGCCGCTCGACGAGGCCATCCCGCAGCCCGGCCTGGAGATGCTGGCCGCGACGGTGAGCTCGCTCGTCTCCTCCGGGGTGCGGATCACCCTCGACGTCGAGGGCGAGCCGGTGCGCCTGCCGCCGGGCCTGGACCTGTCGGCCTACCGCATCGTGCAGGAGGCCCTCACCAACGCCGTCAAGCACGCGAGCGAGTCGGAGATCCGGATCACGGTCTCCTACCACGCCGACTCCGTGGAGCTGGAGGTCCTGGACGGCGGCGCCTCGCCCGGCCTGACGGCGTCCGACCTGTCGACGGGCAACGGCCTCGTCGGCATGCGCGAGCGCGCCGCGCTCTTCGGCGGCACCTTCCAGGCGGGCCGCCGCCCCGAGGGCGGGTTCCGCGTTCACGCCTCCCTGCCGATCTCCCACCAGGAGGTGCTCACCGATGAGCGGATCAGCTGACCCGGCCGGGCCCGCGGGCGTACGGCGGGACGAGGAGGAGAGATGAGCATCCGTGTCGTGATCGCCGACGATCAGGCGATGGTCCGGGCCGGGCTGAAGCTCGTCGTGGAGAGCGAGCCGGGCATGGAGGTGGTGGGGGAGGCCTCCGACGGCGCGGAGGCCGTCGCCGTGGCCCGCCGTACCCGCCCGGACATCGTGCTGATGGACATCTCCATGCCGCGTCTGGACGGCCTCAGCGCGGCCCGGCAGCTTCTCGCCTGGCCCGACCCGCCGAAGGTCGTCATGCTGACCACCTTCGACACCGACGAGAACCTCTACGCCGCGCTCCGCGCCGGGACCAGCGGGTTCCTGCTCAAGGTCTCGCCGCCCGAGCAGCTCGTGGAGGCCGTCCGCGTCGTCGTCGGCGGCGACGCCCTGCTGGATCCGGCCGTCACCACCCGTGTCATCGCCTCCTTCGCCGGGCATCACGATCCCGCGCCGCCGCCGCAGCTCGCCGAGCTCACCCCGCGTGAGCTTGAGGTGCTGCGGTTCCTGGCCCGCGGCCTGACCAACGCCGAGATCGCGCGTGAGCTCTTCGTCGGAGAGGCGACGGTCAAGACCCACGTGGCGCGGGTGCTGATGAAGCTCCATCTGCGGGACCGGGCTCAGGCGGTGGTGTTCGCGTACGAGTCGGGCGTGGTGCGGCCGGGCGCGGCGGTCGGGTAGTGGGAGACCCACTCCCGGCGGTCCATCCGGAGCATCTTGACGCCGAGTGAGCCGAGCGCGACCGCCGGGGCGGCCCACATCACCACGGTCACCGGGCCGTAGGGGATCAGCAGTGAGGTGCCGTAGCCGATCGCCACGACCAGCGGGACCCACCAGTGCGCGAACCCGGCCCGCCAGACGCCGACCAGGAGAACCGGCAGGCCGAAGATCGCGAAGAAGAGCCACGGCATCTGGAAGCCGAGGACGACGCCGGGAAGGTTGAGCATCTCGTCCAGGATCCTGGTGCTCTCCTCGGGACTGTTGTGCTGCCCCAGCCACCACTCCACCGGGTCGATCATGAGCATGCCCGACAGGTTGATGTACCCGAGGACGGTGAGCGGGCCCACGATGTGCCCGAAGAGCACCGCGCGGCGGCGCATCACGTGCAGCAGGCCGAGGGCGGCCAGGGCCGTCAGCAGGTAGGCCCAGTGGTACATGGCCGACTGCGTCTGGGCCAGCGCCGGGTTGGCGCCGTAGCTTACGGCCTCCCGGTCGTCGCCCCAGGTGCCCGGGTCCAGGATGACGGCGACGGCCTGCAGGAGGGGTGCGACGATCAGGAGCGTGCCCGAGGCCACGCGCCTGAAGTCGGCCGAGTCGTTGAACATGTCGTTTTTGCTTTCCTTGCCGTGCGGGACTGTCGCTCAAGGACGCTAGGCCGCCGCCCCCCGCCGGGTCGTCCGTCTGCGGGCTGACCCGCCCTCCACCGCGCGGGGTAACGCGGGCAAGGAGGCGTCCTCAGGCCCTCTTGCGGAGGGCTCGCGCGATCTCGTCGGCGCGCCGGTCGAGGAGCTCCTCCGAGGGGTCGCGCAGGTCGCCGCAGAAGCGGATCTTGACGAACTCCGGGAGCTCGGACTCGTCGACGCCCTTGGCGAGGACGGGGATGAGCAGCCGTTCGTCGCGCATCGACCTGTTGAGCAGCGCGTAGTACTCGTTTCTCACCGGGCCGCTGGACAGCGAGCCGGGGCTGAGGACGAGCAGCCCGTGCGCCGAGTCGCGGATGGCCTTCTCGATCTCATGGAGGACGATCGAGGCCGGCCCGACGACCACCTTGTCGTAGGCCACCCGGACGCCGCGCCGCTCCAGCCGTTCGGCCAGGGGCGTGACCAGTGCGGCGTCGGCGGGGGAGTAGGAGACGAACACGTCGTACTTCGCCGCTGGGCGGCCGTTCTCCCGGCCGGACTTCTCACCGGACACCGGGCCGGGCGCGGGGCCGGACACCGGGCCGCCTTCCGGAACGGCGCGCCGGGCCCTGTCGTACCGCCTCTTGAGGGCCGGCCACGCGGAGACCCAGGCGAAGTAGGTGCCCGCGACGGTGGCGGCGGCGCTGATCACGGCGAGCACCAGGTTGGCGGCTTCCATGCCCTCAGGCTATGACGTCCGGCGTTTCGATGGTTGGGGAAGACGGCCGGGGAAGAGGGCCGGACGCCGGAGGTGCCCCCGCGAATTCGAGATGGTGTCGGCCCGAATTACGGGAAATGGTCTGGTTTCTACCAGCGGAGGGCGGAAAGGTCGACCGGCTGAGGTTGATATGTCTGGGCGCGTGCGGCGAGCCTCCGTAGCCGGCCGGACATTTCCTCCGGGGGAAGCCGTCTGCGGTCGCCGTGCCCCGGAAGGAGCCATTCGAAACGGAGCCGGCCTGCCGTGCGCGCCAGGGAGGCGGCCAGCTCCTCGATGGAGTACCAGGTGACCTTCTCGAACACCTCGACGTCCTCCGTGGCGCGTGACCAGTAAAGGCTGTCACCGCTGAAGCAGTATCGCTCGTCGGCGACGTAGAGCACGCTCCCCTCGGTGTGGCCCGGGAGGGGGTGGGCGATCACCCCCTCGGCGATCTCGGCCGGGCCGGTGCCCCGGATCACGCGGTCGGCGTCCGGGGCGGCGGCGAGGTCGCCCTCGTGGATCCACAGGCGGGCGCCGAAGCGGTCGGCGTAGCGGCGGCCGTGCGCGGCGTGGTCGCGGTGGGTGAGCAGCACGTCGGTGACGGTCCCCAGCCGCTCGTACCGCGTGGCCAGCCCGCGGTCCCAGCGCGGAGTGTCGATCATCATCACCGTTCCCGACGGACGGCGCAGCAGGTAGGAGGTGGCTCCCGCGGTGTGCTGGGAGTTGTGCCCGCACAGGTAGAGGCCGTCGTCCAGCCGGATCGGGAAGGGGTCCGTCTCCGGGCCCGGCAGGCGGGACGATCGGCGGATCGACCGGGTGGGGCAGGCGTGCGCGGCGGCGTGCAGCCGCCGGGTCTCCGCCTCGTCGCCCGGCTGACGGAGGATCACCGAGCGGCCCGCGACCTCGCCGATCAGGCCCGGGGCCAGCTGCCGGGCGACGTCGCAGTTCGTGCAGCGGTCGTCCACGTGCCAGCCGCCCTCGCCGGCGGGACTCCCGTTTCCCGGATTTTCCGGGGTGTCCGGGATTTCGGGGGTTCCCCGGTTCTCCGGATCCCTTTTTTGGAGTCGTTGTGAATCGGTCGGCTGGTGGTCGCCCATCTGTTTCTCCCTTGTCGCGGGCGGCTGAAGGCCGGCTGTTCTTCCCTCAATAGAGATATCTCGCGTTCACCCGGAAAATGGAAGGGGGAAGGGCCCTTGTATTCCTCCGGGAAATGAGATCTCCGGGCCTTCGTGAATGCCGGTGTTACGGGACGGGAATGTGCGCCGGGGCGAGGGTGGGAATGTGTGCCGGAGCGGGAGCGGGAATGTGCGCCGGGGGACGGATACGTCGCCGGTCACCCGCCCGGGGCCTCGTCGCGCCTCGGCCCGCCGGGGGCCGGTCTCCTCGCGTCCGCCGTCACCGCGGGCGGGGTCCCCGCTCCGTGGCCGGCGCCCTCTCGGGGGGAGGCCGCCCGTCCGGTCTTCGCAGGTCCGTGCCGTAAGGGATGTGTCAAAACCCGGACATCTTGTGTATATTTTCCGTCGTAAGGCGGTATGTAAGGGAGGATTTGTCGTGCGAGCGTTCCCGCGCGTGCTCTTCGACGAGGCGCACAGCGAGTCATGGACCATCCGGCGGGATGCCGCCGAAGCGATGAATCCGGGCCATCCGGACGACAACAGCTACGCCCGCGCGGCGGATCTGCTGCGCCGCCTGGGCCACACCGTGGCCGCGCACACCGCGGGGCCGATCACCCCCGCACTGCTGAGCGCTCAGGACGTCCTCGTGATCGCGCACCCCTCCGCCGACCGCTGGGAACGTACCACCGGCCTGGGCAGCCCCGTCCTCCCCGTCGAGGAGCTCGACGCGATCGAGGACTACGTGAACGCCGGCGGTGGGCTGGTCGTGCTGGCCGAGTGCGAGCAGGAGAAGTACGGCAGCAACCTCGCCGAACTGCTCGCCCGCTTCGGCGTCACCGTCGGGCACACCACGGTCCAGGACCCCCGCGGCGCCCACAACGGCGTGGCCTCCTGGGTGCTGGGCGTCCCCGGCGACACCGGGGAGCACGACCTGCCGGCCGGGGCTCGCCGCGCGTGCTTCTACCGGTCCGGCGTCCTCGCCGGTCCCGCCCACGCGACCGTGCTGTTTCGGACCTCCCCCACCGCCGACCCCGCGGGCGAGCCGCTGGCCCTGGCCGTACGGCACGGCGAGGGCAGGCTCGTCGTCCTGGCCGACTCCGACCTGTTCGGCGACGACTCGATCGGCGACCTCGACCACGCCACGCTCTGGGGCAACCTCGTCACCTGGGCCGCGCGTGTGCCCGCCCCGCCGCCGGCGGCCGGGGAGCGCGAGGCCCGCACGGCCTTCGAGGGCCTGAAGGAGGCGGTGGAGGCGCTCAGGCCGCTCCAGGCCAAGGACGGCTCGATCGAGCGGGACCGCGACCGGGCGGCCGGGCTCGTCGCCGAGATCGCCGGCCACGTCGAGCGGCTCGCGCCCCGCTTCCCGCACGACGCGGCCTATCTCGCCGCGGTCCTGGCCGACCTGCGCAAGTGGGTCGAGCAGGGCCTGGGGGTACCCGACTTCCTGGACTCGCTCAACGCCTTCCACCCCGACACCCAGCGGGTGGACGGCCTGGAGCACCTGGTCGTCTTCCCGATGTACACCCAGAACGGCACGGCCTCCCGCCGTCTTGAGGCCGTGTGGATCCGCACCGTCTGGCCCGGCTGGCTGGCGGAGCTGGAGCGCGAGCGCTACGACAACCCGCTCTTCGTGCCGATCGCCTTCGAGGACTTCACCTCCGGCTACGACACCAACTCCGCGGTGCTGTTCCCCGAGACCGTCGCCGTCCGCGAGACCCCGGAGCGCTTCACCTGGGGCGGTATCTTCTGCGACCGCGAGGCCGCGCGGTTCCGCGCGGTCTGCGGGGCCGCCGCGGCCACGCTCAAGCTCGCGCCGCCGCCGGACGCGGCCCGGCTCCTCGCCTCGCAGGAGCTGGCCCAGGACACCTTCGTGCTGTGGGACCTGATCCACGACCGCACCCACAGCCACGGCGACCTGCCGTTCGACCCGTTCATGATCAAGCAGCGCATGCCGTACTGGCTGTACTCCCTGGAGGAGCTCCGCTGCGACCTGACCGCGTTCGGTGAGGCCGTGAAGCTGGAGCGGGAGGGCGTGCCGCACGCCCGCTACGTCCAGATCGCGATCCTGTTCGACCGGCTGTTCCGTTTCCCGATCACCGGTGACCGCGTCCGCAACTACGACGGCCTCGGCGGGCAGCTCCTCTTCGCCTACCTGCACCGCAACGACGTCGTCCGGTGGACCGACAACCGCCTGAGCGTCGACTGGGCGCGGCTCGCCGACGGCGTCGCGGACCTGCGCGGCGAGGTCGAGAAGCTCTACCGTGACGGGATAGACCGTTCCAAGCTCGCCCACTGGCTGGCCGCACACCGGCTCGTCGCCGCCTATGTCGAGCCGCACCCCGCCTCCGTCTGGCGCCGGGGCGTGGAGGCGCTGCCGGTGGAGGGCTTCCCCAAGGCCGTGGTGGACGCCGTGCTGCCCGACGAGTTCCCCTTGAGCATGTTCTACGAGGCCCTGCGCCGTAAGCTCGGCGGCGTCGTCGAGTCCACGAAGGGGATCCGGGCATGATCATCCTTGTTACCGGCGCCGCCGGCCCCGCGGGCCAGGCCGTCGCGCGTCGTTTCACGGACAGGGGGCACACCGTCATCGGCGTCGATAAATCCGGTGCCGCCGGGACGCTCCCGGTCGACCTGCTCGACGCCGGCGCCGTCAGGCGGCTCGCGGCCGGCATCGGGGCCGAGCACGGCAGGGTGGACGGCATCGCGCACCTGGTGGGCGGCTGGCGCGGCTCGGCGACCTTCGCCGAGACCAGGCTGGAAGACTGGGACCTGCTGCACGACCTGCTGATCCGCACCCTCCAGCACGTCACGCTCGCCTTCGAGCCCCTGCTCAAGGCGAGCGAGCGCGGCCGGTTCGCCGTCGTCTCCGCCAAGGGGACCGAGCGTCCCACCCAGGGCAACGCGGCCTACGCCGCCGCCAAGGCCGCCTCCGAGGCGTGGACCCTGGCCTTCGCCGACGCGCTCAAGGGCACGGCCTCCACGGCGAACGTCCTCGTCGTCAAGGCGCTGGTGAGCCGGGCCGCGCGCGAGGCGAACCCGGCGCGGGGCTTTCCCGGGTTCACCGACGTCGACGACCTCGCCGGGGCGATCGACGCCCTGTGGGACACCGACGTCAACGGCACCAGGATCGACCTCACCCGCTGAGGCGCACGAGCACGACGGGGAGGCGGTCGCCGGACACGGGCCGCCTTCCGCTTGAGAGGAACAAGTGACGGACGCGATCCGCAGGCACGACCCTCGGGTGAGGGGCTTCGCCAGCGACAACTACGCCGGGGTCCACCCGGAGATCCTCGGGGCGATCGCCCTGGCCAACGAGGGACACCAGACCGCCTACGGCGACGACGTCTACACCGAGGCGCTCCAGGAGATCTTCAAGCGGCACTTCGGGCCGGCGGCCGAGGTCTGGCCGGTCTTCAACGGCACCGGCGCCAACGTGGTCGCGCTCCGCGCGATGACCGCCCCCTGGGAGGCGGTCATCTGCGCGGAGTCGGCGCACGTCCACACCGACGAGGGCGGGGCGCCCGAGCGGACGGCCGGCCTCAAGCTGCTCACCGTCGCCACCTCCGACGGCAAGCTCACCCCCGAGCTGATCGACCTCCAGGCGTGGGGCTTCGGCGACGAGCACCGCGCCCAGCCCAGGGTCGTCTCCATCACGCAGACCACCGAACTGGGAACGCTCTACACCCCCCACCAGATCGCGGCCGTCTGCGAACACGCCCACGGGCGCGGCATGCTCGTCCACCTCGACGGGGCCCGCGTCACCAACGCCGCCGCCGCGCTCGGTGTGCCGCTGCGCGCCTTCACCGCCGACGCCGGGGTGGACGTGCTGTCCTTCGGCGGCACCAAGGCCGGGATGATGTTCGGCGAGGCCGTCGTGGTGCTCAACCCCGGCGCCGTTCGCGGCCTGCGCTACCTGCGCAAGAGCGCGATGCAGCTCGCCTCCAAGATGAGGTTCGTCTCGGTGCAGTTCGAGGCGCTGCTCGCGGGCGAGCTGTGGTTGCGCAACGCCCGCAACGCCAACGCCATGGCCCGGCGGCTGGCGGAGGCCGTACGGGAGATCCCGGGGGTGGAGGTCACCCGCCGGGTGGAGGCCAACGCGGTCTTCGCGATCCTGCCGCCGGAGGTGACCGAGCGCCTGCGCAAGCGGTTCCGCTTCTACACCTGGAACGAGGCCACCGGCGAGGTGCGCTGGATGACCGCCTTCGACACGACCGAGGCCGATGTGGATGTCTTTGCCGCCGCGCTGGCGGAGGAGATACGATCGCCGGTGTGAACCCGCGCAGCCCCGGCCTGTGGTGGCCCGCCCGACGGCGGACCCCCTAGAAGGTCGCGACCGCGCGATCAGACGGCCGCCGTGAACCGGCGGCCGTTTCTCGTTGTGTACGCCCCCGGTGCGCGGCGGTCCTTCCTTCCACTCAAGGAGCGACCATGACCAAGCGGGCCTTCTCCGCGTTCAAACCGACCGGCCACCTGACACTCGGCAACCTCCTGGGCGCGATCATGCCCGCCGTACGGCTTCAGGACGAGGCCGACTGCGTCTACGCGGTGGCCGACCTGCACGCCCTGACCGTCAAACACGACCCCGGGCGGTTGCGCGCCCGCACCCTGGAGGCGGCGACCCTGCTGCTGGCCTGCGGCCTGGACCGGTCCCTGGTCTACGTCCAGTCGCGGGTGCCCGCGCACACCGAGCTGGCCTACCTGCTGGAGAGCACGGCCTACTTCGGCGAGATGCGGCGGATGATCCAGTTCAAGGAGAAGGCGGCCAACCAGGAGGAGGTGCGCGTGTCGCTGCTCACCTACCCCGCGCTGATGGCGGCCGACATCCTTTTGCACCGGGCGGACCTCGTGCCCGTGGGGGAGGACCAGCGCCAGCACGTCGAGCTGACCCGGGACCTGGCGCTGCGCTTCAACCGCCTGTACGGCGAGACCTTCACCGTGCCCGAGGCCGTCCACCCGCAGGCGGCGGCCAGGGTCATGGACCTGACCACGCCGACCGCCAAGATGGGCAAGTCCGACGGCTCGGACGCCGGGACGATCTACCTGCTGGACTCACCCGCCGACATCCGCCGCAAGATCATGCGTGCGGTGACCGACTCCGGTACCGAGGTCCGCCACGATCCCGGGGAGAAGCCCGGCGTCTCCAACCTGCTCACCCTGCTCGCCGTCTGCTCCGGCCGCCCGGTCGCCTCGCTCGCCTTCCCGTCGTACGGCGCGCTCAAGCGCGAGACGGCCGAGGCCGTGGTGGAGACGCTGCGGCCGATCCGGGAACGTCACGCCGAACTGTCGGCGGACCCGGCCGAGCCGGCGCGGCGCCTGGAGGCCGGGGCCGCGGCGGCAGCCGAGCGCACCGCCGATCTGATGGCCGCGGCCCGCCGGGCCATCGGCGTGCTCTGAGGACCCGAAGACCCCGGATGCGCCGGAAGGCCCGGAGGCCCCGGGGGAGCGGAAGGCACGACCTTCGCGGCCCGGCCGCGGGGCGAGGACGTCAGGACTTCGGGCCTGTCTCGTTCTCGTAGGCGGTGAGCTGCTGTTCCAGGGCCTTCATCAGCTCGAACACCTGACTCGGGGGGATGCGGATCCGGCTGACGATCCGGGTCGGCACGCTGACGAAGTGCTGGCCCGACGAGGGGTCGTTGGCGAGCTGCGGCGGTCTGGTGATCACTGCGAAGTCGAGGACGAAGCCGTCCTCGGTGTGCCACACCGAGGCGAAGTTGGCGTACAGTCCCGCCTCGACCTCGGCGGAGATGCTCACCTCCAGGCGGTTCTCCGGTTCATCGTTCACCATCGTGTCCTGTTCTCCTCCTGCCAGGTTGGCTCCATGCTGCCCCGGCCGGGGACCGGCCACGCAGAAACGCGCCGTCGGTGCCGTCGGCATCGTCGGCGGCGTCAAAGGATGGAGGGCAGCGGCTGGGCGTCACGCTGCCTCAGCATCTCGGTCATCAGTTTGATCTCGCCTGTCTGGCCGTCGACGATGTGCCGCGCCGTCGTGGCCACCTCGTCGCGGTCCGACAGTCTCAGCAGGCCCTGGCTCATCTGGACCCCGCCCTCGTGGTGGCGGATCATGAGCTGGAGGAAGAGGACCTCCTGGTCCCTGCCCGTGGCCTCGCGGAGCCTTCCGAGCTCCTCCTCGCTCGCCATTCCGGGCATCGCCGCGGAGGCCGCGGCCGGAGCCCCGTGGCCGTGACCGGCCATCCACGCCATCGGCGGCCGCTCGCTCGACTGGTCGAGCCCCCACTGCTGAAGCCAGCCGCCGAACATCCCGCGCTGGGCGGTCTGCGTGACGATGATGTCGTAGGCGAGCCGCCGCAGGGCCTCGTCCTTGCTGCCGTCCCTGGCGATGAACGACATCTCGACCGCCTGGGCGTGGTGGACGGACATGTCGCGGGCGAACCCCGCCTCGGCCGAGGCGTCGGTCGGCGCCGCGCCCCTCCCGGTGATCAACAGCAGGGCGGCGGCCACGACGAGGCAGGCGAGCAGCACGCCGAACGCCGCGCGGCGGCCGGGAACCGAGGTTTTTCCAGCGGGGGTTTCCATCGCCTGCCCAGAGTACCCACTATGGCGAATCGTCGCTGTATCACGCATTGTGTTTCCTTTATTCTCCCCACACCGGGTTAGGGCATAGTGTGACCCGACGTTGGTTGCCGGCTGGAGGGTCGATGGCGAAGGAAAAAGCGCAGGCGAGGCGGGAGAACCTCGCCCGGATGCGCGCGGAGCAGAAGCGAAGGGAGCGGCGGGCCGCGTATCTGATGTGGGGCGTGGGAGGGTGCGCCGTCGTCCTGGTCGTCGGGCTGGTCGGCTTCTCCATGATGAACGAGCGCGCGACCACCTCGCTGGACAGCGTGGTCAGCGCCGACTACCCCGGCAGCATGCACGTCCAGACCAGGGTGAGCTACAAGGAGAGCCCGCCGATGGGCGGCGAGCACAACCCGGCCTGGCAGAACTGCGGCGTCTACGACCAGCCGATCAACAACGAGAACGCCGTCCACTCGATGGAGCACGGCGCGGTGTGGATCACCTACCGGCCCGACCTTCCCAAGGACCAGGTGGCCAAGCTCAAGGAACTGGCCTCCAGGGACTACATGCTCCTGAGCCCGTACCCGGGGCTGCCGGCCAAGGTGGTGGCCAGCTCCTGGAACAAGCAGATCACGCTGGAGGGCGCCGACGACCCGCGCCTGCCCAAGTACATCGCCAAGTACAGGAACAACAGCTCCGAGACCCCCGAGTTCGGCGCCTCCTGCAGCGGCGGCGTGGGCACCACCGCCGCCGAGGCCCCGATCCCGACGACCGCCCCGACGACGCCGGTCCCGGAGCACAACCCGACCAAGGCGCCCACGGCCCCCTCGCCCGGCGCCTCCTCCAGCACCTCACCCGGCTCCTGAAGACCCGGCGGGCCGGGGCCTTCCTTCGCTCCCGGCCCCTTGCGGGCCACGGCGCGGCTCCGCCCGGCGGGGCCGCGTCCCCGGCCGTCCCCTTTCGGCGTCAGTTCAGCACCCGTTCCGGCGCGAGGGCCTCAAGCCCGTGGGCCTCGGCCACCGGGCGGCTGGTCAGGCGCCCCTCGTGGGTGCTGAGGCCACGGGCCAGCGCGGGATCCCCGCGCAGCGCCGCGCGCCAGCCCAGGTCGGCGATCGCGATCGCGTAGGGCAGCGTCACGTTGGTCAGCGCGTACGTCGAGGTGTGCGGGACCGCTCCCGGCATGTTGGCCACGCAGTAGAAGGTCGATCCGCCGACCCGGTAGGTGGGATCGGCGTGGGTGGTCGGACGGGAGCCCTCGAAACAGCCGCCCTGGTCGATGGAGATGTCGACCAGGACCGAGCCGGGTCTCATCCGTGACACCAGGTCGTTGCCGACCAGCGTGGGCGCCCGGGCGCCGGGCACGAGGACCGCTCCGACCACCAGGTCGGCGGCGAGCACCGCGCGTTCGATCTCATAGCTGTTGGAGGCGACCGTCTGGCAGTGGCCCTGGTAGACGACGTCGGCCTGGCGCAGCCGGTCGATGTTCCTGTCCAGCAGCACCACCTCGGCCTGCATGCCCAGCGCGATGACCGCGGCGTTCATCCCCGACACCCCGGCGCCGATCACCACCACGTTGGCGGCGTGAACGCCCGGCACCCCGCCCATGAGCACGCCGCGCCCGCCTCCCTGCCGCATCAGGTGGTAGGCGCCCACCTGCGCGGCGAGGCGTCCGGCCACCTCCGACATCGGGGCCAGCAACGGCAGGGACCCGTCCGCGGTCTGCACGGTCTCGTAGGCGATGCCGGTGACGCCCGATTCGAGCATGGCGCGGGTGCACGCCTCGGAGGCGGCCAGATGCAGGTAGGTGAAGAGCACCTGGCCCTTGCGCATCCGGTGGTACTCCTCGGCGACCGGCTCCTTCACCTTCAGCACCAGCTCGCCCTCGGCCCACACGTCGTCGGCCGCGTCCAGGACGGTCGCGCCCACGCTCCGGAAGTCGGCGTCGGGGATGGAGGACCCGGCTCCCGCGTCTCTTTCGACGAAGACCCGATGGCCGTGCCGGGCGAACTCGTGGGCTCCCGCGGGGGTCAGGGCCACCCGATACTCGTGGGTTTTGACCTCGCGGGGAACTGCGATCTTCACGGCTCCTCCAGGGTGCGCACCGGTTTCACCTTCACTGTGCGTTCCCCGCCGAAAGATCACTATCTGCAGGATGGAAGGAAACAGCCGGGGACGCTGACATCCTGACATCAACAGACAAGAGTCAAATTTTCGGCGGTCTACTTGACTTTCCGGTTACCGACTCCTTTGAGTGATCGGTAGGCTCATCCGCGAGGCGACGTGAGAAACACGGGGACATGACGATGGAGAAGCACGCGGGTCCGGGCGGGCCGGGTGACCCCTTCGTGCCGAAAGAACCTCCGTCCGGCCGTCGCAGAGGCCGTCACAGCCGCCCCTCGGGGCGGTCGGCGGCCTCGCGCCGCCGGCGCGACGAGACCCAGGCCGCCCCCCCGCCTGTCACGGGTCCCGCCACGGGTCCCGTCACCGCGCCCGGCACGGGGCCCATGGCCGGGCCGGTCCCCGGCGGGCACGTTCCCGGGTCTCCCCGCGCCGGCCGGGGCACCACGATCGCCCTGGTCCTCGCGCTGGTCGTGGTCGTGCTGACCGCCGGCGTGCTCGGCACCATCGCGGTGCTCATGACCCGCGACCCCGACGTGCCTCTCGGCGCCGCGCCTCCCCGCCGCCTGGCGGTGCCCATCCACTTCGCGCCCGTGACGGGCACCCAGCCCGGCCCCTGCACCGATCCCGACCTCCTGCCCGACGACCAGGGAAAGACCTGCTACACCATCGCCGCCGGGGTCAGCGTGAACGCCGTACGCGCGATCGAGACGGTCCAGGAGCGGAGCGGCGCCTACTCGGTCAGGATCGCCTTCGCGCCCGCCTTCCGCGACCAGATCAACGACCTCACCCAGGAGGCCGTCCGGCAGCAGATCGCGATCGTCGTGGGAGAGAGGGTCGTGGCCGCCCCCCGGGTCGCCCAGGTGATCACCCACAACACGCTGAGCATCGAGGGCTCCTTCACCAGGGAACAGGCCGACGGTCTGGTCGCCCGGCTGACCGGCTCGGCCGGGACGCCGGACCCCGTGTCCTCCGTGCCCCCCGGCACCGGCGAAAGTCCCCCCGGCACCGGTGAGAGCCCCGCCGGCACCGGTGGCCCCGCCGTCCCTCTGGCCACCGGGACCCCCGGCGACACCGCCCCCACGCCGCCCACCGGCGCGCCCAGGCCCGCCGTCCCGGCCGTGACCACCCCGCCGGTCGCCCCGCGGACCACCCCGCGAACCGCGGCCCCGCCCGCCCTGGCCGCGACGGCCCCGCCGGCCGCCGCCTCCGGTGGCGGCGACCCGAGGTATCCCGACTGCGCGACCGCCGTCAAGAACGGCTACGGCCCCTACTTCCGCGAGACCCACAGGCAGTACGGATGGTACGTCGACAAGGACGGGGACGGCGTCGCCTGCGACCCCGGGGACATCTGAGCCGCGCCCGTGCCCCGGCGGCCCGCGCCCGTGCCCCGTCGGCCGGCCCGGGGCGGCCGACCCCTCAGGTGAACCAGCCCCTGACGGCCTCGATCGCGAAGTACAGGATGAAGACGACCGTGACCACCCACAGCAGCCACGGGATCTCGCGCCACCGGCCGGTCGCCGCCCGCACGACCGTGTAGGAGACCATCCCGGCGCCCACCCCGTTGGTGATGCTGTAGGTGAACGGCATCAGCGCGATCGTCAGGAAGGCGGGGATCGCCAGGGGCAGCTCCCCCCAGGGGATGTTTCTGGCCTGTGTCATCATCAGCGCGCCCACCAGCACCAGCGCCGGGGACGCCGCGGCGGCCGGCACGACCGAGGCGATCGGGGTGAAGAACAGGCTCAGCGCGAACAGGCCCCCGGTCGCCAGGGACGCGAGGCCGGTCCTGGCCCCGTCCCCGACCCCGGTGGCCGACTCCACGAACACCGTGTTCGCCGAGGCGCTGGAGAACCCGCCGATCGCCCCGGCCAGGCCGTCGACGGTCAGCACCGCTCCCAGACGGGGCACCCGGCCCCGGGCGTCCACCAGGCCGGCCTCGTCGCTCACCCCGATGATCGTGCCCATCGCGTCGAAGAAACCCGAGAGCACCAGCGTGAACAGCACCACCGTCGCGGTCACGACCCCGGCACGGGCGAAACCGCCGAACAGGTCCACCTGGCCGATCAGCCCGAAGTCCGGGAGCGCCACCACTCTCTCCGGTACCCGGGGCACCACGACCCCCCAGCCCTCGGGCGCGATCGTCACGACCCTGTTGACCACGATCGCCAGTACGGCGGTGACCGCGATGCCGATCAGGATGGCCCCCCGGACCCCGCGCACGTAGAGCACGATCATCAGCAGCAGGCCGAGGCAGAACACCGCCACCGGCCACCCCGTGAGATGACCGGTCCTGCCGAGCTGCACCGGCGTCCCGGTGCCCCTGGCGACGAACCCCGCGTCCACCAGCCCGATCAGCGCGATGAACATCCCGATCCCCACGCTGATCGCGTGCTTGAGGGCGAGCGGGATGGAGTTCATGATGAGCCGGCGCAGCCCGGAGACCGCCAGCACCACGATCACCAGGCCCTCCAGGACGACCAGCCCCATCGCCTGCGCCCAGGTCATGTGCGGCGCGGCCTGGTAGGCGACCACCGCGTTCAGCCCCAGCCCGGCCGCCAGGCCGAACGGCGCGTTGCCCACCAGCCCCATCAGCAGCGTGCTCAGTGCCGCCGCGGTGACGGTGGAGGTGGTGAGCTGCGGGATCGTCAGCTTCGCGCCGGTGACGTCGGTGGTCCCGGACAGGATGATCGGGTTCAGCAGGATGATGTAGGCCATCGCCATGAACGTGGTGACGCCGCCCCGGACCTCGCGGCCGATCGTCGACCCTCGCGCCGTCAGCTCGAAGAACCGGTTCATCCGTAATCCAGCGTGGAGACCCCGGCCTTCAGGCCGGGGAGGAAACGCGGCGCGGCGCCGCAGGTCTCGGATCGAACACACGCACGCTTCTTAACTGATCGCGTAGTATTATGTGAGATGTGGCGCAGATCGTGAAGCGGGCCTACAAGTACCGCTTCCACCCGACCCCCGGACAAGCCGAAGAGCTCGCCCGGACGTTCGGCTGCGTCCGCCTCGTCTACAACAAGGCCCTGGAGATGCGGACCCGCGCCTACACGCTGGAAGGCCGCAAGGTCTCCTACGTGCAGTCGTCGGCCGCGCTCACCGAGTGGAAGCGCACCGAAGAACTGACCTTCCTGGCGGAGGTGTCGTCCGTTCCGCTTCAGCAGGCATTGCGGCATCTTCAGGCCGCGTTCGCCAACTTCTACGCCAAACGCGCCAGGTACCCCACCTTCAAGTCCCGCAAGAAGTCGCGGGCGTCGGCCGAGTACACCCGCTCCGCCTTCCGGTGGAGGGACGGGCGGCTGACCTTGGCGAAGATGGACGCCCCGCTGAACATCGTGTGGTCGCGTCCGCTTCCCAAAGGGGCGGAGCCGTCCACCGTGACCGTCTCCCGCGACGCGGCGGGACGGTGGTTTGTGTCCCTCCTGGTGGAGGAATCCATCCGCCCCCTCGACCTGGTTGAGAGCACGGTCGGCGTCGACGCCGGGATCACCTCCCTTGTCACCCTGTCCACCGGCGAGAAGATCGTCAACCCGCGCCACGAACGCCGCGACCGGCGCAAACTCGCCAAGGCTCAGCGGAGCCTCGCCCGTAAGGAGAAGGGTTCGGCGAACCGGGCCAAGGCTCGGCTCAAGGTCGCCCGCGTCCACGCGCGGATCACCGACCGGCGCCGCGACCACCTGCACAAACTCACCACACGGCTTGTTCGCGAGAACCAAGTGATCGCCGTGGAGGACCTCACCGTGCGCAACATGGTGAAAAACCACAGCCTGGCCCGCGCCATCTCCGATGCGTCGTGGCGGGAACTCCGCTCGATGCTGGAGTACAAAACGGCGTGGTACGGGCGGGAACTCCTGGTCGTCGACCGCTGGTTCCCCTCCTCGAAGCTGTGCTCGGCGTGCGGCACCCTGCAAGGGGTCATGCCGCTGGGCGTCCGCGACTGGACGTGCGCCTGCGGCGCCGCCCATGACCGCGACGTCAACGCCGCGAAGAACATCCTCGCCGCCGGGCTTGCGGAGAGGTAAAACGCCTGCGGAGGGCCGGTAAGACCGGCCCCGGAGTTCTCCGGGGAGGCACGGCCCGATGAAACAGGAACCCTCACGGGTGACCGTGGGAATCCCCTCCCTTCAGGGGAGGGGAGGATGTCAAGATCCCCCTCTCTCATGCCGGGGACCGGTTCCTACCCCCCTCGGCGCGATGTCATGGGGCCGGACGGGCACCCGGGACGGCGTGTGACTCCGGTGACAGGCCGGGGCGAGGAGCGGAAGATGCGATGAAAGGGGGGAAGGGGGTGAAAGGGGACGGGTTCATCGGAAGGGCCACGTCCCGGCCTTCCGGGTGCGAACATGGGTCGGCCCGGTCCCGCCGTCGGTTCCGCCGGGTGAGGAACTCACCGGGCTTCCCCGTATCCACGGTGGCGGGCCGGGCCGATCTGGTTTCCTGCTTTACAGGCGGGCTGACCCATCCGTCAGTCTGGGTAGCTCCATCCCGCCCGCTGTTCCTGGTTGGAGTGCGAAGAATACTGACTGACGACCCCCCGAGGGGCAGACGAATCAGCACTGACGGTCGTAGCATTGCTCGTGGCGGCAAATGCGGCCGTAAATAGAACGGCGAGGGCAGACAAAGCAAGGCGTCGGCGCACGGGGGAGGCTCCTGTCGTGGGTTCTGCTGCTCGAACGATATCTTTCAAGGGGTAACGTGGCTGGTCAAGACTTGGTGGGGCAACGCATCAAGACCGTCCGTCGTCAACGTGGTCTTTCTCAAGCGCAGCTCGCTCATCCGGAACTATCGGACAGTTACGTCTCTCTCATCGAGAGTGGTAAGCGTACTCCCACACCGGCCGTCCTTGAGCTGCTCGCCGAAAAACTCGGCTGTTCTCTCACGTATCTCATCAACGGCGTCACCGCCGAGCAGATGCAGGAGATCGAGCTCGCTCTCGGGTACGCCCGGCTGGCCATGGAGAACGGCGAGGTCAGCGAGGCGCGCACGCGCTACGCCGAACTGCTCGCCGACAGCGGCCTGGCCGGCCTGCCTCAGCTCCGGCAGGACGCCGAGTACGGCCTCGCCCTGGCCACCGAGGCGTGCGGAGACCTGGACGGGGCCATCGCCCTGCTGAACGGCCTGCGCCGGAGCGACGCGGCCACGATGACGCCCGAGCGTCACATCGCCGTCGCCGTCGCGCTCTCACGGTGCTACCGCGAGCAGGGCGACCTGGCCCGCGCGGTGAAGGTCGTGGAGCAGATCCTCGGCGGCGCGGTGCGCCCGATCTGGACCGACGGCCTGATCCGGCTGGGGGCCCAGCTCCTGGCCGCCTACGTCGAGCGGGGCGACCTGCTGCGGGCCCGCCAGTTCTCCGCCGAGGTGCTCGCCGCGGCCGAGGTGCTCGGCGCGCCGCAGGCCCTGACCCTGGCCCACTGGGGCGCGGCCATCGTCGCGGTGGAGAGCGGGCGCGGTGACGAGGCGGTCGCGCACGTCGAGCGCGCCATGGCCATCCAGTCCGAGTACGGCGAGCCCCGCCGCCAGGCGCGGCTGCGCAACGACTACGTCCAGGTGATGCTGACCGTGCGGCCGATGCAGGCCGCGGTCTGGCGCGAGCTGCTGGGCAAGGTGGAGACCGAGCTGTCGGAGAGCTCCGCCAACCCGATGGACAAGATGCGCTGCGCGATGAACGTCGCCCGGGCCGAGCTGCTGCTCGCCAACCCTCATCGGGCCGGAGAGCACATGAAGGCCGTCTGCGACATGCTCGACGGGATGCCCCGGCCCCTGCAGATGGAGGCCCGCCTGCTGTACGGCCAGACGGCCGCCGAGATGGGGGTGCAGGAGAGCGCCCTGCGGGAGCTGGACGCCGCGGCCTCTACGCTGGAGCAACTTCCCACCACCCGCTACACCGCCCATGCCTGGTTGACGGCGGCCCGCGTTCTGGAACGTATCGACGAGCCCGAGCGCAGCGTGGACGCCTATAGGCGGGCCCTGGCCTGCGTGGGCCTGTAGGCCGTGACGGCGCCTGGCGTGGGCTGAGACGACGACGAACGCGAGATCGCCCCCACGCCGGGCGCCCTCTTCGCCCGCGCCTCCACCCTGGACCGGTCCCATCCGCCTCTCCGCGCACCTCTTTCCCCGCCGTTTCCATAGCGGCCCCCGGCGTGCGCGCCGTCCGACCCGCCCCGGCCCGTCCGGCGGGAACACGATCGGGGCGGGGACGTGAGGACCGCGTGGTGGCGTCGGTAGCCTTGAGGGTGCCATGAAGACTTCCCCTGGCGCGGTGGTTCTCGCGCTTCTCGTCACCCTTGCCCTCGGCACGGCCTTCGCCTCGCCCGCCGTCGCCCACGACGCGCTCAGAGGCAGCGATCCGGCCAAGGGCGCGAAGGTCGAGAGCCTGAGGGAGGTGAAGCTGACCTTCACCGCCAAGGTCCGCTTCCCGGTCGTCGTCGTGCACACCTCGGACGGCACCCCGTGGCACGAGGGCAAGGCCGTCGCCGACGGCCAGGTGGTCACCCAGCGGCTCAAGGACGATCTGCCGCCGGGCGGATACGTCATCGCCTACCGGGTGGTCTCCTCCGACGGTCACCCGATCGAGGGGGAGATTCCCTTCACGCTGACCGGCGCGAAGAGGCCCTCGCCGTCCGCGACCCCCTCCCCGGGCCCCTCGGGCTCGCCGGCCTCCCCCGGCGCGGAGACCGCGGCCCCGCCCGCGGCCGAGGGATCCCCGGCCGCCGTGACGGCCGCCCCCGCCGCGGAGGCGAAACAGGCGGACGGGCCGGGGCCCGCGGGCGGCGCGCCCACCTGGATGTGGATCGCCTTCGGCGGCGTGACCGGAGTCGGCATCGGGCTGTTCCTCAGCATGCGCACCAGGAAGCGGCAGCCATGAGCAAGGTGGAGCGGGCCGGGCGGGCCGCGCAGACCGGCCCGGCGGGCACCGCCCGTACGACGCGCCTCGTGCTCGCGGCCGCGGGGGCGGCCGTCGCCGCCCTGGCGATCGCCATGATCGCCGGAGGGGCCGCGAGCCCCCGCATCATCCCCGGCCTGCCCGACGAGGGCACCGTCAGCCGCTGGGGCCTGCCCCTCTCCAAACTGGCGATGAACGCGGCGGGTGTGCTCACCGTGGGCACGCTGCTGGCCGCCACGACCCTCCTGCCCAGTGACAAGGGCCTGCTGGGCAAGACCGCGCTCGACTACGTCAAGGCCGCCTCGTGGCTCGCGCTCGCCTGGGCGGGCGCGGCGGTGGCGACGATGGTCTTCAACCTCTCCGACGCGCTCGGCCAGCCCGTCATCGAGGTCCTCGGCGCCAACGAGCTGACCAGCTACGCCAGCCAGGTCTCCCAGGGCATCGCGCTCACCCTGGTGGTGCTGTTCGCGATGGCGATCGCCCTGTTCGCCCGGGGGGCGATCACCGTGGGCGCGGGGGGCGGGCTGCTGCTCCTGGCCCTGGTCACCCTGCTTCCCCCCGCCCTGACCGGGCACGTCTCCTCCGCGCCCAACCACGACCTCGCCACCACGGGCGTCGCCGTACACCTCCTCGTCCTCGCGCCGTGGGTGGGCGGGCTCGCCGTGCTCTGCGTCCACGCGCTGCGCGGCCGCCCGCACCTGGAGGTCGCCGCCACCCGCTTCTCCACGATGGCGCTGTGGTGCTTCGTCGGTGTGGGCCTTTCGGGCCTGTTCAGCACGGTGGCGCGGCTCACGTCGGTCGCGGAGCTGTTCACCTCCGCCTACGGCCTGATGCTGGTGGCCAAGACCGCGGCGTTCGCGGCGCTCGGCGTCATCGGCTGGTGGCACAGGAGACGGACGCTGCCGCGGCTCGCCGCCGGCGTTCCCGGCGCCTTCGTCCGCTTCGCCTCCTGCGAACTGCTCGTCATGTTCGCGGCCGCCGGCCTGGCCGTCGTGCTCTCCCGTACGGCCCCGCCCGTCCCCCCCCAGGTCGACCGTGCCTTCGAGCTGCTGGGTTACCCCCTGCCCCCGGAGATCTCCCCGGCCGGCCTGGCCTCGCTGTGGTGGTTCGACCTGTTCTCGGCCACCCTCGTCGCCCTGCTCGCCGGCCTCTACCTCGCCGGGGTCGTCCGGCTGGCCCGGCGCGGCGACTCCTGGCCCCACGGCCGGACCGCCGCCTGGTTCACCGGCGTGCTGATCCTGCTTCTGGCCACCCAGAGCGGCGTCGCCCGCTACGCCAAGGTGCTGTTCAGCGTGCACATGGCCGAGCACATGACGCTCTCCATGCTCGTTCCGATCTTCCTGGTGCTCGGCGCCCCGGTCACGCTGGCGCTGCGCGCGCTCAGACCCGCCGTCCGCCGTGGTGACCGCGGACCTCGCGAGTGGCTGACCACGATCCTGCACAGCCGGTTCGTCCGCTTCGTCGGCCACCCGGCGATCGCCACCGCGATCTTCGTGGTCTCCACCTACACGCTGTACTTCACCCCGCTGTTCGGCTCCGCCATGCAGGAGCACCTCGGCCACATCGCCATGACCGTGCACTTCCTGCTCAGCGGCACCCTGTTCTTCTGGGTGATCGTCGGCGTGGACCCGGCGCCCCACAAGGTGCCGCACGTGGCCCGGCTGATCATCCTGTTCGTGACGATGCCCTTCCACGCCTTCTTCGGCATCGCGCTGATGAGCATGGGAACCGTGATCGCCGCGCAGTGGTACGACCAGCTCGGCCGTACCTGGGGGGCCTCCGCGATCGCGGACCAGCAGACCGGGGGCGCCATCGCCTGGGGCTTCGGTGAGATCCCGACGCTGATCGTGCTGATCGCGCTGGCCCTGCAGTGGTGGCGCGCCGACGACCGCAGGGCCCGTCAGTCCGATCGCCGGGCCGACGCCGCCGCGGCCCGCACCGGCGGCACCGGGGACGCGCGGCTTGACGCCTACAACGACTACCTGGCGAAACTCAACCGGCGCGACCGCGCGGAATAGCCTCGCGGACACGGCATTCTATCTTCCGCTGTGGCCTCGGGCGACTGCCGCTAGCCTGGAGGATGGGGGATTTCGGCATCACCGCAGCGGGCGCAGCGCCTGATCACCGCGCGCCACGCCCAGTCACGTACAGGTCACGTGTTCGGTCGGGGGGCCGGTGGCTGCCACGTGCGGCAGGAGGGTTGAGCAGTGACCAGAAGACTGCGCACGCCTGAAGGACGAAGCCTCGCCCAGGCCCTTGAGGAGCATCTGGCCGAGTGGGCGCAGAACACCGGGATCGCCGTCGAGATCTGGGCGCTGCCCGATCACGAGGTTCCCGTGAAGGTCGCCCGCGCCGTTCTGGCCACCCTGGGCGAAACGCTGGCCAACATCGAGCGCCACAGCCGGGCGACGGTCGTGTCCGTGGCCGTGACCCTGGGCCCCGGGGGCCTGCGGATGACGGTGAGCGACGACGGCATCGGCTTCACCGGCCCCGCCACAGGCCGGGGTGTCACCGCCATGCGCACCTCCTTCGCCGACGTCGGCGGCACGCTCGGGGTCCACGGCGTTCCGGGCGAGGGCACCACGGTCAGCGGGGTGGTGCCCCGGAGGCGGTGAGCCGTCCACCGGTGCCCGCAAGGACCCGCCCCGCCGCCCGAACCCCGCCCCGCCGCCCGAACCCCGGCCGGCGATCCGGGCGCCGGATCTCGCGGGGGGCCTCCACGGGAGAAGCCGGGGCCGCCCGGCCTCAGGGGAGCGTCAGGATCTCGTGGCCGGTCTCGGTGACCAGGATGGTGTGCTCGAACTGGGCCGTGCGCCGGCGGTCCTTCGTCACGGCGGTCCAGCCGTCGGGCCAGATGTCGTAGTCGATCGTGCCGAGCGTCAGCATGGGCTCGACGGTGAACGTCATGCCCGGCTCCAGGGTGACCGCCAGGGACGGGTCGTCGTAGTGCGGGACGATCAGGCCGGAGTGGAAGGTGGTGCCGATGCCGTGCCCGGTGAAGTCACGGACCACCCCGTAGCCGAACCGCCTGGCGTACGCCTCGATGACGCGGCCGACCACGTTGAGCTGGCGGCCGGGGGCGACGGCCCTGATCGCCCGGGCGGTGGCCTCGCGGGTGCGCTCGACCAGCAGGCGCGACTCCTCGTCGACGTCGCCCACCGGGAAGGTGGCGTCGGTGTCGCCGTGCACCCCGCCGATGAACGCGGTGATGTCGACGTTGACGATGTCGCCGTCACGCAGCACGGTGTCGTCGGGGATGCCGTGGCAGATCACCTCGTTGATCGAGGTGCACAGCGACTTGGGGTATCCCCGGTAGCCGAGCGTGCTGGGGTAGGCGCCGTGGTCGCAGAGGAACTCGTGGCCGATCCGGTCGAGCTCGTCGGTGGTGACGCCCGGCGCCACGTGCCTGCCGACCTCTTCGAGCGCCTGGGCGGCCAGCCTGCCCGCGACGCGCATCCGCTCGATGATCTCCGGAGTCTTGACGTCGGGCTCTCCGGTCTTCGGGGTCTTCCTCCCGACATACTCCGGCCGCTCGATGTGGGCGGGGACCTTGCGGATGGGCGAGATCCGCCCGGGCTGGAGCAGTGTCGTCATGGTCCCCCAGTCTAGTTGCGCTTCCCGCCGGGCAGGATTGTTCACATGAGTGATCAGTGGTGGTTCTGCCTGAAGCACATGGCGGTCGAGCCCGAGGAGGGCTGCCCCAACAAGGACCGGATGGGCCCCTACGACACCCGCGAGGCCGCGGCCGGCGCCCTGAAGACCGCGGCCGAGCGCAACGAGGCGTGGCGGGAGGAGGACAGGGAGTGGGACGACGACTGACGCGCGGGCCGTGCCGCCGGCCACGGAGGTGAGGGGGGCGGCGCCCGGACGGCGCGGCGGCCGCGAAGGTGGGGAAGCCGGCGCGGCGGCGTGCGGGAAAGGAACCCCCGGAGCGCGGGGGAGAGGGCCCGGCACGTCAGTCGGCGAGCTGCGGGCCGCTGACCCGCTCCAGCAGCCGCGCCAGCCGGTCGCGGAGCCCGGGGCGCCGCCCCGTCTCGCCCGCGGCCATGCTGATCAGGTGCTGGGCGCCGTCGAAGGAGAGCGGGGCCGGCGGGGGAACCGCCAGCGCCTCGTGGGCCAGGCCCTCCAGCTCGGGGTCGCCGCCGTCCAGTGCCAGGATGGTCGCTCCGACGCGCCGGGCGTCGCCGACCCGCTCCAGCAGCGGATCGGGAGCCCGTTCCTCGGTGACCACGAACAGCGTCTCGCCCCGGCGGGCCTGCTCAAGCCGCTCCAGCCCGACCCGCAGGTGCGCGGGCGCGTCCGGGGCGGGCGCCCAGCGGACCAGCGTCGGGGCGAGCTGGGACAGCCCGGAGAGCCGGGCCTCGTCGCTCAGGTGCGCCGCCAGGTGCCAGGGCTCCTCCTCGGGGGTGCCGACGACCAGCAGCCCGCCCGGCGACCGCGTCGCGCGCAGGGCGAGACCGAATTCGCGGGTGCGCTCGATCCAGCCGGTCGGAGCCAGGATCTCACGCAGGATTGCCACCGATCGAGCGTCCACGTCCCCTATAGTGCCCCAGCTCACCCCGCGGTGACCTCGCGAACACGGCCCTGGCATGATCTGGACAGACGAGGGGCCCCGATCGGGCGGCCCCGAGTGACCGCCCGCGGCCACCCGAAGCCACTCGGGGCCCCGGGAGGCCGGGGGTGACCACAGGTGACAAGGAGCGAGCGGTGAGTACTGTCATTCCGGATGTGAACGGGATCTCGGTCGGGATCCTGGGCGGCACCGGCGATCAGGGCAAGGGGCTGGCCAGGCGGTTCGCCCTGGCGGGAAACCCCGTGCTGATCGGCTCGCGCGACGCCGGGCGTGCCAGGGAGGCGGCGCAGGCCATCGGCGGGCCGGTGTCCGGCGCCGACAACGCGACCGTCGCCGCGGAGGCCGACGTGGTGATCGTGGCGATCCCCTGGGAGGGACACAGGGCCACCCTGGAGTCCCTGCGCGCCGAGCTGGCGGGAAAGATCGTCGTTGACTGCGTCAACCCCCTGGGCTTCGACAAGCAGGGGGCCTACGCGCTGCCGGTCGAGGAGGGCAGCGCCGCCCAGCAGGCCGCGGCGGTCCTTCCCGACAGCCGCGTGGTCGCCGCCTTCCACCACGTCTCGGCGGTCCTGCTGCTGGACCCCGAGGTCGCCGAGGTCGAGCTGGACGTCCTGGTCCTCGGAGACGACCGCGAGGCCACCGACCTCGTGCAGGCCCTGGCCGGTCGCATCGCAGGGGTCCGCGGGGTGTACGGCGGGCGCCTGCGCAACGCCCACCAGGTCGAGGCGCTGACCGCCAACCTGATCTCGATCAACCGCCGCTACAAGGCCCACGCGGGCTTCCGCGTCACCGACGTCTAGTCTCGGCGCCCGGCCGGGCCCTCTCGCGGACCTCACCCCCCCACCTCCCGCGCCCCCTCGGATCCCGGCCCGCCCCTCCGCGCGAGGCGCGCCGGGTGCGCGAGGTCCGGCGCTCGTTGGGCCAATCGCTGGACCGGACTCCGGTGGGACCTGTAGGTTCCCGGCGTGAACGACGACGGCACGACGAAGATCCGGCTCGCGGACGGCTCGGACGCGGAGGAGATCGCGCACATCCACATGATCTCGCGGGCGGCGGCCATGCCGTACCTCCCGCCGCAGAAGCGGAGTCACGCCCAGGTGACCGAGTGGATCGAAGACGTCGTCCTCCGGCAGTGCCGCGTGTGGGTCGCGGTGCGCGGCGCGGAGATCCTGGGGTACGCCGCCCTTGAGGGAGACGTGCTCGAACACCTCTATCTGCGGCCGGCCGCCCGCCGCCGGGGGATCGGTACGCTCCTGCTGGAGGAGGCCAGGCGGCACAGCCCGGACGGCATGCGCCTGCACGTCTTCCAGAAGAACGTCGAGGCCCGCGCGTTCTACCGGCGTCACGGCTTCACCGTCCTCGGCACCGACGACGTCGGCCGCAACATGGAGAACCTTCCCGACATGACCCTTCAGTGGGCGCCGGGCGCCGCGGGGTGAACACCCGGGGCGTTCGCCGCCTCCCGGCGGCAGGCGCCCGCACGGCGCCTCGCGGCGCCGGTGAGGGTCAGATCCAGCCCGCGTCCTCGGCGATCCGGACGGCGTCGATCTTGTTGCGGGCGCCGGTCTTGGTGATCGCCCCGGTCAGATAGTTGCGCACCGTTCCGGGGGACAGGTGCAGCCGGGCGGCGATCTCCTCGGCCGGGGCGCCGCGGGCGGCCTCCCGGAGCACGGTGGCCTCGCGGGGGGTGAGCGGGCTCGTGCCGTACGCGAGGGCGGTGGCGACCAGTTCGGGGTCCAGTACCCGCAGGCCCTGGGCGGTGCGCCGGATCGCGTCGGCCAGCCGGTCGCCCGGGGCGTCCTTGACCAGGAAGGCCGTGATGCCCTCGGCCAGCGCCCTGCGCACCTGGCCGGGCCGGCCCATCGCGGTGAGCACCAGAACCCCGCAGCCGGGCAGTCTCTCCCGCAGCCCCGCGGAGGCGGTGATGCCGTCGACGCCGGGCAGGTCGATGTCCAAAACCGCGACGTCCGGGCGGGTCCTCAGCGCCTCGGGGACGATCTCGTCGCCCCGGACGACCTCGGCGACCACCTCGATGTCGGGCTCCAGCCGCAGAAGCGCCACGAGCGCGGCCCGGATCATGTGCATGTCCTCGGCGAGCAGCACCCGGATCACGCGGGCACCTCCAGCGCGAGCCGGAACCCGCCGCCGGTCCGCTCGGCG
Organism: Streptosporangium violaceochromogenes; assembly: GCF_014654615.1. Classification (GTDB taxonomy): domain Bacteria; phylum Actinomycetota; class Actinomycetes; order Streptosporangiales; family Streptosporangiaceae; genus Streptosporangium; species Streptosporangium violaceochromogenes. Next base: position 357,990 of record NZ_BNBB01000001.1, on the reverse strand, counting down.
GTGAGGGATCCTCCGAGGCCGACGGCGCGCTCCCTCAGGCCGGTCAGCCCGCCGCCGTCTCCCGAGCGTCTGCGGGCGCGGTCGTTGACCACCTCCAGCCGTACGGCCCCGGCGTGGGCGGAGGTGCTGATGGAGCAGGTCGTGGCCTGGCTGTGCCGTACCACGTTGGTGACCCCCTCGCGCACCGCCCAGGCGAGCACCTCGTCGACGGGCCCGGACATCGGCAGGTCGGCGAGGTTGGTCTGGCAGCTCACCCCCGACGCCTCCAGCAGCGCCACCGCCCGGTGCACCTCCTCGCGCAGCGACATCTCCCGATAGCCCCGCGCCACCTGCCGCACCTCCTGCGCGGCGTCCCTGGCCACGTGGACCAGCTCGGACAGCTCGGTCCCGGCCGCGGCGGGGTCGCCCTCGACGAGCCGGCGCGCGAGGTCGCCCTTGAGCGCGATGGCGGTCAGGCTGCTGCCCAGGCCGTCGTGCAGGTCGCGGGAGATCCGCAGCCGCTCGCGCAGCACAGCGGCCTCGGCCAGGTCCATCCTGGTCTGCGCGAGCCGCCGGCTGACGACGACGAGCCGGACCACTCCGTAGATCACGAACCCGGTGACGATGAGGGTGATCACGCTGTAGAGGGCGCCGCCCAGCGCGTACGGCCCCGGGGAGTAGCGCAGGGAGAGGGCGAACTGGGCCGCCGTCATCACGATCAGGCAGCCCAGGGCGGCCCGGGGGCGCAGGCGCAGCAGCACCGAGCCGAGCAGGATGGTCGGCACCCCCGTCCACCACACCCCGAGATGGCCCGGCAGGATCGCGAAGGGCGCGTAGGCGGCGAGGACCTGAATCGCCAGGCCGAGGACCGGTCCTCCCGGCTCCGCGCCGCGCAGGGCGGCGCGGAGGTGCAGGAAGTGGGGGACGAAGAAGCCGGGGAGACAGGTGGCGAGCACGACGATCCCCGGTGTCCCGCCGTTCCCGGCGAGCACCGTCACCGGGAAGGTCATGTAGCCCACGGAGATCAGCGTGATCAGGCCCACGGCCAGGCGCTGGGGGGATGCCCGCATGACGACGAACCTACGACCCGCGCGCGTCCCAGCGAAACCAGCGCCTCGTCGCGAGGATCCCGATCGCCGCCCAGACGGCCAGGTTCAGCGCCGGCACGGCCGCCGCGCGCAGATCGCCCGCGAGGGTGCCGTCCGCGGCGTAGGCCACGCGGGCCGCCTCGGCGACGGCGGAGGTGGGCAGCAGGCCGAGCAGCGTGCCGGCCCAGCCGGGCAGCAGCTTCAGGAGCGGGCCGAAGCCGTTCGCGCCCAGCCCGGCCAGGAAGAAGAGCGGCATGGCCATGACGGCGGCCAGTTCGGTGCGCGGGACGAGCGCGGTGAACGCCGTCCCCAGCAGGCACAGCACGACGGCGCCCGCGATCGTGAACAGCAGGTACAGCGCCGGGTCGCGGGGCACGGGCAGGTCCGTCAGCGCGTACAGCGCGACCGAGACCGTCACGGTCAGCGACGTGCTCTGCGCGACGAGGTTGACGATCTCCCCGCCGAGGATGTCGCGGTCGCGCAGTCCGGTGGCCCGCATCCGCTTGAGGAGGAGCTGGTCGCGGCGGGCGGTGAGCGTGACCGCGATCTGGGTGAACGTCGCGATGACCAGGACCGTCATCAGGGTTCCCAGGTGCTGGCCGAGCAGGATCTCCGGGCCGCCGGCGCCGACCTTGTCCATCAGCAGCGGCATCCCGACGCCCAGGCCCAGGAACAGCGCCACGGAGGTGCTGAGCGCCACCCGGTCCCGCCAGAACAGCCGGCCGCCGAAACGGGTCACGGCGGCCAGTTCGCGTACCGACACGGTCACGCCACCTCCTTCTCGTGGTTCTCGTGGTTCTCGTCCGCGGCGAGGTCCAGGAACAGGTCTTCGAGCGTCGCCGTGCGGACCTCCAGCCCGCGCAGGCGCAGGCCGCGCTCTCCCGCCCAGCTCAGCAGGGACTGGGCCGCGAGGTCGGGGTCGGCGACCCGGCACACGAGGGTGCTTCCCTCCCACCTGGCGCCGGGGATCGGCAGGTCCTCCGGGGCGACGGGGGAGGACGGCTCGAAGGCGACCCTTCCGGCCTGGGCCGCCAGCGTCTCGGCCATGCCGCCGCTCGCGACGATCACTCCATGGTCCATGATCGCCATGCGGGAGGCCAGCCGCTGGGCCTCCTCCAGATAATGCGTCGTGAGCAGGATCGCGGTGCCCCGCGCGGCGAGGTCCCGGATGACCTCCCAGGTGTTCCTGCGCCCTTCGGGGTCCATCCCGGTGGTGGGCTCGTCGAGGAAGAGCACGTCGGGCCGGCTCAGCAGGGCCAGGGCCAGATCCAGCCGGCGCTTCTCACCGCCGGAGAGCCGGCGCACCCTGGTGCGGGCCTTGGCGCTCAGCCCGGTCAGCTCCAGGGCCTCGTCGCGCGGCCGGGGCGCGGCGACGAAGTTCCGCCAGGCGTCCACGGTCTGCGCCACGGTCAGGTCCGGGAAGAATCCCGCCTCCTGAAGCATGATCCCCACACTTCGCCGCACCCTGGCCCGGTCTTTGACCGGGTCGAGGCCGAGCACCCGCACCCTGCCCCCTCCCGGGCCCCCTCCCGGGCCCTCGTCCGGGGCCTGGAAGCCCGCGAGCACCTCCAGGGTCGTGGTCTTCCCCGCCCCGTTGCGCCCGAGCAGGGCGAAGATCTCCCCCCGGGAGACCTCGAAGGAGATGCCTTTGACGGCTGTGAAGTCCCCATAGCTCTTTCTGAGCTCTTCCACGTGAATCGCTGTCATATGCCCGATTCTGAGGATCGGCCGTCCGGGACGACAGTGAGGAGTTCACAATCTCGGCCGGCTTCTTCCGCCGGCGGGCACGGCCACTCCCGGCCGCTCCCGCGCCGGTGCGGGAGTGATCGCTAGACTGGGCTTTCATGGCTGATGAGCTCCGTCCCGAGACCCGCGCCGTCCACCTTCCCCAGCCGTCCCTGAGCGGCAGCCGCCCCATCGCGGTGCCGATCTACCAGACCTCGGGCTTCGCCTTCGACGACCCGGCCGTCTTCGCCGAGGGGATGGGCCGCCCCGACGGCCCCTTCGTCTACGGCCGTCTGTCCAACCCCACGGTGCGCTCGCTGGAGGAGGCCGTCGCCGGCCTGGAGGGCGGTGTGGGCGCGGTCGCCGCCGCCTCCGGCATGGGGGCGGTCAACTCCGTGCTGCTCGGCCTGCTCAAGCCCGGCGACCACCTGATCGCGCAGCGGGCCCTGTACGGCGGCACCGCCGTGATGCTCGCCGACCTGTCCCGGCGGTTCGGGATCGAGGTCTCCCACGTCCCCGAGGACGACCCGGAGGCGCTGCGCGCCGCGCTGCGCCCCGGCACCAGGTTGCTGTACCTGGAGACCATCGCCAACCCGATGACCCAGGTCGCCGACCTGCCGGGAATGTGTGCCGCGGCCCGTGAGGCCGGGCTGATCTCGGTGGTGGACAACACCTTCGCCTCGCCGGTCCTGTGCCGCCCTCTGGAGCACGGCGCCGACATCGTGATCCACTCGGCGACCAAGTACCTGAGCGGGCACGCCGACGTGCTCGGCGGCGTGGCGGTCTTCGCCTCCCCGGAGCTGCACCGCCGGGTGTGGCGCTTCGCGGTCGAGTTGGGGGCCACCGCCGACCCGTTCGCCGCCTGGCTCACCCTGCGCGGCATCCAGACCCTGCCGCTGCGCATGGAGCGCCACTGCCTCAACACCCGCGAGCTCGCCCTGCGCCTGGACAACCATCCGGCCGTGGCCGCCGTGCACTGGCCCGGCCTGCCCTCGCACCCCTCCCACGCACTGGCCAGAAGGCTCCTGCCCGACTTCGGCGGGGTCTTCTCCTTCGACCTCGTGGGCGGGCGCGCGGCGGGGGAGCGGTTCATGTCCTCGATACGGCTCGCGCTGCTGGCCCCGTCGCTCGGCGGGGTCGAGACGCTCGTCCTGCACCCGGCCACCACCTCCCACCGTTCGCTGACGCCCGAGGACCTCGCCCGGCACGGCATCGGCGAGGGCACGGTCCGGATGGCGGTCGGCGTCGAGCACATCGAGGACATCTGGGCCGACGTCGCCCGGGCGCTCTCCTGACCTTCTCCCGGCCTCCCCTACACTGCGGCACGGGGCGGCCGGAAGAGCGGGCCGAAACCCTCCGCGAGAAGGGACCTGCGGCATGGGTGTGTCGATCGAGGATGTGGAGCGGGCCGCGGAGCGCATCGCCGGGCGCGTCCGCCGTACCCCCGTGCTGGAGGTCCGCCCGGGGGTGTTTCTGAAGCTGGAGTCGACGCAGCACACGGGGTCCTTCAAGGTCCGGGGCGCGTTCAATCGCGTGCTGGCCGCCGGACGGTTGCCCGGGGCCGGGGTGATCGCGGCGAGCGGCGGCAACCACGGGCTGGCGGTCGCCCACGTGGCCGGGGCGCTCGGCGTCCGTGCGGAGATCTTCGTGCCGACGGTGTCCAGCCCGGTGAAGGTCGCGGGGCTGCGCGCGCTGGGCGCGGAGGTCACCCAGACCGGGGCGGTCTACGCGGAGGCATACGAGGCTTCGCTCAAGCGGGTGGCCGAGACCGGCGCCCTGGAGATCCACGCCTACGACCAGGCCGATGTGGTCGCGGGGCAGGGGACGGTCGGGCTGGAGGTACTGGAGCAGACCCGGGGAGTGGACACCGTTGTCGTCGCGGTCGGCGGAGGCGGGCTGATCGCCGGTGTGACCGCGGCTCTCGGCGGGCGGGCGCGGGTGGTGGCCGTCGAGCCCGAGCTCATCCCGACCCTGAACCGGGCCCTCCAGGAGGGAGGGCCCGTCCAGGTGGGGGTCGCCGGGGTGGGGGCCGACGCCCTGGGCGCCGGCCGGATCGGCGAGATCGCCTATGAGATCACCTCCGCGGCCGGGGTCGAGAGCGTGCTGGTCTCCGACGAGGCCATCGACGAGGCCCGGCGGGAGCTGTGGCGGTCCTGCCGGATCGCCGCCGAGCACGCCGGGGCCGCCGCTCTGGCGGCTCTGCGCTCGGGCGCCTACGTCCCGGCGCCCGGGGAGCGGGTCGCGGTGATCGTCTGCGGCGCCAACACCGATCCGGCGACGCTGCTGTGACGCCTCCGTCCCGCCGGGTCAGCGGTAGCTGTGCTCGGGGGTGGGGAAGGCGCCGGTGGTCACCTCGTCGGCGAAGGCGCGGATCGCCCTGCCCATCTCCCCGGCCAGGTCGGAGTACTTCTTGACGAACCTGGCGGGGGCAGGGGTCAGGCCCATGAGGTCCTGCCAGACGAGGACCTGCGCGTCGGTGGCCGGACCGGCGCCGATGCCGACGGTGGGGACGGACAGGGAGGCGGTGATCCTCTCGGCCAGGTCGGCGGGGACGCACTCCAGCACCACCGCGAAGGCCCCGGCGTACTCCAGGTCCTTGGCGTCGGCCGCCAGTTCGTCGCCGGACTGGCCGCGCCCCTGCACCCGGTAGCCGCCGAAGGTGTTGACCGACTGGGGGGTCAGCCCCAGGTGGCCCATGACGGGGATGCCCGCCGAGACCAGGGCCTCGACCTGGGGCAGCACCCGGCGGCCGCCTTCGAGCTTGACGGCGTGGGCGCCGGCCTCCTTCATGAACCGGGCGGCCGTCTCCAGCGCCTGCTGGGGGGACGACTGGTAGGAGCCGAAGGGCAGATCGGCGACCACGAGCGCGCGGGAGGAGCCGCGCACCACGGCCGCCGTCAGCGGCATGAGGTCGTCCACCGACACCGGCAGGGTCGAGTCGTACCCGTACACGACCATGGCGGCGGAGTCGCCGACGAGCAGGACCGGGATGCCGGCCTCGTCGAAGACCCGCGCGGTCATCGCGTCGTAGGCGGTGACCATCGGCCACCTCTCGCCGCGTTCCTTGGCCGCCGCGATGTCGCGGACGGTGACCCTCCGTCCAGCCTGGCCGCCGTAGAGAGCGGTCGGCGAGCTGGCGATAGAAGTGGATGAAGGTGACGAAACGGACATAAAAGAGGACATGGAAACACCCTCCAGGGGAGTCTCGAAGCGTCCCTGTGACGTCTCCGGACTTTTCCGATGATTGCACGCGTCCGGTGAGTTAAACACCCCCGGCTCCGGAGGTAATCCGGTGGTGGGTCTGTCGGTGCCGTGCGTCACAATGCAGGAGGAGGTAAGTAATCAAATGGCAATCGAACCTTACCGTCGCCTGCTGGTCATCCCCGGGGTGCGCTCGTTGCTGCTGGTGGGGTTGATCGCGCGGATTCCGGTGACCGCCGTCGGCATCACGCTGACGCTGCACGTGGTCGACGGCCTGGGCCTCGGGTTCGTCCAGGCGGGTCTGGTGGGCATGGTGAGCACGGCGGGGATGGCCGTCGGGGCGCCCCTGGCGGGGCGGATGGTGGACCGGCACGGCCTGCGGCCGGTGCTGCTGGTGACCACCGTCGCGCAGTTCGCGTTCTGGATCTCGGGGTGGGCGCTGCCGTTCCCGGCGCTGGTCGCCGCCGCCGTGCCGGCGGGGCTGCTGACCCTGCCGGTGTTCGGCGTGATCAGGCAGTCCCTGGCGGCGCTGGTCCCGGTGGAGCAGCGCCGGATGGGCTTCTCCCTCGACGCGATGCTCGTCGAGCTCGCCTACATGACCGGTCCCGCCCTCGGCGTGGCCGGTGTCACCCTGCTGGGCAGCACCTGGACGATGTGTGTCATCGCCTTCGGCCTCCTCGGCGCCGGCGCGGTCCTGCTCGTGCTCAACCCGCCCGTCCGCTCGGCCGAGGAGAGCAAGGCCCCGGCGGAGAGGGTGGCGCGGCGCCAGTGGCTGACCCCCGGTCTCCTCGCCCTGCTCGGCACCGCCTCCGCGGCCACCTTCGTGCTCACCGCCACCGAGCTGTCGCTGGTGGCGACCATGAAGCACTCGGGCGACACCGCCTGGACGGGTCTGGCGATCGGGGTCTGGTGCGTCTACTCGCTGATCGGCGGTTTCGTGTACGGCGGGCTGCCCCGGGGGTTGTCGCCCCTGGTGCTGATCGGCGCCATGGGGGTGCTCACCATCCCGGTGGGGCTCGTCGGCGGCGACTGGCGGTGGCTGATGCCGGCGCTCATCCCGGCGGGGGTGCTGTGCGCCCCCGCGATATCGGCCACGGTCGACACCCTCAGCCGCTGGGTCCCCGCGGGGGCGCGCGGTGAGGCGATGGGGCTGCACGGCACGGCCCTGCTGGTGGGCGGCGCCTCCTCGGCGCCGATCGCCGGGATGCTCATCGACTCTCACGGCCCCGGCTGGGCCTTCGCCGCCGCGGGCGTGGTGGGGGTGGCGATGGTGCTGGTCGCCCTGCCGTTCTGGCGCCGGAGCGTCGCGTCGATCGGCGGGGGGGCGGCCGACGGAGTGGCGATCGCCTCTCCCTGAGTCGCCCGTTCCGTCTCCTGAGATATCCGAATATGACGGATAAATACGAAACGAGACGGTTGCGTATCGAAAATGGAGACGCTACGGTTATGTTTCGAAACATCGGCGTATCGAAAAACGGGGCCTTCATGGAGCAGCAACTCGGTCACCCCCAGCGGTGGCGGATCCTGGGAGTGCTGGTGTTCAGCCTCCTCGCGGTCGTGCTGGACAACACGATCCTCAATGTCGCCCTGAAGACGATCGCCGATCCGGTGGAGGGGCTCGGGGCCACCCAGAGCCAGATGGAGTGGGCGATCAACTCCTACACCCTGGTCTTCGCCGGCCTGCTGTTCACCTTCGGGGTGGTCGGCGACCGCACCGGCCGCAAGCGCATGCTCATCATCGGCATGCTGCTCTTCGGCCTGGCCTCGCTGGCCAGCGCCTACGCCCAGGACCCCACACAACTGATCGTCGCCCGGGCGTTCATGGGCGTCGGCGGCGCCGCGATCATGCCGGCCACCCTCGCGATCATCTCCAACGTCTTCCCTCCGCAGGAGCGCGGCAAGGCGATCGGCATCTGGGCCGGCGGCGTCGGCATCGCCGTGGCCATCGGCCCGATCACCGGCGGCCTGCTCATCGAGCACTTCTGGTGGGGGTCGGTCTTCCTGATCAATCTGCCGATCGTGCTGGTCAGCATGGTGCTCATCGCGCTCGTCGTGCCCGGGTCGCGTGACCCCAACCCCTCCAGGCTCGACCCCGCCGGGGTGCTCCTGTCCATCGTCGGCCTCGTCGCGGTCACCTACGGCATCATCCGGGGCGGTGAGCTGGCCACGGTCGCCAGCGCCGAGGTGCTGGTCCCGACCCTCCTCGGGCTGGTCGTGCTGGCCGTCTTCGTCTGGTACGAACGCCGCATCGACCACCCGGCCTTCGACGTCCGTTACTTCACCAACAGCCGCTTCTCCACCGCGGTCGGCATGATCGGCATCGTGTTCTTCGGGATGATGGGCGGGATGTTCTTCCTGGTCTTCTACCTCCAGATCGTGCTGGGCTTCACCCCCATGCAGGCGGGCGCGCTGATGATCCCCTTCGCCGCCGCGCAGCTCATCTTCGCCCCGCTCAGCCAGCAGATGGTCCGGCGCTTCGGCGGCAAGGCGAGCGCCACCGTGAGCCTGGTCGTCGTGGCGGGGGCGATGGCCTCCTACGCGCTGATGGACCAGAACACCCCCGTCGTGCTGATCGAGCTGGTCTTCTTCGTCCAGGGGGCGGCGACGGCCACCGTCATGCCGCCCGCGACCACCACGATCATGGAGTCGCTGCCCAGGGAGAAGGCCGGCGTCGGCTCGGCCATGAGCAACACCGTCCGCCAGGTTGCCGGGGCGCTCGGCGTCGCCCTGCTCGGCTCGCTGCTGTCGGCGACCTACCGCGACGAGATCGCCCCCGCCCTGACCTTCCTGCCCGAGAGGCTCCGGCACCTGGCGGGCGAGTCGCTGACCGGCACGCTCGGCGTGGCCGGGGGGCTCGGTGAGCGCGGCGCGGCGCTGATCGCGCCCGCCAAGCGGGCCTTCCTGGACGGCATGCACGTCACGGCGCTGGTCTCGGCGATCATCGTGCTGCTCGGAGCCCTGTTCGCCCTCAGATGGCTGCCCGGCAAGAGCGCCCCGGCCTCCGCCGTCGAGCAGCACAGTGACGACAGGAAACCGGCAGTAGTGTAGAAGACACCATGGCCACCACCGAACAGACGCAGACCAGCCGCCCCGCGGGACGCCCTCGCAGTGCCAGGGCGGAAAGAGCGATCATCGAGGCGACCCTCGACCTGATCGGCGAGACGACCGGCCTCGGCGAGCTGTCGATCGAGGCGATCGCCGCCCGGGCGGGCGTCGGCAAGACGACGATCTACCGGTGGTGGCCCACCAAGGAGGACCTGCTCGTCGACGCCCTGGCCACGCTCAAGGCGCCGCTGCCCCCTCTGCGGGGCAGGTCGCTGCGGGAGGACCTGATCGCCTGCGTGGAGGTCTTCCGGCGCGAGGAGCGCGACGCGCGGACGCGCTGCGTGCTGAACATCGCGATGAACCAGGCCGAACGCCACCCCCGCCTGGCGGACCGCGTCCGTCAGGCGGCGATCGAGCCGCGCAGGGCGGTGCTGACCGCCCTGCTGCGGCGCGGCGTCGCGACCGGCGAGCTGAGGGCCGACCTGAACGTGCCCGTCGCCCTGGCGACGCTGATCGGCACCGTGGTCTGGTACATGCGGTGCGCCGAGGACGCCGACGTCTCCGGCGACCTCGTCGAGGAGATCGTCGACCAGCTTCTCGCGGGGCTGGCCCCGCGCTGAGATCCGCTCTCCCGCCGCGCGGCCCCCTTTCGGCCCGGCCGGTCGCGGGGCCGCTCCTAGCGGCGGCTCTCCGTCGGCCGATCCTGGCCGAGCAGGTGTGCGTCCGGGCCGGGAAACACCATCGTCTCGTGCTTCTCGTGCTCCCAGTGCACCATGTAGGGCGGGGAGCCGTCCTCGTGGACCAACCGCACGATCACGCCGACCCGGCGGGTCTCGCCCTGACGGGTGCCCTCGACGATCAGCCTGTCCCCTACCGCTGCCTTCATGTGCCTCCCCCTCCGCTTCGGGTTCCGGCGGGCCGCGGGGCGCGGCGTCCTCCGGGGCGGCCCCTCCTGCGGGAGGGGCGCGCGCGCTCGCCGTCCGCCGGGTCACCGGCGACCCGGCCCCCTCCCGGCCGCCGGTGCCTTCCTCCGGTGATACCCACTCTGAGCAGGTCTTTCACCATCGCCCGGTCCGTCCGGAACATGACCGCCGTCCCCTTGCGCGGGCCGGTCTCCTCGCCGGGCGCCGCCCCGCGAAAGGGGACGCCGGGACGCGGCCCGCCGGCTCAGGCCGTGGTCTCGCGCCAGAGGTTGGTGATGGGCAGGCGACGGTCACGGCCGAAGTTCTTGGGGGTGATCTTGGGGCCCGGGGGGTACTGGCGGCGCTTGTACTCGGCGAGGTCGACCAGCCGGATGACCCGGGCGACCAGGGCCGGATCGTGGCCCGCGGCGATGAGCTCGGCGGAGCCCATGTCCTTTTCGACGTAGTCGTCCAGAAGGCGGTCCAGCACGCCGTACTCCGGAAGGGAGTCGATGTCGCGCTGGCCGGGCCGCAGCTCGGCGCTCGGCTCCTTGTCGATGGAGTTCTCCGGGATCGGCGGCCGGGCGAAGCCGTGCAGGAACGCGCCCTCCTCGCCCGCCTGGGCGTTGCGCCAGCGGGACAGCTCCCAGACCAGGGTCTTGGGCACGTCCTTGATCGGCGCGAAACCGCCGGCGGAGTCGCCGTAGAGGGTGGAGTAGCCGGTGGCCAGCTCGCTCTTGTTGCCGGTGGTGAGCACCAGGTGGCCGTGCTGGTTGGACAGGCCCATCAGGATCATGCCGCGCACCCGGGCCTGGAGGTTCTCCGCGGCCAGGCCGGAGAGCGAGACCTCCTTCTCGAAGGCGCTCACGATGTCGCCGATCGGAACGGTCTGGGCGTTGACCCCCTGCCGGTCCACCAGCTCCCGCGCGTCGGTCAGGGAGTGCTCGGAGGAGTAACGCGAGGGCATCAGCACCACGTGGACCCGGTCGGGGCCGATGGCGTCGGAGGCGATCGTGGCCGTCAGCGCCGAGTCGATCCCGCCGGACAGCCCCAGGACGACCGAGGGGAAGCCGTTCTTGACGGCGTAGTCGCGCACCGCCAGGACCAGCGCCGAGTAGACCTCGGCGAGATCGTCCAGGCGTGTGGCGACCGAGGGGTCCCGGGGTTCGTACGGCTGGACGGGGGACGACGACAGCTCCAGCCGCTCCACCGTGATCACGGTGCCGTCCCCGGCGTCCACCTCGAACGTTCCCGGTCCGCCGGAACGGGCCTCGGGGAGCTCCAGGTCGGTGACCAGCAGTTCCTCGGTGAACTGCGCGGCCCGCGCGACGAGCTCCCCGGAGGCGGACACCACGATCGAGTCGCCGTCGAAGACCAGCTCGTCCTGCCCGCCGACCTGGTTGACGTAGGCCAGGGCGCACCCCGCCTCCCGGGCCCGCCGGGAGACGAGCGCGAGCCGTACGTCCTCCTTGCCCCGTTCGTACGGCGAGGCGTTCGGCACCACCAGCAGCCCGGCCCCCGCCTTCGCCACCACCGCGACCGGACCGCCCTCCTGCCACAGGTCCTCGCAGACCGCGATCGCCACGTCGACCCCGTGGAGCCGGAGGATCGGCAGCCGGTCACCGCGTACGAAGTAGCGGTACTCGTCGAAGACGCCGTAGTTGGGCAGGTGGTGCTTGGCCGTCCTGGCGACCACCCGGCCCCGGTGCAGCACCGCCGCGGCGTCCAGCGGCGCCCCCTTGGGCTGACCGACCCGCGGCGCCAGGTTCGCCCGGTCCACGTAGCCGACGACCACCGGCGTCTCCCCGAGCCCCTCGGCGGCCAGTCTCTCGGCGAGGGACCCGGCCGCGGCGATCGACGCCTCCACGAAGGAGGTTCGCAGCACCAGGTCCTCGACGGGGTAACCGGTCAGGAACATCTCGGGGAACACCACCAGGTGCGCGCCGCGGTCGGCGGCGCGCCGGGTCCACTCCACGAGCCTGTCGGCGTTGGCCGGCAGGGCGCCGACCGAGGGATTGCTCTGAGCCAGGGCGATACGCAGTTGAGCCACGTGCCCCACCCTATTGCGGCGCCGGCCCCGGCGGCCGGGGGGTCAGCTCAGGACGTGGAGGAGGCCGAGGGTCCTGGCGCGGGCGGGTTCGGTGAGGCGGCGCAGCTCCCTGCCGGAGGCGTCCAGGACCAGCAGGGTGTTGGCGGGCCTGCCCGCGACGCGGATCGCCAGGCTGCCGTCGCGCAGGTAGAGGGCGCCGATCACCCGCCCCTTGACCGGGACGGCGATCTTCCGGCCGGTCACGGTGTCGTAGATCGACGGGGTGAACGCCAGGGGCCAGGAGCCGTCGCCGCCGGGGGCGTCCGCGCCGATCGCGTTGACCACGACCCGGCGGCCGTCGGGGGACAGGCTCTGCACGTGGTTGGCGAGCTTGACGCCGGGGACCCGCCGGGAGACCGGGGAGCCCGCGGTCAGCAGGTGGACGCCGTCGGTGTCCCCGGCGTAGCCGGCCAGCGTCCTGCCGTCGGCGGACCAGGTCAGATGGCACGGTCCCAGGGTTGTGCCCGCCTTCACCGGATTCCTCCCGTCGGCGCCGACCACCTTCACGGTCGTGGCCGAGGCCGTTCCCTTCACCGGGTAGGCGATCCTCTTGCCGTCGGCCGTCCAGGCCGGGGTCAGGCAGGGCCCGGCGTAGGCGGCGTCCTTGGCGATCACCCGGTCGCCGCCGGCCGACCTGACGTGCAGGCGGTTGCGGGCGTCGATCCACGCCACCCGGCCGCCGCCGGGCGCCGCCGAGAACTGCCCGACGAAGCCCGGGCCGCCGACGGTCTGCCGGCTCCACGTTCTCCGGTGGGTCAGCACCTCGACGCCGCCGCCCCGGTAGGCGAGGTAGACGGCCCCCGCGACCGGCGCCGCCTGCGAGGAGGCCGCGCCGGCGACGGCGGGGGCGGCGGTGACGGCGGAGGCGGTCATGACAAGGGCGGCGCCGGCGGCCACGGCCCAGTGCTTCACGGTGATCTCCCTCAAGACGAGTACGTCGACGATGATTAGAGACCTCGATGCCGCCGGAGGTTCACATCCGGCCGGGTGAAATCGGCAGGAGGGCCTCCACCTCCGTCCCGCCCCCCTCCGCCGGGCCGATCACGCACGTCCCGCCGAGCTCGGCGGCCCGCTCGCGCATCGAGATCAGGCCGATGCCGGAGCGGGCCCGCTCGGGCGGCCCGTGCCCGTCGTCCCGGACGCGGATCATCAGCGACGCGCCGCGCCGCAGCGAGACCGTCGCCGAGCGGGCCCCCGCGTGCTTGCGGACGTTCGTCAGCGCCTCCTGGACGATCCGGTAGGCGGCGACCTCGACGGCGGCCGGCAGGTCGGACAGGTCGCCCTCGGTCTCGACGGCCACCCGCGGCCCGCCCTCGGCCGCCAGCGCCCGTACGGCCCCCGCCAGGCCGAGCTCGTCCAGTGTGGGCGGGCGCAGGCCGTACACCAGCTCCCTGATCTCCTGTCCCACCGCGTCCATGCCCTCGCGCAGCTCGCCCAGCAGCCGGTCGGCCGAGGCGGGTTCGGAGCGCAGGCTGATCCGGGCCATGTTGATCGACATCGCCATGTCGGTCAGCGCGTGGCCGAGCCCGTCGTGCAGGTCGCGGCGCAGGCGGCGGCGTTCCTCCTCGCGGGCGGTGAGGATGCGCTCGCGGGAACGCTGCAGGTCGGCGGTCATCATCACCGCGTGCGCCACGTCCGCCACGTACGGCGTGGCCACGGCGATCAGCCGGTCGTTGTGCGCGGCGGCGAACCTGCGGGGCCCCGGGGCGCCCAGGAGCAGCCGCCCGACCGGCTCCCCGTGCCAGATCAGCGGTACCACGCGCGGGGACGGCCCCGGCGTGCCGATCTCCACCCGCCTGGCCCCGGGGCCCCTCACCTCGACCGCGACCCCGGTGAGGCTCAGGCCGTCCCTGACCGCCGAGGCGACGGCCGCCAGCGCGTTGGCGGGCTCGGCCTCGCCCACCTCCTGGGCCAGCCGTACGGCCAGGGCGGCCGGATCGCCGCGCGTGCCGTACATGAGCCGGTCGACCAGGCGGCGCAGCAGGTGCCGGAGCGGGTGGAAGACCACCCCCGCGAACAGCGCCGCCGCCAGGCCGCCGATCCGGTCGTATCCGGACAGGGTCAGGCCCGCGAGCGCGCCGCCCCCGAAGTAGACCACGCTCACCGCCGCGATCAGCCCCGCGGCCACGAAGGCGCGGCTGACCACGGTGTCGATGCCGTACAGCCGGTAGCGCAGCACGGAGAAGGCGATGGCGAGGGGGATCAGCCCGGTCCAGACCGTCGCCGCGAGGATCCACTCCTCCCCGGCGAGCATGCAGACGATGTAGACGGCGAAGGCGGTCAGCGGCCAGGCGATCTGGCGGCGCAGCACGGGGTCGGCCCGGCGCAGGCGCGTCGCCAGGGAGAGCATCGCCAGAACGGCCAGGCCCATGATCGCCCATACGACCAGGTTCTGGAGCGACCGGTAGAAGGGGCCGAGCGCCTCGATCGCCAGCGGGTTCGGCACGATCCGGGGCATCGGGTAGTCCGCGAGGGGCGGGGTCGGACGCACGATCGTCAGGACCGTCTCCACCGCCGTCAGCACGCCCGCCGCGACCACCACGGGGCGCCAGCGCCGGGAGGGGAGCCGCCCGTCGGGGGAGTACAGCGGGAGCACGATCGCCAGCAGCACGCCGCCGGCGACCCAGCCGACCCCCACGGCGTAGCGGTAGTTGCCCGCCGCCGTCATCGCCCCGTCGGCGCCGGAGCGGTACATCATGGCGGTGGCGAAGAAGTTGACCGCGCAGCCGATCCCGCCCAGGCACATCAGCCACGCGGTGGCGGGGCGCGAACGGTGGGCTAGCAGGAAGGCGCCCACCGGGGGGAAGGCCAGGCCGCAGGCGAGGTCGGGGGTGAAGGGCATGTGGGGGGTCCAGGCGGCGGGCAGGCCCCGCACGATCACGAGCCCGGCCGTCGCGATCCCGCACGCGGCGATCGACAGGACGATGACCGCCAGCCGCACTGGGGAGGCCGCGAGCTCGCGCGCCGCCGCCCTCGCCGTCTCCCCGGGCCCTTCCGCGGGGGCGCCGGGGGGCGCGGGATCGCGGGGCCGTATCCGCCCGGACACTCCCTACCTGCCCATGTCGCCCGGGTTGACCAGCCCCGACTCGTACGCCGCCACCACCAGCTGGGCCCTGTCGAACAGGCCCAGGTGCTCAAGGAGCCGGGCCACCGAACCGGTCACCCACTGCTCGGTGACCGCCAGGGTCGCCGCGATCTGCCGGTTGGTCAGCCCCCGGGCGACCAGCTTCATCAGGTCCAGGTCGGTGTCGCCGAGCCCGGCCAGCCCGGGCGGGGCCGAGGGGTTGGCCCGCCCGGCGAAGGCCGCGATCAGCCGCGTGGTGACGGCCGGGTCGATCAGCGCGTCGCCGGCCTGGGCCGCGCGCATGGCGGTGATGAGCTGCTCGGGCGCCGAGGTCTTGAGGACGAAGCCGCTCACCCCCGCCCGCAGCGCCGCGTAGAGGTTGTCGTCCGTGCCGAACGTGGTCATCATGATGACCTTCGGAGGCGCCTCGTCGGCCAGGATCCGCCGGGCGGCGGTCAGGCCGTCCAGCCGGGGCATCTGGATGTCCATCAGCACCAGATCGGGGGAGGCCGCGCGGACGACCGCGATCGCCTGCTCGCCGTCCTCCGCCTCGCCGACGAGGTGGAAGCCGGGCTCGCTGTCCAGGACGACCCGCAGGCCGGTGCGGACCAGCGCCTGGTCGTCGGCCACCACGACGCGCAGGTCCGCGGGGCCGGTCGCCCGGGCGGGAGGGGCGGTCTTCCGGGCGGCGGGATCGTGGCGGGGGTCCAGGTGGGCGGCGTGCGCGAGCATGTCCGCCTCCAGCCGCTGGAGGGTGGCGCCCAGGTCGAGGCCCAGCTCCTCACGCAGGAGTGTTCTGGCCCGCCGGAGCGCTCCCAGCGCGTCCCCCTGCCTGCCGCTGCGGTAGAGCGCCAGAGCGAGCAGCCGCCACGCCTCCTCGCGCAGCGGATGGGCCGAGACGTGCGCCTCCAGATCCGCGACCAGGGCACCGGAACGGCCCAGCAGCAGGCCGGCGTCGGCCCGGCGCTCGACGGCGATCAGCCGCAGCTCCTCCAGCCGGCCCGCCTCGGTCACCGCCCACGACAGGTCGGAGAACTCCGCCAGCGCGGGCCCCCGCCACAGGCCCAGGGCACGCTCCAGGAGGTCCCACACCTCGGCGGGCCCGCCCTCGGCCTTGACGGCGTTCTCGAACCTCCAGGAGTCCACCTGGTCGGCGCCGGCGCGCAGGGCGTATCCCGGAGGGGCCGAGACCAGCACCTCCGCCTCCTTCCGGGGCGCGCGGCCGGGCTCCAGGGCGCGCCGCAGCCGCGAGACGTACCCCTGGATGGTGGACAGCGCCTGCGCGGGGGGCTCACCCGGCCACAGTTCGTCGATGAGCGTGCTCACGGGTACGGCGCGGCCGCCGGCGACGAGAAGCCTGGCCAGCACGGCCATCTGGCGCTGACCGCCGAGGTCGAGCGCCATTCCGTCGTGGCATGCCTGGAACGGTCCGAGAGCATGAAATGTCAGCATTGCGGGCGCCAGCGTAGGGCCAGCTTGTCGGACGTCATACGGCAATACCCACCATCGTTCGCGTGCTGTAAGGAATAATCCGTGGTCAGGGCTTTACATTCAAGTTCGCCGGGGGCGTCGAGGCGGTCTCGGCCGGCGTTCCCCTTCCGGGGTGACCTCGGGTGCGAACGGCGGGGTGGGGGAAGCGGGAGGGGCGGGGGAAGGGCGGTGCGGGAGGGGAGCGGCCTCGTCGCGGGCCGCCGCGTGACGACCGCCGCGGCGGGAGCCGGGGCCGTCAGAGCCACCGGGGCCACCGGGGCCACCGAGGTCACAGGGGCCGCTGCGGACTCGCGTCCGGACGGCCGTCACCGCCGGAGACAACTGGCTCAGCCCGCGCATCGCCCGGCCCTTCCGTATCGTACTTAAAAGGACCTTAGCCCCCAGGAACCGCAAACGAATCAACAGACACTCAAAGCCCCGCCCTTCCCGAATCGCGCCCGTACCCCGGGGGACGTTCCGCGAGCGCGGTCGCGCCCGGGGGGGGGGGGGAACCTGTTCCGGGACCGCTCCCGCCCGCTCCCCGCGCACCCCGGTGGGGGAGGCGCGCGGGGAGGCGGCCGGGTTTCAGGCCGCGCCGTAGCGGCTGGACTCCAGCAGCCACTCCAGCTGGGCCCTGGGAGCCGTGAGGAAGGCGCAGGCCACCTTGCTGGCGTCCCTGGCCTCGACCGGTGAGAGCCCGAACTCGTCGAACAGCCTCGGCAGCCGCCTGGCGGCGGCGCGCAGGTCCTCGGCGCGCTCGGCGATCCGGTCGTTCACCCACACGACGGCGTCGATGTCGGAGAGCCCGGACGCGTGGGCGGCGACCGTCACGTAGTTGTGCACGTCCCCGTTCGCGCGCTCCTTGCGGTGGGAGGCGACGTCGTTGCACCAGGCGGTGACGTCGTTGCAGGCGTCCATGAGCGTCTGCCAGGTCGGGCTCTCGCGCAGCTCCACCGGTACCTCGACCCCCAGGCACGGCTCGACCAGGTCGAACAGGTAGGGGCCCGCGGTGCCCCGCCGAAGCGCGGGGTACTCGGTGACGCGGGGGACCCGCCCGGCGCAACGGTTCTCCGCCTCCGTACGGCAGGCCGCCTTCTGGGCGGCCAGCCCGGCGGCGAACCGCTCCCGCCAGCGGGGGCTCATTCGCGGGGCCGTCGCCTCCCAGAGATCCCGGAATGCCGCCTCGGCCGGCGTGCCGGCCGCGCGGCCGTCCCTCTCCTTCGCCGGAAGCCGGTGGAGCGGGCCCGGACGCAGGGCCCGGCTCCGTGAGGCGATCCCGTCGCCCCACTCCCGCGTCCGCGCGGCCTCCGCCGTCTTCGGCGCCTCCGGCGGCACCCGGACGGGTGAGCGCGCGAGCGGCCCGCGCGAGGGGGGGCCGGCCGGGGCGCGGGCCACGTGGTGTTCGAGACGCGCGAAGGTGGCCTCCACGATCCCGGCCGCGCGCCCGGCCGGTCCCTCGTCCCACTCGTCGTCGAAATGGAACAGCCAGGTCAGCCACTTGGCGAACAGGACCGCCGCGTCGAGGCCGAACCCGGCGAAGGCCCGGCCGGCCATCCGGTCGAAGCCCGCCGCCGAGGGCGTGTCGAACCCGACCTCGCGGGTCCACGCGGCGAGCGAGACGGAGATCCGGTCGAGTGACGTGTGCATGCGGCACGGCGCGGCCATCACCGGCACCCGGTCGATGAGGGGCAGGAGCAGGACGGCGGCCACAGAGGGGGCCCGCTCCCGCGAGGGGCACGCCACCGCCCCGCCGGCCGTCGCGGGGGCGGTGTAGGTGAGCGTCACAGTGGACCGAACAGCCAGTTGCCGGCCGCGCCCGGGTCGGCACTCGTGTAGTACTGGCGCGTCGCCTCGACCAGTTCGTCGACCGAGACGCTTCCGTCGCCGTCCAGGTCCAGGCGGGCGAAGGCCGTGTCCACATCGCCGTGCGGGGTGCCGAAGGCGCTCAGCATCGTACGGAACTCCTCCGGTCCGACGGCTCCGTCCCCGTCGGTGTCGCACAGCTCGGCGACCGCCCGGGCGGCGGGCCGGAACACCGTGTCGAACCGGTCGCCCTCGACGAACGTCGAGGTCATGCCGGTCCGGAACTCCTGCGGTGAGATCGCGCCGTCGCTGTCCACGTCGAGCTCGGCGGAGAGCGTCTGCCAGATGACGTCGAAACCGTGGACGAGCCTGCTGCCGGCCGCCGAGGTCGGTGACTCACCGAAACCGATCAGAAGCCGGGCACCCAGGCCGAGCAGGTCGTCACGCTCGACCTTTCCGTTGCCGTTGACGTCCAGATGTCCGAAAGCGCGGTCCAATTTGTGTCTGAGAAGCTCTGTGCTCATTGTGACCTCCTGATTACCGGAAGAACTCAGATGATTACCCTACGTGACCATCCCGTGGGGATTCCACAAGTCTCTCCAGGTGGACCCCGGGAATCGCCGGGAGGACGCGGGGTGGGTTGAGGTGGTGCGCGCCCGTTTTTCCTCGTAACGTGCGCGAAACACGGAGCGGGCAGACTGATGGGAAGACCAGGCGTGTGGCACCGCGCCGGCGTCGGCAGTGGAGGAGAGGCATTGGACCGCCAGCAGGAGTTCGTTCTCCGCACCCTTGAGGAGCGCGACATCCGGTTCATCCGGCTGTGGTTCACCGACGTTCTCGGGTTCCTGAAGTCGGTGGCCATCGCTCCGGCCGAGCTCGAAGGGGCGTTCGCCGAGGGCATCGGCTTCGACGGCTCGGCGATCGAGGGCTTCGCCCGGGTCTACGAGTCGGACATGCTCGCCAAGCCGGATCCGGCGACGTTCCAGATCCTGCCCTGGCGCAGTGAGACTCCGGGCGCCGCCCGGATGTTCTGCGACATCCTGATGCCCGACGGCTCGCCCTCCCACGCCGACCCGCGCTGGGTGCTCAAGCGCACCCTGGCCCGCGCCTCCGACATGGGGTTCAGCTTCTACACCCACCCCGAGGTCGAGTTCTTCCTGCTGAAGGAGAGGCCGGCCCGCGGCGTGCGTCCCGAGCCGATCGACGACGGCGGCTACTTCGACCACACCCCCCACAGCTCCGGCCACGACTTCCGGCGCAACGCGATCATGATGCTGGAGTCGATGGGCATCTCGGTCGAGTACAGCCACCACGAGGGCGGCCCCGGCCAGCAGGAGATCGACCTGCGCTACGCCGACGCGCTCACCACCGCCGACAACATCATGACCTTCCGCCTGGTCATGAAGGAGGTCGCGCTGGAGCAGGGCATCTGGGCGAGTTTCATGCCCAAGCCGTTCACCGAGTACCCCGGCTCCGGCATGCACACCCACATGTCGCTGTTCGAGGGCGACCGCAACGCCTTCTACGAACCCGGCGCCGAGTACCAGCTCTCCAAGGTGGGACGTTCCTTCATCGGGGGGCTGCTCGCGCACGCCGCCGAGATCACCGCGGTCTGCAACCAGTGGGTCAACTCCTACAAACGCCTGTGGGGCGGGGCCGAGGCGATCGCCGGGGCGGGCGGCGAGGCGCCGAGCTACATCTCCTGGGGCCACAACAACCGCTCGGCCCTGGTCCGGGTGCCGATGTACAAGCCCCACAAGGGAAACTCCACGCGCATCGAGTTCCGCTCCCTGGACTCGGCCTGCAACCCCTACCTGGCCTTCGCCGTGATCCTCGCGGCGGGTCTGAAGGGCATCGAGAAGGGATACGAGATGCCCCCCGGCGCCGAGGACGACGTCTGGGCGCTGACCTCCGCCGAGCGCCGAGCCCTGGGCATCCAGCCGCTGCCGCAGTCGCTGGACGAGGCCATCGGGGTCATGGAGCGCAGCGAACTGGTCGCCGAGACCCTCGGCGAGCACGTCTTCGACTACTTCCTGCGCAACAAGCGCACCGAGTGGCACGAATACCGCCGCCAGGTCACCGAGTTCGAGCTCGGAAGGTACCTCCCGGTCCTGTAGGCGGGGGTCCACCGGCCCCGCGGGCGGGCCCCGGGGCTCGTCCGCGGTGGCCTCGCGCGCGCGGTAGGGTGCAACGGCGCAGGTGATCACGTGTGGGGCGGCCCGCCGTCCCGCTCCTCGCGGATCTCCCTCACCTGGTTCGCCGCCTGCTCAGGGGCTTCGGTAAAATCAGCCGGTCTATTGACAACCATTTTCGAGAATAATCGCCTTAAAGGCGACAGGAGGTGCCGCATGACGACGGCTGCCGAGCTGCAGACCGTGGTAACCGTCCCCGCGCGTTTCCGCGGCCCCGAGGGGGCCGCGAACGGCGGGTGGATCGCGGGCACGGTCGCCGAGACGGCCTACGGCGCTCGGCACGACTCGGCCGTCGAGGTCACGCTGCACGCGCCCACGCCGCTGGATACCGGGCTCTCCCTGCGGCAGATGGCCAACAGCGCCACCCTCACCCACGGCGACGACCTCCTCGTCGAGGCCATCCCGGTCACCGAGCGCCCCGCCGCCCCGGAGTTCGTTCCCTTCAACAAGGCCGCCCGCGCCGAGAGCGGTTTCCCCGGGCTCGCCGGCCACGCCTTTCCCGGCTGCTTCGCCTGCGGGCTGCGCTCCCCCGGAGACGGTCTGCGGATCTTCCCCGGCCCGGTGTCCGGCACCGATCTGTTCGCCGCCGGGTGGCGGGTGCCGATGACCGTCACCGACGCCGACGGAGCCGTCCCCGACGCGATCGTCTGGGCCGCCCTCGACTGCGCCACCGGCTGGTCCCACTTCCGCTCCGGCGAGTCCGCCCTGCTCGGCCGGCTGACGGCCCAGATCACCCGCCGGGTCTACCCCGGCGGCACCTACTCGGTGGTCGCCCGCGCCACCGGCGCCGACGGGCGCAAGCTCTTCGGCGAGAGTGCCGTCTACGAGGTGGACGGCACCCTGGTCGCCTCGGCCAGGGCCGTCTGGGTCACCCCGGCCTGAGCGCCGGCCCGGAGCCTCCCGGCGCCCGCGCCGGCTGACCGTTTCCGAGGGGTGCCCCGCCGCCACCCGGCGCCCCTCGTGAACCGTTTCGCCGCTCTTATCCGAACAGGTGATCACACTATTACGGTGCGAATCACCTGTTGGCGGCGTACGGTTTTCAGTGTCGGCGTCCGCGGCGAGGGGCCGGCGCCCGGCGGCCGAGCCGGGCGTCCGGGGCTCGGGCCGCGCGATCGCCTCCGGGACGGGCGGGAGAGAACCGCGCCGCCCCCGGACCGCCGGTGAAAGTCAGCGCTCTGGTCACGGGTACGCGATCGAGGGGTGGAGACAGGGATGCCGGGAAGCGGCCGGGGAAAGTCAACCATGCCCGCGATCGCAGACCAGGAAGGGGCGGTGGACGACGTGCCCCGGATGCAGACGATCGCCGGACGGCTGGCCAGGCTCGGGTTCGCCGACGGCGTCGGCGCCGGGCGGCTCCTCGACGGGCTGGGGCGCGAGGCCGCCGACGACCCCGGCCTGCTGGAGTCCCTGGCCGCCGCGGCCGACCCCGACCTGGCCCTCGCCTCGCTCGGCCGGCTGGCCGAGCAGGACCCCGGCGTCCTGGCCGACCTGCGCTCCGATCCCGGGATGCGCGCCCGGCTGCTCGGCGTCTTCGGCGTCAGCGCGGCCCTCGGCGAGCACGTGATCAGGTATCCCGGGCACCGGCGCCTCCTGGCCGGCGAGGGCGCCGCACGGCGGCCCGCCCGGGGAGAGCTGCGCGCCGAACTGCTGCGCGCGGTCGGCGCCGACCCCGGCGACCCCGAGCCCCGGGCGGCGGACTTCGGTACCGCCGTCCTCGTCGCACTGCGGGTCGCCTACCGGGCCCGGCTGCTGCACCTGGCCGCCCGCGACGTCCTCGGCGAGGTGACGCTCACCGAGATCACCGCCGAGCTGGCCGACCTCGCGGGGGCGGCGCTGGAGGCGGGGCTCGCCGTCGCGCGTTCCGAGCACGCCGACCCCGGCGCGGTACGGCTGGCCGTCATCGGCATGGGCAAGTGCGGGGCGCGGGAACTCAACTACATCAGCGACGTGGACGTCGTCTTCGTGGCCGAGCCCCGTGAGGGGACCGACGAGACCGAGGCCCTCCGCCTGGCCGCCCGCCTGGCCCAGGGCATGATGCGCGCCTGCTCGGCCGCCACCCCCGAGGGCTCGCTGTGGGAGGTGGACGCCGCCCTGCGCCCGGAGGGCAGGTCGGGGCCGCTGGTCCGCACCCTGGCCAGCCACCGGAGTTACTACCAGCGCTGGGCCAAGACATGGGAGTTCCAGGCGCTGCTGAAGGCCCGGCCGGTCGCCGGCGACCTGGAACTCGGCGAGCGGTACGTCTCCGCGGTGAACGAGCTGGTCTGGCAGGCCGCCACCCGCGACCGCTTCGTCGAGGACGTGCAGGCCATGCGCCGCCGGGTGGAGGCCAACGTGCCCGGAGACCAGGCCGAGCGCCAGCTCAAGCTGGGGCCCGGCGGGCTGCGCGACATCGAGTTCGCCGTCCAGCTGCTCCAGCTCGTCCACGGCCGTCTCGACCCGCTGCTGCGCCGCCGCGCCACGCTCCCCGCGCTCGCCGCCCTGTCACGGGGCGGCTACGTCGGCCGGGACGACGCCAGGGCCCTGGCCGAGGCCTACACGTTTCTGCGCCGCGTCGAGCACCTGATCCAGGTGTACCGGCTGCGCCGTACCCACGTGGTGCCCGAGGACGCCGCCGACCTGCGCCGCCTCGGCCGGGCCCTGGGCATGGCCGGAGATCCGGTGGGAGAGTTCACCACCTGCTGGAGGCGGCACGCCAGAGAGGCCAGGCGCCTGCACGAGAAGCTCTTCTACCGGCCGCTGCTGCAGGCCGTGGCCCGGCTGCCCGAGTCGGAGGCCCGCCTGTCCACCACGGCCGCGCAGGCCCGCCTGGAGGCACTCGGCTACACCGACCCGGCCGGGGCCCTGCGGCACATCGGCGCGCTGACCGGCGGCGTCTCGCGGCGCGCGGCGATCCAGCGCACCCTGCTGCCGGTCATGCTCGGCTGGTTCGCCGACGCCCCCGCCCCCGACGCCGGTCTGCTGGGGTTCCGCCAGGTCTCGGACAAGCTCGGTGCCACGCCGTGGTACCTGCGGCTGCTGCGCGACGAGACCGCGGTGGCCTCCCGCCTGGCCCGGCTGCTGGGTACCAGCCGCTACGTGACGGGGCTGCTGCTGCACGCGCCCGAGGCGGTGGCGATGCTCGGCTCGGACGGCGAGCTGGAGCCCCGCCCCGCCGAGGCGCTGCTGGCCGAGGCGCGGGCCATGGTCGGCCGCTACCCGGGCGAGGCCGAGAGCGCGGTGGCCGCGGCGCGCGGGCTGCGGCGCAGGGAGCTTTTCCGCACCGCCGCCGCCGACCTCGCCGGGCTCCTCGACATCGAACGGGTGGGGCAGGCGCTGTCCGCGCTCAACGACGTGACGATCCAGGCCGCGCTGGACGCCGCGATCGGCAAGGTGGAGATGGAGCGGCGCGCCCCGCTCGGCACGAGGTTCGCGGTGATCGCCATGGGGCGCCTGGGCGGCCTCGAATGCTCCTACGGCAGCGACGCCGACGTGATGTTCGTGCACGAGCCGCGGGAGGGCGTCCCCGAGCGGGAGGCCACCGAGGCGGCCTTCGCCGTGGCCAACGAACTGCGCCGCCTGCTGGCCCTGCCCGCGCCCGATCCGCCGCTGCTCATCGACCCCGACCTGCGTCCCGAGGGCCGCCAGGGGCCGCTGGTCCGCACACTCGCCTCCTACGCCGCCTACTACGGGCGCTGGTCGTCGCCGTGGGAGTCCCAGGCGCTGCTGCGCGCCCGCCTCGCGGCGGGCGACGCCTCGCTCGGCGCCGCGTTCCTCGCCCTGGCCGACCCGCTGCGCCACCCCCGCGACGGCATCCCCGAAGCGGCGGTGCGGGAGATCCGCAAGCTGAAGGCGCGGATGGAGGCCGAGCGGCTGCCACGCGGCGCCGACCCGGCCCTGCACACCAAGCTCGGCCGGGGCGGGCTGTCGGACGTGGAGTGGGTGGCCCAGCTCCTGCAGCTCCGCCACGCCGGGGCGCTGCCGTCGCTGCGGACCACCCGCACCCTGGAGGCGCTGCGCGCGGCGGTCGCCGAGGACCTGCTGCGGGAGGCCGACGAGGCCGCGCTGGCCGAGGCGTGGCGTTTCGCCTCGCGGGTCCGCGACGCCATCATGCTGGTCCGGGGACGGGCGGCCGACTCCATCCCGGTGGACGTCCGCGAGCGCGCCCTCATCGCCCGCACCCTGGGCTATCCCCCCGACGGTAGCGGGGACTTCGTCGACGACTACCGCCGCGTCACCCGCCGGGCCCGCCTGGTCGTGGAGCGCGTCTTCTACGGCGGCTGACGCTCTTTTCCGCTTTTCACCGACGCTCCTTTCCGGCGGCGGTCCCTTCCGCCGTGACCGTGTCCCGTCCCGCCGGAGTCACGCGGACGGCCGGTTTCGCGGGCCGCCGGAGGATCGCCCCGTTTCGGGCGATGCCATTGCGTTTGAGGGGGCCGGCGTGTATCAACGGTGCGGGTGATCTCACTGTGCTCTCCGTCTACCTTGACCTGGCCGTCGGGCTGGTGCTGGCCTTCCTCCTGCTGTCGCTCCTGGTGAGCGGTGTCAACGAGGCGTTCGTCCGGCTCTTCGACATCCGCAGCAAGTTCCTGTGGGCCTATCTCCGCGACATCCTCGACGGCGCGGGGGAGCGCCGTTCGTGGCTCCCCGCCGGGGTCGCCGACGTCTTCGCCCGGCTGCCCTTCTCCCGCCACGACCCCCGCCCCCGGCACGGGCCGGACCCCTCGCCGCCGGTGGTCGAGCCGATGCCGGTGGACCCCGCGGCGGTGCTCGCCGACGACACGCCCCCGCCCCGGGTCGACATGACCCGGCGGCTGTACGAACGGCTCCAGGAGATCGACCACCCCAAGGGGGCCCGTACCACCATCGCCGACATCCCGCCCGAGCGGTTCTCCGGGGCGATGCTGGAGCTGGTCGCCGCCGAGGAGGGCGGCATCGAGAACCTGATCGCCAAGCTGGAGGCCGTCCGCAGCCCCCTGGCCGGTCACCTGCGGGGCGTGTGGGAGGGGGCCCAGCGTGACATGGGCAGGTTCCGCAAGGGCGTGGAGGAGTGGTTCGACGGGGAGATGCGGCGGCTGTCCGCGCTCTACCGCCGCTATGTCAAGTGGGTGGTGTTCGCGCTGGCCCTGACGCTGACACTGGCGTTCAGCATGGACGCGCTGGAGTACGGCAAGACCCTGCTGCGGGACAACGCCTACCGGGCCGCCGTCGCCGCCATCGCGGGCGGCGGCGGGGACGGCACGGCCGCGCTGAAGGACTCCCTGAAGGACAAGTGCGCCGTGGCGGGCTCCGTCGAGCCGTACGCCTGCGTGACGGAGGTCTTCAGCTCCCCGGCGCTGGCCAAGATCTTCGACCACGCCGTGGTGAGCGTGACCATCCCGCCCGGCGGCTCGGCCGGGCCCTCCTTCGCCTGGAACGGCGGCGCCTGGTGGGACCGTCTCACCACCCCGGGCCACTGGCCCGGCTACCTGATCACCGTGGCCGCGCTGCTGTTCGGCGCCTCCTTCTGGTGGGACGTCCTGCGCAGGCTGACAGGGATCCGGGGCGGACGCTCCTAGCCCCGCCGCCCGGCGGGGCGCGGTTTTTCCCGCTCCTACCGGTGGCGAAGGCCGCCGGACGCGCCCTGCGCGGGCGGTCGCCCGGCGGCCTTTCGGAGACATGTGCCCCGAACGGGTCACCTGTGGATTCCCGTCGAGGTCACAGCCCTGCGACGTCAGACGTCGTAGTACAGCTCGAACTCGTGGGGGTGCGGGCGCAGGCGGATGGGGTCGATCTCGTTCTCGCGCTTGTAGGAGATCCAGGTCTCGATCAGGTCCGGCGTGAACACGCCGCCCTCCAGGAGGTACTCGTGGTCGGCCTCCAGCGCGGCGAGCACGTCGGTCAGCGAACCGGGCACCTGAGGGATGTTCCGGGCCTCCTCGGGGGGAAGCTCGTAGAGGTCCTTGTCCACCGGCTCCGCGGGCTCGATCTTGTTGCGGATGCCGTCGATGCCGGCCATGAGCTGGGCGGAGAAGGCGAAGTACGGGTTGCAGGACGGGTCGGGCACGCGGAACTCGATGCGCTTGGCCTTCGGGTTGGAGCCCGTGATCGGGATGCGGATGCACGCCGAGCGGTTGCGCTGGGAGTAGACCAGGTTGACCGGGGCCTCGTAGCCGGGCACCAGGCGGTGATAGGAGTTGACCGTCGGGTTGGTGAAGGCCAGCAGCGACGGCGCGTGCTTGAGCAGGCCGCCGATGTAGTAGCGGGCGGTGTCGGACAGACCGGCGTAGCCGACCTCGTCGTAGAAGAGCGGCGCGCCGTCCTTCCAGAGCGACTGGTGGCAGTGCATGCCGGAGCCGTTGTCGCCGAAGATCGGCTTGGGCATGAAGGTGACCGTGTGGCCGTGGGCCAGCGCCGTGCTCTTGACGATGTACTTGTAGAGCATCATGGTGTCGGCGGACCGCAGCAGCGTGTCGAACCGGAAGTCGATCTCGGCCTGCCCGGCCGTGCCCACCTCGTGGTGCTGCATCTCCACGGCGATGCCCGCCTCGATGAGCTTGCGCACCATCTCCGAGCGCAGGTCGGTGAAGTGGTCCATCGGCGGGACCGGGAAGTAGCCGCCCTTGTAGCGCGGCTTGTATCCCAGGTTGCCGCCATCCTGGGCCTTGCCGGTGTTCCAGGCGCCCTCGATGGAGTCGATGTGGTAGTAGCTGGAGTGGGCGCTGGTCTCGAAGCGCACGTCGTCGAAGATGTAGAACTCGGCCTCGGGGCCGAAGTAGACGGTGTCGGCGATGCCGGTGCCCTTGAGGAACTCCTCGGCCTTGCGGGCGACGTTGCGCGGGTCGCGACTGTAGGCCTCGCCCGTCAGCGGGTCGTGCACGAAGAAGTTGATGTTGAGGGTCTTGTGCTGCCGGAAGGGGTCCAGGACGGCGGTGGAGGGGTCGGGCAGCAGCAGCATGTCCGATTCGTGGATCGCCTGGAAACCACGGATCGACGACCCGTCGAACATCAGGCCGTCCCTGAAGACGTTGGCCCCGAAGTTCTCCGTGGGGAACGTGAAGTGATGCGTCGTCCCCGGCAGGTCCGTGAACCTGACATCGACGAACTGCACCCCCTCGTCCTTGATGAACTTGAGGACGTCGTCGGCGGAGTTGAACACGCGAACCTCCCAGGGAGCACGGGTTATCGGCTCCGAATGTAGGACGGGGCCGTTACCGCGCCGTGTCCCGTTTGTTTCACGCGTGTTAAGGAAGGTGGTCCGGGCGGGTGCCGGGGAAGGCCGGCCGGCGTCGTCCTCCACCGGCCGCGGGGGAGCGGGGGATCACCGTCGCGGGTGGTCTCCCGGCGGGGGCGGAAAGGCCGCCGGTGCGGGTACGGGAGCGGTCCCCGAGGCGGATACCGTTGATTTCATGGACAGCAGGCGGCAGCCCCGATGGACCCAGACCTGGCTCGGCGGCGTCAGATCGGCCGGGATCGACCTGGGGTATCCGGGGGAGCGGCTCGGGTTCCCCCGGGAGGGCGGGGGAGCGGTGGCCGGGCTCGGGCGCAGGACCGGCGCCCTGCTGATCGACTGGCTGATCTGCACCTGGGCCATCACGCAGGGGCTGTTGAAGATCAACCCCGCGCACCACGTCTGGGTCCCGGTCGCGATCCTCGCGCTGGAGTACGTCCTGCTGGTCGGCACCATGGGCATGACGTTCGGCATGCGGCTGCTGAGCATCCGGGTCGCCGCGCTGGACGGCGGGCGCCCGGCCTTCCCCTCGGTGCTCGTACGGACGCTGCTGCTCTGCCTGGCCGTACCGGCCCTCATCTGGGACCGCGACCACCGGGGCCTGCACGACCGCGTGGCCGGAACCGTGGTCGTCCGCGCCTGACCGGCGGGGGCCGCGCGGTCAGGAGGCCGTTCTCACGGCCGGACGCAGGTGAAGATCGCCGTCCCCGGCAGGTGGCGGCCGCGCAGCGGGCTCCAGCCGCCCCACTCGCGCTCGTGCCCTCCGGGCCACTCCGGCTCGGTCAGCCCCCGAAGCACCAGCCCGGCGGCCACGATGTGCCCGACCCAGTCTCCCAGGGTGCGGTGGTGCTCGACGTAGGACGGCCGCCCGTCGTCGTCGATCTCCACGTACGGCGAGCGGTCGAAGTAGGACCGGTCGGCGGTCAGGCCGCGCGGCCCGGGGTCGTCGGGGAAGGCCCAGCGGACCGGGTGGCTCACCGAGAAGACCAGGCGGCCCCCCGGGCGCAGCACCCGGCGGGCCTCGGTGAGGACGGCCCGCGCGTCGGCCGTGAACGGCAGCGCTCCGAACGCCGAGCAGGCCAGGTCGAACGACCCGCCGGCGAAGGGCAGGGACTCGGCGTCGGCCTGGACCACGGGCAGGGACGAGCCGGTGCCGAGGTCGATCCTGCGGGAGTGCTGGAGCTGGCGGAAGGACAGGTCGAAGGCGGCGACCCGCGCCCCCCGGTCGGCCAGCCACCGCCCGCACTGCCCGGCGCCGCAGCCGATCTCCAGCACGTCCAGCCCCGCCACGTCGCCCAGAAGGCGGGCGTCGGCCTCGTCGAGACCCTCGGGGCACCAGACGAAGCCGCGGTCGCGCAGGAACTCCCCGTGCTCGGCCTGGTAGCCGTCCGCGGCGCCGTCCCACCACCCGCGGTTGGCCCGCGAGGTGGCGGCGGCGTCCACCGGGCGCCGGTCGACCCCCGACGGGTCCATCAGCGCGTCTTCGGGCGGGGCATCTTCGTGCCGCGCGGCAGCGGGCCCTTGGGCATCGGCAGCGTCTGCGGGAGGGCCTTGAGCCTGTTGTTGACCTCGTAGACGGCCGGCTTCTTGAGGTTGCGGGGCAGCTTCATCAGGTGCCGCTGGAGCCGGGCGATGGGCACCTGCCCCTCACCGTCGCCGGACTGGATGTCGTAGACGGGGACGTCCAGGGCGATCCGCTGGATGCGCTTCTTCTCGGCGACCAGCATCCGCTGGACCCGCGAGCCGGGCCCCTCGGAGACCAGGATCACGCCCGGGTAACCGACCACGCGGTGGATGATGTCCTGGTCGCGGTTGACGGCGACGGCCGGGGTGACCACCCAGTTGCCGCGCATCCCCTGCAGGATCGCCGCGGCGGCGCCGGGCTGCCCCTGAAGCAGGGAGTACTGGGCCCGCTGGGCGAGCTGGCCGAACACCACCAGGCCGACGGTGAAGGCCAGCATGATCCCGATGAAGAGCAGATACCAGAACCAGCCCGTGACCAGCCCGATCACGACGCACAGCACGAGCGTGCCGAGCGCCGAGGCGTAGACGATCGGCATCCCCTTGGGGTTGGCCTGTTTGATGATCTGCGCGATCATGCGGAGCTGCTTGATGCGCCCCGGGCGCTCTTGATCTTCGGGCTTTTTCGCCATGTCCTGAAGGATACAAATCCTGGAGTCGAGAAGTGAAAACGTGACCGACGTTCCGCCGCCGCCCGGCCGTCCCGGGCGGGACGGCCGACCCCGGAACCCCGCGCCCCGCGAGGCGCGGTCTTCCGGGGAAACGGGTCAGACGGGCCTGCGGGCCGCGATGGCCTGCTGGTACAGCCGGCCCGCCCGGTAGGAGGAGCGGACCAGCGGGCCGGACAGCACCCCGGCGAAACCGATGGCCTCGGCCTCCTTCTGGAGCTCCACGAACTCCTCGGGCTTCACCCAGCGGTCCACCGGGTGGTGGCGCGGGGTGGGGCGGAGGTACTGGGTGACGGTCAGCAGGTCGCACCCGGCCTCGTGGAGGTCGCGCATGGCCTGGACGACCTCCTCGCGCTCCTCGCCCATCCCCAGGATCAGGTTGGACTTGGTCACCAGCCCGGCCCGCCGGGCCTTGGTGATCACCTCAAGGGACCGCTCGTAGCGGAACGCCGGGCGGATGCGCTTGAAGATCCGCGGCACCGTCTCGATGTTGTGCGCGAACACCTCGGGCTCGGCCGAGAAGACCTCCTCCAGCTGGCCCTGGTCGCCGTTGAAGTCGGGCACCAGCAGCTCGACGCCGCACCCGGGCAGCAGCGTGTGGATCTGCCGGGCGGTCTCGGCGTACAGCCAGGCACCGCCGTCGGGCAGGTCGTCGCGGGCCACCCCGGTCACCGTGGCGTAGCGCAGGCCCATCTGCCTGACCGACTCGGCGACCCTGCGGGGCTCGTCGGTGTCGTACTCGGCGGGCTTGCCGGTGTCGATCTGGCAGAAGTCGCAGCGCCGGGTGCACTGGTCGCCGCCGATGAGGAACGTCGCCTCGCGGTCCTCCCAGCACTCGTAGATGTTGGGGCAGCCCGCCTCTTCGCACACGGTGTGCAGACCCTCACGCCGCACCAGCGACTTCAGCTCGGTGTACTCGGGCCCGGTCTTCAGCCGGGTCTTGATCCACGGAGGTTTGCGCTCGATGGGGGTCTGGCTGTTGCGGACCTCCAGGCGGAGGAGCTTTCGGCCTTCAGGAGCAACGGTCACAGGATTCAGCTTATGTCCCATGGGGTCGTGGCCCCGCACGAGGCCCCGCCCGCCCAACCCCGTCACGCACCCGCCCGCCCGCGGCCTCTGCGGCGCGGGTCGTGAGGGCCGTTCTTCGCGCATGGCCGCTGGGGGCGGGTTCGCCGGTGCCGGGAGAAACCGAGGGATGCCGGGGGATGTCGGGGGACGCGGAGAGACCAGGTGTGGGAAGGGCGCTGTCAGACCAGGGGTTTGGCGCGCTGAACCGCCTGGGCGGTCAGGTCCCGGTAGGCGATGACGTTGGCTTCGTTCTGCTTCGCCCATGCTTGGGTGTATTTGTCGAACAGCCCCCTGTGGACTTTTGAGCGGCCGACCTGACGGTCACACTCGGCGTCGTCCACCGCGAGTCTTATCTCTTCCCGCTTCTTTTCCGGCCGTCCGGAGAACTTGTCCAAGGAGTCGTGGGTAACCTCACTGAAATCCTTGTAGGCATACCCCTTTTTGGCCATGCAGGTCTGCCAGTCGCGGGTGACACCGATGTATTTTGGATCCGCTTTCGTTCTTTCACCGATGGCCTTGAATCTGGTGTGGACAAACGTGCTCACCCTGAACCACCTGTTGCAGTCACCATACAGTTCCCCCTGGGCCTCGGCCATGCAGCCTTCTGTGGGGGCGGAAGCCGTTAAGAAACCTGGTATCTCGGTCTTGATCGTCCGGGCGCCGGGACGGCCGTACAGAGCGATCTCATATTTTTCCCGCTGCCGCTTCGTCAGGCTTCTCCGGTACTCCTCCTGTCGGTCGAAGCGGTGGCTGGCTTTCTCGGGCCAGGGGTCCGAGATGCCGTACCCTTCTCTGCGGGCCTTCTCCACGTCGTCGCGGCGCAGCTCCCTTTCCATGGGGTCGGAGAACTTCTCGTCCGGTCCGATCAGAGGGTATGTGTATCTGAAACCGTTTCTTCGCATGCATCTGCTCAGCAGGAATAATTCGGCGTTTGTCAACAGTCTGCGGGAGTCGTCGGGAACGATGAGCGCCGCGGCGAGCCTCGTGTCCCCGGGGGGTGGGCCCGGATCGCCGGAGCATCCGGTCGAAAGAAGCGCGGGAGCGAGGAAAAATCCCAAGGTCATTGCCGGTCCGAGGCGGTGAGCAGAGGTCATGAAGCGGTCTCCGGGATTGATCCCTGGACGCGAAGGTCCCCGTTGAGATTTCATGTGCGCTTGCTCTCGGCGAGATGAGCACATTCGACCCGGTCCACATGCCGGTCGCCTTCGACGGAAACCCCTGAAGCGGGCGCCGCCTCCCGGACAGGGGCGGTTCATCGCGAACCGTCTTTCACCCCCGAAATGTCTCGCCTGATCACCTATCCTGTCACCGTTCGACGTCTTCCGGGGTCTGATCGGTTTTTCCCATTCTTTTCCACGGCGCGAACGCGGGGGATGAAAAGCGCCGGAGATCACACCGTGAGGACGATTTTGCCGCGGGCGTGGTCGGTCTCCAGGCGGCGGACGGCCTCGGCGGTCTCGCTCAGGGGACAGGTCCGTTCGATCACCGGGGTGACCTTGCCGGTCGCGACGAGTTCGGCGAGGTGGGCGAAGTCCGCGAGGTCGCGCCTGGCGTACAGCCCGCGGAGCTTCCGGGATGAGAACGGCGAGAGTACGGCGGCGGCGAGCAGGCGGGGCAGGGGGCCGAACACCGGGCCGCCGGCGCCGCTGGAGGAGACGTAGATCCCCTTCGGTGTGAGCAGCCGGCGGAACGCGGAGAGCGGGTGGTTGCCCGCGAGGTCGACGATGACGTCGAACCGGCGCGTTCCCCGGGTGACGTCCTCGCGGGTGTAGTCGATCACGTGGTGGGCGCCGATCGAGCCCACCAGGTCCACGTTGCGGGTGGCGCAGACGCCGGTGACCTCCGCGCCGAGGGCCGCGGCGATCTGCACGGCGAAGGTGCCGACCCCGCCGGAGGCCCCGTTGACGAGCACCGTCCGGCCGGGGCCCGCCCCGCCGAGCCGCAGCGCCTGCAGCGCGCTCGTCGCCGCCACCGGCAGGGTGGCCGCCTGCTCGAACGTCACACCGGCGGGTTTGGAGGCCAGGTGCGCCTCCGGCGCCGTCACGTACTCGGCGAAACCCCGCTGGTTCATCTCGCCGAACACCTCGTCGCCGACGCGCAGGCGCGTCACCTTCGCCCCCACCGCCTCCACCGTTCCGGCGACGTCCCGTCCCAGGACGGTCTCCCGCGGGCGCCGGAGCCCGAACGCGAGGCGGGCGATGAGGGGGGAACCGTGCATGACGGCCCGGTCGCCGTGGTTGATCGAGGCCGCGCGGACCCGCACGAGGACCTCGCCGTCGCCGGGGGTGGGCGTGGGGACGTCGGCGTACCGCAGGACGTCGGCGGGGCCGTACCTGTCGTAGACGATCGCTTTCATGAGAGTGCTTCCTTTTTTTCGACGTTTCGACGTTTCGACGATGGATCGGGGCGGTCCGCGGGCAGGGGGCATCGCGCCGGCGGCGATCGCCCGGCGGGGGTCGGGGACGGGGGTTCGGCCGGGGTCCTGGGCCGCTCAGCGGTGACGCGCCCGGGTGATCCCTTCGGTGACGGTGTGGAGGAGCGAGACGGCGGAGACCGCGACGAGCCCCGTGGTGATCCAGCGCGGCACGCCCGGCGACCACCCGGCCGCCTCGGCGAAGGCCGGGTTGAGCACCCTGTCCGTGACGGCGAGCCAGATCAGCGTCACGGCGGGGGCGATGTCGGCGAGGGACCCGGCGACGGCGAGGGGAACGCTCCAGCGCAGGTAGTGCTTCGCGAAGGAGAAGCCGAGAGCGACGATCACCATGGCGATGAAGAGGTAGACGACGCCGCTCTCCCACAGCCGGGGCGAGAGGATGCCGACGGGGTCGCCGTGGGCGTCGGTCCGGGTGGTCGCCGTCGGTGAGAGCAGGATGAAGGTCGTGAACAGAACCAGCGCGACGGACTGGGTGATCAGCTCGCCGTACCGGGCGCGGCGGCTGGGCGGCTCCGGGAGCGCGGCGGGGGTCCAGGGCCGTGTCGCGGCCCGCCTCGCGGTGGCGGTGCGTTCGATGATCACGAAGACGAGCGTCGTCCAGAAGGCGAGGTGGACGCCGGCGGTGAGCGCCGCGCCGAGGACGTCGCCGATCAGGCGCGCGACGGTGACGTCGCCCCGCAGGCCCCGCATGAGCCCGACGATCGCGGCGGCGGCGGGCACGACCGTCACGAGCAGGGCGGTCAGCAGGCGCGTGTAGCCGAGGTACAGCGCCGGGCCGATGAGGTGAAGCGGGCGGTCGGCGTAGCCGGCCGCCAGCCGCGCCGGGTCGCCGAGTCCGGTGAGCACCGCGAGCTCCGCCTCGGCGGGTTCGCCTCCGGCGTCGAGCCGGTCCTCGACGGCGTCCGCGATCGAGGCGCGCAGTTCCCTTTCGATGTCGGGGCGCTGTCTGGCGGGGAGATGGCGCAGGGCCGCGTCGACGTAGCGGTCGGTGAGGGTGCTCGCGGTGGTCATGATTCGCCTTTCAGGGTGCGCAGTGCGGTGTCGAGCTCATCCCAGTCGCGGCTCAGGGTGTCGGCGAGTGCGACGCCCCTGCCGCTCGTGCGGTAGAACTTGCGCGGACGGGCCTCCCCGGTGTTCCAGTCGCTGGTCAGGAGCCCCTGCTTCTCCAGCCGGCGCAGGAGGGGGTAGAGGGTGTTGGCGTCGACGGCGAAGCCGCGCCGGTCGAGCAGGTCGAGCAGGGCGTACCCGTAGTTCGGCCGTCTGAGGATGAGCAGGCAGGCGAGCACGACGGTGCCTCTGCGGAGTTCCTGCAGGTGTGTCGAGAGCAGCTCATCGTCCAGCATGCACGCCACGATAATGTGTGGCACACACTATTGCAACAACGGCAATATAGTGTCCGAGGTCGAAGAGGCGCGCGACCTCCGGCGGCCGGTCGTCCGGGGCGGCCGGCGGCGGACGGAGGCGAACAGCGGCGGACGGCGGCCCGCGCGGGTCTAGCGGCGGAAGAGGTCTTCCTCGGGGAGGTCGAACGCCTGGGCGCCGAGGGCCTCGGCCAGATGCTTTTCGACGTACGGCATGACCTCGTCGACGACGATCCGGCGGCCGGTCTCGGCCGACAGGGAGGAGACCCCCGCGTCGGCGATCCCGCAGGGGACGATCCGGGTGTACCAGCTCGGGTCGTTGGAACAGTCGAGGGCGAAGCCGTGCATCGTCACGCCCCCGGTGACGCGGATGCCGATCGCACCGATCTTCCGGTCGGGAAGGCCGTGGGAGGGGTCTCCGGCGACCCAGACGCCGCCGCGCCCCTCCACCCGGCCGACCTGCACCCCGAAGTCGGCGCAGGCACAGATGAGCGTCTCCTCCAGAAGGCGCATGTAGGAGGCGACGTCCAGGCGCCGCCCGAGCTTGACGATCGGATAGCCGACGAGCTGGCCGGGACCGTGCCAGGTGATACGGCCTCCCCGGTCCACGTCGATGACCGGGGTGCCGTCGGCGGGCCGCTCGTGCGGGGCCGTACGCCTGCCCGCCGTGTAGACGGGGGCGTGTTCGAGCAACAGGCAGGTGTCGGGGATCTCGTCGGCCACGCGGCGGGCGTGGATGCGCCGCTGAAGCTCCCATGCCTGCTCATAGGGGAAGTCAACGCCAAGACGGACGATCGCCAGCTCAGTCACGTTCAAAGACTAGTTGACCCGCTCATGTTCAAGTCGTGAGAAGGCGAGGCTCGATCTTGAACTCCTTCACCCCGTTCTGGCCGTCGTGCTCCACCCGGTAGGCGGAGCCGCGGGGGGCGACGCTCACGGCCTGGATGAACTCGGTGCCCACGTAGTGAAGCGCCACGCCCTCGTCGGCGGCGTAACCGCCGGGCAGCTCGCCGGAGGCCACCGAGGCGTGCAGCAGCTCGCGGCGCTGCGGGTCGGAGTCGTAGTGGACGCCGCACGAGTAGGGGAGCAGGCCCAGGCCGTCGGTCCACACCCGGAGTTCCGGCCCGAAGGAGTCGGTGTTGCCGCCCACGTGCCAGCAGAGCGCCCCGGCGCTCTGCCCGGACAGCACCACCCCCGCGCGCCAGGCCTCGGCGAACGCCTCGTCCAGGCCGTGCAGCCGCCACAGCGCCGCCAGGTTGGCCACGCTGCCGCCGCTGACGTAGACGGCGTCCTGGCTCAGGATCCACTCGCGGGGGTCTTCGACGTTGGGCATGGGGAAGACGGTCAGGTGGCTGATCTCGACGTCCCAGGCGCGAAACGCCCCGTACATCTTCAGCAGCCACTCGGCGTCGTCGCCGGTGGCGGTGGCGATCAGGCCCAGTCTCGGCCGGTCCTGGCCGGTCAGGTCGAGGGTGTAGCGCAGCAGCGCGCTCGCCTCGATGACCCCCTGGCGTTCGGAGAGACGGAACGATCCTCCCCCGATGGCGACGATGTGGGACTGCCCGGACCTGCCCATACGTGATCTCCCCATGACTTCGGCGAAAAACAGGGACCCTACAGTAAGGCCGTCAGCGCGTCGCCGAGACGGATATGCCGGAACGTATGGCCTGCTTCGAGCAGGCGCCGGGGGATCACCCGCTGTCCCGTGAGCACCCCCTCCCGCGCGAACTCCCCCAGGGCGGTGCGCAGCGCGAAGGCGGGTACGGCCACCGGCATGACGGGCCGGGAGAGGGCCCGCCCGAGCGCCCGGGTGAACTCCGCGTTGGTGACCGGCTCCGGCGCGGTGAGGTTCACCGGGCCGGAAAGGCCGGGATCGTCCAGGACACGCCGTACGGCCGACACCCAGTCGTCGATCGCGATCCACGACCAGTACTGTCTCCCGGACCCCAGGGGGGCGCCCAGGCCCAGCTTGAAGACCGGCAGGATCCTGGCGAGCATGCCGCCGCCGGCGCTCAGCACCAGGCCGGTGCGCAGGCGCGCGACCCGCATTCCCGCCTCCTCGGCGGGCACGGTCTCCGCCTCCCAGGGCACGACCACCTCCCGGGCGAGGAACCCCTCGCCCGGCGGGGAGGTCTCGTCCACCTCGCGGTCGCCGGTGTCGCCGTAGAAGCCGATGGCCGAACCCGACAGCAGCGCCTCGGGCCTGTCCCGCCCGAGCCCGGTCAGCGCCCGCACCAGCGTCGCGGTGCCCTCCACCCTGCTGCGGACCAGCTCGCGCCTGACCTCGTCGTTCCACCGGCGGTCGCCGATGCCGGCCCCGGCGAGGTGGACCACGGCCGTGGCGCCCGCGAGGGCGGCCGGGTCCAGGATCCCCTTCGCGGGGTCCCAGAACGACTCGTCCGGCCCTCGGGGCTTTCGCCGTACCAAGGACACCGTCCTGACCCCGTCGGCCCGCAGGGCGCCGGTGAGCGCCGAGCCCAGCAGCCCCGAGGAGCCGGT
Organism: Streptosporangium violaceochromogenes; assembly: GCF_014654615.1. GTDB lineage: Bacteria > Actinomycetota > Actinomycetes > Streptosporangiales > Streptosporangiaceae > Streptosporangium > Streptosporangium violaceochromogenes. Next base: position 320,695 of record NZ_BNBB01000001.1, on the reverse strand, counting down.
CACGATGATCGTCATGTCACCCAATCTAAGCCACCCCCATGCGGTCCTTCGGCGGCGGGGCGTGGCCGGATGCGCCCCGTGCGGAAACGGGCGGGGCACATCCGGGAGGGGACAGAACGGGAGGGGACGGGGCGAGGGCGCGGCCCGCGCGCGGGACGGAGGCGGGCGGACATGGGCCGGGCCGGCCCGCGACGCGGACCGGCCCGGCCGGGGGGACATCCGATCAGATGTTCAGCCCCAGGTGGTTCTCGAAGCGGCCGTCCTCCAGGCGGCGCTTGATCGTCGTCAGGAAGCGGGCGGCGTCGGCGCCGTCGACCAGGCGGTGGTCGTAGCTGAGCGCGAGGTACACCATCGAGCGGACGGCGACGACCTCGCCCTCCGGGGTGTCCAGGACGACCGGGCGCTTGACGACCGCGCCGGTGCCCAGCATGCCGACCTGCGGCTGGTTGAGGATCGGCGTGTCGAACAGCGCGCCGCGGCTGCCGGTGTTGGTCAGCGTGAACGTGCCGCCGGTGATCTCGTCCGGGCTCACCCTGTTGGTCCGGGTGCGCTCGGCGAGGTCGGCGATCTTACGGGCGAGACCGGCGATGTTGAGGTCGCCGGCGTCCTTGATCACCGGGACGAGCAGGCCGCGCTCGGTGTCGGTGGCGAAGCCCAGGTGCTCGATGTCGAAGTAGGTGACCTCGTTGGTCTCGCTGTTGATCGTGGCGTTGAGCTTCGGGTGCTGCTTGAGCGCCTCGATGGTGGCCAGGGCGAAGAACGGCATGAACGAGAGCTTGACGCCCTCACGCCGCTGGAACTCGGCCTTGGCCCGCTCGCGTAGCCGCGCGACCTTGGTGACGTCGACCTCGACCACGGTGGTGAGCTGGGCGGAGGTCTGCAGCGACTCGACCATGCGCTTGGCGATGGTCTGACGCAGGCGCGTCATCTTCTCGGTACGGCCGCGCAGCGTGGTGTCCACCACGATCGGCTCGGGGGCGGGGGCGTGCTCCTGTGCGGGCGCGGTGGCCTGCGGGGCCTGGGCGGCGGCCTGCTCGCGCCGGCTGCGGGCGGCCTCCAGCACGTCCTGCTTGCGGATGCGGCCGCCGACGCCGGTGCCCTGCAGCGTCTCCAGGTCGACGTTGTGCTCGGCCGCGAGCTTGCGCACCAGCGGGGTGACGTAGGGGCTCTCGCCGGCGGGGGTGGGCTCGGCCGGGGCCTGCCGGGCGGGAGCCGGGCGCAGCGGGACCTGGAGGGACGGAGCCGGAGCCGGAGCGGGTGCCGGGGCCGTCTGCGGAGCCGGGGCCCTGATGGGCTCGGGGGCGGGCGCCGGGGACGGCGCCGGCGTGGGAACCTTGGGCGCGGTCTGCGAGGAGGGCTGCGGCGCGGTCTGCGGAGCGGGCTGCGGGATCGAGGAGATCGGCCGGGCCGGGGCGGGCTCGGCCTGCGGCGCGGGGGCGGGCTCCTGCTGGGCGGGAGCGGCGCCCTCGGCCCCGTTCTCGTCGATGATGGCCAGCTCGGTGCCGACCTCGACGGTCTCGTCCTCGGCGACGACGATCTTGGTGATGACGCCGGAGGCCGGGGACGGGATCTCGGTGTCGACCTTGTCGGTGGAGACTTCGAGGAGCGGCTCGTCGGCTTCGACGCGCTCGCCCTCCTTCTTCAGCCAGCGGGTGACGGTGCCCTCGGTGACGCTTTCTCCGAGCTGGGGCATCTGTACGGACTTGGGCATGATGTCTTCTCTCGTGCTTCCGCGTGAGGGCTTGGAGTTAGTTGTGAACGTGCAGGGGCTTGCCGGCGAGGGCCAGCATGGCCTCGCCGACCGCCTCGGACTGGGTCGGGTGCGCGTGGATGAGCTGCGCGACCTCGGAGGGCAGCGCCTCCCAGTTGTAGATCAGCTGGCCTTCCGTCACGAGCTCGCCGATGCGGCGGCCGACCATGTGCACGCCGAGAACGGGCCCGTCCTTCTGCGAGATGATCTTCACTGCGCCCTGTGTTTGCAGGATCTGGCTCTTGGGGTTGCCGGCGAGGTCGTAGGTGAACTCCACGATCTCGTACCCGCGCTCCCTGGCCTGGGCCGAGGTGATGCCCACCGAGGCGACCTCGGGGTCGGAGTAGGTGATCCGGGGCACGCCGTCGTAGTCGATCGGCACAGGGTTGAGCCCGGCGATGTGCTCGGCCGTCAGGATGCCCTCGGCGAAGCCCGCGTGGGCGAGCTGCAGCGTCGGGATCAGGTCGCCCACGGCGTACACGCCGGGGACGCCGGTCTGGCAGAACTCGTTCACCGTGACGGTGCCGCGCTCGATCATGACGCCCGCCTCCGCGAAGCCCATCCCCTCCGAGACGGCGCCCCGGCCGACGGCCACGAGCAGCAGCTCGGCCTCCAGGGTCTTGCCGTTGGCGAGCGTGACGACCACGCCGGTGTCGGTGGTCTTGACGCCCTCGAAGAAGACGCCCAGCTCCTGCTTGATGCCCCGGCGGCGGAAGGCGCGCTCCAGCAGCTTGGAGCTCGACTCCTCCTCCAGCGGGAGCAGGTGCGGAAGGCCCTCGACGATCGTCACCTCGGCGCCGAAGGAACGCCACACGCTGGCGAACTCCACGCCGATGACGCCGCCGCCCAGCACGATCACCGAGCCGGGCACGCGGCCCAGCTTGAGCGCGTGCTCGCTGGTGATGATCCGCTCGCCGTCGATCTCCAGGCCGGGAAGCGAGCGGGGCGCCGACCCGGTCGCCAGCACGACGTTGCGGCCTTCGTAGACATCGGAGCCGACCGCGACGCGGTTCGGGGCCACCAGGCGGCCCTCACCCTCGACGATCGTGATGCCCTTGCTCTTGATCAGGCCCTGCACGCCCTTCCAGGCGCGCGTGACGATCTTGTCCTTGAACGTGTGCACCGCGGGCATGTCGATGCCCTCGAAGCGGGCCTTGACGCCGTAGGTCTCGCTCTCGCGCGTCTCGTCGGCGACCTCCGCCGAGTGCAGGAGGGCCTTGGTGGGGATGCATCCCCGGTGCAGGCAGGTGCCGCCGATCTTGTCCTTCTCGATCAGCACGACCGTCTTGCCCAGCTCGGCCGCCCGCAGAGCGCAGGCATATCCACCGCTACCGCCACCCAGGACGACGATGTCGTACGGGCCGCTGCCATCAGCCACAGGAAAGCTCCTTGATCGGATTGAAATAGCCTGTCACGGTCGCGCCCGCTCCGTGCCACACGGCGGGACGCGGACGCCGGATCGCGTCCGCGCCGCCGCCGAAGGGGCTCCGGTCCGTCGCTCCGCCGGTGTCCCGCCGCCGGGGCGGCATCGGCAACCGCATCTTTTCATCGGTTTGTTCTAAGTCGTGACCCGCTCGCGCGGCCCAGGTTAGCCCGCGTAACGCTCGGCCAGGCCGACGAGGGTCCGGGTGATCGCCCCGGTGCCGCCCTTCGGGGTGTAGCCGTGGGGCTCGCCCTTGTTGAACGCGGGGCCCGCCATGTCGATGTGCGCCCAGCGGACGCCGTCGGGCACGAACTCCCGCAGGAAGATGGCCGCCGTCAACATGCCGCCGAAACGCTCCGGATGGAGGTTGGCGATGTCGGCGACGGGGGAGTCCAGTCCCTTGCGGAGATCCTCGGGCAGCGGCATGCCCCAGGCGCCCTCGCCCTCGGCGCCCGCGATCTCCACGACCTCCTCGCGCAGTGCGTCGTCGTTGGCCATGACGCCCGCCGTCCGCCAGCCGAGCGCGACGATCTGCGCGCCGGTGAGCGTGGCGACGTCCACGATCAGATCGGGGTCGTCCTGGCCGGCGCGGGCGATGCCGTCGATGAGCACCAGCCGGCCCTCGGCGTCGGTGTCGAGCACCTCCACGGTCTTGCCCGCGAAGCTGGTGAACACGTCGGAGGGCCGCTGGGCGGTGCCGCTCGGCATGTTCTCCGCCAGGCAGAGGTAGCCGATCGCGTTGACCTTCAGGCCCAGCCCGGCGATCGCGACGAGCGCGCCGAGGACCGCGCCCGCCCCGCCCATGTCCGATTTCATCCAGTCCATCGAGGTCGTCGGCTTGAGGGACAGGCCGCCGGAGTCGAAGGTGATGCCCTTGCCGACGAAGGCGATCGTCGTGGTCGCCTCCGGGTGGCCGTAGGCCAGCCGGACCAGGCGCGGGGGGTTGACCGACCCCTGGCCGACGGCGACGATGCCGCCGTAGCCGCCCTCCTTGAGCTCCCGCTCGTCCAGCACCTCCACCGACAGGCCCGCCGCCGTGCCGCTCTCCTGGGCGATCTCGGCGAAGCGCGCCGGCCACAGGTCCGAGGGCGGGGTGTTGACGAGGTCGCGCACGAGGGAGACCGACGTGGCCACGGTGACGGCGCGCCGGACCGCGTCCTCGGCGCCCTCGGCGTCGCTCAGCACGGTCAGCTCGCCCACCGGGGCCTGCCGGTCGCCGACAGTGCGGTACCTGGTGAAGGAGTAGGCGCCGAGGAGACCGCCCAGGGCGATGGCCCCGGCCTGCCGTGCCCGGGTCGCGGGAAGGGCGAACGCGGCGCGCCCGGTGCCCGCCAGGGCGCGGGCGGCGATGCCCGCGGCGCGGCGCAGGGTCTCGGCGTCGTAGTCACCGTCGGGGGCGTCGCCGAGGCCGACGACGACCAGGAGCGGAGCGGTCAGCGCGCCGAAGGTGGGGACCTTCGCGACCTCGCCCGGCCTGCCCTTGACACCCACGGCGTCGAGGGTCGCGGCGAGTTTGCCGCCGAGTGCCTCGTCGAGTCCCTCGGCGCCCGGGGCGGGGCGCGGGCCGTCGGGGCCGATGTGGACGCCGACGACCAGGGCGTCGGTATCGAACGAGACAGCGTTGTCAGTTGAGTTCAGCCGCACAGTGGTCACGCGCCCGATGCTAGTCGCCGCTTGGGTCGCACGCATAAACGAGGGTTCGTCCCATGAATCGATGAGAGGTTGGATGGTGCTACCACGGATGGCGTCATTCAGATGATGGTGCTAATGTCGATAGCACCATGTTGCTGACTTTGGACCTGAACGATTCCCGGCCCCTGCACGAGCAGGTCGCGGGAACGATCCGCCGCGCCATCGCGGACGGTTCCTGCCGGCCGGGGGAGAGGTTGCCGCCGGCCCGTGAGCTGGCCGCAGCCCTGGGCATCAACGCCAACACCGTGCTGCGCGCCCTGCGCGAGCTGCGTGACGAGGGGTTGCTGGAGTTCCGCCGGGGGCGGGGCGTCAGCGTGCTCAGCAGGCCCGACGCCCGGGCCGTGCTGGCGGAGGCGGCGCGTGAGCTGCTCGCCGAGGCCGACCGGTACGGCTACGGCCCGGAAGAAGTGATCCACATCATCAGGGAGCTGTCATGACCCGCCGCCCGCCCTCTCGCGGCACCCCGTCCCCCTCCACACGCCCCTCCACGGAAGGGATCGCCGTGTCCTCTCACACTCCCGCGCGCAACGACGAGGGGGCGACCTCCCGGGTCCGCCTCGCCGCCGTCCTCGTCTGGGGCACGCTCGTCACCGCCGTTCTGGCCGTCGTCCCGCTCGCGCTCCGCGACCGCCTGCCCGACCCGCTCGCGGCCCACTGGAGCGGCGGCTCCACCCCCGACGGCCACCTGTCCCTCACCGGCGACCTGCTGGCCGGCCTGCTGCTGTGGGGGGTGGTCTGGGCCGCGCTGATCGGCTTCGCGCTGCACCGCACGGTGCTGAGCACCCGGCTGGGGCGGGCGTACTGGTGGGGCTTTTTCGCCGGCTGGCCGGTGTTCGTCCTGGGGGTTCAGGGCCTGACCCTCTTCGCCAACCTCGGCGTCGCCGACTGGCGCCGGGCCGTGCTGCCGGGCTGGACGGTCGTCGTCGTCATCGGCTCCGCCGGGGTGGCCGGGGTGCTTGCCGGCCTGCTCGGCAGGGGCGCGCCCGACAAACCGCGGGAGCACCCGCGGCCGCCGAGCCTGCGGCTGCGGCCCGGACGGCGTGCGGTGTGGGTCGGCCGTACCGTCAACCCCTGGCTGGTCGGCCTCTCCACCGTGTCCCTGCTCGGCGCGCTGGTCGTCGGCGCTCTCGGCGCGCTGGGAACCCTGAACGCCGAGGCCCTCGGGATCGGCCTCCTGGTCCTGGTGCCCGTGACGCTGCTCGGGCTGGGAACCGCCTCGGTCGGCGTCCGCGTCGACCAGGAGGGCCTGCGCGTCGGCTTCGGCCCCTTCGGCAGACCCTCCCGTCACACCCCGATCGACCAGATCGAGTCGGCCTGGGCCGAAAGGCGCACCCCCGCTCAGGTCGGGGGGTGGGGGCTGCGGGCGCTCCCGGGCACACGCGGGGTCACGCTCATGCTGCGCGGGGGAGACTGCCTGGTCGTCCGCCGTGTCACGGGAGGGGAGTTCGCCGTCTCCGTCGACGACGCCGAGCGGGGTGCCGCCCTGCTCAACGCCTACCGCGCCGAGGCCGTCTCCTGACCGCCTCCGGCCTTCCCGGGCCCCGACCGTCCGCGCCGGCTGTGCCTCCCGTGCCGTCCCGGGGCCTCACCCCCCGTCCCTCGCCGCCTCCCGCGGCCGACGTCTCCCGCTCCTCTTCGCCACCGCGTGTCCCGACCCCCCTTCCTCGTGTCCCGGGGGATCGAGGGGCCGGTGGCCGTACCTCCCCGAAAGGGGCGTCATGTTCCGTCGCTCCGCGGACCTTCCGCTCTTCCTGCTCGTCGCGTTCGGCCTGTCGTGGCTGTTCGCCCTCCCCCTCTGGCTGGGGGACCTCCCTCTCACCTCCCCGGCGCTCCGGCTCATCGGCCTCGGCATGATGTTCACCCCGGCGCTCGGCGTGCTGGCCGTCCGGCTGTACGGCAGGCGGCGCGGCACGGACGAGACCACCCGGCGCGAATGGGCCGGGCGGACCGGCCTGACCCTGGGCGGGCGCCGGGGCCGCACGTTCGCCCTCATCGCGCTGGCCTGGTTCGGGATCCCCCTGCTGGCCGTCGCGGCGATCGCGCTCAGCGCGGCGCTCGGGCTTCTGGCCGTCGACCTCGACGGGCTCAGCCTCCTGCGCCGGAGCCTGGAGAGCACGGCTCCCGGGCGGGAACCTCCGCTGCCGGCCGGCGCGCTGCTCGCCCTCCAGATCGCGCTGGCCTTCCTGGTGGCCCCGCTGATCAACGCGATCGTGGCGTTCGGCGAGGAGTGGGGCTGGCGGGGCTGGCTGCTGCCGCGCCTGATGCCGCTGGGCACCTGGCGGGCGCTGCTCGTCTCCGGTGTGATCTGGGGGGCCTGGCACGCCCCGCTCACCCTGCGCGGCTACAACTATCCCGAGCTCGGCGCGTGGGCGGCGCCCATGTTCGTCGTCTTCTGCGTCGCCTTCGGGGCGCTGCTCGGCTGGCTGCGTCTCTTCTCCGGAAGCGTCTGGCCCGCGGTCGTCGGCCACGGGGCGCTGAACGGCGTGGGGGGCCTGACGCTGCTCGTCGGCGACGTGACCCGCCCTCCCAACCTGGTGTTCGCCGGGATCACCGGCCTGACCGGGTCGGCGCTGGTGGCGGTGGTCGCCGCCGTGCTGCTTCGGCGCCTGCGGGTCCCCGCCCCGCTTCCGGAGTGAGCCGGGGGCGTCCGGCGCCCCCTGCCGCGCCCCCGTCGTTTCCGTCTCCGGGCCGCGCTCACCCTCCGGTCGCCGCGCACACCACCAGCGCCGTCGCGGCGGCGACCTCCACCAGCGCGCCGAGCACGTCGCCGGTGACGCCGCCCAGCCGCCGTACGGCCCGCCGCCGCAGCGCCCAGGCCGCCGCCAGGCCCGCCAGCACCGCCAGGGGAGGCCCCCAGCCGTCTCGCGCGGGACCGGACGCCGCCGTGCCGGCCGCCGCGAGGAGGACGAGGCCCGTCACGGCCAGGGCCGGGCCCCGCCGTACGGTCCCGGCGACCACCGTGCCCAGACCGTCGCGCCGGGCGGCCGGGACACCCGCGCGGCAGGCCCAGGTGAGCGCCAGCCGTCCCGTCACGCAGGCCGTCACCAGCGCGGCCGGGCCCGTCCCCGCCCCGGTGAGCTGCGCCAGCGCCGTCACCTGGATCAGCAGCGTCAAAACCAGCGTCACGACGCCGAACGGGCCGATGTCCGGCCGCTTCATGATCTCCAGTGCCCGCTCGGCGGACCCGCCGCCGCCCAGCCCGTCGGCGAGATCGGCCAGCCCGTCGAGGTGCAGGCCCCGGGTGAGCAGCGCCGTCACCGCCACGGCCAGCGCCGACGCGGGCAGCGGGGCGATCCCCAGCCACGACGCCCCGGCCAGTACGGCCGCGGCCCCGGCCCCGATCAGCGCGCCCACGAGCGGGGCCGCCGTCATCGCGATCCCGCCCGCCCGGCGGTCGACCACCCCGGGCCGCACCGGGAACACGCTCAGCGTGCCGACCGCGAGCCGCAGCCCGTCGATCGGCGTGGACGGGGTGCCGGCGGGCGGTGTTTCGGCCACGACCGCCGATCGTAGCCCGCGGCCTTCCGCCGGCGGCCTCCGCGCCCCCGCGGGGCGGGCCGTGAAGGCCGGCGGCGGGCATCGGTGAGGGGGCAGGGGGATCAGACGGGCAGGGGGATCAGACGGCCGGCCACGATGAGGGCGACCTCCTCCGACTCAAGGGCCAGGCGCTGGTTCAGCCGGCCCAGGACGTCGCGGAACAGCCGCCCGGCGGCGGTGGCGGGGACCACGCCCAGGCCGACCTCGTCGGAGACCGCCACCACCCGGGCCCCGGTCCGCCTCCAGGCCGCGACCAGCTCGTCGCACCGGGCCGCGACCGCCTCCCGGCCGGCACCCCCCGACCAGGCGCCGCACTCGTCCATGACCGAGGCGACCCAGGTGCCGAGGCCGTCCACCAGCAGGGGGGTCCGGGCCGTCCGCAGCAGCCCGGCCAGGTCGATGGTCTCGGCCGTCTCCCAGTGGGCCGGCCGGCGGTCCCGGTGCGCCCGTACCCGGTGTCCCCACTCGGCGTCGCCGTCGCCCGAGGGACCGGTCGCCACGTACAGGACCTCCGGCTCGGCCGCGAGCCTGAGCTCGGCCTCGGCCGACTTCCCCGAGCGCGCCCCGCCCAGCAGCAGCGTCCGCCGGGGGACCGGGGCGCGCGGCGGTGGCGGCTCGCCGAGGTCGACGACCGTCCCGTCCGGTACGGCCCGCACCCCCCACAGCCCCGCCCGCCGGCTCAGCTCGGCCTCGGTCGGCACCCGGTGGTCGACGCTGGCCGCCACGACGTGCGTCCGCTCGGTGATCACCCCCCGGCGGCGCAGTTCCCCCAGCAGCGCGGGCCGGTCCAGCACGTCCACCAGTACCAGGTCGCACGCCGCGTCCCGGCCGCCGGGAGGCGGCGGCCCCCACCCCTCGCCCCCGGCGGGGGGCGGGGCCACCGGGAGCGCGTAGAGGATCCGGTGGCCGCCCGGGGTGAGGAGGAAGAGCCCGTCGGGGCCGGCCGCGGCCCGGTGGCCTGCGGGCGGCGGGTCCGGCCACCCGGAGGGGGCGGGCGGGAGCCGTACGGGGTCTCCGGGGCTTCCGGGGGAGGGGATGAGGATCTCGGTGGGACGGCGGTGGCCGCGGGGAAGGCGGGCGCAGGAGGCGCACGCGCACCCTCGGACGGGCCAGCCGCCGGCTCCCGCCGTACCGGAGATCAGGACCTTCACGGCCCCCAGCGTAGAAGGCGCGGGGGCCTCCCGGCGCCCGCGAGGAGGGGCCGATGACGGAAGGGCGCGCCGTCCCCGCGCCCGGAGGCGGAGCGGGCGATGTAGGGTTCGCTGAGCTGTCCGGAGAGCACGCCCGACCTCGCGAGAAGGAGCGTATGGCATGACGTGGCACTGGCGTTACGAAAACGCGAACGGCGGTGAGGTGACCGAGGGGGTCGTCCCGTCCGAGGCGTTCCCCAGCCAGGCGGACGCGGAGTCGTGGCTCGGCGAGAGCTGGCGTGAGCTGCTGGAGGCCGGTGTCGAGAAGGTCACTCTGCTGGAGGACGGCAGGGTCGAGTACGAGAAGATGTCGCTGCGCCCCGGGTGACCCTTTCCGGAGGGCGCCTTCGGGGAGGCGGGTCACCGCGCGGGCGCCCCGGCGCCGGACGAGGCGGGACGCCTTCTCCGCTTCCGCCCGCGACGGGCTTCCGCCCGCGACGGGCGAAAGCGGAGGGGCGAGGCGCCGCGGGCGGTGACCCGCAGGCCCTTCACCCTTCGGTGATCCACAGATCGTGTCGCCCCGCGTTCTCAACGTCTGTGGTCAGTACACCTAAGGCCGTTTCGCGGGGCTGACGGTCTTGGCGGGGTCCCGCTCGACGACCGGGCCCAGGACGCCGTCGATCCTTTCGAGCGTCTCGGCGTCGAGCCTCACCCCGGCCGCCTTGACGTTGTCGCGGACCTGCTCGGGCCTGGAGGCCCCGATGATGGCCGAGGACACGTTGGGATTCTGGAGCACCCACGCCACCGCGAGCTGGGCCATGCTCAGGCCGAGGTCGGCGGCGATCGGCTTCAGGTCCTGAACCCGGGTCAGCACCTCCTCGGTGAGCAGCCGGGAGATGAAGCCTCCCCCGGCCGGGTCGGTGGCCCTGGAGCCCGCGGGCGGCGGCCGGCCCGGCAGGTACTTGCCGGTGAGCACGCCCTGGGCGATCGGGGACCAGACGATCTGGCCGACGCCCTCCTTCTCGCTCAGCGGCACCACCTCCGCCTCGATGACCCGCCACAGCATCGAGTACTGGGGCTGGTTGGAGACCAGGCGGTCGAAGCCCATGGCGTCGGCGATCTTCAGCGCCCGGGAGATCTGGTCGGCGTTCCACTCGCTGACGCCGACGTAGAGGACCTTGCCCTGCCGTACGAGGTCGTCGAAGGTCTTGAGGGTCTCCTCCAGCGGGGTCTCGTGGTCGAAGCGGTGGGCCTGGTAGAGATCGATGTAGTCGGTGCGCAGGCGGCGCAGCGAGCCGTGGACGGACTCGGTGACGTGCTTGCGCGACAGGCCGCGGTCGTTGGGCCCGGAGCCCGTGGGCCAGTAGACCTTGGTGCAGATCTCCAGGGATTCGCGGCGGACCCCCTTCAGCGCGCGGCCGAGCACCTCCTCCGCCTTGGTCGCCGCGTAGACGTCGGCGGTGTCGAAGGTCGTGATCCCCTCGTCGAGCGCCGCCCGCACGCATTCCCCGGCGGCGTCCTCCTCGACCTGGGAGCCATGAGTGATCCAGTTGCCGTAGCTGATCTCGCTGACCATGAGACCGCTGCGGCCAAGGTGGCGGAATTCCATGCTCCCGACCCTAATAGCCGCCATGAGCCAGGGAGATTCGGGATACTCTGCCCGGCGTGTTGCGATTGATCACCTATCGATGGGTACGGCTCGCGCTGGCGGCCGCCGCGGTGACGGCGATCGTCGTGGTGGTCCTGCGTCTGCGCCGATCATCGGCCGCCGTCACATACACACCCGGGGTCGCCCCGCGAGGCGTCCCCGCGGCCGGGGCCGGGCGCGGCCCCGCCCCCCGCCGCCCTCCCCCGCGGACCTCCGGCGCCCCCGCGGGCCGTGCCCTTCCGTCCCGCGCTCCCGCCCCCCGGAGGCGTCCGCCGGCGAGGCCGCCGTCGACCGGCCGGCGCCGGGCGGCCCGCTGGGGGGCGCTCGTGGGGGCGGTCTGCCTGCTGGCCGCCGGCGCGCAGGCGCTGGAGGGCATGACCTTCTCCAAGGAGGCGGTGACCTCCGAGCCCGCGCCCGACTCGTGTCTCTTCGGCCCGGGACGGGGGGCCGGGGAAACGGTGGAGGGGGGCGGCCCGGCCTGCCGGTGGGGCGAGGCCGAGGTGGTCGCCGGCACGGGCGCCGGCACGGGGAGCCGGGCGGGGACGAACCGTGCCGGGCTCCGCGTCGTCACCTCCCCCGAGAGCGTCTCCCCCACGGGGTCTCCCGCGGAGGGGGACCTCCCCGCGGAGGTTCCGCGCTTCGCCGCCATCCCCGGCTGCCGGCCGCCGGCCGCCCTTCCCCGGGCGCGGCCGGCCGGCCCGAAGGTCGTCCGGGCGGTGAACCGGCAGTGGGCGCGGATCGAACGATGGCTCGCCGCCAACGCCCCCGCGACCCGGCGCCTCCTCGCCCCGCCGGCCAGGGCCCGGACGATCGCCGCCGCCGAGAGACAGATGGGGATGCGCCTTCCCGGCGACCTGAGGGCCTCCCTGCTGCGGCACGACGGCCTGCCGCGCCGGCACGGGGCCGCCGGCGCGGGGGTGGAGGCGCGCTCCGGCCTGCTGTCGGGCGAGCTCCTCGGCGTCCGCGCGATCCGTGACACCTGGCGGGCGTTGTGCGGGCTCGGCGGCGACGGTGGGGGAGCCGCCCCGTCCCGCGCGGGGTGGCGGGGGAGGATGATCCCCTTCAAGGCCGAGGGGGGCGGCGCCTACCTCGTGGCCGACCCCGCCGGGCGCGGCGTCGGGAGGATTCGGGGGCCGGGCGGCCTGGACATGACGCCGGAGGGCAGGGTGATCCGCTCGTACTACGCCCTGCTCAAACAGACCGCGGACACGCTGGAGGCCGGCGGCGCCCCTGAGGGCCTCCGGCGTGACGGTACCGGCCCCGGCGTCGCCCCCGGCTGATCCACACCCCCCGGCAGGAGGGCACGGGGGAGGACGGCGGCCGGAAGGGCGCCCGAGACGGGCGCCCTTCACGCGGTCGCGCTACTTCTTCTTCGGGGGGACGGGCCTGCCGCCCGGCAGCACGGTGGGCGGCGGGAAGCGCAGCTTGCGCATCTGCAGCGCGCGCATGGCGGCGTAGAAGCCGACCCCCTTGACGTTCTCGCCGGGGAACTTCTCGGCCGCGAGCTTCTTGACCCTCACCGAGACCCAGATCGAGGTGAACAGCACGCCCACCATCATCAGCGGCCAGCCGAAGGTGATCACGGCGACGTAGACGTAGCCGCGGATCGGTTCGGGGAAGGGAATCCAGGTGAGCAGCAGGATGACCAGGGAGAACGGCAGGAAGTACTGGCTGATCACGCGGCGTGAGTCGACCCACTCGCGGGCGAACCCGCGGGCCGGGCCCCGGTCGCGGGCGGGGAAGTAGCGCTCGTCGCCGCGGAGCATGCCCTCGCGCGCCTTGGCACGGTCGTGGGCCTGGCGCTCACGCAGTTGCCTGTAGGCCTCTTTGCGGTTCTGGGGGGCGTTCACCGGCTGGCGGCGGCGGCCTTCGGCGTCTCGGCGCTTGGGTGTGGGACGCCCCTTGCCGGCAGGCTTAGGATCGTTGACGGAGACGGGGGAGTCGTCCGCGGTGGTCTGGGTACGTCGGAACACATCGTCAGCCTACCGGGCGTGCAACTTAGTGACGCCCCCGCACGTTATGCGTAGGGTGAACCTAGGTGGCTCCGGTGCTGTTCGTTTGGGGGGCTGGAATCACTGGGGTGACCCGCAAGCGCATTTGAAGAAGGGGACGGCCGACGCGCATGAGCGTGATGAAGAGACTTTCCATGATCTTCAAGTCCAAGGCCAACAACGCCTTGGACAAAATGGAGGATCCGCGCGAAACCCTGGACTACTCCTACCAGCGTCAGTTGGAGTTGTTGCAGAAGGTGCGCCGTGGTGTGGCCGACGTCGCGACCTCTCGCAAGCGGGTGGAGCTGCAGATCAACCAGATCGAGGCCCAGTCCCGCAAGCTTGAGGAGCAGGGCCGCAAAGCGCTCGGTGTCGGGCGGGAGGACCTGGCCCGGGAGGCGCTGACCCGCCGGTCGAGCCTGCAGACCCAGATCGCCGATCTCCGGGTGCAGCACGACAACCTGCAGGCCGAGGAGGAGAAGCTCACCACCGCCTCGCACCGCCTGCAGGCCAAGGTCGACTCCTTCCGTACGAGAAAAGAGACGATCAAGGCGACCTACACCGCGGCCGAGGCGCAGACGCGCATCAACGAGGCGTTCTCCGGCATCTCCGAGGAGATGGGCGACGTCGGCCTGGCGATCCAGCGCGCCGAGGACAAGACCGCCTCGATGCAGGCTCGCGCGGGCGCCATCGACGAGCTGCTGGCCAGCGGCGCGCTCGACGACTTCAGCGGCCAGCGCGGCGACGACATCCAGGCCGAGCTCGACCGTATGGGCGGCGGGCACGACGTGGAGCTGGAGCTCGCCCGGATGAAGGCCGAGCTCGGCCAGGGGCCCGCGCCCAAGAGCGCCATCGAGTCGGGTCCGTCCCAGCAGCCCCAGCAGCAGCCTCAGTCCCAGCAGTCCCAGACGCAGCAGTTTCACCAGCCTGGGGAGGGACTGTGATCGTTCGCATCATGGGAGAGGGCCAGGTCGAGATCGGCGCCGGGGACCTCGGTGTCCTCAACGCTCTCGACGACGAGCTGGAGGCGGCCATCGTGGCCGGTGACGAGGGCGTCTTCCGGGCCCGGCTGCACGATCTCCTGGACAAGGTCCGCCATGTCGGCAAGGCGCTCCCCGACGACAGTCTGGAGTCCTCGGAGCTGATTTTGCCGCCGTCTGACGCTTCCATGGAAGAAGTGCGGGAGATGCTCGGCAATGAGGGGCTGATCCCGGGATAGCGTGGTCACATGGCAAATACCCGGTTCGCCCCGGACCGGGGCTTGACCAGCCGCATGGTCCTGACCATGTTCCTGCTCGGACTGCTCTACGTGGTGTTCGTGGGCGTGCTGATCGCGCTGGGCGTCCGGGCGATCGTGGTGCTGGTCATCGCTGGCTGCATGCTGGCGGTCCAGTACTTCCTGTCCGACCGCATCGCGCTGTTCGCGATGCACGGGCAGGTGGTGAGCCCGGAGCAGGCTCCCGAGCTGCACGGCGTGATCGACCGGCTCTGCGCCATGGCAGACATGCCCAAGCCGCGGGTGGCGATCGCCGACTCGGACGTCCCGAACGCCTTCGCCACCGGCCGCAACCAGAAGAACTCCGTGGTCTGCGCGACCACCGGGCTGCTGCGCCGCCTTGAGCCGGCCGAGCTGGAGGGCGTGCTCGCCCACGAGATGTCCCACGTCGCGCACCGTGACGTCGCGGTCATGACGATCGCCTCGTTCCTCGGCATCGTCGCCGGCCTGATGACCAGGGTCGCGCTCTACACCGGCCTGGGCGGTCGCGGTCGCGACGACAGGGGCGGCCCGCCGATCGGGCTGATCGTGATGCTGGTCTCGATCCTGGTGTACGTGATCAGCTTCCTGCTCACCCGCGCCCTGTCGCGCTACCGCGAGCTGGCCGCCGACCGCGCCGGGGCCCTGCTCACCCAGCGTCCCTCGGCCCTGGCCAGCGCGCTGGTCAAGGTCACCGGCGACATGTCCCGCATCCCGACCAGGGACCTGCGTGAGGCCGAGCCGTTCAACGCCTTCTTCTTCGCCCCGGCGCTCGCCGGGCGCGGCGCCGGCCTGGCCTCGCTGCTGGCCACCCACCCGCCGCTCGACCGCCGGCTTGAGCAGCTCAGCCGTATCTCCGCCCAGCTCGGACGGGGAGCGTGACCGGTGGCCAGGTGGTGGGACGCGCTGCTGGGCCGTACCGACCCGGTCAGGCCCGACCTGGACGCGTTGTTCGCGCTGCCGTCGGCGGCGGTGAGCCTGGAGGCCGCCGCGGACCTGGCGCCGACCGGGGTGGGGTCGGTCTGCTTCCGTCCCGCCGAGGGCGGGGCGTTCGGCGCGCTGGAGCGTGACGTCGTCCAGCTCCTGGCCGCGGGGGGCGGCCCGCCGGTGGAGGAGTCCAAGGACTCCTACGGCTACAGCTGGCTGCTGGTGCGCCGCGCGCCCGATCAGGTCGGCGACCTGGTCACCGACCTGCACGCCGTCAACTCCTCCCTGGAGGGGGCGGGGTTCGGCCCCTCCCTGCTCTGCTCGCTGGTCTCCTTCGCGGGCCGGGACGGGCGCCGGCTCGCCCTGGTCTACCTCTACAAGCGGGGAACGTTCTATCCCTTCGCGCCGCTGCCCGGCGACCGCAGGGACGGGGCGCTTGAGCTTCAGGTGCGGGGCGCGCTTGAGGGGGAGCTGAGGATCGAGCCCGACCTCGGCCGGTGGTTCCCCCTCTGGGGCGCCCCCGGGCTGTGAGCGATGCGCTCCCGGCGGTGGCGGGCGGCGGCCGCCGGCGCGTTCGTCCTGGCGGGACTGTGCTACGGCGCCTGGGTGCCGTTGCAGTTCCTCAACCCCGGGGCCGGTCACCCGTGGGCGTACGTCAGCGAGCTGGCCGCCGTCGATCAGCCGTGGTCGTGGCTGGCGCGGGCCGCCGACGTGCTGGCCGGGCTCGCCTGCCTGGCCGGGGTGGCGCTGACGCCCTGTGCCGGGTTTGGCCGGGCGGCCGTGGCGGGCCGGTTCGGCCTCGCGCTGTTCGGCGGGATGACGATTGCGGACGCCGCGCTCTTCCCGCTGGACTGCGCCTCGCTGAGCGACCCCTCGTGCGCCGCGGCCGAGGCCGCGGGCCGGGTCTCGGCGGCCCACCGGATCCACCCGCTGGTCAGCTCCCTGGCGCTGGCCGGGGCGGCGGCCGGCCTCGCGACGCTGCCGGTGGGCGCGGCGTGGCGGCGCGGCCGCCGTCCTGAGCGCGGCGCCGTGTCCGGCGCCGGGAAGGGCTCCGCGCGCGGCGCCGGACACGGCGCGGCGTACGGCCCCGCCGCCCCGGCCGCCCGTACGGGCGCGCCCGCGAGGACGCCCATGACCGTGATCACGGTCACCCTCATGGGCGCCGCCACCCTGTGGACCCTCGCCCTCGTGGTGACCGGCGGGCCGGTGGGGGTCGCCCAGCGCCTGCAGGTCGGGGTCGTCACGCTCTGGCTCATGCTGCTGGGGGCGGCGCTGTGGCGGGAGCGCCCGGCACCGGTCCCGCACCGGACGCACGTCCTGGTGGAGGGGGCCGGTGCCCCGCCCGTGCTGATCTGCGCCGGGATGGCCGGCGCCTGGTTCCACTGGGACGGGGTCGCCGCCGCCCTGAGCGGGGATCACACGGTGATCCGCTTCGACCGGCCGGGGCTGGGGCTCAGCTCCGGCCACCTCGCGCCGCCCACGCTCCGCGCGGAGGCCGCGCGGATCGCCGCGCTGGCCGGGCCGTCGCCGGTGATCGTGGTGGGGCACTCGGCCGGTGGCCTGCACGCCGAGGCGTTCGCCAGGCTCCATCCCGCCCGGGTGGCCGGGCTGGTCCTGGCCGATCCCTCCTGCGAGCGCGCCCCGCGGCCCCGGGGGAGGCTGCGCGCGGCGGCCGTGCGCGCCGTGCAGCGCGCCCTTCCCTCCTGGGGCCGGACGTCCGGCGCCGCCGTCCTCGCCCGCCTGTCGCTGCCCCTGGCCCACCGGCTGGTCATGGGGGCGCACCGGCGGGCCCGCGGGGTGTACGGCAGGGGCCGGGTCCTGGCCGCGGCGCTGGCCGAGTGGCTCGCCTATCCGGACATGGTCGCCGACCTCGCCGATCTGCGCGCGCGCCACCCCCTGCCGGACGTCCCCGTGCTCATCCTGAGCGCCGGCTCCGCGGACCCCTGCCACCGTCACCTCGCCGGGCTCCTGCGCGCCCGGCTGGTCTCCCTTCCCGGTGTCGGGCACGAGATCCAGGTCGAGCGCCCAGAGGTGATCGCCTGGGCGGTCGGGGCGCTCGGCGGCCTCCGCGACGGACGGCCGGGGACACGGCCGTCGTAGCGTTTTCGGTCTGCCCGGTCCGGGGGGTTGAGCTGTCTGGCTGTTCTTCAGTGATCATCAGGGTTTGTCGGGTTTCTTCCGTCGTGCGGGGTGGGCGGCTCGCCGGTACTCACTGAGAACCGGCGAACGGTTGATGCATCTGTCGTGACCTGTTGCCCTCACAATGGAACGGAAAAAGTCCCTAAAGGGAGGGTATGGGTATGCCGGACCTTGCGTCCTTGCGTCCGGGGGATCCCGAGCAGGTGCGGGAGTACCAGCTCACGGCGCGGCTCGGCGAGGGCGGCCAGGGGACGGTCTATCTCGGCGTGTCCCCCACGGGTGCCCGGGTCGCGGTCAAGCTGCTCCGCGCCGACCTGGCCCAGGACGGGGAGGCGCTGGAACGTTTCGTCCGGGAGGTCAGCACGACCCAGCGGGTCGCGCCGTTCTGCACCGCCGCGGTGATCGACACCGGCGTCGACCGGCATCGCCCGTACATCGTCAGCGAGTACATCGACGGCCCGACGCTGGCCGAGGTGGTGGCCGCCGAGGGGCCGCGCGAGGGCTCCGCGCTGCACCGGCTGGCGATCGGCACCGTGACCGCGCTCGTCGCGATCCACCAGGCGGGGATCGTGCACCGGGATTTCAAACCCTCCAACGTGCTGCTCGCCTCCGACGGTCCCCGCGTGATCGACTTCGGCATCGCCAAGGCGCTCGACCGGACCTCCACGCTGACCGCCACCGCGATCGGCACCCCCTCCTACATGACCCCCGAGCAACTGGCGGGGGAGAACGCCGGGTCGCCCGCCGACATGTTCGCCTGGGGCTGCACGATGGTCTTCGCGGCGACCGGTAGCCCGCCGTTCGGCACCGACAGCCTGCCCGCGATCTTCAACCGGATCATGAACATGGAGCCCGACCTTCGGGCGATCGCCGATCCGGCGCTGCGGGAGCTGGTCGGGCAGTGCCTGTCCAAGGACGCGGCGCGGCGCCCCTCGGCGGGGGACGCCCTGCTGCGGCTGCTGGGTCACGCCGGGGGCGCGCCCGGCGCGCAGGCGCCCGCCCCGCCCCGGGGCATCCTCGCCGAGGGCTCGGCCGCCGCCGCGCAGCGGACCGGCCCCGGCGGCCCCCCTCCGCCTCCCGCCCCGCAGGGGTCTTTCTCCCGGGGATACGGCCCGGTGGGGTATCCGCAGGGGGCCGGTCCCGGCGGGCAGGCGGGGTTCCACGACGCCGGGCCGGTGCCGCCCTCCCACCCGCCCGCGGGCCCGCCGACGCGGGCCTACCAGGACGGGGGAGCGGGGTGGGACGGCCGCCCGTGGCAGGGGGGGCCGGCGCATCCGCCCCAGGCGGGGGCGCACCCGGCACGGGGCTACGGCGGCCCGCCGACCTACCCGTCCCCGGGGCCGCCCACGCCCACCTACCCGTCCCCGGGCCCGTCCGCGGGGTCGCCCATGGGACGGCCCGCGGGGCCCGCGCCGTACCCCGGGTCCCACGGCGGGCCCCGTGGCGGGCGGGGGCGCGGCGTCTGGGTGGCGGTCGGCGTGGGACTCCTGGTCGTGCTCGTCGCGGCCGGGGGAATCGCGGTGGTGGCGCTGAGCGACAGGTCCGGCGGAGGGGTCGCCACCGGCCGGCAGACCCCCACGCCCACGTGGGACCGGAGCGCCACGCCCACCCCCGCCGTCTCCGAGCCGCCGCCGGCGACCAGGACGGTCAGGCTGCCGGGCACCTCCACCAGCCTCCACGAAAGCGACGCCGACCCGATCAGGCTGACCTCCTACAGCCTCGACTGGGACAAGACCCTCTACGTCCGCTCCGCCGCCGGCGCCTTCGCCAAGAACGACAAGTACTTCCAGTACACGGTGAACGCCTCCGGCACCCACGCGCTGGCCACCGACAGGGTCTACGACGACGACAGCTACGCCGTCGTCTCGGTCATCGACCGCGGGTCCGGCGCGGTGAGCCGGATCAGGACCACCAAGGCGCCGGTCTACCCCACCCTGCCGCAGTGGTCCCCGGACGGCAGGCGCGGCCTGGTGACGCTGTACGAGGCGGTGGGTGACATCAGCAAGGAGTACGGCTACGCGGTCATCGACGTCGCCACGAAGAAGGCCAGGATCGTCCGGGTCAAGGAGAAGGACGCCGGCAAGTGGAGCTACTTCTGGAGGGGCGACGGCCGGGCGGTCGGCACCTGGGCGCTCACCGGCACGACCCAGCGCATCCGGTTCTACGACCTGCGGGGCACCGTCCTGCAGACCCTGCTCGACGTGGGCACCCCCGTCACGGTGGAGGGTGACGACATCTCCCCCTCCGGCACCCTCCTGATGACCTACTGCAAGGGGACGGAGAAGGAGATCTGCGTCTGGTCCACCGCCGCCGACGCCGAGGCCCGCCACAGGATCCCCTTCGCGACCGAGCGGCTCATCGGCTGGTACGACGACGCGCACATCGCGGGCTGGCGGCGCAAGGGCGCCGGCTACGAGGCCGTGGTGATCGACTTTCAGGGAAGGGTGAAGCGGGTGCTCGCCACCACGACCGACGCCAAGGAGTACGAGAAGCAGTTCATGCGCTTCACCCGCTCCGGCTGAGGGAGCCGGGGGAGCCGGGGGAGCCGGGGGAAAGGGCGCCGTCCGCCGGCTCGGGGGCGGAACCCTCCGCCTCCGGTCATGGGGAGGGCGCCGGATTCAAGACACGGCAGGGCGCGGCGGCGCCTCCCCGGGGCGGCCCCCGCGCCGTGGTGCCATGGGCCTATGATCAAGATGTCTCATACCGTGGCCGCGACCGCCCTGGTCACCGCCGTGATGTTCGGCGGGGCCGCGTTCGCCGACTCAGGGTCCCGCCTCACGGAGGTGATCGTGGACGAAGGACAGTCCCGGGTGACGGTCGTGGGGGAGGGCTCCCTGTCCGCCAAGCCCGACGTCATGCGCCTGAGCGCCGGCGTCGAGGTGCGTCGTCCCGCGGCGGGGCAGGCGTTCGCCGACGCCCGCGGCGCCGCGGCCCGGCTGACCGCGGCGCTGCTGGCGGCCGGGATCGACGCCAGGGACCTGCAGACCAGCGAGCTGTCCCTCGGCCCGGAGTACGACAACCACCCCAAGGTCTCCGGCTACCGGGCGGTCCAGGGCGTGGAGGCCGTGGTCCGCGACATCGAGGCCGCCGACAGGGTGATCGACGCCGCCGCGGCGGTGGGGGAGGAGGTCCGGCTCAACGGGATCTCCTTCGAGGTGTCCGACAACCGCGAGGTGCTCGTGGCCGCCCGGAAGGCGGCGTTCAAGGACGCCAGGGCCAGGGCCGAGCAGTACGCCCGGCTCTCCGGCCGCGTGCTGGGCGCGGTGGTGACGATCGGCGAGGAGGGCGTCACGCCGCCCAGGCCGATGGCCTACGGCGCCGGGCTGATGGCCGACAAGGCGTCGATCAGCCCCGGCCGGCAGGCGGTCTCGGTCACCGTCCGGGTGGTCTACGAGCTGCGATGACGGCCCCCGCCCCGTGAGGCCCCGGGGCGGCGTCCGGTGGGCCCCGCCGGGTTCCCGCGCTCCCGCCGGGCGCCTCGCCGGGTCTTTCCCGGGCCTTCGCCGGGTCCCCCTCGGTGGGCCCCGCGCGGCGCGTCCGCCGCGCGGGGCCGAAGACCCCGTCAGGGAAGGGCGAGCATGCGGTCCAGGGCCACCCTGGCCCAGTGGGCGGTGTCCTCGTCCACGGTGATCCGGTTGACGACCTGGCCGGCCGCGAGGGACTCAAGCGCCCACACCAGGTGCGGCAGGTCGATCCGGTTCATCGTCGAGCAGTAGCAGACGGTCTTGTCGAGGAACGTCACGTTCTTGTCGGGGAACATCTGCCCGAGCCGTTTGACCAGGTTGAGCTCGGTGCCCACCGCCCAGGACGATCCGGCCGGGGCCTGCTGGAGCTTCTTGATGATGTACTCGGTCGAGCCGACGTGGTCGGCCTTGGTCACGACCTCGTGCCGGCACTCGGGGTGGACCAGCACGTTGACACCGGGGATCCGCTCGCGGACGTCGTCCACGCACTCGGCCGTGAAGCGGCCGTGCACCGAGCAGTGCCCCCGCCACAGGATCATCTTGGCGTCGCGCAGCCGTTCGGGAGTCAGCCCGCCGCCCGGCCGGTGGGGGTTGTACACCACGCAGTCGTCCGGTGACAGCCCCAGCTCCAGCACCGCGGTGTTGCGTCCCAGGTGCTGGTCGGGCAGGAACAGCACCTTCTCGCCCCGGGAGAAGGCCCAGTCCAAGGCGCGCCCGGCGTTGGAGGAGGTGCACACGGCGCCGCCGTTGCGCCCGCAGAACGCCTTGATGTCGGCGCTTGAGTTCATGTAGGTGACCGGGACGGTGACCTCGGCGATCCCGGCGTCCTCCAGCGCCTCCCAGCACTCCTCCACCTGGTCGAACGTGGCCATGTCGGCCATCGAGCATCCGGCCGCGAGGTCCGGCAGCACGACCTTCTGGGCGTCGCCTGTGAGGATGTCGGCCGACTCGGCCATGAAGTGCACGCCGCAGAAGACGATGTACTCGGCGTCCGGCCGCGCCGCCGCCTCCCGGGCGAGCTTGAACGAGTCGCCGGTCACGTCGGCGAACTGGATGACCTCGTCGCGCTGGTAGTGGTGGCCCAGGACGAAGACGCGGTCGCCGAGCGCCGCCTTGGCCGCCCTGGCGCGTTCCACGAGCGCGGGGTCGGAGGCGGCCGGCAACTCGCCGGGACAGTCGACCCCGCGCTCACTGTGCGGGTCGGTCCCCCTGCCGAGGACGAAAAGCGGAAGCCCGGTCTGGGTGGTCGTCACGGCCACACCCCCTTATCGTCGAACTGACGACTAATGATGACACACGCTTTGGGGGCTTTTATTCCGGGGGAGGGGGCAGCCGTGAACTCAGGAATGTGTAGCCTCCGGCACGTGTTGGTAGCGTCTAAGAAGGACGTCACCAACAGACAGCCGTTCCAGGCGAGCGGCTGACGCAGACGCGGGAGTCACCACATGTCGGTTGAGAGCAGCGAGACCACGGCGCAGGGCCTGATCCTCAGTGACGCGGCCGCGGCCAAGGTCAAGAGCCTGCTGGAGCAGCAGGGCGAGGAGGGCCTGCAGTTGCGCGTGGCCGTGCAGCCCGGTGGCTGCTCGGGCCTGCGCTACCAGCTCTTCTTCGACGATCGCTCCATGGACGGCGACGTCGTCACGGACTTCAACGGTGTCGGAGTGGTCACCGACCGCATGAGCGCGCCGTACCTCGTGGGGGCCACGATCGACTTCGTCGACACGATCGAGAAGCAGGGCTTCACGATCGACAACCCCAACGCCACCGGCTCCTGCGCCTGCGGCGACTCGTTCAACTGACCGGTCCGCACGGTCCGGTGCGGGCGGCGGACGGGGTCCGGCCCGCCGGGTGACCCCGTGGCGGCGGGAGGTCCCGCCGCCACGGGGTCCTCGCGCGTCCGGGACACCGCTCTCCGGCGTGGTCACGTATCCTTGCGGGGCTTCACTCCCATCGTTTCCGTAGATGCTGACAACGAGGAGAAAGAACCCCGTGCGCATCGCCGTCACCGGCTCAATCGCGACCGATCACCTGATGATTTTCCCGGGGCGCTTCGGCGACCAGCTCATCGCCGACCAGCTCGACCGGGTCTCCCTGTCGTTCCTCGTCGACGACCTGCAGATCCGCCGTGGCGGCTGCGCGGCCAACATCGCCTTCGGCATGGGCTGCCTGGGGCTGCGGCCCGTCCTGGTCGGCGCGGTCGGCGCCGACTTCGCCGACTACCGCTCCTGGCTGGAGCGGCACGGCGTCGACTGCGACTCCGTGCACACCTCCGAGGTCCACCACACGGCCCGGTTCCTGTGCACCACCGACGAGAACCACAACCAGATCGCGTCCTTCTACACCGGCGCGATGGCCGAGGCCCGGCTGATCGAGCTCGGCCCGATCGCCGAACGGCTCGGCGGCCTGGACCTCGTCCTGGTCAGCCCCAACGACCCCGAGGCGATGCTCCGGCACACCGACGAGGCCCGGGGCCGGGGCATCCCGTTCGCGGCCGACCCCTCCCAGCAGCTCGCCCGCATGCCGGGCGAGGAGATCCGGCGGCTGATCGACGGCGCCGCCTACCTGTTCAGCAACGACTACGAAAAGGGCCTGATCGAGCAGAAGACCGGCTGGTCCGACGAGGAGACCCTCGACCGGGTCGGCGTCCGCGTCACAACGCTCGGCCCCAAGGGCGCCGTGATCGACCGTAAGGGTGAGCCGTCCCTCCACGTCTCCCCGGCCCCCGAGCTGGGCAAGGCCGACCCCACCGGCGTGGGGGACGCCTTCCGCTCCGGCTTCCTTTCGGGCGTCGCCTGGGGCCTGCCGCTGGAACGATGCGGCCAGATCGGCAACCTCACCGCCACCCATGTCCTGGAGCGGGTCGGCTGTCAGGAGTACGAGCTCGGCCGGCAGGTCTTCCTGGACCGTTTCGCCGCCGCCTACGGTGCCGCCGCCGCCGAGGAGGTGGCCGGTTTCGTCAGGTGCCACCACCCCTGAGCGACCGGAAAGACCCGTGCCGTGACGCCCGGGGGTGCGTGCCGCGCCCCCGGGACCCGCGGGTCAGTAGTTACGCCGCACGTGGATGGCCCAGCCGCCCTGGGGAAGCTCGTGGCTCGCCACGTGGTGGTGGGACTTGAGCCGGCACCAGGCCGGGATGTCGGTGAACGCGGCCGGGTCGTCGGCCAGGACCGAGATGATCGCGTTGCGCGGAACCCGGTTGATCTGCTCGGCGAGCATGATGATGGGGATCGGGCACTTCTTGCCCAACGCGTCGATGGTCAACGCCGGAGGCTGGGTCGCTTCCTCAGCGGTGGCCCGCGTGGACGTCATCAGGTGTTCACTCTCCGAGTCCTTGTCACGATCTTATCCCCGCATCCTCGCGAATCCTTCTCACGATGTCCGGCAGGACGGTGAGGAGATGGTCGACGTCGCCGGCCGATGTCCCCTGGGGCAGCGATACCCGGACGTTCCCATGCGTAAGCACCCCCATGGCTTCCAAAACGTGCGACGGACGAAGCGTACTGGCCGTGCAGGAGCTGCCGGACGACACCGCGACCCCCGCCTTGTCGAGCTCCGTCAGTAAAACGTCGCCTTCCACGTAAAGGCACGAAAAGGTGACAATATGCGGAGCCCGTGCGACGGGGTCGCCGATGACCTCCACATCGGGTACGAGCCGGGGGACCTCGGCGCGGATCCGGTCCACCAGGGCCGACAGCCGTGCCGACTCCCTGGCCGACTCGGCGGCCAGGGCCCGCAGCGCGGCGGCCGAGGCGACGATCGCCGGAACGTTCTCAAAGCCCGGGACACGGCGGCGCTCGCGCTCGTCCTCGGGAAGCGGGCTGCGCCAGCGGGTGCCCTTGCGGATCACCAGAACGCCGACCCCCGCAGGGCCGCCCCACTTGTGCGCGCTCGCCGTCAGCACCGACCAGCCTTTCGGCAGGGGCGTCCGGCCCGCGGTCTGCGCGGCGTCCACCAGCAGCGGCACCCCGGCCTCGGCGCACGCCGCGGCGGCCTCGGCGACCGGCTGGAGCGTTCCCACCTCGTGATTGGCGCTCTGCAGGCAGGCCAGGGCCGTACCGCCGGCCAGGACCGCCTCCCGGAACGCCGCGGGGTCCACCGCCCCCGTACGGCCGACGCCGACCGTCTCGACCGAACCTCCGTCACGCTCGTGGATCCCGGCGGCGTGCAGCACGCTGGAGTGCTCGACCGCGGAGGTCACCAGGCGCCGCCCCGCCCGGCGCCGCCCGTGCAGGGTGCCGAGCACCCCCAGGTGCACGGCCTGCGTTCCGGAGGCGGTGAAGGCCACCTCGTCCGGCCGCGCCCCAAGCACTTCGGCCACCTCGGTACGGGCCTGTTCCAGTAACATCCTTGCCCGGCGGGCGGGGCCGTACAGCCTCGCCGGGTCGGCCCAGCCGACGTCGAGCGCCGCGATCAGAGCCTCGCGCGCCTGAGGGTGCAGCGGCTCGGTGGAAGCCGCGTCGAAGTACGTCACGTCCCAATCGTCGCATCACACGCGGCGCAATCGGGGGCTGCGCAGGGGGGCAGGGGCGGTCCGCGCTAATGTGTCCCCCAGCGTAAAGCTGTGAGCTACGAGTTGTGAACATGAACAAACGACCGCCCAGGAGCGACTCTTGGGCTTCATCTGTGGGGTAGGCGATCCGTGAGTCCGACCCGCCGTTCCGCACGGCGTCCGTTGGCCCGCCGCCGGGGGCCACGCGCTGCCGCTCTGGCGCTGCCGCTGGTCTTGGCGACGGCGTGCAGTGCCGAAGAGTGGTCCCGTGGCGGCATGCCCGTGAGCATCACCAAGCAGGCCGAGACCGTTCAGACTCTGTGGAACGGCTCCTGGATCGCGGCTCTCGCCACCGGTCTGGTCGTGTGGGGCCTGATCCTGTGGTCTGTGGCATTCCACCGCAAGAGGAAGAACTCCAAGGAGGAGCTGCCGCCCCAGGTGCGCTACAACCTCCCGATCGAGATCCTCTACACGGTTGTGCCGATCATCATGGTCGGCGTTTTCTTCTTCTTCACCGCCCGTGACCAGAACTACATCAACACGATCTCCGGTCAGGCCGACGTGAAGGTGAAGGTCGAGGGCTTCCAGTGGAGCTGGCGCTTCACGACCGACTACAACGGCAAGAAGGTCGAGGTCGTCGGCAAGCCCGTCAGCGAGTACACCCAGGGGCCGCAGCTCGTCCTGCCCGTCGGCAAGAAGGTGGAGTTCGACCTCGTCTCGCCCGACGTCATCCACTCGTTCTGGGTGCCCTCCTTCCACTTCAAGCGTGACGTCATCCCGGGCGTGGAGAACCGGTTCGAGGTGGAGACGCTGAACAAGCCCGCCGTCTACGCCGGCCGCTGCGCCGAGCTGTGCGGTGTGGACCACAGCCGGATGCTCTTCTCGGTGAAGCTCGTTCCCCAGGCCGAGTTCGACCAGTACATCGCTAGTCAGGCGGGTGCCCAGTGACCGCACTTAACGAGCCCATCTCCTCCGGATCGGTGTCACCCCACAAGGGGACGGTCATCGTGAAGTGGCTCACGTCCACCGATCACAAGATCATCGGACACCTCTATCTGATCACGTCTTTCGTGTTCTTCCTGATCGGCGGCGTCATGGCGCTGATCATGAGGGCCGAGCTGGCGCAGCCGGGCCTGCAGCTCACCACCAACGAGCAGTTCAACCAGCTGTTCACCATGCACGGCACGGTCATGCTGCTGATGTTCGCCACGCCGCTGTTCGCCGGCTTCGCCAACGAGCTCATGCCGCTGCAGATCGGCGCCCCCGACGTCGCCTTCCCGCGGCTGAACATGGTGAGCTACTGGCTGTTCACCTTCGGCAGCCTCATCGCCCTGTCGGGCTTCATCACCCCGGGCGGCGCCGCCAGCTTCGGCTGGTTCGCCTACACCCCGCTGTCGAACGCGATCAGCTCGCCCGGCATCGGCGGCGACCTGTGGATCGTGGGCCTGGCGATGTCCGGACTCGGGACGATCCTCGGCTCGGTCAACTTCGTCACCACGATCGTCTGCATGCGGGCGCCCGGCATGACGATGTTCCGCATGTCGATGTTCACCTGGAACGTCCTGCTCACCTCGATCCTGGTGCTGATGGCCTTCCCGGTGCTGGCCGCCGCGCTGCTGGCCCTGGAGGCCGACCGCAAGCTGGGCGCGCACATCTTCGACCCGGCCACCGGCGGCGCGATGCTCTGGCAGCACCTGTTCTGGTTCTTCGGCCATCCCGAGGTGTACATCATCGCGCTGCCGTTCTTCGGCATCGTCACCGAGGTCCTGCCGGTCTTCAGCCGCAAGCCGCTCTTCGGCTACATCGGCCTGGTCGGGGCGACCATCGCCATCGCCGGTCTGTCGATCACCGTGTGGGCCCACCACATGTACCCGACGGGCAAGGTGCTCCTGCCGTTCTTCTCGTTCATGACGTTCCTCATCGCGGTGCCGACCGGGGTGAAGTTCTTCAACTGGATCGGCACGATGTGGCGCGGTCACCTGTCGTTCGAGTCGCCGATGCTGTTCTCGGTCGGCTTCCTGGTGACCTTCCTGTTCGGCGGGCTGACGGGTGTCATCCTGGCCTCGCCGCCGCTCGACTTCCAGGTGGCCGACTCCTACTTCGTGGTGGCCCACTTCCACTACGTCGTCTTCGGCACCGTGGTGTTCGCGATGTTCGCGGGCTTCTACTTCTGGTGGCCCAAGTTCACCGGAAAGATGCTCAACGACACCCTGGGCAAGGTGCACTTCTGGACGCTGTTCATCGGCTTCCACACCACCTTCCTCGTCCAGCACTGGCTCGGTGCCGAGGGCTTCCCGCGCCGCTACGCCGACTACAGCGCGATCGACGGCTTCACCGGCCTGAACATGATCTCCTCGGTCGGGGCCTTCCTGCTCGGCGCCTCCACGCTGCCGTTCCTCTACAACGTGTGGGTGACCCACAAGAAGGCGCCGAAGGTGACGGTGGACGACCCCTGGGGCTACGGCAACTCCCTGGAGTGGGCCACCTCCTGCCCGCCGCCGCGGCACAACTTCACCTCGCTGCCGCGCATCAGGTCCGAGCGCCCGGCCTTCGACCTGAGGTACCCGCACGCCGTCCCGGCCCCCCGTGAGCTGGAGGAGATCCGATGAAGGTCCAAGGCTGGCTGTTCATTCTCTGCGGCGCCTTCTTCGCGGCGGTGGACGTCGTGTACTGGTTCTGGTCCAGGGAGCCGGTCGGCACGACGGCGATGGCCATCTCGGTGGGCTTCGCCTTCATGATCGGCTACTACCTGATGTACACGGCCCGCCGCATCGGCGACCAGCCGGAGGACGACAAGCAGGGGGAGATCAGCGAGGGCGCCGGGGAGCTCGGCTTCTTCAGCCCGCACAGCTGGTGGCCGCTGTTCGTCTGCCTGGCCGTCTCGCTGGCCGCGGTCGGTCTGGTCATCGGCTGGTGGCTGTTCCTGATCGGCGTCTTCGCGGTCATCATGAGCATGATCGGGTTCGTCTTCGAGTACTACCGGGGGCACTTCTCGCACTGACCCCCGAGGCGCCGGCCGGGCCCGCCCCGATCGCCGCCTCGCCCCGAAAGCGGGCCACGGAGACTTCCGTGGCCCGTTTTTTGGTGTTTGTTGGGCACCCGGGGCGGTTGTCATATGTGGTGCTTCGCTTACTCCGGGTAATAACAGGATCAGTAGAACGGTCCTGAACAGGGGAGTACACGTGGGGCAGGCGATGCGCGGTTCGATTCAGGGGGCCGGGCTACTGGCGCTGGTGCTGGCGACCTCGTGTGCGGCCGGTCCTCCCACCGCGGCGCGGGGGACCGGGGCGGAGGGCGGGGGGCAGCTCCCCGACGCCGCCGTCAGCGTCGTCCCGCTCGACAGGTCCGGCAACGTGCCGACCGGCGCGACCGTCGTGGTCGCGGCCCGGGGCGGGACGCTCAAGAGCGTCACCGTGAAGGGCCGCAAGAGCGCCCTGGCGGGCGTGCTGAGCGCGGACGGCACCCAGTGGCGCAGCAGGGGGACGGCCCTGCCCGGCGACTCCTACGAGGTCACCGCGGTGGCCGTGAACCCGGTGGGCAAGGCCACCGAGACGAAGACCTCCTTCTCCACGGTCAAGGCCGACAAGAGCTTCACGATCAAGGAGATCCTGCCGGACAAGGAGATGACGGGGCTCACCGTCGGGGTCGGCATGCCGGTCATGATCACCTTCGACCAGCCCATCGCCGACCGCGTCTCGGTCGAGCGGAACCTGCGCGTCCGCACCTCCAAGCCGGTACTCGGCGCGTGGCACTGGTTCGACGACAAGACCATCCACTTCCGCCCCAAGACCTTCTGGCCGGCCCGTACCAAGGTCAGGGTCGAGGCGCACCTCGCGGGCGTCCGGGGAGGCAAGGGCCTGTACGGCAAGCAGAACCGGAACATCCACTTCAAGATCGGCCGCTCCCAGATCACCAGGGGAAGCACCCTCAGCCACCATCTGACCGTCCGGCGCGACGGCAAGGTCGTCCGGCAGATCCCCATGAGCGCGGGCCAGGGCGGCGTCTGGAAGTACCACACGACCAGCGGGGTCCACCTGGCCATGTCCCGGGAGCCCGTCACCGTCATGACCTCGCCCGGCATCGGGCCCGGCTCGCCCGGTTACTACCAGATGACCGTCTACAACACCGTCCGCATCTCCAACAGCGGCGAGTACGTCCACAGCGCCCCGTGGTCGGTCGGCTCACAGGGCTACTCCAACGTGAGCCACGGATGCGTCAACATCAGCCCGTCCAACGCCGTCTGGTTCCTCGACAACACGCTGATCGGCGATCCGATCATCATCACCGGCACGCCCCGCGAACTGGAGCCCACCAACGGCTGGGGCCACTGGCAGGAGAACTGGAAGCAGTGGCTTCGCTGGAGCAGCGTCAAGTACTTCACCACCGACTCCCTCTGAGGGGCTCCCCCTTCTCCTTCGGAGACCGCCGGGCTTCCCCGGTCTCATGAGAGCCGGCGGGTCGTCGTTGGGCAGACTCGGCACCGGTAGCCGCCGGCAGGTGAGCACCCCCTGCGGCTGCCCGGGGCCCCGGCGGCCCTGAGCGGGCTTCTGAGGGCCTCCGTGGCCGTCCTCCTGGAACCCTTGCCTCCTTCCGGGGCTCTGGGCGGCTGGAGCGCTCCTGGCGGCGTGTGGCCGGGGTGTGGCCGGGGTGTGAGGCGGGGAGAGTGCCGTGAGAGGGGCCGTGACGCGACGGGGCCCGGACACCTCGAAGGGTGTCCGGGCCCCGTGACGGCCGGGGGGTGGTCAGCGGGTGAGGGACTTGTCGTCCTTGCCCGGCCCGACCGCCGCGTGCTCGTCGTGACCGTGCCCGTGCCCCTCGTCCAGCGCGACCTTCTCGCCGCCGTAGGCCCGGCTCATCTTGGCGCGGAGCCTGCCGAGCGGGCCGCGCATCCCCTTGGGCGGGATGCCGTCCTCGTCGGTCTCGGTTCCGGCGATCATCGGGACCGCGGCCTTGCCCCGCACGTGGGCCTCGATGGCCTCGTTCGGCGGCACGTGGACCTCGATGTACTCACCGTGGGGCAGACGCTTGATGACGCCCGACTCCACGCCGTGACCGATCACCGCGGCGTCGCTGCGCTGCAGGCCCAGGCAGATCCGGTAGGTGATGACGTAGGTCACCAGCGGGCCGAGGAAGATCAGGACCCGGCCGATGTAGGTCGTCCAGTTGAGCGAGACGTGGAAGATCGAGGCGATCTCGTCGTTCGCGCCCAGCAGCCACAGCACACCGTAGAACGTGATCGCCGACATGCCGATCGAGGTGCGGTGCGGGTTGTTGCGGGGACGGTCGGCGACGTGGTGCTCGCTGCGGTCTCCGGTGACCCACTGCTCGACGAAGGGATACAGGGCAAGGCCCGTCATGATGACGCCCATCGGGACCAGCGCCGGGATCAGCACGCTCAGCGGCAGCGTGAAGCCCAGGAAGTTGATCTCCCACGCGGGCATCAGGCGGAGCGAGCCCTCCAGGAAGCCCATGTAGAAGTCGGGCTGGGAGCCCGCCGAGATGTCCGCCGGCGTGTAGGGACCGAACAGCCAGATCGGGTTGATCTGGGCGAAGGTGCCCAGCAGCGCGATCACTCCGAAGGTGAACATGAAGTACGCGCCGGCCTTGGCCATGAAGGCGGGGTAGAACGGGGCGCCCACCACGTTGGTGTTCGTCCTGCCCTTGCCCGGCATCTGGGTGTGCTTCTGCACCCACATCAGGATCATGTGGGCGGAGATGAGCCCCAGGAGGATGCCCGGAATGAGCAGGATGTGGAGCGAGTAGAACCGTGAGATCACGTCCTCGCCGGGGTACTCACCGCCGAAGAGGAAGAAGGTGATCCACGTGCCGACCAGCGGCAGCGAGATCGCCACACCCTCGGTGATCCGCAGACCGGCGCCGGAGAGCAGGTCGTCGGGCAGGGAGTAGCCGGTCAGACCCTCCAGCAGGGCCAGCGTCAGCAGCCCGACGCCGATCAGCCAGTTGAGCTCGCGCGGCTTGCGGTACGCGCCGGTGAAGAACACCCGCAGCGCGTGCACCATCATGCCGGCCACGAACAGCAGGGCGGCCCAGTGGTGCATCTGCCGCATCAGCAGACCGCCGCGGACGTCGAAGCTGATGCCCAGCGCCGAGGCGTACGCCTCGGACATCATGACGCCCTTGAGCGGTTCGTAGGAGCCCTCGTAGGCGACGTGGCTCATGGAGGGTTTGAAGAAGAACGTCAGGAACGTGCCGGTCAGCAGCAGGATGATGAACGAGTACAGCGCGATCTCGCCCAGCAGGAACGACCAGTGGTCGGGGAAGATCTTGCGCAGGTTGCGCTTGAGGAAGTTTCCCGCGCCGAGACGGTCGTCCAGGAAGCTGCTCGTGCTCGCTATGGGCTTCGGAACGTTTCCGGTGCTCATGCGTGGCCTCCGTTCTCACGGACCTCGGCCTCCGCGTCGCCGCGCTCCCAGAAGCTGGGACCGGGCGGGACGGCGAAGTCGGCCGTGGCCACGAGGTACCCCTCATTATCCACGGCGATCGGGAGTTGAGGCAAAGGGCGGGCGGCCGGACCGAAGATGACCTTGGCGCCGTCGGCGGCGTCGAAGGTCGACTGGTGGCACGGGCAGAGGATGTGATGCGTGCTCTGCTCGTACAGGGCCGCGGGGCAGCCGACGTGCGTGCAGATCTTGGAGTAGGCGACGATCCCGTCGTGCGTCCAGTTCAGGTTCGTCCCCGGCTTGATCTCCTCCGCCCGGAACTTGATCAGGATCAGGGTGGCCTTGGCCAGGGCGTTGAGGTCGTGCTCGTAGCCCTCGGGCACGACCGACAGGATGCCGCCGGGGGAGTTGAAGTCCGCCGCGCGGATCGGCGCGCCGGTGCCCTCGACGACGAGCCTGCGGTGCTTGCCGTCCTTGGTCTTCTCACCCCAGACGGTGTGCCGCAGCTTCTCCGAGAAGTTCGCGTAGGACGGGCCGAGGTCCCGCAGGAGCACCAGCGGGGCCAGGCCCAGCGGGGCGGCGGCCAGCAGCAGCGTACGGCGCAGCAGCGGGTGCCTGGTGATGCCGCTCTCGGCCGCCCCCTGCAGGAAGGTCTCGGCGACGTACTCCCTGGCCTCGGGGCCGGAGGCCATCGGGTGGCGCTCCTGGACCAGGTTGTACTTGGGCATGATCATGCGAACCCAGATCACGATGCCCGCGGCCAGGGCCAGCAGCGCCACGGCCAGCGTGCTGCCCAGGGCGAGCGTCGAGGTCTTCGTCGTCTCCAGGTCGCCGACCTGGAAGACCACGTAGGAGACGATGAAGGCGATGCCGGCCAGCAGGGTGACGGTGAAGCAGAGGGCGGCGGCCCTCTCGCCCTTCCTCGCGGTCCTCTCGTCCTGCGGGGTCACCCCGGGGACGCCGGTGAGCTCCTTGGCGGCGGGCTCCTCGGCGCCGAGCAGGGAGGTGCCGGCGGCGGGGGAGGGGGTGCCGATGACGCGCCGGGGAACGCGTTCCTCGGGCTGGTCGATGTCGTGGTGGTTGTCAGTCATTGGTGGGCCTGTCGCTTCTTCGCGGTGATCCAGATGGCGGCGAGGACGAGCAGGCTGATGCCCGCGATCCAGGCCACCAGGCCCTCGGTTACCGGGCCGATGCGGCCGAGACCCGCGCCGCCCGGGTTGGGCTCCTCACGCACACCCACGATGTAGGCGATCATGTCGCGCTTCTCGTCGGGGGTGATGATGCTGTCGTTGAACACCGGCATGGCCTGCGGGCCGGTGATCATGGCCTCGTAGATCTGCTTCGGGCTGGCCTCGTGCAGCGGCGGGGCGTACTTGCCCTGGGTCAGGGCGCCGCCCGCGCCGACGAAGTTGTGGCACTGGATGCAGTTCGCGCGAAACAGCTCGCCGCCCCGCGCCTTGTCACCCTTGGCCGGGTCGACCTGCTCGTCGGTGGGCACGGTCGGGCCGCCACCGAGAGACTGGATATAAGCCGAAAGCTGCCTGACGGTGTCGGCGTTGACCCACGGCGCCGGAGGCTTGCGGGGAGCCTGCGCGCCGGGATTGGCCAGGGGCATACGGCCACTGCTGACCTGGAAGTCCACCGCCGCCGCGCCGACCCCCACGAGGGTCGGACCCTGCGCGGTGCCCTCGGCGTTGAGACCGTGGCAGCTGGAGCAGCTCTGCTGGAAGAGTTTCTTGCCCTCGGCGACGTCGTCGGCCCTGCCGGAGGCGATGGCCGCGTCGGCCCGCTCGCTCGACGGGGCCAGGAGGGTGTAGAAGCCCCCCACCAGTCCCAGGGCAAGAAGCAGGACGGCGTATCTCGCGAGGGGATGCCGCCGCCCAGCGGTGATCCTATTCACAGAGATCCCCGATTCCTTATTGAATGCCATAGATGGTTACGAAAAGGCCGATCCAGACCACGTCGACGAAGTGCCAGTAGTAGGACACGACGATCGCGCTGGTCGCCTGCTCACGGGTGAAGCGCTTCGCGGCGTACGTGCGTCCCAGCATGAACAGGAACGCGATCAGTCCACCGGTCACGTGAAGGCCGTGAAAGCCCGTGGTCAGGTAGAACACCGAGTCGTACGCGGTGTGCGACAGGGTGTGCCCCTCGTGGACCAACTGGCTGTACTCGTAAAGCTGGCCGGCGACGAACACGGCGCCCATGAGGAAGCTGACGATGTACCAGAAACGCAGCTTCGCGACCTGGCCCTTCTCAGCCGCCCACACGCCAAGCTGGCAGGTCACACTCGACAGGACCAGGATGATCGTGTTGACCAACGAGAACTGGACGTTCAGATGAGCCTCCGGCCAGGGGAAACCCTCGCCGACGCTCACCGACCGGATGGTGAAGTACATCGCGAACAGCGCCGCGAAGAACATGAGCTCAGAGGACAGCCAGACGATCGTCCCGACGCTGACCAGGTCAGGTCGGCGGGACAGGTGCGCTGCCGTCGTTGGAGTTGCGGATGCTGTCGCCACGGGCAGCATTATTGCGGCTCCGCCGCTCGGGTCGCCGCACGACCCCCCAGTACGGGGGGCAAACACCCTTTTGACCCGCGGCTATGCGGCAAATCGCTCCATGTGGCCTCTGGCCTGGGTCAGGAGGCGAACAGACCGGTACCATCCCAGGTGACCATACATCGACGAGCGATAGTGAGCGTCACCGTGAGCACCGACGACAAGATGAGGGTCCTCGTCTACAGCGACGACGCGAGCACCCGCGAGAAGGTGCGGCAGGCCATCGGCAGGCGCCCCGCCGCCGACGTGCCCTTCGTCGAGATCGTGGAGTGCGCGACCCACGCGAAGGTCGTCCAGCACTTCGACTCCGGCGCGATCGACGTCGCCGTGCTCGACGCCGAGGCCCAGCCGGCCGGCGGAATGGGCGTGGCCCGCCAGGCCAAGGACGAGGTGTACGACTGCCCTCCGATCTGCCTGCTGATCGCCCGCCGCGACGACCGCTGGCTGGCCGAGTGGTCGCGGGCCGAGGCCGTCGTGCCGCAGCCGATCGACCCGGTGGTCCTGGCCGACACCGTCGCCACCCTCATGCGCCGCCGCCTTTCCACCCGCCTGACCGCCCGGTAGGGACGTTCCTTGGAGACCTCCATGAACCCGCGCACCACCTGGCCCGCCTTGCTGTCGGCCCTGATCTCGGGTGAACACCTGACGGCCGACGAGACCGCCTGGGCGATGAACGAGATCATGTCGGGCGCGGCCACCTCGGCGCAGATCGCCGGCTTCGCCGTGGCGCTGCGCGCCAAGGGGGAGACGGTCGCGGAGGTGGCCGGGCTGGCGCGCACGATGCTCAGGCGGGCCACCCCTCTTTCGGTGGAGGGTCCCGTCGTCGACGTCGTCGGCACCGGCGGCGACCGCGCCCACACGGTCAACGTCTCCACCATGGCCGCGATCGTGGCCTCCGCGGCGGGCGCGCGGGTGGTCAAGCACGGCAACCGGGCCGCCTCCTCCTCCTGCGGCGCCGCCGACGTGCTGGAGCACCTCGGGGTCGTGCTCGACCTGCCCCCCGCCGCGACCGCCAGGATCGCGGTGGAGGCGGGCATCGCCTTCTGCTTCGCGCCGTTCTACCACCCGGCGCTGCGCTTCGTCGGCCCGGCGCGCGCGGAGATCGGCGTTCCGACGGTCTTCAACTTCCTGGGCCCGCTGACCAACCCCGCCCGGCCGCAGGCCCAGGCGATCGGCGTCTTCGACACCCGCATGCTCCCGCTGGTCGCCGGGGTGTTCGCCGAGCGCGGGGTCTCCGCCCTGGTCTTCCGGGGCGACGACGGGCTCGACGAGCTGACCACCGCCACGACCTCCACGGTCTGGGTGGTGCGGGACGGCGAGGCCCGGAAGACCGTCTTCGACCCGGCCGTGCTCGACGTCCCCAGGGCGGCTCCGGACGCGCTGCGCGGCGGGGACGTGGCGTTCAACGCGCAGGCCGTACGGGACCTGGTCGGCGGCAAGGCCGGTCCGGTCCGCGACGCCGTGCTGCTCAACGCCGCCGCGGCGCTGGTCTCCCTCGACGGCGCGGGCGACGACCTCGACGCCGCGATGGGAGCCGCCTACACCCGGGCCGCCCAGGCGGTCGACTCCGGCGCCGCCGAGACCACCCTCGACCGCTGGGTCGAGGTCAGCCGGGCGCTGAAGCCCGTGTGACCTCGCCCCGATCCCCTCACGGACGGACGGAAGATCCGCCCGTGAGGGGATGCCCCCGCCCGCGGCCCCGCCCTAGATTGCGCTCATGTGGCGCGTCGACCTCCTGACCGGGCGGGCAACGTCCGGCCTGCTCCTCCTCGCGGTCCTGGGCGTCTCCCTGGCCGCCCTGTGGCTTTTTCGCGAGCGCCGGACGCTTCTGCTGAGGCTGCGCGCGCAGGGCGCGGTGCTCGCCGAGCAGCGGGAGGCGCTGGCCGTCGCGGCCGTCACCAGGGAACGCGCCCGCATCGTCCACGAACTGCACGACGTGGTCGCCCACGGGGTCAGCATGATGACCCTCGGCGTCGGCGCCGGACGGATGATCATGGAGAAGGACCCCGCCCGGGCCCGCGAGACCCTGCGGGTGGCCGAGGAGTCGGGCCGGCAGGTGCTGCTTGAGCTCCAGCGCATGCTGAGCCTGCTGAACCCCGGCGACGGACCCGTGGGGACCCGCACCCCCCAGCCCCGGCTGTCGGACCTGTGCGACCTGGTCGCGAGGGTACGCGGGGAGGGCCTGCGGGTCGAGGTGGTCGAGGAGGGACACCCCGCCGAGATCGGCCTCGCCTTCGAGCTGTCGGCCTACCGGATCGTCCAGGAGGCGCTCGGCAGCGCCCTGCGGCACGCGCGGGCGCGCTCGGCCCACGTCACCCTGTGCTGGCGGCCCGGTCTTCTGGACGTGCTGGTACGCGACGACGGCCAGGGCCCTCCCGCGCCCGCCGCCGGGTGCGATCTCCTCGGCGTCCGGGAGCGGGTGGCGATGTTCGGCGGGACGGTTGAGTCCGGTCCCCTGCCCGGCGGGGGGTTCGCGGTGCGGGCCCGGCTTCCCACGACGGGGGAGGCTCGCCCCGCCCCGCACCCGGCCGGGTGAGTGCCCCGATCGGGCGCGTTACTCGGACTCGCCGAGGCCGATCGAGAAGGCCGCCTCCAGGTCGTGCCGGGAGTAGGTGCGAAAGGCGATGTGGGTCTCGGTGTGCAGGACGCCGGCGACCTTGTTCAGGCGGCCGGGGACGATCTCGGCGATCTCCTCGTAGGCGGAGACGCGGACCATGGCCATCAGGTCGTACTCGCCGGTGATGGAGTAGACCTCGCTCACGCCGTCGATCTCGGCGATCGCCTGGGCGACCTCGGGGATCCGGTCCACCTCGGCGTTGATGTGCACGATCGCGGTGATCACGACGTCCTCCTCGTTGAGAGCTGCCTCGCTCCGCCGACGTTATCAGCGCGGAGCGGGGTGTCACCGGCGAGGTGGGCGGCCCTCGGGCCGATCGTGCGGCCGGCGGGGCGGGTAGGCCCGCTCGATGCGCTCCTTGAACCGCCCGGCGCCGCCGACGGGCATGCTCCAGGTGCCGTCCACCCGGACCAGGCGGACACCGGGGCCCTCCAGCCAGCGCAGCACGCACTCGGTCTCCTCGGCGCCGGCGGCGGGGACCGGGCCGGGGCCGGGGACGACGGTCTCGGCGGTGGACACCAGCGCCTCCACGAACGGGCCGGGCAGGGAGCCCCGGGACATCACCCCGGCCGAGGCCAGCCGGCCGTGCCGGACGACGTGGATCTCCCAGCCGTCCTCGGCCACCGGGGCCGCGGCGACCATCTGGGGGATCGCGGTCAGCGCCCACAGCCGCTGCATGCGCGCCGAGACACGGATGTAGGCGGCCAGCCGGTCACGGTCGGCCGCGGCCTCCTCGTAGCGCTGGTCGAGGGCCAGACGCTCCATCCGGGCCTCGATCGCGGAGAAGACCGGGCCCGCGTCCAGCTCCATCGCCCTGCGGGCGGCGGCGACGTGCAGGCCGTACTCCTCGGGGGTCTGGCGGCCCTCGCAGGGGGCGCCGCATCTGCCGATGCCCGCGAGGGCGCAGGCCGGACGGCCGGCGCGAGGGGTGATCCGCTCGGTACACCGCCGCAGCGGGATCGCCTCGTGCAGGGCCGCGCGGGCGTCGTCGGCGGCGCGCGCGCTGCCGAACGGGCCGAGATAGCCGGCGCCGTCGCCCTTGACCTCACGCACGATCGACAGGCGGGGGAAGGGCTCGTCGGTGAGCTTGAGCCAGACCATCTTCTCCGGGAAGCGCGACCTGCGGTTGTAGCGCGGCTTGGCGGAGCCGATCAGCCTGAGCTCGCGGACCTCCGCCTCCAGCGGGGTCGCGCAGACGATCGTTCTGATCCGGTCGGCGACGCCGATCATCTCGCGGATCCGGGGGCGGGTCTCGCTCGCGGTGAAGTAGCCGCGCACGCGGGTGCGGAGGTTGACGCTCTTGCCGACGTAGAGGGGGTCGCCGCGCTCGTCCTCGAACACGTAGACGCCCGGAGCGGCCGGCACCGCGTCGGCCAGGTGCCGCTTGCGGCGCTGCTCGGCCGTGGGCGCGCGGGCGAACCCCTTGAGCTCCTCCAGGGTCCGCACGCCGAAGGAACCCGCCCGCTCCAGCAGCGCGTGGAGCACGTCCACGGTGGCGCGGGCGTCGGCGAGCGCGCGGTGGCAGGGTTCGGTCCGGCTGAACAGCCGGGCCAGCGTGGCCAGTTTGCAGTTGGGGACCTCGTCGCGCGTCAGGAGCTTGCGGGCCAGGACGACGGTGTCGACCACCGTGTGGGCGGGAGGGGGGTGACCGTGGGCCGCGCAGGCCGCCTTGAGGAACCCCATGTCGAACCCGGCGTTGTGCGCGACGAACGTGGAGCCCCGGGCGAACTCCAGGAAGGACGGCAGCACCGCCCCGATCCTCGGGGCCGCCGCGACCATGGCGTCGGTGATGCCGGTCAGCACCGAGATGAACGGCGGGATGGGTGTCCCGGGGTCGACCAGGGAGCCGAACTCGCCGAGGACCTCACCGCCCCGGACCTTGACCGCGCCGATCTCCGTGATCGCGTGCTCGCCCGCGGAGACCCCCGTGGTCTCCAGGTCGAACACGACAAACGTGATCTCGCTGAGCGGTGTGCCCAACTCGTCGAGAGCTCCCTGCACGGCGTACTCCACGGCTCAGAACCATAGGAGTTCTCACCGACATTTACCGCCTCGGGGCCCGCCCCGGGGCGTGGCGCGGGGCCCGCCGCACGGCGCGGCGCGGTGACCGTCGCGGCCGGTGAGGGGGCGTGGCCTCGGCGAGGTCGGGGGAGGGGCGTGGTAGCCCGTACCCTTGACGTGAAGACCAATCCGAGTAGGGGCCGTGATGAGTTCAGCCGGAGAGGGCCTGTCTCGTCCGTTACCCGAGCAGGTTCGCTCACATGTCGTGGAACTGGCGTCCCAGATTCTCGGGTCGATGGCCGTGGCCGCCGTTCCTCCCCCGCTGAGGGGCGTCGCCCGGTTCGACCCCCGTAAGCGGGCCAGGCTGGGGGGCGCCTCGATCGCCGCGCAGCTGGAGAGCGACAAGAAGTTCCGCGAGCTGGTCGCCGAGACGCTGAACGCGAGCTGGCCCGAGCTGGTCGCCGGCCTCGCCGACGGTGTCGTTCCACCGGCCGCCGACCCCGTCCTGGTCGCCGCCGCGGCCTACCTCACCAGGCCCCCGGGGTGGGTCGCGATGGTGGAGAGCGCCCGCGCGGACCTGGAGCGGGCGGCCGTCGCCGCCGAGGGCTCCGCCCAGGAGCAGACGCTCACCCGGCTGCGCGAGCAGCTGGCCGCCCAGAAGAGTTCGGCGAAGGAGGAGATCGACCGGCTGCGCGAGCAGCTCAGGGGGGCCCGCTCGGAGATCTCCGACCTGCGCCGCAAGCTGCACGACGCCCGCGAGCGCGTCAGGGCGGCCGACGTCCGGGTCGCCGAGACGCTGGAGGCCGCCCAGGAGGCCAGGGCCGCCGCCGCGGCGGCGGGAAGCGCGGGGGAGGGCGAGGTACGCCGCCTGCGTGAGCGTCTGGCCGACGCCGAACGGCAGCTGGAGGCCACCCGCAGGGCCGCCCGCGAGGGCCGCAGCGTGGAGGACGCCAAGGTCCGCATGCTGCTGGACGCCCTTCAGGACGCGGCGGCGGGGCTGCGCAGGGAGCTCGCGCTGCCCTCCGGCATCCACCGGCCCGCCGACTCGGTGCTCTCGGTCGCCCCCGGCAGGCCCGGCGTGCAGGGGGTGCCCGCCCGGGCGCTCGCCGACGACGACCCGGCGCTGCTGGACCAGCTGCTGGCCCTGCCGCAGATCCACCTGATCGTCGACGGCTACAACGTGACCAAGACCGGTTACGGCACGCTCACGCTCGCCGACCAGCGCACCCGCCTGCTCACCGGCCTTGGCGCGCTCTACGCGCAGACACGCACCGAGCTGACCTGCGTCTTCGACGGGGCCGAGCTGAACGGCCCGGTACCGGTCTCGGCCCCCCGGGGGGTGCGGGTGATGTTCAGCGCCCCCGGCCAGATCGCCGACGACCTGATCCGCCAGCTCGTCCGCGCCGAGCCCATGGGCCGCGCCATCGCGGTCGTCTCCTCCGACCGGGAGGTGGCCGAGTCGGTCCGCCGGATGGGCGCCCGGCCGGTGCCCTCCGCGCTGCTCCTGCGCCGTCTCGGGCGCGCCTGAGCCCCTTTCCCGCCCGGCCTGTCCCCGTGAGCCGCTGGCGGCCCTCGGCCGCCCGTGGGGCCGCCCGGTGAGGGAGATCGTTCCAGCGTGCGCGCCCTCTCGGGCGCCGGGGACCTTGCATGGAACAAAACATCCAAAAAGGTGAGCTATCCCTTACTGATTCTGTACTATTTGCCCCCGGGTCTTTGCATGGGGAGGCGGCGCCGTGGCCGTGGCTGGTATGCCGGTTGGGTTCGTTCGGATGCCTTTTGCCGCGGGGCTGGCCCTCGCTCTGGTCCTGCTGCCGGGGCAGGGAGCCCTCGCCGAGCCCAAGCCGACGGTCGCCCAGGCCAAGAGGAAGCTGGAGAAGCTCAACGACCGGGCCGACAAGATCGTCGAACGGTACAACCAGGCCGCCGAGAGGTGGAAGAAGGCCCGGGGGAGGTACCGGACCCTCAACGCCGACCTCAACCGCCAGAACGCCAAGGTCGCCGGGCTGCGCGAGGAACTCGTCACGATGGCCGTCAGCACCTACCAGAACGGCAGCGTGACCGGCTGGGCCGGCATGGTCGGCCGGCCCGACCCCGGGACGCTGCTGAGCGGCCTGGCCGCGGTCGGTCAGATGTCGGCCTCCCACGCCCAGTCGCTGAACGCCTTCGAAGAGGCCAACAAGACGCTGCGCGACAATCGCGACAAGGCCGCGGAGGCGCTGCGGGAGGCCGACCACGTCCGTGACGAGCTGGCCGCGGAGAAGGCCAAGGCCGACCGGATGGTGAAGGCCCAGACCAAGCTCCTGCGCGACCTCGGCGCCTTCAGGAGCGGTAATCCCAACAGCTCGGGAATCCAGTACAACGGCCCGGCCTCCGGCAACGCCCGCGCCGCGCTCAGCTTCGCCTACGCCCAGGTCGGCAAGCCGTACCAGTACGGCGGCACGGGGCCGGGCGGCTGGGACTGCTCCGGCCTCGTTCAGGCGTCCTGGCGCAGCGGAGGCGTCACCCTGCCCCGCACGACCTGGGCGCAGTGGAGCTGGGGGGCGAGCCGGCGGGTCTCCTTGAGCGAGTTGCAGGCCGGTGACCTCGTCTTCAGCGAGGGCCTGGGGCACGTGAGCCTCTACGCGGGCGGTGGAAAGATCGTCCACGCTCCCCAGACGGGGGACGTCGTGAAGGTCGTCCCCCTGTCGTCCTACGGGCGCCGTCTGGTCGGGGCCGTCCGTCCCTAGCCGCGCGGCCGGGCCCCCCTTTTTTTGCCTCTCCGGGTCTTCAGGGCCGTCCGATCCGTCTCTCCGGCCCTTTTCGCGCGGCCGACCGCCCGCCCCCGGTGAGGGCGGGGCGTCGCGAAGCGGGGTCCTGAGGTTTCCCGGGGAGCCGGAACGGTCCGTTTCCCTGCTTTCGGATGGCTTCTGGTGCCTCGGGCGATTTCGGGCTGCCCACGGTCGCTCCTCGTGCCCGCGATTCCTCGGATCAATCGGCGTCACGGCAAGGCCGGACCGGCCCTAGCGCGCGCGAACGGGGAACATGAAGGGTTACCCATTTTTGTGACGAAAGTTACAGGAGATGGGCTTTCGAGATAGAGGATTGAAAATGTGACGAGGGTCATATTTGAATAGCGGAACCGCCTCCGAGCAGGGCTTACATAAACATGAGCGACTTTTTTTCGATCTTCGGACTTTCCCGGGCCTTTGCCGAACCGTGATCTCGGGGTAACTTCTGGCGTCGCGGCAGGCAAGCCATGCGGTCGCGCCGAAGACCGGCCCGCCAGGTCGGTTTCCCCTATAGAGATCCAGTCGGTCGCCGTCCCCCGGGGGGACCTCCCCCGTTCGCGGTGACCTGCCGAATTCGTGCAGCCAGGAGGCACGGAGCCGGGGAACCAGCGGTCGTCGACGTATGGCCAGGGGTGAATCGACGCATCTGCCGTCGTAGGGCTTCTTCCCAGCCCGAATCCGTCAGCTAACCCGGTAGGCGTCAGTGGAAGTCCCAAGGAGAAATCCTGTCTACCACCCTGCGTAACTCCCGTTTGTCGCGCCTTTTCCGCTTTTCTCTCGGCGGGGTCGCCCTCACGCTGATCGCCTCAACCGGAGCGATCACACTGGGCCCCGCGGCGGCACGGGCGGCGACGGACACCGCGGCCGAGATCCAGATCAAGGGCGAGATCCAGGGCACCGGCGAGATCCAGGTCAAGGACACGGCGAAGACACACGTCAAGCGTACGGCGAAGGCGGCGAAGGCTCGGATGAGCAGGGCCGCGCGGCAGAAGGTGAGGGCCAGAAAGGCCGTCTCCGTGGCCAAGAGGCAGATCGGCTCTCCGTACCGCTGGGGAGCCAGCGGTCCCGGCGCGTTCGACTGCTCCGGGCTTGTCCAGTACTCATGGCGCAAGGCCGGTGTCCCCCTGCCCAGGGTCACCTACAGCCAGTACCGCGCCGTCAGGAAGAAGGTCTCCTGGAGCAGACTGCGCCCCGGTGACCTGCTCTTCTTCTACGGCAAGGGCCATGTGGGCATGTACGTCGGCCACGGCCGGATGGTTCACTCACCGAGCAGCGGCAGGACGGTCCGGATCGTCCCGTTGAGGGGGTACTACCGGTCCTCCTTCGCCGGGGCGGTACGGCC
The DNA here is from genome assembly GCF_014654615.1 of Streptosporangium violaceochromogenes. GTDB lineage: Bacteria > Actinomycetota > Actinomycetes > Streptosporangiales > Streptosporangiaceae > Streptosporangium > Streptosporangium violaceochromogenes. The sequence goes on along the minus strand of NZ_BNBB01000001.1, from coordinate 277,560 downwards.
CGGCGGCTGACAGCGGGATACGGCCCCGTCCCTCCGGCGCGGAAGGGGCGGGGCCGTCGCGTGCGGCACGACCGAGGGGCTTCGCCGGGGCGCGTCCGGGCCGTCCCCCCGCCCCCGCGCGGCGGTCCAGTAGCATCGGCTCACATGTCCGTCCCGAAGGGGCGCCGTGCCGTGCTCGCCGGGATGCTGGCGCTGGTGGGCGCCGGTGCGGCGGGGGCGCGGCCCGCGCCGGGGGGTGCCGGCGACCTGTGGCCCGGCGCCACCGCCGTGGTCTGGGGCGAGCGCTCCCTCGTCGCCGGTCACCGCGTCCCGCTCGCCGTCCTGCGGGACCTGGCGGCCAGGGCCGACCGCGCCTGCCGTACCGTCGGCGAGGTCTGGGGGCCGGTCCGCGCGGTCGTCCTGTTCCCCGCCACCGACGCGGAGGCCGCGGCGCTCGCCGGGGCCGCCGCCACCGGCGGCCTGGCGGCGCTGGCCACCGCCGACCGGGTGATCGTCCTGCCCGCGGGCTACGCCCGGCTCAGCCCCCTGGGGCGGGACGTGGTGATCGCTCATGAGCTCACCCACGTGGCCACCGGCGCGACCCGGGGCGGCCGGGTGCCGATGTGGCTGTCGGAGGGCTTCGCCGACTACGTCGGCTACCGCGGCACGGGCGTCGCGGCCGGCGTGGCCGCCGCCGAGCTGGCGCGGGAGGTGCGGGCGGGTGTGCTGCCCGCCCGGCTCCCGGGCCCCGCCGACTTCGCCCCCGGCGCCCCGCGGGCGGCCCAGGCCTACGAGGAGGCGTGGCTCGCCTGCCGGTACGTCGCGGAGCGCTTCGGCGAGCGGGCGCTGGTGAGGCTCTACGGTAGCGATGTGGGCAGCGTGCTGGGCCTGTCACGGGAGCGGTTCACCGCCGCCTGGCGCGATCACCTCCGGAGGGAGCTCGGATGACGCCGACGGTGACGGACACACCCCGGGGGGCGCGGGGCGCGGGATGGGCGCTGGTGGTCCTCGGCGCGGTCACGCTGGCGGTCGTGGCGCTCGCCACGCCCTGGCGGGCGCTGCCCGGCGGCGCCCCGCCCGTCGCGCCGGATCCGGCCCGTGACTTCACCCCGGCCCAGATCGCCCGGGCCGAGTCCTTCGACGCCGCGGTCGCCCTGCCGTCCTTCCTGTCGCTCGGCCTGACCCTGGTCGCCGCGGGGGTGCTGGTGGCCACCCCCGCGGGCGCGCGGCTGGCGGGCCGCCTGCGGGGGCCGTGGTGGCTGCGGGCGCTGCTCTGCGTCCTGGTGCTGACGGCGGCGGTGGAGCTCCTGCGCTGGCCGCTCGGGATGTGGGCCGAGACCCATCTGCGCGGGTTCGGCCTGTCCACGCAGACCTGGCCGGCGTGGACGGCCGACCGGGTCAAGAACATCGCGGTCAGGACCGGCCTGCTGTCGCTCATGGTGCTCGCGGTGACGGCGCTGGCCCGCCGTTACCGCCGCTGGTGGATTCCCGCCGCCGCCGGGGCCTTCACACTGACCGTGGCCCTCTCCTTCGCCTACCCGGTGGTGATCGAGCCGATCTTCAACGACTTCACGCCGATGCCCGCCGGCCCGCTCCGCGACGATCTGCTCGCCATGGCCGCCCGGGACGGCGTGCCGGTCGGGAACGTGCTCGTCGCCGACGCCTCCCGGCGGACCACCGCGCTCAACGCCTACGTCTCCGGGTTCGGCGCGACCCGCAGGATCGTGGTCTACGACACGCTGCTGCGGGCCCCCGCCGATCAGGTCGAGCTGGTGGTGGCCCACGAGCTGGGTCACGCCAAGGCCGCCGACGTGCTGTACGGCACGCTCGTCGGCGGCCTGGCCGCGGCCTGCGGGGCGTGTCTGCTCCATCTGGTGGTCTCGGCGGGCCCGGTACGGCGGCGCACCGCGACGGTCTCGCCGGGCGATCCGGGGGCGGCTGGGCTGGTCATGGGGGTGCTGGCCCTGGCCGCGGTCCTGTCCGGGCCGGCGCAGAACCTGGTGGGCCGGCACGTCGAGGCCCGCGCCGACGCCCACGCGCTGGACCTGACGCGGGATCCGGGAACGTTCGCCGCCATGCAGCGGCGCCTGGCCGTCACCAACATTTCTGATTTATCGCCCAATCTCATTGAGTACCTCATTTATGCCTCTCACCCCACGGCGCCGCAGCGCATCGCGATGGCACGTTCCTGGGCCCTGCTGAACGGTGTGCGGGAACCGTGAGCCGCACACTGATCGTCACCAACGACTTCCCGCCCCGGGCCGGGGGGATCCAGTCGTTCGTGCACGGCCTGGCGGCGTGCAGGCCGCCGGACTCGGTGGTCGTCTACGCCCCGCGCTGGCCGGGCTGCGCCGACTTCGACGCCGGACAGCCCTACCCCGTCGTGCGTCACCCCACCTCGCTGATGCTGCCCCTGCCGCCGGTCGCCCGCAGGGCCGCGGAACTGGTCGCCGAGTTCACGTGCGAGACGGTGGTCTTCGGTGCGGCGGCCCCACTCGGCCTGCTCGCCCCGCACGTGCGGGAGGCCGGGGCGCGGCGCGTCGTGATGATCACACACGGGCACGAGGCGGCCTGGGCCGGTGTCCCCGTCGCGCGCCGGCTGCTCGCCAGGATCGGCGCCCACGCCGACGTGGTGACCTATCTGGGGGAGTACACCAGGCGCCGGCTGGCGGAGGTGATCCGCGGCGACCGGCTGGTACGGCTCGCGCCCGGCGTCGACACCCGGCTGTTCCGGCCGGGCGCGGGCGGGGAGCGGGTGCGGGCGGCCCTGGGGCTGGGGGAGCGGCCGGTGGTGGTCTGCCTGTCGCGGCTGGTGCCCCGCAAGGGCCAGGACGTCCTGCTGCGGGCCTGGCCCCGGGTTCTGCGGGCGGTGCCCGGCGCCGTGCTGCTGATCGTGGGCGGCGGGCCGTACCGGGGGGTGCTGGAGCGGCTGGCCCGGCCGCTGGGCGACGCGGTCAGGCTCGTCGGCCCGGTGCCGTGGGCCGCCCTGCCCGCCCACCTCGACGCCGCGGACGTCTTCGCCATGCCGTGCCGTACCCGGCTGGGCGGGATCGACGTCGAGGGGCTCGGCATCGTCTATCTCGAGGCGTCCGCCTGCGGGCTGCCCGTGGTGGCCGGCCTGTCGGGCGGGGCGCCCGACGCCGTGCTGCCCGGCGAGACCGGCCTGCTGGTGGACGGCACCTCCCCGCCCGAGGTCGCCGCGGCCCTCGTCGGGCTGCTTCGGGACCCGGTGGCGGCGCGGGCGATGGGCGGGCGCGGGCGCGAGTGGGTCCGGCAGGAGTGGGACTGGAGCCTCGTCACCGACAGGTTCGCCCGCCTGCTGGTCTCGCCCCCCGACACGCGGGCGGTCGCCGGGGCGTGACCGGGGCGCGGCCGGGGTGGGTGACCGGAGCGGGTGCGGGTTCCCGCCCCGGGCGGGCGTCAGCCGTACAGGGAGTCGATCCGCTCGGCGAAGTCGCGCGTCACCGCGGCGCGCTTGATCTTGAGCGTCGGCGTCAGGTGCCCGCTCTCCTCGGTGATGTCGTCGTCGAGCACCGCGAACTTCTTGATCTGCTCGGCCTTGGAGACCGTCCGGTTGGCCTCGTCCACGGCTTTCTGCACCTCGGCGAGGATCGCCGGGTCGGCGCCGGGCGAGGCCGGAGCGGAACCGTCCGCGCCGTGCTCGGCCCTCCACCGGGCGAGCGCCTCGGGGTCGAGGGTCACCAGCGCCGCGACGAACGGCCTGCCGTCGCCGACCACCATCGCCTGGCTGACCAGCGGATGGGCGCGAATGCGGTCCTCCATCGGGCCGGGGGCGACGTTCTTGCCGGCGGCGGTGACGATGATCTCCTTCTTGCGGCCGGTGATGCGCAGGTAGCCGTCCCGGTCGAGCTCGCCGACGTCGCCGGTGTGGAACCAGCCGTCCGCGTCGATCACCTCGGAGGTGGCGCGGTCGTCGTTCCAGTAGCCGGAGAAGACGTGACGGCCCTTGACCAGCACCTCGCCGCCGTCGCCCACGCCGATCGTGACGCCGGGGAACGGCTTGCCGACCGTGCCGACCTTGTTGGCGCCCGGCTGGTTGACGGTGGAGGGCGCGGAGGTCTCGGTCAGGCCCCAGCCCTCGAAGACCTCGATCCCCGCGCCCCTGAAGAAGTGGGAGAGCCGCTCGCCCAGGGCCGAGCCTCCGGACACCGCCGCCGACAGCCTGCCGCCGGTGGCCATGCGCAGCTTGCGGTAGACCAGCCGGTCGAACAGGGCGTGCCTGAGCCGGAGGCCGAGCCCCGCCCCGCCACTGGACTCCGCCCGGCTCCAGGCGATGGCGGCGGCGACGGCGGTGTGGAAGATCCTGCTCCTGCCGGTGGCGGCGGCCTTCTGCTCGGCGGCGTTGTAGACCTTCTCGAAGACCCGGGGAACGCCCAGCAGGAACGTCGGCCGGAAGCTCTGCAGGTCGGGGGCGACGTTCTTCATGTTCGGAGTGTGGGCGAGGACCGTTCCGGTCTCGACCAGCACGATCTGGATCATGCGCGCGAAGACGTGCGCGAGCGGCAGGAACAGCAGTCCCGCCCGCTCCCGGGTGACGAAGAGCGGCTCCAGCGGGCCCGCCGCCACGTTTCTGGCGGTGAACAGCAGGTTGTCGTGGGTCAGCGCGCAGCCCTTGGGGCGGCCGGTGGTGCCGGAGGTGTAGACGATGGTCGCGAGGTCGGCCGCGCGGCGCCCGGTCCGGCGCCCGGCGAGCGTCTCGGCGGTCACCTCGGCGCCGGCCGCCGCCAGCTCCTCCAGCGCGCCGTTCTCGATGTGCCAGAGGTTCTTCGGCTCGGGCAGGTCGGCCACGGCCTGGCGGACGACCTCCCGGTGGGCGTCCAGCTCCACGAAGACGGCCTTGGCACCGCTGTCGGAGAGGATCCACCCGACCTGCTCGGCCGAGGAGGTCTCGTAGATCGGCACACTGACCGCGCCGGCGGCCCAGATCGCGTAGTCGATCACGGTCCACTCGTAGCGGGTGCGCGACATCAGGGCCACCCGGTCGCCCGGCTCGACGCCGGCCGCGATCAGCCCCCTGGCCGTCGCGGCGACCTGGTCGCGGAACTCGCCCGCGGTCACGGCGGCCCAGGCGTCGCCGGTCTTACGGCGCAGCACGACGGTGCCCGGCTCCCGGCCGGCGCGCTCGAACACCGCGTCGGTCAGGTTGGCGGAGGCGGGGACGTCCACCAGGACGGGGACGGTGTACTTACGCACGAGTCACTCCTGCGGGACGCGCCGACCGGTCGGCCGCCCGGAGATCGCCGCGAGGTGCTACCCGAGAGTGGATCCGTCACCCAGGCGTTCCCGGGAGGCGGTTTCACGGTATCAGCCCCGCCCTCCGGGACCCCATGGCCGAGCGCGCGCCCTCCGTGTCGCATCTGAGTTGTTACTTATGTCGATATTTGGTGCTTGGCAGGGCCTAATGCCTCAACGTGGGCCGCTTCCGCGGTGGCGGCGTGCCCCTCGTCCTGGAGCGGTGAGCCGTACGCCCGCCCGGAAACGCGGAACGAGTACGGTAGGCGCATGGCTGATCGCACCACCTCCAGCATCACGATCGGCGCGGACCGGCCCAGCGTCATGCGGGTCATCGCCGACTTTCCCTCCTACCCGGAGTGGGCGGGCCAGGTGAGGTCGGCGCGGGTGGTGTCCACCGGGGCGGACGGCCTGCCGCGGGAGGTCAGGTTCGTCCTGGACGCCGGTCTGATCGGCGACGAGTACACCCTGGGCTACGTCTGGCACGGCGACGAGGCCGTCGACTGGAAGATCGTCGAGGCCGGGAAGGCGGTCTCCGGGCTCACCGGGAGCTACCGTCTGGCCGAGGTGGGCGGCGGCACCGAGGTGACCTACGAGCTCGCGGTGGACCTCGTGGTCCCGATGATCGGCATGATCCGGCGCAGAGCGGAGAAGGTCATCGTCGACACCGCGCTCAAAGGGCTGAAGAAGCGCGTCGAGGGCTCGTGAGGCGGCGAGCCGGCGAGCCGGTCCCGGCGGGCGGGGAGGGTGGGGAGGGAACGTGAGCAGGATCCTGCTCTTCACCGGCAAGGGCGGCGTGGGCAAGACGACCGCCGCGGCGGCCACCGCGGTCCTCGCCGCGAGGGCGGGTCTGAAGACCCTGGTCGTCTCCACCGACACCGCCCACTCGCTGGCCGACACGCTCGGCGTGACCGCCGGGAGCGAGCCCGGGGAGGTCGCGCCCGGCCTGTACCTGCACCAGGTCGACACCCAAAGGGCGCTGGAGCGCCAGTGGGGCGAGCTGCGCGACTACACCCGCGGCCTGTTCACCGAGCTGGGCCTGGACGAGGTCACCGCCGAGGAGATCACGGTGCTGCCCGGCGCCGAGGAGGTCATCGCCCTTCTGGAGCTGCGCGAGCACGCCCGGGGCGGGCTGTGGGACGTCATGGTCGTCGACTGCGCCCCCACCGCCGAGACGCTCCGGCTGCTCGCCCTGCCCGAGGCGCTCGACTGGCACGTCAACCGTCTGCTGCCGGCCGGCAGGAGGCTGCTGCGCACCCTGGCCCCGCTGATCCGCAGGGTCGCCCGGGTCAGCGTCCCGGAGGACCGGGTGGTGGGCGCCGGGGAGCGGCTGCACCGGGGCCTGCTGGAGGTCCGCGAGCTGCTCACCGGTCCCGGCGCCGCCGTGCGCCTGGTGCTGACCCCCGAGGCCGTGGTGCTGGCCGAGGCCCGCCGCACGCTCACCTCCCTCAGCCTGTACGGCTACCGCGTCGACGCGGTGATCGCCAACCGTGTCTTCCCCGCCGGAGGCGCCGACCCGTGGCGGCGGCGGTGGGTGAGGGCCCAGGCCGGGCACCTGGCCGAGATCGAGCGGTCCTTCGCCCCCCTGCCCCTGCACACCGTCCCCTACCTCGACGCCGAGCCCGTCGGCCCCGACGCGCTCGCCGCCGTCGGCCGGGCCATGTACGGCGAGGCCGACCCCTTCGCCCCGCCCACCGCCGCCCCGCCGCTGCGCGTCACCCCGGAAGGGGAGCTGCTGCTGGCCCTGCCGCTCGCCGAGCGGGGAGAGGTGAACCTCGCGCGCAAGGGGGACGAGCTGATCGTCGACGTGGGCTCCTGGCGCCGGGTACTGGCCTTGCCCGCGGCCCTGGCCCGCCGGCCCGTGCGCGATGCCGTGCTCCGCGAGGGCTTTCTCCAGGTACGGTTCGAGTCGGGAGGGTCCGATGACTGAGAAGACGGAAAAGACCGACAGGCCTGACGGGGGCGCCGACCCTCTGGGCAGCGCCGCGGAAGAGGCGATCAAGCTGTTCGACGCCCTCCAGCAGAGGGCGGCCAGGGAATTCGGCAGGAACATCATCCGGGGCACGGTCGCCGGGTTCGGCGACGCCTTCTCCGGAAGGGGCGCGGGCACGCGGGACGTGTGGGAGGAGGCGGTCTCCGAGCACGACGAGTACGTCTGCCGGGCGTGCCCGCTCTGCCGCGCGATGGCGGCCCAGCGCGAGTCGGGCGGTGCGGTCGCCGACCACCTGACGCAGGCGGGCAGCGAGCTGCTGGCCGCGTTCAGGTCGGTCCTCGACGTCGTCAACAGGCCTTCGCCCCAGCGGCGGGCGCGCGAGCGCGACCGGGACGAGGCCCCCGTGGAGCACATCGACCTGGGATGAGCCCCGGGGGAGAGGACGGACAATGGTGCTGAGCATCGGCGTCGACATCGGCGGTACGAAAATCGCGGCGGGCGTCGTCGACGAGGACGGCCGGGTCGTCGCGCATCTCCTGCGGCCCACCCCGGCCGGTGACGCCGAGCGGGTGGCCGAGACGATCGCCGAGGCCGTCGGCGAACTGGCCGAGGGCAGGGTGATCGGGGCCGTGGGCCTCGGTGCGGCGGGGTTCGTCGACGAGACCCGCTCCGTCGTGCGCTTCGCGCCCAACCTCGCCTGGCGCGAGGAGCCCCTGCGTGAGAAGGTCGCCGGCCTGGTCGGCCTGCCCGTCGTGGTGGAGAACGACGCCAACGCGATGGCCTGGGGCGAGGCGAGGTTCGGCGCCGGGCGCGGCGAGACCCACCTGGTCTGCGTGACCGTCGGCACCGGCATCGGCGGCGGCATCGTGATGGGCGGCTCACTGTACCGGGGCCGCTGGGGCATGGGCGCCGAGCTCGGGCACATGCAGGTCGTCCCCGAGGGCCGTCTGTGCGGGTGCGGGAACCTGGGCTGCTGGGAGCAGTACGCCAGCGGCAAGGCCCTGGTCGTCGAGGCCAGGCAGATCGCCGAGGCCGACCCCGGGCGTGCCGGGACGCTGCTGGAGATGGCCGGCGGCGCGCCGGACCGGATCGACGGGCCGATGGTCACCGAGGCGGCCCGGCGCAAGGACCCCGCCGCGCTGGCCGCCTTCTCCGCGATGGCCGACTGGCTCGCCCAGGGGCTGGACGACCTCGTCGCCGTCCTCGACCCCGGCCTCCTCGTCCTGGGCGGCGGCGTCTCGGACGCCGCGGACCTGTGGATCGACCAGGTCCGCGAGACCTTCGCGCGTAACATGACCGGCCGGGGGCACCGCCCGCAGGCCGATATCCGCCTGGCCGAGCTGGGCCCGATCGCGGGTGTGGTCGGCGCCGCCGACCTCGCCCGGGCGCTCTGACGGGCGAGGCCGGCGGCTCGCGCCGGGGGCGGGGCGAGGCCGCCGCCGGCGGCACAGGAGGCAGGACGGACGGCGGGACGGGCGACGGCACAGGGGACGACGCGGGCGGCGGGGCGGTGACGCTCAGGGTGGCCAGCTACAACGTGCGCTCCATGAAGGACGACGTCGCCGCGCTGGGGCGGGTGATCACCGCGCTCCGCGCCGACGTGCTCTGCGTGCAGGAGGCGCCCCGGTTCCTGCGCTGGCGTCACCGGCGCGGACGGCTGGCCGCCTCCGGCGGAATGACCGTCGCGGCGGGCCGCCGGACCGGCGGGGTGGCCGTGCTGACCGGTCCCGGTGTACGGCTGCTGCACGGCGAGGGCCACCTCCTTCGGAGGTTTCCCGGCCTGGAGCGGCGCGCGGTCGCCATCGCCGTGATCGAGGCGGGGGAGCGGCCGGTGGCCGTCGGCTCCGTGCACCTCGATCTCGACGCCCGTGCCCGCCTCCACCACGCGGGCGAGGCCCTGGCCCTGCTGGAGGAGGTCGCCGGGCGTTTCGGCGCGCTGCCCGTGCTCGCCGGGGACGTCAACGAGCGGCCGGGCGCGCCGGCCTGGCGGCGGTTCGCCGGGCGGCTGACCGACTGCTACGCGGTCTCGCCGTGTGGCGACGGCCTCACCTTCCCCGCGCGCCGGCCGCGCGAGCGCATCGACGCGGTTTTCGCGGCGGAGGGGCTCTCCGTGCTCTCCTGCGGAGGGGGCGACGCCGATCCGGCCGACCCGCCGCTGGCCACCGACCACCTGCCGGTGGTCGCCGAGCTGGCGGTCCCCCGGCGGCGGGCGCCCGGCGTGGACGGCGGGCGCCGGACGCCACGGACCGGGCACGATACCTCCCGTACCTCCTCCGGAGATCCCCATCGGAGGGGCAAGTAAGAGAGCCCCGCACACGGGCGGGGTGGGGCCCCGTACCATTTGGGACATGACCCGTCGCCTTCCGCGGCGTGTGCCGGCGTTGTGCGCGGGAGGCCTGCTCGTCTCCGTCCTCTTCCCGCCCGCCGTTCACGCCGACCCCGCCAGCCCGCCCTCGGCGGAGGCGTGGCAGGCGCCGACCAGCGCACGGCTGAGCACCGACGGCTCGCTGTCGGACGTGGCCGGGATCTCCACCGGGAACGTCTGGGCCGTGGGGCAGCAGAGCGTCTGGGACATCTGGCGGAACCGCGGCGCGATCACCCACTGGGACGGCGCCTCCTGGACCGAGGTCGGCATCCGCAACGACCCCACCGGCGCGGGGCTCCTGCGCTCGGTCGCCGCGGCCTCGCCGTCCGAGCTGTGGGCCGTCGGCGAGGGGCACGACGGCATGCCGTACCTCGCGGCGGGCGACGGGACGACCTTCGACCGGGTCATCGTCGACAGGCTGCACGCCGGCGACTGGCTGGGCGGGGTGTCGGCGATCCCCGGCCGGATGACCGCGGTGGGCCGCCGCGACCGGCAGCCGCTGATCGTCGCCTTCACCGGAGGCCGGTGGAGGCTCACGCAGCTCAAGGGCAGGGGCACCCTGTACGGCGTGGCCCTGGCGGGCAGGAGCGAGGGCTGGGCGGTGGGTGACACCGATCGTGGGCCGCTGATCACGAGGATGTCCGGGGGGCACTGGAAGACCTCCGAGGCCCCCGACATCCCGGGCGGTTATCTCCGCGACGTTTACCTCGACGCGCCGAAGAGGGCGCTGGCCGTCGGCGGGGTCTACCGGTCGTCGGGCAAGGTGAGCCCCCTGGTCCTCGCGTGGAACGGTAAGAAGTGGTCCCGGGTGACCGTGCCGGGCGGCGATGTGCGGCTGTACGGGGTGACGGGCGACCGCAAGGGCCGTTTCTGGATCTCCGGGGTGGACATGAGCAGGCCCGGTGAGGCGTTCCTGCTCCACTACGACGGTCACAAGGTGACGGCGCTGCGCGGTGCGGGCGGCGCCGCCTCGCGCACCATCAGGCTCCAGTCGGTGGCCTACCTCCCGGCCACCGGCACCGTGTGGACCGTGGGCCACGTGGTGGACGCCGCGGGCCGCTACACCGACGTCATCGAGCGGTTCGGCGCGCCGGAGCGGGCCAAGCCCTGAGGGAGGCCGGTTCACGAGGGAGACGGGGACCCGTGAGGGGCGGGGCCCGCGCCTCCTCGCCGTCCTTTCCGAGCAGGCCTTTCCGGCTTTTCAGATGACCGCGCCGTCGTCCCAGCCGGAGTCGTTGGGCGGGCCGTCGCCCATCCGCACCACCAGGGCCACGAAGCCGCCGATGAAGGCCGCGACCGCGGCGAAGAGCATCCAGCCCTGCAACCTCCAGCTCAGCGCCGCGCTGAGCAGGAGGTAGGCGGGGCCGCCGAGCAGACCCACCCAGGCGATCTTGCCGGTGGTGTCGATCGCGGGGAGCGGGGGAGGGGGCGGCGGGACGTAGTGACCCTCGTCCTCGGTTTCGCCGCCGTCATCGTCATCGTCATCGCCGTCGGAGAGGTCCTCCGTGACGGGGGAGGGCCGCTCCTCCTCCGACTGTTTGACCACCCTCCGCGCGGGTTCGGCGGGGAGGTTCTCGCTGTCCGGCCACGGCTGGTTGGCCGAGTCGATCTCGACGACGTCGTGGAAGGAGGCGACGATCTGCCGCCAGACCTCGTCCTCATCGCTTTGAGGTGTCACTTAGCTGGCCCGTCCCTCCCGGAGACCGCGCATTCCCCACTCGCGTTCAGCCTCCCTGCAAGGGTACAGAGGTGTTCGTGCCGATGAACTCCAGGCTCCCCGCAAAGATCCGATCCGCGTCGTTGTCGAGAGTCGCGACGTGGTAGCTGTCGTTGAGCTCCACAACATCAAGGTTCCCCCCGGCCAGCCTCTCACGCAGAATACGCACGCTGGTTGGTTTCACGACATGATCCTGTGAACTATGAAAAACCAGTATCGGCTGGGTGACCTTTCCCAGCTCCGACCGGGTCAGGGACCACAGCCGGGGGAGGGAGGCGGCGGCCCTGACCGGTGTGCGGGTGTACCCCAGCTCGGTCACCCCCGCCTTCTTGATGTCCCCGGCCACCCCCGGTACCGACCGGAGCACCAGGCCGAGCAGCGGCGCCAGCGCCAGGAGCGGCACGTCGTTGGCGATCGACGGGTTGACGAGCACCAGCCCGCGGATCCCCTCGCCGTGCACCTCGGCCAGCCGCAGCGCCAGGCAGCCTCCCAGCGACAGCCCGGCCACGAAGACCTCGTCGCAGCGCCCGCGCAGGTCGGCCAGGGTCTTGTCCAGCTCGGCGTACCAGTCCTCCCAGCGGGTGCGGTTCATCTCCTGCCAGGTGGTCCCGTGGCCCGGCAGCCTGGGCAGCGCCACGCTCAGGCCCGCCCGTGCCAGGTACTCGCCCCAGGGGCGCAGCGACTGCGGTGACCCGGTGAATCCGTGGCAGAGGAGGACCCCGGCTCTTCCGCCTCTGTGGTGGTACGGCTCCGCGCCGGGCAGGACTGGCATCACGGCTCCTTGTACGGTTCGACCGATCGTCGCACGATGAGGAGGTATTTCGCGAGAGGGGGATTGGCAGGGATTGATAGGAATTAGCGGGGTAGGTGCGTTGTCCGGGAGGTGGGAGGATGACCACACGTCCCCACCGCCGGCAGAAGGAGCTCCGCGTGTTCTACTGGGTGGTAAAGGCCATCCTGTGGCCCTTCCTCCACTTCGTCTTCCGCCCGTGGGCGGAGGGCGTGGACAACGTTCCACGGGAGGGGCCGGTCATCCTGGCCGGCAACCACCTGTCGTTCGCCGACCACTTCTTCGGGGCGCTGTTCCTGCCGCGCAAAGTGATCTCCCTCGGCAAGTCCGACTACTTCACGGGCCGCGGAATCAAGGGACTCCTCAGCAGGGCCTTCTTCAGCGGCGTCGGGACCGTTCCCATCGACCGCTCGGGCGGGAAGGCCAGCGAGGCGGCACTGCGCACCGGCAAGCGGATCCTGGCCGAGGGCCAGGTGCTCGCCATCTACCCCGAGGGCACCCGCTCCCACGACGGGCGCCTGTACAAGGGCAAGACCGGCGTGGCCCGGCTGGCCCTGGAGGCGCGCGTGCCGGTCATCCCGTGGGCGATGGTCAACACCTTCGAGATGATGCCCCCCGGACGGCTCCTGCCCCGGCTGGGCATCCGCCCCGGGGTGAGGTTCGGCAAGCCCCTCGACTTCTCCCGTTACTACGGGATGGAGGAGAACCGTCTCGTCCTGCGCGCGGTCACCGACGAGATCATGTACGCCCTGATGGAGCTCTCCGGGCAGGAGTACGTCGACAAGTACGCCGCGAGCGCCAAGGTCGAGGCCGCGCGCAAGGCCAAGGAGGCCCGGCAGGGCTAGCGGGTTCGCACCGCGCGGCCACGGCGGGAGCCGGGGCGGCGGTTACGATGGTGATGGGCCCTGCCGCCGCAGGGCCGCGGCGGTGGGGCCCGCCGGCTCCGCCGACCATTCGGGGCGGACGGGAGCGAACCGCCACGACGACCGCCAACGGTCCCTGCCAGACGCGTTCCGCCGTGCCGGCAGGAGGGTTTCATGTCCGAGACGCCCGCTCGTCCGTCTGCCCCTTCCCCTCCCCCCTCCGGCGCCGATCCGGCGTGGGCCCGCTGGGCGACCCTGGGAACGATCTCGGCGGGCGGGGCGGCCGGGACGCTGGCCCGCTACGGGCTCGCCGCGGCCCTGCCGTACCCGCCGGGAGGGTTTCCCTGGGCGACGTTCGCGGCCAACGTGGCCGGATGCCTGCTGATCGGCGTGCTGATGGTGCTCGTCACCGAACTCTGGCCCGGGCGCCCGCTGGTACGGCCGTTCCTCGGCATCGGCGTGCTCGGCGGGTTCACCACGTTCTCCACCTACGTCGTCGACATCGGCCGGACGGCCGCCGCGGGCTCCCCGCACACCGCGCTGGCCTACCTGGCGGGCACGGTGGCCGCGGCGCTGACGGCGACCTACGCCGGCGCGGCGGCGGCCCGCTGGATCGTCCGTCCCCGGAGGAGGGAGAGATCATGAGGGAACAGGGCACCGCGCTCCGGCTGACGATCTTCGTCGGGGCGGCCAAGCAGTGGCGGCACCGGCCGCTGTACCACGAGATCGTGCACCGCGCCCACCAGGCCGGGCTGGCCGGCGCCAGCGTGATCCAGGGCGTCGAGGGCTACGGGGCCTCCAACCGCATCCACACCACCCGGATCCTGTCGCTGTCCGGCGACCTCCCCCTGGAGATCGTCATCGTCGACGAGGAGGAGGCGATCCGGGCCTTCCTTCCCCTGCTCGACGAGCTGGTCGGCGACGGGCTCGTCGTCGTCGAGCCGGTCGAGGTGGTCCGCTACGCCGGGCGGCAGGGCCCGCCGCGGCGGGAGGCGTCGTGATCCTGCTGCTGGTCGCCGTGGGCGCCGCCGTGGGCGCTCCTTTGCGGTACCTGACCGACCGCGCCGTGCAGTCCCGCCACGACGCGGTGTTTCCCTGGGGGACCCTCACCGTCAACGTCGCCGGGTCGGCGCTCCTCGGCTTCCTCGTCGCGCTGCCCGCCGACGGCGCGGTGCTGGCGCTGGCCGGCAGCGGGTTCTGCGGCGCGCTGACCACCTACTCCACCTTCTCCTACGAGACGGTACGGCTGGCCGAGGGCGGCGCCCGCCTGCTCGCGGCGGCCAACGTCGCGGCGAGCGTGCTGGCCGGGCTCGGCGCCGCCTGGTGCGGCATGGCCCTGGCCCAGATGGCCGCCTGACGGCCGTCCGGGCCGGGTCGACGGGAGGGACGTGGGAGCGTGGGAGGGGGAGGCGGGCGAGTGTCGGGGACGGCAATCATCGTCGTGCCGCCCTAGCCTGCGAATATGAAGATCTTTCGAGTCGACCTCGCCGTGGTCGCCTGCGGCGGCGCGCTGGGCGCGCTGACCCGCCACCTGGTCCACCTGACGTTTCCGAACCCGCCCCGGGCGTTCCAGTGGACGCTGCTGTGGGTCAGCGTGAGCGGCTGCCTGCTGATCGGAGCGCTCACCGTCTGGAGGGAGCGGCATCCGGGACACCCGCTGGTCGGGCCGTTCCTGTCCACCGGCTTCCTCGGCGGTTTCACCACCTTCTCCTCCTACGCCGTGAACGTGGAGCAGAAATTCCACTACGGCCAGAGCGGCATCGGCCTGGCCCACCTGCTGCTCACCCCCGCCCTGGCGATGGCCGCGGTGTTCGCCGGGACGGCCCTGACCAGGAGGCTGTTGTGACCGTCGCGGTCCTGGTGCTCGCGGGCGGCGCCCTCGGGGCGCCGCTGCGCTATCTCCTCGGCAAGTGGATCCCCACCGCCTTCCCCTGGGGGATCCTCATCGCCAACGTGTCCGCGTCGTTCGTGCTCGGCCTGGCGGGGGCGGGGGTGACCACCGGGTGGCTGCCCGGCTGGGTGCTGGCCCTGGCCGGCACCGGGTTCTGCGGGACACTCAGCACCTACAGCAGCTTCACCAACGACACCCTGAAGCTGGCCGAGAAGGGCGAGCACCGTTCGGCGGCGCTCAACCTGGTGGTCACCGTGGGGTGCGGCATGATCGCCGCCGTCGCCGGCGCCGCCCTGGGCCGGGCGATCTGACCGGACGATCCGACCGGCCGGATCAGCCGGCCGTGTGCCCGCCGAGGTCAGCACACCGGCGAGGGTCCGCCTCCAGCAGCGGCTGCGCCGCGTTGAGCATGCCCGTCAGCCAGACGCTCTCGGAGTCGGGGTCGGGGACCGCCAGGCGGTGCCCGGCCGGCACGTCGTAGGCGTCGGCGACGACCGGCGGCACGACCTTCCAGGCGTGCTCGGCGTCCTCGTCCGGCACGGAGGCGATCGTCCGGTACACCGTGGCGACGGCGGCCCGGGGGGTCGGCGCCTTCCTCGGCCGGAGGGTACGGCCGAGCCACCCGTCCCCCGCGGCGCTCATCCGCCGGCTCTACTCCTGGCCGAACTGGAGGTCGGAGCCGGCGAGCTGTTCGGCCTCGGTCTCCTTCAGGCGGAAGAGCCTGTCGACGACCTTGCCGATGACGAAGGTGACCACGAAGCTGTAGACCCCCACCACCACGATCGAGAGTGCCTGCTTGCCGAGCAGCGCCCAGCCGCCGCCGTAGAACAGGCCCGCGGTCCGGAGGACGCCGGTGGAGAAGAGCCCGATCAGCAGCGTGCCGACGATGCCGCCCATGCCGTGCACGCCCACCACGTCCAGGGTGTCGTCGTAGCCGAGGACGAACTTCCACTCGACCGCCATGGAGCACAGGAGCGCCGCCACGATGCCGATCACCAGGGCGCCCTCGGCGTTGACGAAGGCGCACGAGGGGGTGATGGCGACCAGGCCGGCCACGGCGCCGGTGGCCGATCCCAGCTTGCTGAGCCTGCGGGCGCGCGACCACTCCAGCAGCATCCAGGTCAGCATGCCGGCGCAGCCCGCGATCATGGTGCTCAGGAAGGCCGTCACCGCGGTCGGGCCGTCGTTCATCGCCGAGCCGCCGTTGAAGCCGAACCAGCCGAACCACAGCAGGGCCAGGCCGAGCATGACCAGCGGGATGTTGCTCGGCTGGGGAGGCTCGCCCCGCCGGAACCGTACGCCGGGCCCCATGGCCACGGCCAGCGCGAAGCCGGCCATCCCGGAGTTGAGCTCCACGACCAGGCCGCCGGCGAAGTCGAGCGTGCCCATCCTGTGGATCCAGCCGGAGGTGGCGAAGACCCAGTGCGCGACCGGGAAGTAGACGAGGGTGACCCAGACCACGGAGAAGATCATCCAGGGGCCCACGCGGATGCGCCCGGCCACCGAGCCGCTGATCAGCGCGACGGTGATGATGGCGAAGGTGAGCTGGAAGAGCGCGTAGGCATAGGTCGGCACCGCGCCCGTCAGGTCGGTGGGCGTGACGTTCGCGAACCGGAAGTCGCCGAAGCCGATCAGGCCGAGCCCGCCCGCGTCCGGGCCGAAGACCAGCCCGTAACCGTAGGCGAACCACAGGATCGTCACCAGGCTGATCGAGACGAAGCTCATGAACAGCATGCTGAAGACGTTCTTGGAACGGACCATGCCGCCGTAGAAGAAGGCGAGTCCCGGGGTCATCAGCAGCACCATCGCGGTGCTCACCAGTACCCAGGCGGAGTCGCCGGTGTTCAGGCCGGTCGGCATCGTCGCACCTCGCTTAGCGCTCTTTCCGATCCGTCGGTTAATGATCGGAGCGGACCCGATCGAAACATCGCTTTCCTGGATTTTGAGGCAATGAAACCCGCTCGGTAAAAGCAGGTAAGAAACAGGTGTTGACCTCATTAAAAGAGCGGTTTTTCGGTAGCGCGCCGACCGCGGCCGGGAATAAGGGGTCCGGACGGCTCAACACGGCCGGATCAACGAGGAAAATCCGGAGAGGCCGACGTGACATCGACGACCCCCGCCGCACCCACCCCGCCCGTGCGGTACCTGAAGCCCCTCACCCTTCTCCTCGCCGTGGTCCGGGGGGTCGGGCAGGTCGACTTCATGTCCAGTCCCTGGACCGGGCTCGTCTTCGTCCTCGCGCTGCTCGCCGGAGGCTGGCGCTTCGCCGTCTTCGGCCTGCTCGGCTCGGCGGTGGCCACACTCACCGCCTACGCCTTCGGCGCCGCCCGTGACCGGGTGGAGGCGGGGCTGGAGGGCTTCAGCGGCACCCTGATCGGCGTCGCGTTCGTCCTGTACTTCGGGCTGAGCTGGATGACCGTGCTGCTGACCGTCTTCGGGGGCATCGCCGGCAGCGTCGTCACCTCCGCGCTGTTCACCCTGCTCAAGCCGTTCAACCTGCCGACCTTCACCGCGCCGTTCTGCATCGTCACCAGCGTGATGCTGTTCGCGGCCCCCGCCTTCGAGCGCGTCAGCCACGGGAGGATCGGCCCGGCCCTCCCGTCGGCGGCCACCGGCCGTACGGCGCTCACCTGGAACGACGTCTGGCAGGGCGCCTTCAACGGCATCGGCCAGGTCTTCTTCCAGAACAAGTGGTACGTCGGCCTCATCTTCCTGGCGGGCCTGGTGGCGGGCAGCCGGACCGCCGCGGCCGCCGCGGCCGTCTCCAGCCTGATCGGGCTGGCGACGGCCTGGGTGCTGGGCGCCCCCGCCGCCGACATCGCCGCCGGCCTGTACGGCTACAACGCCGTCCTGGTGGGGATGGCGCTCGCGGGGATCTTCGTCGCGGCGACGCTTCCCGGCGGGGTCTACGCCGTGATCGGGGCGATCACGGCCACCGGCCTGACCGCGGCCCTGACCACCTTCTTCGCCCCGTTCGGCGGCCACACCCTGACCTGGCCGTTCGTCGTGGTGACCTGGGCCTTCCTCGCGGCCGTCCCGGCGCTTTCCTGGCTCAGACGTGCCGGGTGAACGCGCCGGGGCCGTGCCGGCCGGATCGGCCGGGACCTGAGAGAGACGACCGGACCAACCGGAAAACCCAAGAGAGAAAAAAGGGGGACCTTCCATGAACCTCACACCGCGGGAGATGGACAAGCTGCTCATCTATGTGGTGGCGGACCTGGCGGCCAAGCGCAGGGAACGCGGCCTGAAGCTCAACTACAGCGAGACGGTGGCGCTCGTCAGCGCGGCCGTCCTGGAGGCCGCTCGCGAGGGCAAGACGGTCGCCGACTGCATGGAGCTGGGCAAGAAGGTCCTCGGACCGGCCGACGTCATGGACGGCGTCCGGGAGATGCTGCCGCTCATGCAGGTCGAGGCGACCTTCCCCGACGGTTCCAAGCTCGTCTCCTGCCACGACCCCGTCGGCGTCTGAGCATGACGGCATCCGGATGCGCGGAGCGGACGGCCGGGCGGGCACCGGCGACGGCCGGGCGGTCGCCCGCGGCCGGTGAGACCACCCGCCGGACGGTCCTGGCCTGCGGGCACGAGAGCCGGTCCGGCCGCGCGATCGGCGCGGTCGCCGGCGCGACGGTCACCGCCGTGGGCCGTGACCTGTACGCGCTCACCCGGCACCCCTCGATCGTCGTCCCGATGACGCTGGGGAGGGACGCGACGCTGGCGTCCCAGGTCGCGCAGGTCCTCGCCTGGAACGGCAGGGGCCGCGCGCCGGGCGAGCTGCTGCTGGCCCCGCCGCTGGGCACGACGGCCCACCTGGTCGGCTGGCTCCGGGCCGCGGCCGGCCGCGCGGCCGGCCCGGCCCGCGCCTTCGAGGAGCGGTGGGCGGCGCTGCTGGCCGCGCCGTCGGCGTCGCCGGAGGAGGACGCCGAGCTGTTCCGCGTGGCTCACCTGGTACGCCGGTACGGCGGATTCCGCTGGGTCGAGGTCGCGCTCATGGACGGTGACCCGGACGTCGCCGAGGGGGTGTCGCGCTGCCGCCTGCTCGGCGCGCGGCACGTCGCGCTCGTCCCGGCGTCGTTCGCCGAGCCGGACGCGCCCGACGGCGTGACCTGGACCGGCCCGCTGCTCACCCCGGCCGCCCTGAGGGAGCTGGTCGCGCGGCGGGTCGCGACCGCGCGGGAGCGCTGGGACCACCGCGCCGACGACGGTCTCGCGGCCGCGTCCGGCGAGCACCACCACCATCACCACCACCACCACCGTCACTGACCGGAAGGGAAAGTCATGGCACGCACGACCAGGCGGCACGAGAGGCTGCCCGAGCACGAGCGCTACATATACGGCGAGGGGGACATTCAGCTCAACCAGGGAAAGAGGCGGGCCAGCCTGGCCGTACGCAACACCGGGGACCGGGCGATCCAGGTCTGCTCCCACTACCACTTCTTCGAGGCCAACCGGGCTCTCTCCTTCGACCGCGACGCGGCCTTCGGCATGCACCTCGACCTGCCGGCGGGCAACGCCATCCGGATCGAGCCGGGCGACACCCACCGGGTCGACCTCGTCGAGTACGGCGGCGGCCTGCGCGTCTACGGTTTCAGCGGGCTGGTCGACGGCAGCGTCCGCGCCGGCAGGACCCACCGGGTCGCGCTGGAGCGGATGAACGAGCTCGGCTTCCTCGACGTGCCCGTGAAGGCCAAGGCGGCCCCCGGGAAGGCGCCCGCGAAGGCGCCCGCGAAGGCACCGGCGAAGGCACCCGAGAAGACGCCGGCGAAGAAACCGGCGGCCTCGCGCAGGGCCGCGGCCCCCAGAAGGACCACGGCGGCCTCCGGCACGACCGCCTCCAGGAAGAAAGGCTGACGCCCGATGGTGACCATGAGCCGCAAGCAGTACGCCGACATGTTCGGCCCTACCGTCGGGGACCGGGTCAGGCTCGCCGACACCAACCTCGTGATCGAGGTGGAGAAGGACTACAACGTCGGCTACTACGGGGACGAGTCCGTCTACGGAGGCGGCAAGACCGTCCGCGACGGCATGGGCTCGGCCCCCGGCGCCACCAACCTCAGCGGCGCGCTCGACATGGTGATCACCAACGTCGTGGTCGTCGACCCCGTCCTCGGCGTCGTCAAGGGGGACATCGGCATCAGGGAAGGCATGATCGCCGGCATCGGCAAGTCCGGCAACCCGCACACCGAGAACGGAGTGGATCCGAGGCTGGTCATCGGCCCCGGCACCGAGGTGCTGTCCGGCGAGCACATGATCGCCACCCCGGGGGCCATCGACAGCCACGTCCACCTCATCTCCCCGCAGCAGGTCGAGGCCGCGCTGAGCAACGGCATCACGACACTGATCGGCGGCGGCGTCGGCCCCTCCGACGGCAGCCGGGGCACCACCTGCACGCCGGGTCCGTGGGGGATCAGCCGGATGCTCCAGGCGTTCGAGGGCCTGCCGATCAACATCGGGCTGATGGCCAAGGGCAACGCCAGCCGCCCCGAGCCGCTGAGCGAGCAGCTCCTGGCCGGGGCCTGCGCGATGAAGGTTCACGAGGACTGGGGCTCCACCCCCGCGGTGATCGACAACGCGCTGACGATCGCCGACGACTACGACGTCCAGGTCGCCCTCCACACCGACACCATGAACGAGAGCGGCTTCCTGGAGGACACGATCAGCGCCATCAACGGGCGTGCGATCCACACCTTCCACACCGAGGGCGCCGGTGGCGGTCACGCCCCCGACCTGCTCCGGGTCGCGGGCGAGCCGAACGTCCTGCCCTCCTCCACCAACCCGACCCTGCCCTACACCGTCAACTCCATGGACGAGCTCCTGGACATGGTGATGGTCTGCCACCACCTCAACCACAACAACCCCGAGGACGTCGCCTTCGCCGACAGCCGGGTCAGGGCCGAGACCATCTCCGCCGAGACCGTCATGCACGACCTCGGCGTGCTCAGCATGATCTCCTCCGACTCACAGGCGATGGGCCGGATCGGGGAGTCGTTCACCCGGGCCTTCCAGATCGCCCACCACTGCAAGGAACTGCGGGGCAGGCTGCCGGAGGACTCCGAGCGCAACGACAACTTCCGGGTGCTGCGCTACCTGGCCAAGCTGACCATCAACCCGGCCAGGACCACGGGCATCGCCGACGTGGTCGGGTCGCTGGAGACGGGAAAGATCGCCGACATCGTGCTCTGGCAGACGTACGGGTTCGCGGCCAAGCCGTTCATGGTGGTCAAGGGCGGGCAGATCAACTGGGTGCAGATGGGCGATCCGAACGCCTCGCTGCCGACGCCGCAGCCGGTCTACTACCGGCCGATGTTCGGGGCGTTCGGTCAGGCGCTGCCCGCGACGAACATCACCTTCATGTCGCAGGCGGCCGTCTCGGCCGGGGTGGCCGGCAAGCTCGGCCTCCAGCGGATGATCCACGCCGTACGGGGCTGCCGGACGATCGGCAAGCACGACATGCTCCGCAACGACGCGCTGCCGACGATCACCGTCGACCCGGAGACCTACAAGGTCTCGCTGGACGGCAAACACGCGTACATCGAGCCGGCCAGCAGGCTGCCGCTGACCCAGCTCTACTTCATCGCGTGAACCTCGCCTCGCTGCTCGCCCAGCTTCAGGTGACCGACTCTGCCTTCCCGGGCGGTCTGTACACGCTGTCGCACGGCCTGGAGGGGTACGTCCAGGCCCGCGCGGTGGGGGAGGCGGAGCTTTCCGGCCTGCTGGCCGACCTGCTCCGCCACTCCACCGGGCCGGGCGACGCGACGGCGCTGGTGCTCGCCCACCGCGCGGTGACCGAGGGCGACTGGGAGGCGCTGACGGCGGCCGACCGGCGGCTGCACGCGATCAAGCTCAACGGCGCGCAGCGTGCCGCCGCCACCCGCACCGGCCGCCAGGTCCTGGACACCGCGGCCCGCGTCTTCGGCGGGCCGAGGATCACCGAGCTGGCGGCCCTGGTGCGGGAGGGGCTCACCCCGTGTAACCACGCGGTCGTGGTCGGGGCCGTCCACGCCGCGCTGGGGGTGCCCGAACGGCACGCGGCGGCCGGTGACCTGTTCGCCTTCGCCGCGAGCTGGACCGGCGCCGCCGTACGCCTGGGCAGGGTGGACTTCCGCCGGGCCCAGGCGATCCTGTACGGCGCGCACCCCGAGATCGCCCGCGCCGTGGAGGTCGCCCTGGCGGCCCGGGGCCCGGGCGACATCCGCACCGCGACCCCCCTGGCCGACATCTTCGCCGCGGCCCACGAGCGGGCGCCGGCCCGCCTGTTCACCACCTGACCCCGGCGACGGGCATCCGATCCGGGAGCCGGACCGAGAGGACATCGATGGAGAACGTACTGAAAGTAGGCGTCGGCGGCCCGGTGGGCTCCGGCAAGACGGCCCTGATCGAGGCCGTGGTGCCCCTGCTGATCGAGCGCGGGCACAGCCCGGCCGTCGTCACCAACGACATCTACACCCAGGAGGACGCCCAGCACGTGCGCCGCTCGCTCGCCGGGGTCCTCGACCCCGCGCGCGTCGTCGGCGTCGAGACCGGGGCCTGCCCGCACACCGCGGTCCGGGACGACCCCACGATGAACCTCGCCGCGGCCGCCGAGATGATCGACCGGTTCCCCGACCTCGACATCCTGCTCTTCGAGAGCGGCGGGGACAACCTGACCCTCACCTTCAGCCCGGCCCTGGCCGACCTCTACATCTTCGTCCTCGACACCGCCGAGGGGGAGAAGATGCCGCGCAAGCGAGGCCCGGGGATCACCGACTCGGACCTGCTGGTGATCAACAAGATCGACATCGCCCCGTACGTCCGCACCAACCTGGAGACGATGGAGCGCGACGCGCGGCGGGTGCGCTCCGGCGGGCCGGTCGTCCTCACCGACTGCCTGACCGGGACAGGGATCACCGAGGTCGCCGACTTCATCGAGGCGCGTGAGGGTGTGGCGTGCCCCTCGACGCGGTGAAGGGGCGCGAGCCCCCCCTGGACCGGCTGGCCCCCGCCCACTACACGACCGGTGGGGTGCCCGAGGTCGTCACCCGCCACGCCGGGCCCCTGGACACGCTCCCGGTCGGAAGCCCGGGGAAGGTCGGGGTGCTGGAGCTGGAGTTCGCCAGGACCGACGCGCGTACGGAGCTGGTCGCCCACTACCAGAAGACCCCCCTGCAGATCATGCGGCCGCTCTACTACGACGAGCGGTGGCCTCAGATGGCCTACGTCATGCTGATGTCGTCCGGCGGCGGGGTCCTCCAGGGCGACCGGTACCGGGTGGACCTCACCTGTGGCCCGGAGACCGAGGTGAACCTGACCACGCAGGCCGCCACGAAGATCTACAAGATGGAGCAGGACTACGCCACCCAGCTCGTCAACCTCACCGTGGGGCCGGGCGCCTACGTGGAGTACCTTCCCCACCTGACGATCCCGTTCGCGCGATCGCGCTTCTACCAGCGTCTCAACGTCGTGGCCGACCCCTCGGCCACGGTGCTGCTGAGCGACGGCATGCTCACAGGCCGCCTCGCCCGGGGAGAGAGCAACGACTACGACGTCTTCTGCAGCGACATCGAGGTGAGCCGCCCCGGCGGCGATCCGGTCTTCGCCGACACCATCCGGCTGGTGCCCTCCGAGGGGGTCACGGGCCCGGCGGTCCTCGGTGATTTCGGGGTGATGGTCACGCTGTTCGTGGTCACCGGCGCGGCCTCCGCCGGCGTGGTGGCCGACACCCTGCACCGGGTCCTGGCCCCGCTCGCCTCCCCGCGCCTGCGCGCCGGGGTCAGCGTGCTTCCCCGCGACTGCGGCGCCTGGGCGCGTGTCCTGGGGGAGGAGTCACCCGAGGCGGAGGCGGCGGTGCGCGCCGCCTGGGAGGCCGTGCGCCTTCTCCTCGCCGAGGTTCCCGTGCCCCCGCGCCGCCGTCCCTAGCCCCTGCCGCGGGCGGGCCGCCGGGGTTCCACGGGCGCCGAGGCCGCCCTCAGGAGGCGTCCAGGCTCTCACGGATGCCGCGGATGTGCTCGGGGGTGGTACGGCAGCAGCCGCCGATGAGACGGGCGCCCCGCTCGCGCCACCCGGCCGCCGCCGCGCCGAACGCGGCCGGGTCCGTCAGTCCGTGCCAGCGCCGCTCGCGGGAGTCCCAGGTCTCGCCGGAGTTGGGGTAGACCACCACCGGCAGGCCCCGGAGCCGGTCGATGAGACCGGGGATGTGGCGGGGCGCGGTGCAGTTGACGCCGACCGCGACC
Source organism: Streptosporangium violaceochromogenes (assembly GCF_014654615.1). Classification (GTDB taxonomy): domain Bacteria; phylum Actinomycetota; class Actinomycetes; order Streptosporangiales; family Streptosporangiaceae; genus Streptosporangium; species Streptosporangium violaceochromogenes. The sequence goes on along the minus strand of NZ_BNBB01000001.1, from coordinate 253,563 downwards.
ACCTGGGGGTTTCCGGCGAACAGCGCGGCCACCTCGGCGATCGGGGTGCCGTCGCCGATGCGCTCGTCGTCGCGGCAGGAGAAGCTCACCCACGCCCGGGTGCCGGGCGTCTCGGCCAGCAGCCGCCGCAGTGCCGCGGCCTCGGCGCGGGAGGGGACGGTCTCGCAGGCCAGCAGGTCGGCTCCGCTGCCGGCCAGGATGTGCCAGCGGTCGCGGTGCCAGGCGAACAGGCCGTCCTCGTCGAGGTCGTAGGCGCCGGTGTACTCGGCGCCGTTGGCCAGGAACGCCCCGTACGGCCCGACGCTCGCGGCCACCGTTCCCGCGCCGTGGGCGTCCCTGGCCTCGGCGGCCAGGCGCACCGGCAGCAGGATCAGCTCCTCGGCCCGGCGCGGGCCGAGCCCCCGGCGCGTGAACGCCGGGATGCTCGCCTGGTAGCCGGCGGTGATCGCCACCTCGGCTCCGGCGGCGAAGTAGTCGAGGTGGGCCCGGCGGATCATGGAGGGGTCCTCCAGCAGCAGCCGGGCCGACCAGAGGTCGTCGCGGAGGTCCGCGCCGAGCGCTTCCAGATGTGTGGCCAGCCCGCCGTCCAAAATCACCATTCGGCCACTTTATGTCGATTTATCGTATTGACGGGTACGGGCCGGGGGCTTTCCGCGGGCCACGGACCACGGACCAGGGGGCGGGGGCCACGGACCAGGGGTTAGGCGATCCGGCGCAGCGCCTCGGCCAGGCCTGCCAGGCCGACCGGCCCGAGCCCCAGGGCCGCGGTGTGCCAGCTCCGCAGGTCGAAGCGGGGGCCCAGCCGCCGCCGTGCCTCCTCCCTGGCCGCCAGCCAGGCGCGCTCGCCGAGCTTGTAGGAGATCGCCTGGGCGGGCCAGCCGAAGTAGCGGACCACCTCGGCGTGAACGCGGTGCGGCTCGCACCGCCCCCGGTCGCGCAGCACCTCGCACGCCTTGTCGAAGGTCCACCGTGAACCGTCGGGGAGCGGCAGATCCAGGTGGACGCCGATGTCGATGACCACCCGGGCGGCCCGCAGCGCGGAGCCGGCGAGCATGCCCAGCCGGGTGCCGGGCTCGGTGAACCAGCCCAGCTCGTCGGCGAGCCGCTCGGCGTACAGCGCCCAGCCCTCGCCGTGCCCGCTCACCCAGGAGGTCTTGCCGAACCGCGACAGGCCGTCCCCGGCCACCCGGGTGGCGCCGAGCTGGAGGTGGTGGCCGGGCACCCCCTCGTGGAAGACCGTGGTCAGCTCGGGCCAGGTCTCGAACCTGTCCCGCCCGGCCCCCACCGGCCACCACGTACGGCCCGGCCGGGACATGTCCTCGCTCGGGGAGGTGTAGTAGGCCGCCCCGGAGGTCGAGCCGAGGGCCAGCGTGACGTCCACCCGGCGCAGCGGCTCGGCGATGTCGAAGTGGGTGCCGTGCAGCTGCTCGACCGCCCGGTCGTGCCGCTCCTGCAGCCAGTCCCGGTAGGCGTCCACCCCGTCGACGTAGTGGGTCTCGTTGAGAAGCTCCGTCGCCTCCTCCACCGAGGCGCCCGGCCGCACCCGGCCGGCCTCGACCGCGAGCTCGGCCTCGATGCGGGCCAGCTCGGCCCAGCCCCACTCGTAGGCGTCCAGCATGTCGATGTCGTCGCCCAGGCTCAGCCGGGCGGCCACCGCGTAGCGCTCGGCGCCGGTCGCGTCCCGCTCGGCCGCGCGGGGGGCGTAGTCCTCGCGCAGGTAGCGGGCGGCCTCGGCGTAGGCGGTGTGCGCGGCCTCGGCGCCCCGTTTCAGCTCGGCCAGGACCGGGCCGTCGCCGTACCGCTCCACGAGGGCGTCGTGCGTGGCGCCGCGCGACAGGAGATCGGCCTGGATCGCCGACTCCAGGGCCTGGCGGCGAGCCGCCCGCGTCCCGCCGGCCAGGCCGGCCTCCAGGCTCGCCCGCCAGCCGTCCAGCATCCCGGGGATGGCGGCGAGCCGGGCCGCCACGTCGCGCCACTCGTCGTCGTTGTCGTGCGGCAGGAGGTCCACGCTGTCGCGCAGGCCGATGATCATCCCGAACGGCGCCTGCACCGCGCAGAGCGGCTCGCCGATCTCGTGCCAGGCGAGTTCGGCCTCCAGGCGCTCACGCAGGTGGGCCGCGGCCTGTACGTCCGCCTCGCCGGAGGGCTCAAGCGAGGCGAGCCGCCCGAGGGTCTCGGTGATCAGGGCGGCTCGGGCCGCGTGGCCGTCCGGGCTGTAGTCGCTGGCGGCGGCGAACTCGACGGCGATGCCGGAGGCTCCGGCCGCGACGGGATCAAGCGCCGCCGAACGAGAGACATATTCATCACAAAGGGAAAAAATTGCGCTGGTCACGCCGGAACTTTAACCGACCTGGCTCATCCGTCAACCCACCCTTTTATTTATTTCCGACTTCGGTAGTCAGAATCTATCGTTTCCAGAACGGGCGGCGCCGGACGGACCGGCTCAGGGCCCGGAGCCCTTCGACGGCCCTGCGCCACAGCTCCTCCAGCTCCCCGCCCGCCCGCAGCTCCCCGGCCAGGGCCGCCAGCTCCGCGTGACCGCCCAGATGGGCGGCCAGGGCCGCGAGCCTGCCGGCGAGATCGTCGAGATAGCGCGACCGGTCGGCGGCGGGCAGAGACGCGGCGGCGTTCAGCCGCTTCAGCTCCTCGCCGAGATCCCGCGCCGTCGCCTCCGGGATCGCCGCCGCGCCCGCCGGCGCCGCTCGGGGAGGCAGCGGCGGGCGCGGTACGGCCCCGCCCGGAGGCATACCGCACGGCATGCCCCCCGCGGGGACGCCGCCGGCCCTCGCCGGCGCGGGCCCCGCGGGACCGGGGCGCGGCGCCGGCGGGGGAGGCGCCTGCGGCGCCGCCAGGAACGCCGGGGCCGCCCCGGACAGCGGGGACACCGGGGCCGCGGCGGACATCGCCGCCGTGCTCTCCGGCGCCGCGAGGTACGGGCTCCCCCAGCCGCTCGGCGGCTCCACCGGCTGGATCACCCGGTGCCCGGAACCGCCCTCGGCGACCACCGCGGTGTCGGCCGCGACGAACGCGGTGAACCGGCAGAGCACGCCGTACCGGAGCGAGATCTCGACGATCTCCCTCTCCAGTTCCTCCGCGGCCGACCGGCCGCCGGCGGCGTAGCGGTCCTCCAGCACGCGCAGCCGGGTCCGCGCCCAGGTCGCCCGCGCCGCGGGGTCGTCCACCCGCGTGCCGCCGACCCGCCGCTCCCACGGCCGCCCCGCCGCGTCCAGGCCGCGCACGGTCAGCGCTCCCCGAGCCGCCCCCCGGAACCTTCCCCGCAGGACGAGCGGAACCCCCGGGTAGATCGAGTGCAGCGGCCCGGTCGCGCCGGGGACCGGATCGAGCCCGTCGGCCGCGAGGGACAGGTCGGTGACCAGCGGCGAGCCGATCCTGCGGTGGATGTGCTCCATCGCCTCATCCAGCCGCTCCTCCGACTCCACCAGCTCGCAGCGGCCCGCGCCCAGCCCGGCCAGCCGGCCGAGGAACCCGGCGTTGACCGCCCGGTCGACGCCGACCGTGTGCACCCGCACCCCGGCCAGCCGGGGGGCCAGGCGCTCCAGGATCTGGTCCTCGTTGCCGACCTGGCCGTCGGTGACCAGCACCAGGACCCGGTCCCGGGCGGAACCGGCCGGGGCGCCGGGGCCTCCGTCGCCGCCGTCACCTTCGCCGCCGAGCAGCGTCGCGGCCCGCTCAAGGGGGGTCAGCATCTCCGTGCCGCCCCGCGCCTCCAGCCTGGCCAGGTGCTCGACCGCCCGGTAACGGTTGCGGTCGGACGCCTCCGCCAGCCCCTCGCCCAGCCCCTCGGGCCACTCCACCACCGTGTCGAAGGAGAGCACGGCGAACCGGTCACGGCCGGTGAGCGTGTCGACGATGCGGGCCGCCGCGCGCCGGGCGGCGACCATCTTCCAGCCGGTCATGCTGCCGGAGCGGTCCAGCACGAGCACGACGTCCCGGGCGGAGGCCGTGGCCGGGGCGGGCTCGGGCACGACGGTCAGCGTGAACGTGCCCTCGTCGCCGTCGCCGTCGCCGTCGGGGGTCAGGGCCAGTGAGGTGGAGGCGTCGAACGCCAGCCGCAGGACGAAGTCGCGGTCCAGGCGCTCACCGGGCAGCAGGCGGACGGTGCCGTCCTCCTCCCTGATCGCGTGCAGGCTGGAGCGGACCTCGCGCAGCCCGAGGCCCGCGGGGTCGACGGAGACCGCGAGCGACAGCCGTACCGGGCAGGGGAAGCCGGGCAGCAGCACCGGCGGGGTGATCCGGGAGGCGTCCGGGACCGCGTCGGTGTCCGGGGCCCAGCCGTCCCCCGCCGGCTCACCGCCGAGCGGCGTGCCGGGGATGTAGCGGGGGGCGACGACCAGCGGGAACCGGAAGGTCGCCGCGCCGTCCTCATAGGGAAGGGGCTGGCTGAGCGTGAGGCGTACGGTGACCCGCTCGCCCGGCACGATGTTGCCGACCCTGAGGGTGAAGACGTCCGGCCGGTCCTCCTCGGCGATCGCGGCCCTGCGGCCCTCGGCGATCGCCCGGTCGTAGTCGGCTCGGGCCCGGCCGCGCTCCTTGAGGACCCCCTCGACGACCCGCCCGCCGGCCTCCATCGTGAAGGCGGTCACCGCGCCCCGGTCGGGCAGCGGGAAGACGTAGGTCGCCTCCAGCGCCACGTCGTGCGGGTTGCGGAAGACCTGGACCATCTCGATCCCGGCGGCCAGCCCGGAGACGGTGGCGGCCACGTCCACGCTCTCCAGCGGCAGGTTGCCGCGCTCGGTGACGAGCGCCCCCAGCCCGGCGTCCGGGACCGGCACGCACTCCTCGGGGCGCAGCGTCGTGATCTCGGTGCTCATGGTTGGTTTCCTTCCCGGGGGACAAGGTCGTGGTCGCGCAGGACCGAAAGGAGCGCCTGGGCGGCGGCGCCGATCTCGGCGAGGTCGGCGGGGGAGGGGGCACGGGCGCCGCCGTCGAGCAGCAGCGTCACCCCGGCGGCCAGCCGCACGCCGTGGACGAGCGTGGCCGGCGTGCGGAGCTGTGGCCCGGCCGGCCCGGCCGGCCCGGCCGGCCCGGCGGTTTCGGAGGGCGTGGGGTGGCCGGAGGGGGCGGGGTGCCTCGGAGATCCGGAGGGTGCGGGAGCCACGGCGGGCGGGGGAGCGGCCCGCGCGGCCCAGAAGCGGGGGCGCGCGGCCCGGTGGGCGGCGCCTTCCGCGGGGACGGCCTCCTCGGGCCTCTCCCGGGGAAGGCCGGCGATCGCCTCCAGGGCCCGGTCGGTCGCCCCCGCCAGCTCGGCCTGGATCTCGGCGATCGTCCGCCCCTCGGCCTGGCGGCGTTTGACGGCGACCAGCTGGAGCAGGTGGCGCCTGCCGTACAGGGCCGTACGACCCCGGCGGGCCGACGGCGGGTCGAGCAGGCCGATCGTGGCGTACCACCGGATGAGGCGCCGGTCGGGCACGCCCTGGACCCGGCCGTTGACCTGGGCGGTGGGGATCAGCGCGGCGGCCGCCCGCTCCGCCAGCTCGTCGACGCTCCACTCCATGATTCGATAGTGACACTGTTATTGTGACAGTGTCAACATAAGACGCGGGGAGGTGGGTAGGGGCTCCCATCGCACAGGGGAAAACCAATACGGAAAGTAGGGGGAGGACACCTCATGTCCGCGATTACCAGCCCGCTCAAGGCCGAGGACAAGAAGGTCGTCACCGCCGCGCTCCAGGGGGCGCTCGTCGACCTTCTCGATCTCGCGCTCCTGGGCAAGCAGGCCCACTGGAACGTGATCGGCCACAACTTCCGCTCGCTGCACCTTCAGCTCGACGAGATCGTCGCGGCGGCCAGGGGCCACGCCGACACCGTCGCCGAACGCGAGGTGGCCCTGGGCGGCAACCCCGACGGCAGGGCGTCCACCCTCGCCAACACCAGCGAGGTGCCGCAGCTGGAGACGGGCTACCTCAACGACGGCAAGGTCATCGCCGCGATGACCGACATCCTGGGTTCCATCGTCCGCCGGATGCGCGAGCGCGTCGCCGCCACCGAGAAGCCCGACCCGGTGACCCAGGACATCCTCATCGAGATCACCCAGGACCTGGAGAAGTACCACTGGATGATCGAGGCCCAGCGGTAGGCCGTTCCCACCGTCAGAAGGGACGTCCCGGCCCGGAAGGGGCCGGGGCATCCCCTCCACGGGGTTTCACGCCCCGAGAGTCGTGGCCAAGGCCGTCGTCCTCAAGGGGGGCGGGCGTTCTCAGGGGGTGGCGGGCGTCACCGGCGCGTTCGGCGCGGCCGACGCCTGCCCGGCCCACGCCATGACGAGAGGGGCCAGCCGTTGGAGCTCTTGCAGGTGGAGGGTGCTGAGGAGGGTCAGTTTCCCCTCGCCGGCCGTGGTGAGGGTGAGACGCACGACCCGGCGGTCCCTGCCCTTCCCGCGGTGGCGGGTGACGAGGCCGAGGTGCTCCACGCGGTCGATCAGCTGCACGGCGCTGTGATGCCGTGTGCACAGATAGTCGGCGAGCTCTCCGATGGTGGGGCCCCGGGGGTCGGAATGCCCTCGGATCGCCAGCAGCAACTGGTGCTGGGTGGCCGTGAGACCCACCTCGGCCGCCCGCTCCTCGCTCCAGCGCAGGAAGCGGCGGACCCCGACCCGCAACGCCAGCAGCTTCGCGTACTCCCGATCGGTGAGGCAGGGGGGTAGTGACGACATACGCATAATCTCCTGCCATGATATTATCACAAAGTGATATAGGAGCCGGGCGTCAGTGAAGGGGATACGGCTCCACGCCGCAGCCGATCGCGACCGCCTCGCTCGAAGACCTCACGCGCGCACGCACGTTGCGTTCGGAGAAGGTGGTGAAAGACATGGCTGAACAGGCCATGAGGCTGCACCCCGACATCGCGGAGTTGCGGGCGAAGTACGAGCTCGCCTCAGAGGCGCCGACCGCCAAGGTGGTCGCCGGCCTCACGTTCCTGTCCGGGCTCTACCTCGCAATCTCTCCCTGGGTCGTCGGGTTCGGCAATCGATTCCCGACCTTGACGGGCAACAACCTGATCACCGGGATCGCCGTGGCGGTGCTGGCCCTCGGGTTCGCCTCCGCCTACGGCCGGACCCACGGAATCGCCTGGGTGGCACCGCTGATCGGCGTGTGGACGATCATCGCTCCCTGGGTCGTCAGTGGCCGCGTCGCCACCGCGTCGACGATCTGGAGCAACGTGGTGGTCGGCGCGCTCATCCTGCTGCTCGGGCTGGGAATGATGTTCCCGATGATGAAGCGGCCCCGCTGAGCCTTTCAAGGAGAGTCCTTACCTGAGCGGAGGCCGGACCCGGCCGTCCGGCTTCGGCCTCCCTCCTCCCACGACGCCCCGCCACCGACGACGACGGACGGCGCCGGCCCACAGGTCGCCCCTGAGGCACTCTCTTCGGCTCTGCCCTGATGTCCACCGGCTCTACGGCGTTCTAGAGCACGAATGAAGGCGACGACCGTTGAACGTGCGCTGAAAAACGCGACCGAGTACGCCCTGGACTATCTCGGCCCCGGCCGTGAACTGTCGGCCGACCACGACCTGGAGTGGTTTTCGCGTCGCGGCGGAGTGTTTTCCGTCAGATGTTTCCCGCTCTGAACTGTGTCGGCACCGTTGTATGGCGGTGCCGACGACTCTGTACCGCTTCGCGCGGTTACGCCTCCTCGTCTCCGAACCAGACAAGGCTGGAACGGAGCCGTGAGGCGGCGCTGTGAGCACTTCTCCAGCGGCCGAATCCATGCCCGGTCGGGCTGACGGTCGCCGCCGTGCCGTCCGGCAGCGTCAGCCCGTAGGCCACCACCTCGGCGATGGTCGCCGCCTCATCCTCACCGCCTTCGTCAAACTCTCTGACGAGGGCGAATACGCGCGGCGACCCACCGTTCAGCGCGTGTCGTCCTTCCCCTGCGCACGTCGCCCCCGTGTTCTGCGTGCAACGCCTTTCGGATTCCAGCCCATGTGTCAAGGGCGATCGATCAAAATCCGGGCGGTGCTCCATGGTAAACGCTCCCTTTTGTCGGCTTCTTGAAGAGGGTTTGATGTAGCGATCTTTGGGCGGTCTGATGTCGGATCGTTTGCTTACTTCTGTCGAGGTGATCGTCGATCTGTGTCCTGTGCCTCCGACCTCAACGCTTCTACCGCAGTGAAATGTCGGCCGGTAACGCCTTCCCGGGGCAAAGGTCAGAGATGGGGCGCTCTCTCTGGCCTTCGCGTCACAACAGCTCTATAGTGTTCTAGAGCGGCAATGAAGTCAACGGCAGATTTAGAGTGCATTAGAACAGGAGGCTGTGATGACCGACAGTTCGCAGGCGATGGCTCCGTACCGGCGGATCGCCGCGCGGATCAAGGCCAGGATCGAGGGCGGAGAGATCCGGCCGGGTGACCGTATCCCCTCCGTACGAGAGATCATGCGTGACGAGGGGGTGTCCACCGCGACCGCCACCCGGGTCGCGGCCGTACTGAGGTCGGAGGGATACGCGGAGTCGATTCCGGGAATCGGGACGCTCGCCACCCTCCCGAAGAGGCTCACAACGGGTCCCGATCGCCTGCGGATGCTGCGGGCGACGGGCAGAGGCCACCGTCCGGGCGAACGGATCGAGATCGTGAGCGCCGGGCTCGTCTCTGCGCCGGAGGAGGTCGCGGACGTGCTGGGGGTCGAGGAGGGCGCCTCCGTTGTCCGGCGTCGCCGCGTCTACCGCGACGACGAAGGTGTCGTCGCGGTGTCGACGTCATGGCTTCCGGGTGAACTGGCCGAGGCGGCGCCCGAACTGCTGGTCGCCGGCCCGCTTCCCGCCATGACGTTCGGGCTTGTGGAGGAGAGAACCGGGCGGCGGGCCGTGCGGCGGCGCGACGCCGTCGTGATCAGGCCTCTTCCCGACGACGTCTCCGCCGCCTTCGGTGTGGAGAGCGGGCTGCCGGTTCTCACGATGACCAACGTCTATTGGGATCAGCACGGCGACGTGACCGAGTACGCCCTGGACTACCTCGGCCCCGGTCGTGAACTGTCGGCCGACCACGACCTGGAGTAGCCCGTCGTTTCGTCGGCTTCGCCCTCCGCCGGCGCATCGCGGACATCGCGATGTCAGGGCACCGGGTGAGCGTGACGCGGGGGGAGCACCCGCCGGGTTTATTCGCCGCTGCGCTGCGCAGGATTTTCGGTATGTCGGTTGAGCTGAATCACACGATCGTTCACGCCCGGGACCGCGAGGTGTCCGCCGGGTTCCTGGCGGACATCCTGGGGCTGGAGGTCGGGGAGGTCTACGGCCCCTTCCTGCCGGTGTCGACGAGCAACGGGGTGACCCTGGACTTCGCGACCAGCGACCAGGAGGTGATCACCCCGCAGCACTACGCCTTCCTGGTGTCGGAGAAGGAGTTCGACGCGATCTTCGAGCGGATCCGCCGGGCCGGGATCACCTACTACGCCGATCCGTACCGCACGAGGCCGGGGGAGATCAACCACAACGACGGCGGGCGCGGCCTGTACTTCCTCGACCCCGACGGCCACGTCCTGGAGGCCATCACCCGCCCCTACGGCGGCTGAGACGCCGCCGGGAACGGGGCGGCCTCACAGCAGGTGGCGGGCGAGGCCGGCGATGGGGTGGGGGGAGGAGAGCAGGGGGCGCAGGGCGGCGAGGTGGGCGGTGTCGGCGGCGGGGGCGGTCAGGCCCGCGTCGTGGACGGCCCGCTCCCAGATCCGGTCGTCGGCCGTGCCCGCGGCCTGTTCGAGGGTGCGCAGCACGGTCGTCCCGCCGGTCTCCAGCACCAGCAGCGACAGCAGATGCGGCCAGTGGACGGTCAGGGCCGCGAGCTTGGCCACCTCGGCGTCGGAGGCGGGAGGCGCCCCGGCGAGGGCGCGCCGGTGGACCAGGAAGGAGTAGAGGCGGAAGACGTTGACGTAACGCTTGATCTGGCGGGGGTTGAAGAACGTCAGCGACGGCAGGACGGACGCGATGGCCCGCCAGGCCCGCTCGTCGCTGTAGAGGTCGTCGAACACCCGGTCGGCGGCCTCGCGCGTCGCCGAGGACAGCCCGCCGATCAGGTCCGGCCCTCCGGCGTCCAGGGACTCCTGGGCCAGCCTCGCCGCCTCGTCCAGGGTCGCGGCCGTGGGCCTCAGGGCGCGGATCGCCGCCTCCAGCACGCTCACCCGCACCGGGTCCGGTGAGGCCGCCGGACCGTGCGGGGAGACGGCGGCCGGCGTGCCGGCCGGTGCGCGCGGCGGGGAGACGGCGGAGTCCCCGGGCCGTGCGGAGTCCTCAGACCGTGCGGAGTCCCCGGGCCGCGCGGAGGGCGGGCAGGAGCCGGGCATGTCCAGCAGGGTCCGTACGAAGGCGGGCAGCCGGTCGGCGTCGTCGAGCAGCGGCACGCTCAGCGGCAGCTGAACGATCTTCTCCAGGAACCGCCAGCCCAGCCCGGACCGCCCGCCGTCCGGCAGCGTCTCGGCAAGGTCCCGGTAGGCGGCCTCCACGTGCGCGACGACCACCTCCGGCTCCATGGCCAGCACGAACACACAGTTGGGGAACTCACCCGCCAGAAACAGGTTGATCGCCTCGATGACCTGCGCCACCGTTCCCGGTGAGCACCGGTCCAGGTCGTCCACGAACACCACCAGCGGCCGTTCCTCGGTGGCGACCAGGCCGAGCACGTGCCGCATGTCGGTCTGGACCAGGTGCAGAAAGCCGGTCCTGGACCGGTAGCCGGGACCCGCGGCCATGTCGCCCGCCAGCCCGTCGGCGATCTCCCGCGCGAGCAGGTCGGGCTGCTTGACCAGGGAGGAGAAGGCGCTGCTCGCCGACTCGCCGAAGAACCTCGCCAGCCGTACGGCACCGGCACCCACCATGGCCACCGAGCCCGCCGAGCCGACGGCCGCCGCGGTGTCGCGCAGGAGGCCGCCGACGGCGGGCAGCAGCGCGGAGGCGGCGAGCGCGGCCCCGGTGAGAACCAGCGTTGCCACCAGGCCGAGGACGAGCGGGGCCAGCCGGGTCATCGCCAGCTGGTAGGCGCGGCGGCGGACCGCCTCCCGGTCGATTCTGGCCAGGTTGAGCTCCAGCCAGAACCGCTCCCGCTCGGCGCGGGGCAGCCGGCCGGTGATCTGGCCGATGATCTCGTGGGCGAGCCCGGCCCAGACCTGCTCGCCGTTCTGGTACATCCACGGGTTGAACCAGACGGTCGGCCTCCAGCCGGCACGCCCCGCCCACGGGGGGTCGGGCACCGGGCCCGCGGCTCCTCCCGCGGGGTGACGGGCCCGGGCCAGTACCTCGGCGTTGGTCGGGCTCCCCTCCCGCCGCGAGCCGGGCAGGTGGATCTCGGCGGCGGCGCCCGCCGAGGCCCCCGGGTCCAGCAGGTCCTGGATCATCCGCATCAGGGAGGTCTTGCCGGCGCCCCACGGGCCCTTGACGCCGATCGTGAGCGGCGGGCGCGTCTCGGGGTGGCGGATGAACGCGGCGATGGCCTCGGCGTGGATCCGGTGCCCGAGCCGGTCGTCGGTGGTCCACCGGTCGGCGGTGAGCCGGGCCCTGGGCTGTACGGCCCGCGATCCGGCCCGCCTGCGCCGCAGCAGGGCGGAGGTCCTGGCGCTCTCGGCGGCCGACAGCCGCGCGTAGCCGAAGGCCCGCACGTCCGGGTGGGCGAACGTGGTGCCCTCCCCGAGCAGCCCCCACTCCCGCAGCTCGGAGGCGTCGCCGAAGACCTCCTCGACGGATTCGTCCTCGTCCAGCAGCGAGCCCCGGCGCAGCAGCTCCCTGGCCGTCTCGCTCAGGTGCAGCTCGTAGATCCGCCGGACGATCTCGACGCCCGACGACGGAGGGGTGACCTCGCCCAGCCGGGCCACGGCCCGGGCGAGGGCGGGCGGGGGAGGAGTGGACAGGTCCCGGCGCGGGGTCAGGGGGACGTCGGCGGCGGCGCCGTAGGCGATCAGGAGGGGGACGCGGGCGGCGGAGACGGAGGCGTAGTGGCGAAGCGCGTAGGCGTGCAGCTCGCCGACGGTGGTCACCCCGTCGCCGTCCAGGTCGGCGCCCCCGGTCGCCAGGCCCTCGGCGAGGACGTCGGTCAGGCTGCGTACCGGCCCCGGGGGCCCGTCGTCGAACCGCAGCGTCAAGGTGAGGGCCGCGGCGGCCACCCGGGGCTCCCCGGGGACGGCCAGCTGCCGCAGCGGCGCCGCGGAGTCGTTCAGCGCGCTCCAGCCGAAGTCCACGATCAGCAGTACGGCCGCGGCCGGCGACTCGCCGGCCTGGCGGCCGAACGCGCCGATCAGCGCCCCGAGCCGTCCGGGGGTCCAGCAGTCGTCGGCCGGCAGGCGGATCACCAGCAGGTCCCGCTCCCGGGCCGAGCGCAGGAACTCCCACACCCGCTCGGCGTCGGCGTCGGCCCCCCGGCCGTGCCCCGCGTCGACGGTGAAGCCCTCGGCGAGCAGCGCGCTCGCCAGGCGCGCGTCCGGGGAGGGCGCGGCGGCGGGCCCGGTGGCGGGCGAGAGGGCGGGCGAGGGGGTGTCGAGGAAGACCAGGGCTCTGCGGGCGCCCACCCGGGGGGCGGCCTCGAAGATCGGTTTGGCGAAAGCGAGTCCCTCGCTCAACGGTGCTCCCGGCCGGACGACGACGTGGTCCCACTGTGGACCCGACCGCCCGCGCGATGCGGGGATCTTGGCGGCGGGGCGACTTGTTTTGGGCGACGTTTGCTCTCGGGTTTCCGTAAAGTTTGGGCCCGGCGGGTCGCCCTGTTCCCGCGGGGCGTGTCAGCGTGCCCCGTACCGGGAGGGCAACGAGGAGACGTCATGCTTCGCCGAACGTTCGTACGCGCCGGAGGGCTGGCCGCCGCGACGGCCTTCGCCGGGTCGCTCTGGCGCGGCGTCGCCCGCCCCGCCGCCCGCGGCCCTTTCGCCGCCCGTGGCGGCCCCTACGGCGCGCCCGGCCCGCCCGGTCCCGGCGGGCTCGCGCTGCCCGCGGGGTTCACCGGCAGGGTCGTCGCCCGCAGCGGCCGGCGGGTCGGCGGGGCGCCGTGGCATCCGGCCCCCGACGGGGGCGCCTGCTTTTCCGACGGCGACGGCTGGATCTACGTGTCCAACTCGGAGGTCCCGCTGCTCGGCGGCGCCGGGGCGATCAGGTTCGGGCCGGATGCGGTCGTCCGGGGCGCCTACCGCATCCTGTCGGGCACCGACCGCAACTGCGCCGGCGGCGCCACCCCCTGGAACACCTGGCTGTCGTGTGAGGAGGTCACCCGCGGGCGGGTCTTCGAGTGCGATCCGTACGGCGTGCGGCCCGCGACGCCGCGCCCGGCCATGGGCCGGTTCCGGCACGAGGCCGCCGCCTGCGACCCGGTCCGGCGGGTGGTCTATCTGACCGAGGACGAGCCGGACGGCTGCTTCTACCGGTTCGTGCCCGACCACTGGGGTGACCTGGCGGCCGGGCGGCTGGAGGTGCTCTGCCCGGCTCCCGGGGCCGGCGCCGTGACCTGGCGGCGGGTGCCCGACCCCTCGGCGCGGCCGGGCGCGACCCGCCACCAGGTGGGCGCCGCCCGGCGCTTCGACGGGGGAGAGGGCTGCCACTACGCGGGCGGAGTCTGTTTCTTCACCACCAAGGGGGACAACCGGGTCTGGGGCTACGACGCGGAGAGGGCGCGCCTGGAGGTCGTCTACGACGCCGCCGCCCCGCTGAACGGGGTGGACAACCTCACCGGCACCCCCTCCGGCGATCTCTACGTCGCCGAGGACGGGGGCGACATGGAGATCAACCTGATCACCCCCGGCCGGACGGTGCTCCCCTTCCTGAGGGTCGACGGCCACCCCCGCTCGGAGATCACCGGCCCGGCCTTCTCCCCGGACGGCCGCCGCCTGTACTTCTCCTCCCAGCGCGGCGCCCGGGGGGACGCGGGGGGAACGGACGGCGTCACCTACGAGGTCACGGGCCCGTTCCGGAGCTGACCCCGAGGCCGTCCCTGCCGGCGGGGGCGCGCGGCCGGGCTCATGAAGGCCGGTGAACGACCTGCGCGTGACTGCGCTAAGTTCGCAGATCGGTCGCGGACGGATGACAGGAGCACGATGGCTGAGGTCGCGTACATCGGCGGGTACACCCCCGACACCGGAGGATCCGCCGTCGGGATCGCCGCGGTGGAGCTGGGAAGCCTCGCGCGGCTCGGCGACACGCCGGCCTTCGGCCCCTCGTTCCTCGCCGCCCACCCCCGTCTGCCGGTGCTGTACGCCGTGGGGGAGACCCGGCGCGGCACGGTCGGCACCTTCGCCCGGGGCGCGGGCGCCCCCGTCCCGCTGGCCCAGCGGCCCAGCGGCGGCTCCTTCCCCCGCCACCTGGCGGTGGACCCGGCGGGCGGCCTGCTGGCGGTGGCCAACTACGGCGACGGCACGGTGACCCTGCACCGGCTCGACGCCTCCGGCCTGCCCGCCGCCGAGGTGTGGACCTTCCCCCACCGGGCCGGGTCCCACGCCCACCAGGCGGTCTTCGGCCCCGACGGCGTGCTGTACGTGCCCGATCCGGGTGCCGGTGAGATCCGCCGCTATCTGACGGGGAAGGACGGGGAGGACGGCAAGGGGGTGCGGCCGCACCCGGAGGGCCCGGTACGGCTCGCCCCCGGCGTGGGCCCCCGGCGCGTGGCCCGGCACGCCGACCACTGGTACGTGCTGGGGGGGCTGGACGGCACGGTCCGGGTCTACGACGACGGCTGGCGTGAGCTGCGGGCCGTCGCCACCGGCGCGGGGGAGGGCAACCGGCCCTCGCACCTGGAGGTGTCCGGCGGGCTGGTCTACGTCGCCAACCGGGGGCCCGGCACGATCTCGGTGTTCTCCCCGGTGACCCTGGAACCGGTGGCGGAGGTCGCCTGCGGCGGGTGCCGGCCCCGGCACTTCGCGGTCGCCGACGGCCGGATGTACGTCGCCAACCAGCGCTCGTGCGGCGTCGCCGTCCTGGAGCTCGAAGGCGGTGTCCCCCGGCCGGGGGCGGCGGGGTTGGCGATCGGCACCCCCTCGTGCGTGCTGCTTCTCCCCTGAGAGGTTCATGATCCTTTCCGGAGGCCAGGAACCGGCAAAGTCGCAGGTGAGGCGCGGGTGAGTCGCGGGTGGCGGGGGCCGGGCGCGGTCATGCTGGTGCGTATGTTCCGAGCGTCCACGCATCTGGCGGTCACGCTGGTGACCGCCGCGCTGCTCGCGGGATGCGCCGTCGCGGCCGACCGCGCTCCCGGCCTGTCCACGCCGGTCCCCTCTCCCTCGGGCCAGCCCGCTCCGTGGTCGTCCTCCGCCCCTCCGGGGGGCGCCGGGGCGCCGGGCGCGCCCTCCGCGGGCGCCCGGGGAAACGCCACCACGGCCGAGAACGCCAGACCCGGCGACCCGCTCTGGCGGCTGGCCCGCCGGGGGGCCGAGCACGAGATCGAGGGGTTCGCCGACCGGGCGAGCGTGCTGCCGGGGGAGTCGTTCCGGCTGTACGTCTCGACCACGGCCGGCCGTTACACCGTCAGGGCCTTCCGGGTGGGGTGGTACGGCGGGGCCGGCGCCCGGCAGGTCTGGGTGTCGGGTGAGCTGCCCGGCCGGCGGCAGGCCCCCTTCAGGGTGGCCGGCCGGGCCCGGACGGTGACGGCCGCCCACTGGCGGCCCGGTCCGGCGGTGGACACCGCCGGCTGGCCGGAGGGCTCCTACCTGCTGCGCCTGGAGGCCTCCAGCGGGGGGAGCCGCTACGTTCCCATCACCGTCCGGTCCGCCTCGACCCTGGGCCGCCTGGTCGTCGTCAACGCGGTCACCACCTGGCAGGCCTACAACCTGTGGGGCGGCCGCAGCCTCTACCTGGGCCCCGGCGGGTTCGAGGACAGGTCCCACGCCGTCAGCTTCGACCGGCCCTACGACACCTCCGGAGCCCGGATCTTCCTGGACCTGGAGCGCGACGCGATCGAGGTCGCCGAGCACAGCGGCGTCCCGCTCGCCTACATCACGAACCTGGAGCTGGAGCGCGACCCGCACATCCTCGACGGCGCCCGGGGGCTGGTCTCCCTGGGACACGACGAGTACTGGTCGGCGCGCATGCGCCGCACCGTCGAGGCGGCCAGGGACCACGGGACCAACATCGCCTTCCTCGGGGCCAACGCCGTCTACTGGCGGATCCGCTTCGCCGCGACCCCGCTGGGCCGCGACCGCCTGGTCGTCTGCCACAAGGACGGGACCGTGGACCCGACGACCGACCGGTGGCGTGAGAGCGAGCCGGAGAAGACGTTGACCGGCCCGATGTACACCTGTTTCCCCGCCGAGGCCGCCTACGTGGTGCACCGCCCCCGCAGCTGGATCTTCGAGGGGACCGAGGTACGGCGTGGCACGACCTTCCCGGGCCTGGCCGGGGTGGAGACCGACGAGGTCCTTCCGGGCGTGCCCCGGCCGATGGAGGTCCTTTCGGTCTCCCCGGTCGACTGCGCCGGCAGGGCCACGATCGCCCACAGCGCCTACTACACCGCGCCCAGCGGCGCCGGGGTGTTCAGCTCGGGCACGATGCGCTGGGTGTGCGCGATGCGGGGCTCCCGCTGCGGCCACGGCGTCACCGACCGGGCGGGGGCCTTCGTTCGCCGGGCCACGACGAACGTCCTGCGCGCCTTCGCCGCCGGCCCCGCCGCCCGGAGGCACCCGGCCCACGACAACCTCGCCTCCCTGGGGCTGGCCGGCCCCTTCAAGGCCCACCGGCACGACCGCCGCCACCGGCGGCACTACACCCACGAGCGCGCCCGCTCCACCGCCTTCAGCCAGCGGGCGTACGCCGCGCCGTCCTGACCGGCGGGCTCGAAGCGCCGCTCCAGGCTCCAGGTCGCGCGCAACTCGCCGGGGGAGGACCACAGACCGGTTCCGAGCCCGGCGAGGAAGGCCGCCCCCAGCGCGGTGGTCTCCCGGATCACCGGCCGTTCGACGGGCGTGCCGAGCTGGTCGGCCTGCACCTGCATGAGCAGGTCGTTGCCGCTGGCTCCGCCGTCCGCCTTCAGCACGGGCACCTTCAGCCCGGCCGCGCCCGTCATGACCTCCACGACGTCGCGCACCTCGAACGCGATCGCCTCCAGCGTCGCGCGGACCAGGTGGGCGCGGGTGGTCCCCCGGGTGATGCCGAGGACGGCCCCCCGGGCGCCGGGGTCCCAGTGCGGGGCGCCGAGCCCGGTCAGGGCCGGCACGAACACCACGCCGCCGCTGTCGGGAACCGTCCGGGCCAGGGCCTCCGACTCCGGCGCGCTGTTGATCAGCCCGAGCCCGTCGCGCAGCCACTGCACGGCGGCGCCGGTGACGAAGATCGCCCCCTCCAGGGCGTAGACGACCTCCCCCGACGGGTCCTGCCAGGCCACCGTGGTCAGCAGCCCGGCGTCGGAGCGGACGGGCGTGGTGCCGGTGTTGATCAGGACGAAGGAGCCCGTGCCGTAGGTGCACTTGACGTCGCCGGGGGAGAAGCAGCTCTGGCCGAACAGCGCGGCCTGCTGGTCGCCGGCCATGCCGCCGATCGGCAGGTCCAGGCCGAGGAAGGCGGCCGGGTCGGTCCGGCCGATCCGCCCGTGGTTGGGCACGATCTCCGGCAGGGCGCTCATCGGCACGCCGAAGAGCTCGCACAGCTCCGCCGACCACCCGCGCGCCCGCAGGTCGTACAGCAGCGTCCGGGAGGCGTTGGAGGGGTCGGTGACGTGCCGGGCCCCCGCGGTCAGCCGCGCCACCAGGTAGGAGTCCACGGTGCCCACGACGGCCTTCCCCGAGGTCACCGCCGACCAGGAGCGGGGGTCGTTCTCACGCAGCCAGGTGAGTTTGGTGGCGGTGAAGTAGGGGTCGAGCCGCAGCCCCGTCAGCTCGGCCACCCTGGGCTCGTGCCCCGCCTCGCGCAGCCGCGCGCAGATCCCCGCCGTGCGGCGGTCCTGCCAGACGATCGCCGGGCGTGTCGCGGCGAGGCCGGCGGGGTTCCACAGTACGGCGGTCTCGCGCTGGTTGGTGATCCCCACGCACACCGGGGCGGTGGTGGCCCGGTCCAGCGCGGTGCGGCAGGCCGCGAGCGTGGCCTGCCAGATTTCCTCCGGGACGTGTTCCACCCAGCCCGGTTCGGGGAAGTACTGGGGGAACTCCCGGTACCCCCGGGAGTCGACCCGGCCGTCCTCGGTCACGACGAGCGCGGTGACCCCGGTCGTTCCGGCGTCGATGGCGAGAACCGACATGGAGGACTCCTTCATTTTGGTCTAGACCACTGGCCTCGTCTGTGGGCAGAATGCGTTGGACCGGTTCGAAGATCCGTGGCCGGTCCCCGTCCCGTTCCAGTCTGACGTCTTGTTCCGCGATCACCATTCGGAGGATGCCATGCGTATTGGAGTGCTCACCGGAGGCGGTGACTGCCCCGGCCTGAACGCGGTCATCCGTGCCGTCGTGCGCAAGGGGGTGAGCGTCTACGGTCACGAGTTCGTCGGGTTCCGCGACGGCTGGCGCGGTCCCCTGGAGGGCGACACCGTGCAGCTGGGCATCAGGAACGTGCGCGGCATCCTGCCGCGCGGCGGCACCATCCTCGGCTCGTCGCGAACCAACCCCATGAAGATCGAGGGGGGCGTCGAGAAGATCAGGGAGAACCTCGCGGCGAGCGGTGTCGACGCCCTGATCGCCATCGGCGGGGAGGACACGCTCGGCGTCGCCAAACAGCTCTTCGAGCGGGACGTGAAGGTCGTCGGCGTGCCGAAGACGATCGACAACGACCTCAACGCCACCGACTACACCTTCGGCTTCGACACGGCCGTCAACATCGCCACCGAGGCCATCGACCGCCTCCACACCACCGCCGAATCCCACCACCGCGCCCTGATCTGCGAGGTCATGGGCCGCCACGCGGGCTGGATCGCCCTTCACGCCGGGATGGCCGGCGGCGCCAACGTCATCCTCATCCCGGAGAAGCCCTTCGACATCGACCGGGTCTGCGCCTACGTCGAGTCCCGCTTCAAGACCCGCTACGCGCCGATCGTCGTGGTGGCCGAGGGCGCCCACCCGATCGAGGGCCAGATGGCCCTTCAGGCGGGCGAGCTCGACTCCTTCGGTCACGTCCGGCTCGGAGGCATCGGCGAGACGCTGGCCGGGGAGATCGAGAAGCGGACCGGCAAGGAGGCCCGCACCACGGTGCTGGGTCACATCCAGCGTGGCGGCACGCCCACGGCGTTCGACCGGGTGCTGGCCACCAGGTTCGGCCTGGGCGCCATCGACGCCGTCCACGAGGGCGACTTCGGCGTCATGGTCGCGTTGCGCGGCACCGACATCGTCAGGGCCGGCCTGGACGAGGCCACCCGTGAGCTGAAGACCGTCCCGATCGAGCGCTACCGGGAGGCCGAGGTCTTCTTCGGCTGACGTCCCGGGCGCCGGTCCGGCCGGCGCGGGCGCCCGCCATCGCCTTGCAAGCGTTCTGCAAGCCGTCCCCCCTAACGTCGGGTAACGGACGGAGCACCGTCCGCGACCCCCTCCATGTGCGGCTTGCGCCTTCGAACGAGCGGCCGGCGAGGCGCAAGCCGTGCATTCACCTTTTCCCGGGATCGAACAGCGAGGGCCGTGCGGGCTCCTCGGGCCGCGCCCGGGGCGTGACCGGGGCGGCGGGCCTCCCGGCGCCCAGGTCACGCAGCTGGGCCGCCAGCTCGGCGTCCTTCCGCCTCTCCTCCTCCGAGGGCGACAGGATGACGGCCAGCAGCAGGCCGAGGGTGAGCACGCTGATCACCGTCAGCACGGGCAGCAGGAAGTCGATGCCCCGCGCGCCGGTGACCGGCGTGGCCGGGACGCCGGGCCGTACCTCCATCGCGAACATGCCGGCGTAGTGCATGCCGCAGACGGCGACCGCCATGATCAGCGCCGCGCCGCCGGTGGCGAGGGCGCCGCTGACGCGCAGTGTGAACCAGAGCGCCACGGTGGAGGCGGCGATCGCGATCACCACCGAGAGCGCGACCAGCGGGGGGTCGTAGGAGATGTGCGCCGAGGTGTTCATCGCGAACATGCCGAGGTAGTGCATCCCGGCCACGCCGAGGCCGGTGAGCGTCCCGCCGAGCAGGAGCGGGCCCGGCCTCTCGCCCGCCAGGGAGACCAGGAACAGACCGGCGCCGACGACGACCACCGCCAGCAGCGCCGAGGCGGCCGTCAGGGGGGCGTCGTAACGGATCCGGCCGCCCCCCACCGCGAAGCCCATCATCGCGATGAAGTGCATGACCCAGATGCCGGTTCCCCCGATGGCCAGGGCCCCGCCGGCCAGCCAGCGCGCGCGGGCCGCCCCCTCGGACTGCCGGGCCTTGGCGGTGAGCAGCAGGCCGAGCATGCAGCCGACGGCCGAGGCGACGAAGGCGAGGACGGGGGTGAGCAGGCCGTATGAGAAGTGGTCTACGTGGGACATGTCGTGGCTCTCCGTCGGAGGAAGGTGAGGGTGGGCCACCGCGAACGGCCGCCCCGTGGCCTCTCACCGGATCGGGCGTAACCACCCGGGCGGTACGTAACCACATCAGACCCGTGCGGAACAAGGGCCCGGTCACACGGCCCGCCTCCCGCGCACCGCCGCTGTGCCCCCACCCGTGTCCATCGGTTCCGCGCGGAGGGGACCGCCTGCTTTAGCTGGCGGGGGAATCCGCGCCCCCCTTTCCGTGATCAAAATGTGGTAGCGTTTTGGTTGTGGTTAGAGGAGCGCCCCGCGAGTCGCTGAACCTCCGCGTCTCGCCGGAACTGAAGCGGAAGATCGAGGAGTACGCCGCGCGTACCGGCATCTCGATCAACGCCGCCGCGTGCGTTCTTCTCGCCGAAGGGCTGCGTGCGGAGCGGAGGAAGCGGTGAGACGCTCCTACAAGTTCCTGCTGCGCCCCACCGCCAAACAGACGGCTGCGCTCACCGCATGCCTGGACGATCATCGCGTCCTGTACAACGCCGCTCTGGAGCACCGCCGCACCGCGTACCGCAAAGCGGGCGTCACCATCCGCTACAGCGACCAGTCGGCGGAGCTGAAGCACATCCGCGCCGACGACCCGCACGGCCAGGCACGCTGGGGCTTCTCCTCCCAGCAGGCCACGCTGCGACGGCTCGACAAGGCGTTCCGCGCGTTCTTCGACCGCGTCAAGGCCGGGCGCACCCCGGGCTTCCCTCGGTTCAAGGGGCGGGGCCGGTTCGACACGGTGGAGTGGCCGAAGGATGGGGACGGCTGCCGGTGGGACTCCCAGCCCGAGCACCCGGCCGCGACGTTCGTCCGCCTCCAGGGCATCGGGCACGTCCGCGTCCACCAGCACCGGCCCGTGCGCGGTCGAGTGAAGACGATCAGCGTCAAGCGGGAGGGCTCGCGCTGGTACGTGGTGCTGTCGTGCGACGACGTGCCCGCCGAGCCGCTTCCCGCGACGGGTGCGGTGGCCGGGATCGACGTGGGTGTGGCCTCGCTCGTCACCACCAGCGACGGCGTCCATCTGGCCAACCCGCGCCACCTGGCGGCGTCCGCCGATCGGCTCGCCGCCGCCCAACGGTCGCCGGCCCGCAAGAAGCGGGGGTCGAAGCGGCGGCGTAAGGCCGTTGCCCGTGTCGCCGCGCTGCACGGCAAGGTCCGCCGTCAACGCTTGGACGGCGCGCACAAGGCCGCGAACGCGCCGGCCCGCGACTACGACGTCATCGTGTGCGAGGACCTGCGGATCGCGAACATGACCAAGGCCCCGGCGCCGAAACCAGACCCCGACCGGCCGGGCGCGTTCCTGCCCAACCGCGCGGCGGCCAAGGCCGGGCTGAACAAAAACATCCTGGACGCGGGTTGGGGGGTGTTCCTGACGATCCTCGCGGGCAAGGCTGAAAGCGCCGGTCGAGAGCTGATCGCGGTCGAGCCCCGCAACACCTCCCGCACCTGCCCGCGCTGCGGGCACGTGGCGAAGGACAACCGCGTCACCCAGGCCGAGTTCCGGTGCGTGTCGTGCGGGCATGTCGCGCACGCCGACGTCAACGCGGCGATCAACATTCTCAGGGCAGGGCTTGCCCTTCGCGACGCTGCGCAAGCGGCTTAGCGAGAAGCCGCCCCTTCAGGAGGCGGAGGAGTCACGGCTCGTTCCCGCCACCGCCCCGCCGCCGGGCCCCGCCACCGCCCCGGTCCCTCCCCGCCCCGCCGCCGGGCGGCTCCGGCGGGCCGGGAGGCCGACTAAAGTTACAGGGCCGAGGCGTTGCCATTGCGTGAGGACGCGCGAGACTTGGCGATGGCCCCCGATGGTCCCGTCGTCCCGCGTGGCCCCGCGTTCCCCTCACAACCCCACCGGAGGTCGCAGCATGAGCATGTCCGCCCTGGGCGAGCCCTGCGTTCTGCTCAAACTGGGCGAGGTCGTCCTCAAGGGAAAGAACCGCGAGCTGTTCGAGCGCAGCCTGCAGGCCAACATCAAGGCCGCCGTCGGAGACCTCGGCTTCAGGGTGGACGTACGGCAGCGTCACGGCGTCATCGCGCTCCTCCTGCCCGAGGGCTCCGGGGCCGAGCGCGCCGACGCGGTCGCCGAGCGCGTCGGCTACGTCCCTGGCCTGGTCTGGATCCACCGGGCCTGGCGGGTGGCCAAGGACCCCGCGGCGGTCACCAAGGCCGCGATCGAGCTGCTGGCCGACCGGGAGGACGTCCGGCGCGGCGTCTCCTTCGCGGTGCGCTCCCGCCGCCGCGACAAGCGCTTCCCGCTGACCTCGGCGCAGCTCGACCGCTCGGTCGGCGGAGAGCTCAACGACATCTACGGGCTTCCCGTCAACCTGAAGAACCCCGATCTGGTGGTCTCCATCGAGGTGGACCGCGACGAGGTGTTCGTCTACACCGGCGGGCAGCCCGGCCAGGGCGGCCTGCCCGTCGGCACCAGCGGCCGGGGCCTGGTGCTGATGTCGGGGGGCATCGACTCCCCGGTGGCGGCCTACCGGATGATGCGACGCGGCCTGCGGGTCGACTTCCTGCACTTCTCCGGCGTTCCCTTCACCACCTCGGAGTCCATCTACAAGGCGTACGCCCTGGCCCGGGCGCTGGACAGGTTTCAGAGCAGGTCCCGGCTGTGGGTCGTCCCCTTCGGCAAGGCCCAGCAGTCCATCAAGGCCGCGGGCCACGACCGCCTGGCCGTGATCTCCCAGAGGCGCCTGATGCTCAAGACCGCCGAGGAGGTCGCGCGCCGTCTCAAGGCCGGCGCGCTGATCACCGGCGACTCCCTGGGACAGGTCTCCTCCCAGACCCTGCAGAACATCACCGCCCAGGACGACGCGGTCGGCCTGCCGATCCTGCGTCCCCTCATCGGGCTCGACAAGACCGAGATCATCGCCGAGGCCCGCCGTATCGGCACCCTGGAGATCTCCGAGCTCCCCGACGAGGACTGCTGCACGCTCCTGGCCCCCCGCCGGGCGGAGACCGCCGCGAAGATCGCCGATCTCAAGCAGATCGAGAGGCGCCTGGACGCCGGGGAACTCGCCGTCCAGCTCGCCGGCTCCCTGCAGGAGTACAGGCTGCGGGGCTGAGCGCGTCCCCTCCCACGGGCGCGGGGAGCGGGGCATCTCTCGCCGGGACGGCCGCCCCGCGCGGGCGACCACCCGGCGACCGTCCCGGCGGGCGCCCGCGGCGTCAGACCGAGGCCGGCACGCCGCCGGTCGCGGTCTTGCCGAGCAGCGGCGGGAAGACGCGCATCACCTCGGCGAGCTCGTGCAGATCGTCCTCCACCAGCGCCTGGGGGCCGTCGCAGAGGGCCTGCTCGGGCCGGGGATGAACGTCGACGATCACGCCGTCGGCACCGGCGGCGACGGCGGCGCGGCTGAGCGGCAGCACCAGGTTCCGGTGCCCGCCGGAGTGTGACGGGTCGACGATGACCGGCAGGTGCGACAGCCGCTGGGCGACCGGGACCGCGGAGACGTCCAGGGTGTTGCGGGTCGCGGTCTCGAAGGTGCGGATCCCGCGCTCGCACAGCACGATGTCGAGGTTGCCGCGCTGGGCGATGTACTCGGCGGCCATCAGCCACTCCTCGATGGTGGCGTTCATGCCGCGCTTGAGCATGACCGGCTTGCCGATCCCGCCGACCGCCTGCAGCAGCGCGAAGTTCTGCGCGTTGCGGGTGCCGATCTGGAGCATGTCGGCGTAGGAGGCGACCAGCTCGACGTCGTGGGCGTCCACGACCTCGGTCACGACGGGAAGCCCGGTCCGCTCGCGCACGTCGGCGAGGATGCGCAGCCCGGCCTCCCCCAGCCCCTGGAAGGCGTAGGGGGAGGTGCGCGGCTTGTAGGCGCCGCCGCGCAGCAGGGTGGCCCCGGCGGCCTTGGCCATCTCGGCGGCCTCAAGCGTCTGCCGCGGCGTCTCCACCGCGCACGGCCCGGCGATCAGGGTGACCGTTCCCGGGCCGATCGGCACGCCCCCGACCCGGATCGTGGAGCGTTCCGGATGGTTGTCCCGGCTCACCAGCTTGTAGGGGGCCGTCACCCGCATCACGTCGGCCACCCCACGCATACCGCCCAGATCGAGCGTGCCGAACTGCGCGACGTCGCCCACCAGGCCGATGATCGTACGGCTCACCCCCCGGCTGACGAACGCCTCGCCGCCCGCCTCGCCGATGACCTTCACGATCGCCGCGACGTCGTCCTGAGTGGCGTCGGGGCCCATGACGATGACCATGTCTCTCCTTCGATGATTCGACGAAAGGGGTTCGTGAGAAACGAAAGGCCCCGAATCCGTCATCCGGACCCGGGGCCTTCGATTCGCCTGGCTGTCAGCGCAGCATCTGGGGGCGATCGGTCCATCCCGTGGGTCCGTCGCCATACCAAAACCAGAAAGCGGTACGCATCGCGGGCAATGGTAGCGCACTTGGGGAACGTGCCGGTGCCGCGGGGGAGCCCGCCGTCGCGAAAACCGGGGAGGGACGGGCGGGGATCCGGGGGAATCCGCGGGGAGAGGGGCACGGCTTCCGCCGCTCGCCGGCACGGGCGCGCCTGTCGCCGGACGGCCGTTACCCGGTGGCCGCCGCGCCGCCGCCGGACGTGCGATGGCAGGATTGCCCAGTGTGATCGGGTGGCCGTCGAGGGGAGTCGTGGTGGAGCAGTCCGAACCCCCGGTGGAGGAGACGCGCCTCCCTCCCGGCCAGTACGTCCCCCGGGGAAGCCCGGTGATCCACTACGGGAGGGTGCCCACGTTCCGCCCGGCCACGTGGGGGCTGCAGGTGATGGGGGCCACCGTCTCCGGTGAGACGCACCGCTTCTCCTGGGAGCGTTTCTCCGGACTGCCGCGCACCACGGTCGTCGCCGACTTCCACTGCGTCACCAAGTTCTCGATCATGGGAAACGAGTGGAGCGGTGTGTCCCCGGCGACGCTGATGGAGCTGGCGCCGCCCGCCCCCGGGGTCGGCCACGTAATGATCTGGGCCGAGTACGGCTACAGCGCCAACATGCGGATGAGCGACTTCACCGACCCCCACACCCTGTTCGCCCTGGAGCTGGACGGCAAGCCCCTCTCCCCCGAGCGGGGGTTCCCCGTCCGGCTGGTCGTGCCCCACCTCTACGCCTGGAAGAGCGTCAAGTGGGTACGCGCGGTGGAGTACCTCCGCGAGGACAGGCGCGGCTTCTGGGAGGAGCGCGGCTACCACAACGTCGCCGACCCCTGGCGGGAGCAGCGCTATTCCTATCAGGAGGAACCGGGCGAAGGGCCGCCGTGATCCGTGTTCGCCCTTGATTGACAGCCGGGGTTGACTACGGTTTTCCGCATGCCGACCGGTGTCTGGGCGCTGCTCTGCGCCTTCAGCACTCTCCTGGGATTCGTCGTGCCGCGCAGACGGGCGGCCCTGCTCCGCCGCCGGGGCGTCCTGCCCGACGAGGTGACCTTCGCCACCCTCCACGTCGCCGCGCTGGCGGCCCCTTCGCTGCGCGCCGGCCTGACGCGCGACTCGGCGCGCAAGGCGATCCGCCACCTGCGCGAACTGCTGGGCACCAGCGCCATCGCGGTGACGGACGCCGACGGCGTCCTGGCCTGGGACGGCGAGACCGACTGCCACCGCGAACGCGCGCCCGAGCACGCGCGCGCCGTCCTGGCCTCGGGCCGGGCGCGCGTGGTGACCGGCGGCGCCCTGGCCTGCGACGCGCCGGGATGCGCGATCCGGGTCGCGGCCGTGGTGCCGCTCACCGTCGACGGCCGCGTGGTCGGCGCGCTGGCCGCCTACGACGCCGTCATGACACCCGCCCTGGTCCGCACCGTCACCGAGGTCGGCCGCTGGGTGTCCTGCCAGCTGGAGCTGGCCGAACTCGACTCCTCGCGGCGGCGGGCGATGGAGGCGGAGACGCGGGCGCTGCGCGCGCAGATCTCCCCGCACTTCGTCTACAACTCGCTGACCACCATCGCCTCGTTCGTCCGCACCGACCCCGAGCGGGCCCGCGAGCTCCTGATGGACTTCGCCGACTTCACCCGCTACGCGCTGCGCCGCGAGCGCGACTTCACCACCCTGGCCGACGAGCTGCACTGCGTCGACCGCTACCTGCTGCTGGAACGGGCCAGGTTCGGCGAACGGCTCCGGTTCACCGTCCGGGTGGCCCCGGAGGTGCTGTCGGTGCCGGTGCCGTTCCTGTGCCTGCAGCCGCTGGTGGAGAACGCCATCAAGCACGGCATGGCCGCCACCGGCGGCTCGGGCGAGGTGCGGGTGCTGGCGTGGGACGCCGGGCCCGAGGCCCACGTCAGCGTGGAGGACGACGGGCTGGGCATGGACCCGGAGCGGGCCAGGCTGCTGCTCGGCGGCGACGCGCGCCAGGAGCGGGGCGAGGGCGGCATCGGCCTGGCCAACGTGGACGTACGGCTGCGGCACATCTACGGGGAGGACCACGGCCTGGTGGTGGAGACCGGGCTCGGTGAGGGGACGAAGGTGCGGCTGCGCCTGCCCAAGGCCCCCCGCTCGCGGTAGCCGTTCGTCGTCACTCCATTACCCAAAGTTTACTTCGCCCTTGCGGACGGCCCGCTTTTGCGGGCAGCGTGGGGCCATGTTGAGAGTTTTGGCCGTTGACGACGAGATCCCCGCGCTGGAGGAGCTGGCCTACCTCCTGCGTCGCGACCCCCGCATCGAGCACGTGGCGACCGCCTCCGGCGGTGTGACGGCGCTTCAGGACATGGTCCACATGATCGGGACCGGCGAGCGGCTCGACGGGGTCTTCCTTGATATCCGGATGCCCGGCATGGACGGCCTCGACCTGGCCCGGCTCATCGGAGGGTTCCCCAACCCGCCCCGGCTGGTGTTCGTCACCGCCCATGAGGACTGCGCGGTCCGGGCCTTCGAGCTGGAGGCGGTCGACTACCTGCTCAAGCCCGTCCGGCCCGACCGGCTGGCCGAGGCCGTACGGCGGCTGGAGAGCGCGGCCACGGCGACCGGCGACCCCGACCCCGAGGATGTCATCCCGGTCGAACTCGGCGGCCGGACCCGGTTCGTGGCTCAGCAGGCGGTCCGGTTCGCCAAGGCCAAGGGCGACTACGTCCGGCTGTACACCGTGGACGGCGACTATCTGGTGCGCATGTCGCTGGCGGCCCTGGAGCGGCGCTGGGCGGGCTCGGGGTTCATCCGCGTGCACCGCAGCACCCTGGTGTCGGCGCGGCACGTCAGCGAGCTGAACTTCGACGGCGGCAGGGTGACGGTGCGGGTGGGCGCCGAGACGTTGCCGGTCAGCCGGCGCCACACCCGGCGGGTGCGCGAGCAGCTCGTCCGCCAGTTGCAGGACCGCCCGCCCTCCGGGGCGATCAGATAGCCCCGCCGCTCCGCGGCCGTCCGGATGGGGCGGGGGCCGCCGGCGGGCGGGCCGACCGCTCGTCGTCTCCGCCGGGCCGCTCGTCGCTCCGTGACTCTCCGTATGTCGACGACTACGGACCGTTTGTCGTGTCGACGGTGAAGCGGGACTCCCCGGGCGGGGGCACCGCTCTAAGGTTCCCTACATCGGAGAGCCGCACCCGCCGCATCGGGGAAGACGGGGGAGACGGGAGCCGCGAGGCTCGCACGGGGCCTGATGCGCGGATCTCGCCGGATGACCGCGGGGGGCGGTCGTCCGGCCGCCGGGCCCTGGGCAGGGGGAGGGCCCGGCGCTCTCCGGTGGGACGGGACGCCCCGCGTCGGCCGGGGGCCGGACCGGGATCCGGCCCCACGGGGGCGGCCGGTTCACGGAGGACGGGTGTCCCGTCCCGCGCCGGCCGGTCGTGGGGAGCCGTCGCGCAGCCTCTTGAGCGTCGCGATGTCCTCGCGATGCCTGCCGGCCCCGCCGGGCGTCTCGACGCAGAGCGGCACCCCGGCCGCCGCCGGATGGCGCATCAGGGCGCCGAAGGGCAGGGCCCCGATGTGGCCGGCGCCGATGTTCTCGTGCCGGTCCCTCCGGGAGCCGCAGACGTCCTTGGAGTCGTTGGCGTGGATCAGCCTGAGCCGGCCGGGGGCGATCGCGTGCAGGGCGTCGAGGGTCGTGGCCATGCCCTCGGGGGTCGACAGGTCGTGGCCGGCTGCGAAGGCGTGGCAGGTGTCCAGGCAGACGCCCACCTTCGGATGCCGGTCGAGAGCCGCCAGATAGGGCTCCAGCTCCTGGACGGTCCCGCAGAGCATCGCCCCCTGCCCGGCCATCGGCTCCAGCAGCAGATCGGGGCCGTCGTCGGGGATCTCCTCCATCAGGGGCAGCAGGCGCTCGCGGATCTGGCGCAGGGCGGTTTCGCGGGGGCGGTCCACCGCCGACCCGGTGTGCACGACCACGCCCCGGGCGCCGATCGCGCGGGCGCGCAGCAGGCAGTGCCGTACGGTGGCGACCGACCTCTCCACCGTCTCGGCGGTGGGGGAGCCCAGGTTGACGAGGTAGGGCGCGTGGACGAAGGACGGCATGCCCGACGCGCGCAGCGCGACGTCCTGGGCCGGGTCTCCCGCGGTGAGCGCCCAGCCCCTGGGGTTGGTGACGAACACCTGGATCATCTCGGCGCCGATCTCCGAGGCGTACCGCAGGGCGCCCCTGGCCAGGCCTCCGGCGACAGGGACGTGCCCGCCGATGGGAGCGAGAGAGGTCATGTGACGCCAGTCTAGGCCGCGCGGCCGGGCGACCTTCCCCGCCGCGGCCCCCGGCATGTCGGCGCCCGGCGCCCGGCGCCCGGCGCTCACCGCCCGCTGCTCGCCGCCCGCCGGGGTCCGCGAGGTTCCGGCGGGTAACCTGTGCCGGTGCGTCGGCTATGAGAAGATCCTCGACGCCGCGTGACAGCGTGGCCCGCGCGGGGCGCGGAAAGGACGCCGGGCCCGGCAGGGCGGAGGATCCGACCAGGGAGCAGGGATGTCTCAGAGGGGACATGTCATCATCGCCCCGGACAAGTTCAGGGGGTCGCTGACGGCGGCCGAGGCCGCGGCCCGGGTGGCCGCGGGGTTCGGGCCGCGGGTGGCCGCGGTCGTGCTGCCGGTGGCCGACGGCGGTGACGGCACCGTGGAAGCGCTCGTGGCCCGGGGGTTCACCCGCGTCGAGGCCGAGGTCACGGGCCCGGTGGGAGACCCGGTCCGCGCCTCCTACGCCTGGCGCGCGGCCGGGGCGCAGGGGGCGACGGCGGTCGTGGAACTGGCCGAGGCGTCCGGCCTGCGGCGGCTGCCGGTCGCGGCGGAGGGATCGGCGGGAGAGGGAGGTCCCGCGTTCGCGCCGCTCACCGCGACCAGCCGCGGCACCGGGGAGTTGATCGCCCACGCGGTGGGGCGGGGGGCGCGGCGGGTCGTGCTCGGCCTCGGCGGCAGCGCGTGCACCGACGGCGGCGCGGGGATGATGCGGGCGCTCGGCGTGCGTTTCCTGGACGCCGCCGGGCGGGAGCTCGCGCCCGGCGGCGCCGCCCTGGGCGACCTGGCCGAGATCGACGTCTCCGGGTTCACCGTCCCGCGGGGGGTGACGTTCGTCGTCGCCGGTGACGTGGACAACCCCCTGCTGGGTCCCGACGGCGCCGCCGCCGTGTACGGCCCGCAGAAGGGCGCCCGCCCCGGGGAGGTGGAGCTGCTTGAGCGTTCCCTCGCCCGGCTCGCCGCCGTCGCCGCGCGCACCCCGGGCCTGACGGGCGCCGCCGCCGACGGCGCGCCCGGCCCGGCGGACGCGGCCTCCCTGCCGGGCGCGGGGGCCGCCGGCGGGGTGGGCTTCGCCGCCATGGCCTTCCTGCGGGCCGTGTTCCGGCCCGGGATCGGCTACCTCCTCGATCTGCTCGGCTTCGGAGATCTGCTTTCCGGCGCCCGCCTGGTCGTCACCGGCGAGGGCGCGCTGGACCGCCAGACCCTGCGGGGCAAGGCCCCCGCCGGGGTGGCGGCGGCCGCGGCCCGGGCGGGCGTCCCGGTCGTCGCGGTCTGCGGCCGCCGCGACCTGGGCGACGAGGAGCTGAGGGCGGCGGGCATCGTCGCGGCCTACGCGCTCACCGACATCGAGCCCGACCCGGCCCGGTGCCTGGCCGACGCGGGGCCGCTGCTTGAGCGGCTCGCCCGTACGGTCGCGCGCGAACATCTGTGACGCGGAGCGGCCCGTCCGGGCGGTCTCAGTGCCAGAGCGTCACCTCGGTGCCGGGCGGCACCTGCTGACCGCCAGGTGGACGCTGGGCCAGGACGCGCCCGCGGCCCAGGCCCTTTCTGACGTGCACCTTCATCCCCGAGGCGCGCAGCTCGTCGCGGGCCGCCTTGACGTCCTTGAACATCACGTTCGGGACGACGACGAAGTTTCCCCCCGCGTTCTCGCCGTTGATCTCCCACGGCCAGTGCCACTCGCCGTTGGAGCACTGCGACAGGGTCAGCCGGATGGTGGCGCCCCTGTCGATCTCGGCGTTGGGCTGCGGGTCCTGGGCGATGACGGTGCAGGGCTGGGCGGAGTCGGTCTGCTCGACGAACTCGGGCACGAAGCCCGCGCCGCGCAGGAAGGCGTCCGCCTGGTCGCGGAGCATGCCCTTCAGGTCGGGGGTGACGAGCCCGGCGCTCATCATCAGGTCGATTTTGCTGCCCTCCCTGACCGGGTTGCCCACGGCGGGACTGGTCCGCATCACCTGGCCGCGCGGCACGGTCTCGCTGGCGAGCTTCCTGACCCTGTCGACGATCAGCCCGGCCGCGGCGATTCTCGTCCGGGCCTCGGCCTCGCTCAGGCCCACGACGTTGGGAACGGCGACCCGCTTGGGGCCCGCCGACGCGATGAGGAGGAGCCTGCTCTTGCCGTCGGTCTCGGTGCCGGCGGCCGGTTCGGTCCTCAGCACGCTGCCCTTGGGCATCTTCTCGTCGTGCTCCTGCTTGCCGATCTCGACGATGAAGCCGAGCCTGCGGGCCTCGGTCTCGGCGACCGCGATGTTCTTGCCGACGAGCAGGGGCACCGTCACGGAGGTGTTCTGGGAGAACAGCCAGCCGGTCACGCCCACCGCGATCACCATCACCACGGCCAGCCCGGCCACGAACCAGCTCGGGGAGAAACCCCGGCCGCGTGCCCTGTGGGTGACCGGGCCGGCTCCCGCGGCGGGGCCGGTCAAGGGCCCGGCCGTCGGCACGTCGCCACGCGGCTGGATCAGCGTGTGGTTGCTCTGCGCCCCGGGGACGGGACCCCGGGGGGACGCGGCGGGGGCCGAGGGGACCGGGCCGCTCTCCCGGGGAAGCGTCCGGTGCGCCTCCACCGCCGCGACCAGCAGCGCGGTGGCGTCGGCGGGGCGGTGGGCGGGGTCGCGGGCCGTCGCGTGGGCCACCAGCGTGTCCAGCGACGGGGGAGAGCCGGGCAGCAGGGCCGAGGGCACCGGCACGGTGTCGTGCACGTGCCGGTAGGCCACCGACATGGGGGTCTCGCCCTCGTACGGCTGGCGGCCGGTGAGCAGCTCGAACAGCATGATCCCGGCGGCGTAGACGTCGGTGCGGGCGTCGGTGGCGCCGGAGGTCACCTGCTCGGGCGACATGTAGCCGATGGTGCCGATCATGACGCCGGTGCGCGTCTGGCTCGTCGCCTCGATGGCCCGCGCCAGGCCGAAGTCCACGACCTTGACGCGGCCGTCGTCGGCGAGCAGGACGTTCTCCGGCTTGACGTCCCGGTGGATCAGCCCGGCCTGGTGCGCCGAGCCCAGCGCGGCGAGCACCGGGATCATGAGTTCGAGGGCCTCGCGCGCGGGCAGCCTGCCCCGGGTGCGGAGCACGTCGCGCAGGGTGCGCCCCGGGACGTACTCCATGGACAGATAGACGTTGTCCCCGTCGGTGCCCTGGTCGAAGACCTGCACCACGTTGGGGTGCGACAGGCTCGCCACCGACTTGGCCTCGCCGATGAACCGCCGCACGAACGAGGGGTCCTCGACGAGGGAGCGGTGCATCACCTTGACGGCGACCGTGCGATCGAGCCGGACGTCCAGAGCCAGGTAGACGGTTGCCATGCCTCCCCGGGCGATCCGGGACTCGACGCGGTAACGCCCGTCGAGGAGTTTCCCGACCAGCGGGTCCGTAAGCGCCGTGTCCACCCGGCAGAGTTTACGGGCGATTTGGCGTCCGCAGGGTCCGGCCGTTACAAACCGATGCGGAGACGTTGACTGCTTTCTACGGAATCATGGGAGAGGAGGCCTCCGCGTAGCGGCGGCGGGGGATGCGCCCGGCCAGCCGGGCCGCGCGGCCCGCGACGACCGCCGCGCGCATGGCGTGGGCCATCAGGTCGGGACGTCGCGCCCTGGTCACCGCGGTGGCCAGCAGGACGGCGTCGCAGCCCAGCTCCATCGCCAGCGCCGCGTCGCTTGCCGTGCCGATCCCGGCGTCGAGGATCACCGGCACCCCCGAGGACTCCACGATGAGCTCGATGTTGTGCGGGTTGCGGACGCCCAGTCCCGAGCCGATCGGCGCGCCCAGCGGCATCACCGCCGCGCAGCCCGCCTGTTCCAGCCTGCGGGCGAGCGCGGGGTCGTCGCCGATGTAGGGCAGCACCACGAATCCGTCGGCGACCAGCCTTTCGGCGGCGTCGAAGGTCTCGATGGGGTCGGGCAGCAGGGTGCGCTCGTCGGAGATGACCTCCAGCTTCACCCAGTCGGTCTCCAGAGCCTCCCTGGCCAGTCTCGCGGTCAGCACCGCCTCCCCGGCGGTGAAGCAGCCCGCGGTGTTCGGCAGCACCTTGACGCCGCGGGCGCGCAGCACGTCGAGCACCGACCCCTGGGCGGAGGGGTCCAGCCGCCGTATGGCGACCGTGGTCATCTCGGTGCCCGAGGCGGCCAGCGCCTGGTCGAGCACCTCCAGGGAGGGGGCGCCGCCGGTTCCCATGATGAGCCGTGAGGAGAACTTCTCCCCGCCGATGACCAGCTCGTCGCCCATGACATCTGTGTCGTTCATATCGTCCGTACCACCCATGTAGCTGTATCGCCTCTGTCGTCCCGCGTGTCCGGCACCCGTCAGCCCCCCTGGACCGCGGTGAGCACCTCGACCCGGTCCGCCTCCGCCAGGGGGGTGAAGTCCCACGCGCCGCGCGAGACCACCTCGTCGTTCACGGCGACGGCCACGCCGCTGCTGATCCCGGTCAGTATCCGTACGGCCTGCGCCACGGTGGCCCCGGTGGGCAGGTCGTGGGCGACGCCGTTGATCGTCACGTTCATCGATGCTCCTGAAAACGCAGGGGAGAACAGATCGCCGACAGGTCGCCGTCCGCCTCGCCGAGGCAGAGGGCGGCGGTGAGCGGGGCGAGGAGCACCCCGCCCCGGTGGTGCCCGGTGGCCAGGAACAGGCCGGGCACGTTGGTGGGGCCGATCAGCGGCAGGTTGTCGGGGGTGCCGGGGCGCAGGCCCGCGACCACGTCGGCGAGCTCCAGCTCGGTGACGCCGGGAACCAGCTCGCGCGCGTCGCGCAGCAGCTCCCACAGGCCGCCGGCCGTCACCCGCGTGTCGAAGCCCATCTCCTCCTGGGTGGCCCCGACCACCAGCTCCCCGTCGCCGCGCGGCACCAGGTAGACGGACGAGCCGTGCACGACGCCGCGCACGCATCGCCGCAGCAGAGGCGCGGGGGAGCGCAGCCGGACGATCTGGCCCTTGACCGGCCGCACCGGCGGCAGCGCCTCCGGGGGGAACCCGTCGACCGTCCCCGACCAGGCTCCGGCGGCCAGTACCACCCGGTGGGCCCCCAGGGTGGTGCCGCAGGCCAGCCGTACCCCGGTGACCGCGCCGGCGGAGGTCTCCAGCCCGGTCACCCGGGAGCGGGCCAGCACGCCTCCCAGGCGTTCCAGGGCGGTCAGCAACCCTGCGGTGACTTTCCGGGGATCCACCCAGGCGTCCCCGCCCGCGAGCAGGCCGCCGCGGACCGACGGCGCGAGCATCGGCTCCAGGCGGCGGCACTCGCGGCCGGTGAGGTGTTCGGCGGGCAGCCCGAGCCCGCCGGCGAACACCGCCAGCTCCTCCAGCGCGGCCAGGTCGTCGGAGCCGAAGGCGACGTCCAGCGTCCCGTCGGCGCGGTAGTCGACGTCGAGGCCCCCGTCGGCGGCGAGCTCGGCGGCGAAGGAGGGCCAGCGCGACAGGGAGGCCAGACCCAGCCGCAGAAGGGGCTCCTCGGTGTAGGTGACCTCGCTGACCGGTGCCAGCATGCCCGCCGCCGCGTGCGAGGCGCCCGAGGCGGGAGCGGGGTCGGCCACCGCCGTCCTCAGGCCGCGCCGGGCCGCGCGCCAGGCCACCGACAGCCCGATCACCCCTCCGCCGACGACCAGCAGGTCGAATCCGCCGGGATGGTCTTCCATCCGTGCTCCGCTCCCTTCGCCGGCATGACCCGGATCAGGTTCCTGGCGGTCGAGGGCCCGCTTGCGGGTCACGGCCCGTACCGGCCGCTCCGCAGCCCTCCTCTCAGCCCGGTGCGTCCCGGGCTCCCGCGCGTCTTGTCGCTTCCACCCTAAGGGGTGGGGCAACGTCCCTCCTGCGGGAGATATACGCTAAATACCGTTTTCGTTATCGAACAGCCAATGGCAGAGCGCCCGTGCGGGCCTTTAGGCTCGTGAGGTGTGAATCACGTCGTGGTGGTTGGCGCCGGCCTCGCCGGCGTGCGCAGTGTTGAGGCGTTACGGGCCCGAGGGTTCGCCGGCACGATCACCCTTATGGGCGAGGAGGCGCACCGACCCTACGATCGCCCGCCCCTTTCCAAGTCCGTCCTGACGGGCGGGACCGACTCCACCGTCGTCGACTCCGACCTGGAGGCCCTGGAGGTCGACTTCCGCGCCGGGGTGGCGGCCAAGGGGCTGCGCGCGGGCGTGGTGGAGACCGCCGAGGGGGAGCTGGCCTACGACGGGCTGGTCATCGCCACCGGCGCCCGCCCCGTCCGGCTGCCCGGAGAGGGGCCGCAGCACGTGCTGCGCACCATCGACGACGCGCTCGCGCTGCGCGCCCTGCTCACCGAGGGCAGGCGGGTCGCCGTCGTCGGCGCGGGCTGGATCGGCGCCGAGGTGGCCACCGCCGCCCGCGGGGCGGGCTGCGCGGTGACCGTCGTCGAGGCCGCCGCCTTCCCCCTGGCCGCTGCCCTGGGGCCGGTCGGCGCCCACACCGTCTCCTGGTACGCCCGGGCCGGGGTGGACCTGCGCCTGGGGGCCGCGGTCGCCTCCGTCGACCCCGGGGGCCTGACCCTGGCAGACGGCTCCGAGATCGGGGCCGACGTCGTCGTCACCGGGGTGGGCGTGCGCCCGGCGGTCGAGTGGCTGGCCGGCTCCGGCGTCGAGCTCGACGACGGCGTCGTCACCGACGAGCACCTGCGCACCTCCCTGCCGGACGTGGTCGCCGTGGGCGACTGCGCCGCCTGGTGGTCGCGCCGCTACGGCCGCCGCCTGCGGGTCGAGCACTGGGACACCGCGCTGGGCGCCCCCGAGGTGGCGGTGGCCACGCTCGTCGGCGACGAGGCGGTCTACGACCCGGTGCCCTATTTCTGGTCCGAGCAGTTCGGCCACATGGTGCAGTACGCCGGCCACCACGGCGACGGCCACCCGGTGCTGCGCGGCGACCCGGCCGCCGACCCCCGGTGGGGCGTCTGCTGGATGGCCGGCGACGGCAGGCTCGCCGCCGTGCTCGCGGTGAACCGCCCCCGCGACCTGCTCCAGGGGCGCCGTCTCATCGAGGGCGGCCAGAGGCTCGACGCCGGCCGCCTGGCCGACCCCGCGACGGCGTTGCGTGACTGCGCGGTGGCGTAACCTCGCCGAGGGGGTGTTTGGCGATGGGCTCGATGTGGTAGTGGTGGGTTCGTGACGCTTTCTGTTGCGCAGATCGACCGGGAGACAGACCAGTTGGTGGGCGAGTGGCTCACCCTGACGGAGGTGGCCAGAAGGCTCAACCTCAGCGCCGGTCGCGCGAAGCAACTTCTCAAGGACCGTAAGATCATCGGGGTGCGAAGGGGCGGGGGCGAGCCGCAGGTGCCGGCCGCGTTCCTCGCGGACGGTGAGGTCGTGAAGGGACTACCCGGCACGCTCACCGTGCTGCTCGACGCCGGATACGACGACGTCGAGTCGCTGCGCTGGTTGTTCACTCCCGACGAGACCCTTCCGGGGTCCCCGGTGGACGCGATTCTCGCGGGCCGCCACACCGAGGTCAAAAGACGTGCCCAGGCCCTCGCTTTCTGAGGCACGCCTGTACCTCTGCACGGACGGCCGCCGGGATCGGGGAGATCTGGCCGACTTCCTCGACGCCGCCCTGTCGGGCGGGGTCGACATCGTCCAGCTCCGCGAGAAAGGACTTGAGGCACGCGAGGAGCTCGCGCTCCTTGAGGTCTTCCGCGACGCGTGCGACCGCCACGGCACGCTGCTGGCCGTCAACGACCGGGCCGACATCGCCTACGCGTGCCGTCCCGACGTGCTCCACCTCGGCCAGGGCGATCTGCCGGTGCCGGTCGCACGCGACCTGCTGGGCGACGACATCCTCATCGGGCGTTCCACTCACGCCCCGGAGGAGGCCTCGGCGGCGGCCGTCGAGCCGGGGGTCGACTATTTCTGCTGCGGCCCCGTCTGGCCGACGCCCACCAAGCCGGGGCGGTCCGCGCCCGGCCCCGGCCTGCTCCGCCACGCCGCGGCCCTGGGCACCGTCCGGCCCTGGTTCGCCATCGGCGGCGTCGACCTCGCCAACCTCGACGAGGTCATCGCCTGCGGCGCGCGCCGGGTGGTGGTCGTGCGGGCCGTCACCGAGGCCGACGACCCGAAGGGGGCCGCCGAGGAGTTCCGCCGCCGCCTGACCGCGGCGGCGGGTCCCGGGCACGATCCCCCGTGGGAGGAGGTCCCCTAGGAACGGCGCGAGGTCGCGGCCACGGCCAGGTCGGCCAGGGCGGTGCGGGCCCGCGCGGTGATCGGGGCGCCCTCCAGCGAGGCCAGGGCGGTGTCGAGATACTCCTTGATCATGTCCTCGCAGGCGGTGAGCGCCCCGGTCTCGTCGATGATCTCGCGCAGCCGGGCGACGCCGGCGGCGTCCAGCCCGGGGTCGCCGAGCGTCTTCCGCACCACCCCGGCCTGGGCGGGGGAGGCGGCGGCGAGCGTGCGGGCGACGAGCATCGTCCGCTTGCCCTCCCGCAGGTCGTCGCCGGCGGGCTTGCCGGTCTCGGCCGGGTCGCCGAACACCCCGAGGATGTCGTCGCGGAGCTGGAAGGCGATGCCCACGCAGGCGCCGTACTCCTCGCAGAGCCGGTCGATCCACGGCTCGCGCGCCCGCGCGGCCAGCACCAGGCCCAGCCGCAGCGGCTGCTCCACCGAGTACTTTCCGCTTTTGAACAGGGCGACCCTCAGCGCGCTGTCGAAGGTGTTGTCGCCGTGCGCCTGCTCCAGCAGGTCGAGGTACTGGCCGCACATCAGCTCGGTGCGCATGTGGTCGTGGACCTCCTGCGCCGCGGCCAGCGAGTCCGGGGGCAGGCCGCTGCCCCGCCACATCTCGCCGGACCAGATGAGCATGAGGTTGCCGAGCAGGATCGCCGAGCCCTGCCCGAACTGCTCGGCCGAGCCGCGCCAGCCCGCCTTCTCGTGCAGGGTCTGGAACCTGCGGTGCGCCGAGGGCATGCCCCGGCGCAGGTCGCTGGCGTCCATGACGTCGTCGTGCACGAGGGCGCTGGCCTGCAGGAGTTCGAGTGAGGCGGCGGCGGTGAAGAGGGCGGGGTCGTCGCCCCCGCCCGCGCCCCGCCAGCCCCAGTAGCAGAACGCCGGCCGCAGCCGCTTTCCGGTCGCCAGGAAATCCTCGACGGCGGTGATCAGCGGGGCCAGCTCCGGCGCGCTCACCCGGGGGCGCTGCCGGTCGACGAATTCCTTGAGAGAACGATCCACTTCTGAACGGATGATGCCGAGGGCAGCGGAAGCGGTCATGCATCGAGGTTATCGGTCGGGTGTGAAAGCTCCTATATGGAGGCCATATGGATATATATGTAGGGATATGGGAGTCGATGGGAAGGCGGGGGACGGTTCCGCGATCACGGGTGCGGCGGTCTCCGAAGGGGCCAGTACCCTAAGGGTATGGCTCTGGGTCGCCCGTCCGTCCTTCCCGATCGCGTTCCCACCGTCCGCGAGCTGCTCGCCGCCGGTGGCCGGTCCTTCTCCTTTGAATTCGGTCCACCCAAGACCGACGAGGGAGCGCGGCAGCTCTGGCGCGCCATCCGGGAGCTGGAGGCGCTGCGTCCCACGTTCGTGTCGGTCACCTACGGCGCCGGTGGCGGCACCCGCGACCGCACGGTCGAGATCGTGGAGAGGCTCGCCCACGAGACCACGCTGACCCCGGTGGCCCACTTCACCGCGGTCAACCACTCCGTCCGCGAGCTGCGCCACCTGGTCGGCAGGTTCGCCGGGGCAGGGGTGCGCAACATCCTCGCCGTGCGCGGCGACCCCCCCGGCGACGTGACGGGCGAGTGGGTCCGCCACCCCGAGGGGGTGCTCTACGCCGAGGAGCTGGTCCGGCTGATCCGCCAGTCCGGCGACTTCTGCGTCGGCGTGGCCGCCTTCCCCTACAAGCACCCCCGGTCGGTCTCGGTGGAGAGCGACACCGAGTACTTCGTGCGCAAGTGCAGGGCCGGCGCCGACTACGCCATCACCCAGATGTTCTTCCGCGCCGAGGACTATCTCCGGCTGCGTGACCGCGTGGCGGCCAGGGGCTGTGACACCCCGATCATCCCCGGCATCATGCCCGTCACCCAGATGAGCACGATCGCCCGGTCCGAGCAGCTGTCCGGCGCGCCGTTCCCGCCGGAGGTGGCCGCGCGGTTCGAGGCCGTCGCAGGCGACCCCGAGGCGGTGCGCGGGCTGGGCGTCGAGCATGCCGCCGAGCTGTGCCAGACCCTGCTGGACGAGGGCGCGCCGGGCATTCACTTCATCACCTTCAATCGTTCCAGCGCGACCCGTGAGGTCTTCCAGGCCCTCGACGTCGCGCCGCGGAAGGCGTCGCTGGCCGGCTGAAGCCGCCGGCCCGCCCGCCGGTGGGCGCCGCCCGCGCCTACCGGCGGGGCAGTGGGAGCCGCGCCCCGACGATCGCGTAGTTCTCGTAGCCGCCGGGGAAGACGAACCGGGTGAGCAGGTCCTCGAAGCCCATGGCGCGATAGAGGTGCCGGGCGGTGGTGGGCCGGTCGCGGGTGGACAGCACGGCGGTGCGTTCGGGGCGGCCCTCGCACAGGCCGGC
The DNA here is from genome assembly GCF_014654615.1 of Streptosporangium violaceochromogenes. Classification (GTDB taxonomy): domain Bacteria; phylum Actinomycetota; class Actinomycetes; order Streptosporangiales; family Streptosporangiaceae; genus Streptosporangium; species Streptosporangium violaceochromogenes. The sequence goes on along the minus strand of NZ_BNBB01000001.1, from coordinate 214,102 downwards.
GATCATGGCCCGGCCGACACCCCCGCCCTGGTGGTCGGGGTGGACGTGGATCTCGGCGAGCTCCAGGGCGTCGCCGAGCCACTCGTGCGCGGCCTTCTCCCCGGCCTGCTCGGTCATCGCCCGATGGACGACGTCGTGCCACCACTGGCCGGGCTCGCCGTGGAAGCCGTAGGCGACGCCCACCGGCGCGCCGTCGGGAAGCTCGGCGAACAGGCAGGCGAACCCCGGGTGCGTGGCGTGGCTTCCCATGATCGCCTTGCGGCCGGTGAGCTGGTCGGCGGGCGGGCACATCGCGGCCCTGTAGATGTCGAGGACCGCGTCCAGCCGGGTGGTGAACTCATCGGGGCCGACCCGTCGCAGTCCGATCACGCAACGCACCTTAGCAGGGCCGACGTCGCAGGAACCGCTCAAGGTAACCAAAGCGACGTTGGGGATTTTGCTAAATATTTCGCACACTTCACACCCGAGGCGCTCACAGCGGCGGACGGTCCGGGCGTCCGGTGAAGCGCCCGGCCCCGCCGCGCCGTACGGCGCGGCGGGCGGTCGCCGGCGCCGGTCACGGGCCGGGTCGCGTCACCGTTCCACCCGCGCGGGGGTCCCGCCGGTGAGGCGCACGAGCTCTGCGAAGGAGGTCGGGAAGACCGTGTGCGGGTGACCGGCGGCGGCCCAGACCACCTCGTGCTCCTCCAGCCAGACGTCGACGAGCGTTCTGATCGGGGCGGGGTGGCCGACCGGGGCGACACCGCCGATGACCTGGCCGGTGGCCTCGCGGACGAAGCCGGGGGCGGCCCGCCGCACCTTCGCGGCGCCGGCCGTCTCGGCGATCAGGTCCGTGTTCACCCGGTGGGCGCCGCTGGTGAGCACGAGAAGGGGTTCGCCGTCGGCGTCGAAGACCAGGCTGTTGGCGATGGCGCCGACCTCGCAGCCCAGCTGGGCGGCGGCGGTGGCGGCGGTCGGGGTGGCCTCGGCGAACACGATGATCTCGCCGGTGGCGCCGTGCTCCCTCAGGACGGCGGCGACCTTCTCGACATTGGGGTGCAACTTTTGTGACACGCGGCCACTCTAACCAGGTTGACCATTGATTGTTGTTTCATAACCATTGCTGGGGCGTGGGAGGTTAGTGCGCTATCGTCCCTTGACCCGGTCTTGGGCGACACGAGACGACGCGAGACGACGCGAAGGGATGATCGCAGGTGGGGGTTGGACGGCGGCCCGCGGTGGCCGCACTCATGACGGCGGGAGCCGTGTTCCTGTCTTCCCTGGGGGCGGGCGGCGCCGCGAGCGCCCAGGCCGCCACCACGACGGCCGCGGCCGTCGCGCCGGGGGCGGCGACCGCGTTCGCCGCCCCCGGCGCGACCCTCAGGCTGGGGGCCCGGGGGAGCGCGGTCAGGACGCTCCAGGTCAGGCTGAGGGAACTCGGCTACGAACCCGGCAGGCTCGACGGCCAGTACGGCGGGGCGACCCAGGCCGCGATCTGGGCCTTCCAGAAGGTCAACGGCATCCCCCTGACCAGTACCGTGGCGAGCCGGACCTGGAACGCTCTAGAGAGCCCCCGCGCTCCGAGGGTTCTGGTGCCCCGGGGCAGGCCGACCAGGGTCGAGGTGGACCTCACCCGGCAGGTGATGGTTCTCTACGTCGACGGCCGGGTGCGGCTGATCAGCCACCTCTCCTCCGGCAGCGGCGTGCCGTACTGCGAGACGGCCGTCTGGCAGGGCAGGACCCAGCGGTTCTGCGGCGACGCCCGCACGCCGACCGGGGACTTCAAGACGACCTGGCGCAGGAAGGGATGGCACAGGTCCTACCTGGGGCAGCTGTACAACCCGATCTTCTTCAACGGCGGCATCGCCTTCCACGGCGCGCTGTCGGTGCCGCCGTCCCCGGCCTCGCACGGCTGTGTGCGGCTGCCGATGCACGTGGCGGCGATCCTGCCCGGACTGCTGGGCACCGGGGTGCCGGTGCACGTGCGCGGCAGGTTCGTCCGCTGACCGCGCCGCCGCCGGTGAAGCCGGAGGCGGGGCGGAGGCGGAGGCGGGACGGAACGCGCGGGGAAGGCGCCGAGGGCGCGGGCGGACGTCCGGGGCGGAGGGGAAGGGCGCCCCGGGCGCCCGCGAGGGGGGAGCCCCGGGAGATCTCGATCTCCCGGGGCTTTCGCGTGTCCGGAGAGGGCCGGACCTTTGTTCGACGGTTTACTTGACACTGTCAGTGATCGAATTTATGTTCGATGTAATGACGTGAGGCTCGCGGCTCACGTCCCAAGGGTGGCCCCCCTGCCCCCGCCGCCCGCGAAGGCGGTACGGGCCGGGCGGGGATCGGACGGGGAGAGGGGAAGCTCCTCGTCCGGCCGCCCGGTGATTTGTCGGTGGGGTCTGCGAACGTTGACCTGACCGGCGAAATCGCCGGGAGCCGCTTGCGACCAAGGAGGCTGAAGCACATGACCCCTCGGCTCAGCGATTCCGATGGGCCCCGGCTGTCGTCCACCGTGCGGGCGCACCTGACCGACGCGCGTGACTGCCTCGACGAGGCCGCCGCCGCCCGCACCTCCGCAACCCGCTACGTCGCGGCCCACCTGGCGGCGCTTCGGGCCGCGGCGGCCATCCTGGCCGCCCGCCCGCGTCCCATGGACGGCCGCAGGCGCCGGCTGCGCAGCGCCTGGGAGCTGTTGCCCGAGGCCGAGCCCCGCCTGGCCGACTGGGCCCCCTACTTCGCGATCAGCGCCACCAAACGCGCCGCGGCCGAGGCGGGCATGACCCGCGTGGTCTCGGCGCGCGACGCCGAGGAGCTGATCTCCGAGGCCGAGCGCTTCGTCGCCACGGTGGAGCGGCTGCTCGGCGTGCCCACCCAGCAGACGCTGCCGACCCACGTCCCCCTGGCCGGTTGACCCGTCTCCGCCTCTCGCCCCTGGCTCCACCGGCCCCGTCCCTTCCTCCCCGTTCCCCCGGCCCCGCCCTCCCCCGCGAGGCGGACGCGAGGGGACCGGGGCCCTTCGTGTCCTTGGCGCGGTCCTCGCCGTCCGTTCAGGCGGCCGAGGCGGCCTGACGGGCGGCGCGGTGACGCAGCAGGAGCATCGCGGCGTCGTCGCTCAGCGGCCTTCCCACATGACGCAGCAGGTCGGCGCGGAGGGCGTCCAGCGCGAGCTGCGGGTCGGTTCCCCTCAGCAGGTGCGCCCTGGAGTACAGCGGGTAAAACTGTCCCGTTCCATCGCGAGCCTCGACGACGCCGTCGGTGTAGAAGAGAACCTGGTCGCCGGGCCCGAACAGGATCTGGTGCGGCACCGGCTCGCTCGCCTTCAACGAGCCCATGCCCAGGGGCAGCGCCTCGTCGGGAGGGTCGGCGAACCAGCGCCGGCCGTCGGCGCCCAGCACCATCGGAGCCGGGTGACCGCAGTTGATGATGGTGATGGCGGTGTTCTCGGCCAGGTCGGTGATCTCGGCCAGGATGGCGGTGACGAACTGCTCGCCCGACAGCTCCCTGGTCAGCGCGTTCTCCAGCCGGACCACCACCCCCTGGAGTTTGGCCTCGTCGTGGGCGGCCTCCCGGAAGGCGCCGAGCACCACCGCGGCGGTCTCCACGGCCTCCAGCCCCTTGCCCTGGACGTCTCCCACGATGATCCGCACCCCGTGCGGTGTGGTGACCACCTCGTACAGGTCGCCGCCGATGCGGGCCTCGGCGGTGGCCGAGGTGTAGGACACGGCCACGCCGATGCCCGGCCCCGCCCGGCGCGGCACCGGCCGCAGCAGGACCCGCTGGGCGGCCTCGGCCACCGAGCGGACGTCGGCGAGCTGGCGTTCGTGGCGCAGCCGCCCGGCGCTGGCCAGCACGCTGGCCAGCGTGACGCCGAAGATCGCGACCATGGTGATGTTGGTGCGGGGCATCCAGAGGACGTCGTTGTAGAGGCCGAGGACGACGCACAGCGCCAGCGCGAGGAGGCCGATCACCGTGGTCCTGGTCAGCCCGCAGGCCACACTGGCGAAGGCGGGGCCCAGGGCCAGCAGGGGCAGCAGCCCCGAGGTCGGCCCGGAGCCGAAGTCGATCAGGGCCACCACGGCCATGACGACGAACGGCAGCAGCCGGAGGGTGTGCTGTGTCCTGCTGCCCCCGACGGAGGTCAGCAGCCGGAGGAAGGCACGGGTCTTGGTCGACCCCAGCGCCGCCTTGATCGTGCCGAGACGGCTTTTAGGACGTGTTTGAGAGTGATCGTGGCGATCCTCTCCCCGGGCCATGTCCACCACATCTCGTTAAATGCCATGTTTGCCTTTTCCTACCACAGCGATCGTCATCGTGGCGGGGTGCAGGTCATGTTCTAACGAGAGAGCAAGATTTCCGACGGGTGGGTACGCCACGGGCGTACCCACGGTCGGGCGGGTCGTCAGAAGGACTCGACGGCGCGGCGTGCCTCGGGGTCCAGAACACCCCAGGTGATGAGCTCCTCGGTGAGCTCGCTGGGGGACTTGTCATAGATCACGGCAAGGGAGCGCAGGTCCTCCTGGCGGATGGACAGCACCTTGCCGTTGTAGTCGCCACGCTGACTCTGGATGGTCGCGGCGTACCGGGCCAGCGCCCCGGCCTTCTCCTTCGGGAGCTGGGCAAGACGCTCAAGGTCGATGACAAGCTTCGGTGTCGGGCCGAGCGGACTCGGGGCGGCGCCACCGGGCAGCAGCTCGCCGACCGGCACCCCGTAGAAGTCCGCCAGCTCGGCCAGCTTCTGCACGGTGACGGCGCGGTCCCCGCGCTCGTAGGAGCCGACGACCACAGCCTTCCAGCGACCACGGGATTTTTCCTCGACTCCGTGCAGGGACAGACCCTGCTGGGTGCGGATGGCGCGGAGTCTCGCACCCAGCGACTTGGCGTATTCAGACGGCATCGTGTGGCCCCCCGGCTCTGTTATGTATTGCTTTCAGTTGATTGTGCTCCTCCACGACTTATGCCCCAACCACCGGGTTGGTGCCCGGGGCAGGCACCATCGGTGACCGAAGCGCCGGGCTTTACCCGATAACGCCGCGAGGTGTGGTTACGGACAGTGACGGTAAAGCTGTGGGCGCCTAAGGTCAAGCTGATTGGAAAAAAGATGGTGAATCCGATCCGATGTGGTCCGCCTCAAACGCCACGCTTGTCCCATCATGCATGGCGAATCATCCGGTTTTCTCGGGCTTGCGGGGAGATCCGGGCTTCCTGAGGGGGGCCCTGGGCAGCATCATCACCGGGCACGGCGCCGCGCGTATGATCTTCAGGGAGGTGTCGCCGAGGAAGACCCGGCGCAGCGGCCCGGTTTCGCTGGAGGCGCAGATCAGCATCGACGCCTCGCAGTCGAGGCCGGCCAGCGCCGCCGCCACGCTCCCGCCCTCCAGCACCCTCATCTCCACCGGGACGCTCCGCCGCCCCCGGGCGATCGCCCGGAGGTCGGCCGCCACCCGCTCCCGGAACCGGTCGAACATCTCCTGCTCGACTCGCGCCCGCCGCCCGCCGCTCACCACCAGGGTGATCAGCCGCAGCGGCACGCCCATCTGCGCGGCCAGCCGGAAGGCCCGCCGCACCGCGTCGTCGGAGGCGGGGTCGCGGCGGTAGGCCGCGGTCAGCCACCGGAACCCGGGCGGAACCCCGTCCTCGTATCCCCGGGGGGCGAGGGCCACGGGCACCGGGGAGGCGTGCAGCAGCTGGTCGGCGGTGCTGCCGATGCGGATACGGTCCCGCACGCCTCCGGGAGCCGAGCCGATGACCACCACGTCGGCCCTCGTCGTGCCGACGAGCTGTACCAGTCCGCGCCCGCTGCCCCGGTGACCGCGGAAGACGTACTCGATCGGCACGTCCGTCACGTCCGCCAGGACCCCGCGCGCCTGCTCCAGGCTCCGCGCGGCCTGCTCGGCCACGTAGGCCCGCCACTCGGCGTCTATCCGGCCGGGGCCGGGGGTCGGCCAGGTGGGCGCGTGGACGTGGGCGACCGTCAGCCGGGCGCCGGCCTGCCGGGCCATCAGCACCGCCAGGGCCAGCCCGTCACGGCCTCGGGGTTCGGGGATGAATCCGGCGAGGATGTGTTCGATCTTCATCGGACGCTCCGGTTGAGACGCGAGTGGCGAAAGCCGTACAGGAAGTAGGCGGCCAGCCCGACCGCCATCCAGGCCGCGAACGCCAGCCAGGTCACCCCGGCCAGCCCCAGCATCACGACGAAGCAGAAGACCACGCCCAGGATCGGCGTGACGGGGAAGAAGGGCGTCTTGAAACTCCGGGGCAGGCCGGGCTGGGTACGGCGGAGCACCAGCACGCCGGCGTTGACGATGGCGAAGGCGAACAGGGTGCCGATGCTGGTGGCCTCGGCGAGCTGGCCGAGCGGGATGAACCCGGCGAGCACCGAGACGAACAGGGCCACGATGAGCGTGTTGGCGACCGGTACCTGACGGCGCGGGTTCACCCTCTCGAAGATCTCGGGTATCAGCCCGTCGCGCGACATCGCGAACAGGATGCGGGTCTGGCCGTACAGGACGGTGAGGACCACGCTGGCGATGGCGACGACCGCGCCGAAGGAGATGACGACGCCCGGCCAGGTGGCGGCGGTGGCCCGGTCGGCGATCAGGGCGAGGCTGGCCTCGGTGGTGTGGGGGTTGAACTGCTGCCAGGGCATGGCGCCGACGGCGGCCAGCGCGACCATCACGTAGACGACCGTGACGATGACCAGGGACAGGATGATCGCCAGCGGCAGGTCACGCCGGGGGTTTCTGGCCTCCTCACCCGCGGTGGAGGCCGCGTCGAAGCCGATGTAGGAGAAGAAGACCTGTGAGGCGGCGGCGGTGACGCCGGCCGCGCCCATCGGGGCGAACGGCGTCAGGTTGCCGGCCTGGAAGGCGGTGAAGGCCACGGCGCAGAAGAACAGCAGCACCGCGATCTTGATCAGGACGAAGACCGCGTTGGCGGCGGCGCTCTCGGAGGCGCCGCGCAGCAGCAGCCAGGTGGCCAGCAGCACGATGAGGATCGCGGTGAGGTTGATCACGCCGCCCTGGTGGCCGGGGGAGTGGGTGAGGGCGTCCGGGAGCCGCCGGTTGAACAGGTCTTCGAGGAAGTGGTTGAGATACTCGCCCCAGCCGACCGCCACCGCCGCCACCGAGACGGCGTACTCCAGCATCAGGCACCAGCCGCACACCCACGCCACGAGTTCGCCCATGGTCGCGTAGGCGTAGGAGTAGGACGAACCCGCGACCGGGATGGTGCCGGCCAGCTCGGCGTAGGACAGGGCCGAGAACAGGGCGGTGATCGCCGCCATCACGAAGGCGGCCACCACCGCCGGGCCCGCCTTGGGCACGGCCTGCCCCAGGATCACGAAGATGCCGGTGCCGAGTGTGGCGCCGACGCTGAAGAGGGTGAGCTGCCACAGGGTCATGGTCCGGCGCAGCTCGCCGCCCTCGCCGTGTCCCCCCTCGGCGACGATCTGCTCGGCGGGTTTGGTGCGCAACAGGCGGTGTGCCACGGAAACCATGTGTCGTCCCCTCGACTGGGTCGGTGTGCTGATGATCCGTCATGCCGGGGGACCGGCCGCCCCCCTCGCCGTGGCGAGGGGGGCGGCCGTGGCCCGGGGCGGGGCAGGCGGCCCCGGCGGTCACAGGGTGCTGGCCAGCGGCCAGGTCGCGTTGGGCGTGACGACGGTGCCGGCCGTGCCCCGCAGGATTTGCTCGGCCTCGTCCAGCCTGCCGATCGCGGCCATGTCGCCGGTCGTCTCCACGAACCGGCAGACCGCCTCCACCTTCGGTCCCATGGAACCGGCGGGGAAGTGCTCGGCGCGGAGCCGGTGCGGTGTGGTGTGGGCGATCTCCTCCTCCCGAGGGGTGCCGAAGTGCCTGGCCACTCTCGGCACGTCGGTGAGGACCATGAAGACGTCGGCCTCCAGCGCCTCGGCGAGGATCGAGGCCGTCAGGTCCTTGTCGACGACGGCCTCGACCCCCTGCAGCCGGCCCCGGTCGTTGCGGATGACCGGAATGCCGCCGCCGCCCGCGCAGACCGTCACGACGCCGTCGCGGACCAGGCGGCGCAGCAGGCGGGTCTCCACGACCCGCTGCGGGGCGGGGGAGGGCACGACCCTGCGCCAGTACCGGCCGTCCCGCTTGACCGTCCAGCCGTACTCCTCGGCGAGCTTTTCGGCCTCGGCCCGTTCGTAGACCTGGCCGACGAACTTGGTGGGGTCCTCGAAGGCCGGGTCCACCGCCGAGACCAGCGTCTGGTTGATCACCGAGGCGACCTGCCGGCCCGGCAGCGCGTTCTGCAGGGCCTGCAGCAGCCAGTAGCCGATCATGCCCTGCGTCTCGGCGCCGATGGTGTCGAGGGGGTAGGGCCTGGTGAGGTTGGCGTCGCCGGCGCTCTCCAGCGCCAGCACGCCCACCTGCGGGCCGTTCCCGTGCGTGATGATCAGCTCGTTGTTCTCGGCCAGCCGCGCCAGCGCCGTGACCGCGACGCTGACGTTCTCGCGCTGGACGGCGGCGTCGGGACTCTGCCCCCGTCGCAGCAGCGCGTTTCCTCCCAGGGCCACCAGGACGCGCATCCGTCAGTCTCCCAGGGTGGCGACCATGACGGCCTTGATGGTGTGCAGCCGGTTCTCCGCCTGGTCGAAAACGATCGAGCGGGGTGACTCGAAGACCTCGTCGGTGACCTCCAGCGCCTCCAGGCCGGTCTTTTCGAACACCTCCTCTCCGACACGGGTCTCCCGGTTGTGGAAGGCGGGCAGGCAGTGCATGAACTTCACCCCCGGGTTCCCGGTGGCCTTCACCACCTCGGCGTTGACCTGGTACGGCAGGAGCAGCCTGACGCGCTCGTCCCACACCTCCCCGGGCTCGCCCATCGACACCCACACGTCGGTGTAGAGGAAGTCCACGCCCTTGACGCCCTTGGCCACGTCGTCGGTGACGGTGATCCTGGCCCCGGTCTCCCCGGCCAGCTCCCTGGCGGGCTCGACGACCGCCTTCTGGTCCGGCCACAGCTCGGCGGGCGCCACGATGCGCACGTCCATGCCGGTGATGGCGCCGGTCACCAGCAGCGAGTGGCCCATGTTGTTGCGGGCGTCGCCGAGGTAGGCGAAGGAGATCTCACGCGGCGGCTTGTCGCTGTGCTCGCGCATGGTGAGCACGTCGGCGAGCATCTGGGTCGGGTGCCACTCGTCGGTGAGGCCGTTCCAGACGGGAACGCCGGAGTAGGCGGCCAGTTCCTCGACGTGGGACTGGCTGCTGCCCCGGTACTCGATGCCGTCGAACATCCGGCCCAGCACCCGCGCGGTGTCCTTCACCGACTCCTTGTGGCCCATCTGCGAGCCGGCCGGGTCGAGGTAGGTGACGTGGGCGCCCTGGTCGTGGGCGCCGACCTCGAACGCGCACCGGGTCCGCGTCGAGGTCTTCTCGAAGATCAGGGCGATGTTCTTGCCCGTGAGCCGGGGCTTCTCGTTCCCGGCGTACTTGGCGGCCTTGAGCTCGGCCGCCAGCCTGATCAGGAAGTCGAACTCGGCCGGCGTGAGGTCGAGTTCCCGGAGGAAGCTCCGGTTGCGCAGGTTGAATGCCATGGATGCCCCCGTGGGATGAAGAGGTCAGGCGCGGTCGCGTTCCAGGGGGCAGCTCATGCACCGAGGGCCGCCACGGCCCCGGCCGAGCTCGCTGCCCCGGATCGTGATCACCTCGATGCCGTTGGCGCGCAGGTGGTTGTTGGTGGTGGTGTTGCGCTCGTAGGCGACGACCAGGCCGGGTTCCAGGGCCAGCACGTTGCAGCCGTCGTCCCACTGCTCCCGCTCGGCGGCGTAGACGTCCTGGGTGGGGGTGAGGACCTTGATGTCGTCCAGGCCGACGGCGCGGGCGATGGCCCGGTGCATGTCCTCCGGGGCGTGGTCGGTGATCTTGAGCTCCTTCTCGGTGTCCCCGGGTTCGACCGTGTAGGAGGGCAGCATTCCCAGCCCGGCGAACTTGGTGAACACCCCGATGTCCACGTTGGTCATGACCGTGTCCAGGTGCATGAACGCCCGGGCCTTCGGCAGGTTCAGCGCGACGATCCTCTCCGCCGCGCCCTTGGCGAACAGGCTCTGGGCGAGCATCTCCACCGCCTGGGGCTGGGTGCGCTCGCTCATGCCGATCAGCACCGCCCCGTGGCCGATGACGAGCACGTCGCCGCCCTCGATGGTGGCCGGCGCGGAGGCCATGCCGGGCATCCAGACGTTGAAGCCGTCCTCGTCCGGCCTGTCGTAGCCGGAGGCGAACAGCGGGTGGTAGCGGTAGACGGCCTCGTAGTTGACGGTCTCGCGCTGACGGGCCTTCTTCCTCATCGCGTTGATGGAGACGCCGTCGTAGATCCAGCAGGAGGTGTCGCGGGCGAACAGGTGGTTGGGCAGCGGCGGGAGGACGAAGTCGTCCGGGGCGAGCGTGTGGAAGGCCAGGCTCTTGGGGTCGGTGCCCCGTTCGAGCAGCTCACGCTTGGTGATGCCGCCGGTGAGGTACTGCTGCAGCTCGGCCGATTCCATCGCGTCCAGCGCGTTGCGGAGGGCGTCGACGGCCATCGGCCCGAAGAACCGCTCCTCGACGACGTGGTCGAGGATGTACTTGCGGGCCTCGGGAATGTCGATCGTCTCGCGCAGCAGGTCGGCCAGCATGTGGATGGTGACCCCGTGGTCGCGCAGTACCCGCTGGAACTCCTCGTGCTCCTCCAGCGCGCGCTGCACCCACAGCACGTCGTCGAAGAGGAAGTCGTCCTTGTTCGAGGGGGTGAGCCGCTTCAGCGCCAGTTCGGGCCTGTGGAGCAGTACCTGGTGGAGCCGGCCCACTTCGGAGTCGACGTGAAAAGTCATTTCTCTTCCTTCGTCGTCGTTGACGGGGTGGTCGCTAGGGGGCTCGTCCGGAGGGCGGGGTGAGGGCCTCGTGCCCGGGGCCGTACTCACCGCGCTTTGCTTTTGTCCAGATGTAGATAGGAATGCCCACTAGGAGCATGAGGAAGCCGATGAAAATGGCTTCCATGCCCGCGCCGTACGTCATCCAGAAGGCGAACAGGATCGCCACGGAGGTGACGGCGAGATCGCGGCCCAGCCGGGCCCCGCTGACCGCGCGGGCCCCGGTCACCAGCCAGAAGAGCTGGGCGCAGGCGGAGAAGAAGTAGGGGATGACCGTGGTGAAGGTGGCGATCAGCAGGATCTTGTTGAAGCCGTTGGTCGTGCCGAAGTAGTTGTACAGGGTCACCAGCGAGGTCAGGGCGGTGCCCGAGACGATGCCCACCCACGGGACGCCCCGGCGCGACTCCCTGGCGAAGACGCCCGGGAACAGGCCGTCCCTGGCCGCGGCCATCGGCATCTCCGCCACCAGCATGGTCCAGCCGTTGATCGCGCCGATGCCGGAGACGATCGCGCAGGCGGCCATGATCCCGCCGCCCACGCTCCCGCCGAACATGTTGTTGATCGAGTCGGCGAACGGGGCGCTGGAGGCGGTGAGCGCCCGGTGCGGGACGGTGCCGAAGACGGCGACGGTGCTGAGCATGTACATCGCGGCGCAGATCAGCACTCCGTACACGCTCGCCCTGCCGATGTTGCGCGCCGGGTCCTTGATCCTCTCGGCCGCGATGGTGACGCTTTCGACACCGGAGTAGATGAACAACGTGAGCGCGCCCGCGGTGGACAGGGCGCCGATCCAGTTGCCCCCGGTGGCGTTGAACGGGCCGAAGTCGCCGCCGCGGACGAAGAAGAGGCCGACCACGCCGACGAAGATCAGCGGGATGAACTTCAGCACGGTGGTCACGATCGCGAACGCGCCGATGTTGCGCACGCCGCTCAGGTTGACCAGCGCCGGGATCCACAGCGCGACCAGCGCCAGCGCCATCTGGGCGCCGGCCGAGTCCCAGTGCAGGAAGTAGTTGACGTAGTTGACCCACACGACGGCGATCGCGGCGTTGCCGATCCAGGCGGTCAGCCAGAACGACCAGGCGTTCCAGAAGCCGGGAAACTCGCCGAAGGCGTCCTTGGCGTAGGCGTACGGCCCTCCTCCGGCGGGGACGCGCCGGCCGAGCCGGCCGAACACCACGGCGAGCGCGATGGCGCCGATCGACACCAGGGCCATCGCCAGGATGCCGACCGTGCCGTAGGCGGCGAGCGAGGCCGGGAGCAGGAAGACGCCGGTGCCCACGATGTTGCCCACGATGAGGGAGATCGCCGCGGGGAGGCCGAGCTTGTGGTGCTCCGAGGCGATGACCTCGGCCGTCTCGTCCCGGATCACCTCTTCTTCGGAGGCGGTCCATCCCTTCGAACGATCGTCAAAAGAATCCCCCATCCGGCGCCCCCCGGTACAGATCCCCTCATATCGCTCGCTTGCAGCGGCAATACCAGATGAGGTCCCCCAGGGCAGAAGGGATGAAACTCCATTTCACGGCTGATAGCACTCAGTGCGTGCCGGTCCCGGACGCGCCGACCGCGCCGGTCGGGGTGGGGGCGGGGCGGCCCCGGGTCAGCCCCGGGGTGGGGTGGGGGCGGCCGGGGCCGCTCCGTGCCCCGTGCCCGCGATGACGGGAAGCGCCACGGCCATGACGGCCATGGCGACGCCGAGCAGGGCGACCGGGAGCAGGCGGCGGCGGGAGGGCAGGATCTCCGAGGTGATCACGCCGGTCGCGAAGGACATGAGGGAGTGCGCCAGGGCCGGGTCCTCGGCGTGGAGCCGGTCGGCGATCTCACCGAGGGCGCGCTTCTCGCGGGTGGACAGGCCCATGCTTCCGCTCCTCCGTAATTGACGCTGATATAGGCTATTTAATACATTTTTGTCCTATTTTATCAAGTGAGTGGGGTAGATCTTCTCTAGGAAGAGGGAGCGCATACCCGCGCCATGCCCGGGGTCCTCCCCGTACGGCCCCGCGCCGATCCGGATCACCTCTCGCCCGGCGGGTGCGACAGCGCCTCGGCGCCGCCCACGATCTCGATGAGCTCGGTGGTGATCTCCTCCTGGCGCGCGGAGTTGGCCCGGCGGGTGAGCTCCCCGATCAGCCGGTGGGCGTTCTCCCCGGCCGCGGCCATCGCCTGCCGGCGCGCGGCGTGCTCGGAGGCGCTGGACTCCAGCAGCATGCGCCAGATCCCGCCCCGGACGTACTGCCGCAGCAGCAGGTCGAGCACGACCCCCGGGGAGGGCTCGAAGTCGTAGGGCGGCAGGGGGGCGGGGATCGAGCCGTCCCCGCCGCCGACCTCCCGCTCCTCGATCTCGATCGGCAGGATCCGGTGCGAGCGGGTCCGCCGGGTCAGCATCGACACGAACTCGGTGAACACGACGTGCACCTCACCCACCCCGCCCCGCGGGGTGGGGGTGTCGAAGGCGTCCACCAGCGTCTGGCCGATCTCCGCCGCGGCCTCGTAGGCCGGGTGGGCGGAGAGGTCCACCCACTCGCGCTCCGTCGCGCGGCGCCGGAAGCGATAGAAGTCCACCACCTTGCGGCCGCACAGGTAGAACACCGGCTCCTTGCCCTGCTCGCGCAGCAGCGCGGTGAGGGCGTCACCCCGGCGCAGCGCGTCGTTGTTGAAGCCGCCGCAGAAGCCCCGGTCGCCGCCGATGACGAGCACGGCCACCCGGGAGGTGTCGGGCCGCCGGTTGAGCAGCGCGTGGTCGGCGTGGACGCCGTGGCTGATCAGGATGGAGGCCGCCCGGGTGATCTCCCTGGCGTACGGCCTGGCGGCGTCGAGGCGCCGGCGGGCCCCGGGGATGCGCGCGGAGGCGATGAGCTCCTGGGCCCTCGTCATCTTGGCCGTGGAGGTGACGGACCGGATGCGCGCGCGGATCGCGCGGAGTTCGGCGCCCATGGTCCTCGTCTCCCGTGCACTTCTCCGTGTCTTTCGGCCTCCCGGCCGCCCTGCCGGTGGCCTTCCCGGCGGGCCCCCTGCCGCCGGCCCCTCTCCCCCTCTGCCTCTCGCCTGCCCTCCAGGGGCCTGCCGTTATCTCCGAGGTGGGGCCAGGTTTCGCCAATCAACGGTCTTATAGGGCTTATGTGAACTCGTGATGTTGAGTGTCAGGCTTTACTGATGTTCGTGAGCTAAGGGGGCGATTCGGAGGAGCGGCGCACCGGCTGCTACCGTGAGGACGCCGAACTTCCTTTAAGACCCGTCCTGTGAGGCGGGAAAGGTGGTGTCTTCCTTGGCCGATGCCGTTTCGCACGCCCGCGGCGGCGCCCGCGCGGTCCTTGAGGGGCCCGACATCAACCGCGCGCTGATCCGCATCTCCCACGAGATCCTTGAGCGCACCAAGGGCGCCGAGGACGTCGTGCTGCTGGGCATTCCCACGCGGGGGGTCCACCTGGCCGCCCGCCTGGCCGCCTACATCAGGCAGTTCGAGGGCCGCTCGGTGCCCGTCGGCTCCCTCGACGTGACGATGTACCGCGACGATCTGCGCCTGCGCCCCGCTCGCGCGCTCGGCCGCACCGAGCTTCCCGCCGAGGGGATCGACGACAGGGTCGTCGTCCTCGTCGATGACGTCCTCTACTCGGGCCGTACGGTCCGCTCGGCGCTCGACGCGCTCAACGACCTGGGCCGCCCCCGGGCCGTCCAGCTGGCCGCCCTGGTGGACCGGGGGCACCGCGAACTGCCCATCCGCGCCGACTACGTCGGCAAGAACCTCCCGACCTCCAAGTCCGAGATCGTCAAGGTCTACCTGGAGGAGAACGACGGCCGTGACGCGGTCCTGCTGCTGAAGGGGGAGGAAGGGTGAAACGGCACCTGATCTCGGCGGCCGACCTGAGCCGCGACGACGCCCTGCTGATCCTCGACACCGCCGACGAACTGGCGAAGATCTCCGAGCGCTCGATCAAGAAGCTGCCCACCCTGCGCGGCCGTACGGTGGTGAACCTCTTCTTCGAGGACTCCACCCGCACCCGCATCTCCTTCGAGGCCGCGGCCAAGCGCCTGTCGGCCGACGTCATCAACTTCTCCGCCAAGGGGTCGAGCGTCTCCAAGGGGGAGTCCCTCAAGGACACCGCCCTCACCCTGGAGGCGATGGGGGCCGACGCGGTCGTCATCCGGCACGGCGCCTCCGGCGCGCCGCACCGCTTGGCCTCCTGGGTGCGCGGCAGCGTCGTCAACGCCGGTGACGGCACCCACGAGCACCCCACCCAGGCCCTGCTCGACGCCTTCACCATGCGCCGCCGCCTCGGCTCGCTGGACGGCAGGAGGGTCACGATCGTCGGCGACATCCTGCACAGCCGGGTCGCCCGCTCCAACGTGCTGCTCCTGGCCACGCTCGGCGCCGAGGTGACCCTGGTCGCCCCGCCGACCCTGCTCCCGGTGACCGTGGACTCCTGGCCGTGCGAGGTCTCCTACGACCTCGACGCCGTGCTGCCCAAGTCGGACGTGGTGATGATGCTGCGCGTGCAGCGCGAGCGGATGAACGCCGCGTTCTTCCCCACCGAGCGGGAGTACAGCCGCCGCTACGGCCTCGACCGCGACCGCTTCGCCAGGTTGCGGGGTGAGACCATCGTGATGCACCCCGGCCCGATGAACCGGGGAATGGAGATCGCGGCCGATGTGGCCGACTCACCGCGCTCGACGATCGTCGAGCAGGTCGCCAACGGTGTGACCACGCGAATGGCGGTTCTGTACCTGCTTCTCGGCGGCGCCGACCTTGGGGGAGAGATCCAGTGAAGAGCATCGTCATCAAGGACGCGAAGATCCTCGGCGGCGCTCCGGCCGACATCCTGATCCGCGACGGTCTCATCGCCGAGGTCGGCCACGGCCTGAGCGGGGACGAGACGGTCGGGGCCCGGGGCCTCGTGGCCCTGCCCGGCCTGGTGGACCTCCACACCCACCTGCGCGAGCCCGGCCGCGAGGACGCCGAGACGGTGGAGACCGGCACCCGCGCCGCCGCCCTGGGCGGCTACACCGCCGTGCACGCCATGGCCAACACCGAGCCGGTCGCCGACACCGCCGGCGTGGTGGAGCAGGTCTGGCGCCTGGGCCAGGAGGCCGGCCGCTGCGACGTCCGACCGGTCGGCGCCGTCACCGTCGGTCTCGGCGGTGAACGGCTGGCCGAGCTCGGCGCGATGGCCGACTCCGCCGCGCGGGTCCGCGTCTTCTCCGACGACGGCAGGTGCGTCTCCGACGCGGTGCTCATGCGCCGCGCGCTGGAGTACGTCAAGGCCTTCGACGGTGTG
The DNA here is from genome assembly GCF_014654615.1 of Streptosporangium violaceochromogenes. Classification (GTDB taxonomy): domain Bacteria; phylum Actinomycetota; class Actinomycetes; order Streptosporangiales; family Streptosporangiaceae; genus Streptosporangium; species Streptosporangium violaceochromogenes. The sequence goes on along the minus strand of NZ_BNBB01000001.1, from coordinate 197,995 downwards.
GTCGCCCAGCACGCCCAGGAGCCTCGCCTGACCGAGGGCGCGCAGATGAACGAGGGCGCGGTCTCCGGAAGACTCGGCCTGACCGGCTGGCCGGCGGTCGCCGAGGAGGCGATCATCGCCCGTGACTGCCTGCTCGCCGCGCACGTCGGCTCCCGGCTGCACGTCTGCCATCTGTCCACGCAGGGATCGGTGGAGATCGTCCGCTGGGCCAAGTCGAAGGGCTGGGACGTCACCGCCGAGGTGACCCCCCACCACCTGCTCCTCACCGACGACCTCGTCGAGGACTCCCCGGTGGGCTCCTACAACCCGATCTACAAGGTGAACCCTCCGCTGCGGACCCACGCCGACGTCCGGGCGCTGCGCGAGGCCCTGGCCGACGGCACGATCGACTGCGTCGCCACCGACCACGCCCCGCACCCGGTCGAGGACAAGGAGACCGAGTGGGCCGCGGCGGCCATGGGCATGATCGGCCTGGAGACGGCGCTGTCGGTGGTGCAGGAGGCGATGGTCGAGACCGGGCTGCTCGACTGGGCCGGCGTCGCCGAGCGCATGTCCTGCGCTCCGGCCAGGATCGGCCGCCTGGAGGGCCACGGCCGCCCGATCGAGGCCGGCGCCCCGGCCAACATCACCCTCTACGACCCCTCCGCGCGCGCCGAGGTCGACCCGGCCGGCTACGCCTCCAAGAGCCGTAACACCCCCTACCAGGGCAGGACCCTGCCCGGCCGCGTCGTGGCGACCTTCCTGCGGGGCAGGCCGACCGTCCTGGACGGAAAACTGACGTGAGCGTTCCGCCCGGCGCGCCCCGAGACCGGACGACGGGCGGGGCCGCCCCGGGCACGTTCTCCCCGGTGCGCCGGAGGCGGCGCACCGGGGACGGCACGCTCCCCGCCCGGCGCGCGGCCGTCCCCCATCATGGAGGCGAGTCCCCGCCGTGTGCCAGATATTTCATGCTTTGCGGAGTAATGACCGAGATGATCGGGGTGTTTGAGTGACCGCAGTTCTAGTGCTGGAAGACGGCCGGGTCTTCCACGGGACCCCTTACGGCGCCGAGGGCGAGACCTTCGGCGAGATGGTCTTCAACACCGGGATGACCGGCTACCAGGAGACCCTCACCGACCCCTCCTACCACCGCCAGATCGTCGCGATGACCGCGCCGCACATCGGCAACACCGGGGTCAACGACGAGGACCCCGAGTCCTCGCGCGTCTGGGTCTCCGGCTACGTGGTCCGCGAGCCCGCCCGTGTCTTCTCCAACTGGCGTGCCACCCGCTCCCTCGGCGACTACCTCAAGGAGTACGGGGTCGTCGGCATCGCCATGCCCGGCACCCGCGCCCTCACCCGCCACCTGCGCGAAAGGGGCGCCATGCGGGCCGGGGTCTTCTCCGGTCCCGCCCTCGCCCCGGTGGAGGAACTGCTGGAGCGGGTCAGGAACAGCCCCCGGATGGAGGGGGCCGACCTCGCCGAGGAGGTCTCCACCGCCGAGCCGTACGTCGTCCCGGCGATCGGCGCCAGGCGTTTCACCGTGGCCGCCGTCGATCTCGGCATCAAGGCCATGACCCCCCGCCGGATGGCCGAGCGCGGCTGTGAGGTGCACGTTCTGCCGGCGTCGAGCACCGCCGGGGACATCCTCGCGCTCAACCCGGACGGCGTGTTCTTCTCCAACGGCCCCGGAGACCCCGCCACCGCCGACCGGCAGGTGGAGGCGCTGCGCGGGGTCCTGGAGGCGGGCAGGCCGTTCTTCGGCATCTGCTTCGGCAACCAGATCTTCGGCCGGGCCCTCGGGCTCGGCACCTACAAGCTGCGCTACGGCCACCGGGGGATCAACCAGCCGGTCCAGGACCGCCGGACCGGCAAGGTGGAGATCTCGGCGCACAACCACGGCTTCGCCGTTCGGGCCCCCCTGGAGGGGCCCTTCGACACGCCGTACGGCCCGGCGGAGGTCACCCACGTCAACCTCAACGACGACTGCGTCGAAGGACTGCGGCTGATCGACCGCCCCGCCTTCAGCGTGCAGTACCACCCCGAGGCGGCCGCCGGCCCGCACGACTCCGCCGGCCTGTTCGACCGGTTCTGCGCGCTGATGGAGCGGGCCGGGCGGCGGACGGCGGGCGAGACCACGGACACGACGGAAGGGGCGCGGTAATGCCGAGGCGTGAGGACATCCGGTCGGTGCTGGTGATCGGTTCGGGGCCGATCGTGATCGGGCAGGCGTGTGAGTTCGACTACTCCGGCACGCAGGCCTGCCGGGTGCTGCGGGACGAGGGGTTCCGGGTGGTGCTGGTCAACAGCAACCCCGCGACGATCATGACCGATCCGGAGTTCGCGGACGCGACGTACGTGGAGCCGATCACCCCGGAGATCGTGGAGAAGATCATCGAGCGGGAGCGGCCGGACGCGCTGCTGCCGACCCTGGGCGGGCAGACGGCGCTGAACACCGCGATCGCCCTGCACGAGGCGGGGGTGCTGGAGCGGTACGGGGTGGAGATGATCGGCGCGGACGTGGCGGCGATCCAGGCCGGGGAGAACAGGGAGCTGTTCAAACGGGTGGTGGCCGAGGTGGCCGCCGAGGGCGGCCTGAACGCCGAGGTGGCGCGGTCGACGGTCTGCCACACCCTGGACGAGTGCCTGGCGGCGGCGGGGGAGCTGGGCTACCCGATGGTGGTGCGGCCGTCGTTCACGATGGGCGGGGCCGGGTCGGGGCTGGCGCGGGACGAGGCCGAGCTGATCCGGATCGCGGGGACGGGGCTGGACGCCTCCCCGACGACGGAGGTGCTGCTGGAGGAGTCGATCCTCGGGTGGAAGGAGTTCGAACTGGAGGTGATGCGGGACCGGGCGGACAACGTGGTGATCGTGTGTTCGATCGAGAACGTGGATCCGATGGGGGTGCACACCGGGGACAGCGTGACGGTGGCGCCGGCGCTGACGCTGACCGACCGTGAGTACCAGAACATGCGGGAGGTGGCGATCGCGGTGATCCGGAAGGTGGGGGTGGACACCGGAGGGTGCAACATCCAGTTCGCGGTCGATCCGTCCTCGGGGCGGATGGTGGTGATCGAGATGAACCCGCGGGTGTCGCGCTCCAGCGCGCTGGCGTCGAAGGCGACGGGTTTCCCGATCGCGAAGATCGCCGCGAAGCTGGCCGTGGGATACACGCTGGACGAGATCCCCAACGACATCACCGGCTGCACGCCGGCCTCGTTCGAGCCCACGCTCGACTACATCGTGGTGAAGGTGCCCCGGTTCGCCTTCGAGAAGTTCCCGGGGGCCGACGCCTCGCTGACGACGCACATGAAGTCGGTGGGAGAGGCGATGGCGATCGGCCGGTCGTTCCCCGAGGCCCTGCAGAAGGCGCTGCGGTCGCTGGAGAAGAAGGACGCGCTCTTCTCCTGGGCCGGCCCGGTGGGCGACCGGGAGGCGCTGCTGGAGGCGTGCCGGACGCCGCACGAGGGCCGCCTGGTGACGATGCAGCAGGCGCTGCGGGCCGGGGCGTCGGTGGAACAGGTGGGGGCGGCCACGGGGGTGGACCCGTGGTTCGTGGACCAGCTGGCCGGGATCGAGGAGGTCGCCGAACAGGTGCGGCGGGCGCCGGAGCCGACCGCAGGGCTTCTGGTGAACGCCAAGCGGTGGGGGTTCGCCGACGGGCAGATCGCCCAGCTGCGGGGGGTGACCGAGCGGCGGATCCGCGAGCTGCGCTGGGAGCTGGGGGTGCGGCCGGTGTACCACACCGTCGACACCTGCGCCGCGGAGTTCGCCGCCCGCACGCCGTACCTGTACTCCACCTACGACGAGGAGTGCGAGGTACCGGTCGCGGAGCGTCCGAAGGTGATCATCCTGGGGTCGGGGCCGAACCGGATCGGGCAGGGCATCGAGTTCGACTACGCGTGCGTGCACGCCTGCTTCGAGCTGTCGAAGGCCGGGTTCGAGACGGTGATGGTCAACTGCAACCCCGAGACCGTCTCCACCGACTACGACACCTCCGACCGGCTGTACTTCGAGCCGCTGACGCTGGAGGACGTGCTGGAGGTGGTGGCCGCCGAGAACCGCACCGGCACGGTGGCCGGGGTGGTCGTGCAGCTGGGCGGGCAGACCCCGCTGGGGCTGGCGCAGGCGTTGAAGGACGCGGGCGTGCCGATCGTGGGGACCTCGCCGGAGGCGATCCACCTGGCCGAGGAGCGGGGGGCGTTCGGCCGGGTCCTGGCCGAGGCCGGGCTGACGGCGCCGATGCACGGCACCGCGGTCACCGTCCGGGAGGCGGTGGAGATCGCCGACCGGATCGGATACCCGGTGCTGGTACGGCCCTCCTACGTGCTGGGGGGCGCCGGGATGGCGATCGTCTACGACGAGGAGACCCTGACCGGCTACATGGCCAAGGCCGGCGCGGCCAGCGATCACCCGGTGCTGGTGGACCGGTTCCTGGACGAGGCCGTCGAGATCGACGTGGACGCGCTGTTCGACGGGCGGGAGCTGTACCTGGGCGGGGTGATGGAGCACATCGAGGAGGCCGGCATCCATTCGGGGGACTCGGCGTGCTCGCTGCCGCCGATCACCCTGGGCAGCCGCGACATCAGGCGGATCCGGGAGGCGACCGAGGCGATCGCCCGGGGGGTGGGGGTGCGGGGGCTGCTGAACGTGCAGTACGCGCTGGCGGCGAACGTGCTGTACGTGCTGGAGGCCAACCCGCGGGCCTCACGCACGGTGCCGTTCGTCTCCAAGGCCACCGGCGTGCCGCTGGCGCGGGCCGCGGCCAGGGTGATGCTGGGCGCCACGATCGCCGGCCTGCGCGCCGAGGGGCTGCTGCCCGCGGCCGGGGACGGGGGGACGCCCGCGCTGGAGGCGCCGATCGCGGTGAAGGAGGCGGTGCTGCCGTTCAACCGGTTCGCCGGGGTGGACACGGTTCTGGGGCCGGAGATGCGTTCGACCGGTGAGGTGATGGGCATCGACGCGTTCTTCGGGATCGCCTACGCCAAGTCGCAGGCGGCGGCGTACGGGTCGCTGCCGGTCAAGGGCCGGGCGTTCGTGTCGGTGGCCGATCGCGACAAGCGGGCGATGGTGTTTCCGGTCAAGGCGCTGGCCGAGCTGGGGTTTGAGATCCTGGCGACCGAGGGGACGGCCGAGGTGCTGCGGCGCAACGGGGTCGCGGCGAGGGTGGCGCGCAAGCACAGCGAGGGGCCGGGGCCGAACGGGGAGCCGACGATCGTGCGGCGGATTCTGGACGGTGAGGTGGACCTGATCGTGAACACGCCGAGCGGCGGGGCCGGGCAGCCGGGGCCGCGGCTGGACGGGTACGAGATCCGGACCGCGGCGGTGGCGCGGGGGGTGGCGTGCGTGACCACGGTGCAGGGGCTCGCCGCCGCCGTCCAGGGCGTCCAGGCCATCGTCCGGGGCGACGTGGGCGTCTGCCCCCTTCAGGAGCACACCGGGCGCCTCAGGGAGCCGGCGGGCGTGGCCGCCGGCGAGCCGTCCGTGTAGGGGCCGGGCTCTGCCTTCCGCGCCGGGGTGACCGGCGCGGGGGAAAGCCGTCCCTCCGGAAGTGTCGTCCCTCGGAAGTGAGGAGCCGTCCGCGACCATGGGACGATACCCCCTGCGGGGCCTATGCCGTAAGCGGAGGTGAGAAAGACGCCTGTTACCCCGGTACAGGTGACGGGCACGGTGCTGACGACGCGCCGGGTCGACGCCTACCATGCTCTCACTGTGGTCGCCCCAGGCATCGCCGAGCGGTTCCGGCCCGGTCACTTCGTGGGAGTGGCCGTCGGCGGGGCCCAGACGTCGATGCTGACACGCCGTGCCTTCTTCGTCCACGACGTCAAACCCGACTACGGCGGCACGGTCGAGTTCGTCTTCACCGTGGGCGGTCCCGGCACGGCGTGGCTGGCCGAGCGCCGCGCCCGCGACACGCTCGACCTGATCGGGCCGCTCGGCCGGCCGTTCCCGCTGCCGCGTGATCCGGTGACCTGCGTCATGGTCGGCGGGGAGTACGGCTCGGCGACGCTGTTCGCCGTGGCCGACGCGCTCCAGAGCCGGGGCTGCCGCGTGGACTTCGTCCTCGGCGCCGTCTCGGCCGACCGGGTGTTCGGCGCGCTGCGCGCCCGGAGGATGGGCGAGACCACCACGCTGACCACCGAGGACGGCTCCCTGGGAATGCGCGGAAAGGTTACCGACGTCCTCCCGGGGGTGATCGCCGACGTCCGGGCCGACGTCGTGTACGCCTGCGGCCCGATCGAGACGCTGCGCGGGGTCACCGCCGTGGCGGTCGAGTTCGACATTCCGGTCCAGGTGGCCGTCGAGGAGCGGATGGCCTGCGGAATCGGGGTCTGCATGACGTGTGTGCTTCCGGTCATCGGGGACGACGGCGTCACCCGGATGGTGCGCTCGTGCGTCGAGGGGCCGGTCTTCCGGGGGGAGCGCGTCCGCTTCGACGACGTGGGAACGATACCGTTCGACGCGCTCGGGGCGCCGGGTGGGGGAACACGGCATGTCGGTTGACATGCGGACCTACCTCGGGCACGTGGAACTGGTCAATCCGATCATCACGGCCGCGGGGTGCGCCGCCTCGGGCTCCGAGCTCGCCCAGTTCTTCGACCTGGGCCGCATCGGCGCGCTGACCACGCGCTCCATCACGATGGCCCCCAGGGCGGGCCGTCCCACCCCCCGGATGGCCGAGACCCCCTCGGGCATGCTCAACGCCGTCGGCCTCCAGGGGCCCGGGGTGGACGCCTTCCTGGAGCGCGAGCTGCCCTGGCTGTCCCAGCGGGGCGTGCGGACGGTCGTCTCCATCGGCGGCGGCACCGTGGCCGAGTACACCGCGCTGGCCCGCAGGCTCACCGACGCGCCCGGGGTGAGCGCCGTGGAGGTCAACCTGTCCTGTCCCAACATCGAGGACCGGGGCCGGGTCTTCGCCCGCGACGGGGCCGCCTCCGCCGAGGTGATCGCCTCGGTGCGCTCGGTGATGCGCTACGACGTGCCCGTGGTGGCCAAGCTGTCGCCCGACACGGTGGACGTGGTGAGCGTGGCCCGCGCGTGTGTGGACGGCGGCGCGGACGCGCTCTCGATGATCAACAACCCGATCGGCATGAGCATCGACACCGAGGCCATGCGCCCCTCGCTCTCGGCGGTCACCGGGGGGCTGTCCGGGCCCGCCGTCCGGCCGCTGGCCGTACGCTGCGTCTGGCAGGTCCACGCCGCGCTGCCCAGCGTGCCCGTCATCGGCATGGGCGGCGTGCTGACCGGCAGAGACGCCTTCGAGCTGATCCTGGCCGGTGCCTGCGTCGTGGCCGTGGGCACGGCGCTGTTCCACGACCCCTACGCCTGCCTGCGCATCCTGCGGGAGCTGGAGGAGCTTCTGGCCGCCCGGGGGTTCCACCGGCTGGCCGACGCGGTCGGGCTGGCCCATCGCCCGCCGGGGAGCTCCCCCCGGCACCGGAACGACCTGGAGGAGACCTCCCTGTGACGCTCGCACCCATCGCCGTCGCCCTGGACGCGCCCGATCTGGAGACCGCGGCCCGCTGGGCGGCCCTGGTGACCCCGCACGTCGGCACCGTCAAGGTCGGGCTCGAACTGTACCTCCGCTACGGCCCCGAGGTGATCGCCTCGATCCGCGGGGCGAGCGGGGTGAGGATCTTCCTCGACCTGAAGCTGCACGACATCCCGAACACGGTCGCGGGCGCGGTCAGGGCCGTGGCGCGGCTCAAACCGGCCATCCTGACCGTTCACGCGGCCGGCGGGCCGGCGATGATCAGGGCGGCCGTGGACGAGCTGCCCGAGGGCCGGATCGCGGCCGTGACCGTGCTCACCTCCCTGTCGGAGGCCGACCTGGAGCGGGTGGGGCTCGCGGGGCCCGCGGACGACGCGGTGCGCCGCCTGGCGGCCCTGGCGGTCGGCGCGGGCGCCCGGGCCCTCGTGTGCTCGCCCCGCGAGGTCGCCGCCGTACGGGCGGAGGTCGGGCCGGACGTCACCCTGATCACCCCCGGCGTCCGCCCCGCCGGAAGCGACCTCCAGGACCAGGCCAGGGTGGCGACCCCCGAGCGGGCGTACGCCGACGGGGCCGACCTTCTGGTGATCGGCCGCCCGATCACCGGGGCGGCGGATCCCGGCGCCGCGGCGGCCGGCATCGCGGCGGCCCTCCGGCGGGCCGTCGCGGCCGGCCGGAAGGGCGCCTGAGGGGCGTTCCGGGGGCTTCCGAGGGCTCCCGTAGGAAAGACGGAGATGAACGTAGTTTTGTCGACGTTCGGCTACTTTGGTGATACACAAAGTGACGAAGTAGATTTTCTGAGGGAAGAAACTGGTCTTGACGTTGCTTGAAGCTTCATGACCAGCTAGTTTCCCTTCCCGTCCGAGTACATCGACAGGAAATTCGAGGTGACCCGGCGTGGCTCTTCCTCCCCTTACCCCTGAGCAGCGCGCCGCAGCCCTAGAGAAGGCTGCGAAGGCCCGCCGAGAGCGTGCCGAGGTTAAGAACCGCCTGAAGCACGGTGCTATCTCTCTGGCTGAGGTGCTCAAAGACGGGCAGGCCGACGACGTCATCGGCAAGATGAAGGTTTCGGCCCTTCTGGAGTCGCTCCCCGGCGTGGGCAAGGTCCGCGCCAAGCAGCTCATGGAGCGGCTCGGCATCGCGGAGTCCCGTCGCGTACGGGGCCTCGGCGCCAACCAGCGGGCTTCGCTTGAGCGTGAGTTCGGCGGGGCCGAGGGCTAGTCTCGGTTCAAGGCGGCACACGCTCACCCCGCATCCGCGGGAACGGCACTACGGGGGGTTTTGGAGTTGACCGGAACGTCGTGGCCCGGCGAGAGCCGGGCTCCGGGGACAACCGCCGCGAGCGGGTCCGGCGGCGCCATCCTCCCGGCGGTGGGTCCGGAGGGGGCGCCAGCCTTCCCCGGACCGACCGGCAACCGCCTGACGGTCCTCTCAGGGCCGTCAGGCGTCGGCAAGTCCACGGTCGTCGCCGAGCTTCGGCGGGCCCACCCCGAGGTGTGGCTGTCGGTCTCGGTGACCACCAGGAGGCCGCGGCCCGGAGAGACGCACGGGGTGGAGTACTTCTTCGTCGACGACAAGGAGTTCGACCGCCTGGCGGCCTCCGGCGAGCTGCTGGAGTGGGCGGAGTTCGCCGGCAACCGGTACGGCACGCCGCGCGGGCCGGTGCTCGACCGCCTGGCCGCCGGGGTTCCCACGCTGCTGGAGATCGACCTGCAGGGCGCGCGCCAGGTGCGCGCGGCCATGCCCGAGGCCCTGCTCGTCTTCCTGGCCCCTCCCACCTGGGAGGAGCTGGAGAAGAGGCTGCGCGGCAGGGGAACCGAGCCCGAGGAGGTGATCGCCCGCCGTCTGGCCGCGGGCCGGATCGAGATGGCGGCCGAGTGCGAGTTCGACCTGACCTTGGTGAACACGTCCGTCAAGGAGGTATGCCGCCGGCTGATAGCCTTGTTGGCTGATGCTCCCGAGGCTTCGAGCCCCGGACGTTCACCGAGCTAGGGGAAAACACAACGTGGCAACGAACGCGGCCTATTCCGAAGGCATCACCAACCCGTCGATCGACGCGCTGCTCGACATCGTCGACAGCAAGTACAGCCTTGTGATCTTCGGTTCGAAGCGGGCCCGTCAGATCAACGCCTACTACTCCCAGCTCGGTGAGGGCCTGCTGGAGTACGTCGGCCCGCTGGTCGAGACCCACGCCCAGGAGAAGCCGCTGTCCATCGCGCTGCGCGAGGTCAGCGAGGGGCTGCTCACCTCCGAGCCGATCGAGGGCTAGTCCCGCCCATGCGCATCCCCCGCGGCCGTGGCGGCCGGCGTGCCTGAGGCCGGTTCCCGCGAAGAGGGCCGGGGCCCCGCCGGAGGCTACGGCGCGGCGGAACCCCGAAGGAGCGGCCGGCGCGGCCCCTCGGTCGTGCTGGGCGTGAGCGCCGGCATCGCCGCCTACAAGGCCTGCGAGCTGCTTCGTCTCCTCACCGAGTCCGGCCACCACGTCCGGGTCGTCCCGACCGGGGAGGCGCTCCGCTTCGTCGGCGAGCCGACCTGGGCCGCGCTGTCGGGCAATCCGGTGGCGACCGGTGTGTGGGACTCCGTGCACGAGGTGCCGCACGTACGGATCGGGCAGGGTGCCGACCTGGTGGTGGTCGCCCCCGCCACCGCCGACGTGCTCGCCAGGGCCGCCTGCGGGCTGGCGGACGATCTGCTGACCAACACCCTGCTCACCGCGCGCTGTCCGGTGGTGTTCGCCCCCGCGATGCACACCGAGATGTGGGAGCATCCCGCCACCCGCGCCAACGTCGCCACGCTCCGCCGGCGCGGCGCGATCGTCATCGAGCCCGCCGTGGGCCGTCTGACCGGCGCCGACACCGGCAGGGGGCGGCTGCCCGACCCGGGTGAGATCTTCGAGGTCTGCCGGAGGGTGCTGTCCGGCCGCCGCGCCGACCTGACCGGCCTGCGTCTGGTGGTCTCCGCCGGGGGCACCCGCGAGGCCGTCGACCCCGTCCGTTTCCTCGGCAACCGCTCCTCGGGCCTTCAGGGCTACGCGCTGGCCCGTACGGCCGTCGCGCGCGGGGCGCAGGTCACCCTGGTCGCCGCCAACGTCACCCTGCCCGATCCGGCCGGGGCCACGCTGGTCCGGGTCGAGTCGGCGCTGGAGCTGCGCGACGCCGTGCTGGAGGCGGTGAAGGAGTCCGACGCGGTGGTCATGGCCGCGGCCGTGGCCGATTTCCGGCCCGCCGCGCGGAGCGGTTCGAAGATCAAGAAGTCCTCGGCGGAGCCCGAGCCCATCCCCCTGGTGAAGAACCCCGACATCCTGGCGGAGCTGGGGGAGCGCCGCCGTGAGGGGAACGCCCCGTGTCCGCGGGTGATCGTGGGGTTCGCGGCCGAGACCGACGACGTGCTCGCCAACGGCCGGGCCAAGCTCGCCCGCAAGGGCTGTGATCTGCTCGTCGTCAACCAGGTCGGCGAGGGGCTCGCCTTCGGCACGCCGGACAACGCGGCGGTGGTCTTGGGGGCGGAGGGGGAGCGGGTGGAGATACCGCGCGGCCCCAAGGAGGATCTCGCCGACGTGGTCTGGGACCTCGTCGCGCGGCGGCTCGCCTGAACTCCTTGCCGGAGATCCTCTCCCGGCGGATACTGCGTCCGGAGTGACCGGGAATGTGAGGCCGGGAGGGTTCGACCATGCCGGTGCCTGGTGTCGTCAGGGCGCGCTGCCGCGCGCTGCTTCCGCCGGGGGAGGACATCCGCTACATCCTGCCCGCGCTGTCGGTGAGCGCGCCGGGGATGGCCACCTTCCTGATCGTCGTCACCGACCGGTCGATCTTCGTGCTGTCGACCAGGTTCTTCGACCGCGGGGCGCCGAGCTCGATCTACGCCACCCACGGGCGCCGGACCCGCCTGGGCCCGGTCGCGTTCTCCGAGGGGGCGGCCATCGAGTTCGGCGGCATGGTGTTCGCGATCGACGAGGAGTACGCCGCGGTGGTGTGCGCCGCCGACGCGGAGGTCTTCGCGCCCGAGACGCTGCCCCCCGACCCGCTTCCCGACCTGTGACCGGCCGCCGCTCGGTCGCGCCGCCGGGGCCCGCCGTACCGCCGGCCGCCGGCGTGGCCGGGGCGCGCCGGGTTCGGCCCGCCGCTTCCCCGGCCGCGCCCGCGGAGGCGGCTCTTGGCGGCTCCGGCTCGCCGCGCGGAGGATGGTTTCGCGGCGCCGCTCCAGGTAGGGCTACAATTCGGCGAGCGCTACTGGCGTCCCGCGGACGCCAGAGCCCCCAGACGCCAGCAGCCGCTGCATAGGAGCCACTGACTTGTCCCGTCGCCTGTTCACCTCCGAGTCGGTCACCGAGGGCCACCCGGACAAGATCGCCGACCAGATCAGTGACGCGATTCTCGACGCCATGCTCAAGGGTGACCCCCGGAGCCGCGTCGCGGTCGAGACGCTGATCACCACCGGTCAGGTCCACGTCGCCGGAGAGGTGACGACGGAGACCTACGTCGACATCCCCGGGCTCATCCGGGAGAAAATCCTCGAAATCGGCTACGACGCCTCCCACAAGGGGTTCGACGGCGCCTCCTGCGGCGTCTCGGTGTCCATCGGCGCGCAGTCGCCCGACATCGCCCAGGGGGTCGACGACGCCTACGAGTCCCGCGAGGGCGAGGCCGGCGACGAGTTCGACCGCCAGGGCGCGGGCGACCAGGGCCTGATGTTCGGCTACGCCTGCCGTGAGACCCCCGAGCTGATGCCGCTGCCGATCCAGCTCGCCCACCGCCTGGCCGAGCGGCTCTCGCAGGTGCGCAAGGAGGGCGTCGTCCCCTACCTGCGCCCCGACGGCAAGACCCAGGTCACCGTCGAGTACGACGGCGACCTGCCGATCCGCCTCGACACCGTGGTCGTCTCCACCCAGCACGCGGCCGAGATCGACCTGAAGGAGATGCTCACCCCGGACATCAAGGAGCACGTGGTCGACCCCGTGCTCGCCGGCCTGGAGATCGCCGTCGAGGGGTACCGCCTGCTGGTCAACCCGACCGGCCGTTTCGAGATCGGCGGCCCGATGGGGGACGCCGGCCTGACCGGCCGCAAGATCATCGTTGACACCTACGGCGGCATGGCCCGTCACGGCGGCGGCGCCTTCTCCGGCAAGGACCCGTCCAAGGTGGACCGCTCGGCCGCCTACGCCATGCGGTGGGTCGCCAAGAACATCGTGGCCGCGGGCCTGGCCGACCGGGCCGAGGTCCAGGTCGCCTACGCCATCGGCAAGGCGCAGCCGGTCGGTGTGTTCGTCGAGACCTTCGGCACCGAGAAGGCCGAGATCGGCAAGATCCAGGAGGCCGTGCTCAAGGTCTTCGACCTGCGCCCGGCCGCGATCATCCGCGACCTCGACCTGCTCCGCCCGATCTACTCGGCCACCTCGGCCTACGGCCACTTCGGCCGGCCCGAGTTCTCCTGGGAGGCAACCGACCGAGCCGAGGCGCTGCGCGCCGCCGCCGGTCTCTGACACCTGTTCGGTGACGGCTCCCGTGAGGTGTTTCACGGGGGCCGTCGTCGTTTCCCCGCCGTTCCCGTGAGGGCACGGTCCACGGCGGCGGTGCGCCCCGGCTGTTTTCCACGCTTTCCCGTACATTACCGCGCTTTCCCACGTATTCCCGCGCTTTTCCGTGCTTACCCGTATTTTTCCGTGTTTTCCGTGCTCGTCTGTCGCCCCGCCTCCGCGCCTGGAGGGCTTCTTTCTCTCTTCTCCGGAGCCGCCCGTCTTTCCCTGTCTCGTTCCTCGGTGCCGCTTCGTTCCCGGTTTTCCGCGAGCCCGGGGAGGGACGGCCTTCCCCGGGCCGTCCCTCCCCCGCGGGGGCGTGCCCGGCGGCCTCCGGGGCCGGCGGAGACGGCCGGGAGCGGTCCGGACGGGATCGTTCCCCGCGCGCCCGCGCTCCCCGCAGAGGCGAGCTTCCGGGGACGGTCGCCGAGAGGGAGTACGGCGGGCAGAGCGGGCGGATCGTGCCGGCCGCCGCTGCCGGCATGTGCGACGATGAGCGGGAAATCCGTTTTATATCATTCGGGGAATGGGTGATCGGCCTCGCGCGGCCTGGTTTGGCGATAAATACGCTCTCTTTCGAGCAAAGATGGGTAAATGGGAATTGCCATTGACAGTTCCGTAAAGATAGGTCACTTTGTCGGAGGAAGCGCTGATAATTCAACCCGCCACACGATGGCGGGCACCGACCCCGTCGGCGCGCTCGCGTCTCGCCGGCTCCCCGGGTAAGCCCCCGTCCGACCACCTGACCGATCGGCTTCGCCATGACGGCTCGTGCGGGGCCGGGCCGGAGCCGACGACCCCCCGGCGCGCCGGGGTCCGGCCATCACGCCGGGGGGTCCCCGGTCCTCTTGGGAGACCGCCCGTGGCACGAGCGGGGACGGGAGCCACCGCAGGGTGCCGTCGCGGGCAAATCGGGCGGATCGGGCGGGCGTCACCGGGAGCCGCCCGGAGCACCCGGTCGTGTCCCGGACGATGTCCACAGAGCCGCCGGAGAGGGGAAAATGGGAGGAGGCCGGATCACTGTCACGTCTCGGAAAGCGCCACGTGGGGGGAAGGCCCGTGGCGGCGGTCCTCCGAGTCCGCGAGGGCCGTCACGGACCACGGACCCCGCCCCGACCTGCCCGTCCGCGGCCGGTCGGCCCCCGAGGCCCCTGAAGCGTCGGTCTCTGTGTAACTTCTCTGTGGAGATGGTGGGGGAGACGTGATCAGGCGGTCAGGGGCGGGAGAGCCGCCCGCGCAGGCCACACGCTTCATCGGGCGCAAGGACGAGGTCCGGCGGGTCAAGCGTCTTCTTCGCGTCTCCCGGCTGGTCACGGTCACCGGCGTGGCGGGTATCGGCAAGTCCCGGGTGGCGGTCAGGACGGCCTCGGAGGTGGGCCGGTTCTTCGGCGACGGGGTCGTGTTCGTGGAACTGGCGGGGGTGAGCGACCCGGCGCGGCTGGAGCAGGCCGTGGCCCACGCGCTCGACGTCACGGACCTGTCCGCGGGGCCCGGCGACGAGGTGCTGGCCGAGCACCTCCGCGACCGGCGGGTCCTGCTGGTCCTCGACACCTGCGAGCACCTCGTGGACGCCTGCGCCGGGCTGGCGCAGACCCTGCTGCAGAGCAGCCCCAGGCTGCGGATCCTGGCCACCAGCAGGCAGCCGCTCGGCGTGCCCGGCGAGCACATCGTGGATCTCCCGCCGATGCCCCTGCCCGGCCCGCGCGCCGGGGCGTCCGCGACCACGCTCTCCCGCTGCGACGCGGTGGCGCTGTTCGTCGATCGGGCGAGGATCGTGAACCCGGCCTACCGGCTCACCGACGCCGACGCCCGGGAGGTCGCCGAGATCTGCGCCAGGCTTGAGGGCATCCCGCTGGCCATCGAGCTGGTGGCCGTCCGGACGGGCGAGCTTCCCCTCGACCGGATCCGCTCCCTCCTGGACGACAGGCTCTGGCTGCTGTCCGGCCGTACGGCCGGCGGGCGGCACCCGACCGTCGGCGCCACCGTCGACTGGAGTCACGAGCTGTGCACCCCCGACGAGCGGCTGCTGTGGTCACGGCTTCCGGTCTTCGTCTCCTCCTTCGACGCCGCCGCGGCCGAGGAGGTCTGCGCCGACGAGGCCCTGCCCGCCGAGCGGGTCCTTCCCGCGCTGCTCGGCCTGGTGGACAAGTCAATCGTGATCCCGGTCAAGCGGGGCGAGGGCACGGTCTACCGGCTGCTGGAGATCATCCGGGAGTACGGCGCGGCCAAGCTGGTCGAAGGCGGGGACACCCGCGACAGGGAACGGCTGCGCCGCCGCCACCTGAGCCACTACCGCGCGCTGGCGCTGCGCGGCAAGGAGTCCGGGCGGCACGGCGACCAGCTGGAGACCTGGAGGCGCGTCCGGTGGGAGTGGCCCAACCTCCGCGCCGCCCTCGATCTCTGCGCCGAGGACCCCGCCCTGCAGGAGACGGGTCTGATGACGGCCGCGGGACTGTGGTACCTCTGGGTGGCCTGCGGAATGCTCAGGGAGGGCCGGCATCAGCTGGAGCGGCTCCTCGCGCGGCCTCTGCCCGGCCGGCAGGCGTGGGCGTGGGGAGTGCTCACGCTCGTCTACATCGCCAACGCCCGGGGCGACCTCCAGGAGGCGCGGCGGCTGCTGGAACGGTGCAGGGAGCACTGCCCGCCCGGCACGCCCGACGGTGACCTGGTCCAGCTCGTCCTGCTGAAGATGGGCGGCACGCTCGCCTTCGTCGAGGGAGACCCGTTGCGCGCCGAGCGGATGCTCGGCGAGGTCGTCGAGCGGCTCAGGCCCGCCAGGGAGCTGCCCGAGGTGCTTCTGCCCGCGATGGTCGAGCTGGGCACGAGCCTGGTGTGGGGCGGTGAGGCGGCCGAGGCCGGAAAGGTCTTCCTGGAGTGCCGGCACCTGTGCGAGGAACTGGGCGAGACGTGGGCGAGCGCCTACGCCGACTACGGCCTGGGCCTGGTCGCCTGGGCCGAGGGCGACGCCGGCAGGACGGCCGCGCACGCGCGCGACTCCCTTCAGGTCAAACGGCACTTCTCCGACACCATGGGCATCGTCTTCTGCCTGGAGCTGCTGGCCTGCGCCGCCGCGGCCGCCGGTGACCTGGTCAGGGCCGCGCGGCTGCTCGCCGCGGCGCACGCCGAGCGGTGCGACAAGGGCCTGCTGGAGCAGGGGCACCCGATGGTGATCCAGGAGAGCGCCCGCTGCGCGCGGCTGCTCGCGCGGGAGATGCCGGTCCGGCAGCTCGCGCGGGCGACCCGCGAGGGGGCGGCGCTCGGCCTGGAGGGCGCGATCGCCTACGCGCTCGACGAGGAGGGCGCCAAGGGGTCCGCCGTACGGCACGGCTCCCGATGGGCGCCGCTGACCGACCGGGAGGGGGAGGTCGCCGAGTTGATCGCCGAGGGCCTGACCAACCGGCAGATCGCCCACCGCCTGGAGATCTTCCCCCGGACCGTCGACTCCCACGTCGAGCACATCCTGGCCAAGCTCGATTTCACGGCACGCGCCCAGATAGCGGCCTGGGTCACCAGGCGGCGTAAGAGACGCGGATAACCGTCACCTGTTACCGTTTGGCTGGACTCGGAGGGTGAAGATGGCGCGGCGGCCGGGAAATCTGCCTGTTGATCTGTCCAGTTTCGTGGGGCGGGCCGAGGAACTGGCCAAGGGTCTCGCCCGCCTCGCCAAGGGCGGGCTCATGACCGTCACCGGCCCCGCCGGGGTGGGCAAGAGCCGTACCGCCCTGCGCCTGGCCGCCAGGCTGGGCCGCCGGTTCGGCGACGGGGTCTGGCGGGCCGAGCTGTCCGGTACCGCCGACCCGGCGGCCGCCCTGGCCGAGGCGCTCGGGCTCGGCGGCCCCGCCTCCGCCCCGGAGATCGCCGCCGCGCTGCGCGCCCGGCGGCTGCTCGTCGTGCTCGACACCTGCGAACATCTCCTCGGGGAGGTCTCCGAACTGGCCGGGGCTCTGCTGCGCGGGGCGCCCGGGGTCGCGGTGATGGTCACCGGCCGCCGCCGGCTGGGCCTGCCCGGGGAGCGGGTGCTGGAGCTTCGGCCGCTGCCGCTCACCGCGGCCGTGCGGCTGTTCGAGGACCGGGCGATGGCCGCCGACCCGGGCTTCGCGCTGACCCCGGCGGCCGGGCCGGTGGTCGCCGAGATCTGCGCCAGGCTGGACGGGCTGCCGCTGGCGATCGAGCTCGCCGCCGCCCGGGCGCGCTCCCTGTCGGCCAGGGATCTGCTGGAGGGGCTGCGCGACAGGCTCAGCCTGCTGACAGGGGTCAGCAGGGCGGCGCTGCCGCGCCACCGCGACCTGCGCGCCGCCGTCGAGTGGAGTCGCGCGCTGTGCGACGACGAGCAGCGCCGGTTGTGGACGCTGCTGTCGGCGCTGCCCGGTCCCTTCGACCTGGAGGACGCCCGGCGGGCCTGCGGGGCGGGGTTCGCGGCGGAACGGGTCGCGCCGGTCCTGACCGAGCTGGCCGAGGGGTCGATCGTGCTGCGGGAGCCGGAAGGACGCCACCGCATGCTGGAGGCCTACCGGGAGGTGGGGCTTGAGCCGTCCGGGGAGCGGTGGCGGCCGGCCGTGCCGCAGCCGCTGCGGGGAGAGGGGCGCATCCCCCGGCCCCGGCAGGCCGGGCGGATGGCGCGGCCGGTCGGCGGGGCCCTGAGCGTCCGGGAGCTTCAGGTGGCCGAATTGATCACCGAGGGCCTGTCGAACCCGGAGATCGCCGTACGGCTGGACATCGCCAAGCGTACGGTGGACGCGCATGTCCGTAACATCCTCACCAAGGGGGGACTGGCCTCCCGTACCCAGGTGGCGGCGTGGGTGGCCGAAAGCGATTATCAGCCGTCCAAATAGGCACATCGCCCGATGCGGGAGCATTGGGTCGGTGGCCATGATGGAGGCGGCCAGTGGGACACCGTGTGCTCCAGCGTTCCGCAGCGTCAGGTGGTTTCGAGGGAGGGGTCCCCTTCCACCTGAAGTAATGTTGGGGTTTTTCCTGTGTCGGGCGTGACCCACTGGCCAACAACTTTCCGCCCGGTTCCCCTCCCGGCGCGGTCGCGGACCGCCCGCCACCGGTCGATTGTCTTCCCCTTTCGGTCCGGTGGACGGGTTTCGGCCGTGAGAGATCCGGTTCCGCCGTCCGGTGCGGACCTTCCCGTCCCCGCCTGCCCGCCGCCGGTGGCCGGAGCGCGCCCGCGCATCTGGTAGGACAAGTGGGTGACCCACGCCCACCCCTCGCCGGACGACGACGCCCTGCTCCCGCTCGACGCCGTTCGCGACCGGTCCGCTCCCGCCCCCCCGCAGGCCCGGGGGGTGCCGGAGCCCGCCGCCGTGCTGCCGGTCGCGCGGGTCGCGGTGGACGTGCCGCTGCCGCACCTGGACCGGCCGTTCGACTACCTCGTGCCCGCCTCCCTGGACGCCGTCGCGGCGCCGGGCACGCGGGTGCGGGTCCGTTTCGCGGGCAAGCTCGTCGGCGGCTTCCTGCTGGAGCGGGCGGACGGCAGCGACCACCAGGGCACGCTGCTCCGGCTGGAGCGGGTGCTCTCCCCCGAGCGGGTGCTCACCCCCGAGATCGCCCGGCTGGCCCGGGCCGTGGCCGACCGGTACGCCGGGACGCTGGCAGACGTCCTGCGCCTGGCCGTGCCGCCCCGCCACGCCAGGGTGGAGGCCGAGGGGGCGCGGACGGCGGCGCCCTCCTCCCCGGAGCGGGACGCCGGGCCGGACACGGCGGTGGAAACGGCGGCGGGGACCGCGGCGTGCCCGGCGGACACGGTGCCGGCCGGGGGGGCGGACAGCACGCCGGACAGCACGCCGGATGAGGCGCCGAACGGGGCGGCGGACGAGGCGGCGGCGGGGGCGGGGCCGTGGGCCGGCTACCCGGACGGGGAGGCGTTCCTCGCCGCCCTCGCCCGGGGGGACTCGCCCCGGGTCGTGTGGACGGCGCTGCCGGGGACGGACCGGAGCGGGCCGGGCTGGCCGGAGGCGGTGGCGGTCGCGGTGCGCGAGACGCTCCGCGGCGGGCGGGGAGCGCTGGTGATCCTGCCCGACGGCAAGGACGTCGCGCTGGCCGGTGCCGCGCTGGGCGCCGTCCTGGAGCCGGGGGCGCACGTGACGCTCACCGCGGACCTCGGACCCGCCGAGCGCTACCGGCGGTGGCTGCGGGTGCTCAGGGGAGAGGCCCGCGTCGTCGCCGGCACCAGGGGAGCGGCGTTCGCACCGGTCAAGGACCTCGGGCTGGCGGTGATCTGGGACGACGGGGACGATCTGCACGCCGAGCGGCTGGCGCCGTACCCGCACGCCAGGGAGATCCTCGCGCTGCGCGCCCACCAGTGCGGGGCGGGCCTGCTCATCGGCGGGTACGCCCGTACGGCCGAGGCCACCCGGCTCGTGGCCGCCCGCTGGGCCGCTCCCGTCGCCGCGCCCCGCCAGACGGTCAGGGCCAGGGCCCCGAGGGTCCGCCCGGCGGGCGACGACTCCGAACTGGCCCGGGACGAGGCCGCGCGGGCCGCCCGGCTGCCCACCCTCGCCTGGCGTGTGCTGCGCGAGGGGCTGGCGGACGGCCCGGTGCTGGTGCAGGTCCCCCGCCGGGGCTACCTGCCCGCCCTGGCCTGCCGGAGCTGCCGGGCCCCGGCCCGGTGCGGGCACTGCGGCGGGCCGCTCGCGCTGCGGGGCGGCCACCAGGTGCCCTCCTGTCGCTGGTGCGGCCGGATCGCGGCAGGGCGCCGCTGCCCGGCCTGCGGCGACGTCCGGGTGCGGGCCCAGGTGGTGGGTGCCCGCCGTACGGCCGAGGAACTCGGGCGGGCCTTCCCCTCGGTCCCGGTCAAGACCTCGGGCAGGGACGGGGTGCTCGCCACGGTCGGCTCCTCGCGCGCCCTGGTGGTGGCCACCCCGGGGGCCGAGCCGGTGGCCGAGGGCGGTTACGCGGCGGCCGTGCTGCTGGACGGGTGGGCGCTGCTGGGCCGGCCGGACCTGAGGGCCGCCGAGGAGGCGCTGCGCCGGTGGATGAACGCGGCGGCGCTGCTGCGCCCGCGGGCCGGGCTGGTCGTGCTCGCCGACTCCTCGGTGCCGGCCGTTCAGGCGCTGCTGCGCTGGGATCCCGTCACCCACGCCGAGCGGGAACTGGCCGAAAGGACAGAACTGGGTTTCCCGCCCGCGGTGAGGATCGCGACGCTGACGGGTTCTCCGGCGGCGGTGCGGGAAATGCTCGGGGAGACGGCGCTTCCGGAGGGGGCGCAGGTGCTCGGGCCCGTTCCCCTGGAGACGCCGCGAGACGATCAGGTGCGGGAACGCGCGATGGTGCGGGTCCCGCAGGGGGGCGGGGCGGCGCTGGCCTCGGCGCTGAAGGGGGCCGTCGGCGTACGGTCCGCCCGCAAAACCGCCGAGGTGGTCAGGGTGTGTATTGACCCCCTGGATGTCATTTGACGTGTTTCCCCGATTCGCGATGCTGACAGTAAGCCGTTAATTTTCCCCTGTGTCGATCGAATGGGTGAATCGGGCCGTGGGGGAGCTACGCGTGTGGGGGCGCGCGCACGGCCTGGACGTTGACGTGGACGAGGTGCGGCTGCTCTGCGACTACGCGAGCGACTACCTGAACGTCAACGAACTGGGCGACTTCACTCCGTCGACCTTCGAGGAGCTGCTGCTCAACATCTATCCCCGCAAGGTCATCGCCCCGCCGGAGAGCGCCCCGGAAACCGTCGCCGCCGCCCGGACCCTGGTCGACTTCCTCCTGGCGACCGAGGAGATCGGCGGCAAGATGGCGATCCGCATGCGGACCACCCTGGACCGTATCGAACCCGAGATGCCGGTCGCGCTCGCCGACACCTCGCGCTTCGGCATGGCCAAGAGCCTGTTCAGCGCCATGGGCGCCGACGTCCTCGTGGGGGGCGGAGCGCCGGTGGCGGCCGGCGAGCCGGTCACGCCGGCGTCCCCCGCGCCCGCGGCCTCCGGTGACGACTGCGACTGCCCCGCGTGCGCCCCGCTGCCGGCCGTACGGCTCGCCTCCCGCGAGGACCTCGCGGAGCGCGCCCTGCGGGTCCCCCTGATGACCGACGTGCGGAGGCTGGCGCAGTGGATGCTCGCCGGAGGCCGCAGGCCCACTCTCAAGGGGCGGTTGCGGGTCCGTGACGCGGCCGAGGCCGTCACCCAGCTCGGGGTGTCCGACCCCGGCCTGCTGTGGGACCTGGCGGTCCACACCGGCGTGGTCGAGGTGGAGGGCACCGCCGTCTTCGACGGTGACGATCCCGATCCGCTCGACGCCTGGGCGGCCGTGGTGGAGTTCGCCGTGGAGAGGGACACCGGCGGCGCCGTCACGGGCGACGCCGTCCTCGACGAGGAGCTGTACGGCCTGTGCGACATGCTCTACCGGTTGCAGGCGCCGGTGCCGGTCCACCTCGTCCTGGAGTACCTGGAGGAGATGGGTTACCTGGAGGAGACCTGGGTCGCCGGCGAGATCGAGGTGGACGTGGCCGAGGCCGTGCGACGGCTGTCCTACTGCGGTATCGCCGAGCCCGCCGAGGGGCACCTGGCGCTCACCCCGCTGGCCGTGTGGGCGCTGCGGGAGCTCTACACCGGTCTGGGCATGGAGGCGCCGGAGGCGGCGGATCTGGCGGCGGCCGACGCCTCCGAGCTGATCGAGGGCCTGCTGTCGGGAGTGCCCGAGCGGACGGCGGAGGCCGACATCGAGGGCTGGCTGCGGGCCCGAAGCCCCGAGGAGGCCGCGGACGGGCTGCTGGGCGCGGTGGCCGGCGCCCCCGCGGTCGCCCGGGGCGTCGCCGTGACGATCGTGGACCGCCTCGGCGCGGAGGCCGAGCCCGCCGTACGGCGCCACCTGGACGACCCCGAGCTGCGCCCCCACGTCATCCACTGGCTCTCGGCCCGGAGCCTGACCGCCCCGGCGCTGACCCGGCCGGAGGTGCTGTGGATGAGCGTCGACATGCTCGCACTGGCCGTCCCGTCCGCCGAGGAGGACCCGGAGACGTTCGCCGAGAACATGGCGGCCTCCGGGCCGCCGGCCCACATGATCGACGAGATGTGGAGGGTGGACCACCCCGACGTCGTACGGGTCCTTGAGCTGCTGGGCCGCTGCCTGCGTGACCAGGAAACGGCCAAGGCCGCGCGCAAGGCCGCCTTCAAGGCGCGTTCCCGTGCGATCGGCTAGCCGTACACCCGTGGGGCCGGAGTGCAGTAAGTTTCACGAGTGGCAAAGAGCGGGAACTCCGGCAACGTTTTCGATCTCGGCGAGCTGCGCCGGCTGGTGGGCGAGCCGGGGACGGCGCCCGGCGAGCCCCGCGCGGCCGTGCCCGGCGCGGCCGGGGACGGCGTCGGCGCCGACTGCGACTGCCCCGGCTGCGGTAGTGAAGTGCTGAGTTTTCCCCCGGTCGAACCGGCCCCCGACGCCGAGCTGGCCGCGGCCGTCCTGGAGGTCCCGCTGGTGCTCGACGCCCGGCGCCTGGCCGAGTGGACCGGCACCAGGCCGGTGACCCCCGAGTGCCTGCTGCCCGACCCCGCGGCGGCGTGCGCCGAGCTCGGGGTGCCCACCCCCGAACGGCTCCACCTGCTCTGGGTCGTCGCGGTCAACACCGGCATGATCCGCATCTCCCGGGGGATGGCGGCGCCCGGCCCGCTGACCCTTTCCGGGGAGCTGCCCTCCGAGACGCTGCTGGACTTCTGGAACGGCGTGGTGATGGACATCCTGGACCGCGCCGACGAGAGCCTGACGGGGTCGGCGGTGGTGGACGACCATCTCGCCGAGATGCTCGCCACGATGTACGCCGTGAACGAGGGCCTGTCTCAGGCCACCCTGGTCAAGGGCATCCTGCAGTCGCACGAGGTGGCCTGTGAGGCTCGCCCGGCGCAGATGCGGGCGCTGACCGCGGCCCTTCCCGGCGAGCTGGACGCCGCGCTGTCGCTCCTCGGCTACTGCGGGCTCATCGAGCTCTCGGAGGCGGGCCGGCCCCGGCTGTCCCCGCTGGGGGTCTGGGCGGTCCGCCAGGACCTGATCCGCGAGGGGCACGACGCGCCCACCGGGGCCGAGGTCGCCGTCTTCGCCGGCCTGAGCGCCGCCGAGCTGGTCGACGCCATCATGGGGCGTTCTGCCGCCCCCAGCGCCGTCACCGTCTGGCTGGAGTCCCGGAGCCCCGAGGCCGCCGCCCGCGAGCTGGTCAAGATCGCCTCCTCCGGTACGGCCGGCCAGCGTGGCACGGTGGGCGCGATCCTGGAGGAGCTGGGCCCCGAGGCCGAGGCGCCGCTCAGGGAGGCGCTCGCCGAGCCCGCCATGTGGCGTTACGCCGCCTCCTGGCTGCACATCCGCGACCTGCCCGCGCCCGCCCTGGACGCCGCCGACGGCACCTGGATCGCGATCGACACGCTCGCCTCGCTGGCCCAGCTCGGCAGGGTCTCCGAGGCGATGCGGGAGTTCGACGCGCTTGAGCCCGGAGACGACCTGGTCCGCCTGGTCGGGGAGATGGCCCTGGCCGACCACCCCGACACCGTCGCGGTGCTCGACCTGCTGGGCGCCCACCACGGCGACGCCGCCGTGGCCAAGGCGGCACGCAAGGCCGCCATGAAGACCCGCTCCCGTTAGAGGACCGGGCCGGACGGCCGCCGGACGCGGCCCGGGGGCGGAAGGGCCCCTTTCCGCCTCCCGTCCCCGAACCGCGGGCGCCCGGCGCCGCCGACGCCGGGCGGGTCCTCACCTCCCGTCGTGGACGGTCCGGCCGCGCACGACGGTCCGCAGGCAGTGGGGGAGGGGGCCGTCGACGTCGGGGAGCCCGGTGGCGGCGTCCAGCCCGTCACCGCAGTCCCAGACGGCGATCGAGGCCGGTGCCCCCGGCCTGAGAAAGCCGGCCCCGCCGTGGTGCCGCCCCGCGGCCCGCCAGCCCCCGGCCGTGTGGGCCCGCAGCGCCTCGGCCACCGAGAGGCGCTGGGCGGGGACGTGATGGCGGGCGGCGGCGCGGATCGCCGGCCAGGGGCTCATCGGCATGATCGGCGAGTCCGAGCTGAGCGCCAGCGGCACCCCCGCCTCAAGGAGTGAGCGGAACGGGTTCATGGCCCGTGCCCGTCCTCTCCCGAGCCGCCGTGCGTACATGCCGTCGTCGCCGCCCCAGAACTCGTCGGCGATCGGCTGGACGCTGGCCGCGATGCCCAGCGCCGCCATGGTGGCGATCATGTCCGGGTCGAGCATCTCCACGTGTTCCAGCCGGTGGTGCCCGGCGCGGATCCGGTCGGTCCCCACCCGTTCGGCGGCCGCCCGGAAGCCGTCCAGGACGGTTCGCAGCGCGCCGTCGCCGATGGCGTGGAAGCCCGCCTGCAGTCCCTGGCGGGTGCACTCCAGCACGTGCTCGGTGACCTGCCCGGTGGTGAGGTAGGCGTGCCCGGTGGTGCCGGGCGCGTCCGTGTAGGGGTCGGTGAGGCAGGCCGTGTGCGACCCGATCGAGCCGTCGGCGAGCAGGTCGCCCGCCAGCCCGGCCAGTCCGTGCCGGCGGGCCGTGCCGACCGCGCCGAGCTCCCCCCAGTAGCCGATCACCTCCGGGTGCGGCCCCGTCCGGGCCAGGTCGAGCAGCGAGGCCAGGTCCTCCTCGCTGGACAGGCCGGGCATGGCGTTCTCGTGCAGGCAGCCGATGCCGCGCCTGCCGGCCTCGGTGAGCGTGCGGCGCTGGACGCGCCGGCGCTGATCGGGGGACATGCCGTCGAAGGCGTGCCGCCTGATCGTGTGGTGGGCGTCGAGCCGGATGTGCCCCGACGGGTCGAAGCCCGCCTCCGCGCGGGCCGCGGGGACGCACGCCAGCATGGCCGTCGACACCGCCGCGGAGTGCGCGTCGGTGCGGGACAGGTAGCAGACGGCGCCGCCGGTCGCGGCGTCGAGCTCGGCCGCGGTGGGCGCGCGGCGCTCCGGCCAGAGCGTCTCGTCCCACCCGTGGCCGATCAGGACCTCGCCGGGACGGACCGCGGCGTGCTCGGCGACCCGTCGCAGGGCCTCCGTCAGGGACGGGCAGCCGGTGAGGTCCAGCCCGTCGAGGGCCAGTCCGGTGGCGGTGGCGTGCACGTGCGTGTCGACGAAGGCGGGGGTGACGAGCGCGCCGTCCAGGTCCACCACGTGGTCGGCGCCGTCCCCCGCCGCCGGGGGGTCGCCGTCACGGCCGACCCAGGCGACGGTGTCCCCGTCGAGGATCAGCGCGGTCGCGCCGGAGTCCCCGGGCGTGTGGACGACCCCGCCCCGGTAGAGCACCCGTGACATACCTCTCCTTCTCGGTGTTTTTTAAGGACCGTCAACGTCCGGCGACCGTTCTCAGTGCTCCAGGACCGCGCGCAGGAAGTCCCTCGCGCGGGCGGTCCGCGGCGCGTCGAGTACGGTCTCCGGGGGGCCCTGCTCGGCGATGCCGCCGTCGGCGACGAGAACCACGCGGTCGGCGACCCGGCGGGCGAAGCGCATCTCGTGGGTCACGATCATCATGGTCATGCCCTCGGCCGCCAGCGCCCGCATGACGTCGAGGACCTCGCCGACCAGCTCGGGGTCCAGCGCCGAGGTCGGCTCGTCGAAGAGCATGAGCCGGGGGTGCATCGCCAGGGCGCGGGCGATCGCCACGCGCTGGCGCTGTCCCCCGGACAGGCTGGAGGGGTAGACGTCGCACTTGTCGGCCAGCCCCACCTTGTCCAGAAGCCCTCTGGCCTCCTCCTCGACCTCCCGGTACGGCCTGCGGGCCACCTTGGCGGGCGCGCACGTGACGTTGCCGAGCACCGTCATGTGCGGGAACAGGTTGAAGTTCTGGAAGACCATCCCGACATGCCGGCGCATCCGGTTCAGCGCGCTCTCGCGGTAGCCGAGCCGCTCGCCGCCGATGTCGATGGTGCCGCCGTCGAGCCGCTCCAGGCCGTTCACGCACCGCAGCAGGGTGCTCTTCCCGGCTCCCGAGGGGCCGATGAGCACCACCACCTCGCTCTCGTGCACGTCCAGGTCGACGTTCTCGAACACGGTCAGCGCTCCGAACCGCTTGGCCGCGCCGCGGATCCGCACCAGCGGCTCACCCGTGGCCGACGTTCCGTCAGGCATCAGACGTTGTACCTCCCCAGGCGCTGCTCCAGCGCTCGCACGGCGCCCGAGAGCAGCAGCACGATGACGAGGTAGTAGACGCCGACGATCACGTAGAACTCCAGGGGCCGGAACTTCTCCGCGGCCACGATCTGCGCGGTGCGGAACAGCTCGGCCACGGTGATGAACGCCGCGACCGAGGTGTCCTTCACCGCGATGATGAACTGGTTGCCCAGTGAGGGCAGGACGGTGCGCAGCGCCTGCGGTGAGATCACCAGGCGCAGCGTCGTCCACTTGCTCATGCCGAGCGAGCGGCCCGCCTCGATCTGCCCCGTGGGCACCGACTGGATCCCGGAACGGTAGATCTCCGCCACGTACGCCGCGTTGTGCGCCGTGAGCCCGATCACGCCGGCCCAGAAGGCCTCGATGGTGATGATCGAGGCGAGGCCGAAGTAGATGATGAACAGCTGGGTTACCAGCGGCGTCCCCCTGATGAGGGAGATGTAGCCGGCGGCGAGCATTCTGACGGCCTGGAACCGGCTGAGCCGGAGGAAGGCCAGGACTCCGCCGAGGACGGCGGCAAGCACGATGGACCACAGCGCCAGCTGGAGCGTGATCCACAGTGCCTGCAGGAACGTCGGTGCCGTATCGACGAAGTCGGAGAACCACTCCATGAACGGCCGCCCTCACGATCCGGTGATGTCGATGCCGAACCACTGCTGGGAGATCTTGGTGTAGGTGCCGTCGGCCTTCATGTCCGTCAGCGCCTTGTTGATCGCCGCGAGCAGCTTCTCGTGCTGCTTGCGGACCGGGATGGCCGCGGAGTTGTCCACCAGCGCCGGGCCGGCCATGTCGACCTGGAGGCTCGACTTCTTCGCCGTGTAGGCGCCGACGAGCTTGTCGACGATGGCTCCGTCGACGCGGCCGGTGGGCACGTCGATGAGGGCGTCCACGTCGCTTTCGTAGGTCTTGACCTCCTTGACGTTGGCCTTCTTCTTCATCTCCGCCTCGAAGGTGCTGCCCAGCGGGACGCCGAGCACGGCGTCCTTGAGGTCGTCGATCGACCGCACCCCCGAGCCGGACTTCACCCACAGGAACGCGCCGGACCTGTAGTAGTCGGAGGAGAAGTCGGCGACCTTCGCCCGTTCCGGCGTGTTGGTCATCGAGCCGACGATCGCGTCGTACCGGCCGGCCTGCAGGCCCGCCAGCAGGGTGTTGAAGGGGCCGGTCGAGGGGTTGGGCTTCAGCTTGAGCCTGTTGGCGACCTCGGTGCCGATGGCGACGTCGAAACCGGTGAGCTTGCCGTTCTCGTAGAAACTGAAGGGGGCGAGCTGGCCGCTGAGGGCGAAGGTGAACTCGCCGTCGCGGACCAGGCCGTACTCCGAGGTCTCGGCGCTCGTCGAGCCGCCGCCGGTGGAGCCGTCGCTCGCCGAGCCGCCGCCGAAGCCGGCGCATCCGCTGAGCAGGCCGGCGACGGCGATCAGCGCGCCCACCCGGAGGCCCAGCGCGCTTCTGCGCCGTTCGGTCCTGCTGGCGCCCGCGTCCGGGCCCTCTGTGCGGCCGGCGTCGGTGCCCGCCCAACTCTCTGTCATCGCGACTCCCTGTCGAAGGAATGTGGTATACAAAACTCTTAATACGGTATCTAGTCAAGATGCGGGGCCAAAGAAGATGGATCGAGCGTCCGGGGTGCTCGCCGGACGGTGAGATGATCTTGGAGTGGCGGCGGGAGGGCGCGGACGCCGAGAGGGGTCCCGCCTGGTGGGCGCGGATTCTGCGGCGAACGGCGATGCGTCGGCCTGCGACGGTATACAGTCGACAACGCCTGACCGCGTGACCACGGACGGCGGCGGATGAGAGAGGACGCGAGGATGCCCATCGAGCGCCGGCCACTGCGCGAACAGATCAAGGATGAGCTCCTTGAACGTCTCAGTCGTGGTGAGCTGGACACCGACCAGCCGATCAACGAGGCGCAGATGGCCACCGAGCTCGGAGTGAGCCGCACCCCCCTGCGCGAGGCGCTGATCGCGCTGGAGCGCGCCGGGATCATCCTCAGCGAGAAGGGCAAGGGGTTCCGGATCGCCCCGATGAGCCGTCAGGAGTTTCGCGACCTCACCACGATCGTCGCCGCGATGGAGTCACTGGCGCTGGAGCTGTCCGACCCCGGCCACCTCACGTCCATCGCGCCGCGCCTGCTGGAGGAGGCCCGCGCCTTCTCGGCGCCGCAGGCCACCTACGAGATGCTTGAGCGGTACGACGACGCCTGGCACGACCGGCTGCTGTCGGGGTGCCCGAACGGGCGGCTCATGGAACTGATCATGACGCTCAAGCTCACCATGCACCGCTACGAGCGTCTCGTGGTGGGCGATCAGGAGGTCCTCGAACGTTCCGCCGTGGAGCACGAGCGCATCGCCGAGCGCCTGCTGGCCGGCGACGTCCAGGGGGCGGTGAAGGATCTGAAGTCCAACTGGGAGAGCGGGATGAAGCGCATCCTGGAGCGCATCAGCGACCAGGTTTGACGTCCCTCCCCTTCGGGGGCCCTTCGGAAGGCCCGTCCTTTCACCGGTGCCGTCCGGCGGGAAGATCCGGGGAGGCCGGCCGGGCCCTTACACTGGGGGAATCCCCGGAGCGTGAGGAGATCCCCGTTGGCCGTTCAGCCGATCCGCCTTTTCGGCGATCCGGTGCTGCGCACCCCGGCGGAGCCGGTGAAAGACTTCGACAAGGAACTGCGCAAGCTCGTCAAGGACCTCACCGACACCATGATGGACGCACCCGGGGCCGGGCTGGCCGCGCCGCAGATCGGCGTCGGGCTGCGGGTCTTCACCTACTACGTGGACGATCGGCTCGGGCACCTGATCAACCCGAGCCTCGACCTGTCCGACGAGGAGGACGAGGAGGGGGAGGAGGGCTGCCTGTCCTTCCCCGGCCTGTCCTTCCCCACCCCCCGGGCGATCCGGACGGTGGCCAAGGGCTTCACGATGCACGGCGAGCCCGTCACCCTTGAGGGGACCGACCTCATGGCGCGCTGCTTCCAGCACGAGACCGACCACCTCGACGGCGTGCTGTTCATCGACCGGATGGACCCCGGGCAGCGCAAGCTCGCCATGAAGGCGATCCGCGCGGCGGAGTGGAGCGGGCTTTCGGCCCCCGCGTTCAAGTTCTCCCCGCACGCCACCCACGGGAAGGCTCTGTAGGAATCGTGCGCCTGGTCTTCGCCGGAACCCCGGACACCGCCCTGCCCTCGCTGCGGGCCCTGCTCGACTCACCGCGCCACGAGGTCGCCGCGGTCGTCACCCGTCCCGACGCCCGGTCGGGGCGGGGCCGCAAGGTCCACCCCAGCCCCGTCGCCGAGCTGGCGGAGGAGGCGGGTGTGGAGGTCCTCCGGCCGGCGAGGGCCGGCGACCCCGCGTTCCTGGAGCGGCTCGAACGGATCGCCCCCGACTGCTGTCCGGTGGTCGCCTACGGCGCGCTCCTGCCCCGCGCGGCCCTGGACATCCCGCGCCACGGCTGGGTCAACCTCCACTTCTCGCTGCTGCCCGCCTGGCGCGGTGCCGCCCCGGTGCAGCACGCCCTGCTCCACGGCGACGCGATCACCGGCGCGGCCACCTTCCGGATCGTCGAGGAGCTCGACGCCGGACCGGTCTACGGCGTGGTCACCGAGGATGTCAGGCCCGCCGACACCGGCGGGGAACTGCTGGCCAGGCTCGCCGAGTCCGGGGCCGGGCTGCTGACGGCGACCCTCGACGGCATCGAGGACGGCACGCTGGAGGCGGTGCCCCAGCCGGCCGACGGGGTGAGCCTGGCTCCGAAGATCGGCGTGGACGACGCCCGGGTCGACTGGTCCGCGCCCGCCATGCGGGTGGACCGCCTGATCCGCGCCTGCTCGCCCGCCCCGGGCGCGTGGACGGAGTTTCGGGGTGCGCGGGTCAAACTCGGCCCGGTACGGCCCGCCTCCGGCGCCCCGGCCCTGGCTCCCGGCCGGATCGCGGCCTCCAAGGCCTCCGTCCTGGTCGGCACGGCCACCCACCCCGTCGAGCTGGGTGAGGTGCGGCCTCAGGGCAAGCGCTCGATGAGCGCGCGAGAGTGGGCCCGCGGTGTGCGGCTCACCGGCGACGACCTGCTGGGCGGAGAGCGATGAGCGGCCGGGCGAGAGGCGCGGGCGCCTCGCACAGTGGCGGGCACGGCGGCGGCCACAGTGGTGGCCACGGCGGCGGACCGGGAGGCGGCCGCGCCGGCCGGGGAGCCGGCGGGAGCCGCCCCGGTGGGCGGCGGGCCCGCCCGTCCGGACCGGTCCGCGACGAGCCCCGCAACGCCGCCTACGACCTGCTGCGCGCGGTGGACGAGCGCGACGCCTACGCCAACCTGCTGATGCCCGTGCTGCTGCGCGAGCGCCGCCTGACCGGCCGCGACGCCGGGCTGGCCACCGAGCTGGCGTACGGAACCCTGCGCGGCCTGGGCACCTACGACGAGATCATCGCGGCCTGCAGCGACCGGGCGCCCGAGAAGCTCGACCCGCCGCTGCTCGACGCCATCCGCCTGGGGGTGCACCAGCTGCTCAAGACCCGCATCCCGCCGCACGCGGCCGTGGGCACGACCGTCGACCTGGTACGGCTGCGGGTGGGCGCCGGTGCCTCGAAGTACGCCAACGCCGTGCTGCGCAGGGTCGCCGGGCGCTCCCTGGAGCAGTGGATCCCCGTCGTGGCGCCCGATCCCGGGGAGGACCCCGTCGGCCATCTGGCCGTCGCCCACAGCCACCCCCGCTGGATCGTCGCCGCGCTGCGGGACGCCGTGGGCGGCGACCTCGGCGAGACGGCCGCCCTGCTGGCCGCCGACAACGAGCGCCCCCGCGTCACCCTCGTCGCGCGCCCGGGACGTGCCTCGGTCCAGGAGCTTCTCGACTCCGGTGCCGAGCCCGCCGAACTCTCCCCCTACGCCGCCTACCTGCCCGAGGGCGACCCGGGTGCCGTGCACGCCGTGGCCGAGGCGCGCGCGGCCGTTCAGGACGAGGCCAGCCAGCTCGTCGCGCTGGCCCTGACGCGCGTCCCGGTGACGGGCGGGGACACCCGCTGGCTCGACCTGTGCGCCGGGCCCGGCGGCAAGGCGGGCCTGCTCGACGCCCTCGCCACCCACGGCGACCGGGCCGCCCTCCTCCACGCCCCCGCCCCGGCGACGGCACCGGGGGAGCCGGGCGTCTCCGGCCCGGTGGCCTTCGCCGGCGGCGCCCGTCTGCTGGCCGCCGAGCTGCGGTACCACCGTGCCCGGCTCGTCCGGCAGGCCACCCGTGAGGCCGCGGTGATCACCGCCGACGGCACGGTCCCCGCCTGGCGGCCCGGGGCCTTCGACCGGGTCATGGTCGACGCGCCCTGCACCGGCCTGGGCGCTCTGCGCCGCCGCCCGGAGGCCCGCTGGCGCCGCGACCCCCGCGCCCTCCCCGAACTGGGCGGGCTCCAGCGCGCGCTGCTGGCCTCGGCCCTGGACGCCGTCCGCCGCGGGGGAGTCGTCGCCTATGTGACCTGCTCGCCCCACCTGGCCGAGACCGTGGCCGTGGTCGACGACACGCTGCGCCGCCGCGACGACGCCGAGGTGCTCGACGCCCGTTCCTTCCTGCCCGGGATCGGCGGGCTGGGAGAGGGCCCGTACGCCCGGTTCTGGCCGCACCGGCACGGTACGGACGGGATGTTCCTCGCGCTGCTGCGCCGCCGCTGAGCCGGGACCCCGCCCCTGCCTTTTCCCGGTCTCCCCCGTCTCCTCCGGCCCCGGCCGTGTGTTCTCCCGAGTTCGACCGGTGCGTCAATCATTATTGCGGAATAGTGCGTATTTTCGTGATATTGAGATGAATGGCCGTTCATTCGACAATGGGGTGAACCGTCGGAGACGGATGGGGCCGCGAAAAATGTGCGGAATATCCGGTTGGGTGGACGTCGAGCGTGATCTCGGGGAGCCGGGATCCGTCGCGCAGATCACGACCGGCACCATGGCCTGCCGGGGACCCGACGACGAGGGGCTGTGGCTCGCGGCGCCGGTCGGCGCGGGAAGGGGCAGGGCCGTTCTCGACCGGCCCGGGGGCGGCGGGGGGCGTCCGGGCAATAGACTCGGCCGCACTATGGCCGTACAGATCTCGCCCAGCATCCTGTCCGCCGACTTCGCCCGCCTCGCGGAGGCGGCCGCGGCGGTCCCCAACGCCGACTGGCTGCACGTCGACGTGATGGACAACCACTTCGTGCCCAACCTGACCCTCGGTCTGCCGGTCGTCGAGTCGCTGCTGAAGGCGACCCCGACGCCGCTCGACTGCCACCTCATGATCGAGGATCCGGACCGCTGGGCGCCGGCCTACGCCGAGGCCGGGGCCGGCGGCGTCACCATCCACGCCGAGGCCGCCAAGGCCCCGGTCCGGACGCTGCGCCAGATCCGCGCCGCCGGTGCGCGCGCCGGTCTCGCGCTCAACCCCGCCACCCCGGTCGAGCCGTACGAGGACCTGCTCGGCGAGGTCGACATGCTGCTGCTGATGACCGTCGAGCCGGGCTTCGGCGGCCAGAGGTTCCTCAACGTGGTGCTGCCCAAGATCCGGCGCGCCCGTACGCTCATCGACAGGCACGGCGGCCGGGTCTGGCTGCAGGTGGACGGCGGGGTCTCGGCCGAGACGATCGAGCGCTGCGCCGAGGCGGGGGCCGACGTCTTCGTGGCGGGCAACGCCGTGTACGGCAACGACGACCCGGCCGCGGCGGTGGACGAGCTGCGCGCCCTGGCGGAGAAGGGCTGACGGCCCGAGGCGGCCCTCCCCGGCCGGGAGGGCCCCGAAGACCGACGAGGGTCCCGGGCGGACGCGCCCGGGACCCTCGTCGGCGGTGGGCCGTCAGCCGAGCAGGGCCGGGTCCAGGACGACGTCCTCGCCGTGGACGGTCGGCTCCTCGGGGAAGTGGCAGGCCGTCAGGTGGCCCTCCCGGTTTCCCCCCAGCCTGACCAGCGGGGGCTCCTGCGCCGCGCACTTCTCCTGCGCCTTCCAGCAGCGGGTGCGGAAGCGGCAGCCCGAGGGCGGGTCGATGGGGGAGGGCACGTCCCCGGCCAGGCGGATGCGCTCGCGGGGCGGCCCGTCCACGGTGGCCTCGGGCACCGCCGACAGCAGCGCGTGCGTGTAGGGGTGGCGGGGCCGCTCGTAGAGGGAGGCCCGGTCGGCGATCTCGACGATCTTGCCGAGGTACATGACCGCGACCCGCTGCGAGAAGTGCCTCACCACGGCCAGGTCGTGCGCGATGAACAGGAACGCGATGCCCATGTCGCGCTGGAGGCGCTGGAGCAGGTTGACGACCTGCGCCTGGATCGAGACGTCCAGCGCGGAGACCGGCTCGTCGGCGATGATCAGTTTGGGGTCGAGGGAGAGCGCGCGGGCCACCCCGATGCGCTGGCGCTGGCCGCCGGAGAACTCGTGCGGGAAGCGGTTGAAGTGCTCGGGGTTGAGGCCGACGATCTCCAGCAGCTCCCGGACCCGCCTGTCCCTGCCGCCCGGCGGGTTGATGCCGTTGATCTCCATCGGGCCGCCGATGATGCTGCCGACGGTGTGGCGGGGGTTGAGCGACGAGTACGGATCCTGGAAGATCATCTGGATCTCGGCGCGGATCGGCTTCAGGTCCCTGCGGCCGGAGTGGGTGATGTCGCGCCCCTTGTACCGGATGGTTCCCCCGGTCGGCTCCAGCAGCCGCGTGGCCAGCCGCCCGGTGGTGGACTTGCCGCAGCCCGACTCGCCGACCAGCCCGAGGGCCTCGCCGGCGCGCACCGTCAGGTCGATGCCGTCCACCGCGTGGACCCGGCCGATCTGCCGTTTGAACAGGAAGCCCCCCGTCACCGGGAAGTGCTTCTTCAGGCCGGACAGCTCCAGCAGCGTCTCGCTCACGTGTCCTCCCTCGCCGGCCGTGCCCGCCGGGCGCCCCGCGCGCCGGATCTCCCGCCCCGGCCCGCGTCGGGCCGGTCCTCACCGGCGGCGCGTGCGGGGCGCCGCCGTACTCGGTGGTTCACTTGTGGATCTCCCGTTTCTGGGCGAGGGTCAGGTAGCACGCGTCGCCGTGGCCGCGGTGCGGGGACAGCTCGGGCCGCTCGCCCTTGCACACCTCGCCGCCGACCAGGTCCATGTAGTCGCACCGGGGGTGGAACGGGCAGCCCGGCGGGACGTTGATCAGGCTTGGCGGGGTGCCCCGGACCGGCTTGAGCGGCATGTCCACCGAGGAGGTCAGATGCGGCATGGAGGCCAGCAGGCCCCAGGTGTAGGGGTGGCGGGGCTCGCCGAGGACCTCCGTGACCGTCCCGCGCTCCACCGCCCGGCCGGCGTACATCACCAGCACGTTGTGGACGGTGCTGGCCACCACCCCCAGGTCGTGCGTGATGAGGATGATGGAGGTGCCCATCTGCTCCTGGAGGTCCTTGAGGAGGTCCAGGATCTGGGCCTGCACGGTCACGTCCAGCGCGGTGGTGGGCTCGTCGGCGATCAGCAGGTCCGGGTCGCACACCAGGGCCATCGCGATCATCGCCCGCTGGCGCATGCCGCCGGAGAACTGGTGGGGGTAGTCGTCCACCCGGGTCTTCGGCTGCGGGATGCCGACCCGGGTCAGCATCTCGATCGCGCGCTTCCTGGACTCGCCCCGGCTCGCGCCGGTGTGCTTGCGGTAGACCTCGCCGATCTGCCTGCCGATCGTGTGGTACGGCGAGAGCGCGGTCAGCGGGTCCTGGAAGATCATCGCGACCTTGTTGCCGCGCAGCCGCTCCATGGTGGAGCGCGGGGCCCCGATCAGCTCCTCGCCGTCCAGGCGGATCTCTCCGCTGATCTTGGTGGTCTCGGGGTTGTGCAGGCCGAGCACGGTCAGGTTGGTCACCGACTTGCCGGAGCCCGACTCGCCCACGATGCCCAGGGTGGTGCCTTTCTCCACATCGAAGGAGAGCCCGTCCACCGCGTGGACGACGCCGTCCTCGGTGTGGAAGTCGACGGTCAGGTCACGGACCGAGAGGAACGGGTTCGACACTTTCTTCCAGACTCCTAGCTCAGCCGTACGCGGGGGTCGATGACGGCGTACATGACGTCCACGATGATGTTGAAGACGACGATGGCCCCCGCGGCCACCAGCACCGTCGCCATCAGCATCGGCAGGTCGGAGTTGGTCACGGCCCTGATCGACAGCTGCCCGAGCCCCTGCAGGCCGAAGGTCTGCTCGGTGATGATCGCGCCGCCGATGAGCGTGCCCAGATCCACGCCGAAGATGGTGACGATGGGGATCATGGTGCCGCGCAGGGCGAACCTCATCACGACCGAGCGGCCCGGCATGCCCTTGGCCCGCGCGGTGCGGACGTAGTCCTCGCCCAGCTGCTCGACCATCGTCGAGCGGGTCATCCTGGTGTAGTTGGCGGTGAAGATGATCGCCAGCACCACCCAGGGCAGCGCCAGCCCGCTGAGCCAGCCGACCGGGTCCTCCGTGAAGGGCACGTACTTGGGCTGCCGCAGGATGTGGTTCTTGTAGACCAGGTAGTACAGCGCGAGCGTGCCGGCGAAGTAGATCTGCACCGAGGCGCCGATGAGGGACGACACGCTGGCGATCTTGTCCAGCGGCCTGCCCTGCCGGAGCGCCGCGACGACGCCCGTCGCCACCCCGAAGGTGAAGAAGACGGTCGCCGCGCCGATCGTGAGCGAGACGGTGAGGGGGAGGCGGTCCAGGATCGTCTCCCACACCGGCGCCCGGTTGACGAAGGAGAAGCCCAGGCAGGGGGCCGGGCAGCGGCCCAGGCCCTCGTAGTCGCGGCCGGTGAAGATGCCTGTCAGCCAGGCCAGGAACTGGGCGAACAGCGGCTGGTCCAGTCCCAGGTTGTGCCGCGCCTGCTCCAGCAGCTCGGGCGGGCAGACCTTGCCGCAGGCGAGCCGGGCGGGGTCGGCCGGGACGGCGAAGAAGAGGAAGAACGTGACGGCGGCGATGATCACCAGGGTGACCGCGGCGCCGAGGGTGCGGCGAGTGATGAATCGAATCATGGCCTGTTTTCCCGACGGTGGCTGGAAGACCGCTACGGGGGCCCTTCCCCGGGCCCCCGTGGGCCGTGGTCCCGCGCACCGGTGCGCGCGGGACCACGGCCGCCGGTGTTCTCTACGGCTTCACGAAGATGGTGTTCGGCTGGACGATCCACTGCTGCGGATCGATCTCGGCGCCGCCCACCTTGGAGCCGTGGAGCATGGTGGCGATCCTGTTCTCCGCGACGACCAGCGGGGTGATGGTCTCCTGGATCTTCTTGTCCAGGGCCATCCAGGCGGCGTTGGCCGCCTCGATGTCGGTCATGGCGGTGATCTTGTCCATCTCGGCGGTGAGGGCCGGGTCCTTCAGGTGCGAGTAGTTCGGCGTGCCGTCGGCGACCGGGCCGAAGATGACCGGCAGGACCGTGGAGCCGGACGGCCAGTCGGAGCCCCAGCCGGCCCAGTACAGGTCGAACTCGTTCTTCACCATGCCGATGGAGTCGTAGTAGGTCTTGCGGTCGAGAGCCTTGGCCACGACCTTGATGCCGGCCTTCTCCAGAGCGTTCTTGATCACGACGGTCACCCGTTCCTGGACCGGCGTCTGGTTGTAGGCGTAGACGATCGTCGGGGTCGGGTCGCTCGACTCCTTCAGCAGCGCCTTGGCCTTCTCGATGTCGCCCTCGGGCTTGGTGGTCTTGCCGAACAGGTCGTAGGGCTGGTAGCCGACCGTGGTGTTCTCGTTGAGGATCGTGGTGGGCAGCGCCGCCGCGGCGGGACCCCCCATGACCTGCTGGATCTGCTTGGACGGCCAGGCATGGTTGACGGCCTGGCGGATCTTGGCGTCCTTCATCCGGCTGAGGTTGAAGTAGTAGTAGTTGCCGTACGGCGACGGGCTGCTCATCCGGCGCGAGGCCAGGGAGGCGTCGTCCAGCACCTGCTGCAGCCGCTCCGGCGGGGTGGAGCTGTAGAAGGTGAACGTTTTCTGGTCCGCCCCGGAGTCGGCCAGGAGGCGGTCGGTCACCTGCAGCGGCTCCAGCCCGAACTCAAGGTGCCACTTGTCGGGGTAGGCGCCGCGGATCGGGTCGGTGGCCGGGTCCCAGTGGGGGTTGCGCTCCAGGTCGACGGTCTTGTCGACCACGTGCGACGTGATGATGTACGGCCCGCTGGAGAAGGGCTCCTTGTCGTACTTCTCCTTGGTGTCCTTGGCCTTGGGCACGATGGCGTAGCCGCCCATGGCCAGGGCGTAGTTGGCGTCGGCGTGCGGCGAGGTGAACTTGTAGACGATCGTCTTGTCGTCGGGCGTCTCGATCGAGGACAGGCGCTTGCCGTCGTAGGGGCCCTTGTAGGCCTTCTTGTAGTCGACGTCGGTCAGCCACTGCTGGATGTAGGCGGGGCCCTGGGTGACGAACGGCGCGAACGTCCGCTCCATGCTCCACTTGACGTCCTCGGAGGTGATCGGCGTGCCGTCCTGCCACTTCACGCCGTCCTTCAGGGTGAACGTCCAGGTCTTGCCGCCGTCGGACGGGGTGCCCGTGTCGGTGGCCAGGTCGCCCACCAGCTTGTAGTCGCCCTTGGCGACCCGCTTGTAGCCGGTCAGGGAGCGGGCGATCAGCAGGTTGAAGTTCGCCTCGGTGTTGACGTAGATCTGGGCGGGGTCCAGGTGGGCGAAGTCGTTGCGGTCGATCATCGTGACGGTGCCGCCCTTGACGACGCCCTCCGGCGGGATGGCGGGCCCCTTGGAGTCCTCGGCGGTACCGACGGTGATGCTCGCGGGCTTGTAGGCCTCGGCCGGGGCGGACGAGCCGCCGCTCTGGCCGCCTGAGGTGGCCGGACCGCCCTGGTTGCCCTCGGCGCACGCGCTGGTGAGGGCGAGCGCGCCGATGGCCAGTGCGGCCACTGCCGACCGCGTTCGGACTGTCATCTTTCTCCTATCGGGTCTAGCGCTTGAGCTTGGGGTCGAAGGCGTCGCGGACCGAGTCGCCGAGCAGGTTGAAGGCGATCACGAAGATCAGCAGGGCGGCACCCGGGAAGATCAGGTAGGTGATGTCGTCCCGGTAGACCTCGGTGCCGCGCAGGAACATGCGGCCCCAGTCGGGGATGGCCTCCGGCATTCCGACCCCGAGGAAGGAGAGCGCGGCCTCCGACGTCACCAGGGCGGGCAGCAGCAGCGTGGCCTGGATCAGGATCGGCGTCCACAGGTTGGGCAGCAGCTCCTTGAACACGATCCGGGCCGGGGAGGCGCCGGTGACCCGGGCCGCCTCGACGAACTCGCGCTCGCGCAGTGAGAGCACCTGGCCGCGCAGCAGGCGGGCCAGGCCGGCCCAGCCGAACAGCGTCAGCACGATCACGAGCGTCACGGCGCGCAGCCAGATCGGCGTCTCCTCGTTCGACTTGACGAAGAGGTTCTCCACGACCGGCATGAAGGCGATGATGAACAGCACCGACGGGAACGACAGCATCGTGTCGATCAGGCGGCCGATGAGGTAGTCGGTCTTGCCGCCGGAGTATCCGGCCGCGATGCCCATCACGATGCCGATCATGGTGGTGAAGACGGTCGCGACGACCGCGATCAGCAGTGAGGTCCTGATCCCGTAGACGAGCTGGGTGAACACGTCGCGGCCCAGGCTCGGCTCGATGCCGAACCAGAACTCCGAGCTGATGCCGCCGTTGGCCCCGACGGGGTAGCCGTAGTCGTTGAGCAGCCCCGGGATGTCCTGGCCGTAGAGGACGTAGGGATCCTTGCCGTACGCCCAGGAGATCACCGGGGCGAGGAGCGCCACCAGGAAGAAGAAGATCACCACGATGGCGGAGACGACGCCGGTCCGGTCACGGCGGAACCGGAGCCACATCAGCTGCCCGGGGGAGCGGCCCACCGTCTCCGGTGGCTTCACCACGGGTGCCTCGACGGCGGTCGCGGCTGGTGCGGGGATGGTCATCGTGCGGGAGCCCCCAAGGAGGATGGCTGAGCGGTAGAGGATGCTGAGTGGTATCTGGGGGAACCATCGCAAAACAGTCAGGTCCAAATCAATGGCCTGGCTGTTACTTGTTTTTTTGTTGTGCAAAATAGATCAGGTTGTGGCTGCAATTCCGTTGACCTCCCCCGGGGGGCAGGTGAAATGATGAGATTCCCCACGGTCTGATATTCACGGATTTGTGACACAGCCATGACGTGACTATGACGATCTGACCGGGTGGTGGCTCGGTACCCTAGCGTGTCCGCCCGGGCGCCGCTCGATCGCCGGAGGGCGGGAGGAGGGAGGGGGCGTGTGGACCACGGGCTGTTCGGGCCGGGATCGGTGACCTGGCGGGTGATGGGCGAGCCCATCCTGCTGGTCGGGGGTTTCCGCGCCCTGCTCATGCAGGGGCTCCACCCCCGCGCCATGCGGGGCGTCGCCCAGAACTCCGCCCTGATGGACCCCGCCGAGGCGTGGGCGCGTTTCCTCCGCACCACCGAGTTCGTCCGCGTGCGCACCTACGGCACGAGCGCCGAGGTCGCCCGGGCCGGGGCCCGGGTCCGCCGGATCCACTCCCGGCTCACCGCCTTCGACCCCGACACCGGTGAGCGGTTCCACCTCGACGATCCCGACGCGCTGCGCTGGGTCCACGTCGGCGAGGTCGACTCCTACCTGTCGATCGCCCGCCGGGCGGGGGTGCGCCTGACGGACGCCGAGGCCGACCGGTTCGTGGCCGAGTGGCGCGACGCCGCCCGGGTCGTCGGCCTGCGCCCGGACGACGTCCCGGGCTCCGTCGCCGAGTTGCGCGCCTACATCCGAGAGCGGCGCCCGGGCCTCTACCTCGCCCCCGAGGTGCCTCACCCGCTGTGCCGGTCGCTCGGTGTCTCGCTCAACCTTTCGCTCCCGGCCCGTCTCCTGCCGCTCAGGCCCGTCCTCCCCCTGGTCACCGGGCTGGCCTTCGCCACCCTGCCGCGCTGGGCCCGCCGGCTGTACGGCCTGCCCGCCACCCCGCTCGGCGACCTGTGGGCGACGGCCACGCTGAGAACCCTGCAGGCCGGCATCGGCCTGGTCCCCGCGCCGTTCAGGTACGGTCCCGACGCCCGGCGGGTACGGAGGATCACGGAGGGGCGGGCCGCCTAGCCCGGCAGGGCGCATCTCCGTCCCACATGGTGGAGGGGAGTCCCGCGCCATTTGCCGGACATGGCACACTGAGGGAAGAGCAGCGTGCTCCGGGGTCGGTGAAAATCCGAACCGGCGGTGACAGTCCGCGACCCGGCCGACGCCATCGGCCGGTTGACCCGGTGGAATTCCGGGACCGACGGTCAAAGTCCGGATGGGAGGAAGCGCGCGGGCGGGGAGTGCCCTTCGAGGGCACCTCCGCCTATGGGTGTAGGCACCCTTTGATCCCCCGGGGCCGCCGCGGAAGACCACCGCCGGCGGGAAGGAGTCCCGGGATGACTGGCCAGGCGCGCCCGCGCCGGATGATCGCGCCGATCGCGCTTCCGCGCCGCCGTTCCCCCCGCCACGTGTTTCCGCGCTCCCGCGCCGCCGTCTCGGCGTCTCCGCCGCGCCCGTGCCCGGGCCGGCCGCCCCGCGACCGGGCCGGTCGCCTACCCCGCGAAGGAGCTTTCGGATGTTCACCGGAATCGTTGAGGAACTAGGCGAGATCGCCGCGATCGAGTCGCTCGGGGACGCCGCCCGGGTGGCGATCCGGGGAAAGGTCGTCACCGGTGACGCCGGGCACGGGGACTCGATCGCCGTCAACGGGGTCTGCCTGACCGTGGTGGACGTCGAGGGGGAGGTGTTCACCGCCGACGTGATGAAGGAGACCCTCGACCGCAGCTCCCTGGGCGCCCTGCGCCCCGGCTCCCCGGTCAACCTGGAGCGTGCCGTCCGCGCCGACGGACGCCTGGGCGGCCACATCGTGCAGGGCCACGTGGACGGCACCGGCACCTTGCTGTCGCGCGAACCGGGCGAGCACTGGGAGGTCGTCCGGTTCTCGCTGCCGGCCGGGCTGGCCCGCTACGTGGTCGAGAAGGGCTCGATCGCGGTGGACGGCGTCAGCCTGACCGTGGCCGGCGTGGACATCGGGGGCTTCTCGGTCGGGCTGATCCCGACGACCCTGCGCCTGACCACCCTCGGCGC
The DNA here is from genome assembly GCF_014654615.1 of Streptosporangium violaceochromogenes. Lineage (GTDB taxonomy): Bacteria > Actinomycetota > Actinomycetes > Streptosporangiales > Streptosporangiaceae > Streptosporangium > Streptosporangium violaceochromogenes. The sequence goes on along the minus strand of NZ_BNBB01000001.1, from coordinate 156,932 downwards.
CAAGCGGCCGGGCGACCCGGTGAACCTGGAGGTCGACGTGATCGCCAAGCACGTGGAGAAGCTCCTCGGCGCCTACGGCACCGTGGGCACCCCGTGAGCCGGCCCGCGCTCCCGGCGTCCCGGCCCGTGGACGGCCTGGAGCGATCCGCTCTCCGGGCTCGCGCGCCGCGCCCCCCTCACCCCCGCCGGATCCCCCACCCGCCCGAAGGAGCACCGGTCGGCGACCGTGCTCGCCCCCAAGGAGGCTGTGTGACCAAGCTGGACCCCATAGAACGGGCCATCGCCGACATCCGCGAGGGCAGGCCCGTCGTGGTCGTGGACGACGAGAACCGTGAGAACGAGGGAGACATCATCTTCGCCGCGGCCAAGGCCACGCCGGAGCTGCTCGCCTTCACCATCCGGCACACCAGCGGCGTGATCTGCGTGTCGATGCCGGGGGAGGACCTCGACCGGCTCGGCCTGCCCCTGATGGTGCGCGACAACGAGGAGCGCCTCCGCACCGCCTACACGATCAGCGTGGACGCCCGCGACGGGGTGACCACCGGTATCTCGGCCTCGGACCGGGCCAGAACCATCCGCACCCTGTGCGACTCGGCGACCGAGCCCTTCGAACTGCTCCGGCCGGGCCACGTCTTCCCGCTCCGCTACCGCGAGGGCGGCGTGCTCGTCCGGCGCGGCCACACCGAGGCCGCCGTGGACCTGGCCCGGCTCGCCGGGCTGCGCCCCGCCGGCGCGCTCGCCGAGATCGTCAACGACGACGGCACCATGAAGCGGCTGCCGGAACTGCGCGTCTTCTGCGACGAGCGCGACCTGGCGCTGGTCTCGATCGAGCAGCTCGTGGACTACCGGCGGCGGAGCGAGCGGATGGTCACGCGGGTCGCCGAGACGCTCCTGCCCAACCGCCACGGGACGTGGCACGCCTACGGCTACTCCAGCGCGCTGGACGGCGGCGAGCACCTGGCCCTGGTCTACGGCGATCTGGAGGACGGCGAGGGCGTCCTGGTCCGGGCGCACTCGGAGTGCCTGACCGGCGACGTCCTGGGGTCGCTGCGCTGCGACTGCGGGGTACAGCTCGACCACGCCATGGCGAAGATCGCCGCCGAGGGACGGGGCGTGGTGGTCTACCTGCGCGGGCACGAGGGGCGCGGCATCGGCCTGCTGGCCAAGCTCAAGGCGTACGGCCTGCAGGACGCCGGCAGCGACACCGTGGACGCCAACCTGGAGCTGGGGCTGCCGGTGGACGCCCGCGAGTTCTCCAACGCCGGGCAGATCCTCGCCGACCTGGGGGTGAGGTCGGTCCGGCTGCTGACCAACAACCCGGCCAAGACGCGGGGAATGGACGGCTACGGCATCAAGGTGCTCGGCCGCGAGCCGATGCCGGTGACGATGAACCCGCACAATCGGAGATACCTGACGGTCAAGCGAGACCGTCTGGGCCACGACATCCGGGAGGAGAGCGCATGAGCGGCGGACGGATCGGCGTCCCCGGGCCGGCGGGACGGGAAGGGGGACTCGCGTGAGCGGCGTCGGACGACCGCACGCGGTGGCCGTCGAGGCGAGCGGGCTGACCGTCGGCATCGTGGCCGCCCGCTGGCACGAGAAGATCACCGATCAGCTCGTGGCGAGGGCGGTGCAGGCCGGCCGGGACAGCGGGGCGAACGCGACCGTGGTCCGGGTGGCCGGTTCACTGGAGATCCCGGTCGTGGCCCAGGCCCTGGCCCGTCGCTGTGACGCGGTCGTCGCCCTGGGGGCGGTGATCCGGGGGGAGACCGCCCACTTCGAGTACGTCTGCGATTCGGTGACCTCCGGCCTGACCAGGGTCTCCCTGGACGAACGGACCCCCGTGGGCAACGGGGTGCTGACCTGCGACTCCCTGGAGCAGGCCCTCGACCGCTCCGGCCTGCCCGGCAGCCGTGAGGACAAGGGGTACGAGGCCACCGTCGCGGCCCTGGAGACCGCGCTGGTGCTGCGGCGGCTGCGGGAGCCTTAGAAACGCCCGGGAGGGGACCGGCGGGCTCCGGGATCCCTCACGGAGGAACGGTGCGGCGGCGGGCGCCGGGGCGCGGTGCGATACATTGCGTTCGGCGCCGTGACCGGCGGTCACGGCGCCGTGAGCCGCCGGTTTCCCGAAGGATCGTGATCCGCACGTGATTCCCGAGAGCGTACCTCCCCCTCCGCTGCCCGTGGTGTGGCGGCCGAGGAGGGGCCGCGCCGTGGCCTACGGCTTCGCCGGGCTGATCATGACGGGCGCCCTGCTGATGGCGATCTTCCTGCCGCCGCCCTTCACCGTGGCCGACCGGATCGCCATGATCCTGCTCGGCGGGGCGATCGCCGGGGTGCTGCACCTGCTGGGGCGCTGCCGGGTCAAGGCGGACGAGGGGGGGATCACCGTGGTCAACCCCTTGCGGGTGCACCGCTACGAGTGGCCCGAGGTGCTCGCGGTCACGCTGGTCGACGGCGAGCCCTGGGCGAAGCTCGACTTCGCCGACGGCATGACCGTCGGGGCGATGGGGCTGCAGGGGTCGGAGAAGGAACGCACCGTCCGGCAGGTCCGGGAGCTGGCGGCCCTCATCCGGGAGCGCGGCGAGGCCGAGGAGAGGCCCTGAGCCGTACGGGGGCCCTTCGCCCCGCAGGGCCGGGAACCCCGGGCGGCGGGTCCGGCCGGGGCCGCCCGTCCGGACCTGAACGCGCCCGCGGTCAGGTCTCCTCGGCGAAGCGCTCGGCCAGGCCGGTCCGGCCGGCGACCAGCAGGATGTCGTCCCGCTGGACGCTCGTGTCGGAGGTGGCGTAGGTGAACCGGCCGCCGGGCTTCTTGATGCCGACCACGGTCACGCCGTACTTCCTGCGGATGCCGAGGTCGCCGAGCGTCCTGTCCTCCGCCCAGCGCGGGGCCTTGGTCTTGACCAGGGCGTAGTCCTCGTCGACCTCGACGTAGTCGAGCATCCGGCCGGTGACCAGGTGCGCGACCCGCTCGCCCATGTCGTGCTCGGGCTGCACCACGTGGTGGGCGCCGACCCGTTCCAGGATCCGGCTGTGCCGGCGGTTGATCGACTTGGCCCAGATGTCCGGGACGCCGAGATCGGCCAGGATCGAGGTGGTGAGGATGCTCGCCTCGATGTCGGTGCCGATGCCCACCACGGCCCTGCCGAACTCGGCGACGCCCAGCTGCGTCAGCGCGTCGGGGTCGGTGGAGTCGGCGCAGACCACGTGGGTGAGCTGCCCGGAAAGGCGCTGCACGTTCCTGGGGTCGCTGTCGACGCCCAGCACCTCGACGTCGCGCTCCACCAGCTCCAGCGCCAGCGCGCCGCCGAACCTGCCCAGGCCGATCACCACGACCGCGTTGTCACGGATCTTCCTGTCAGCCAACGAGGACACGCTCCTCCGGGTAGCGGAACCGACGGGTCTGGACGCGCAGCGCCAGGGCGGCGCCGAGGGTCACCGGGCCGAGCCGGCCGATGAGCATCAGGGCCGTGAGGACCAGATGCCCGGCCGGGCCGAGATCGGCGGTGATACCCGTCGACAGTCCGACCGTACCGAAGGCGGAGATCGCCTCGAACAGCACCCGGTCGAGCGGGAACGAGGTGAGCGTCATCAGGACGAACGTCCCGAGGGCGACCGCCGCCACGCTGATCAGGGCGATCGTCAGCGCCTGGCGCTGGAGCTGCTCGGGCACGCGGCGGCGGCCGGTCGCGACGTCGGGCTCACCGCGCAGCTCGGCGAGGATGACGTAGCCGAGCAGGGCGAACGTCGTCACCTTGATGCCGCCGCCGGTGCTCGCGCTGCCCGCCCCGACGAACATCAGCATGTCGCCGACCAGCCAGGTGCTCTCGTGCATCTGGGAGACGTCCACGGAGTTCATGCCGCCGCTGCGGGTCATGGCGCTGTAGAAGAAGCCGGCCATGACGCGCTGCCCCGGCGGCAGACCGCCCAGGGTGGCCGGATTGCCCCACTCGATAAGGGTCACGGCGACGGCCCCGCCGAACAGCAGGACCGCGGTCGTCCCCACGGTGATCCTGGTGTGCAGCGGCCAGCGCGCCGGGTGGCGCCAGTGCCGCCGGAGCGCGGCGTAGACCGGGAAACCGAGCCCGCCGGCGACCACCGTCAGCGCCAGGGGCAGGCAGATCAGCGGGTCGGCCACGAAGCGCGTCGCGCTGCCGGGCCAGAGCGTGAACCCGGCGTTGGTGAACGCCGAGACCGCGTGGAAGACCCCCTGGTACAGGGCGCGGGCGGGCCGCTCGCCGTACTCGGTGACGAGGCGGACGGCGAGCACGGCGGCGGTCAGGGCCTCGACCGCCAGCGTGATCCTGACGACTCCCGCGACCACCCGGCGCACGTCGCCGGGGGCCGGGCTCTTGGTCTCCATCTGGGTGCTGAGCCGGGCGCGCAGGCCGAGCCTGCCGGAGACGATCAGCGCGAGGATCGAGGCCAGCGACATGATCCCGAAGCCTCCGACCTGCATCAGCACCAGGATCACCGTCTCACCGAAGAACGTCCAGTGCACCCCCGTGTCGTGCACGGCGAGCCCGGTGACGCAGACCGCCGAGGTCGCGGTGAACAGGGCGGAGGTCCACGACGGCTCCTGGCCGCCCGCGACCGAGACGGGAAGCGACAGCAGACCCCATCCCGCGAGGACCACCGTCAGGAAGGCGGCCACCACGACTCTCGGCGGTGTGCCGATCCGCCGGATCAGGTTCTTCACGGGTCGTGAGGATACGCCCCCTTCGCGAGAGCGTCCCGGCTCCCCGCCCGGGGACGGCGCCGGCCCGGCGCCGTCCACACCCTCGTCAGGGGCGCTCGTCAGGGGCGCCGGAGGGCGCCCGGGGCGGCGTCCCCGCTCACGGCGAAGGGCGCGGGCGTAGCCTGAGGTCGTGGTGAGGACAGGCGGGGCGCCGGACGTATCGGATGTGAGGTCTCCCGGAGAGCTCGGGGAACTGCTCGATCGGCAGGACTACCTCGCCGATGAGGGGCTGGTCGTCGCGGCGTTCCTGGCGCTGCGGATGGGACGCCCCCTGCTGCTCGAAGGCGAGGCCGGCGTCGGCAAGACCGAGCTGGCCAGGACGCTCGCGGCCGTGCTGGAGGCCCCGCTGATCCGGCTGCAGTGCTACGAGGGCCTCGACGGCCCCCAGGCGCTCTACGACTGGGACTTCGCCCGCCAGCTGCTGCACCTCAAGGCCGCGGAGGCGCAAGGGGCGGCCGACGCCGCCCGGCTGGAGACGGAGGTCTACGACCGCCGGTTCCTGGTCGCCCGGCCGCTGCTGAGGGCCGTCGAGACCCAGCCCAGCGTGCTGCTCATCGACGAGATCGACCGGGCCGACGTCGAGTTCGAGGCGATCCTGCTGGAGGTGCTCTCGGACTTCGCGATCACCGTCCCCGAGCTCGGCACGATCCGCGCCGAAAGGCCCCCGGTGGTCGTGCTGACCTCCAACCGCACCCGCGAGGTGCACGACGCCCTCAAGCGGCGCTGCCTCTACCACTGGCTGGAGCACCCCTCCTTCGACCGGGAGGTGGCGATCCTGCTGCGGCGCCTGCCCGCCTGCTCCGCGGCCCTCGCCGAGCAGGTCGCCGCGGCGGCGGGACGGCTCCGCGGGGCCGGGCTGATCAAGCCCCCGGGCATCGCCGAGAGCCTCGACTGGGCCGAGGCCCTGCTGACCCTCGGCGCCCGGACGCTGGACCCCGGCCTGGCGGCGGCCACGCTGGGCGCCCTGCTCAAGCATCGCGAGGACCACGAGGCCGTGCTCGGGGGCGGGCTCCTGGGTGATCTCCGTGCCTGAGACCCCCGAGCCCGGGAACGGCCGGCCCGGCCCGGCCCGCGCGGGCACGCCCCGGGACCTGGTGGCCGTGATGACCGGGTTCGCCCGGACGCTGCGCGCCGCCGGGGTCCCCGCCGACCACGAGCGGACCCAGAGCCTGCTGCGGGCGCTGTCCCACCTGGACGCCACCCGGCCGCGTGACGTCTACTGGGCGGGCCGTCTCACCCTGTGCGCCTCCGCCGACGACCTGCCCCGCTACGACCGGGTCTTCCGGGCCTACTTCGGGGGACGGCGCGCGGGCCGCGGCCGGCGGGCCGGCCTCGTCGTGATCCGCCACACCGCCGTGCCGTCCGGCGGCGACGGCGGCGACGAGCGCCCCGCACGCGTGGCGAGCGCGAGCGCGGCGGAGGTCCTGCGCAACCGGGACGTGGCCGCGATGACCGAGGCGGAGCTGACCGAGGCGCGGCGGCTGCTCGCGCTGATGCGGGCCGGTCGCGAGCGGCGCCGGTCGCGGAGGTTCGGGCCTTCGCGCCGGGGGCGGCTGGACGGCGGGGCGACGGTCCGCGAGACCCTGCGGCGCGGGGGCGAGACCGCCCGGCTCCGCTACCGCGCCCACCGCGCCAGACCCCGCCGGGTGGTGCTGCTGGTCGACGTCAGCGGCTCCATGAGCCCCTACGCCGACACCCTGCTCCGTCTCGGGCACGCGCTGCTGCGCGCCGAGCCCCGGGCCACCGAGGTGTTCAGCGCAGGCACCCGCCTGACCCGCCTCACCGCCGAGCTGCGCCACCGCGACCCCTCCACCGCGATGGACGCCGCCTCCGCGGCCATCCCCGACTGGAGCGGCGGCACCCGGCTGGGGGAGGAACTGCGCAGGTTCCTGGCGCTGAACGACGCCCGGGGCGCGACGGTCGTGATCGCCTCCGACGGCTGGGAGCGGGGCGACGTCTCGCTGCTCGCCGCGCAGATGGCCCGGCTGTCCCGGATGGCGCACCGGGTGATCTGGGCCAACCCGCACAAGGGGCGGGAGGGCTACCGGCCGCTCACCGCCGGGATCCGCGCCGCGCTGCCGTACATTGACGACTTCGTGGCCGGGCACAGCCTGGCCGCCTTCGAGGAACTGGCGAGGCTGCTTGGAGGGGCCCATGCGTGAGGTGCTGTCGCAGATCGTGCGGTGGTGGGAGGCGGGGGAGACGTTCGGCCTGGCGACCGTGGTCGCCACCTTCCGCAGCGCCCCCCGGCCCCCCGGCGCCTCCATGGCGGTCCTGGGCGGGGAGGCGGAGGGCAGCGTCTCGGGCGGCTGCGTCGAGGGCGCCGTCTACGAGCTGGCCGGCGAGGTGGTCGCCTCGGGGACGCCGGTCCTGAGGCGTTACGGCGTGAGCGACGACGACGCCTTCTCCGTCGGCCTGACCTGCGGAGGCGTCCTGGACGTGTTCGTCGAGCCGGTGTCGCGCGCGACCTTTCCCGAGCTGGGGGAGGTCGCGGGCTCGGTGCGGGAACACGAGCCGGTGGCGGTGGCGACCGTCCTTTCGGGCCCCGGGGCCGTCGGCGCCCGCCGGGTGGTCTGGCCGGAGCGCTCCTCGGGCTCGCTGGGTGTGGCCAGGCTCGACGAGGCGGTGGACGACGACGCCCGGGGCATGCTCGCGCAGGGGCTCACCGGGGTCCGCCGGTACGGCGCGCGGGGTGAGCGGCGCCTGGACGACCTGGCCGTCTTCGTGCACTCCTTCGCCCCGCCGCCCCGGATGCTGGTCTTCGGCGCGATCGACTTCGCCGCCGCGGTCGCCAGGATCGGCAAGTTCCTCGGCTACCACGTGGTCGTCTGCGACGCCCGGCCGGTCTTCGCCACCGCCAAGCGCTTCCCCGAGGCCGACGAGGTGGTCGTCAAGTGGCCGCATGACTATCTCAGCTCGATCACCGTGGACGAGCGGACCGCGATCTGCGTGCTCACCCACGATCCACGGTTCGACGTCCCGCTGCTGGAGGTGGCGTTGCGCACCCCCGCGGGCTACGTCGGCGCGATGGGCTCGCGCCGTACCCACGAGGACCGCCTGGAGCGGCTCGCGCGCGCGGGCCTGGGGGAGGCCGAGCTGAAGCGGCTCCGCTCCCCGATCGGGCTGGACCTGGGCGCGCGTACCCCCGAGGAGACCGCGGTCTCCATCGCCGCCGAGCTGATCCAGCTCCGCTGGGGCGGCTCAGGGAAGCCGCTGACCGAAGGCTCCGGCCGGATCCACGGGGACGGGCCCCGTGCGTGGGCCGTGGGAAAAGGGAGGTTCTCGTGAGATCGGCGAGTGCCGGAGTGCTGCTGGCCGCGGGTTCGGGATCGCGGCTCGGGATGCCGAAGGCGCTGGTGGAAGTGGACGGCGAGCGGCTGGTGGACCGGGGGGTCCGGCTGCTCCACGACGGCGGCTGCCATCCGGTGGTGGTGGTGCTGGGCGCCGTCACGGTGCAGGTGCGCGGGGCGGTGATCGTGCGCAACCCCCGCTGGCGGTCCGGGATGGGCTCCTCCCTCCGCCTTGGCCTGGACACGCTGCCGGGCGACGCGGAGCGGGTGGTGATCGCCCTGGTGGATCAGCCGTTCATCGGCCCGCGCGCCGTCCGCCGGTTGATCCGGGCCGCGCGCGAGGGCGCCTCCGTCGCCGTCGCCACCTACGGCGGGCGCCTCAGGAACCCGGTGCTGATCGCCCGGGACCACTTCGCCGAGGTCGCCGAGCTCGCCACCGGCGACGTCGGGGCCCGGCCGTTCCTGCGGGCCCATCCGGAGCTGGTCGTCGCGGTTCCCTGTGACGACGTCGGCGACCCCGCCGACATCGACACCCCGGACGACCTGCCGGCGTTGCGCGCCCTGTGAGCCCGCCGGCGGGCCTCGCGCCGCCGGGGGCCTCCCCGGCGGGGCGCCTCACCTCAGCCGCAGGGTGGCCACGGCGGCCCGGTGGTCGCTGCCCTCGGCGGGCTCCACTCCGGCGCCGGTCGCGGTGAGGCCCCGGTAGAGGATGTGGTCGGGGCGGGTGACGGGGAACGACGACGGCCAGGTGAAGCCGAACCCGGAGCCCGCCTCCTGCTGGGCGTCCGCCAGCGGGGGCACCAGGCCCGAGCGTTTGCGGTCGGTCGTGGCGGTGTTGAGGTCGCCCATCAGGAGCAGGCGCGGACTGTCGTCGCCGTCGACGATCCGGCGGGCGTGGGCGAGGGTCCTGTCCCGCTGGGCCGTCCTGCCGGGGCGGGCCGAGGCCAGGTGCATGACGTAGACGGTCAGCCGCCCCTTGGGGGTGTCGACCACCGCGCGCAGGGCCCGCGTCCAGTCCAGGCCGATGTCCGCCTTGTGGGCCTCCACGATCGGGAACCGGCTCCACAGGCCGACGGTCGCCACCCGGTAGCGGTACCGGAAGCGGTCGTCGAGCGCCTTCGCCGCGGGGCCGCCGTCGGTCAGCTCCTGGAGTGCGACCAGGTCCCGGCCCTTGGCGAGGGCCCGTACGGCCCGCGCCGAGTCGGCGTTGGTCACGCCCACGTTGAGCGTGGCGACCGAGATGTCGCTCGGCCCACCGGGCGGGGTGCGCAGCAGCGCCGGGCCGAACATGGCCGCCCACACGGCCGCCGGGAGCAGCGTCGCGGCGGTCGCCCGCCACGAGCGGGTGGCCAGCGCGCCGGCCAGCAGGAGCGGTACGGCCGCGCCGACCCAGGGCAGCAGGCTCTCCAGCACGGGGGTGAACCCGCCCAGTTCCGGCAGGAGCCGGTGGCCGCCGAGGAGGAGGGCGAGCACCCCCGCCACCACGATGATCGATCGCCCCAGCACGTCACTCCTCGTCTGTGTCCGTCCGGTGTCCACCCGGTGTCCGTTCTGTATCTCTCCGTGTTCGCTCCGTGCCGGACGGGGCCTTGGCGGCCGGGCGCGTGCCCCGCCCCGGCGGCCTCCCCCTCCCTCAAGATCCGTACGCTACCCGCCGGGCGCCGGGCGCGCGCGGGGGTTGGTGGGCGGCCGGTGAGTCGATAGCCTTTTCCCGCGAAGGCGACGGAACATCATTCGGTTTTATGGGTGCGGGGAAGGACGGTCTCACGATGCGCATCGGCATGGCCCTGAACTACGCGGGGGGCTTCAAGGAGACGGTGGCCGAGCTGGCCGACTACGAGAAGGCCGGGCTCGACGTCGTCTTCGTCGCCGAGGCCTACAGCTTCGACGCGGTCAGCCAGATGGGCTACATCGCGGCCAGGACCGAGCGGCTGCGGATCGCCTCGGGCATCCTGCCGATCTACTCGCGGACCCCCACGCTGCTGGCCATGACCGCCGCGGGCCTGGACTACGTCTCCGACGGCCGTTTCGTCCTGGGCCTGGGCGCCTCGGGGCCGCAGGTCGTCGAGGGCTTTCACGGCGTGCCGTACACCGCGCCCCTGGGCCGGACCCGCGAGATCGTCGAGATCTGCCGGAGGGTCTGGAGGCGTGAGCGCCTGACCTACGAGGGCAGGCACTACACCGTTCCCCTGCCCGCCGGCCCGGGCACCGGTCTGGGCAAGCCCCTGAAGCTCATCAACCACCCCGTCCGCGACCGCATCCCCATCGTGATCGCCGCCATCGGCCCCAAGAACGTCGAACTCGCCGCGGAGCTGGCCGAGGGCTGGCAGCCGATCTTCTACCTGCCGGAGAGGGCCGCCGACGTCTGGGGCGCCTCCCTGGCCGCGGGCAAGGCCAGGCGCGATCCCGCCACCGGAGAACTGGAGGTCATCGCCCAGGCGGCGCTGGCCATCGGCGACGACGTGTCGGACCTGCTGGAGCTGGGGCGCCCGGTGGCAGCCCTTTACATCGGGGGCATGGGCGCCAGGGGCGGGAACTTCTACAACGACCTCGCCCGCCGCTACGGCTACGAAAAGGAGGCCGAGCGCATCCAGGACCTCTACCTCGACGGCAGGAAGGACGAGGCGGCGGCGCTGGTCCCGCGGGAGCTGCTGGAGAGGACGTCCCTGATCGGTCCTGAGGGGTATGTGCGCGAGCGCCTGCGGGCGATGCGGGAGTCGGGGGTCACCACCGTCAACGTCACCCCGCTCGGCCGCACGCACGAGGAGCGCCTCCGGCTCGTGGAGAAGGTCGCGGAGCTGGCCTCCTGACCGGCGCCCGGCCTCCCCGGCCTCGAACCCCCGCGCCAGGGGGGACGACAGGGATGAAAATGGTCAATAGCATGCGGGTCATGACCGCCATCCACGCACAGCGCCGCGAGCGGCTGGCCGCCCTGCTGGCGGGCCGTGAAGCCGACGCCCTCCTCGTCACCGGGGGCGTCAACGTCCGTTACCTGACCGGCCTGGCCAGTTCCAACGCGGCCGTGCTCGTCAGGGCCGACGCGACCGCCACGCTGGCCACCGACTGCCGCTACGCCGAGACCGCCCGGCGGGTCTGCGCCGGCATCGAGGTGACCGAGGAGCGCGACGTCGCCGGGAGCCTGGCGTCGCGGGCCGGCCGGGTCGCGGTGGAGGCCCACCACATGTCCGCCGCCGACTACTTCCGGCTGGGCGGGGACCTGCCGCGGACGTCGGGCCTGGTCGAGGCGGTGCGGCGGGTCAAGGACGAGGAGGAGATCGCTCTCATCCGCGCCGCCTGCGAGATCACCGACCGGGCCTTCGCCGACGTGGTGGCCACGCTGCGGCCCGGCGTGACGGAGCGGGAGGTCGCCAGGGGACTGGAACGCCGCATGATCGAGCTGGGCGCGGAGAAGCCCGCCTTCGACTCGATCGTGGCGAGCGGCCCCAACGGCTCGATCCCGCACCACTCGCCCTCCGGCCGGCCGCTGGAGCGCGGCGACCTGGTCACGATGGACTTCGGGGCCCTTTACGAGGGCTACCACGCCGACATGACCCGGACGGTGGCGATCGGCGAGCCCGCGTCCTGGCAGCGCGAGCTGTACGACCTGGTGCGCGCCGCCCAGCGCGCCGGGCGCCACGCCGTACGGCCCGGCGCGAGCGTCCACGAGGTCGACGCCGCGGCCCGCGACCTGATCGTGGAGGCGGGACACGGTGAGGCTTTCGGGCACGGCCTCGGCCACGGCGTCGGCCTAGAGATCCACGAGGTACCGTTCCTGTCTCCGGCGGAGCCGGAGTCCGACCATGAGCACGCTAGACTAGAGGATCGAGTTCCGGTCACCGTCGAGCCTGGGGTCTACCTCCCGGGCAGGGGCGGCGTCCGCATCGAGGACACGCTTGTGACGCGTGATGGCGGGCCGGAGCTTCTCACACGGACGACCAAAGAGCTGCTTGTCCTTTAAGAGCGGCCGTACGCAGGAGAAACCAGTGGCGACGACGAACGACCTGAAGAACGGTCTAGTGCTCAAGCTCGACGGCGGTGAGCTCTGGACGGTTGTGGAGTTCCAGCACGTCAAGCCCGGCAAGGGCGGTGCGTTCGTCCGCACCAAGCTGAAGAACGTCCTGTCGGGCAAGGTCGTCGACAAGACCTTCAACGCGGGTGTGAAGGTCGAGGTGGCCAACGTCGACAAGCGCGAGATGCAGTTCTCCTACATGGACGGCGACGAGTTCGTCTTCATGGACACCGAGACCTACGACATGCTGCACGTCTCCCGGGTGGCCGTCGGCGACGCCGCCAACTACCTGCTGGAGAACATGCTCGCCACCGTGGCCGTCAACGAGGGCAACGTGCTCTACGTCGACCTCCCCGCGGCCGTCGAGCTGATCATCGCCGAGACCGAGCCGGGCCTTCAGGGCGACCGTTCCACCGGGGGCACCAAGCCCGCCACCTTGGAGACCGGCGCCGAGATCAAGGTGCCGCTGTTCATCACGACCGGCGAGAAGGTCAAGGTCGACACCCGCACCGGCGATTATCTCGGCCGCGCCTGATGTCGGCACGGGGTAAGGCGCGCAGGCGCGCGCTGGACATCCTGTTCGAGGCCGAGGCACGCGGCCAGAACCCCCTGAGCGTCCTGGCCGAACGGCTGGAGCGGGCCGAGCCGCCCGTCAACGAGTACACCGCGACGATCGTCGAGGGCGTGTGCCGGCACCGGGCGCGCATCGACGAGCTGATCACCACCTACGCCGAGGGCTGGACGCTCGACCGCATGCCGGCGGTCGACCGCAATCTGCTGCGCGGCGGCACCTACGAGCTGCTGTGGATGCCCGACGTCCCCGAGGGGGTCGTCATCAGTGAGTGGGTGGGCCTGGCCTCGGAACTGTCGACCGACGAGTCGCCGCAGTTCGTCAACGGCCTCATGGCCCGCTTCAAGCAGCTCAAGCCGTCCTTGGCCCTGTAGACCCGGCGAGGGGCCGGCAGCCCTCCGGCGGGGTCCCTCGCGGGGGAGGCGGTGTTCCCCGCCCCCTTGTGCCCCCTCACCCCCTTCTTCCCTTCCCTCGCCGTGCGGCGTGCTTCGCCCTGCGCGGGGTACGGGCCGCCGGGTAGGGGAGCGGGCCGGCGGGGATCCGGTTCGGACCGGCCCCGCCGGCGGCGCGGCGTAGGCTGGGGCCGTCACCGCAGAACGAGGAGGCGATCTGAAGTTGCGCGCCGTAGACATCTCGCGTCCCGCGGGCACCCCCGCGGTCCGCACGGCCGTCGTCTGGGACGTCCTGAGGGCGGTGCTCGCCGACCGGATGTCCGCGACCGGCCGGGACCGCCTCGACATCGTCGACGCCGGGGGCGGCACGGGCGGCTTCGCCGTTCCCCTGGCCGGGCTCGGCCACGCCGTCACGGTGGTCGACCCCAGCCCCGACTCGCTGGCCGCGCTCGAACGCCGGGCCGCCGAGGCGGGCGTCGAGGTGCGCGCCCTGCAGGGCGACGCTGCCGATCTGGGAGACCTCCTGCCCGCCGGCGGCGCCGACCTGGTGCTGTGCCACAGCGTGCTGGAGTACGTGGAGGACCCGGCCGGCGCGCTGGGAGCCGTGGCCGGGCTGCTGCGCGAGGGCGGCGCGGTCAGCGTGCTGGCCGCCAACCCCCTGGCCGCCGCGCTTCACCGCTCCGTCGCGGGCCGGTTCGACGAGGCCCTGAGGGTGCTGGACGACCCCGAGGGCCGGTGGGGCGATCGCGACCCCACGCCCCGGCGCTTCACCCGCGAGGCCCTGGCCGCGCTCCTTTCGGCGAGCGGCCTGCGGATCGGCGAGGTGCACGGCGTCCGGATCTTCGCCGACCTGGTGCCCAGCCGTCTGCTCGACGGGGAGCCGGGGGCCGCGCGTGCGCTGGCCGCGCTGGAGCAGGCCGCCGCCGTTCACCCCGTGCTCCGCGACATCGCCACCCAGCTTCACATCCTCGGCCACCGGTGAGCCGTCCGTCGAACGGGTGTTCCCCGGCGGCGTCCCGGCGCCGGGGGGGACAGCGGGCGCCGCGCCCCGGTGCGGCGATCCCGGCATCGCCTGCCCGCCGCCCGTTTGGTGGAATGGATCCATGACACCGCCTCCGGTTTGGACTACGTTGGACGTTTTCTTTCGTCTGCGTCTACAGCCTCGTATTCTGGGGATAACCGACCGCGAGGTTCGGACACCCCGTGTCGTCCGTCACCGTCTTCCCCGTCCTGGGGCTGTCCTTGGGAGGCGCCGTGCCGCTCTCTGAGCACGAGCAGCGCTTGCTCGACCAGATCGAGCAGGCCCTCTACGCCGAGGACCCGAAGTGGGCCAACACCGTGAGGATCAGCGATCCGCGCAGCCACTACAAGCGCCGCCTGGTGAAGGCCTCCATCGGCTTCGTGCTGGGCGTCGTCCTGTTGATGGTCGGCGTCGTGAACTACATCCCGCTCGGAGTCGGCGGTTTCGTGGTCATGCTCGCCGCGTGCCTGTGGGGCCTGTCGAGCTGGAAGCGTATGAACGGCTTCGGTGAGGCCGCGGCGGGCCCGCCCGGGCGGCCGGGCGGGCCCCGGCGCGGAGGCGGCTCCCGGCCCGGTTTCATGGAGCGCATGGAAGAGCGCTGGCGACGTCGCCACGATGAGCGCTAGCGCCTGAAGGATCCGCTCCTTCCGCTTCCGGCGGTCCCGCCGGTCAGGCGCCGCGCCGTGCCGAGCCGCCCGGCAGGAGGCCCTCCAGCCGGTCGAAGCCGTCGAGCACCCGCGCGCCCAGGGCCCGCGCCCGCCGGAACGTCGAGGGCGGCAGCAGCGCCGCGCGAATCCTCACCCCCCGCGGCGAGGCGGCGGCCAGCGCCCGCCGTACCCGCCGGAGATCGGGGCGTGGCGAGCCGAGATCTCCGGGCGTCCGGGCGAAGAGCATCCGCTCGGCCGCCATGGCGATCCTCGCGGCCGCCGCCGCGGCCTCCGCGTCGAAGCCGTACCGCTCGCCCAGCCGCGCGGCCAGCGCTCGGGGGCTCTCGCTCGGCGGCCGGGACACACCGTGGTCGTGCAGGACGTCGTCGAGTTCGGCCCAGACCGCGGCCGTCGCCTCCCCAGGCCCGTCCGCCCCGGCCGCCGCGCCGGCCGGTCTCGCCGCCCGGGAGCAGATCCTGTACCGGCGGGCCCGCGTCCGCAGCCGGAGCGCCGCCGGGGCCAGCGCCGCCAGCAGCGCGATCGCCACCCCCACGCCGGCCCGTACGGGCAGCGAAAGGCCCTCCTCCGCGGTGATGGGCCCGTCACCGTACTCACGGTCGGGCATGCGGTCCCGGCGGTTGACGGCAGGCCGGTCGGGGCGGCCGGTGTCACCGGCGTCCGTGGTCCTCTCCCCGGCTCTCTCCTCGTCCTCCGCCTTGGCGGTCCGCGGCCGGGAGTAGGGGGGAACCGTCGCGCTGCCCTGACCCGCGCCTCCGGCCGGGGTGGGCTCGAACCTCAGCCAGCCGGTGCCCTCGAAGTAGAGCTCCGGCCAGGCGTGCGCGTCGTGCGTGCGCACCTGCCAGCCGTCTCCGAGCCTGCCGCCGCCGGTGTAGCCGATGGCGACCCGGGCGGGGATGCCCACCACCCGCGCCATGACCGCCATCGCGGCGGCGAACTGCTCGCAGTATCCGGCGCGGTTGCGGATGAGGAAGTCCGTCAGCGCCTGGTCGTCGTGGCCCTGGGTCGTCAGGGTGTAGGTGAACCCGCCCTTCCTGGTGAAGAAGTCCTGGAGCTGGATCGCCCGCTCGTGGGGGGTGGCGTTCCGGTCCGTCACCCGCAGGGCCAGATCCGTGACCTTACGCGGCAGGCTCTTCGGCAACCGCAGGTAACGCTCGGTGATCCGCGGGGGAACCGGGCCCGCGCGGCCGAGCGTCTCCGTCGTGGGCCGGGGCTCGTCGCTGACGACCGTGTAGGTCAGCCCCTCGGCCGTGTCCCCGGTGGAGAACACCATGAGCGTGTCCCGGTCGGTCCGCCAGTCTCCGGCCACGTCGATCCGGCCCGGCGGGTACGGCAGCGGCAGGAACTTCAGGTTCCCGACCCCATCGCTCACCGAGATCTTCGTGGTCACCGGGGTGACGGGCACGTCCGTGCCCTGCCCCGGGGGCGGGGGCAGCGGACCGGCGGAGGTCTTGTCCTCCGGGCGGCCGTTGGGGCCCGTCATCGTCCACTGCCGCCCGTCGAAGACGTCCAGCGTGTAGATCCGCAGATAGCGCGGGGAGCCGTCGTCGGTGGTGTAGGTCATGACGGTGGAGTTGCCCGGCAGCGTCAGCCTTCCCCGCAGGCTGACGATCGGGTTGGGGATGCTGATCGAGTTGCCGCCCCTGCCCTTGCCGGCGCCCGCGCCGTACCCGAACAGCGGGTTCGTCTCCAGGGTGGGCAGCACCGCCGGCAGCAGGATGGCCAGCACGACCGCGGTGAGGCCGATGCGCTTACCCGACAGCCGCAGGGTGCCGGGGTCGGAGGATCGCTGCCCGACGTAGGAGGAGGTGCGGCGCACCAGCACGGTCCGGCCCCAGTGGCCGACCCGCTCCCGGCCGTCGGCCACCAGCAGCCCCAGATAGCCCAGGGCCGCGATGATGAACGCCGGCCAGCCGATCGGCTCGGTGATCACCGCGGCGGGGACGGTGAACAGCGCCAGCAGCGGCAGCCCGGCGAGCGCGGCCCGGTGCGTCCGGGCGGCGAGCAGGTCGACGAGGATCGCGATCAGGCCGACGCCGCCGCAGGTCAGCGCCATGATGCCGCTGTTGGGGGGCACGGGGGCGGCCAGGCGGGGGATGTCGTCGAAACCGGCGGCCAGCAGCAGCCCCAGCTCGGTGACCGACTCCCGGGTGGGAACGATCGCCGCCCAGGCCTCCTCGCCGGTGAACACCGCCGTCATGAAGATCCACACCGCGGTGAGCTGGGCCGGCGGCACCAGCCAGAGGGGAACGGCGAAGCGGCTTGCGAGCACGCCGATCCCGGTCGTCACCAGGATCGCGCCGAGGCTCGTCCAGAACCAGGCGCCCCCCTGGAAAAGGGGGTAGAGCGAGATCGCGACCGCTCCCGTGGCCACGCCCGAGGCGAGGGAGAGCCTCAAGATCCACCTCCGCTGAACGTGAACCGTTCCTGTCCGGCGGCCTCGGGCCACACGCTCGCGATCGAGGTGTCCGAGGGCAGCCTCACCACGCGCCACCCGGCCCCGGCCAGCACCGCCCGCGCCGCCCGCCACTCTTCGCCCGGGGCGTCCGCGGGCCGTTCCCAGGTCGCCACGTCGAGCATCACGGCGACGCCGGTCGCGGTGCCGTGCCTCAACCGGGCCAGCGCGCGGGCCTGCTCGGCGTCGACCGCGCCGAGCACCGCGACGATCAGCCCGTCGCCGCCGCCCTGACGCAGCGCGGCCAGGCCGTACTCCAGGGAGCGCGTCGCGCTGGTCGTGACGACGGCCAGGGCGTCCGGCAGCGGCAGATCCGGTCCGGTGAGGGGTTCGGCGCCCTGGTCGGTGACCAGGCGCAGGCCCAGCCCCTCGCGGGCCAGGTGCACGCCGATGGAGGCCGCGGCCGACACCGCCGTCTCGAAGGAGGAGCGTGGCCCCTCGCCCCTGTGGGCGTGCCGCCGGGTGTCCAGCAGCAGCGCGCCCCTGCTCTGCCACTGTTGCTCCTCGCGCCGCACCATCAGCTCGCCGTGGCGGGCGGTCGAGCGCCAGTGCACCCGGCGCAGGTCGTCGCCGTACCGGTACTCGCGCGGGGCGACGTCGTCGTCACCGGCCGCCGCCATGCTCCTGGTGCGGCTCTCGCCCCCGCCGGCCCGTTCGCCGGACAGCCGGACGCGGGGCAGCGCCACGACCCGGGGGGTCACCACCAGCGTGTCGCCGACGGAGAACGACCGGGTCAGCTCCACCAGGCCGAAGGGGTCGCCGATCCGCACGGTGAGCGGGCCGATGGAGTAGCGGCCGCGCATGTCGGAGCCCACCCGGTAGTCGATCTCCCGCACGCCGTGCGCCTCCACCCGGTCCAGGACGAACCTGGGCCGGGCCCCGAGGGCGTGGGGGACGATGTCCTCGATCATCAGCAGGCCGGTCGGCAGCCGCGTGACGTTCTCCAGCCGCAGCGTCACCACGGCCTCGCCGCCCACCGGGGAGCGGGGCGGGTCCAGGCGCCTCGCGCAGCTCAGCCGGTAGCGGGTACGGCTGACCGTCATGGCCGCCAGCAGCGGCAGGGACAGGATCAGCACCCCGACCCTGAGCAGGTCGTGCTCCCCGAGGAGGAAGGCGCACAGGAACGCCGCGACACCGGACGCCAGGAAGGACCGGCCGCGCGGGGTGAGCGCCCTGAGACCGGAGGTCACCTTGGCCGAGCCTCCGGCACCGGTACCCGGCGGACCAGGTCGGCCATGACGTGCTCGGGGGACCGGCGCTGTCCCTGGGCCTCGGCGCTGGGCAGCAGCCGGTGGGCGAGCACCGGGACGCACAGCTCCTGCAGGTCGTCGGGGATGACGTAGTCGCGCCCGGCCAGCGCGGCGTGCGCGCGGGCGGCCCGGACCAGGTGCAGGGTCGCGCGGGGGGAGGCGCCGAGCCGCAGTTCGGGGCTGTGGCGGGTGGCGGTCACCAGGTCGACGGCGTACCTCTTGATCGGCTGGGAGACGTAGACCGCGCGCACCGCCCCGATCAGCGCGCGGACCTCCGCGGTGGTGGCCACCGGCTCCAGCTTGTCCAGAGGGGAGGCGGCCCCGTGGACGTCGAGCATCTCCAGCTCGGCGGAGGGCGCGGGGTAGCCCATCGCGATCCGGGCGGTGAAGCGGTCGCGCTGCGCCTCCGGCAGGGGGTAGGTGCCCTCCATCTCGACGGGGTTCTGGGTCGCGATCACCATGAAGGGGCCGTCGAGCAGGTAGGTCGTGCCGTCGACGGTGACCTGGCGCTCCTCCATGCACTCCAGCAGCGCCGACTGGGTCTTCGGCGAGGCCCGGTTGATCTCGTCGCCCACCACGATGCTGGCGAACACCGGGCCGGGTTTGAACTCGAACTCCCTGGTCTGCTGGTTGTAGGCGCTGACCCCCGTGATGTCGCTGGGCAGCAGGTCGGGGGTGAACTGGATGCGGCGGACCGGGCAGTCGATGGAGCGCGCGAGGGCCTTGGCGAGCATGGTCTTGCCGACGCCGGGGACGTCCTCGATGAGCAGATGGCCTTCGGCGAGGAGGACGGTCAGGGTCAGGCGGACGGCGTCGCCCTTCCCTTCGATCACCGACTCGATCGCCTGGTTGATCCGGCGCGCCGTGACGACCAGATCATCGAGCCGAGGTGAGACGTCATGGGTTAGTGCCACCAGGCCTCCATGAAGCTGCGGCGGTTTCGCGCCGAGGGGTCGTATTTAAGGGACCTTTAGGGTCCCTTTTTTCATTATGAGTGCCGACACTACGGCGCTGGGGGTTCCCGAGCGACCCTTGTGGGCATTAAGCGTGATTTAGGGTGAACGGCCATAGTGTGCGAGGCAAGCGTGGCGTTCCTGTAGAGGAGATGTCCCGATCTCGTGACATAACGGTCCGAAAGCGGGCAGGTCGACGGGGGACGGATCGGTGTCGCGCTCCACTTTCCTCCCCGGGCGTCGCCGGCCGGGCGATTCCGTGATTGCCCACGCCGTCCTTCCCCTTCTCGACACGCCCGCCGCGCGCGGGGCCCCACCGGCCCCCTCCACTCCGCACCCCCCTTTCTGAGCTGCGGAAATAACGGTTAAACCGGTTGTGAAGAGGTGCGGAATCAGTTGACGGTGGAGAGAAGTGGAGTATGGTGGTGCGCAGTGGAGAGCAGGGGCCACAGAGCCGGGCGCTCCGCTAGGCACGGGAGGTGAAGCCGATGTTCCTCGGCACCCATCACCCGCGCCTCGATGACAAGGGACGGCTGTTCCTGCCGGCGAAGTACCGTGAGGAGCTGGCGGAGGGTCTGGTGATCACCAAAGGCCAGGAGCGCTGCCTCTACGTTTTTCCCGTAGAGGAGTTTCAGCGCATTACCGAGGCTCTGCGCACCGCGCCGGTGACCGCCAAGGCGGTCCGCGACTACAGCCGCGTTCTCTTCGCGAGCGCATCCGACGAGGTCGCCGACAAGCAAGGCCGGATCACGGTCCCGCAGGCTCTGCGCGAGTACGCCGGTCTGCGCCGCGACTGCGTGGTCATCGGTGCCAACACCCGGCTGGAGATCTGGGACGCACGCGCCTGGGAGAGCTACCTGGCCGACCAGGAGCAGGCCTTCGCCGATCTCTCGGAGGAGGTGCTGCCAGGGATTCTGTGATTCCACGGTCGACTCATCGGTGAAAACGTCGTTCGGCGAGGTCTCCACCCGCAACCACATGCCCGCTAGCTGATGCACCTTCCCCGGTGTCAGGTGACGGGCGAATGCACGGGTGCGGATGGGGACCTGGCCGGACGGCCCCGGGGGTGGGAAGTCAGCGAGGACACCGATGAGCGTCCGCCGCACAACCGCGAGCGAGGCGGCGAGAGGGGGATGCGCTTCATGCGCGCCGAGAACGAAAAGCATGATCTTCCGGTCCCGGGTGGTCACGTGCCCGTGATGCTCGACCGTGTGCTGGAGCTGCTGGACCCCGCGCTGTCGAGACCCGACCCCGTCGCGGTCGACGCCAACCTCGGCCTTGGCGGTCACGCCGAGGCACTGCTCGCGGCCCACCCCTCGCTGCACCTGATCGGAATCGACCGCGATCCCACCGCGATCGAGCGTTCCGCGGCGCGGCTCGCGCCCTACGCCGACCGGATCACGCTGGTGCGGGCGGTCTCCGACGAGCTTCCCCGGGTGCTCGCCCGCGCCGGCCGTCCCCGGGTCGACGCGGTGCTGTTCGACCTGGGCGTGTCCTCCCCCCAGCTGGACGAGGCCGAGCGCGGTTTCGCCTACTCCTACGACGCTCCGCTGGACATGCGGATGGACCGTGACCAGGAGCTGACGGCCGAGATCGTGGTGAACACCTACCCGGCCCCCCAATTGATCAGAATCCTGCGGGATTACGGCGAAGAGCGATTCGCTCCGCGTGTCGCGCACCTCATCAGCAGGGAACGGGCCAAGGAGGCCATAACGTCGACCAAGCGGCTCGCGGAGATTGTCCGTACGGCGATTCCCGCGGCCACCCGACGGACCGGGGGCAACCCCGCCAAGAGGACTTTCCAGGCGTTGCGGATCGAGGTGAACGCGGAGTTGACGGCATTGGAACGCGCGCTGCCCGCCGCGCTCGACGCGCTGACGCTCGGCGGGCGTGTGGTCGTGCTCGCCTACCACTCCCTGGAGGACCGGTTGACCAAGCGGGTCCTCGCGGCGCGGACCAGGGAGACGGGGCCGCCGGGGCTGCCCGTCCCGCTGCCGGCTCACCAGCCGAGGTTCGCCCTCCTGACCAGGGGAGCCGAGCTCCCGAGCCAAGAAGAGGTGGCCCGCAACCCACGGGCGGCCTCCGCCCGGTGCCGGGCGGCAGAGAGGATCCGTGAGGCAGTTGACGAGGAGTGAGACAGACGTCCGTCCCACCGCGCCCACCCGGCGCCCGGCGCGTGTCCCCCGTACGGTGCCGCCGGCGCGCAGAGGCCGGCCGGCGGGGAAGGCCAAGCCGGTCGGGAAGGTCAAACCGGCCCGGCCGGCGGCCGGCCCCCTCCCCGCCGCCCGGCCGGCGGCCGGAGCGGGCGCTCGGGCGGCCCGGCGCGGACGGCCGCCTCGCGCTCCTTTCGTGCTGCTCGTGGTCGGCCTGCTCTGCGGCGGCCTGGTCAGCCTCCTGCTGCTGAACACCGTCTTGGCCCAGGACTCCTTCAGGGCGAGTGAGCTGCGCACCGCCAACAACCAGCTCCGCCAGAAGAAGGAGGGGCTCAAGCACGAGAACATGCAGCGGGAGATGCCCGGTGCGATCGCCCGGGCCGCCAACGGCCAGCGGCAGGAGCCCGACTGGGACGAGATGAACGTCATCACCCCCGACCGGGACGGCGCCGGTCGTTCCGCCGGGACCCGGGCCGTGACCGGCGCCCGGCCCGCCTCCGAGGGTCGCGTTCCCGACGGCCGGGCGCCCTCGGGGCAGGAGCGGGCGGCGGGCGCGGTCCGGTGAAAGACGGTGGCGGGCGGAGCCCCGGCCGCGGAGCCTCCGGCGGGGGATCCGGTCGCCGGGCCCCCGGAGGCAGGGGCCGCCCGGCCCGCCCCGCCGGGCAGGACGGCCCCGGAAGGCCGGGGGCGTCCGGCCGTCCCGCCCGCCCCGAGGGGCAGGGCCGGCCCGACGGCGCCGGGAACGCCGGCTCCCCGGGTGGCAGGGCCTCCGGGGCGGAGAGGCCGGGCAGGCCGGGCCGTCCCGCGGGCAGAGGCGGTCCGCGCCCCGAAGGTCCCCCCGACGCCCCGGCGGGAGCGGGCGGGGCCCGTTCCCAGGGCTTGCCCGGAACGGGCAGGCGTCCTGAGGCTTCCTCACGTACGGGGGCGGACGACGCCCGCCCCGGGAAGGCCGCGGGCAGGCCCCGCTCCGCGGGGCCCGGCACCCCACGCTCCGGCACCCCACGCTCCGGGGACGTCCCCGGCGGGCGCGCCGGAGGGCGGGCGGGCGAGAGAGGCCGCCGGGGTGGGCCGCCGCCCCGGCCTCCGGCGGTGCTGCGCCTGGGCAACCCGGGCAGGCGCATCAGCGTCGGCCTGATCGGGATGACCTTCGTGCTGTCCATCTTCGCCGGGCGGCTCGTACAGTTGCAGGGCCTCGACTCCAAGGTGTACGCGGCCGAGGCCGCCAGGCAGCGGGTCCAGGTCGAGAAGCTGCCGGCCCGCCGCGGGTCGATCACCGACGCCCACGGCCACGAGCTGGCGCTGACCCTGGAGGCGCGCGAGATCTTCGTCGACCCCTCGGAGGTCGACGCGGACAAGCGCGACCGGGTGGCCACCGTCCTGGCCACCGAGCTCGGCCTGCCGAAGGAGCAGATCACCGCCAAGTTCGGTGACGGCACCAGCCAGTACCAGCAGGTGGCCGCGGCGGTCGACCCCCTCGTCGCCCAGCGGATCATGAGCCTCGGCCTGAAGGGCGTCGGCAGCAAGCACCGCTACCGGCGCGACTACCCCGGCGGCGACCTCGCCGGCACCCTCCTGGGCTTCGTCGGCAGTGACGGCACCGGCCTGAGCGGTCTGGAGAGCACCTACAACCGGCTGCTGGCCGGCCGAGACGGCGAGCAGTTCATCGAGACCGGCCGTGAGGGCCAGCGCATCCCGATGACCCGCAGCACCATGCGGACACCCGTGGACGGCAGGGACGTGCGGCTGACCGTCGAGCGCGACATCCAGTGGGCCGCCCAGAAGGCGATCGGCGACCAGGTCCGGGCCACCGGCGCGCGGACCGGCAGCGTCATCGTCATGGACGTGCAGACCGGCCACCTGCTGGCCATGGCCAACGCGCCCGAGCTCGACCTGAAGAACTGGCAGAAGACCCCCCAGGAGGACTGGGTCAACCGGTCGGTGACCGACGTGTTCGAGCCCGGAAGCACCAACAAGGTCATCACCGCCGCGGCGGCCCTGGAGTCCGGGGCCGTGCGGCCCGAGACCGTCTTCGCGGTGCGGGACAACATCCGCTGCGCCGACCAGGTGCTCAGAGACTCCCACCCCCACCCCGTCGAGCAGCTCACCTTCTCCGGGGTGGTGGCGACCTCAAGCAACGTCGGCACGATCCTGGCCGCGCAGAAGGTCGGCGACCAGCGCCTGTACGACATGCTCAAGCGCTTCGGCTTCGGCTCCCGGCCCGGCAGCGGCCTCCTGGGCGAGGAGGCCGGGCTCCTGCCCGACTGGCGCAGGTGGTCGGGCAGCCAGCGCTGCACGGTCGCCTACGGCCAGGGTGTCTCGGTGACCGCGCTCCAGACCGCGAGCGTCTACCAGACCGTCGCCAACGGCGGGGTGCGCGTCACCCCGCAGATCGTCGCCGGCACCACCACCGACCGCGGCGTGTTCGAGCCCTCCCCGCCCGGCAGGCGCACGCGCGTGATCGGCGAGCGCACCGCCAGGGAGGTCGCGGGCATGCTGGAGGCCGCCACGAGCACGGAGGGCACCGGCGGTCTGGCCGCCATCGACGGCTACCGCGTGGCCGGCAAGACCGGCACCGCCATGCGCTACGACGCCAAGTGCCAGGGCTACTGTGGATACACTTCGACATTCGTTGGCTTCGCCCCGGCCGACAAGCCCCGCCTGGTCGTCCTGGCGGTGATCCAGGACCCCCAGAGGGGGCATTACGGTGGGGAGATCGCCGCTCCGGTCTTCAAGAAAGTGATGACGTTCGCGTTGAAGAGCAAGAAGATCCCGCCCACCGCAACGAAGCCGCCCACGGTGCGGATACGCGCCGGGCAATGACGAGGGAAGGTACGCTCTCGCCGTGCGTCCCCCGCCGTCCATGCGACCCACGACCACCCCGCCCCGCCCGCTCTCAGGGCTGGCGAACCTGCTCGGCGCGCCCTCGGGCACGTCGCGGGCACCGCTCGCCGTGGTGTCCGGGCTCACCATCGACTCACGCCAGGTCCAGCGCGGTGACCTGTACGTCGCGCTGCCCGGGGCCAGTGCCCACGGCGCCGACTTCTCCGCCCAGGCTCTGGCCGCGGGGGCCGGCGCGATCCTGACCGACCCCGCGGGCCGCGCGGCCGCGGTCGCCACCGGCCTGCCGGTCCTGGTGGTGCCCGACCCGCGCGCCCTGCTCGGGCAGGTCGCCGCCTGGGTGTACGGCAGGCCCACCGCCGGCATGCTGGTCATCGGCGTCACGGGCACCAGCGGAAAGTCCACCACCGGCTATCTGCTGGAGGCCGGGCTCCGCGCCGCCGGGCACCGGGCGGGCCTGATCGGCGGCGTCGAGATCCGAGCGGGCGACCTGCGGTTCACGCCCCGCCTGACCACGCCCGAGGCCAGTGAGCTGCAGGCCCTGTTCGCCCTCATGCGTGAGCGGGGCGTCACCGCCGCCGCGATGGAGGTCTCCAGCCACGCGCTGGCGCTGGGCCGCGTCGACGCGGTCTTCTACGACGTCGCACTGTTCACCAACCTGTCCCAGGACCACCTGGACTTCCACAAGGACCTCGACGACTACTTCGCCACGAAGGCCCGGCTGTTCACCCCCGAGATGAGCCGCGTCGGCGTCGTCAACGTCGACGACGCCCACGGGCGCGAGCTGCTCGGCCTGAGCAAGATCCCGCTGACCACCTTCTCCGCCGAGGGGGCCGAGGACGCCGACTGGCGGGCCGCGGGCGTCCGCCTGGGCGCCGAGGGCAGCGCCTTCCGGGTGATCGGCCCCGGCGGGGTCGAGGAGGAGGCGACGGTGGCCCTGCCCGGCTCGTTCAACGTCGCCAACGCCCTGGGCGCGATCGTCTCCCTGGTGGAGGCCGGGGTGCCGCTGCGGACGGCGGTGGCCGGCGTCGCCACGCTCGGCGGGGTGCCGGGCCGGATGGAGCGGGTGCCCGGCGGCGACGGCTTCCAGGCCGTCGTCGACTACTCCCACAAGCCCGGCGCGGTGGAGTCGGTGCTGAACGCGCTGCGCCGGGTCACGGCCGGCAGGCTGACCGTGGTGCTCGGCTGCGGCGGCGACCGCGACCGGGGCAAACGCCCGTTGATGGGGGAGGCCGCCGCCCGGCTGGCGGATGTGGCCGTTCTCACCAGCGACAACCCCCGCTCGGAGGACCCGCTGCGCATCCTGGCCGAGATGCTGGAGGGCGTGCTCGGCGTTCCCCGGGACGAGCGCGCGCATGTGATCATTGAGCCCGACCGGGCCGCCGCCGTCGACCTGGCGATCGGCCGGGCGGGCGCCGGCGACGTCGTCGTCGTGGCGGGCAAGGGGCATGAGCAGGGGCAGTACGTCGGAGACCGGGTGCTCCCGTTCGACGACAGGCAGGTCGTGGCCGAGGCGATCGTCAGGCGACGGAACCGGACCGGGGCCGAAGCACGTATGGAGAGTGGGGAAGACGCATCATGATCCCGTTGCCGCTGGCCAGGATCGCCGAGATCACCTCCGGTGCCCTCGCCGGCAGGGCCGATCCCCGTGCGGTGGTGCGCGGCCCGGTCGTCATCGACTCGCGCGACGTCGTGCCGGGGTCGCTGTTCGTGGCGATCAAGGGTGACCACGTCGACGGTCACGACTTCGCCGGCCGCGCCGTCGCCGCGGGCGCCGTCGCGGTCCTGGCCTCAAGGCCCGTCGACGTCCCGGCGGTCGTCGTCGGCGACGCGGTGGCGGCCCTGACCCGCCTGGCCACCGCCGTCTGCGCCGCGCTGCCGTCGGCGACCGTCATCGGGGTGACGGGCTCGGCCGGCAAGACCACCACCAAGGACCTGCTGGCCCGCCTGACCGCCCGGCTCGGCCCGACGGTCGCCCCCGCCGGGTCCTTCAACAACGAGATCGGACACCCCCTCACCGTGCTGAGGGCCGCCGAGGACACCCGCTTCCTGGTGCTGGAGCTCAGCGCCAGGAAGGCGGGCCACATCGCCCACCTGACCCGCATCGCCCCGCCGGCGATCGGCGTGGTCCTCAACGTCGGCACCGCCCACCTCGGCGTCTTCGGGGGCAGGGAGGCGATCGCCGGGGCCAAGGGCGAGCTGGTCGAGGCCCTGGAGGCCGACGGCGTGGCCGTGCTGAACGCCGACGACCCGATGGTGGCCGCGATGGCCGGGCGCACCGCCGCCCGCGTCACCTGGTACGGCCGGGCCGCGAACGCCACCGTGCGCGCCGAGCACGTGACCCTCGACGGGCGGGGGCGCGCCTCCTTCACGCTGCGCACGCCGTCCGGCGCCGCCCCGATCCGGCTGCGCCTGTACGGCGAGCACGCCGTGGGGAACGCCCTCGCCGCCGCGGCGGCGGCCTACGAGCTCGGCCTGCCGGTCACCACCATCGCCGAGGAGCTGTCGGAGGCCGAGCCCCGCAGCCGCTGGCGGATGGAGGTCACCGACCGGCCCGACGGCGTCACCGTGATCAACGACGCCTACAACGCCAACCCCGACTCCATGCGCGCGGCCTTCGGCGCCCTCGGCGCGCTGGCGAGGGGGCGCCGCCGGTTCGCCGTCGTGGCCGCCCTGCGGGAGCTGGGTGAGGAGAGCGCGGCCCTGAACGAGGGGGTGGGCCGCCTTGCCGCCGGCGAGGGTCTGGAGGCCCTGTTCGTCGTCGGTCCCGACGCGGGTCCGATCCTGGCGGGGGCCGGGGCGGGTCGTACGGCGGGCGAGGGGGGAGGGGCCCCGCCGGGAGGGGGAGGCCTTCGCGTCGTCCACGCCGCCGACGTCGCCGAGGCCGTGGACGGGCTGTCGGCGCTCCTCGCGCCGGGTGACGTGGTGCTGGTCAAGGGGCCGCGCGCCGCCGGGCTGGAGCGGGTGGCCGAGGCACTGCTCGGAGGTGACCGCCGGTGAGGGAGATCCTCATCGCGGCCGCGGTCGCGCTGCTGCTGTCGATGTTCGGCACCCCGCTGGCGATCCGGTTGTTCTCCCGGCGCGGCTACGGCCAGAGCATCCGCGAGGAGGGGCCCTCGGGCCACCACGACAAGCGCGGAACCCCCACCATGGGCGGCACCGTGATCGTGATCGCGGCGCTGATCGGGTTCGCCTGCGCCCACCTGGGCACCTGGACCCAGCCCACCGTCTCGGCGATCCTGGTGCTGTTCCTGATGACGGGCCTGGGCGCGGTCGGCTTCCTCGACGACTTCATCAAGATCTACAAGCAGCGGAGCCTCGGCCTGCGCAGCGGCGCCAAGGCCCTGGGCCAGCTCGTCGTCGGCGCGGTCTTCGCGGTCCTGGTCACCCGCTTCCCGAACGAGTACCTCATCACCCCCGCCGAGACCCGGCTGTCGTTCCTGCGCGACTTCGGCCCGTCCATCGGCATCGTGGGGTTCACGATCTGGGTGCTCATCATGATCGTCGGCTTCTCCAACGCGGTGAACCTCACCGACGGCCTCGACGGCCTGGCCAGTGGTGCCACCGGGGTGGTGCTGGCCTCCTACGTGCTGATCGGCAACTGGCAGCTCCGCAACAGCTGCACCGCCCAGCTCGGCCCCAACTGCTACTGGGTGCGCGACCCGCTCGACCTGGCGGTGGTCGCGGCCGCGGTGCTCGGGGCGCTGGTGGGCTTCCTGTGGTGGAACGCCCCCCCCGCCAAGATCTTCATGGGCGACACCGGCTCGCTGGCCCTGGGCGGCGTGCTGGCCGGCCTGGCCATCACCACCCGCACCCAGCTCCTGCTGATCATCCTGGCGGGGGTCTGCGTGGTCATCACCATGTCGGTGATCATTCAGGTGGGTTTCTTTAAGATGACGGGGAAACGGGTGTTCAGAATGGCCCCGCTCCAGCACCACTTCGAGCTGTCGGGCTGGGCCGAGACGACGATCGTGGTGCGCTTCTGGCTCATCGCGGGCCTGTGCGCCGCCGCCGGCCTCGGCCTGTTCTACGTCGAGTGGACACCCAAGCCGTGACGGCCTTCGGACGCGTGGGGGTGGACAGGTGATCTGCGTGGCGGGTCTCGGGGTCTCCGGGACGGCCGCGGCCCGGGTGCTGGCCTCCAGGGGCGAGAAGGTGGTCGTCGTGGAGAGCGGCGGCGGTGAGCGGGCCACGGCAGCGGCCGAGCGGCTGGCCGGGCTCGGCGTCGAGGTCCGCCTCGGCGAGTGCGCCGCGCCGCCCGAGGGCGCCTCCCTGGTCGTCACCACCGGCTGGCCGCCGCACCACCCCCTGCTCGTCGCCGCCGCGGCGGCCGGGCTGGAGGTCATCAGCGAGGTCGAGCTGGCCTGGCGGCTGCGCCCGCCCGGCGCGGCGCCGTGGCTGGCGCTGACCGGCACCAACGGCAAGACCACGGTCGTGCGGATGCTCACCTCCATGCTGAACGCCGCCGGGCACCGGGCGCCGGCGGTCGGAAACGTCGGCACCCCCGTGGTGGAGGCCGTCACCGGCCCCTGGGACGTGCTGGCGGTGGAGCTGTCCAGCTTTCAGCTCCACCGCTCGCCCAGCCTGGTCCCGCACACCGCGGCCGTGCTCAACGTCGCCCCCGACCACCTCGACTGGCACGGTTCGATGGAGGAGTACGCCCGGGCCAAGGGGAGGGTCTTCGAGCGTGCCGGGACGGTCGTCCACAACGCCGACGACGAGTGGTCGGCCCGGCTGGCCGCGCCGTACGCCGGCGGGGCGCGTGCCGTGGGCTTCACGCTCGGCGTGCCGGCGCCCGGGCAGGTCGGCGTGGTCGAGGACCTGCTGGTGGACCGGGCCTTCGTGGCCGACCCCGCGCGCGGCGCCGAGGAGCTCGCCTCGTTCGCCGACGTACGGCCGTTCGCGCCGCACAACGTGGCCAACGCGCTCGCCGCCGCGGCCCTGGCCCGATCGTACGGGGTGCCCCCCGGGGCCGTACGGCGGGGCCTGCTGGACTTCGTCCCCGACCCCCACCGGATCGCGCACGTCGCCCGGGTCGGCCAGGTCGACTACGTCGACGACTCCAAGGCCACCAACCCGCACGCCGCCGCGGCCTCCCTCGCGGCCTACCCGTCGATCGTCTGGATCGCCGGAGGGCAGCTCAAGGGCGCCGAGGTCGACGACCTGGTGCGGCGGGCCGCGCCCCGGCTGCGCGGCGCGGTGCTTCTGGGCGCCGACCGCGAGCGCATCCACCGGGCCCTGACGCGACACGCCGAAAATGTCCCGGTGATCGAGGTGCCGGGGCGGGACACTGGGGTGATGGACCGCGTCGTCACCGAAGCCGCCGGGCTCGCCGTCCCCGGGGACACCGTTCTGCTGGCCCCGGCGGGGGCCTCCCTCGACATGTTCGCCGGCTACCCGGCCAGGGGGGAGGCGTTCACACGGGCCGTCCACCGCCTCGCGGCCCGGCACGGCGACGGCGGCCGGAGGTGACCGCGACCGCGCACGGACGCGCGGGCCGGGGCGGCGCGGGAACGCCCGGGGAGACGGGGACGCCCAAGGAGACGGGAAAACGCAAGGAGTCGGGGAGACGCAAGGAGGCCGCGCTTTCGCGTGCCGGGGTGCGAGAGCAGCTCGCCTCCGTCCGCGAGCTGCTCGACCGGCCCCTGACCTCCTACTACCTGATCCTCGGCTGCAGCTCCCTGCTGCTGGTCCTGGGCCTGATGATGGTGCTCTCGGCCTCCAGCATCGAGTCGCTCCAGGAGAAGGGCAGCCCGTTCTACTGGTTCTTCAAGCAGTCGATCTCGGTCGCCCTCGGTCTTCCGATCATGTGGGTCTGCTCGCGGCTGCCCCAGCGGTTCTTCCGGCTCGCCGGATACCCGCTGTTGCTGGTGTCGATCATCGGTCTGGTCATGGTGCTGTTCATCGGCACCTCCCAGCTCGGTGCCCAGCGCTGGATCGATCTGGGCCCCATCTACCTGCAGCCCTCCGAGCCCGCCAAGCTGGGCCTGATGCTCTGGGGCGCCGACCTGCTCGCCCGCAAGGCGCGGGGCGGGCTGATCGAGTGGCGCAACCTGTTCATCCCGCTGATGCCGGGTACGGTGATCCTGGCCGTCATGGTCATGCTCGGAAGCGACCTCGGCACCACCCTGGTGCTGATGATGATCTTCCTGGCGCTGCTGTGGGTGGTGGGCGCGCCGCTGCGGCTGTTCGGCGGGATCCTCGCGGTCGCGGTGCTCGCGACCATCATCATGATCAGCACCGAGGGGTACCGTTCCGACCGCATCGACGGCTGGCTGAACCCGTGGGGCAACGCCCAGACGAGCGGATACCAGTCGGTGCAGGGGCTGATCGCCATGGGCAGCGGCGGCTGGTTCGGGCTGGGGCTCGGCTCCAGCCGGCAGAAGTGGAGCTGGCTCCCGCACGCCGAGAGCGACTTCATCTTCTCCATCCTCGGCGAGGAGCTCGGCCTGATGGGCACCCTCGTCGTCGTGGCCCTGTTCGGCCTGCTCGGCTACGCCGGGCTGCGGGTGGCCACCCGGGTCAAGGACCCCTTCGTCCGGCTCGCCTCGGCCTCCGCGGTCGCCTGGATCGCGGGCCAGGCGATCGTCAACATCGGTGCGGTCATCGGCGTCCTGCCCGTCACCGGCATCCCGCTGCCGCTGGTCTCCTACGGGGGGTCGGCGCTGCTGCCGACCCTGGCGGCCCTCGGCATGCTGCTCTCCTTCGCCAGGAACGAACCCGGCGCGCGTGAGGCTCTGGCGGCTCGTGGCCCCGGAGCGGCGGCGCGGGGCCTAAGCTGGCTTGGCCTGGGTGGCCCGGTCCGCAGACGGCGACCGGGCCGCGGAAGACGATAAGTGAAAGGACCGACATGAGGGTGGTCCTCGCCGGCGGCGGGACGGCCGGTCACATCGAACCGGCGCTGGCTCTGGCCGACGCGCTGCGCGAACTCGATCCGAACATCGGGATCACCTGTCTGGGCACCGAGCGTGGCCTGGAGACACGGCTGGTGCCCGCCCGCGGCTACGACCTTCAGCTCGTGCCCGCGGTGCCGCTGCCCCGGACCCTCACGCCCCAGCTGCTCACCGTGCCCGGCCGCCTGGCCGGGGCGATCAACACGGCCTCGGCCATCATGGAACGCATCCAGGCCGACGTGCTGGTCGGCTTCGGCGGCTACGTGGCCACCCCCGCCTATCTCGGGGCGCGGCGGCGCGGCGTGCCGATCGTGGTGCACGAGGCCAACCCGCGGCCCGGCCTGGCCAACCGGCTGGGGGCGCGGCTCACCGAGCACGTGTTCACCGGCCATCCGAACACGCCGCTGGCCCGCGCGCAGTACGTGGGGATCCCGCTCCGCCGCGAGATCGTGGCCCTGGACCGGCTCTCCATGGGGGACAAGGCCCGCTCCTGGTTCGGTCTGGAGGCCGACCTGCCGACCCTGCTGGTGACCGGGGGTTCCCAGGGCGCGCGCTCGCTCAACCAGGCGGCCCTGGCCGCCGCGCCCGTGCTGCGCCGGGCCGGTGTGCAGGTCCTGCACGTCATCGGCCCCAAGAACACCCTGGAGGAGGAGCCGCCGCCGGGCGATCCCCAGTACGTCGTGCTGCAGTACGTCGACCGGATGGACCTGGCCTACGCCGCCGCCGACTTCGCGCTGTGCCGCAGCGGCGCCATGACCTGCGCCGAGCTGACGGCCGTGGGCCTGCCGGCCGCCTACATCCCTCTTCCGCACGGCAACGGCGAGCAGCGGCTCAACGCCGAGCCGATCGTGCGGGCCGGTGGCGGCCTCATGATCGACGACGCCGAGCTGAGCTCGGAGTGGATCATCCAGAACGTGCTGCCCATCCTCTCCGATCCCGAGCGCGTGGTGACCATGTCGGAGGCCGCGGCCACGATAGGCCGCAAGGACGCCGACGTGACGCTCGCCCGCCGGGTGCTGCAGATCGCGGCGGAGGGGAAGGGCCGATGAGCGATTCGGGACGGGCGCCGGCCCGGCGCGGGGGGCGGAAGGCGGGGAGCGGCCGATGAGCCTGGTCAAGCCGGTGGACCCGATCGCGGCCGAGGATCTCGGAAGGGTGCACTTCATCGGGATCGGCGGCGCCGGGATGTCCGGCATCGCCCGCATCCTGCTCAAGCGGGGGGCGGTGGTCTCCGGCAGCGACGCGCGCGGCTCGGAGCTGCTGGGCGAGCTGCGGGAGCTGGGGGCCAGGGTCCACGTCGGCCACGCGGCCTCACACGTCGGGAACGCCGACACCGTGGTGGTCTCCACCGCGATCCGCGACTCCAACCCCGAGCTCGGCGAGGCGCTGCGCCGGGGTCTGAGGGTGATTCCCCGGGCCGCGGCCCTGGCGTCGGTCATGGCGGGCCGGACGGGCGTCGCCGTCGCCGGGACGCACGGCAAGACCACCACCACCTCCATGCTCACCGTGGCGCTGCAGAAGTGCGGGGTCGACCCGTCCTACTGTGTGGGCGGTCAGCTGCTGACCACCGGCCTGGGGGCCGACGAGGGGGCGGGCGGGGTGTTCGTCGCCGAGGCCGACGAAAGCGACGGCTCCTTCCTCATGCTGGCCCCGGACATCGCCGTGGTGACCAACGTGGAGCCGGACCACCTCGACAACTACGGCGACCCTCGGGCGGTCTACGACGGCTTCGCCCGGTTCGCCGAGCGCGTCGGCGGCTGCATGGTGCTCTGCGCCGACGACCCCGGCTCCGCGGCCCTGGCCCCGATCGCCGCCGCCCGGGGTCTGCGGGTGGTCACCTACGGCGAGTCCGGTGAGGCCGGCGTGCGCGTGGGCGGGATCGTTCCGGAGGGGCTGGGCGTCTCCTTCACGGTCGCCGGCCACGGGCCGGTGCGGCTCGCCGTCCCGGGCCGCCACAACGCGCTCAACGCCGCCGCGGCCATCGCCGTGGCGGCGGAACTCGGGGTGTCCTTCGGCGAGATGCGCGACGGCCTGGCCGCCTTCGGCGGTGCCAAGCGCCGTTTCGAGGCCAAGGGCGAGGCCGGCGGGGTGGCGGTCTTCGACAGCTACGCCCACCATCCCACCGAGCTCGCCGCCGACCTGCGCGCGGCACGGGACGTGGTGGCCTCCTTCTCCGGCTCCGGCCGGGTCGTCGCGGTCTTCCAGCCGCACCTCTACTCGCGCACCAGGTTCTTCGCCGACGGGTTCGGCCAGGCGCTGGGCCTGGCCGACGAGGTCGTGGTCCTGGACGTCTACGGCGCCCGTGAGGACCCCGAGCCGGGGGTCTCCGGTGCCCTGGTGGCGGAGAGGGTGCCGCTTCCGTCCGAGCGGGTGGCCTACGCGCCGCGGCGCGAGGAGGTCGCGGCGCTGGTGGCCGGGCGCGCCAGGCCCGGCGACGTCGTGCTCACCATGGGCGCCGGCGACGTCACCGAGCTGGGACCCCTGATCGTGGCGGAGCTGGCCGCGCGGTGACCCGGGCCACGAGAGGCGACCGGCCGGCACCCGCGCCGGGGGGACGGGGCGCGACGATGAACGGGATGTGGAGGTCGGGCTTTCTGGCCCTGCTGGCCGCGGGGGTGGTGGGCGTCGCCGCGTGGCTGGTGTTCTTCTCCTCCGTCCTCGGGGTGCGGGAGGTTCAGGTGGTCGGCAACTTCGCCGTTCCGGCCCAGCAGATCCGGCAGGCGGCCGGGGTGGCCGAGGGCAGGCCCCTGGCCACCGTGGACGTGGCGGAGGTCAGAAGCCGGGTCATGGCGATCCGGCAGGTCGAGTCGGCCGCGGTCAGCCGGGGCTGGCCGGGAACGCTGGTGGTGAGGGTGGTGGAGCGTGAGCCGGTGGCGGTGGTGCCGGTAGGTGGCAGGTCCGCGCTCGTGGACCGCTACGGGATGGTGACCGAGATCAAGGACGTCGCGCCTCCGACGCTCCCGGTGCTGCGTGTGAGCCGGCCGCAGCCCGGCGACCCGTCCGCCGCCGCGGCGCTGGCCGCCATAGGCGCGCTGCCGGAGGGGCTCGCCCCGAGGGTCGCGGAGGTGCTCGCGCCCTCGCCGGAGAACGTCTCGCTGCGCCTGAAGGACGGACGGAGGGTCGTCTGGGGGGGTGGCGACCGTCCGGCCGACAAGGCGCGTATCCTCGTCACGCTGCTGGAACGTCCGGCCGACACCTACGACGTGAGCTCCCCCGACGTCGTGACGGTGAAGTGAGCCCCCGCCGGGCGGGGCGCGGCCGGGGAAAAGGACGCCCCGCGACACGCCGGACGCCTTGCGGCGCGGTTAGTTGACCCACCTGGAGGCAACTCCTACTGTCCGTATCACTCCTCAGGTTGACATAAATCTAAATCTCAACTTGAGGGTGAGAGTTTTGAAAACGACGGCACGGGCCCCGTGCCGCATGGAATGGCAAGTCAACGAGCGGAAAGGCCCCTCGTCGTGGCAGCACCGCAGAACTACCTCGCGGTCATCAAGGTTGTAGGAATCGGTGGAGGCGGAGTCAACGCCGTCAACCGGATGATCGAGGAGGGACTCAAGGGCGTCGAGTTCATCGCCATCAATACCGACGCCCAGGCGCTGCTGATGAGTGACGCCGACGTCAAGCTCGACGTCGGGCGCGAGCTCACCCGCGGCCTCGGCGCGGGGGCCAACCCCGAAGTCGGCCGCAAGGCGGCCGAAGATCACCGCGAGGAGATCGAGGAGGTCATCAAGGGCGCCGACATGGTGTTCGTCACCGCCGGAGAGGGCGGCGGCACGGGCACCGGCGGGGCGCCCGTGGTGGCCAACATCGCGCGCTCCCTGGGCGCGCTGACCATCGGCGTGGTGACCCGGCCCTTCAGCTTCGAGGGCCGGCGCAGGGCGATGCAGGCCGAAGCCGGCATCGAGACGCTGCGCGAGGAGGTCGACACCCTCATCGTGATCCCCAACGACCGGCTGCTGTCGATCTCCGACCGGCAGGTGAGCGTGCTGGACGCCTTCAAGGCGGCCGACCAGGTGCTGCTCTCCGGTGTCCAGGGCATCACCGACCTGATCACCACACCGGGTCTGATCAACCTCGACTTCGCCGACGTGAAGTCGGTCATGTCCGGCGCGGGCTCGGCCCTGATGGGCATCGGGCACGCGCGGGGTGACGACCGGTCGGTCGCGGCGGCCGAGATGGCGGTCTCCAGCCCCCTGCTGGAGGCCAGCATCGACGGAGCGCACGGCGTGCTGCTGTCGATCGCCGGCGGGTCCGACCTGGGACTGTTCGAGATCAACGAGGCCGCCCAGCTCGTCTCCAGCGCCGCCGCGCCGGACGCCAACATCATCTTCGGTACGGTCATCGACGACGCCCTCGGCGACGAGGTGCGCGTCACCGTGATCGCCGCCGGTTTCGACGAGCCCGAGAGCGAGAACAAGGCGGCCGCGCCGCAGCCGGCGTCGCGTCAGCAGCCCGCCTCGCGTCCGGCGCCGGCGCCCTCGGCCACCGCCTCGCTCCGCCCGCCGGCGCCCTCGGTCCGGCCCGAGGCGCGGGCCGAGGCGCGGGCCGAGCCTCCTCCCGTGCCCGTCCGGCCGGTCGCCGCCCCGGTGACGGCCTCGCCGCCGCTGTCCGCCCCGGTGCCGGAGGCGCTCCCCGCGCCGCAGCCGGTCCAGCAGATTCATCCGGTCCAGCCCGTCGCGGCACATCAGCCGGTCGAGCAGGCCGAGCCGCCCCGGGCGGAGGAGCCGCCCGTGCCCCCGGTGTCGATTCCGCGCCCGGCCCCCGAGCCGGCGCAGCCCACCCCCATCTCCGCGAGGATCCCCGACGCCGCCCGGCGGCCTCGAGTGATCTTCGAGGAGCAGGAGGAGGAGCTCGACGTTCCGGACTTCCTGAAGTGACATTCCTCACGGCCGGGTGGGTCACGGGCCCCCCGGGCGTGGCGGGAAGAATGGTCTCCGCTGATTTGTCGTCGTCTGAGCGGCGGAGATGTGACGGAAACAACACGACGTGATGAGATCGCGGCCGGGCTGGCCCGGGTCGAGGCGGACATCGCCTCGGCCTGCCGGGCCGTCGGCCGTACCCGCGAGGAGCTGACGCTCATCGCGGTGAGCAAGACCTACCCCGCGTCCGACGTGCGGCTGCTGGCCGCGCTGGGTGTGACGGACGTGGGGGAGAACCGCGACCAGGAGGCCTGCGTCAAGGCTCGCGAATGCGCGGACCTGGACCTGACCTGGCACTTCATCGGTCAGTTGCAGACCAACAAGGTCCGCTCGGTGGTCCGCTACGCCGACGTCGTCCACTCGGTGGACCGTTCGCGCCTGGTGACCGCGCTCAGCGGGGAGGCGGTCAGGGCGGGCCGGACGATCACGTGCCTGGTGCAGGTGGCCCTGGACGACGATCCGGCCAGGGGCGGTGCCCGGCCGGCGGAGGTGGCGCCTCTGGCCGACGTCCTCGCCGAGGCCCCGGGCCTGCGGCTGGGCGGGGTGATGGCCGTGGCGCCGCTCGGGGAGGAACCGGGCAGGGCGTTCGCGAGACTGAGGGAGATCGCGCAGGTCGTACGGACCGACCATCCGGAGGCCGGCGTCATCTCCGCGGGGATGAGCGGTGACCTGGCCGAGGCCGTCGCGAACGGCGCGACACACCTGCGTGTCGGTACGGCGTTGCTCGGTCGCAGGAAGCCCTTCGTCAGGTAATGTCCCTCCAAGTGGACCTTGGCGTCCACCTATCCGGATAGAGGTCGATCGGTGGTGAGCTCCAAGGGGGTGTGGCTACCGCCCCAGTCACATCGAGGTAAGGCGGAGGAAGAAGTAGCGATGGCCGGCGCGATGCGCAAGATGGCGGTCTACCTCGGTCTTGTGGAGGACGACCGCTACGAGAGGTACGACAGCTATCCCGACGACGAGTACGAGGATTTCGACGACGGGCGAAGGGCCGGTGACGAAAGGGCTGTCACGGTCCACGACCGCGACGACGAGACGGACCCGGGTGTCCCCGCTCCGCGTCCCGCGACGGCTGTCATGGAGCGCCGGACGACCGACCTGGCCCGCATCACCACGCTTCATCCCCGCACGTACAACGAGGCGCGGACCATCGGTGAGCACTTCCGCGACGGCACCCCGGTCATCATGAACCTGACCGAGATGGTTGACAGCGACGCCAAGAGACTTGTTGATTTCGCGGCAGGTCTTGTCTTTGGCCTACATGGCAGCATTGAACGTGTTACCAACAAGGTGTTCCTGTTGTCCCCTGCCAACGTTGAGGTGACCGCCGAGGACAAGGCTCGAATCGCGGAACGCGGGTTCTTCAACCAGAGCTAGAGTTCCACCATGAACAGTAACCGGCCGGGCAGGTCCCGACGAGACCGGGGACGGCGGAGCAGAGTGGAAGCGGGGACAGACCGTGGGGATCGTTAGTGAGATCTTGGTCGCGGCACTGTCCCTCTACCTGGTTCTGCTGATCGGTAGAATGATCTTTGAGACGGTGCAGTCCTTCGCACGTCAGTGGCGTCCCACGGGGGTCGTCCTGGTGATCGCGGAAGTCGTGTACACACTGACCGACCCACCTCTCAAGTTCCTCCGCCGTTTCATTCCGCCACTCCGGTTGGGTACGGTGGCCTTTGACCTAAGCTTCGCAATGCTGTTCATTGGGGTCTTGGTCTTGATCCAACTCGTGTCCGCGCTTTGACGGGTACCGTCCTCCGGACAGACTCCAAGCGCGCCAAGGAGACCGAAAATGCCGCTGACACCCGCTGATGTGCGGAACAAGCAATTCAGCACGACCCGGCTCAGGCCGGGCTACGACGAGGAGGAGGTGGACGCCTTCCTCGACGAGGTCGAGTCCGAGCTCGACCGCCTCATCCAGGAGAACGAGGAACTCCGTGCCAAGCTGACGGAGTGTCTGCGGGGTAAGGTGCCCGGCGGGATGGGGATGAACATGGCCTCGGCCCCCGTCGCCGAGTCCAAACCGGAGATGATGATGCAGCAGCCGGAGCCGATCCGGCCTCCGGAGCCCGTGCAGCACCAGCAGCCCGTGCCCGTGGCCATGGGGATGCCCCCGGCCGAGGACAACATGGACACCGCGGCACGCGTCCTCGCCCTCGCCCAGCAGACCGCCGACCAGGCGATCGCCGACGCCCGCCGGGAGGCGGACGAGACGGTGACCCGGGCGCGCCGCGAGGCCGACGACATCCTCGGCAAGGCCCGCCGTCAGGCCGAGCAGGTCATCGGCGACGCCCGAGCCCGCGCCGAGACGCTTGAGCGCGACGCCCAGGAGCGTCACCGCCAGGCCATGGGCTCGCTGGTGCAGACCCGTGACGAGCTTGAGCGCAAGGTCGAGGAGCTTCGCAGCTTCGAGCGAGAGTACCGCAGCCGCCTGAAGCTGTACCTGGAGAACCAGCTCGCCGATCTGAACGTGGCCGCCGAGAGCAGCGGGGCCTTCCCGATGGTGGGCGGGCCGCCGCCCATGCCGCACGCCGTGACCCAGGCCGGAGCGCCGTCCATGCAGGGCGCCCCCGGGCCGTTCGGTGGTGAGCCGGTGCAGCACTCGGGAGCCTTCCAGGGTGTTGACGGTCCGCACAACGACCGCCGCTAGGGTGCCGGGTCACCCCCCTGACCCGATCCGGGGAGTCTCTCTGTGATCCTTATCAGCGCTGGTCTGGTCCTCACGGCCATTGTCCTGCTCATCGCGGGGTTCGTGCTGGCCAAGCCGTTTCTGGTCATGTGGTCGATCGCGGTCAGTGTGTTGTCCGCGGTCTTCCTGGTGATCGGGGCGTTGTTACGTCGCCACGAGCTGTTTCCCGGCGGCGGTCGTGCCGGGACGGTTCCCTACCTCCCGCCGAGGGCGCCGGTCCCACCCGGGCCTCTGCCCCGGGTGCCTCTGGTGCCGAACCCGCCCCTTTCCCCGGCTCCGCACACGACGACCCCGCCCGGTGCGCGGCGGGTCGCCACGGGCCGCCCGGCGGCCGCCGGGCAGGTTCCCGGCGCGATGCGGGGGGTGCCGGACGACAACGCGATCGTCCTGGTGGTCCCCGGCCGCAGGCGGTACCACGTCGCCGGATGCCGCGGGCTGGACGGCAGGGAGCACGAGGAGCTCACTCGCGAGGAGGCGCGTGAGGAGGGCTTCACGCCCTGTACCGCGTGTCTGCCCGAGTTCACCGCGGCGGCTTCGCCGCAGGACGTCTCCCCGCAGGCTCGGTCCCCGCAGATCCAGTCTCCGCAGGCCCAGGATTCTCCCGCGCCCGCGCGGGCGGGTTCCGCGGCCACCGGCGCGCGTGAGACCGGTCCCGGCGAGCCCACGGCCCGTCTCGCCTCCCCCCGCGACCCCTCCGCCGACTCCGGGCCCCGGGAGGCGTCGGTGACCCGGCCCTATGTCCAGGGTGCCGCCGCCCCCTCGGAGAAGGGCCGGGAGAAGGCCCGCCCCCAGGAGGGCGACCGGCCGCGGCGGGAGCAGGAGCGACCGGATCCGGAACCTGTGGCGCCGCCCCTGCGGGCCGCCGAACCCTTCTCCTTCCCCCTCCGGTTCCCGATCCCCGAGGCCGGCAGCTCTCCCGACCCCAACGCCACCAGCTGGTTCACCCGTGAGGTGACGTCCCCGGCCGACGAGCCCGGCACATCCGGCGAGGCCGGTAAGCCCGGCACGCCGAGTAAGGCCGGCAAGCCTGACAAGGACGGCAAGGCCAAGACTCCGGTCGCCGCCGCCGGCGGCACCGGGGGCGGGCCGGGCGATCCCGCTCCGTCCGGGCCCGAGGCGGGTTCCGGCGCGTCCGGGGGCTCCGCGCCGCCCACCGCCAAGGCCTCCGCGAAATCCCCGGCGAAGGCGCCCGCGAGGACGCCCCCCGCGAAGACGCCCGCCAAGGCGTCCCCGGCGAAGGGAAAGGCGAAGGGGGGCCCTTCCAAAGAGGCCCCGGGCGGGGAGGGTGAGG
Source organism: Streptosporangium violaceochromogenes (assembly GCF_014654615.1). Taxonomy (GTDB): domain Bacteria; phylum Actinomycetota; class Actinomycetes; order Streptosporangiales; family Streptosporangiaceae; genus Streptosporangium; species Streptosporangium violaceochromogenes. Next base: position 116,802 of record NZ_BNBB01000001.1, on the reverse strand, counting down.
ACACCGACACCGCTCCGCGCGGGATCCCCGCCGTCCGGGAACGTCCGGAGGAGGCCGGCGGCGAGGAGACGGTCAAGGTCATCGTCGGTACCCGGCGCTTCCACACCTCCGCCTGCCCTCTCATCAAGGGCGTGGACGCCAGCGGTGTCGAGGCCATGACGTCGGCCGCCGCGCGGGAGGCGGGCATGAGCAGCTGCTCCGTCTGCCGCGACACCACCTAGACCGCGGCGCCACGCCACCTGGATCACGGCCGGTCCACGGCGCCGAGAAGGGGCCCGGGGTTTTCCCCGGGCCCCTTTCGTCAAGGGCACGTATCCCCTTGAGGCCGTCCGCGGCGTCCGCCGGACGGCCTCCTCGGGCGGCCGTCCTAGACGGCGCGGCGGAGCTGGAAGGTCAGGCCGAGGTCGGCGTCGTGGTGGGTGGGCAGGTCGCCGGTGCCGCCCTCGGTGAGGGAGACGGCGAGGACCTCGCCGGCCACCGTCCCCCCTTCCTCGCGCAGCGCCCGGGCCAGCTCGGCGTCGGTGGCGGACCACCACACGTCGATCCGGTCGGAGATGTTCAGGCCGGTGGACTTGCGAGTGTCCTGGAGCAGGCGGATGACGTCGCGGATCAGACCGGAGCGGCGCAGTTCGTCGGTGATGGTCAGGTCGAGGGCGATCGTCTCGCCGGTCCCGGTGTCCACGGCCCCGGTCTCCACCGCCCAGCCGGTCCTCGGCTGCTCGGTGACGATCACCTCTTCGGCGCTCAGCTCCACCGGTCCCAGCTCACCGGCCTCCACCGTCACCGTCGTCCCCGAGCGGAGCGCGCGGGCCAGCTCGGCGGGGTCGGCGGCGGAGACGGCCGAGGCGACCGAGGCGGTCTGTGAGCCGAACCTCCTGCCCAGCGCCCGGAAGTTGGGCTTGACCGTGAACGAGACCAGGTCGGCCTCGATGCCCGAAAGATCCTCCAGCCGCTGCACGTTGAGCTCGTCGGCGATCAGTTCGCGCAGCTCGGGGGAGAGCGCCCCCCAGCCCCGGGCGCCGACGAGGGCACGGCCGAGCGGCTGACGGGTCTTCACCCCGCTGGAGGCACGGGCCGAGCGGCCCAGCTCCACCAGGCGCCGGACCAGCGCCATCCGCTCCGACAGCCTGTCGTCCAGCAGATCGGTCCGCACCGAGGGCCAGGGGGCCAGGTGGACCGAGACGGGGGCGTCGGCGTCGCGGAGCACGTCCCAGACGTAGTCGGTGACGAACGGCGTCACCGGCGCCATCAGGCGGGTGACCGTCTCCAGACACTCGTACAGCGTGGCGAAGGCCGCGGCGTCACCGGACCAGAACCGGCGGCGGGAACGCCGCACGTACCAGTTGGACAGGTCGTCGAGGAAGTCCGCCAGCCGCCGCCCGGCCCGGGCGGTGTCGTAGTCGTCCAGCGCCGCGGTGACCTCGGCCGTCGTGCGGTGCAGCTCGGCCAGCGCCCAGCGGTCGATGAGCGGGCGCTCGCCGTGGGCGGGTGCCTCGGGCAGGGCGGAGGGCGACCAGGACTCGGCGTTGGCGTAGAGGGTGAAGAACGAGGCGGTGTTCCAGTAGGTCAGCAGGACCTTGCGGACGATCTCCTCCAGGGCGGCGTGCCCGACCCGGCGGGCCGCCCACGGCGAGCCCGCGCAGGCCATGTACCAGCGCAGCGCGTCGGCGCCGTGCCGGTCCATCAGCGAGATGGGCTCCAGCACGTTGCCCAGGTGCTTGCTCATCTTGCGGCCGTCCTCGGCGAGGATCAGGCCGAGGCAGAGCACGTTCTCGTAGGACGACCTGCCGAAGACCAGTGTGCCGACCGCCATCAGCGAGTAGAACCAGCCGCGCGTCTGGTCGGTGGCCTCGCAGATGAACTGCGCGGGGTAGGCCTCGGCGAGCATCTCGGCGTCGCGGTAGGGCGCGCCCCACTGGGCGAACGGCATCGAGCCCGAGTCGTACCAGGCGTCGATCACGTCCTGCACGCGGCGCGCCTCGGCCCCGCAGGTGGGGCAGGGCAGCGTGACGTCGTCGACGTAGGGGCGGTGCGGGTCGAGCCCGGAGACGTCCCGGCCGGACATCCGGCCCAGTTCCTCCAGCGAGCCGACGCAGGTGACGTGGGAGTCGTCGGCCGAGCAGACCCACAGCGGCAGCGGCGTTCCCCAGTAGCGCGAGCGCGACAGCGACCAGTCGACGTTGTTGCGCAGCCACTCGCCGTAGCGGCCCCACTGGATCGTCTCGGGGTACCAGGAGGTCTTCTCGTTCTCGGCGAGGAGCTGCTCCTTGATCGCGGTGGTGCGGATGTACCAGGCGGGCAGCGCGTAGTACAGGAGCGCGGTGTGGCAGCGCCAGCAGTGCGGGTAGCTGTGCTCGAAGTGGCCGCCGCGGTGGAGCAGGCCGCGCCGGGCGAGGTCGGCGGTCAGGTCCTCGTCGGCGTCCTTGAAGAACAGGCCGCCGACCTGGGGGACGTCGTCGAGGAAGCGACCGTCGGGGCCGATCGGGTTGACCACCGGCAGGCCGTACCGCTTGCAGGTGGTCAGGTCGTCGGCGCCGAAGGCGGGGGCCTGGTGGACCAGGCCGGTGCCGTCCTCGGTGGTGACGTAGGAGCCGAGCACCACGTAGTGGGCGCCGGGGATGTCGACCAGGTCGAAGGGGCGGGAGTAGGCCGTGTGTTCGAGCTCGGCGCCGGAGAAGGAGGCCAGCACCTCGGCGCCCTCGCCGAGTGCGGAGGCCAGGAGCGGTTCGGCGACCACCAGCACCTCGCCGGAGCCCGCCGGGCGCGCCGCGACGTAGGTCACCTCGGGGTGGACGGCCACCGCCGTGTTGGAGACCAGGGTCCAGGGGGTGGTGGTCCAGATCAGCAGCGAGGCGCCGAGGTCGGCGAGCGGGCCGGAGGTGGCGGGCATGCGCACGTAGACCGAGGGGCTGGTGACGGTCTCGTAGCCGCCGGGCTGCCCCAGCTCGTGGTCGGACAGGCCGGTGCCGCAGCGGGGGCAGTAGGGGGTGATGCGGAAGTCGCGGGTGAGGAGGCCCTTGTCGAAGACGACCTTGAGCGACCACCAGACGGACTCCACGTAGGAGGGGTCCATCGTGCGGTAGGCCTGGGACAGGTCGATCCAGTACCCCATCCGCTCGGTCATCTCCTCGAAGGCGTCCACGTGCCGCAGCACCGACTCGCGGCAGCGGGCGTTGAACGCGGCGATGCCGTACGCCTCGATGTCCTTCTTGCCGGAGAGGCCGAGTTCCTTCTCCACGCTGACCTCGACCGGCAGGCCGTGGCAGTCCCAGCCGGCCTTGCGGGGGACGTTGTAGCCCCGCATCGACCGGTAACGGGGGAAGAGGTCCTTGAAGACGCGCGCCTCGACGTGGTGCACGCCGGGCATGCCGTTCGCGGTGGGGGGACCCTCGTAGAAGACCCAGTTGGGGCCGTCGGCGTTCCGCTCGACCGAACGCTCGAAGATCTTGCCGTCCCGCCAGCGGCCGAGCACCTCATGTTCGAGCGCGGGCAGGTCGACCTGCGCGGGAAGAGAGCGGAAATAGGCGGACATGACGGGCGGGACCTCCACGCTGGCGCTGGCAGGGGCGTGGAGGGACGAGACCCTGCGGGCCCCGCGGTACCACCCTCCTTGGCCTTCCGTTCGGGAGAGGCCCTCTTCCTTCGGGTTCCGCTGCCGGTTCTACTGAGTCTGGGCGACCGTTCTTCCGGCGGCTCAGGGGTGATTTTCCCTCCGGGCATCGCCCCGGGCTCGCACCGTCCCCGGGTCGCTCACGCGAGGGGCTCGGAGGTAGTCGTCCCCATCAACGCCTTGCAGGCTCACACCATAACGCAACGGCCGGGGAGAAGCTTCCCCGAATATCGAGGCCGGAGGCGGAATTCGGGAGAGGGGGCCGCATGTTACGGGAGTGGTAAACACCTCGGCGGGTCGTTTGCCGTTCCGTTATAAGAGACCTAAGCTGCCCGCACCGTATCACCACACCGGACGAGGTTCGATTCGAGCAAGGAGGCCGCCATGGCCGCGACAGCACGCGCGGACGGTAGCGCGGTAGCGCCGCTGGAGGACGGTACCCCCGTCACCTGGTCGGCCAGGGAACTCGCGGACGTCCGCGAGCGGCTGGCCCGGGAGATCGACGAGTTGAACCACGAGATCGCCAGGGCGGAGAGCGAGATCGCGTCGAGCGACGTCACCGACGGCGCGGGGGACGATCAGGCCGACGCCGGTGCCCGGACGTATGAGCGGGAACGCGAGATCGCCCTTACCCTGAATTCACGCGACCTGGTCGCGCAGAACGAGCGAGCGATCGCCCGGATCGACGCGGGGACTTACGGAGTGTGCGAATCGTGCCACAAGCCGATCGGAAAGGAACGCCTCCAGGCGTTCCCGAGGGCGACGCTGTGCGTGGCCTGCAAGCAGCGGGAGGAGCGCCGCTGACCGGCGGTGCCGTCGCCGGGGAGCCGGCGGCGGCACCGCCGGCGGCGCGGCGGGTGACCGTCCTGGCGATCCTGGCGGTGGTCGTCTACGGCCTTGACCTGCTGACCAAGACCGTCATGCTGAAGACCCTCGAAGGCAGGGAGCCGGTGGTGCTGATCCCCGGGCTGCTCCAGCTTCGGGTGATCTTCAACGCGGGGGCGGCCTTCAGCATCGGCACCGGCATGACCATCGTCTTCACCGTCATCGCCACCGGGGTCGTGATCGCCATCCTGCGCACCGCGCGCAACCTGCGCAGCGTGCCCTGGGCGATCACGCTCGGCCTGATGCTCGGCGGGGCGCTGGGAAATCTGACCGACAGGGTCTTCCGGTACCCCGGGGGGCTCCAGGGGCACGTGGTCGACTTCATCGAGGCGTTCCCGGGTCGCTTCCCGGTCTTCAACGTCGCCGACTCGGCGATCGTCTGCGGCGGGATCCTGGCCGTCTTCCTCGCCTGGCGGGGGTATCAGATCGACGGCACCCACGACGGGGAAGAGAAGAGCGATGACTGAGCGGCGCAGCCTTCCCGTCCCCGACGGGCTGGAGGGCGAGCGCCTCGACGCCGCGCTCTCCCGCCTCTTCGGCCTCTCGCGCACCCGCGCGGCCGAGCTGGTCGCCGGGGGGGAGGTACTGGTGGACGGCTCACCCGCCGTCAAGTCCGACCGTGTCCGCGCGGGCGCGTGGCTGGACGTCACCCTGCCGCCGCCGCCCGCCGCTCCCCTGCCGGTCGCCGAGCCGGTCCCGGGCATGCGGATCCTGTACGAGGACGACGACATCGTCGTCGTCAACAAGCCCGTCGGCGTGGCCGCCCACCCCACCACCGGCTGGACGGGGCCGACGGTGATCGGCGGCCTGCTGGGCACCGGCCACCGGGTGGCGACCAGCGGCGCGGCGGAACGGCAGGGCGTCGTGCACCGCCTGGACGCCAACACCACCGGCGCCATGGTCGTGGCCAAGAGCGAGCACGCCTACTCACGGCTGAAGCGGGCCTTCAAGGAGCGTACGGTCGACAAGCGCTACCACGCGCTGGTGCAGGGGCACCCCGATCCGCTGCGCGGCACCGTCGACGCGCCCATTGACCGTCATCCCTCCGGTGACGGCCGGTTCGCCGTGGTCGCCGGCGGCAAGGAGTCGGTCACCCACTACGACACGATCGAGGCCTTCCGCGCCGCCTCACTGCTCGACATCAGGCTGGAGACCGGGCGGACCCACCAGATCCGGGTCCACATGGCGGCGCTGCGTCATCCGTGCGTCGGCGACCTGATGTACGGCGCCGACCCCACACTGGCCGCGCGCCTGGGCGTCGCCCGGCAGTGGCTGCACGCCGTCTCCCTGGCCTTCGAGCACCCGGTGAGCGGTGAGTGGGTCCTCTTCGAGGCCGGCTACCCCGACGACCTGGCCCATGCCCTGAAGGCCGTCGCCGACGAGTCCTGAGCCTCCGGGCCATGCCCGTTTCGTGCCCGTCTCATTGCCCACCCCGTGCCCGGTCGCGCCCTCGTCAGGGGTGCTCCGGGCCGTTGGGCGCCCCGGCCAGGGGCCCGGGCGGTCCGTCGCCGGGGTCGGCCGGGCCGGACGGCTCCGCGCCGGACGCGTCCTCGCCGCCCGCGTCGCCGGAGCCCTTCTCCGCTCCGCCGTCCGTCTCCCCGCCGCTTCCGGGGATCTTCCCGTCGTTGTGGCCGTCACCGCCTTCGCGGCCCCGCCCCTTTCCGGGGTCCTCATCCGTGCGGTCGCCCTTGGAGGTCCCGCCGGAGTCACGCGCGCGCCTTTCACCGGCGGAGGTATCCGGCCGGTCGTCCGCCGGGGTCCGGTCGTTCCCGCCGGAGCCGTCCCGTCCGTCGTCCGAGCGGCCCGGACCCTCCGCCGAGCGGCCCGGATCGTTCTCCGAGACGCTCGGCCCGGCCGGGGTGACGTTCCGCGCCCGGCCACGCCCGGCGCCGGGCGCCGCCGTGTCCTTCCTCGCGGACGGCTCCGCACGGCCGGTCTCGGGCGTGTCCCCGGACGGGACCCGCGCCGCGGGCACCTCGGCGGAGGGGGGAGCGGAGGTCATGGCGACCCAGGCCGCGCCGCCCGCCGTGGTGGTGACCGCGAGCACCGCCGCGATCACGGCCGCCACCGCGGGACGCCGCCCGCGAGCGGGGGCGGGTGTGCCCCGCGCCGGGCGGGCGGCCGTCGCGGCGGGGCTCCCGGAGGTCCGCCCGGCCGCCGGGGCGGGGGCGGGCAGTTCGATCGGAGCGGTGGCCTGCGGCGGGACCCCACTGGCGATCGCCCGCAGGTGGAGCTGTGCCTCCTGGGCCGACATACGCCGTGAGGGGTCCTTGCGGAGCAGGCCGTAGATCACCGGTCCCAGCGGGCCGGCGCGCCTGAGCGGAGCCGGCTCCTCGTGCATGACCGCGCTGAGCGTCGCCAGGGGGTGGGGGCGTTCGAAGGGGGGGTGTCCCTCGACCGCGGTGTAGAGCGTCACACCCAGCGACCACAGGTCGGAGGCGAGCTCCGCGTGGCCCCCGCTCGCCCGCTCCGGCGCGATGAACGCCGGGGTGCCGATGAGGGCGCCGGTCCTGGTCACCGACGAGTCGCCGTCGACGACCGCGATCCCGAAGTCGGTCAGCACGGCCCGGCCGTCCCTGGCCAGCAGCACGTTGTCGGGCTTGACGTCCCGGTGCAGCACGCCCACGCGGTGGGCGGCGACCAGCGCCCCGAGCACCTCCAGCCCGATCCGCGCCACCCGCGCCGGGGGCAGCGGGCCGTCCTCCCTGATCACCGCCCCGAGGGTCCGCGACTCCACCAGTTGCATGACGATCCACGGGCGCCCGCGCTCCTCGAACACGTCGTAGACCGTCGCGACGCCGGGGTGGCCGATCCGGCCGGCGGCGCGCGCCTCCCTGAGAGTCCGTACGGTGAACGCCTCGTGGTCCGGGCTCGACAGGTCCGGAGGGGTGACCTCCTTGACCGCCACGTCCCGGCCGAGTATTTCGTCCCTCGCCCGCCAGACGGTGCCCATGCCACCCCGTCCGATGTGCTCCAGCAGCCGGTAGCGGGCACCGATGATCTCTTCAGAGTCGGACATGCGCCCCGCCTACCCGTGAACGCGGCAGACAATCCGATTTGTCACGACGTATGACAAGGAGGGGGGCGATGTCGCTCTACGCGGGCGAGGTTTTACGGAGGCGGGGCTCTACGCGGGCGGGGGAGACGCGACGGACCGCGAGGATCCTTCGGGGACGGGGACGGGGACGGGGACGGGGACGGGGACGGGGACGGGGACGGGGACGGGGACGGGGACGGGGACGGGGACGGGGACGGGGGGCCCGGTCAGGCGGCCAGCCAGCGCAGCGCGGCGGTCACGACGGCCGCCGCGGTCAGCACCACCAGGAACGGCGCGCGCAGCAGCAGCGCCACGACGGCCGCGCCCAGCCCCGTGGTGCGCGGCCAGTCCAGGTGAAGGGAGCGGCCGTGGGCGAAGGTCTGCACCGCGATCAGCGCGGCCAGCAGCGCCACCGGCACCAGCGCCGCGAACCGCTGCACCCCCGGATGGTCGAGCACCTTGCGCGGCGCCGACAGCCCGGCCAGCTTCAGCGCGTAGCACCCCGCGCAGGTGGCCAGGACCGCCCACCACACGTCGTTCATCGGCTCCTCCTCAGGATCACGGCGAGTACGGCCGTCGCGGCGACGAGCACGGGCACGCCCGGCGGGGTGAACGGGGTCGCGGCCAGCGCGACCGCCGCCCCGCCCGCCGCGATCAGCCGCAGCGTACGGCTCTGTGGATCGTTCCCGGTGAGCCGGGGCCACAGGATGGCCAGGAACGTCGCCGGGCCCACCACGTCCAGGCCCAGCGCGGCCGGGTCGGCCACCCAGGAGGTGCCCGCCGAGCCGATCAGGGTGGTGAGGTTCCAGACCAGATAGAGGCTGACGAACGTGACGAGGAAGCCGGTCCTGGCCGACTCCCTGTCGGGCTGGGCCAGCGCCACCGCGGTCGTCTCGTCGATCACCCCGTGGGCGATCGGGAGCGCGCGCCGGCCCCGGACGCCCAGCAGGTCGGCCATGCGCAGACCGTACAGGCCGTTGCGGACGCCCAGAAGCAGCGCGCCCGCCGTGCCGGCCAGCAGGCTGCCGCCGCCCGCGACGACGCCGGCCATGGCGAACTGCGAGGCGCCGGTGAAGGCGAACAGGCTCAGGGCGCACGCCTGGGCGACGCTCAGACCCGAGGTGACCGCGGTGGCGCCGAACGCCAGCCCGGCCAGTCCCACGGCCACCCCCACCCCCAGGCCGTCTCTGATCGCTGCGGAGCGTGTGGACTTCTCCATGAGAATGAGATTACGTTCGTCATCCCCGAGATTTTCCGGTCTTGCCGATACCCGGGCGGATGAGCCGTGCCTGGGGCTCCCGGCCGCCCGCCGTCAGGGCCGGAAGGTCTCTGTGAACCCGTCGAAGAACGTCCGGTCCCACTCGGCCTCCGGACTCTCCCAGTAGATCGCGTAGGGGCGGCCCGAGGAGGTGCGGAACCCCCGGTCCAGGACATGGGTCGCGACCCCGTTCCGCAGGTAGGTGAACTCCCAGTCGGCGGCCGGCCCCCCCAGATAGCGCAAGGGGGTGATGCCCCGGCGTTCGTAGCCCGGCCAGATCTTCCTGGCCAGGCCGCCCCGCTCCACCTTCTCCCAGTGCCTGACCGGGTGGGTCTCGGGGTCCTCGGTGGACTCGATCCACAGGAAGGCGCGGCCTCCCGGGGCCCGGAACTCCACCCTGTCGCGGCCGGAGAAGCGCTTGCCGCTCCAGCCGGCCGGAAGTCCGACGGTGAAGCCCATGACCGGGTCCCGGTAGCGCCGCCAGCCCTCCGGAAGCCGGGGGCCGGCCTCCGGCGTGGGCACCGGGGTGGACACCGGCGGGGACACCCGGGGGGAGGACGTGCCGGGGCCGGGGCCGGGGCTTTCGGGCGGCCGGGCGGAGGAGGTCGTCCCGCCGGGGGAGCCGGCCGCGACCGGCGGCCTCCGCACCGTTCCGGTCTCCCGGAACATCAGCCATCCGCCGACCCCGATCGCCACGGCGAGCGCCGGCACCCCCGCCGCGAGCGCGAGCCGCCCGGCGCCCGGCCGCCTGATCCCGGTCCTGGGAGGCCCCAGGGGCCCGCCCCCGGCGGCGGGGAACCCTCCGTCGCGGGTGGGGCCGTCGCGGGAGGGGACGCCGGGCGCCGTGCCGCCGTGCCGTGCCGGCTCGGCGGACCAGGCCGGATCACCCCGGTGAGGTGCTGCTTCGGGGTGTATGGGATTGTTTGAGTGCCGTGGCTCGCCGTACCACTCGGGGGGTCGGGCGGGATCGTGCCGCCGTGCCGCTCCGCCATACCGCGTGGGGGTGTCGGGGTGCTCGGTGGCGCGGCCCGAGGAGGCCTGGGCGAGCAGGGCCTCGGCCTCGTCGGCGCTCATCCGGGCGACGGGCTCCCTGACCATCAGGCCGGTGATCACCGCTGGGAGGGCTCCGGCGTGGCGCATGGGGGCGGGCTCGCCCTGCAGGACGGCCATCATGGTCGCGGCGGCCGTGGCGCGCTCGAACGGTGGCCGGCCCTCCAACGCCGCGTACAGCGTCGCGCCCAGGGACCACAGGTCGGACTCGGGGGTGGCGGGCAGGCCGTGCAGCCGCTCCGGGGGCAGGAACGCCGGGGTGCCGACCATCCCGCCGGTCCGGGTGATCCCGCTCTCCTGCGTCATCGAGGCGATGCCGAAGTCGGTCAGCACCACCCGGCCGTCGTCGGCCAGCAGGACGTTCTCCGGCTTGACGTCGCGGTGCAGCACCCCGGCGGCGTGCGCGGCCCGCAGCGCGCCCAGCACGTGCAGCCCGACCGAGGCCACCCGCGCGGGCGGCAGCGGCCCCTCCCGGCGGACGACCGCGCCCAGCGAGCGGGACCGGACGAGCTGCATGACGATCCAGGGCCGGCCGTCCTCCTCGACCACGTCGTGCACGACGATCACGGACGGGTGGTCGAGCCGCCCGGCGCTCCTGGCCTCCCGGATCGTCCGGCGGTTCAGGTCCGCGCGCGCGGCGTCGTCGACGCCGCGGTGACGGACCTCCTTGATCGCCACGACCCGGTCGAGAAGCTCGTCGTGGGAGCGCCAGACGACGCCCATCCCGCCCTCGCCGATGGGTTCGAGCAGGCGATAGCGGCCCGCCACCTTCCGTTCGGTCATTCCTTATCGCCCCTTCGACCCCCGCATCGTAGCCGGGCTGGGACGGCCTCTACTTTTTCGAGGAGAAGGTCGCGGTGAACCCCTTGAAGAGGCCGAGGTTCTTCTCCCACTCGTCGGCCCTGGTGTGCCAGTAGATCGCGTACCCTCTGCCGCCCTTGGTCACGAACCCCCGGTTGATCACCCGGGCCTTGCCCGAGCTCATGTTCCAGGTGAACTCCCAGTCGGCGGCCTTCTTCATGTAGTCGACCTTGTCGATGCGGATCCGCTCGTAGCCGCTGAACCTGCTCCGGCTGTACCGCTCCTGCTCCTGCCAGTCCTTCTTGGGGTCGGGGCCGGGGGAGTCGGTGTACTGGATCAGGAGGTAGCTCACCCGGTCGGGGCCGCGGAACCACACCGACTGCCCGGACCGCTTGTCCACGTCCCATCCCTTGGGCAGGCCGACCGAGAAACCGTTGGAGTCCTTGTGCAGATGCCAGCCGTCCGGGAGGGCGGAGCCGTCCTTGGAGGCGGCGGGGGTGGCGCTCGGGGACGGCTCCGGCTCGGAGGGGGAGGGTGACGTCTCCCCCTTCCCCTTCTCCCCGTCCTTTTCGGCCGGCTCGGCCGGGGCGCTCGGGCGGTGCGACGGGTCGCCGTCGGCCTGGCCCTCGCGCATCCCGAGCCAGCCGGCGACGACCCCGACCACGATGAGCACGGGCAGGAGGATCACCAGCCCCCGTTTCAGCGAGGCCCAGGAACCGGGCGCGGGGGGCGGCGCGGAGAGGGGAGGGAGCGGCCCGTCCGGAGGGGGGAACGGGGGCGGGGCGGGTGAGGAGGCCGGTGAGAGGGCCGGCGGTGAGAACGCGGACACCGGGGACGGGCGGGTGCCGGGCACGGGGTTGCGCCGCGCGGCCGGGGCGAACCGGGGAAGAGGGGGCAGGGGAGGCTCGTCGGTACCCCGCCCCGCGGGCGCGACGGGCCCCGGGCCCCGGGAGGGGGCCGAGGTGTCGCGGGGCGCGGGGCCCGTCCCGGCGGGCGGGGAGGGGGACGGCTTCCGCGCGTCCCGCGGCTCCTGGGGCCGCCGCGGCGCGGGCGGGGCGGGGACGGCCGGGTGTGCGGCGGGGGCCGGCGGGCCCGCGGCGGGCAGGGGGGCGGCCGCGCCCAGCTTGGCCCCCGTCACCGGCGGGTCCTGCGGGCGGTAGGCGATGCCCGGGTCGGTCTCGGCCGTGGCCTCGTCGGAGGTCGCCGGCATGACGGCCGTGCGGGGAGGCGCCTGCCGCCCCGCGCCGCCCCCGGACGCCTCGCGCAGCAGCCTGGCCGCCTCCTCGGCGGACATCCGCAGCTCGGGGTCCTTGCGCAGCAGCCCTTCGAGGACGGGGGTCAGCCGCCCGGCGCGCACCGGCGTCTCGGGCTCGTCGTTCAGCACGGCGTGCATGGTCGGCAGCGCCCCGCCCCGGTCGTGGGGCGGCCTGCCCTCGACGGCCGTGTACAGGGTCGCCCCCAGCGACCACAGGTCGGACTCGCGCTGCGCGCTGCCCCCCTTGATCCGCTCGGGCGGGATGAACGCCGGCGTGCCGGCGATCCCCGTCATGGTCAGCGCGGTCTCGGTCTCAAGGGTCGCGATGCCGAAGTCGGTCAGCACCACCCGGCCGTCGTCGGCCAGCAGGACGTTCTCCGGCTTGACGTCGCGGTGCAGCACGCCCTGGGCGTGGGCGGCGCGCAGGGCGTCCAGCACCTGCAGGCCGATCTCGGCCACCCGCGCGGGCGGCAGCGGCCCGTCCTCGCGCAGGACCCTGCCCAGCGACCGGGACTCCACCAGCTGCATGACGATCCAGGGCTTGCCGTCCTCCTCGACGACGTCGTGGACGACGATCACGTTCGGGTGCGTCAGCCGTCCCGCGGCCCGCGCCTCGCGTTTGGTGCGCCGGTTGAAGTCCTCCTGGCCGCTCTCGCCCAGCATGTCGGCGTAGCGGACCTCCTTGACCGCCACCTCACGATCGAGAAGCTCGTCGTGGGCGCGCCAGACGATGCCCATGCCGCCGCGGCCGATGGGTTCGATCAGGTGGTAGCGGGCGGCGACGCGACGTCTTTCGCGCGGTGTCTCGGCCGTCAACCGGATCTCCCCCTTCCAGGCCATCGAAATCCTCTCACAGGCCGGGCCGCGTGATCGACTCTCGCGAAGTCCCGGCGTCCATACCCTGAGATGCGTTGTCCGGGAAGTGGCGGCCGTACGGGAGATGGCTTATCGTCATTCCCATGACCGGATATTTCACGTTTACCGAGCCGGCTCCGAGGAGCCGGTCGTGACCGCGTGACGTAACGACCATCCGGAGCCGGCCCAGGGCAGAGACGCCACAGTCTCTGCCTTTTTCGTTTCCTGTTCCACGCGCCGGGCGCGGATCCGCGCCCGGCTGATTCATGGGAGCCGAGATGTCGTTGACCGCACACCTGGAGCGCGGAACCGTTCGCATTGGGACGCTCACGGTGGGCGAGGGGCCGGCCGTGGTGATCGGAGGCCCCGGGACGGACGCCCGCCGGATCGGCCTGCGCGACCACCACGGCGGGACGCCGGCCGCCGACGCCGTGGCGGCGGTCCGCGCCGGGTGGGCCGGGCCGGTCGTGGTGGAGCCGTTCTCGGCGGCCGATCTGCCGCAGATCGCGGAGGCCGCCGACGGCGTGGTGGTGGGCGCGGCGTGGATGCAGGACTTCGGGCTGGTCCGGGCGGTCGCCCGGCTGGGCCTTCCCGTGATCGTCCAGCGCGGTCCGGCCGCGACCCTCCAGGAGTGGCTCGCCGTCGCCGACTACTGCGTGGCCGAGGGCAACGACCGGGTCGTGCTCTGCGAGAGCGGCAGCCGCACGCGGCAGGCCGGGCCGGCCCTGGACCTGGCCCTGATGCGCGCCGCCCGGCACCGGTCCGGCCGCCCGGTCCTGGCCGACCTCGGCGACGACCCCGCGCTGGCCGCCGCCGCCGTCGCGGCCGGGGCCGACGGGCTTCTGCTGGCACCCGGCGCCACCGAGCGGACCGCGCTGGCCGCGCAGGAGGCCGTGAAGGTCGTCGGGGCGCTCACCCGCCCGGAGACGCCCGGGACCGTCGTCGCCGCCCGGGGCGCCATCGACCGGGTCGACGCGGCCCTGGCCGTCCTCCTGGAGCGCCGCGCCGAGCTCGCCGGCGTCGTCCAGGGACTCAAGCCCGTCGGCGGCTTCGCGGGCCGTGACATGGAGCGTGAGCGCCGCCTGGTCGCCGAGATGGCCCGCCGCGCCCCCGGCCTCGGCGAGGCGCGGCTGGCCCCCATCATGAACGCCGTCATCGAGGCGGGCCTCCACCTCGCCGAGGAGCGCCGGAACGGCGACCGGTCCTGACCCCCGCGGCGGACGGGGACCCCGCCGGAAAGGGCCTCGCGGGGGCCCTCACGTCCCGGCCCGGGGGTCGGCGGGAGGCGCGTCGAGCGGCGGCACCGGCGCGCGCGGGTGGGGGTCCCGCGCGGCCGGGCCGGGCGCGGCGGCGGAAAGCCGGCCCGGGCGGCGCAGGGAGACCACCCGCCAGCCGGTGGCCAGGGCGGCGACCAGCAGGGGGAGGCAGAAGAAGGCGACGCGCTGGTCGTCGTCGGCGAAGGGCATGAGGAACACCACCAGCGCCAGGAACCCCAGGGTTGCCCAGTTGGTGTACGGCGAGCCGGGCATCCGGAAGGAGGGGCGTGTGAGCAGGCCCCGCTCGGCGGCCCGGCGCAGCCGGAGCTGGCAGAACAGCAGGGTGCCCCAGGTGGTGACCACTCCGAGCGAGGCGATCGCGGTGGCGATGTTGAAGGCCCGTTCCGGCACGAAGGAGTAGAGGGCCACCCCCGAGGCGAACATCCCCGCGGTGATGAGGACGCCCCCGTAGGGGACGTGCCGGGAGCCGATCCGCCCGGCGAACGCCGGCGCCTCGCCCTTGAGGGCCATCGCGCGCAGGATGCGGCCGGTGGAGTAGAGGCCGGAGTTGCACGACGACATGGCCGCGGTGATCACGATCAGGTTCATGGCGTCGGCGGCCCAGGGGACGCCCAGCGCGGCGAAGACCGTCACGAACGGCGACCGGTCCGGGCCGTAGGCCGTCCAGGGCAGGACCGTCGCCAGCAGCAGGATCGACCCCGCGTAGAAGATCGCGATCCGCCATATCACCCCGTTGATCGCCTTGGGCATGACCCGCTCGGGGTCGCGCGTCTCCCCGGCGGCGATGCCGACCAGCTCGATCGAGGCGTAGGCGAAGACCACCGACTGCAGGCTCATCAGCACCACGGGCAGGCCGTTGGGGAAGAAGCCGCCGTGCGCCACGAGGTTGCCCGGCCCGGCGACGCTCCCGCCCAGGGGGACGCCGAAGAGCACCAGGGCCAGCCCGGTCACCAGGAACGTGCAGATGGCCAGCACCTTCAGCAGCGCGAACCAGAACTCCAGCTCGCCGAAGAGGCGGACCGACAGCAGGTTGACGGCCAGCACGAACGCCAGCGACACGAGCGCGGTGATCCAGCGGGGGAAGTGCGGGGCCCACAGGCTCACGTAGGTGGAGATCGCGGTCAGCTCGGCGATGCCGGTGAAGGCCCAGTTGACCCAGTACATCCAGCCGCTGGTGAAGGCGGCCCACGGCCCGACGAAGTCGGAGGCGTAGTCGACGAAGGAGCCCGAGGTCGGCCGGTAGAGCACCAGCTCGCCGAGGGCCCTCATCACGAAGAACGCCGCGAGCCCGCAGGCCGTGTACGACAGCAGCAGCGCGGGCCCGGTGGCCTGGAGCCGCCCCCCGGCCCCCAGGAACAGGCCCACGCCGATCGCGCCGCCGATCGCTATCATCTGCACCTGACGGTTGCCGAGCGCGTGACTGTAGCCCTCGTCGATCTTCACCGGTCCCCCCGTACGGCCAGTTCACCAGCATCGTTACCGAGAGTATCCATTCGTTGCTCAGAGTGCCCGGCGGCGGGTCCCGTAAAGAGGGCGAACGCGCGTAGGCTTCCCACGCCGGCACGCGACCAGGGGGAGGAACGAGACAGCATGGCCGACTCGTTTGTGCATCTTCACGTTCACACGGAGTACTCCATGCTCGATGGAGCCGCCCGGCTGAAGCAGATGTTCAAACAGGTCGGCGACCTGGGCATGCCCGCCATCGCGATCACCGACCACGGCAACATGCACGGCGCCTACGACTTCTACAAGCAGGCCACCGGCGCCGGCATCAAGCCGATCATCGGCATCGAGGCCTACGTCTCCCCGGCCTCCCGGCTGCAGAAGAAGCCGGTGCTGTGGGGCGAGCCGCACCAGAGGCGCGACGACGTGTCCGCCGGCGGCTACTACACCCACATGACGATCTGGGCGAAGAACGCCAGGGGCCTGAGCAACCTGATGAAGCTCTCCTCGCGGGCCTACACCGAGGGCTTCGTCCGCAAGTGGGCCCGGATGGACGCCGAGACCCTCGCCGAGCACTCCGAGGGGCTGATGGCCACGACCGGCTGCCCGTCGGGGGAGGTGCAGACCCGCCTGCG
This sequence comes from Streptosporangium violaceochromogenes, assembly GCF_014654615.1. Classification (GTDB taxonomy): domain Bacteria; phylum Actinomycetota; class Actinomycetes; order Streptosporangiales; family Streptosporangiaceae; genus Streptosporangium; species Streptosporangium violaceochromogenes. The sequence goes on along the minus strand of NZ_BNBB01000001.1, from coordinate 100,696 downwards.
CCTGGGCCAGTACGACGAGGCTCTCGCCGCGGCGGCCCGCTACCAGGAGCTGTTCGGCAGGGACGACTACTACCTGGAGATCATGGACCACGGCCTCGACATCGAGCGCCGCGTCCGCGAGGGGCTGACCCGCATCTCCAAGGAGCTGGACATCCCGCCGCTGGTCACCAACGACTCCCACTACACCTACGAGTCCGACGCGACCTCCCACGACGCGCTTCTGTGCATCCAGACCGGCAAGCAGCTGTCCGACCCCGACCGCTTCCGCTTCGACGGCAGCGGTTACTACATCAAGACCGCCGACGAGATGCGCGCGGTCGACTCCTCCGACCTGTGGGCCGAGGGCTGCCGCAACACGCTGCTGGTCGCCGAGAAGGTCGACCCGTCCGGCATGTTCGGTTTCAAGAACCTGATGCCCACCTTCCCCGTCCCCGAGGGGGAGACCGAGGAGAGCTGGTTCCGCAAGGAGATCCAGCGCGGGATGGAGCGGCGCTTCCCCGGCGGGATCGACGAGGAGCACCGCCGGCAGATCGCGTTCGAGATGGACGTCATCCTGCAGATGGGGTTCCCCTCCTACTTCCTCGTGGTCGCCGACTTCATCATGTGGGCCAAGAACAACGGCATCCGGGTCGGGCCCGGCCGCGGTTCGGCGGCCGGCTCGCTGGCGGCGTACGCGCTGGGCATCACCGACCTCGACCCGCTGCCCCACGGCCTGATCTTCGAGCGGTTCCTCAACCCCGACCGCGTCTCCATGCCCGACGTCGACATCGACTTCGACGAGCGCCGGCGCGGCGACGTGATCCGCTACGTGACGGAGAAGTACGGCGCCGACAAGGTCGCGATGATCGCCACCTTCGGCACCATCAAGGCGAAAGCGGCCATCAAGGACGCGGCTCGCGTCCTCGGTTATCCGTACGCCCTCGGGGACAAGGTCTCCAAGGCGTTCCCGCCCGCGGTGATGGGCAAGGACATCCCGCTGTCGGGCATCTTCGACTCCTCCCACCCTCGCTACAACGAGGCCGGTGAGCTGCGCAAGCTGTACGAGGAGGACGTCGACGTCAAGTCGGCGATGGACCTCGGCAAAGGCCTGGAGGGTCTGATCCGGCAGACCGGCGTGCACGCCGCCGGGGTGATCATGTCCGCGGAGGTGCTGACCGACTACATCCCGATCATGCGCCGCGACTCCGACGGCGTGATCATCACGCAGTTCGACTACCCGACCTGCGAGACGCTCGGCCTGCTGAAGATGGACTTCCTGGGCCTGCGCAACCTCACGATCATCGATGACTGCCTGAAGATGATCGAGGGCAACACCGGCACCGCGATCGACCTGCTCCAGCTCCCGCTGGACGACCGCAAGACCTACGAGCTGCTCGGCAGGGGCGACACCCTGGGGGTGTTCCAGCTCGACGGCGGCGGCATGCGCTCCCTGCTGCGGCTGATGAAGCCCGACCACTTCGAGGACATCTCCGCCGTCGGCGCCCTGTACCGGCCCGGGCCGATGGGCGCGAACTCCCACACCAACTACGCGCTGCGCAAGAACGGCCAGCAGGAGATCGTTCCCATCCACGAGGAGTTCCGCGAGTCGCTGGCCGACATCCTCGGCACGACCTACGGCCTGATCGTGTACCAGGAGCAGGTCATGGCCATCGCGCAGAAGGTCGCGGGCTTCTCGCTCGGAAAGGCCGACCTGCTGCGCCGCGCGATGGGCAAGAAGAAGAAGGCCGAGCTGGACAAGCAGTTCGAGTCCTTCGAGCAGGGCATGAAGGACAAGGGCTACTCGGCCGCGGCGATCAAGACGCTCTGGGACATCCTGCTCCCCTTCTCCGACTACGCCTTCAACAAGGCGCACAGCGCCGCCTACGGCCTGGTCTCCTACTGGACCGCCTACCTCAAGGCCAACTACCCGGCCGAGTACATGGCCGCCCTGCTGACCTCGGTCAAGGACGACAAGGACAAGTCGGCGCTCTACCTCAACGAGTGCCGCCGCATGGGCATCAAGGTGCTCCCACCGGACGTCAACGACTCCGACTTCGACTTCACCCCGCGCGGCGGGGACGTCCGGTTCGGGCTGTCGGCCATCCGCAACGTGGGCGGCAACGTGGTCGACGGGATCATCTCCGCGCGTAAGGAGAAGGGCCGTTTCGCCGACTTCAAGGACTTCCTGCGCAAGGTTCCCATGGTGGTCTGCAACAAGCGGGTCATCGAGTCGTTGATCAAGGCGGGCTCCTTCGACTCCTACGGCCACGAGCGCAAGGGACTGGTCCTGATCCACGAGCAGGCCGTCGACAGCATCATCGGGATCAAGAAGAACGAGGCCCAGGGGCAGGACTCCCTGTTCGGCGCCGTCGAGGGGACCGAGGACCAGACCTTCGACGTGCAGATCCCGGCGGGGGAGTGGGACAAGAACACCCTGCTGCAGTTCGAGAGGGAGATGCTGGGCCTGTACGTCTCCGACCACCCGCTGTTCGGCGTGGAGCACATCCTGGCCTCGGGGGCCGACTGCTCGGTCGCCGCGCTCCAGGACGAACACCGCCCGGACGGCCAGGTCGTCACCGTGGGCGGCATCCTGTCCGGCGTCCAGCGCAAGGTCACCAAGAAGGGGGACACCTGGGTGCTGACGATGCTGGAGGACCTGGAGGGCGCCATCGAGGTGATGATCTTCCCGTCGGCCTACCAGCTCTGCGCGCCCATCCTGGCCGAGGACGCGATCGTCTTCGTCAAGGGCCGCCTGGACAAGCGTGAGGACGTCGGGAAGATCATCGCCATGGAGGTCACCGCCCCGGACCTCACCCGCGAGGGCGGCGGCCCGCTGCCCGTCAGCCTTCCGCTCGCCCGCTGCACCCCCCCGGTGATCGGCCGGCTCAAGGAGGTCCTGACCGCCCACCCCGGTACCACCGAGGTCCACCTCCAGATCCACAACGGTCCCAAGACCACCGTCGTCCGCCTGGACGACCGCCTGCGCGTGGCCCCCTCTCCCGCCCTGATGGGCGACCTGAAACAGCTTCTGGGCCCCGCCTGTCTGGGGGCCTGAGACGGGATCCGGAAGTTAGGAAACTTTCCTAACCTCGTTGACACCCCACCTGACCGCTTGCCACTATGCCGGGAAGCGGTCAGGCGTGGCGTCCCGGTGGGGGCGTGAAGCGCTCGGCGAGGACGCGCCGTCCGGCCGCCTGTCGCGCGGCGCAGCGGTCGGGCGCCCGCGGCCCTTGCTCTCTCACCCCCCTTGCAGGAGACAAGCTCGTGCCTTCAACGACGCCTTACTCCATCCCCCGCCGCGTCCCCCTCACCCTGACCGGGATCGCGCTCGTCCTCGCCGGTTCCCTGGTGCCCGCGGGCCGCGCCGAGGCCGCCGAGACCCTGCTGTCGCAGGGCAGGCCCGTCGCCGCCTCCTCCCGTCACAGCTCCTCCTACGGGCCGGCCATGGCGGTCGACGGCGACCTCGTCTCCACCCGCTGGGCCTCGCGCTCCGGCTCCCGCCCCCAGTGGATCCGCGTCGACCTGGGCGCGGTCGTCCCGATCTCCCGCGTCAGGCTGTTCTGGGAGGCCGCTTACGGCAGGGCGTACAGGATTCAGGTCTCCGACGACGCCTCGGCCTGGACGACCGTCTACTCCACGAGCGCCGGCGACGGCGGCCTGGACGACCTGACGGGCCTTTCGGGCTCGGGCCGCTACGTCCGCGTGTACGGCACGGCCAGGGGAACCTCCTACGGCTACTCCCTGTATGAGTTCCAGGTCTTCGGCGGCGCTCCCGACCCCACCCCCACGCCCACCGCGACCGCCTCTCCCACGGCGTCCCCCACCGCCTCTCCCACGCTGCCCCCGGGCGGCGGCGGCTTCGTCGCCGCGGCGGCCGGGGACATCGCCGCGCCGTGCTCGGCGGCTTCCGCCTCCTGCGCCCACCCCAAGACCGCCGCGCAGGTCGAGGCGATGAACCCCGCCTTCGTCATGACCATGGGCGACAACCAGTACAACGAGGGCCGGCTGTCGGACTACCAGAAGTACTACGACCAGAGCTGGGGCAGGTTCAAGAGCAAGACCCGGCCGGTCCCCGGCAACCACGAGACCTACGACCCGGCGGGCGCCTCCGCCGGGTACAAGAGCTACTTCGGCTCCCTGGCCACCCCGCAGGGCAAGACCTACTACAGCTACGACCAGGGCGACTGGCACTTCGTCGCCCTGGACTCCAACAACTTCAACCAGGCGGCGCAGCTCGACTGGCTGCGGGCCGACCTGGCCGCCAACACCGGAAAGTGCGTCGCCGCCTACTGGCACCACCCGCTCTTCAGCTCCGGCTCGCACGGCAACGACCCGGTGAGCAGGCCGGTCTGGAAGATCCTCTACGACGCGCGGGCCGACCTGGTGCTCAACGGGCACGACCACCACTACGAGTGGTTCGCCCCGCAGAACCCCGACGCCCAGGCCGACCCCAACGGCATGGTGGAGATCATCGGCGGCATGGGCGGCGCCTCGCCGTACCCGGTCGAGAACGTCCAGCCCAACAGCCGTAAGCGGCTGACGGGCGTCTACGGCGTGCTCAAGATGAACTTCGCCCCCGGCGCCTTCTCCTGGCAGCTGATCGGGACCGACGGAGCCGTCAAGGACACCGGCCCCACCTACGCCTGCCACTAGATGTACATCTCGGCAAGCCGGGCCGCGGACGGCACCCGTCCGCGGCCCCGGCTCTCCCTGGCGGTCCCCGCCAACGTGCTCGCCCTCGGGGTGGTCAGCCTGGTCACCGACATCTCCTCGGAGATGGTCACGGCCGTGCTCCCGCTGTACCTGACGCTGTTCCTCGGGCTCAGCCCGCTGCAGTTCGGCCTGCTCGACGGGCTCTCGTTCGGCGTGACGGCGCTGGTCCGCCTCGCCGGAGGCGCCCTCGCCGACCGCGGGCAGCGGCACAAGCTCGTCGCCGGGGCCGGGTACGGGCTGTCGGCGCTCTCCAGGCCGGTGCTGCTCGCGGCCGGCGGCTCCGTCGGGGCGCTGGGCGCGGTGATCGCCGCCGACCGCATCGGCAAGGGGCTGCGCACCGCCCCGCGCGACGCGCTGATCTCGCTGAGCGCCCCGCCCGGCGAGCTCGGGCGGGCCTTCGGCACGCACCGGGCGATGGACACCTGCGGCGCGCTGCTCGGCCCGCCGGCGGCGTTCGCCGTCCTGACGCTCACCGGCGGCGCCTACGACGCGGTGTTCACGACCAGCTTCTGCGTGGCCGTCCTCGGCGTGCTGCTGCTGGCCCTGTACGTCCGCGACCGGCCCGCGCCGCCGGTGGACCGGCGCTCGGCGGCCTCGCCGCGCGCCGTGCTCGGCCTGCTGCGCGACCCGTCGTTCCGGCGGGTGTGCGCGGTGGCCACGGCCCTCGGCCTGGTCACCGTCGGCGACGCGTTCGTCTACCTGCTGCTGCAGCGGAGCGGCGGGGTCGGCCCCGCGTCCTTCCCGCTGCTGCCGGTCGGCACGGCCGCCGTCTACCTGCTGCTGGCCGTGCCCGCCGGGCGGCTCGCCGACCGGGTGGGCCGGGTCCCGGTCTTCCTGGCCGGGCACGCCGCCCTGGCCGCCGCCTACCTCGTGCTGCTCGGGCCGGGGTGGCTCTGGCCGGTGCTCGCCCTGCAGGGGGTCTTCTACGCCGCCACCGACGGCGTGCTGATGGCCGTGGCCGGCCCGATGCTCCCCGCCCACCTGCGCGGCAGCGGCCTGGCCCTGCTCCAGACCGGGCAGGCCGCCTCCCGGCTGGTGTCGTCGGTCCTGTTCGGCGCGCTCTGGACGGCGTGGGGGAGCACGCCCGGACTGGCCGTCATGGCGGCGGGGCTCGCGGTGTGCGTCCCCGGCGCCTGGTTCGCGATGAGGAGACGCGCATGACCTCAAGACCACCCCGCCCGGCCCGGTGCGGCACGACCGCCCGCGCCCCGGACGGTCCGGCGCGGGAGAACGCCCGTACGCCTGCGGACCGGCGCCCGGCCGGCCGAGGGGAGCCTGCCGTGACCTCCGCCCGGCCGGCCGAGGGGAGCCGGCCGTGACCTCCGCCCGGCGCCTGGCGGTCCTGCTCGCCGCCCTCGCCGTCCTCGGCGGCGGCGCGGGCGGCTACGCGACCTGGGCCGCGCACCGCGATCCCGCCCCGGCGCGGGTGGCGGACGGTGGGCTCCGGCCCGGCCGGCTGATGTTCCGCACGGCCACGGGGCGGGTCGCCGGGGTGCCGCTCGGCGCTCCCTCGGCGGCCCCCGTGGCCGCCGGGCCCGCCTGCGACCGTTTCTCCACGGCGGGGGGCACGTCGATCTGCCTGGTCGCCGGGCGGGGGACGCTCGCCGGCACGGACGCGGTGATCCTCGACCGCTCGATGCGCGAGACCCGCCGGATCACACTGGCCGGCATCCCGAACCGGGCACGGATGTCGCCCAGCGGCAGGATGGCGTCGTGGACGGTGTTCGTCACCGGCGACTCCTACAGCCGGAGCGGCTTCTCCACCTGGACCGGCATCCTCGACACCCGCACCGGGTACGCCGTCACCAACATCGAGGACATCCCGCTGACCCTGGACGGACGCCGCTACCACTCACCCGACGTCAACTACTGGGGTGTCACCTTCGCCCCCGACGACAACAGGTTCTACGCCACCGTGTCCACCCGGGGGAAGACCTACCTCGTCGAGGGCGACTACGGCCGGTGGCGGGCGCGGACGCTCAGGGAGAACGCCGAGTGCCCCTCGCTGTCGTCCGACGGGACCCGGCTGGTGTTCAAGAAACGGGTCTCCTCCGACCCGGACCGCATGTGGCGGCTGCACCTGCTGGAGCTGTCCACCATGCGCGAGACGCCGCTGGCGGAGACGGCGAGCGTCGACGACCAGGTGGCCTGGCTCGACGGGCGCACCGTGATGTACGCCAAGGGCCGGGACGTCTGGTCGGTTCCCGCCGACGGCTCGGGCGCCCCCGCCGTCCTGGTGCGGTCCGCCTCCTCCCCGGTGGCCTTCCCCTGAGGGCGGCGCCCCGCGCCCGGGGTCCTTCCCCGCGCCGGCGGATGCGCAGGATCTTTCCTCCCCGAGGGGGAGGCGGGAACGGCGGCGGATTGCGACGATCACGGTGTCGTGTTTTCCGACCGTGAGGAGATGGCGGACGATGACCCCCTTATTACGGTTACGGCGTTCCCGGCGTTCCCGGCGCGGCCTCGCGATCGCCGGTCTTGGCCTGAGCGCCACGCTCGTGACCGGGGCCGCCGCCCCGGCCGCCCCGGCCGCGACGACCGGTGCCGGGGCGGCCACGCCGGAGCCCGGCGCCGCGGCGCCGCGGGAGTCCGGGCGGCCGGAGGCGGCGCCCCCCGGCGCGGCGGCCGGGCTCGACCGCCGGGAGCTGCGGCGCACCCTCGCGGCGATCCACCAGGCGGGCATGTACGGCGTCTACTCCGGCGTGCGCGACGGCGACGCCTCCTGGGCAGGGGCGGCCGGGGTCGCCGACGTGCGTACCGGGCGGCCGGTCCTGCCCGGCATGCTCCACCGGGTCGGCAGCATCACCAAGACCTTCACCGCGGTGGCGATCCTTCAGCAGGTCGAGCGGGGGCTGATCGAGCTCGACGCGCCCGTCGCCCGTTATCTGCCGGACCTGATCCCCGCCGAGCGCGGCCAGAAGATCACGGTGCGGATGCTGCTCAACCACACCAGCGGCATCGGCGACTACATCGCCGGGGCCTTCCCCTCCCTGCTCCGCGGGTCCACCGAGAGCCTGGACGACAACCGTTTCCGCGCCTTCCGCCCCGAGGAGCTGGTGGGGTTCGGCCTGGCCGCCCCGCCCACGGGCGAGCCCGGACAGCGCTGGTCCTACTCCAACACCAACTACATCATCGCCGGGCTGCTGCTGGAGAAGGTGACCGCAACCCCGGCCGAGTCGTACATCACCCGGCAGGTGATCCGCAGGGCCGGGCTGCGTGACACGTCCTTCCCCGGCACGCCGTCCATCCCCGGACCACACTCCAAGGCCTACGAGTCGTTCTACGGGTTCATCGACCCGCCGCGCGACTACAGCGTCTACACCATGTCGTGGGCGGGCACGGCCGGTGCGATCGTCTCGACGATGGACGACCTCAACCGGTTCTACCGGGCGCTGCTGGGCGGCAGGCTGCTCAAGCCCGCGCAGCTCACGCAGATGCGGACCACGGTGCCGATCACCGACGGCCAGGGCAACGTCGTGCTGGAGTACGGCCTCGGCATTTACGCCCGGGACCTGCCCTGCGGCCGGTTCTGGGGCCACGACGGGGGCGTTTGGGGCATGGGCACCGGCTCGCTGTCCAGCCCCGACGGCCGCCGCCAGATCTCGTTCGGGACCAACCTGATGAAGTACCAGCGATTCGACGCCAACGGCGAGTTGCGGCCCCACGAGATCGACGCCGCGATCGGCGAGCACGTCGTCCGGGCCGCGTGCGGGTCCGGCGCGGCGCAGGCGAAGGGCGCCCGGCCCTTCGACCCGTTCCCGACCCGGCAGCCCCTCGTCACCCGATAGCCCAGGCCTCACGCGGCGGCCCCGGCCGCCGCGTGAGGCGGCTCCACCCGTGCCGGGCGCTTTAGCGGTGGCGGTGCCTCCACCGCTTCCACCGGGCCTTCCAGCCGCGGTAACCGCGGTCCCCGCGGCGGGCGCGCGTCCCCTCGGCCTCGTCGGCCCGGGGGGCGCCGCTTCGGGCCTCGTCGCCGCGCCGCTCGCCGGCGCGGCGCTCGGCCTCCAGGAGCTTGTCCAGGCCGGGGGTGTAGCCGCCGCCGAACCGGCCCATGTCCGGATGGTGGAAGGAGGACGGGGAGACGTCCCGCAGGGCGCCCGACATCGACGACACCCAGATCGGCCCGGGCAGTGAGGCCCCCTGCACCTGACCGTAGTACTCGTCGCCGATCGTCACATCGCGCAGCGGGTAGCGGTAGGAGCCCCGGATGTCGCCCAGGCTGACCGCGGCGGCCAGATCGGGGGTGTAGCCGGCGAACCACGCCGAGGTGTAGCCGTTGTTCGTCCCGGTCTTGCCCGCCGCGTCGCGGCCGATGCCCTGCCCCGTCATGGTGCCCTTGGTGAACACCCCCGACAGGATGTGGTTCACCGCGTCGGCCACGCCCCGCTCGATCGCCTGCCCGCAGCTCGGCGGCACGGCGACGCGCGTGCCCTCCCGCTCGACGATGTCGACGATGGCCATCGGGCGGCAGTAGCGGCCCCGCGCGCCGAACGCGGCGAACGCCGCCGCCACCGTCACCGGGTCCATCTCGTTCACCCCGAGGGTGAAGGTCGGCACCTCGCGCAGCGGCGTGCCGTCCGCGCGGGCCACGCCGAGCGCCTTGGCGGTCTTGACGACCTGGCACAGGCCCACCCGGCGCTCCAGCATCATGTAGAAGATGTTCACCGACTTCCAGGTGCCGGTGGAGATGCTCTGCGGCCCGCCTCTGCCCTCGCCGCTGGCGTTGAAGATCTCGGCGTTGGGGTCGTTCACCCGGTGCCCCCGGCAGTCGACGTAGCCGCCGGCGGGCACGAACCGCCCCGGCGTCATGAAGCCGTCGTCGAAGCGCCACCCCTGTTTCAGCGCGGTGGCCAGGGTGAACACCTTGAAGGTGGAGCCGGCCTGGAAGCCCTGCCCGCCGCCGTGGGTCACGTCGGCGGGGAGGTTGTAGGTGGTGCTGGGGCCGTTCTTGAGGTTGCCGGCGTTGCGCCCGTACCGCTTGCTCGCGGCCATCGCCCTGATCCGGCCGGTCCCCGGCTCCACCATCGCCTCGGCCGCGACCTCGGTGTCCTTGGGGGACACCCGCGAGGAGATGGCCCGCTGGGCGGCCCGCTGGGCGGTGGGGTCAAGGGAGGTGCGCAGCACGATGCCGCCCCGGGCCAGGCGGCGCTCCCGCTCGGCGCGGCTGTGGCCGAACACCGGGTTGTTCAGCAGCTCCCGGTGGACGTACAGGCAGAAGTAGGAGTACCGGCTGCCGCCGCAGCCGCCCGGCTCCGGCCTCAGGTGGATGTCCAGCGGCCTGCGCTTGACCGCCTCCGCCTGGGCCGCGGGGATGGTCCCCAGCTGGGCCATCCGGTCCAGGACGATGTCCCTGCGCTCGCGCAGGCGGTGGCGGCGCTGCCCGCCCAGCGACGGGTCGGTCGCGTACGGCGTGCGCACCGCGCCGGCCAGCGTCGCCGCCTGCTGCAGGGACAGCCGCGAGGCGGGGACCGAGAAGAACCGCTGCGCCGCCGCCTCGACCCCGAACGCCCCGGCGCCGAAGTAGGCGATGTTGAGATAGCGCTCCAGGATCTCCGCCTTGGAGTACTTCCTCTCCATCGCCAGCGCGTACCGCAGCTCGCTGACCTTGCGCCTGATGCTCGGCTCACGGGCCCGGTCGCGTTCGGCCTCGGTCTCGGCGTTCTCGATCAGGATGTTCTTCACGAGCTGCTGGGTGAGTGATGACCCGCCCTGCCGTACCCCGCCCGCCTGGGTGTTGGTGATCAGCGCCCGGACCGTCCCCTTGATGTCCAGGCCCGCGTGCTCGTAGAACCGGGAGTCCTCGATCGCCACGATCGCCTCGCGCATGACCGGGGCGACCTGGTCGAGCTTCACGATCTTCCGGTTCTCCGTGTAGAACTGGGCGAACTGCTTGCCGTTCCTGTCCAGGAGCACGGTGCGCTCGGGAAGCGGGTCCTCACGCGGGCCGGGCGGCAGGTCGATGAAGGTGCGCGTCACCTTGTTGGCGGTGATGCCCGCGCCGCCGACCAGCGGCAGGGCCGAGGCCGCGGCCAGCAGTCCGCCCAGTACGCCGCAGAGCGCCAGCCGGCACACGACGGGACCGTAACCGACCTTGGATGATCGCACTGTCACGGATAGTAACGTGCGACCGGGTGATCAAGCGCAAACACCCGTCCGCGAAGCTTTACCGTTCCCCCACCTTTTCCCGGCTGATCCGCAGGCCGAGCGAGGCGAACTGCTCGAACGGGCGGTGGTAGCCCCGCTCGATGTGGTGCACCCCGCGGAGCGTGGAGGTGCCCTCCGCCGCCGCGGCGGCCAGCACGGCCGAGAATCCGGCGCGGATGTCGGGGAGCGTCACGTCGGCGCCGCGCAGCTTCGACACCCCCCGCACGACCGCCGAGTGCTTGGCGTTGGTGTCGTGGTAGCGGCACGCCGGGCCGCCGAGGCACACGTCGAAGACCTCGATCTCGCACCCCATCCTCTGGAGCGCGGGCACGTAGACCAGGCGGTTCTCGAACACCGTCTCGTGCAGCACCGACATGCCCTGGGCCTGCGTGAACAGCACCATCAGCGGGGTCTGCCAGTCGGTCATGAACCCCGGGTGCGTGTCGGTCTGCACCGCGGCGGCGCGCAGGCCGTCCGGGGCCGACGCCGACACGTAGTCGTCGGTGATGTCCATCTCGGCGCCCATCCGGGCCAGGGTGGTGATCGCGGTGACCAGCCGGTCCTGGGGGCAGCCGTGCACCCGTACCTCACCGCCGGTGATCAGGCCGGCCGCCAGGTAGGAGAACGCCTCGATCCGGTCGCCGTTGAGCCAGGTGGAGGCGCCGCGCAGCCGCTCCACCCCCTCGATCACGATGCGCCGGTCCGGGCTGAGCTCGATGCGCGCGCCCATGCGCTGGAGGAACAGGGCGAGTTCCACCACCTCCGGCTCCATGGCCGCGCCCTTGAGCACCGTCTTGCCCTCCGCCAGCACCGCCGACATCAGGATCGTCTCGGTCGCGCCCACGCTGGGGTAGGGCAGCTCGATGCGCGTCCCGCGCAGCCGCTTGGCCCGGGCGTGGACGCCGGTGTCGCTCACCTCGACCTCGGCGCCCATCGCGCGCAGCGCCTCGACGTGGAAGTCGACGGGGCGGCGCCCGATCGGGTCGCCGCCGACCAGCGGCACGAACGCCTCGCCCGCCAGGTGCAGCAGGGGGCCCAGCATCAGGATCGGGATGCGGTTGAGGCCGGTGAACGCGGCCGGCACGTGCGGGTTGATCTGCGCCCCCTGGGCGACCGTGATCTCGCGGGGGGTGATCTCGACGTCGATGCCGAGCGCCCGCAGCATCTGCGCGGTGATCCCCACCTCTCCCACGTCGGGCGCGTTGTGGATCGTGCTCTCGCCGGTGCCCAGCATCGCGGCGACCATATGCTTCGAGACGCCGTTCTTCGAGCCGCGGACCTCGACGTCGCCGCGGAGCGGCCCTGAGGGATCGATCAGCCATGCCTCTTCGTTCACTCCGACAGCGTAACGGGATTCGTTCCGGTGCCCGGGGAGCACGGCCGGTCGACCGGCTCCACGGGCGGTCCCGCCGCCGGCTCCACGGGCGGTCAGCGGCAGGCGGGCCGGCGCCCGCCGTGCCCGGTGGCCCGCTCGAACGCGTGGGCCAGCCGCAGCACCCCCAGGTCGTCGAAGGGCCGCCCGACGATCTGCACGCCCACGGGCAGCCCGCCGGAGGTGAAGCCGCACGGCACCGAGATCGCGGGCGCGTGCAGCACGCTGATCCAGTAGGCCGAGCGCATCCACGCCAGATAGTCCGGCAGCGCCCGTCCGCCGATCTCCGTGACGTACGGCTCCTCCACCGGGAAGGGCGGCACCTGGCTGACCGGCGCCACCAGGAAGTCGTGGGTCTCGAAGAAGCGGGCCATCCGCCGGTAGAGGCCGCTGCGCAGCCGCTCGGCCCGGGCCAGGCCGGCCCCGGTCACCTCCAGGCCCCGCTCGACGTTCCAGCGCACGTTGGGGCCCAGCGCCTCGCGGGGCAGGTCGCCGTAGGCGAGCGCGTAGTACCAGGCCCGGTAGGTCCGGAACGCCTCCTCGGCGTCCGACAGGTCCAGCTCCACCGGCTCCACCCGGGCGCCCAGCTCGGCGAGCACCGCCGGGGCCCGCGCGGTGACCCTCGCCGTCTCCTCGTCCACCGGCAGCCCGCCCAGGTCGGGGCTCCAGGCCACGCGCAGCCCCCGAGGGTCCGTCTCCAGGGCGCCGGCGAAGACCTCACCCCCCTCGGTGACCGTCAGGGGGGAGGCGGCGTCGAACCCGGCGATCACGCTCATCAGCAGCGCCAGGTCCGCCACGGTGCGGGCCATCGGCCCGGCCACCCCGAGGGTGAACCACGCCGACGGCGACGGCGACGGCACGCGCCCCGGCGTCGGCCGCAGGCCGACGACGTTGCAGAAGGAGGCCGGGTTGCGCAGCGAGCCGCCCATGTCGGAGCCGTCGGCCAGGGGGACCATCCCGGCGGCCAGCGCCGCCGCCGCCCCGCCGCTGCTGCCCCCGGCCGACCTGGACAGGTCGTAGGGGTTGCGGGTGGCGCCGAACAGCTCGTTCACGGTGTGGGAGCCGGTGCCGAACTCCGGGGTGTTGGTCTTGCCGATCGTGACGGCCCCGGCCGCGCGCATCCGCCGTACGATGGGGGAGTCGTGCTCGGGGACGTGGTTCGCGAACAGCGGCGAGCCGTAGGTGGTGCGGATCCCCGCGGTGTCGGTCAGGTCCTTGTGCGCCACGGGCAGTCCGTGCAGGGGGCCGCGCACGCGCCCCCGCGCCAGGTCGCGGTCGGCCTCCTTCGCCTCCGCGAGCGCGCGCTCGGCCGTCAGGGTGACGATCGCGTTGACGCGGGGGTTGACCTCCTCGATCCGGCGCAGGTGCGCGTCGAGCAGCTCGACCGCGCCGACCTGCCCGGCGCGCAGCAGCTCCAGCATCTCGATGGCGGTCAGGTAGATCATCTGTCCCCCTGTCGGGTACGGCCTCGCGTGCGAGTGTCGCCGAGGCCCGGCCCGGGCGCCTCGGCAACTTTCGACGACTTCCGGCCCGGGAAAGGTGAGGGGGCTACCCCGGCCTGCCGATGGGCGCGGTGATCGCCCGTGTCAGCCGTACCAGCTCCGAGGGGGCCGTCTCGATCTGCAGCCCCCGGCGGCCGGCGGAGAAGTAGACCGTCTCGAAGTCCAGCGCGGAGGCGTCGACCACGGTCGGCAGCGCCCTGCGCTGTCCCAGCGGGCTGATCCCGCCCACCACGTAGCCGGTCATCCGCTCCACCGCGGCGGCCTCGGCCATCGCGGCGCGTTTGCCGCCCAGCGCCGAGGCCAGGGCCTTCAGGTCCAGTCTGCCGGACACCGGTACCACCGCGACGGCCGGCTCGCCGTCGACCTCGGCCACGAGCGTCTTGAAGACGCGCTCGCACGGCACGCCGAGCGCGTCGGCGGCCTCCTCGCCGTAGGTCCGGGCGCCCGCCTCGTGCTCGTAGGGGTGGAGGGTGAACTCCGCCTTGGCCCGGGTCAGGGCCACCGTCGCCGGCGTGCCCTGGCCGCCCTTCCTGCTCTTGCTCACGGGGGGATTGTAGTGGAGGTAGAAAATCTACAATGTAAAGGGGTGTCCAGGAAGTGGACGGAACAATAGTGGTTACCGAGTCTCCGTAGACTGGACGGGTGATTTCCCGTATCGACCTGCGCGGTACCCTTCCTGAGGACCTGCGCGACGTGCTGCCCCGAGCCGAGCTCGACGTCGAGGCCGCCCTGGAGAAGGTGCGGATCATCTGCGAGGACGTACGTCATCGTGGCGCGGAGGCCGTGCGGGAGCTGACCGCGAGGTTCGACGGCGTCGAACTGGAGTCGGCCAGGGTGCCCGCCGAGGCGATCTCCCGGGCGCTCGCGGAGCTGGACCCCCGGGTCGAGGCCGCGCTGAGGGAGTCGATCCGCCGTGCCCGGCTGGTCCACCGCGACCAGCGCCGCGCCGACGTCACCACCCGGGTGGTGCCCGGCGGCACGGTCACCGAGCGCTGGGTGCCCGTCGAGCGCGTGGGCCTGTACGTCCCCGGAGGCCGGGCCGTCTATCCCTCCAGCGTGGTCATGAACGTCGTGCCCGCACAGGAGGCCGGGGTCCCCTCCCTGGCCGTGGCCTCCCCGGCCCAGAAGGAGTTCGGCGGGCTGCCGCACCCGGCCGTCCTGGCCGCGTGCGCGCTGCTCGGCGTCGACGAGGTCCACGCCGTCGGCGGTGCCCAGGCGGTGGCGATGTTCGCCTACGGCACCGCGGAGTGCGCGCCGGTCACCATGGTCACCGGCCCCGGCAACATCTGGGTCACCGCCGCCAAGCGGCTGCTCAAGGGCCGCATCGGCATCGACTCCGAGGCCGGTCCCACCGAGATCGCGATCCTGGCCGACGCGACGGCCGACCCGGTGCACGTCGCCGCCGACCTGATCAGCCAGGCCGAGCACGACACGATCGCCGCCTCCGTGCTCGTCACCGACTCCGTCGAGCTGGCCGACGCCGTCGAGCGTGAGCTTCCCCGGCAGGTCGCCGCCACCAAGCACACCGAGCGGATCACCGAGGCCCTGTCCGGCCGCCAGTCGGGCATCGTCCTGGTCGGCGACCTGGAGGACGGGCTGCGGGTCGTCGACGCCTACGCCGCCGAGCACCTGGAGATCCACACCGCCAACGCGCCCGCGATCGCCGCCCGCGTCCGCAACGCCGGAGCGGTCTTCGTCGGCGCCTACGCGCCCGTCTCGCTCGGCGACTACCTCGCCGGCTCCAACCACGTGCTGCCCACCGGCGGCTGCGCCTGCCACTCCTCGGGGCTGTCGGTGCAGACGTTCCTGCGCGGGATCCACGTCGTCGACTACGACCGCGAGGCGCTGGCCGAGGCCGCCGCCCACGTGTGCGTCCTGGCCGACGCCGAGGACCTGCCCGCGCACGGGGCGGCGATCCGCGCCCGGTTCGGCTGGGAGATCCCGTCATGAGGGTCGAGGACCTGCCGATCCGGGACGACCTCCGGGGCCGGTCGCCCTACGGCGCCCCCCAGATCGACGTCCCGGTGCGGCTCAACACCAACGAGAACCCCTACGGGCCGTCGGACTCCCTGGCCGCCGACCTGGCCGAGGCCGTACGGCTCGGCGCGGCCGGCCTGAACCGCTACCCCGACCGCGACGCGCTCGCCCTCCGCGGCGAACTGGCCTCCTACCTCGGTCACGGCCTGACCGCCGAGCGGGTCTGGGCCGCCAACGGCTCCAACGAGGTGATCCAGCAGATCCTCCAGGCGTTCGGCGGCCCCGGCCGTACCGCCCTCGGGTTCGAGCCCTCCTACTCGATGCATCCGATCATCGTCACCGGGACCTCGACGGAGTGGATCGCCGGGGCCCGTGAGGAGGACTTCGGGATCGACCCGGACAAGGCGGTCGCCCTGATCGGGGAGCACCGGCCCGACGTCGTCTTCCTGACCTCGCCCAACAACCCGACCGGAACCGCGCTCGACCCGGCGGTGATCGCCCGGATCGTCGAGGCCGCGCCCGGCATGGTCGTCGTGGACGAGGCGTACTTCGAGTTCGCCCGCGCGGGCACGCCCTCGGCGCTGACGTTGCTGCCGGATCACCCCCGGCTCATCGTCACGCGGACGATGTCCAAGGCGTTCGCCATGGCGGGCGCCCGGCTCGGCTACCTCGCCGCGCACCCGGCGGTGATCGAGGCCCTGCTGCTGGTGCGCCTGCCGTACCACCTGTCCAGCCTCACCCAGGAGGCGGCGCGCGTGGCGCTGGCCCACAGGGCCGAGCTGCTTGGCACCGTCGCGGCGCTGCGGGCCGAGCGGGACGCGACGGTGGCGTGGTTGCGCGGCCGGGGGCTGGAGGTCGCCGACTCCGACGCCAATTTCGTGTTGTTCGGCCGTTTCGAGGACCGGCGCGCCGTCTGGGAGGGCATCCTTGATCGCGGAGTGCTGATCCGCGAGGTGGGCCCGCCCGGGTGGCTGCGCGTGTCCGTCGGAACGGCGGAGGAGATGGCGGCCTTCCGCGCCGCCCTGGAGGAAACGCTGTGAACAGTCCTGCCGGAGCCGGGGGCGCGGGGCGCCTCGGCCGCGTCGAGCGGGCCACCAAGGAGACCTCGGTGCTGGTCGAGGTCAACCTCGACGGCTCGGGGTACGCCGATGTGTCGACCGGTGTCGGGTTCTACGACCACATGCTGAACCAGCTCGGCAGGCACGGCCTGTTCGATCTGACCGTGAAGACCGAGGGTGACCTCCACATCGACTCCCATCACACGATCGAGGACACCGCGCTCGCCCTGGGCGCTGCGTTCCGTCAGGCTTTGGGTGACAAGTCGGGTATCAGGCGTTTCGGTAGTGCCTCCTGTCCGCTGGACGAGACGCTCGCGCAGGTCACGGTCGACCTGTCGGGCCGCCCCTACCTCGTACACACCGAGCCCGAGGGCATGGCCCCGATGATCGGCCCGGAGTACGACACGACGATGACCCGGCACATCCTGGAGTCGTTCGTCGCCCAGGCCGCGGTCTGCCTGCACGTCCACGTCCCCTATGGCCGCAACGCCCACCACATCGTGGAGGCGCAGTTCAAGGCTCTGGCGCGGGCGCTGCGCGAGGCCTGCGAGCCCGACCCCCGGGCCACCGGGGTGCCGAGCACCAAGGGTGTGCTGTGAGCGGGCGCCCGGCGAAGGGGAGACCGTGACGGGCAACTGGACGGCCATCGCGATGGCCTTCGTGGCCCTGTTCCTCGTCGGCGGGGTCGTGTCCTTTCTCAAGCAGGGGCTCAAGGCGGGGGCGCTGCTGCTCGGCGCGCTCGCGGCCATGGCTACTACCGCGGCGGTGCTCTGGTGGCGAGCGTAACGGTTCTGGACTACGGATCGGGCAACCTCCGCTCGGCGGAGCGGGCGCTGGCCCGGGTCGGCGCGGACGTCACGGTGACCTCCGACTACACCAAGGCGATGGAGGCCGACGGCCTCGTCGTCCCGGGGGTCGGCGCCTTCGCCGCCTGCATGGCCGGCCTGCGCGCCGTGCGCGGTGACCGCATCATCGACCGCCGCCTGTCGGCGGGCCGGCCGGTGCTCGGCATCTGCGTCGGCATGCAGATCCTCTTCGAGACGGGGGTCGAGCACGGCGTCACGACCGAGGGGTGCGGTGAGTGGCCCGGTACCGTCGAGCGGCTCGACGCGCCGGTCCTGCCCCACATGGGCTGGAACACGGTCAGGGCTCCCGAGGGCTCGGTGCTGTTCGCCGGTCTTGAGGCGGACACGCGGTTCTACTTCGTCCATTCGTACGGCGTGCGCGACTGGAGGCTCAAGGCGGGCCCCGGGTTCACCGACCCCCTCGTCACCTGGTCCGAGCACGGTGTGCCGTTCGTCGCGGCGGTGGAGAACGGCCCGCTGACGGCCACCCAGTTCCATCCGGAGAAGTCGGGGGACGCCGGGGCGCGTCTTCTGGCCAACTGGCTCGCCACCGTCACGTGAGCCCTCCGCGAATGAGCGTCTCATGAGCGAGGAGCGGGCCAGGCGCGGAGCCGCTCGCGAGGCCGAGCGGTCTCGTCTGGCGGCCGTCTGGATCGCACGGCTCGGGATTTTTGTTCTCTCGATGCTTTTCGCACCACTTTTTGCTGTCCTTGTCTTCGACCGGAGGTCCTGAACAGATGTCGCTAGAGTTGCTGCCCGCCGTGGACGTCGCCGACGGCCAGGCGGTCCGCCTGGTCCAGGGCGAGGCAGGCACCGAGACCTCCTACGGCGACCCCCTGTCCGCGGCGCTCGCCTGGCAGGAGGCCGGCGCCGAGTGGATCCACCTGGTCGACCTCGACGCCGCCTTCGGGCGCGGCTCCAACCGCGAGCTGCTCGCCTCCGTGGTGGGCGCGCTCGACGTCAAGGTCGAGATGTCCGGCGGCATCCGCGACGACGCCTCGCTGGAGGCGGCCCTGGCCACCGGCTGCCGCCGGGTCAACATCGGCACCGCGGCGCTGGAGAACCCCGCCTGGTGCTCCAAGATCATCGCCGAGTACGGCGACCGGATCGCGATCGGCCTGGACGTGCGGGGGACCACCCTCGCCGCCCGGGGCTGGACGCAGGAGGGCGGCGACCTGTGGGAGGTGCTGGAGCGCCTTGAGGCCGACGGCTGCCCGCGCTACGTCGTCACCGACGTCACCAAGGACGGAACGCTCCGCGGCCCCAACCTCGACCTGCTGCGCGAGGTCTGCGCCCGTACCGGCAGGCCGGTCGTCGCCAGCGGCGGCGTCTCCTCCCTGGACGACCTGCGCGCCCTGGCCGCGCTCGTCCCGGCCGGCGTCGAGGGCGCCATCGTGGGCAAGGCCCTCTACGCCCAGGCGTTCACCCTCCAGGAGGCCCTGGCCGCGGTGAGCGCGCGGCGTCCGTGACGCGGAAAGGGGCGTCCGCGACGCGGAGAGGGAACGGAGGGAACGCCGCGTGAGGCACAACGCGTCAAGTCACCGTTCGGGCTCCCGGGTGTTCAGCGGTGGTGTCTGGGAGGAGCGGTATGGTTACGCCCGTGCGGTGGTGGCGGGTCCGTGGGTGATCGTCTCGGGCTGCACCGCCGCCGTCGGCGGTGAGGTCAAGCACGTCGGCGACGCCTACCGGCAGTCGCTGACCGCCTTCGGCGTCGCCCTGGACGCGATCGAGACGGCGGGGCTGTCCCGTCGCGACGTGGTGCGGGTCCGTTACTTCGTGGTCGACGACAGGCACTACGACGAGGTCGGCCGCGCGCACGCCGAGACGTTCGGCGAGGTCCGTCCCGCCTGCACGGGAGTGCGGGTGGCCGGGTTGATCGACCCGCGCATGCTGGTCGAGGCCGAGCTGGAGGCGTACCGCGAGTGAGGCCGGTGGGCCGGCCGCCGAGGAACCCGGGCGCGTCCTCCGGAAGGAGGGGGCCGCGCCCGGACGGGGAGTTTGAGGAGTCGCAGAAAATGAGTGTCGCGGTACGAGTGATCCCCTGTCTGGACGTGGACGCCGGGCGGGTGGTCAAGGGCGTCAACTTCGAAAACCTCCGTGACGCCGGAGACCCGGTCGAGCTGGCCCGGCGCTATGACGCCGAGGGCGCCGACGAGCTGACCTTCCTGGACATCACGGCCTCCAGCTCCGACAGATCCACCACCTACGACATGGTCCGCCGTACGGCCGAGCAGGTCTTCATCCCGCTGACCGTCGGCGGGGGGGTGCGTTCGGTCGAGGACGTCGACAGGCTGCTGCGCGCCGGCGCGGACAAGGTCGGCCTGAACACCGCGGCGATCGCCCGGCCGGAGCTGCTGACGGAGGCGTCGCGGCGGTACGGCGCGCAGTGCCTGGTGCTGTCGGTGGACGCCCGCCGCGTCGTCGACGGGCCGCCGACCCCGTCGGGCTTCGAGGTGACCACCCACGGCGGGCGCCGGGGCACCGGCCTCGACGCCGTCGAGTGGGCCCGCCGGGGCGAGGAGCTCGGCGCGGGGGAGATCCTGCTCAACTCCATGGACGGCGACGGCACCCGCCACGGCTACGACCTGGAGATGATCCGCGCCGTACGGGGGGTCGTGTCGGTTCCCGTGATCGCCAGCGGTGGCGCCGGGGCCCTGGAGGACTTTCCCCCGGCCGTCGAGGCGGGAGCCGACGCGGTCCTGGCCGCGTCGGTGTTCCACTTCGGCCAGCTCAAGATAGGCGAGGTGAAGGAGACCCTCCGTCAGGCGGGCCACCCGGTCCGCTGACGCCCCGAAGGGGACCCGGCGGGCGCGCGGGACCCCGCCGGGCCCGCCGTGCTCCTCGCGCGACACGACCCCGGAGGAACGGAGAACGGGGAAGGAACCGCCGCACGGTGACCCACCGGTGACCCGGCGCCGCGGGGGGCGGGTGTTCTCGGGGCACCGGCGAGACGGGAACACCGAAGAGGGCGGGCCGGGGCGGGGGAGCCCCGCTGATGATCAGCTCGGCACGCGCGCGAAGGACGGAACCGGTCGGCCTTTCCGCCTCATGTCAGTACACGTGTGAAGAACAGAGCCAGCTGGTCTGCTCCCTTCACGATCCCGGCGAAGACGCCGTTCACCGCGCTCGCCGCCTCGGCGGGCTTGGTGAACAGATAAAAGGCCACGAACGCCACCGCTACGTAGGTGGCGACCTTCTTGACCTTCATGGGGGCCTCCTGTTATTCCAGTCCCAGCCGTATATACCCGGATTTTAAGGATCTTTGGCATCTTCGGCCCGGGTGGCTCCCGGATTTTGATGATCATACCTGTCATGCCGCGGCGACCCATGGCCGGATCGCCGGATCGGCATGAGTCACCTCCGCCATGGTGCGGTGGAGATGTGCCCGGTGTCCAATCCCGACTGTCAGATATACCGGTAGAGCTAGGGCGGCGTGGCGGGATCGCGAAGGACGGCCGGGCGCGGACGGCACGGGGGACGGCGCCGCGGAAAGCGCCGCGGACGGCACGGAGGACCGCGCCGCGGACGGCGGCGGTGGAGGGGGTCGCGGACGGCGCCGTGACGGCACCGGTGGACGCCCGCCGGTCTCGCGGAGCGGACCGGGCCCCTCAGACGCCCAGCGGGGCGTCCATCAGCCTGGCCACGGCCGTGTCGCGACCGGTGACGTCCACCGCGGCGTGCCGCTGGCGGCCGAAGCAGAACAGCAGCAGCTCCGCGGCGGGGCCGGCCACCTCCACCCGGGGGCCGCCGGAGGGGCCGCCGAGCGCGACGCCGTTCCCCGCCCGGCGCAGCACCACGCCGACCGGCGATCGGCGCAGCAGCACCCGGCTCCCGGCGCGCAGCCACCGCCAGAGGGTCTCGTCGAGGTCCGCGGGGAGCGCACGGGGGCTCCAGCCCGGCCGGGCGCGCCGTACGTCCTCGTGATGGACGAAGAACTCCACGGTGTTGACGATCTCGTCCAGGCCGGGGATCAGCCGGTAGGGACCGTGGGGGCCGGCCCGGAAGATCTCGATCAGCCCCGCGTAGCCGTGCCTGACCTTCAGCGCCTCCTGGACCGAGATGGTGTAACCGGCCAGCGGCTTGAGCGCGATGCCGCCCGCCGCGTCCAGGCGGCTCTCCCGCAGGACGAGATGGGCGGCGAGGTCGAAGGAGGTCCAGCCCTCGCAGAGCGTTGGGGCCGTCTGCCCGGCCTCGGCCAGCAGGTCGCCGAGCGCGGCGCGTCCGGCGCGTGCATGGGTCATCGAATGATCCTAACAACCTCGCCCGCACGGGCCGCCGGGCGGGCCGCCGGGTCCGGGCGGGCCGGAGCTGGGATCGGGGAAGGCCGGAGATGGGGAATAACCGCATGATCGGGCGTGGTAATGACTTAAGTGGCAATATTCCCCTTTGAAAGGACACCCCCCGAGTGGCGAGCAAGGTCAACTCCGCCGTCATGCGTCAAGGGCTCCGCGTGCTCGGGGTGGCCGTCAGGGCCGAGAGGACGATCTTCGCCGTCGCGGTCCTGGCCAGCGGTGTCTACGGCGTGACGACGGTCGCCTCGGCCTGGGCCCTGGGCTGGGCGACCGAGCACATCGTCCTGCCCGCGTTCGGCAGGGGCGAGGTGGCCGTGGGCACGCTCGTGATCGGCACGCTGTTCATCCTCGGGGTCTCGCTGCTCAAGGCGCTCGGCGTCGCCGGCCGGCGGTACTTCGCCGGGATCATGCAGTACCGGATGCAGGCCCGCTCCCGGCGGGAGGTCACCCGTCAGTATCTGCGCCTGCCGCTGGCCTGGCACCAGCGGCACCCGACCGGTCAGCTGCTCTCCAACGCCGGCGCCGACGCCGAGGCCGCCTGGGCTCCGCTGGCCCCGCTGCCGATGGCGGTCGGCGTGGTCGTCATGCTGGTCACCGCCGCCGTCGCGACGGTGCTCACCGATCCGTTTCTCGCCGCGGTCGGCTTCCTGATCTTCCCGGCGCTCGCCGTGCTGAACCTGGTCTACCAGCGCAGGCTCAGCCCCCTGGCCACCCGCGCCCAGCAGCTCCGCGCCGAGGTCAGCGAGATCGCGCACGAGAGCTTCGACGGGGCCCTGGTCGTCAAGACCCTCGGCCGCGAGGACGAGGAGACCGCCAGGTTCCGCGACAGGGCCGACGAGCTGCGCGACGCCAACATCGCCGTGGGCCGGGTCCGCGGCCTGTTCGACCCGCTGCTGGAGGCGCTTCCCACCCTCGGCGTGCTCGCCGTGCTGCTGGTCGGCGCGGGGCGGCTGGAGAGCGGCGCGGTCACCCCGGGCGTCCTGGTCCAGGTCGCCTACCTGTTCACCCTCCTGGCCTTCCCGGTCCGCGCGCTCGGCTGGGTGCTGGCCGAGCTGCCCCGCGCCGTCGTCGGCTACGAGCGGGTGCTGGCCGTGCTCGACGCGACCGGCTCCATGGAGTACGGCTCCGCCCCCCTGTCCGGCTCCCACCCCGCCCGGCTGGAGGTCCGCGACCTCGGCTACGCCTACGGCGACTCCCCGGTCCTGCACGGGGTGGACCTCGCGGTCGAGCCCGGCCGTACCGTCGCGCTGGTCGGCCCCACCGGCTCCGGCAAGTCCACGCTCATCCAGACCTTCGTGCGCCTGGTCGACCCGGCCCGCGGGGCCGTGCTCGTGGACGGGGTGGACCTGCGCGAGGCCGCCGAGGGCGAGGTCAGCCGGGCGGTGGCCCTGGTGCCGCAGCAGACGTTCCTGTTCGACGACACCGTGCGGGGCAACGTCACCCTGGGCCTGCCGGTCGGGGACGAGGAGATCTGGGCGGCGCTGCGGCTGGCCCAGGCCGACGGCTTCGTCAGCGCCCTGCCGGCCGGGCTCGGCACCAAGGTCGGCGAGCGCGGCGCGACGTTGTCCGGCGGCCAGCGCCAGCGTCTGGCCCTGGCCCGCGCGCTGGTCCGCCGCCCCCGGCTGCTCGTCCTGGACGACGCCACCTCCAGCGTGGACCCCCAGGTCGAGGCGAGGATCCTGCTCGGTCTGCGCGACGCGGCCCAGAGCTCGACGGTGATCGTCGTCGCCTACCGGCCGGCCACCATCGCCCTGGCCGACGAGGTCGTCTACCTCGAACACGGCAGGGTCGTCGACCGGGGCGCCCACGACGCGCTGCTGGCCCGCTGCGAGGGATACCGCAACCTGGTCACCGCCTACGAGAGGGAAGAGGCCGAGCGCGAGGCGCTCGGAACCGAGGAAGAGGAAGAGGTCAGCGCGTGAGCACCCTCCACCGGATCGACAGGTCGGCGCTGGCCACCGTACGGCAGGGCCTGGCGCTCACCCCGGAGTTCCGCCAGGGGCTGGCCGGGACGCTCGCCCTGGCGGCGCTGGCGACGGTCGGAAAGATCATCGTGCCGGTCGCCGTCCAGCAGACCATCGACACCGGGCTCAAGGGCTCGGCCCCCGACCTGCCCTACATCCGCGCCGCCGTGCTGGTGTGCGCGGTGGCGGTGGTCCTCACCGCGCTGTGCGCCTACCTGATGAACGTCCGCCTCTACAGGGCCACCGAGACGTCGCTGGCCACGCTCCGGGTGCGCGGCTTCCGGCACGTGCACGACCTGTCGGTGCTCACCCAGAACTCCGAGCGGCGCGGCGCCCTGGTCTCGCGGGTGACCGGCGACGTCGACCAGATCAGCGCGTTCATGCAGTGGGGCGGGCTGATGGTGATCGTGGCCCTTGGGCAGGTCCTCGTCGCCACCGTGCTGATGTTCGTCTACTCCTGGCAGCTCGCGCTGACGGTCTGGCTGTGCTTCCTGCCGCTCATGATCGTGCTACCTCGTTTCCAGCGCCTGCTGTCGGGCTCCTACACCGTGGTGCGCGAGCGCGCCGGCGACATGCTCGCCGCCGTCGGCGAGTCGGTGGTGGGCGCGGCGGTGATCCGGGCCCACGGCTCGGAGGCCCGGACCGCCGAGCGCCTGGACGCGGCCATCGACGCCAACAGGGCCGCCCAGTCCCGCGCGCAGCGGATCGTGGCCACGGTGTTCCCGCTGACCGAGATCGCGGCGGCGGTGGCGGTCGCCGCGGTGGTCCTTCTGGGGGTGAGGCTGGGGGTCGCCGGCGACATCACCGCCGGGCGCCTGGTCGCCTTCCTGTTTTTGATCACACTGTTCGTCTCGCCCATGCAGCTGGCCACCGAGGTGCTCAACGAGGCGCAGAACGCCGTCGCCGGCTGGCGGCGCATCCTCGGTGTGCTGGACACCCCGCCCGACGTCGCCGACCCCGGCCCGGCGGGGGTGGAGCTGCCGCGCGGCCCCATCTCCATCTCCTTCGAGCGGGTCGGATTCTCCTACCCCGGCGGCCCGCCGGTGCTGAGCGAGGTGTCGGTGGACATCCCGCCGTGCTCACGTGTGGCGGTGGTGGGGGAGACCGGCTCGGGGAAGACGACCTTCGCCAAGCTCCTCACCCGCCTGATGGACCCGGTGGAGGGCAGGATCGTCGTCGACGGCAGGGACCTGCGCGAGGTCCGCTTCTCCTCGCTGCGCCGGCGGATCGTCATGGTGCCGCAGGACGGATTCCTGTTCGACGGCACCCTGGAGGAGAACATCCGCCTGGGCCGCCCGTCGGCGACCGGGGCCGAGATCGGGCTGGCCCTGACCGAGCTGGGGCTCGCCGACTGGCTGGAGGGCCTGCCGGCGGGCCTGGCCACCCGGGTCGGCCAGCGCGGGGAGGCGCTGTCGGCGGGCGAGCGCCAGCTCGTCGCCCTGGTCCGGGCCTACCTCGCCGACCCCGACCTGCTCCTGCTGGACGAGGCCACCTCCGCGGTGGACCCGGCGACGGAGGTACGGCTGGCCCGCGCGCTGGAGGGCGTCACGCGGGGCCGTACGGCCGTCTCCATCGCCCACCGGCTGTCCACCGCCGAGGCCGCCGACGAGGTGCTGGTCTTCGACCGGGGCCGGATCGCGCAGCGCGGGCCCCACGCCGAGCTCGTGGGCGAGCCCGGCGTCTACGCCGGCCTGCACGCCTCCTGGACCATGGCCTCCCGTTCCTGAGGGGCCCGGGTGACCAGGCCCGAAGGCCGTTGCGCCGTCCGGTTGCGGCACAATGACCGCATGCCCCTTGACCCCGCCATCGCGGCCCGGCTGAAGCGCACCGGCGACGGGCTGGTGCCCGCCGTCGTCCAGCAGCACGACACCGGTGAGGTGCTGATGCTCGCCTGGATGGACGACGAGGCGCTGCACCGCACGCTCACCACCGGCCGCGCCACCTACTGGTCGCGCAGCCGCCGGGCCTACTGGGTCAAGGGCGACACCTCCGGCAACGTCCAGCACGTCAGGTCGGTCGCCCTCGACTGCGACGGCGACACGATCCTGCTCAAGGTCGACCAGGTGGGCGCCGCCTGCCACACCGGCGACCGGACCTGTTTCGACGCCGGCGCGCTGAGGGTGGCCCCCGAGTGAAGGCCGGGCGGGTGCTGGGGGTCTGGGTGGCCGCGTGCGCGGCGGGTGCCGGGCTCGTCCTGCTGGCCTCGGGGCGCGACTGGGTCACGGTGACCTACGGCACGCGCCGGGTCACGGTGGCGGCCTCCGAGCTGGCGCCCGTGCTGGGCCCGGCGGCCTGGGCGGGGCTGGCGGCGGTGGTCGCCGTGCTCGCGACCGCCGGGGGGTGGCGCAGGGCCGTCGGCGCCGTGATGGCGCTGTGCGGGGCCGGTGTGGTCGTGGGGGCGTGGAGCGGCGTGCGGCCGGGTGCCGGGCTGGCCCTGGCGGCCGAGCACGCGCCGATGGTCGCCGGTACGGCCGGCGCCGGGCGGGCCGTCGTCGCCGTGGGCTGGCCGCTGGCCGCCGGAGCGGGAGGGGTGTTGCTGCTGGCCGGGGGAGTGGCGGCCATGGTCGCGGGTGGGCGCTGGCCCGGCATGTCCGACCGCTACGACCGCCGTGGGGCGGGTGCCGACGGTTCCGCGGGGCCGCAGGCGCCGGCGACCGACCGGGCGCTGTGGGACGCGATCGACGAGGGTGCCGACCCCACCGCCGGCCCGGAGGAGGGCCCGGGGGAGGGCGCCGCCGGCGGACGCTGAGAGCGTCTTCCGCCTGGTCACAACTTGCCCACGGAGCGGCCACGGCTCCTCGATGCGACTCCTCTTTCGCTAAGATTCCCGCCGCAACTTGGATAAAGGGGAGTCATCTATGACCTATGGGAACCAGTCCGGTGGTTACGGGCCGCCGCCAGGCGGTTACGGACCCCCGGGCGGATACGGGCCTCCTCCCGGGGGTGGCTACGACCCCTACGGCTACGGCGCGCCGCCGCCCCGAGGCAACAACGGAATGGCCATCGCCGCCCTGGTCATGGGGATCGCGGGGCTCTTCGTCTGCGGCGTCACCTCCATCGTGGGCATCGTGCTCGGCCACGTCTCGCTGGGGCAGATCAAGCGCACGGGTGAGGAGGGCCGGGGGATGGCCGTCGCCGGCCTGGTCCTGTCCTACTTCGGCGTGCTCTGCTGGCTGATCGTGCTGGTGGTCTGGCTGATCGCGGTCGGGGTCATCGCCGGCTCGGCCTCGATGACGGGGGTGTGACGGGCGATTCGAGCGGGTGTCCGGCCCCGTCGCCGGTGCCTTGGGTATCGTGGCCGGTGACGGTGGTCGCCGGTGGAGGGGGTCGGACGGGCCGATGACGGGGCGGGGGGGCACGCGGGTGCGCGGGCCGCGGGGGCGCGCGGGTGCGCGGGCCGCGGCGGCGCCGCTCACCGCGGCTCTCGCGGTCGGCGCGGCGGTCGCCCTCGTGGCCCTGGTGGACCCCAACGAGCCCGGCCACTATCCCCCGTGCCCGTTTCTGGCGCTCACCGGCCTCTACTGCCCGGGGTGCGGCGGCCTGCGCGCGGTGCACGCGCTGGCCCACGGCGACCTCGTCGCGGCGCTCGGGTTCAACCCGCTCGCGGTGGTCATGCTTCCGGTCGTGGTCCTGCTGTGGGGAGGCTGGGTGGCACGCGCCTGGCAGGGGAGGCCATTCGACGTAAAAGTCATACATCCGGCCTATATATGGGTTTTTCTTGGGGTAATGATCGTCTTTTGGATAGCGCGAAATACCCCTTATGGGACATTCTTGGCGCCATAGCCTCCTATAGATGTCACCCCATGGCGGAGTGACCTCGATGGGGCCGATAGCATCGGCGCAACAAGGGCAATCGATCGGGAGGGACCTTACTCGTGAGCGAGTGGAGCGGGCGGACCATCCGCACGGCGGTGTTCGCGAACGTGACCTCCGAGTTCCGCGGGGAGTGCGAGTGAGTGTGCTGGAGGAGATCCTCGAAGGGGTCCGCGCCGATCTCGCCGACCGGCAGCGGGCCGTCTCGCTGGCCGAGCTGAAGGAGCGCGCCGGGCGGGCGCCCGCGCCCCGCGACGCCTACGCCGCGCTCGGCGGCGACCAGGTGGCGGTCATCGCCGAGGTGAAGCGTTCCAGCCCCTCCAAGGGCGCGCTGGCCGCGATCGCCGACCCGGCGGCGCTCGCCGCCGACTACGAGGCGGGCGGGGCCCACGTCATCAGCGTGCTCACCGAGCGGCGCCGTTTCGGCGGCAGCCTTGAGGACCTGGCCGCGGTGCGCGCGGTCGTGGACATCCCCGTGCTGCGCAAGGACTTCGTCGTCACCTCCTACCAGCTGTGGGAGGCCCGCGCCCACGGCGCCGACCTCGCGCTGCTGATCGTGGCCGCGCTGGACCAGAACGCCCTGGTCTCGCTCATCGAGCGGGCCGAGTCGATCGGCCTGGCCCCGCTGGTCGAGGTGCACACCGAGGAGGAGCTGGAGCGGGCCATCGCCGCCGGGGCCAGGATCATCGGCGTCAACGCCCGCGACCTCAAGACGCTTGAGGTGGACCGCGACGTGTTCGCCAAGCTCGCCCCGAAGATCCCGGACGGCGTCATCAAGATCGCCGAGTCCGGGGTGCGCGGCCCCCACGACCTGCTCGCCTACGCCAGGGCGGGCGCCGACGCCGTCCTGGTCGGCGAGAGCCTGGTCACCGGCAAGAACCCGAAGGCCGCCGTGGTCGACCTGGTCACCGCCGGGGCCCACCCCGCATCCCGACCCGAGGGGCAGTGACAGTGACAGACCGGACAGACAGCACCCTCCTCGGGCCCGCCGACCTCGTGGGCAACGGCGTCAACGGCGACGACCCCGACGCCGGGGGCAAGTTCGGCGTGTTCGGCGGCCGCTACGTGCCCGAGGCGCTCATCCCGGCACTGGACGAGGTGGCGGCCGAGTACGACAAGGCCAGGAACGACCCCGCCTTCGTCGGCGAGTTCGACCACCTGCTGCGCACCTACGCCGGGCGGCCGACCACGCTCACCGAGGTGCCGCGCTTCGCCGAGAGGGCGGGGGGCGCCCGGATCGTGCTCAAGCGCGAGGACCTCACCCACACCGGCGCTCACAAGATCAACAATGTGCTCGGCCAGGCGCTTCTCACCAAGCGGCTGGGCAAGACGCGGGTGATCGCCGAGACCGGCGCCGGGCAGCACGGCGTCGCCACCGCGACCGCCGCGGCCCTGATGGGCCTGGAGTGCGTGATCTACATGGGGGCCGTCGACTGCGAGCGCCAGGCGCTCAACGTCGCCCGTATGAAACTGCTCGGCGCCACCGTCGTACCGGTCGCCAACGGCAGCCAGACCCTCAAGGACGCCATCAACGAGGCGTTCCGCGACTGGGTGGCCAACGTCGACCACACCCACTACCTCTTCGGCACCATCGCCGGCCCGCACCCGTTCCCGGAGATCGTCCGCGACTTCGCGCGCGTCATCGGTGTCGAGGCCCGCCGGCAGATCCTGGAGCTCACCGGCAGGCTGCCCGACGCGGTCGCCGCCGCGGTCGGCGGAGGCTCGAACGCGATCGGTCTCTTCCACGCCTTCATCGGCGACGAGGGCGTTCGGCTTCACGGTTACGAGGCCGGGGGCAGGGGTGCGGGGGAGGGCGAGCACGCCCTCACCCTGACCCGGGGATCCGTCGGGGTGCTGCACGGCGCGCGAACCTACGTGCTGCAGGACGAGGAGGGCCAGACGATCGAGTCCCACTCGATCTCCGCCGGCCTCGACTACCCCGGCGTCGGTCCCGAGCACGCCTGGCTCAAGGACATCGGCCGCGCCACCTACCACGGCGTCACCGACGCCGAGGCGATGGAGGCCTTCGCGCTGCTGGCCCGCACCGAGGGCATCATCCCGGCGATCGAGTCGTCGCACGCCCTCGCCGGGGCGCTCACGCTGGGCCGGGAGCTGGGACCGGAGGCGACCATCCTGGTCAACCTCTCGGGCCGCGGCGACAAGGACATGGGCACCGCCATGAAGTACTTCAACCTCTGACGACGGATCCGCCCGTCTCCGGGCCCTTCCGGGGGCGGGCAGGGCCACCGACCGCAACGGAACGAACGATGACGACTCTTCAGACGGTGTTCGCCAAGGCGAAGGCGGACGATCGCGCCGCCCTCATCGGATACCTCCCCGCGGGCTTCCCCACGAAGGAAGGCGCGGTCGCCGCCGCCGCGGCGATGGTGGAGGCCGGCTGCGATGTGATCGAGATCGGGCTGCCGTACTCCGATCCGCTCATGGACGGCCCGACGATCCAGGACGCCGTGCACCGGTCGCTGACCGGCGGCACCCGCATCGCCGACGTGATGCGCACGGTCGAGGGGGTCGCCGGGACGGGCGCCGCCACGCTGGTCATGACCTACTGGAACCCGGTCGACCGCTACGGCGCCGACCGGTTCGCCCGCGACCTGGCCAACGCCGGCGGGGTGGGAACCATCACCCCCGACCTGACTCCGGAGGAGGCCGGCCCCTGGTGCGAGGCCAGCGCCGCCGCCGGGATCGACACGACCTTCCTGGTCGCGCCCAGCTCGACCGAGGCGCGCATCAAGGCCGTCGCCGCGTGCTGTACCGGGTTCGTCTACGCGGCCTCCCTGATGGGTGTCACCGGCGCCCGCGAGACGGTCGGTGAGGCCGCCCGGGGGCTGGTCGAGCGGACGCGCCCCCACACCGGGCTGCCCGTCTGCGTCGGGCTGGGCGTCGGCACCGGCCGGCAGGCCGCCGAGGTGGCGCGCTACGCCGACGGCGTCATCGTGGGCTCGGCGTTCATCCGCCGCCTTCTGGACGCCCCCGACGAGACCTCCGGCCTGGCCGCGGTCCGCGAGCTGGCCGCCGAACTGGCGGTGGGCGTCCGCGCCTGACCTCACCGTCCGCGCCTGACCTCACCGTCCCGGCCCGTGTGAACGCGGCCGCCCTCTCGGGGGCGGCCGCGTTCGTTTTCTCCGTTTCGTCTCTGTTTGTCGTGTTCCCCGTGTTCCCTGCGGCCCTCCCCGGCTTTTCACTGCTTTCTGGGGCCTTCCTGGGTTTTCTCGGGCTCTCTTGGGTCTTCTGGGGCCTTCCGGTGGAGGTGGGCGTCTGCTCGCCCGGCGCGACGTCCCCCGTCCGCCGGGAAACACCGTGCGGAGCGTGCTTCGGTTACGATTTGCCAGTTCACGGGGGGCGGCCTGCCGATTCCCAGGTAGGAGGGCATGGACAAATGGGTAAAAACACCTCAGACCTTCATATAAAGGGCCTATGCCGTTGACGGAGAGGTCGACGCGGTGGCCGTACGGCCCGGCCTCGACCCGGCGGGCGGTCCGCCTCCGGAGGGGGTCCGCCCGCGCACCGCGCGGACGGCGCCCCCCGACCCGCCGTGTCCCTGCGGACCTCCCGCCCACCGGGCAGGCCCGCCCCGAGTGAGTTCTGAGAGAGCGATCCCGGCGGTCACGCTCCGCCATCGACTTATTTGACGCTTATTCAGTACGTGATGGGGTTCCTCCAGGGAACGCGTCTGTCCGGTGAGACCGGCCATCACGAAGGGCCGGAAATGGGAGACCATGATGCTCGTGACTTCTGACAAGCAGACCCCCCCGCGGTCACACATGCCGAATTCGGCGCTACCCTGGGTGACGACCGTCTCGCGGCTGGTGCTGGCGAGTGTGCTGATTGTCGCAGGCTGGGGCAAGATCGGCACTCCCGTGCTCTCCGTTCAGTCGGTCAAGGCATACAAACTGCTTCCAGACACGCTCGCCACGGTGGTCGGCTACGGCCTGCCCGTCGTGGAGATCGTCACAGGGGTGTTGCTGTTCGTCGGGCTGCTCACCCGCGTCGCCGGGGGCGTCGCCGCGCTGCTCATGCTGGCGTTCGTCGTCGGCATCGCCTCGGCGTGGGCACGCGGGCTCCGGATCGACTGCGGCTGCTTCGGCGGCGGCGGTCAGCTCGACCCCGGGGAGGAGCCCTCCTACCTCGTCGACATCCTCCGTGACTTCGGGCTCTTCGCGCTCGGCGTGGTCGTCGTCCTGTTCACCCCGGGAAGGTTCGCGCTGGACTCCGCGCTCGGACTCGCCCCCGAGCGGCGGCGCCGCGACGAGGCCGGAGGCGACGACGAGGAACTCCAGGAAGAAAAGGAGAAGTACTGATGGGCAAGGCCGCGCGGGACCAGTCGGCGCGTGATCGGATCAAGGCGAAGCGCGAGGAGGAGCGGCGGAAGGAGCGGCTCAAGCGCATCGCGACGATCACGACCGTGGCGGTCGTCGCGCTCGGCGCCGTCGGGGCGGGCTGGTGGTACGCCGCCCGCGGCAGCGAGCCGGAGCAGGCCCAGGCGCTCGCACCCGTCACCGTGGCCCCCGACGGCTCCGTGGTGATGGCGATGGCGGGCGTCGAGAAGCCGGTGCTGGACGTCTACGAGGACTTCCAGTGCCCCGCCTGCCAGGCGCTTGAGCAGACCAGCGGAGCCACCATCAAGAACCTGGCCGCCGAGGGCAAGGTCAAGGTGGTCTACCACACGATCACGATCTTCTCCCAGGAGCTGAACGCCGGCGTCACCCGCGGCAACTCCGTCCGCGCGGGGGCGGCGGCCCGCTGCGTCCCCGGGGGCGCCCCGTGGATCGCGTTCCACGACAGGCTGTTCAAGGAGCAGCCCCGTGAGGACGTCGAGGGCTTCAAGACCTCCGACATGGTGACCTGGGGCAAGGAGGCGGGGGTCACCGATCCCGGCTTCGCCACCTGCGTGACCGGCCAGCAGAAGGCCGCCCAGCAGATCTCCTACAGTGCCAAGGTCCTTCAGGAGGCCAAGCTGAACGGCACTCCGACCCTGAGGATCAACGGCACCGAGCTCGGCAACGACGTGGCCTTCAAGCCCGCCGACCTTCGCAAGGCCGTTCTCGACGCCGCCAAGTAGCCCGCGGCCCTCAGGCAGCCCACGGACAAACAGCCCACGGACAAGGTAACGTCACCAGACATGCCCCTCGCCTCGATTCCCAGCCCCTCCCAGGGGGTGTGGTACCTCTTCGATGTGGTCCCCCTGCGGGCCTACGCACTGTGCATCGTGCTCGGCGTCGTCGCGGCCGTCATCATCGGTGAGCGCCGCTGGCGCGCCCGCGGCGGCGCGCCCGGCACGATCGTGGACCTCGCCGTCTGGGCCGTGCCGTTCGGGCTGGTCGGCGGGCGCCTCTACCACGTCATGACCGACTGGCAGCTCTATTTCGGGCCGGACGCCCCCAACAGGCCCATCGAGGCGCTGTACATCTGGAACGGGGGCCTGGGCATCTGGGGGGCCGTCGCCCTCGGTGCCCTGGGGGTGTGGTTCGGCTGCCGGGGGCGGGGCATCTCCCTGTCCGCGGTGGCCGACACCGTGGCCCCCGGCATCGCGCTGGCCCAGGCCATCGGCCGCTGGGGCAACTACTTCAACCAGGAGCTGTTCGGCGGTCCCACCGACCTGCCGTGGGGGCTGGAGATCGACCCCGGCCGGCCGGGCACGGTTCCGGGCCAGGACACCTACCATCCCACCTTCCTGTACGAATCGATCTGGGACCTGGGTCTGGCCTTCGTCCTCGTCTGGGCCGGGCGCAGGTTCGCGCTCCGTCACGGTCGGGTGTTCGCCCTCTACGTCGCGGGCTACACCGTGGGCCGGTTCTGGATCGAGGGCATGCGGGTGGACGCCGCGCACCACATCCTCGGCATGCGGCTCAACCAGTGGACCTCGATCGTGCTGTTCCTCGCGGCGCTGGTCTACTTCTGGTACGCCGGGCGCAAGACCGGCGAGGAGTCGCTGGGCCTGGCCCCCGGCGGCGCCACCGGCGGCGACGGCACGCCCGCCGGGGCCGCCGCCGGCGAGGGCACCGAGGGCACCGGGGACAGCGGCGACGGGGAGGCCGAGGAGAGCCCCGCCGACCCGGCGCACCTTCCCGACCAGGCCGACGCGGCCGAGCACGACGTGACGGCGCGCGGCCACGACGCCTCCCGGGGGGAGGACACGCGGAAAGCCGCGTCCGAGCGGGAGAAGGAAAAGAGGTGAGCGAGGGCGGAAGCGGCGCGCGCGCCGAGGTCCACCACGCCCACCGCGACGTCAACGGCGGGTGGCTGCGTCCTTCGGTGTTCGGGGCGATGGACGGGCTGGTCTCCAACTTCGCCCTGATCGCCGGGGTCGCCGGCGGAACCGCCGGCACCGGGGTCATCGTGCTGGCCGGGATGGCCGGGCTCGCGGCGGGGGCCTTCTCCATGGCCGGGGGTGAGTACGTCTCGGTGGCCAGCCAGCGGGAGCTCGCCCTGGCCGAGATCGCCGTCGAGCGGCGCGAACTCGAACGCCACCCCGAGGCCGAGCAGGAGGAGCTGGCCCGGCTGTACGAATCACGCGGCGTCGAGGCCGAGGTGGCGGCCGAGGTGGCCCGGCAGATCTCCCGCGACCCCGACAAGGCGCTGGAGGTGCACGCCCGCGCCGAACTGGGCGTCACCCCCGACGACCTGCCCTCGCCCAGGACCGCCGCCGTCTCGTCGTTCCTGTCCTTCGCGCTGGGCGCGCTCCTGCCGCTTCTGCCGTACCTCCTGGGGGCCACCGGCCTGCTGAGCTCGGCGGTGCTGTCCTGCCTGGCGCTGTTCGGGGCCGGGGCCCTGGTCTCCCGCGTCACCGCGCGCAGCTGGTGGTACAGCGGGCTGCGTCAGCTCACCGTCGGCGCCGTCGCGGCCGGCCTGACCTTCGGGCTGGGAAACCTCCTGGGAGGCAATGTATGACCCCCCCGCCCCGCAGGCGCCGCCGTACGCCGGCCGCACCCCCCTCCGCCCCCCGGTCGCGAGAGCCCGGGCTCGCCCCGTTCCAGCGGCGGCTGCTGGTGGTCGTCGGCTCCGTGGCCGGTGTGGTGATCGCCGTGGCCGCCTTCGTTCTCGCCGTCACCGCAGTCGGCAACGACTTCGCTCCCAAGCGGGCCACCGCCGCGGCCGTCTCCACCCAGCCCAGGCCCGACTCCTACCGGGGCTGGGCCTCACCGAGGCTGTTCGCGCCCATCGCGCGCAGCGGCGCCGACCCCGCGCCGCTGACGCTGAAGGACGTCTTCGCCGCCAGGACCGTCAAGGAGGGCAGGCTCACCCTGAGACTGTCCGGCACCAGGCTGGACGCCGACTGCTCGGCGGCGGCCTGGGGGGAACTGGCGGCCCGGCTCGCCCAGGCCGGATGCACCCAGGCCGCCCGCGGCTCCTATCTCAGCGCCGACGGCCGCTACGTCGCCCAGTACACCCTGTTCAACCTGCGCGACACCGCCTCCGCCGACGCGCTGGTGCGGTCGCTGGGCGCCGAATACCGGGGCGGCTGGGTCGTGCCCCTGGGGGAGGGCCGGGCGGTCTTCCCCGCCGGAGGGCACACCGAGGCCAGCGGGCACGCCATGGGCCACTACGCCGGCCTGGTGTGGATCGGCCGCGCCGACGGCGCCGAGCCCGGGGCCAAGGACGACTTCGTCTCCCTGTCACTGGCGGTCCGCGGAGCGGAGAAGGCCGTTTTCCGCCGTGTCGTCGCGGTCGCCCCCGGAGCCGCCCCGCCGTCCTGACCTCCGCGCGGACATCCCCTTGAGACCAGTAGGCTCATCGGTCATGCGCCTGTGGATCGCCGTCGCCGCCGTGCTGGTCGCCGTCGCCGGGGTGGCGGCGTTCCTGTGGGCGCGGGGTGACGGGAGCGTTCCGCGCCCGGCCGTCCTCCACCGCGAGACCGGAACGGCCCACTACGCGCCGATCGCCACCCGCGCCGCCGACCCCGATCCGCTGACCGTCGCGGAGATCTTCCCCACAGGCTCGGTGACCGCGGGCGCCGCCGAGCTCGCGCGGCAGGAGACCGAGAGCCTCACCGACTGCGCCCCTGCGCTGTGGGGAGGCGCCGAGGCGGCGGCCGCGGGCTGCACCCAGGCGCTGCGGGCCCGCTACGCGACCGGCGACGGCCGGGTCCACGGGCAGTTCGTCATCTTCAACCTGGCCGACGCCGCCTCCGCCGACCGGCTCGTGACCGCGTTCGGCGACGGCGGGTTCGTGCGGCCGGCGCCCGGCACCCCCGACGCCTTCGACGGCTCCCGCAGCTGGGCGCAGGCCCGCGCGCTGGGCCACTACGTCACCGTGAGCTGGGTCGGCCCGGTGGGCGGCCGCGACCGGGTGGACCTCACCTACCCGCAGCTCGCGGTGGACGGCCTCAGCCTGGTGATCCAGCGTCGGCTGGTGCGCTGAGGGAGCGCGCCACCGCGCCGGGGAGCTCCCGGAGACGGTGGGCGGGCAGCTCAAGAACGGTGACGTCACAGGCCCAGGGGGCGACGTCGGCCACGACGGCCCTGGCCTGCCTCTTCGTCAGGTCCGCCCGGACGGCGAGGAGCGCCTCGCGCCAGGTGTTGGCGACCTTGCCGTGGGCGTTGTCCAGGATCCGGCGCAGGACGCGGCCCTCGTCCGTCGCGGGGGGCGGCAGCCGTACGGCGCGCACCGTCCGGCCGCGGGTGGTCAGCTCGTAGACCGGGGAGGCGGGCGAGAGGACCTCGCGGGGGAGGTCCTCGGCGGGCTCGGCCAGTGTGACCTCGACGTGGTGGGCGCGGGTGGCCAGCAGCAGGCGGGGCAGGGAGGACTCAAGACCGGCCGGCACGGCGATCGCCACGCGTTCGGGGGCGTCGGCGCGGGGTTTGGCGAGCCAGGTCACAAGGCGGGTTCTGGGCACCCCGGGCAGCAGGCCGGTGGGCCAGGAGCCCACCAGCACCTGGGGCGCCCCGTCGACGGCGGGCGCCGGGGCGGGCGCGGCGGCGGACTCGACGGCCTGGGGGCCCCGGGTGTAGATGGCGGTGCCGGCCTCCTCGGCGCGGGCGGCGGCGGCCGGCCAGGTCTTGGTGGTGGGGCGCAGGATGTAGAGGTCGGCGGCCGAGCCGATGGCCTCCGCGCCCAGATAGCGGTTGAAGTCGGGGTAGACGGCCTCGCTGACGAGGTTGAGCCGGGCCAGGGAGTTCTGCACCTTCAGCGCCAGGGCGGGGGTGCGCTCGCTGGCGCCGTAGGCCAGGAGGATCCGGCCCTGCTCGCGGTCGCGCAGCCCCTCGGCGGCGCGGGCGACGAACAGCCCGACGCCCTCGGGGGTGTAGGGCGGGTCGGTGATCGCCAGGTCGGCCCACGCGCGCGCCGACGGCGGCAGGCCCAGGCGCAGGTCGGCCCAGCGGGTGCGGACCGGCAGGCCGAGCCGGTCGGCCTGCTCGGCGATGTAGCCGAGAATGCGCTCGTCGACGTCCACCACCGTGGCCGAAAGGCCCGGGTGCAGCGCCGTGGCCGCCAGCGAGGTGAGGTCGTGGTCGCCGACGCACAGCAGCCGGGCGCCGTCCAGCCAGAACCGGGCGTCCAGCAGCAGCGCCCTCCGGACCACGGTGTCGGCCGTGGCGGCCACGTGGTCCAGCGCGTGGCGGCCCCGGGGCGCCTTGGCGATCAGCGTGTCCATCCGCGCGATCAGCGGGGCGTGCGCGGCCAGCAGGTGCCCCACCGGGTCGGCGGGGCCCGCGGCGCGCGTCGTGAGGCCGGGCAGCGGGCGGCGGAGCCGGAAGCGGTCGCCGGAGCGCTCCAGGTCGACCTCGCGCAGCAGGGCCTCGACGGTCCGCCGGGAGGTCGCGGTCTCCCGGACCAGATCGGCCAGCGTCCACCAGCGCCCCTCGCCCAGTGCCGCCAGCACCGCCCTGGGCCGTCTGCCGTCGATACCCGCCGCCGCGAGAAGTCCCGCAATCGCTTCCATGGGGCAACCTTAGGGCCGCGGCAGGGGCCGCGACGGGGCCGTGATCTGGAATACCGTTCCCCACCGGAATGTTTGACCAAGGAGGTACAACTAGAGTAAACGGTACTTATACCGGCTGGATAGGTAGGTTTCCGGCAGGGTACGGTAGCCTCTACCCACCACGCAGCAGGGCCAACGTCGTCCCTTTGCTTGATCCACCAAAGCAAGACGACGGGAGTGATTCGATGCCCGCTGCCCACCTTGGTCTTCCCGAGCCCCAGGGGTTGTACCACCCTTCGCACGAGCACGACGCCTGCGGCGTCGCCATGGTCGCCGACGTGGCCGGGCGCCGCGGCCACGACATCGTCGTCAAGGCCCTGACGGCACTGTGCAACCTCGACCACCGGGGAGCCCAGGGGAGTGAGCCGGACACCGGCGACGGCGCCGGCATCCTCACCCAGATCCCCGACGCCCTCCTGCGCGCGGAGGCCGGGATCACCCTTCCCCCGCCGGGGTCCTACGCGGTCGGCACCGCCTTCCTGCCCCGCGACCCCGCCGCCCGCCAGGCGGCGACGCGGACGATCGAGGAGATCGCCGGACAGGAGGGGCTGACGGTCCTGGGCTGGCGCGACGTCCCCACCGACCCGGCGCTCCCGGGGCCGAGCGCCCGCGCGGTGATGCCGTTCTTCCGCCAGCTCTTCGTCTCCTCCCCCGGCGGTGAGAGCGGGCTGGAGCTGGACCGCCTGGCCTTCTGCCTGCGCAAGCGGGCCGAGCACGAGGCGGACGTCTACTTCCCCTCGCTGAGCGCCCGGACGATCGTCTACAAGGGCATGCTCACCCCCTCGCAGGTCGAGCCGTTCTTCCCCGACCTGTCCGACGAGCGCTACGAGACCGCGATCGCGCTGGTCCACTCGCGTTTCTCCACCAACACCTTCCCCTCGTGGCCGCTGGCGCACCCCTACCGCTACGTCGCCCACAACGGTGAGATCAACACGGTCAAGGGCAACCGCAACTGGATGCGCGCCCGCGAGGCCATGCTGAAGACCGCCGCGCTTCCCGGCGACCTGTCCCGGCTCTTCCCGATCTGCGACCCGGAGGGCTCCGACACCGCCTCCTTCGACGAGACGCTGGAGCTGCTCCACCTGGCCGGGCGCGACCTGCCCCACGCGGTGCTGATGATGATCCCCGAGGCGTGGGAGAACAACACCGACATGGACCCCGCGCGGCGGGCGTTCTACGAGTTCCACTCCACGCTCATGGAGGCCTGGGACGGCCCGGCCTCGATCACCTTCTCCGACGGCACCCTCGTCGGCGCGGTCCTCGACCGCAACGGCCTGCGCCCCGGCCGCTTCTGGGTCACCGCCGGCGGCCTGGTCGTGCTGGCCTCCGAGGCCGGCGTCCTGGACATCCCGCCCGCGGAGGTGGTCCGCAAGGGCCGGCTGCAGCCCGGCAGGATGTTCCTGGTCGACACCGCCCGCGGCAGGATCGTCGAGGACGACGAGATCAAGGCCGGGCTCGCCGCCGCGCTGCCCTACGCCGACTGGCTGCACGCAGGGCTGGTCCGCTTCGAGGAACTGCCCGCCCGCTCGCGCGCGATCGTTCCGGGCGTCCACGACGTGGAGGGCACCGGGCGCGAGGCGCTGGTCAGGCGGCAGCAGACCTTCGGCTACACCGAGGAGGAGCTGCGGATCATCCTGGAGCCGATGGCCCGGACGGGCGCCGAGCCGATCGGCTCGATGGGCACCGACACCCCGGTCGCGGTGCTCAGCGACAGGCCCCGGCTGCTGTTCGACTACTTCAGCCAGCTGTTCGCCCAGGTGACCAACCCGCCGCTGGACGCCATCCGCGAGGAGCTGGTCACCTCGCTGGCCGGCACGCTCGGCCCCGAGGGCAACCTGCTCGACCCCGGCCCGGCCTCCTGCCGCCAGCTCGTGCTGCCCTACCCGGTGATCGACAACGAGGAACTCGCCAAGATCATCCACATCAACGACGAGGGCGCGCTGCCGGCCTTCCACCCGCACGTGGTGTCGGGCCTGTACGAGGTCGCGGGCGGGGGCGAGGCGCTGCTGCGCCGTCTTGAGGAGATCCGCGCCGAGGTGTCCTCGGCGATCGAGGGCGGGGCGCGGATCATCGTGCTCTCCGACCGGGGCTCCTCCGGCGCCCTGGCGCCGATCCCGTCGCTGATGCTCACCGGCGCGGTCCACCACCACCTCATCGCCGAGAAGAGCCGTACCCGGGTCGGCCTGGTGATCGAGACCGGCGAGGCCCGCGAGGCCCACCACATGGCGCTGCTCATCGGCTACGGCGCCGGAGCGGTCAACCCCTACCTGGCCATCGAGACCGCCCAGGACATGGCCGCCTCCGGCGTCCTGGAGGGCGGCGGGGACGAGGTCGTGCGCAACCTGGTCAAGGCGTACGGCAAGGGCGTGCTGAAGATCATGTCCAAGATGGGGGTGTCCACCGTGGCCTCCTACACGGGTGCGCAGATCTTCGAGGCGCTCGGCCTCGACGACCACGTGGTCGCCGTCTGCTTCGCGGGGACGACCTCCCGGCTGGGCGGTGTCGGCTTCGACGTCCTGGCCCGGGAGGTCGCGCTCCGCCACGAACGGGCCTACCCGAGGTCGGAGGGTGCCGCCCACCGGCGCCTGGCGGTCGGGGGTGAGTACCAGTGGCGCCGCGAGGGCGAGCCGCACCTGTTCAACCCCGAGACCGTCTTCAAGCTCCAGCACGCCACCCGCTCGCGCCGCTACGAGATCTTCAAGGAGTACACGGCCCTGGTGGACTCCCGGGCCGCCGGGCTGATGACGCTGCGCGGGCTGTTCACCCTGCGGGAGGGCGTCCGCGAGCCGGTCCCGATCGACGAGGTCGAGCCGGTGAGCGAGATCGTCAAGCGCTTCTCCACCGGCGCCATGTCCTACGGCTCCATCTCCATGGAGGCGCACGAGACCCTCGCCGTCGCGATGAACCGGCTGGGCGGCAGGTCCAACACCGGTGAGGGCGGCGAGGACCCGGAGCGGCTGCGCGACCCGGAGCGCCGCTCGGCCATCAAGCAGGTGGCCTCCGGCCGCTTCGGGGTGACCTCGGAGTATCTCGTCAACGCCGACGACCTGCAGATCAAGATGGCCCAGGGCGCCAAGCCCGGCGAGGGAGGCCAGCTTCCCGGCCACAAGGTCTACCCGTGGATCGCCAAGACCAGGCACTCCACCCCCGGCGTCGGCCTCATCTCGCCGCCGCCGCACCACGACATCTACTCCATCGAGGACCTCGCCCAGCTCATCCACGACCTGAAGAACGCCAACCCCGCCGCGCGCGTGCACGTCAAGCTCGTCGCCGAGGTCGGGGTCGGCACGGTGGCCGCCGGCGTCTCCAAGGCCCACGCCGACGTCGTGCTCATCTCCGGGCACGACGGCGGCACCGGCGCCTCCCCGCTGACCTCGCTCAAGCACGCGGGCGCGCCCTGGGAGCTGGGATTGGCCGAGACCCAGCAGACCCTGCTGCTGAACGGCCTGCGCGACCGGATCGTCGTGCAGGTCGACGGTCAGCTCAAGACCGGCAGGGACGTGATCGTCGCCGCGCTGCTCGGCGCCGAGGAGTACGGCTTCGCCACCGCCCCGCTGGTCGTCTCCGGCTGCGTGATGATGCGCGTGTGCCACCTGGACACCTGTCCGGTCGGCGTCGCCACCCAGAACCCCGAGCTGCGTAAGCGCTTCACCGGCCGGCCCGAGTTCGTGGTCAACTTCTTCGAGTTCATCGCCGAGGAGATCCGCGAGTATCTGGCCGCGCTGGGCTTCCGCAGCCTGGACGAGGCCGTGGGCCACTCCGAGCTGCTGGACACCACCTCGGCCGAGCACCACTGGAAGGCGTCCGGGCTGGACCTGGCCCCGATCCTGCACCGGCCGCGGCTGCCCGAGGGCGCCTCGCCGCGCCGTACGAGGGAGCAGGACCACGGGCTGGAGCGGGCCCTGGACCACACGCTGATCCAGCTCGCCGAGGGCGCGCTCCTGCACGGGGAGCGGGTCACCCTTGAGCTGCCGGTGCGCAACGTCAACCGCACGGTCGGCACGATGCTCGGCCACG
Source organism: Streptosporangium violaceochromogenes (assembly GCF_014654615.1). Lineage (GTDB taxonomy): Bacteria > Actinomycetota > Actinomycetes > Streptosporangiales > Streptosporangiaceae > Streptosporangium > Streptosporangium violaceochromogenes. Next base: position 59,083 of record NZ_BNBB01000001.1, on the reverse strand, counting down.
CGGTGACCAAGCGGTACGGCGGGGCCGGCCTGCCCGACGACACGATCGACGTCCGCTTCACCGGCTCGGCGGGCAACTCCTTCGGCGCCTTCGTGCCCAGGGGGGTCACGCTGCGCCTGACCGGTGACGCCAACGACTATCTCGGCAAGGGCCTGTCCGGTGGCCGGATCACCGTCCAGCCGCACGACGAGGCCCCCCTGGAGGGGCACATCATCGCCGGCAACGTCGCCCTGTACGGGGCGACCTCCGGCGAGGCGTTCGTCCGCGGTGTCGTGGGCGAGCGGTTCTGCGTCCGCAACTCCGGGGCGACCGCGGTGGTCGAGGGGGTCGGCGACCACGGCTGCGAGTACATGACCGGCGGCAGGGTGGCCGTCCTGGGGCCGACCGGCCGCAACTTCGCCGCGGGCATGTCCGGCGGCGTGGCCTACCTGCTCGACCCCGAGATCTCGCGGGTCAACCGGGAGATGGTGGAGATCGAGGAGATCGACGAGGCCGACTCCGAGGCGCTGAGGGAGATCGTCGAGGCGCATCTGACGGAGACCGGCTCCACGGTCGCCAAGGCGCTGCTGGCCGACTGGGACCCGGCCCGCTTCGCCAAGATCATGCCGATCGACTACCGGCGGGTCCTGCGCGCGGCCGAGGCCGCGCGGCGGGAGGGCCGCGACGTCGACGAGGCGGTCATGGCCGCCTCGGTGCGGGGGTAGGGCCGGTGCCCGCGCGTATCACGGCGGCCGCCGCGGGCCGCGTTCACCCGACGGTACCGGGACAGGGAGGGGACACCGATGGCTGACCCGAAGGGATTTCTCACTCACGGGCGTGAGCTGCCGGCTCGCCGCCCGGTGGACGTCCGCATCCGCGACTGGAGGGAGGTCTACGAGGACTTTCCCGCCCCCGCGCCCGCCCGGCAGGCGGCGCGCTGCATGGACTGCGGCATCCCGTTCTGCCACAACGGCTGCCCGCTGGGCAACCTCATCCCCGAGTGGAACGACCTGGTCTACCGGGACGACTGGTGGGAGGCCGCCGAGCGCCTGCACGCCACCAACAACTTCCCGGAGTTCACCGGGCGGCTGTGCCCGGCGCCCTGCGAGGCGGCGTGCGTGCTCGGCATCAACTCCGACCCGGTGTCGATCAAGCGGGTCGAGGTCGAGATCGTCGACCGTGCCTTCGCCGAGGGCTGGGTCGTCCCCGTGCCCGCGGCGGTGAGGAGCGGACGGCGGGTCGCGGTCGTCGGCTCGGGCCCGGCGGGCCTGGCCGCGGCCCAGCAGCTCACCCGGGCCGGGCACGGCGTGGTGGTGTTCGAGCGCGCCGACCGCGTCGGCGGCCTGCTCCGCTACGGCATCCCCGAGTTCAAGATGGAGAAGCGGCACATCGACCGCAGGCTGGTGCAGATGCGGGCCGAGGGCACAGAGTTCCGCACCGGCGTCGAGGCAGGCGTCGACATCACCGCCGCCCGGCTGCGCGAGGAGTTCGACGCGGTCGTCCTGGCGGGCGGCGCGACCCGGTGGCGGGATCTTCCGGTGCCCGGGCGCGAGCTGCGGGGCGTCCACCAGGCCATGGAGTACCTCCCGCACGCCAACAGGGTCCAGGAGGGCGACCGCCTCCTCTCGCCGATCGACGCCGGGGGAAGGCACGTCGTCGTGATCGGCGGCGGCGACACCGGTGCCGACTGCGTCGGCACCGCCGTCCGCCAGGGCGCCGCCTCGGTCACCCAGCTGGAGATCATGCCCAGGCCCCCGGCCGAACGCACGGACGGCCAGCCGTGGCCCACGTTCCCCCTCCTGTTCAAGACGGAGAGCGCCCACGAGGAGCTGGCCGCGACCGGCGGGGAGCGGGTCTACGCGGTCTCCACCACCGCGTTCGCCGGTGACGCCGGCGGCAACGTCCGGGCCCTTCGCCTGGTCGGGGTCGAGGGGCCCGCGACCGGCTTCCGGCCGATCCCCGGCACCGAGCGGGAGATCCCCGCGGAGCTGGTCACCCTGGCGATGGGCTTCGTCGGCCCGGAACGGGGCCCCTTGCTGGAGGACCTGGCCGCCTCGGCGGGGGAGGGGTTCTTCGACGCGCGGGGCAACGTCGCCCGGGACCGCGACTACATGACCCCGGTGGAGGGGGTCTTCGTGGCGGGCGACATGGGCCGGGGCCAGTCCCTGATCGTCTGGGCGATCGCCGAGGGCCGCTCGGCCGCCTCGGCCGTCGACCGCTACCTCACCGGCCGGACGGCCCTGCCGGCGGCGATCCCGCCGTCGGCCCGGCCGCTGGTCTGAAGGCGGGCCGGTTCTTCCGGTACGGCCCCGCCCGCCGTACCGGAAGATCATTTTAAATCATGGTCAGGTTGCTTTAGCGGTTGTATGCCTGAAAGATGGGTTTTTTGACTCAACAGGCATGGAGGATTGATGAACCGCTGGAGCAGACGCCTGGTGGGGGCGGCGACGACGGCCGCCCTGACCTGCGGCCTCACCGCCGGGGTCCCGGCCGGGGCGGAGGCCGGCGGCGGGCTCCGCGACTATCTGGTCTTCTACGCCGACGGCGCCCGGGACGGGGCCGTGGCCGCGGTCAGGGCCGGTGGCGGCACCCCGCTGTCGACCGAGACCAAGCTCGGCTACATCGTCGCCCGGGGCCCCGGCGCCCGCTTCGCCGAGGCCCTGGCCGGCAGCGACGCCGTCGCCGGGATCTCCTCCGACCGCAGGATCGGCTTCGCCACGGCGACCCCCGCCGCCCCCGTGAGCACCTCCGACATCCGTACGGTCACCCTGGCGGGAGAGGAGCCCCTGGCCGGGCGGCAGTGGGACATGAAGATGATCGGCGCCACCGCCTCCGGCTCCCACGCCACCGCGCCCGGCGTCAAGAAGGTGCTGGTCGGCGTCATCGACACCGGCGTCGACGGCCGGCACCCCGACATCGCCCCGAACTTCGACCGCGCGCTCAGCCGCAACTTCGTCACCGACCGCCCCAACGACTCCAACGGCTCCCGTCTCGACGGGCCCTGCGAGTTCGCGGGCTGCAAGGACCCGGCCGACTGGGACGACGACGGCCACGGCACCCACGTGGCCGGCACGATCGCCTCGCCCGTCAACGGGCTGGGCGTCGCGGGCGTCGCCCCAAACGTGTCCCTGGTGAACCTGCGCGCCGGTCAGGACTCCGGCCTGTTCTTCCTCAAGCCCAGCCTCGACGCGCTCACCTACGCGGGCGACCACGGGATCGACGTGGTCAACATGAGCTACTACATCGACCCGTGGCTGTTCAACTGCAAGGCCAACCCGCGCGACTCCAAGGCCGAGCGGCTTGAGCAGCGCGGCGTCATCACCGGCATGCAGCGTGCCCTGGACTACGCCCGCAAGCGCGGCGTCACCCTCGTCGGCGCCCTCGGCAACGGTTCCACCGACCTCGGCAGACCCAGGACCGACGTGAAGAGCCCCGACTACCCCCTCGACTCCGAGCGCCCGCGCCGGATCGACAACTCCTGCCTCAACGTCCCGGCCGAGTCCAGGGGCGTCGTCTCGGTCTCCGCGCTCGGCCCCACCGGGCGCAAGGCCCCCTACGCCGACTACGGCGTCGAGCAGGCCGACCTGTCGGCCCCCGGCGGCGACGAGAACGACGGCCCCGGCGGGCCCGACGTCACCCGCAACGTCCTGGCCGCCGCCCCCGAGCACGCGCTCCGCGCCAAGGGCCTGATCGACGCCGGCGGCAGGCCGGTGAGCGACTCCGTCGTGCGCGACTGCGCGGGGGGCACGTGCGCCTACTACCAGTATCTCGCCGGCAGTTCCATGGCCGCCCCGCACGTCACCGGTGTCGCCGCCGTCATCGTCAGCCGCTTCGGCAAGCCCGGCGCCGGCGGCCTGACCATGGCCCCGGCAAAGGTCGAACGCCTGCTCTACGCCACCGCGACCCGCAAGGCCTGCCCCAGCCCGCGCGGATACATCTACCGTGACTCCGGCAGGAAGGCCATCCACGTCTGCGAGGGATCCGCCGCCCGCAACGGCTTCTACGGGCGGGGAATCGTCAACGCCGCCAAGGCGGCCACGGTGGCCGAGGCGGCCCGGTGAGGCGGAGTTTTTCCCTCCGGCTCCGGTCAACGGGACAACCAAGTGGTCTGTACCAATTATGGTAGGAGCCGTGACTCGTCGCGCGAAAATCGTCTGCACCCTCGGCCCGGCCACCTCCTCCCCGGAGCGCCTGCGCGAGCTCATCGCCGCAGGCATGGACGTGGCCCGCTTCAACCTCAGCCACGGCACCCATGAGCTGCACAGGCAGGTCTACGACCGGGTGAGGGAGGCCGCGGCCGACCTCGGCCGCGGCGTGGGCGTGCTCGCCGACCTGCAGGGGCCCAAGATCCGGGTGGGCCGCTTCGCGGAGGGGCCCGTCCGCCTCGGCTTCGGCGACGTCTTCACCATCACCACCGAGGACGTCCCCGGCGACCGCCGGCAGGTCTCCACCACCTACCTCGGCCTCCCTCGGGACGTCCGCCCCGGTGACAACGTCCTCGTCGACGACGGCCGGCTCCACCTGGAGGTCACCGGCGTCGACGGCCCCCGCGTCGTCACCCGCGTGATCATCGGCGGCATGATCTCCGACAACAAGGGCCTCAACCTGCCCGGCGTCAACGTCAGCGCCCCCGCCCTCACCGACAAGGACGAGACCGACCTGCGCTGGGCCCTGCGCACCGGCTTCGACCTCATCGCGCTGTCGTTCGTCCGGCGCCCCTCCGACGCCGACGTCGTGCGCGACATCATGGAGCAGGAGGCCCTGCGCCTCCCGCTGCTCGCCAAGATCGAGAAGCCGGAGGCGGTCGAACGTCTCCCGGAGATCATCGAGGCCTTCGACGGCATCATGGTCGCCCGGGGAGACCTGGGCGTCGAGCTTCCGCTCGAAGAGGTGCCGATCGTCCAGAAGCAGGCCATCGAGCTCTGCCGGGAGAAAGCCCGTCCCGTCATCGTCGCCACCCAGATGCTCGACTCGATGATCTCCGCCCCCCGCCCCACCCGGGCCGAGGCCTCCGACGTCGCCTACGCCGTGATGGACGGCGCCGACGCCGTGATGCTCTCGGGCGAGACCTCGGTGGGCAACTACCCCGTCGACGCCGTCACGACCATGAGCCGCATCGCCTGCGCGGCCGAGAAGTCCTCGCTGCGGGCCACCCACAGCCTCGACCGGCTGCCGGAGACCACCGGCGGCGCCATCGCCCGCGCCGCGGCCGAGGTCGGCGCCATCGTCGGGGCCAAGGCCCTGGTCGCCTTCACCATGTCGGGTGAGACCGCCCGCCGCCTGGCCCGCTACCGCTCGCCGATCCCGCTGCTGGCCTTCACCTCCTCGCCCCACGTCCGCAGCCAGCTCGCCCTCACCTGGGGCGTGGAGACCTTCGAGGTCCCCTTCGTCCACCACACCGACGACATGGTCCGCCAGGTCGAGGCCGCCCTGCTGGCCCACGCCCGCCTGGAGAAGGGGGACAAGGTCGTCATCGTCGCCGGGTCCCCTCCGGGCACCGCCGGGTCCACCAACGCCCTGCGCGTCCACACCATCGGCGCGGCCGTCGCCCATCCCTCCTGACCGGCCGAGGGCGCGGCGGGGCCGGGCGGGGTACGGCGGGCCTCACGCCCCGCCGTACTCCCAGGTCCGCAGCGACAGCGGGCGGCCCTTCTCCTCGACGGTGATCGGCGGCGCGTCCGTCAGGTGGTATCCGGCGGCGCGGGCCACCGCCTCGCTCGCCGTGTTGCCCGCCCCGATCTTCAGCAGCAGGCGCTCGACGCCCAGCGTGCCGAGCGCGAAGCCCGTCATCACCCGCACCGCCCGCGTGGCCAGCCCCCGGCCCCGGTGCGCCGGGCCCACGCCGTAGCCGACCTCCGCGATCTCGGCGTCCGCTCCGTCGCGCATCAGCAGCACCTCACCCAGCGGCTCCCGTCCGTCCACGGTGATCGCCAGCTGGATCCGCTGCCCCGCGGCCCGCCGCTCCCGTGCCCGCTTCAGGTAGAGCCGGGCCGCCCCCAGGTCGAACGGGGAGACCAGCGGGGTCCAGCAGGCCACGTCCGGGTCGTCGAACAGGGCCGTCATCGCCGCGAGGTCGTCGTCGTCCCACTCTCGCAGTACCAGGCCGTGGCCGCTCAGATGGAGCTCACCGGGAACGACGTGGTACGTCATTCATGGCCGCCTCTCGTGTTGTCCGTGGCCCGGGAGACCCGGCGGCGCCGGCCACCCGGCCCCGGGGTGTTCTCGACTCGCGGGGAAAACGCGCGACGGGGAAGACCGTACCGTGAGGCGGGCGCGCACGACGAAGGCGCCCGGTCCGAAACGGGCCGGGCGCCTCTTTTCGTGCCCCGGGTGGGATTCGAACCCACACTGTGCGCTGTTTGAGAGCGCCCTCTCTGCCGTTGGAGTACCGAGGCGTTTCGCCGGGCGCCGGACGACCGCGAGACGCGATCACGCGGGGGAGAACCGGCGTGGTCCCAATCTAGCGGACATCTGTACTCTCTTGCTCGTGAGTACGCAGCGGCGAGTGGTGATCGCGGAAGACGAGGCGCTGATCCGCCTCGATCTCAAGGAGATGCTGGAAGAGGAGGGCTACGCCGTCGTCGCCGAGGCGGGTGACGGCGAGTCCGCGGTCGAGCTGGCCTCCAGGCACCGGCCGGATCTGGTCATCCTGGACGTGAAGATGCCCGTCCTGGACGGGATCTCGGCCGCCGAGCAGATCGTGTCGCGGCGGATCGCCCCGTGCCTGATCCTCACCGCGTTCTCGCAGCGCGATCTGGTGGAGAGGGCCAGGGACGCCGGGGCGATGGCCTACCTGGTGAAGCCGTTCACCAAGTCGGACCTGGTGCCCGCCATCGAGATGGCGGTGAGCCGGCATGAGGAGATCGCCGCGCTCGAACGGGAGGTCGGCACGCTCTCCGAACGACTGGAGACGCGCAAGCTGGTGGAGCGGGCCAAGGGGCTGCTGATGGCGCGGCACGGCTGGAGCGAGCCACAGGCCTTCCGGTGGATCCAGAAGGCGTCGATGGACCGCAGGCTGAGCATGCGCCAGGTGGCCCAGATCGTGGCCGACGAGGTGTCGGAGGCCGGGCCGCCGGAGGGCTGAGACGCGCGGGCCGAACCCCGCCGGCCGCCTGGCCGCCCGCCGTCGCGCGGCTGGACCCCGATGGGACGGAGACTTTCCGGCTCATCGGTCCCGTGCGGCTTCTGTGTCAAGGGTGTCGTGTGGTTTTAATGAATTTAAAGTGATCCATGTAAGGAGGACGATGCCGCTGGTGACTGCGGCTTTTGTGGCGTATAGCCATAAAGGATCGGAGTAATAACGAAGCGGTAACGGTGAGGTGTCCTGTATCGACCCGTGACATGCGCTGGTTGTACTAACCGACACAACCCCCTGGCCACTCCGCCAGGGAGGGCATCTGTGAACCCGGCTCTCCGCGGGGCCGGGCGAAAGGAAGGCAACCTTGCGGCCTAAGACTGCTCGCCTCGGTGGAGTGCTCGCCGCCGGTGTGGCGCTCACCCTCGGTCTTGCTGCCTGCGGCAACGACGGCGGGACCAAGCCGGCGGACGGTGGCTCCAGCGCTGCCGCCTCCGGCACCGTCAAGATCGGGTTCATGGGCGACCTCACCGGCTCCAACGCCGGTATCGTCATCCCGCCGAGGAACGGCGCGAAGCTCGCCATCGACGAATACAACAAGACCAACCCGCCGGTGAAGATCGAGCTGGTTCCGTACGACAGTCAAGGCGACGCCTCCAAGGCCGTCGCGCTGGCCCAGCAGGCCATCAAGTCCGACAAGATCGTCGGTCTGGTCGGCCCGGCCTTCTCGGGTGAGTCCGCGCAGGTGGCCCCGGTGCTGGAGGAGGCGGAGATCCCCAGTGTCACCGCCTCCGCGACCAACACCAACCTGGCCGCGAACGGCTGGAAGTTCTGGCACCGCATCCTGCCCAACGACAGTGTCCAGGGGCCCGGCATCGCGGACTTCATCGCCGGGGCCGCGGCGGCGAAGACCGTGTTCGTCATCGACGACAAGTCGGAGTACGGCAAGCCGCTCGCCGACGCCGTCCGCACTCAGCTCGGCACCAAGGCCGTGAAGGTGACCAACGACTCGCTCGACCCGGCGGAGAGCGACTTCTCCTCGGTGGTGAACAAGGTCGCGGCCTCCAAACCGGACGCGATCTTCTTCGGCGGCTACTACGCGGCGGGCGGCAACCTGCTCAAGCAGCTGCGCGACAAGGGCGTGAAGGACGCGAAGTTCTTCTCGGGCGACGGCTCGCTGGACAAGGGCCTGATCGACGGCGCCGGAGCGGCGAACGCCGAAGGCGCCCTCGTGGGCTGCCCCTGCTACATCGCCACCCCGGATGTCGCCGACGCCAAGGTGAAGACCTTCGCCGACTCCTACAAGGCCGCCTACAACACCGACCCGGCGATCTACGCGGCCGAGGGCTACGACGCGGCGACGGTCTTCGTCGAGGCGGTCAAGGCGGGCAACACCACCACGGACAAGATCAACGAGTTCCTCAAGACCGTCGACCTCGGGGGTGTCTCCAAGCACGTGAAGTTCGGCGCCAACGGTGAGGTCGAGGCCAAGGACATCTACATCTACCAGGTCAAGGGCGGTGCCATCACGCTGCTGGGCAAGGCTGCCGAGGCGAAGCTGGGCTAGGCCAGGACCGCAAGGAGAGTAGGTAGTCGACGCGCGGGGAACGGGATCGCCGCGGTGCGGGCCCGTTCCCCTCTTGCCTCCGGCGAAGGTCCACGAGGCCGTCGCCGGGGGCGGTGTGCTACCGACATGCAGGCGACCCCCGCTAGAAGTGGTAACCCCCCGTGTTCAATGACTTCATCAACCAGTTCTGGCCGGCCACGATCGACGGCCTGGCTTTCGGCTCGATCTACGCTCTGATCGCGCTCGGGTACACCATGGTCTACGGTGTCCTCCGGCTGATCAACTTCGCGCACTCCGAAGTGTTCATGATCGGGACTTTCGGCGCGATGTTCGTCCCGTTCGTCTTCGGTATCACCTCGCCGCTGACCGGCATCGCCCTGGTCGGCATGATCCTGGGAATGATCCTGGCGGGGGTTCTGGCCTCCGCGGGCACCGCGGTCACGTTGGAGCGGATCGCCTACCGGCCGCTGCGCAACCGCGGCGCCTCCCGGCTGGCGGCGCTCATCTCGGCGATCGGCGCCTCGATCTTCCTGCAGGAGCTGTTCGCGCTCCTGGTGATCCCCCGGGTGTTCGACCGCCCCAACCAGGGGCGCATTCAGATGGGCCTGCCCCGGCTGATGGAAAGGGAAGAGCTCTTCTCGATCTTCGGACACTCGGTCCGGGTCGACCAGGTGCTCGTCATCGTGGCGGCGGTCGGCATGATGATCGCGCTCGACATGCTCGTCAACCGCACGAAGATCGGCCGTGGCATCCGCGCCACCGCGCAGAATCCGGAGGCGGCCGTTCTGATGGGCGTGGACATCAACAAGATCGTCAGAATGACGTTCCTGATCGGTGGTGGCATGGCAGGTGTGGCCGGCGCGCTGTACCTGATCTCCTACGAGAACACGAACTACTACATCGGCTTCCTCTTCGGCATCAAGGCGTTCACCGCCGCGGTCCTCGGGGGCATCGGCAACCTGCGCGGTGCCCTGCTCGGCGGGGTCGCCCTCGGGCTGGTGGAGAACTACGGAGCGATCTTCTCGGGCTCCGACTGGAAGCACGTGATCTCCTTCACCATCCTTGTCTTGGTCCTGATGTTCCGCCCCACCGGAATCCTCGGTGAATCACTCCAGCAGGCGCGCGCATGAACCAGAAGAATCGATCCGCAGGTTTCCGTCTCCGGCTCGGTCACTACGGCGACGTCGTTCACGACCGCTGGCTGAGGACGCCGGGATGGCAGCGCTGGCCGCTGTACGCGGTTCTGATCGTCGGGGCCCTGCTGCTGCCGTCGGAGAGCGTGGGCGCCTTCATGTCGCCCTACACCGACTGGGCCAGCATCCTGTTCTTCCCGATCGGCGCCTACGTGGTGCTGGCCATCGGGCTGAACGTGGTGGTGGGGCAGGCCGGCCTGCTCGACCTGGGATTCGTCGCGTTCTACGCCGTCGGCGGCTACGCGATGGCGTTGATCGGCACCAGGCTGGGCTGGAACTTCTGGCTGATCCTGGTGGCGGGAATCGGACTGTGCGCGCTGTCGGGCATCACGCTCGGCGCCCCGACGCTGCGCCTGCGCGGTGACTACCTGGCGATCGTGACGCTGGGCTTCGGAGAGATCATCCGTATCACGGCGCGCAACACCGACGCCATCGGCGGCCCGAACGGCATCCGCGGCATCCCGCACCCGCCGAGCCTGCCGGACATCGAGCTGTTCGGTGTGAAGATCTTCAAGTACGGCGTGCTGGACCCGCGCCCCTACTACTACCTCCTGGTGGCGCTGGCCGTCATCGTGATCATCCTGGTGAAGCGCTGGGAGAAGAGCCGGGTCGGGCGCGCCTGGGCGGCCATCCGCGAGGACGAGGACGCCGCCGAGGTCATGGGCGTGCCGACCTTCCGGTTCAAGATGCTCGCGTTCGCCATCGGCGCCTCGATCGGAGGCGCGATGGGCGTGCTGTGGGCCTCCAAGGTCATCTCCATCAACCCGAACGACTTCCAGTTCCTGCTGTCGGCGACGATCCTCGCCGCGGTGGTCATGGGCGGCGCGGGCAACCTCCCGGGCGTCATGCTGGGCGCGTTCGTGGTGGCGTGGCTGCCGGAACGCTTCCGGGGGCTCCAGGAGTACCGGATGCTGATCTTCGGCGCGGTGCTCGTCGCGCTGATGACCTTCCGCCCGGAGGGGCTGCTGCCGTCGCGCCAGCGCAAGGCGGAGCTGAAGGAGGGAACGGGCGGGATGGGCTCGCTCGGGGCGGAGGTCCCCGGGCCGGAGACGCACGGTGAGGAGGTGGCGTCCAAGTGAGCGCCGAGACGAGCGCGGAGGCAGGCCGGAAGGACGGCGCCCGCGCGATGCTGGAGTTGCAGGGGCTCGTCATGCGGTTCGGCGGCGTCACGGCGCTGCGGGAGGTGAACCTGACCGTCGCCGAGGGGGAGATCTTCGCCCTCATCGGCCCGAACGGCGCGGGCAAGACGACGGTCTTCAACGTGGTGACCGGCGTGTACCAGCCGACGGAGGGACAGGTCCGCTTCCAGGGCGAGAGGATCAGCGGCGTCAAGCGCTTCAAGATCACCAAGCGGGGCATCGCCCGTACCTTCCAGAACATCCGGCTCTTCCACAACATGACGGCCGTCGAGAACGTCATGGTGGGCGCCGACGCTCACCACCGCTCGGGCATGGTGAGCGTGGCCCTGGGCCTTCCGGCGCACCGCAGGGCCGAGCGCGAGGGCCGGGCACTGGCGATGGAACTGCTCGACTTCGTCGGCATCTCCCACAGGGCCGACGACCACGCCAAGAACCTGCCCTACGGTGACCAGCGCCGGCTGGAGATCGCCCGCGCGCTGGCGACCAGGCCGAAGCTGCTGCTGCTGGACGAGCCGGCCGCCGGGATGAACCCGGCGGAGAAGGTGGCCCTGCAGCAGCTGATCCGCGACATCCGGGACGCCGGGCGGACGATCCTCATCATCGAGCACGACATGAGCCTCATCATGGGCATCAGCGACCGCATCGCGGTGCTGGACTTCGGCCAGAAGATCGCCGACGGCCTCCCGGATGAGGTGCGGAACGACCCCCGGGTCGTCGAGGCGTATTTGGGGGCTCCCGCAGATGCTTCTTGAGGTCAAGGACATCCACGTCCACTACGGCAAGATCGAGGCCATCAAGGGCGTCTCGGTCCAGGTGGACGAGGGCGAGATCGTCACGCTCATCGGGGCCAACGGGGCCGGTAAGACCACGACCCTGAAGACGATCTCGGGCCTGCGCGGCCTGTCGTCGGGCAGCATCGTCTTCGACGGCCGGGACATCAGCAAGTTGCCCGGCCACCTGAGGGTCGTCGCGGGCCTGGGGCAGGCCCCCGAGGGCCGAGGGGTCTTCCCCGGCATGACGGTGCACGACAACCTGCTCATGGGCGCCTACACGCGCTCGGGGGACTTCGGCGCGGAGCTGGCGGAGGTCTACGAGCTGTTTCCGCGGCTGGCCGAGCGGAAGACCCAGGCGGCCGGCACGATGTCCGGCGGCGAGCAGCAGATGCTGGCCATCGGGCGTGCCCTCATGGCCAAGCCGAAGGTGCTGCTGCTGGACGAGCCGTCGATGGGGCTGGCGCCGCTGCTGGTCCAGCAGATCTTCTCCATCATCGAGGAGATCAACCGCCGCGGCACCACGGTGCTGTTGGTGGAGCAGAACGCCCAGCAGGCGCTGAAGCTCGCCCATCGGGCCTACGTCCTGGAGACCGGGAGGGTGGTCAAGAGCGCCCCCGCCCAGGAATTGCTGGACGACCCCGCGGTGCAGGACGCCTACCTGGGAGGCGGCCTGGAGCACTGACCCGCCGCCCGCCGGGATCGCCTCGGCGGGCGGTCCGGCTTCCGGCCTTCGGCTTGGGGCTTCCGGCCTTCCGGCCTTCGGCGGGGACGCGGCGCCCGGTGAACACCGGGCGCCGTCCGCGTTTCCGGAGGGGGCCGGAGGGTGTCAGGGAGCCGTCACCGGGAGGTCGGCGGCAGCGGGACGTCGCGCCGCAGCGTCTGTCCCGTGAGGCCGCCGACGGCGTCGGCCGCTCTTCCGGTGAGGCGGATCGCCCTGACCCCGGCGTCCTTGGGAACGTCGTAGAACAGGTCCATCTCCAAGACGTTGCCCGCGCCCAGGGTGGCTCTGAGGTCCTGGCGCCTGATGTTCATCGCGTCGGAGGCGATCCGGTGGGCCCGGCCGTCGGCGGTGATCAGGAGCTGGCCCGCGGAGTCGAACTCCTGGCGGGTGCGGGAGGTGTTCTCGATCTGGACCCGGACGTAGACGTACTGGCCCTTGGCGGGCCACTCGGCGTGCGTGCCCACCACGCAGCACGAGCCGGTGCTCAGCCCGATCGGGGTGATCCGCAGCGCGCCGAGGGCGGTGGTGACGGGCGTGAGCGGGATCTCGAAGGGACGCACGGGGCGGGGGGTGAGGATGTACGGGGGAGTGGGGGTGGCCGTGGGCGCGACGGGGGAGGACGGTCTCGCGGCGGTGCAGCCGCTCAGGGCACCGGCCAGGAGCATCCCGGTGAGCAGAACCAGACGGTTACGCACATCGGGAACGTAGCCGAAGCCGGAAACGGTCTTCAAGCCCGCCGGGGCGGGAGGGCGACGCCGTACGCGCCGTGGTGTCCGCATCCGGACAGGCTCCCGCCCCGGCGGAGCCCCGGGTGACCGATGCTATGTTGATTGGTACTGACTTACCCTTTGACGTGCGGTTATGTGGCAATTACTCTTCTTTGGAGGCAGGTCCGGCCGGCGGGAAATCGGCCTGGCCGGTCCAACACCGGAGGGCCGACCGTCCGGTGAGCGGACGTCACGGCGTTCACGCCCGGCCGGGGCGGAGATCCTGACCCTCCTGAAAGGGTTTGTTGTCCGAATTGTGTCGTAGTGGTGATCCGCGTAATCGTGCAGGTGGGGCAGCATTGCCAGCACCGAGGTAACTGTTCAGACGCGACATTGACCGTAAGGAGGCCTTTGTGGGCCTGAGTTTTGTTTCCCGTCGCGCGCTCGCCGTAGGCGCGGTGGTCGTCGCCGGCACGCTCGGCCTGTCGGCCTGCGGTGGCGGCGGTGACACCGGCGCGAGCACGAACGACAGTTCCTCGTCCAGCGCTCCCGCGGCGGGGGCGCCCAAGGTGGTTCACCCCGGAAAGCTGACCACCTGCACGAACCTTCCGTACGAACCCTTCCAGTTCAAGCAGGGCAACAAGGTCGTCGGCTTCGACGTGGACATCGTCGACCTGGCCGCCAAGAAGCTCGGCCTGACCCAGGACATCGTCGACATCGACTTCGCCGTCATCAAGAGCGGTGCGGCGATGGCCGCCGGCAAGTGCGACGTGGCCGCGGCGGGTATGACCATCACCCCCGAACGCAGAGCGAACATCGACTTCTCCGTGCCCTACTTCGACGCCACCCAGGCCCTGCTGGGCAGGAAGGGGCTGGGGATCAAGACGCTCGACGAGGTCAAGGCCAAGAACCTGCGGTTCGGTGCCCAGGCGTCGACCACGGGCCTGGAACACGCCAAGAAGAACGGGCTCAACCCCAAGGAGTTCGCCGACTCTCCCAAGGAGCTCCTCGGACTGCAGTCCAACCAGGTCGATGTGATCATCCAGGACCTGCCCGTCGTGCTGACCTGGCTCAAGAAACCGGAGATCGCCGACAAGTTCGAGCTGCTCGCCAGCCTGAACACCGGCGAGCAGTACGGCGTCGGCCTGAAGAAGGGAGCCGACCCGGTGCTGCTCAAGGCCATCAACGACGCGATCACCACGGCCAAGGCCGACGGCACCTACGAGCAGATCTACGTCAAGTGGTTCGGCAAGAAGCCCGGCGAGCTCGGCTGATCCATGACCGACCCGTCGAAGACGGCTGAGTCGTCCGGTCCCGCCGGAACTCCTCTCCGGAGGGCCGGGCTCAGCCCACGAAAGAAGCAGCGGATCAGCCGCATCGTCCAGTACGTCCTGCTGGTGGCGGTCGTCGTCTTCCTGCTCGCGCGTATCGAGTGGGGGAGCCTCGCGGCGAACTTCGCCAAGCCCGAGGTCGCGGCGGAGACCTGGCCGGAGGTCTTCACCGTCGCGCTGAAGAACACGATCATCTACTCGGTGGGCGGATTCGTGTTCGCCTTCCTGCTCGGTCTCCTGTTCGCCCTGATGCGGTTGTCGTCGGTGGCGCCGTACCGGTGGATCGCGATCGCCTACATCGAGATCTTCCGAGGTCTGCCCGCACTGCTCATCTTCCTGCTCATCCTGTTCCTGCCGCTGGCGCTGCCCGGCTTCGAGGTGCCGGGCGGGACCTACGGCCAGGGCATCCTGGGGCTGACCGTCGTGGGGTCGGCCTACATGGCTGAGACGCTCCGCGCGGGACTGCAGGCGGTCCCCAGGGGGCAGACGGAGGCGGCGCGCTCGCTGGGCATGTCGCATGCGCGATCCATGATCACCATTGTGATTCCGCAAGCCGTCCGTATCGTCATCCCTCCGACGACCAACCAGTTCGTCTCCCTGCTCAAGGACTCGTCGCTGGTGCTGTTCCTCGGTGTGACGGGCGACTATGTCGAGCTCACGAAGTTCGGCAACGACCTGGCCTCCACTCATGCCAACGCCACGCCGATCCTCGTGGTCGGGGTGACCTATCTGCTCGTCACGATCCCGCTGGGCTATCTCGCGAGCCGGCTGGAGAAGCGCCAGGGGAAGGGGCGGTGATGGCGACCCCGGTGACTCACGCGGTCGAGATCCGGAACCTGCACAAGCACTTCGGCAAGCTGGAGGTGCTCAGGGGGATCGACTTCGCGGTCGATCCCGGTCAGGTGGTCTGCGTCATCGGCCCCTCGGGGTCCGGCAAGTCCACACTGCTGCGGTGCGTGAACCTGCTGGAGCGGCCCACCTCGGGCAGGGTGATCCTGGAGGGCGTCGAACTGACCGACCCCGACGTGGACATCGACGCGGCCCGCCGGCGTGTCGGCATGGTCTTCCAGCAGTTCAACCTGTTCCCGCACATGACCGTGCTGCAGAACGTGATGATCTCCCAGCGGCGGGTGCTGAAGCGAAACAGGGCTGAGGCCGAGCGGATCGCCAGGGAGAATCTGGAAAAGGTCGGTGTCGCCACCAAGTGCGATGTCTACCCCGGTCAGCTCTCCGGCGGTCAGCAGCAGCGGGTGGCCATCGCCAGGGCGCTGGCGATGAACCCGGCGCTGATGCTGTTCGACGAGCCGACCTCCGCGTTGGACCCCGAACTCGTCGGCGACGTGCTCGCGGTCATGCGCAAGCTGGCCGAGGAGGGGATGACCATGCTCGTGGTCACCCATGAGATGGCGTTCGCCCGGGACGTGGCCGACCGGGTGGTCTTCATGGACGGTGGCGTGATCGTGGAGGACGGCCCGGCGGCCCAGGTGATCGGAGCGCCCGAGCACGAGCGGACCAGAGGGTTCCTGCGTCGCGTGCTGGACCCCACACACACCGGCGAGTGAGCCGCCCCTCGGCCCGCCCGGGGGCTGCCCTCGTCTCCGTGGGCCGCGGTTCTCGCGGGGGAGGAACGCGCACGAGCCCGGGGGAGACCTTTGGCGCCGTACAGGGCTTCCCCGACCCTGTGCGTTTTCTACTCGGTCTCCCCACGGGCGTCGATGTCACCTACGGTAGCGACCCGTGTGGCAAGAGCGCAGAAAGGGGAGGTCCCGATATGATCGAATACGCGGCGGATCGAGAGGCCGGGGGGTGCGCCGGGCGGGCCTGGGCCGGTACGGGGCTACAGGTCGCGCAGCACGCAGGTGAGGCGTGAGGTGCAGACCCGGCGCCCTCGCTCGTCGGTGATCTCGATCTCGTAGGTGGCGACCGTCCGCCCGCCGTGCACCAGGGTGGCCACGCCGGTGACGTGCCCGGAGGCGGCCGAGCGGTGGTGGGTGGCGTTGATCTCGACGCCCAGCGCGCGGCGTCCCGGTCCCGCGTGCAGAGCCGCGCCGATCGAGCCGAGGGTCTCGGCCAGCACGCAGGAGGCACCGCCGTGCAGCAGGCCGTACGGCTGGGTGTTGCCCTCGACCGGCATCCGGCCGGCCACCCGCTCCGCCGTGGCCTCGGTGATCTCGACACCCATCCGCTCCATGAGCGTGCCCCGGTGGGGAAGGCCGAGCCCTTCCAGGACGTCGCGGGCGGTTTCCTCGGGGTTTGTCATGGTCAAAGGAGTCTCCCGGTCGCCTGAGACGAGTTTTTCTGTCGCACCAGGAGACTAGGCTTTCGTTGTGCCGAAGAACGAAGCGACCCCCACCCGTCCGTGTCTCCTGCTGCTCGACGGGCACTCACTGGCGTACCGGGCGTTCTACGCCCTGCCCGAGGAGAACTTCTCCACCACGACGGGCCAGACGACCAACGCGGTGTACGGCTTCACGTCGATGCTGGTCAACGTGCTCCGTGATGAGCGGCCCACGCACGTGGCGGTCTGCTTCGACCGTTCGGAGCCGACGTTCCGGCACGAGGAATACCCCGAATACAAGGCGAACCGCAGCGCGAGCCCCGACAGCTTCCGCAGCCAGATGAGCCTGATCCACGAGGTGCTCGACGCCTTGCGCGTCCCGCATCTGTCGCTGGCCGGCTACGAGGCCGACGACCTGATCGCCACACTCGCCACGCGGGCCGCCGCCGAGGGCATGAACGTCCTGATCGTCACCGGCGACCGCGACGCGCTGCAGCTCGTCGACGAGCGCGTCACGGTGCTGATGACCCGGGTCGGGATCAGCAACATGACCAGGTTCACCCCCGAGGCCGTTCAGGAGAAGTACGGCCTCAGCCCGGTCCAGTACCCCGACTTCGCGGCGATCAGGGGCGACTCCAGCGACAACCTCAAGAGCATTCCGGGCGTGGGCGAGAAGACGGCCGCCAAGTGGATCCGCGAGTTCGGCTCGCTGGAGGAGCTGGTCAACCGCGTCGACGAGGTCAAGGGCAAGGTCGGAGACAAGCTCCGCGACCACCTCGGCCAGGTGATGACGAACCGCCGCCTGACCCAGCTCACCCGCGACGTCCCGCTGGAGCGGGAGGTCTTTGGTCTGACGGTCGGCCAAAGCGACCGGCACGAGGTCGACAAGATCCTCGACACGCTGGAGTTCCGCGGCGAGCTGCGCGACCGGCTGCTCAAGGTCCTCGGCTCCGACGGGCCCGAGACGGGCGAGGGGTTCGAGATCGAGGTCGCCACGCTCGGTCCCGGTGAGGTCGCGGCCTGGCTGGGTGAGCTGCCCCGGGGCCCCGGCGGCCGGGTGGGGCTCGCCTTCAGGTGCGCCTACGGCAGCGGCACCGGCCGCCTGGACAGCGTCGCGATCGCCGCCCCGGAGGGCGGCGCGGCGTTCGTCGACCCCACCACGCTGACCGAGGACGACGAGGCCGCCCTGCGCGCCTGGCTGTGCGACGCGTCGCGCCCCAAGGCCGTGCACGACGCCAAGGGGCCGATGCTGGCCCTGTGGTCGCAGGGGATGGACCTGCGCGGCCTGACCTGTGACACGGCCCTGGCCGCCTACCTCGCGATGCCGGGGCAGCGCACGTTCCCCCTGGAGGACCTCGTGCGGGTCTACCTCCAGCGCGAGCTGCGCGGCGAGGCGGAGGACGGCGGCCAGGTCAGTCTCTTCGACGACCAGGAGGCCGACGCCGCCCACGACCTCGGGCTGCGGGCCGTGGCCGTGCGCGAGCTGGCCGACGCCCTGGAGGCGTTCCTTGAGCCGCGCGGCGGCACCCACCTGATGGGCGAGGTGGAGCTGCCGCTGGTGACGGTCCTGGCCGAGATGGAGCGGGCCGGCATCGCCGCCGACCGCGAGCACTTCGAGGCCCTGGAGGCCGAGTTCGGCGCCGCGGTGAAGCAGGCGGTCGAGGCGGCGCACGCCGCCGTCGGCGAGCCGTTCAACCTCGGCTCGCCCAAGCAGCTCCAGGAGATCCTGTTCGTCAAGCTCGGCCTGCCCAAGACCAAGCGGACCAAGACCGGTTACACCACCGACGCCGACGCGCTGGCCTGGCTGGCCGCCCAGACCGAGCACGAGCTGCCGACCATCATGCTCCGCCACCGCGACCAGGCCAAGCTGCGCATCACGGTCGAGGGGCTGATCAAGGAGATCGCCGACGACGGGCGGATCCACACCACCTTCAACCAGATCGTGGCGGCCACCGGGCGGCTCAGCTCGGAGAAGCCCAACCTCCAGAACATCCCGATCCGCACCTCCGAGGGCCGCCGGATCCGCCGGGGCTTCGTGGTCGGCTCCGGCTACGACACCCTGCTCACCGCCGACTACAGCCAGATCGAGCTGCGGATCATGGCGCACCTGTCCGGGGACGAGGCGCTGATCGCGGCCTTCGAGTCCGGGCACGACTTTCACAAGGCCACCGCGGCGCGGGTCTTCGACATCGAGCCCGAGCAGGTCACCGGGGAGATGCGGGCCAAGATCAAGGCGATGAACTACGGCCTGGCCTACGGCCTGTCCGACTTCGGACTGGCGGGGCAGCTCACCATCCCGGTGGCGGAGGCCAGGGCGCTGAAGGAGGAGTACTTCGAGGAGTTCGGCGGCGTCCGCGACTTCCTCAACGCGATCGTCACGCAGGCCAGGCAGGACGGCTACACCGAGACCATCATGGGCCGCCGCCGCTATCTCCCCGACCTCAACAGCGACAACCGGCAGCGCCGTGAGATGGCCGAGCGGATGGCCCTCAACGCGCCGATCCAGGGGTCGGCGGCCGACATCATCAAGGTCGCGATGCTCAACGTGCGCGGCGCGCTCAAGGAGGCGGCGCTGGGCTCGCGGATGCTGCTGCAGGTTCACGACGAGCTGGTGTTCGAGGTGGCGCCGGGCGAGCTGGAGACCCTGCGTGAGGTGGTCGTCGACCGGATGAACGCCGCCTACTCCCTCCGCGTCCCGCTGGAGGTCTCCGTCGGCGTCGGCCACACCTGGGAGGAGGCCGGCCACTGACCGGTTGCCCGTCTCGCCCAAGTCTGCTCTAGGCTGGTAAAGCAGCTGAAATCTCAATGGGTACGGGAGTTTTGTGCGGAGTTCAGCGTCACTCACGCAGCTCATCATGCTCACCAACGTGGTGGTTGTGATCGCCGCGGTTCTGACTCTCCTCCTGCTCCCCGCCTCCCCGCCCTCCCCCGCCGCGGGGGACGTGGCGGGGGAGGGCGCGTCCGGCACCCCGGCTCCCGCCTCCCCGCCGGTCCGCCCCGTCTCCCCGCCCCCGGTCTCCCCGCCCCCGGCCGATCTTCCCTCGGCCGACCTGCCGCCGCCCGTCGTGGCCTCCCCGGAGTTCGCCCGGCAGGTCAACGCCAACGAGGCGGGGAAGATCCCGGTGCTGATGTACCACCGGATCCTGAGGAAACGGCTGGCCTCCATCGACCGCACCCCCTCCCAGGTGCGTGAGGAACTGGAGAGGCTGGCCAGGGAGGGCTATGTGCCGATCACCGCGCGGGAGTTCGTCACCGGCCGGATCGACATCCCCGCCGGCGGCCATCCGGTCGTGCTGACGTTCGACGACGGACACCCGAGCCACTTCGCGCTGAACGACGACGGCACGCCCGCCAAGGACACCGCGGTCGGGATCATCCACCAGGTGGCGAAGAAACACCCGGGGTTCCGTCCCGTCGCCACCTTCTGGGTCAACAGGGAGCCTTTCGGCCTGCGGGAGCGGGACGACCAGGAGCGCGCCGTACGATGGCTGACCTCGCACGGCTTCGAGGTGGCCAACCACACCTGGGGCCACCCCTATCTCCCCGGGCTGCCGAAGAAGCGGGTCGCCGAGCAGATCGTCCGGCTGGAACGGCTGCTGGGCAAGCTCGGCACCGGTCCCTCCGAGACGTTCGCGCTGCCCTTCGGCGCGATGCCGCGCAAGCGGTCCACCGTGCAGTCCGGCACATGGGACGGCACCCGCTTCGCGTTCAAGGGTGTCTTCCTGGCCGGTGCGGAGCCGTCCCCGTCGCCCTTCTCCGAGGATTTCGACTGGCGGGCGATCCAGCGCGTGCAGAGCAACGGTAAAAAGGGCGAGTGCCGCAAATGGTGTTCGCAATACTGGCTGGAGTGGCTGGGCAAGCACCCCGACAAGCGCTACACGGCGGACGGGGATCCCGAGCGAATCTCCGTTCCGCGCGGACTTCGGGGTAGTATCGGCGCCAGGTGGAGGCAGCGGATCAACGTCTACTGACGATGTCCGCCCATGTCCCGGCCACCGGCGTGTCGCGTTGCCGGATTGACCAGGCTCGTCTGGTCTCATATGCTGATCGCTGCGCTGTGGGCTCGCGTGTGTCTCGGACCGAGTGGGCTCGCGCTCGATCAGGCCGACGTGACTTCTTCGGCTGAACGATAAGAGGCCTGCCGCGTGTTCGCCACATCGACATCTGTCCGCGTTCGGAGCAATTCCACACATGACGAGCAGCACTGAGGCCACCTCGAGCACCCCGCAGGTAGCGGTCAACGACATCGGCTCCGAGGAAGAGTTCCTCGCAGCGATCGACCTGACCATCAAGTACTTCAACGACGGCGACATCGTCGAGGGCACCGTCGTCAAGGTCGATCGAGACGAAGTTTTGCTCGACATCGGCTACAAGACCGAGGGGGTCATCCCCTCGCGTGAGCTCTCGATCAAGCACGATGTCGATCCCGCGGACGTCGTCGAGGTTGGCGAGCACGTCGAGGCTCTCGTCCTCCAGAAGGAGGACAAGGAGGGGCGCCTCATCCTCTCCAAGAAGCGCGCCCAGTACGAACGCGCCTGGGGCACGATCGAGAAGATCAAGGACGAGGACGGCATCGTCACCGGTACCGTCATCGAGGTCGTCAAGGGCGGTCTCATCCTCGACATCGGTCTGCGCGGCTTCCTGCCGGCCTCCCTGGTCGAGATGCGCCGGGTCCGCGACCTGCAGCCGTACGTCGGCCGTGAGCTCGAAGCGAAGATCATCGAGCTGGACAAGAACCGCAACAACGTGGTCCTGTCCCGCCGCGCCTGGCTGGAGCAGACCCAGTCCGAGGTCCGCCAGACCTTCCTCAACACCCTGCAGAAGGGTCAGGTCCGCAAGGGCGTCGTGTCCTCGATCGTCAACTTCGGTGCTTTCGTGGACCTCGGCGGAGTCGACGGCCTGGTTCACGTCTCCGAGCTGTCGTGGAAGCACATCGACCACCCCTCCGAGGTCGTCGAGGTCGGCCAGGAGGTCACCGTCGAGGTCCTCGACGTCGACATGGAGCGCGAGCGGGTCTCGCTGTCGCTCAAGGCGACGCAGGAGGACCCCTGGCAGCAGTTCGCCCGCACCCACCAGATCGGCCAGGTCGTCCCGGGCCGCGTCACCAAGCTGGTGCCGTTCGGCGCGTTCGTGCGTGTCGAGGAGGGCATCGAGGGCCTGGTTCACATCTCCGAGCTGGCCGAGCGCCACGTCGAGATCCCCGAGCAGGTCGTCCAGGTCGGCGACGAGATCTTCGTGAAGATCATCGACATCGACCTCGACCGTCGCCGGATCTCTCTCTCGCTCAAGCAGGCCAACGAGGGGGCCCTCGGCTCCGACGTCGAGTTCGACCCCACGCTGTACGGCATGGCCGCCTCCTACGACGACTCGGGCAACTACATCTACCCCGAGGGCTTCGACTCCGAGACCGGCGAGTGGCTTGAGGGCTTCGACCGCCAGCGCGAGGAGTGGGAGCGCCAGTACGCCGAGGCCCAGACCCGCTTCGAGGCCCACAAGCGGCAGGTCGAGGAGGCCCGCAAGGCCGAGGCCGAGGCCGGGGAGGCCGCGTCCACGTCGTCCTACTCCGGTGAGGGCCAGAGCACGTCGACCGGCCCCTCCGCTCCGGCGGGCGGCGCTCTCGCCTCCGACGAGGCTCTCGCCGCTCTGCGCGAGAAGCTCGCGGGCGGTCAGAGCTGACGCCTGCCGGCGAAACGCGAAGATCTGAGATTCACCGGAAAGGGCCCCGCCGCGGCGGGGCCCTTTCCCATGCGGCTAGGGTTGCGCCGTGACGGTGATCGAGCGGGCGCGTCCCGCGGACGCGGGCGAGATCCTGACGGTGCAGCGGGCCGCCTACGTCGCCGAGGCGCAGCTGTACGGTGATCCGTTCATCGCGCCGCTGGTGGAGTCCGCCGAGCAGGTCCGCGGGGCGGTGGAGACGGCCGTCGTGCTCGTCGCCCGCCAGGACGGGCGCCTGGTCGGCGCGGTCCGGGGACGGATGGCCGGCACCGCCTGCCTGGTCGGCCGCCTGGTGGTCGCCCCGGACGCGCAGGGCAGGGGGGTCGGCGGCTCCCTGCTTGAGGCCCTGCACCGGCGGATGACCTCCGCCTCGGCCTTCGACCTGTTCACCGGTCACCTGTCGGCGGGCAACCTGCGGCTCTACCGCCGGCACGGCTACCGTGAGACCGGCAGGGAGCGGATGAGCGACCACCTGACCCTGGTCCACCTCCGCAGGGAGCCGTAGGCGCCGGTCGCGGACCGTACCGCGTATGCTGCCGATCATGTTGAAGGTGGGTCTTACCGGCGGGATCGGATCGGGCAAGAGCGAGGTGTCGCGGCGGCTGGCCTCCCGGGGGGCCACGGTGATCGACGCCGACAGGATCGCCCGTGAGGTGGTCGAGCCCGGGACCGAGGGGTTGTCCCGGATCGTCGCGCTGTTCGGAACCGAGGTGCTGCGCGAGGACGGCTCGCTCGATCGGGAGCGGCTGGGCTCGATCGTCTTCCCCGACTCCGAGCGCCTGGCGTCGCTCAACGCCGTCGTGCACCCGCTTGTCGGGGCGCGGATGGCCGAGTTGCAGAGCCGGGCCGCCGAGGACGCGATCGTCGTCTACGACGTGCCGCTGCTGGTGGAGAACAATCTCGCCCCCATGTACGACCTGGTGATCGTCGTGGACACGGCCGACGACGTGCGTCTCGATCGGCTGGTCCGGCTGCGGGGCATGGGCGAGCCGGACGCCAGGGCCAGGATCGCCGCGCAGGCGAGCCGGGAGGAGCGGCTGAAGGCGGCCGACATCGTGGTGCCGAACGAGGGGTCGCTGGAGGAGCTGGAGGCCCGGGTGGAGGAGGTCTGGGCCGAACTGCTGGCCCGCGCCGGCGCCTGAAAGGGAAGGCGGGAGCGCTCCAGTGTTTTCGCGTCCTTTCGGCGCTTTTCCGGGCGCGATGTTTTTCGCGGTACCCGGAGGCGGGCCTGTCGCAGACTCCGCCTTTCGGATGGTTTTTGGTTACTAAAGATCATCCGAATAGGTCATTTTACCGGCTAATCCTCGCCTCTAGTGTCGAGGTAATTGTCGGTGGCGGCGGGGGTCGGCGTGCGGGGCGTGCGGAGTGTCAGCGTGGCTGCGGTGATCGCCGCGATCATCCTGCCGATCGTCCTGCCGGTGACCAGGATCCCCGGTCCGGCGACACTGTTCGCCGGGAAGATCCCCCGGGGGGTGTATCTCCAGGTGGTCGCCCACCCCGACGACGACCTGCTGTTCATGAGCCCCGACCTGCTGAAGCTGCTGGCGCGCGGGGCGAGCAGCGTCACCGTCTATCTGACGGCCGGGGAGTCGGTGGCGGGGATGCGCGACACCCATGCCCCGGGGGGCTACGCCGCCGACCGGCAGCGGGGCATCCGGGCGGCCTACGCCTGGATCGCCGGGGTCCGCGACCGCTGGCGCCGTACCATCGTGACGCTGGGCCGCATGCCGGTCGAGGTGGACACCCTGGCCGACCTTCCCCGCGTCCAGCTGGTCTTCGCCGGGCTGCCCGACGGAGGCGATCCCCGGGCGGACGGCGGCCGCGGCGCGCTGACGCGGCTGTGGGCCGACGCCGGCGGCAAGACCTGCGTCCGCGCCTTCCTACGCCGCGCCGCCTGCCTGTCCCACGGCGACGTGGTGGAGATGCTGCGCGCGCTGATGCGCGCCTTCCACCCCACGACGCTGCACATCCTCGACCCGGCTCCGCCGCCGGTGGGCCATGACCACCCCGATCACGTGGCCGCGGCCAGGTTCGCGACGGAGGCCGTGCCCGCGGGGGTGGGGGTGATCTCCTATCGGGGGTACACGATCGAGGCGTTCCCTCCCAATCTCAACTCGATCGAGCGCGAGGTCAAGCGCAAGGTCTTCGCCATCTACCGCCAGCACGACTATCGGATCGGCGCCGGCCGACGCTATGACACCTGGATCGACCGCATGTATCGCCGCAGGTCGGGAGAGACCCTCGCCGAGGGCTCTCCGTCTTCGAGCTGAGGAGGGAGCCGGCCCGTCTCATCGGCCGCCCCGCCCGGCGGGGGTGGTGCTCCGTCGGCCCGGGGAGGGCCGGGCACGGCCCTCCCCCCCGCCTGTCCCGCCGGGTGGCGGGTCATCGTTCCGGAGAGACCCCGGAGGGCTCCTCGGCCCGGCCCGCCGACCGGGAGCGTGGTCGCGCCGCCTCACCGTCCGCGGTCGGGGAGCCGCTGAGTTCGCGCTCCAGCCGTTCGAGGTCGAGGTTGTGAGTGCTGTATTTCAGCGCGCGAGCCACTTTCGTCTGCTTCGCCTTGGCCCGGCCTCGTCCCATCTGCTCCGCCCCTCCGCCCATGCTCGTGGCATCTTTCCGGACCCATCTTAATCTAAGGTCCTTACGACTTGAAGAATTATGCAATTGGATACATCATGACTTATGGTTACTTGCCGGAATGCTGATGGTTTGACTGGTGCAGTGGGAAGCGGAGTCATGAGCGAGTTCGCGACGGAGCTCCAGGCGCGTGTCGACGAGGTCGGAGCCGAGCTGCGGCGCGCGCGGGAGGCCTGCGACGACCACGGGGTGTCCGTGATGCTCGCCCGGCTGGAGAACCTGACGCGGATCGCCGACCGGCACGGTGTCGACATCCGCCTCCCCGCAGAGGGTGCGGCGTGACCACGCCGGTCCCGCTCTACCAGGCCAAGGCCGATCTCTTTCGCACGCTCGGCCACCCGGTGCGCATCCGGGTGCTGGAGCTGCTCCAGGGGGGCCCACTGCCGGTTCGGGAACTGCTGGCCGAGCTCGGCATCGAGGCCTCCAGCCTGTCGCAGCAGCTGGCGGTGCTGCGCCGGAGCGGCATCGTGTCGGCCGCCCGCGAGGGGGCGACCGTCGTCTACGCCCTCTCGGCGCCGGATGTGGTCGACCTGCTGCTCGCCGCGCGACGGATGCTGACCGAGCTGCTGGCGGGCCAGGGGGAGCTGCTGGCCCAGCTGCGCACCGAGGCCCGGCGGTGATCGAAGCCCGGCGGTGATGGGGACGCGGCGCTGGCCGGGACGCGGCGATGATCGGGGCACGGCGGTCCCGGGCCCCGATCCTCTCTCCGGCGTCCGGGCGGGGTGCGCCCGGCCGTCCCTGACGGGCGGCCCTTCCTTCTTGCCGGAATTCGCAATTAGCAAGATTTATGAGTGTGTGGCGGGTCAACGGCCACGGTACCGTCACCCGGTGTGATCGGATGGCCCGTCCGGGGCGGAACGCCGGAGCGTGAGGGACGCGGGGCCGGAGGGAGGAGATCGGGTGAGCACACCGCTGTACCAGCTGAAGGCGGGACTCTTCAAAACGCTGGGGCATCCCGCCCGCATCCGGGTGCTGGAGCTGCTGAGTGAGCGTGACCGCACGGTCTCGGAGCTGCTTCCCGAGATCGGGATCGAACCGGCTCACCTGTCGCAGCAGCTGGCGGTGCTGCGCCGGGCAGGCCTGGTCGTCGCGAGCAAGGAGGGGGCGACGGTCCGCTACTCGCTGACCAGCTCGCTGGTGGCCGAGCTGCTCGGGGTGGTGCGGCGCATCCTCGCCGAGGTCCTCTCCGGTCAGGCGGAGATCCTGCAGGACCTGCGGGCGGCGGAGACGACGCGGGCCTGAGACAGCACGGGCCCGAGGCGGCGCGGTCCTGCGGGCGGCGGTCCTGCGGGCGGTGCGGGCCGAGGCGGGGCCGGCCACGGACCGGGGCGCGAAGTGAGGCGGCCGTCGCCCGGCGCGCCGGAGGGCCTGCGGACTTCATCAATTGCTAAGATCGGCAAGAAGGAAATCGCGAGAAGGGGCGGACGCTCAGATGTCATCAGGCGTGGTCAGCGGCTCGACACCCCTGCTCTGCCTGGGGTGCCGGGCCGTCAGCAGCGGGGCGGCGCTGCGGGGCGGCACCGGCTGCCCCCACTGCGCGAAGAGCCGCTTCCTGCGCTGGACGGGGAGCCGCTGGGCGTTCCGCGTGCTCGACCTCCAGTCCCGGTAGGCCGCTCGTGCCCCGGCCGTACGGCCGGGGCGGTCCCCCTTACCTCGGAACCCTTACGTCAGAACCAGCCGCGGTGCCGGGCCATGGCGTGGAGCCCGGCGCGCAGCGACTGCTCGACCTGGCCCGGGTGGTCGTTGTAGCGGACGGTGAACCGGTTGTAGGTGTCGTGGCTGGAGGTCAGGAAGCCGCCCCGCTTGTCGGCCTCCAGGATGACGTCCATCGCGTGCGGACCGGCGATGAAGGTCAGCTCCAGCTCGTTGAAGTGCCGGGCGTACTCGTGACCGGCGTAGTACTCGATCTCCTGGAAGAACGGCATCCGGGAGCCGTGCAGCGTGCCCCGCTCCAGGTCGGCCTTCTTGAAGCGGAACCCCATGCCGTCCAGCGCGCCCAGCACGTGGTCCTGGGCGGGAAGCGGGTTGACGAACAGCGGGTCGAGATCGCCCTTGTCCAGCGCGCCGGCCAGCGAGAGCTCGGTGGAGACGCCCAGCTGCATGCCGCGCAGCGGGTGGCCGCCGACGGCGCTGATGGGGGTCTCCCACGGGACGGGGATCTCGAAGGGGGCCGACTGGGGGGCGCCCGCGGCGAGGTGGAACGGGCCGGTGATCTGCTGGCGCAGGAAGCTGAAGGTCGTTCTGTACTCGTTGTCGCCGCTCTCCACCTCGACGACCGCGGTGAAGTCGATGAAGATGCCCTCGACCCTGTAGTCGGAGCCGCCGCCGCGGAAGTTGACCTGACCGCGCAGGATCTCGCCGGGGCGGACGTTGGCGTTCTGCAGGACCGTGTCGACCTCGACACCGGCGCCGAAGGCGGCCATCAGCTTACGGAAAACCATGGGGGACTCCCGGGATGTGAGGGTTTTCAGAGGGGTTGTGTGGGTGATGTGATCTGACCGTTCCCGGGACCGTTCCCCGTACCGAGTCGCGGCAGGAGCTGGGCCAGGAGCAGGGTGGACAGCGCGGAGGGGTCACCGGCGGTGCCCTCCGTGCGCACGACGACGGGGCGGGGGGCCTGCTCGGCGAGTGTGGCCCCCACCTCCAGGCGCAGCCGGGCGAGTTCGTACTGGAGCATGGCGCGGTTGTCGCGGTAGGAGTCGGCCAGCCGGCGCAGGCCCTTGGCCTCGTTCTCGGCGGCGGTGAGCTCGGCGCGGCCCCGCGCCTCGATCTCCCAGCGCACCCGCTGGGCCTCGGTCTCGTGCTCCTCCAGCATGCGGGCGACATCCTTACGCGCGGTGTTGGCGGCCGCCCTGACCTCGACGATCCGGGCGTCCCTCGTCTTCTTGGCGCGTTCGATCTCCATCAGCAGGGTGTCGATCCGCCGCTTGCGGGTCAGCTCCCATTCGCGCTCGAACGCCGACAGCTCCTTGGCGACCTTCTCCCGGGTGGCCAGGTGCTGCTGGTACTGGTCGGGAAGCTGCACGTCGGGGATGTTGGCGCCGGTGATGCGCACGCCGTACCGGCCGAGCTGGCGGGTCAGCAGCTCCTGCATGTCACCCACGTCGGACCCGCGCAGGTCGTAGGCCCGCTCGGTGTTGACCAGGCGGCTGCGCTGGCGGATGGCGTCCTGTACGGCGCTGCTGAGCACGAGGTCGAAGTTACCGGCCCCGATCGTCCGGACAAAGGCCACCGGGTCGACGATCCTGAACTTCAGGAAGAACTCGATCGACTTCAGTGGCACGTTCTCGGCGGTCGGGCAGGCCGCGATCGGGGCGGAGTACGGGATCTCGGTGGAGGTGTCCACCACCGCGTCCACCCGGTCCCAGGGCAGCCACAGGTGATGGCGGCCCGGCGGCAGGGTGCCGGTGATCGCACCCCATCGGCTGCGCACGCCGGTGGTGCCCTCCTCGATCTCGACGATGGCCCGGCGCCACACCCAGACCAGCGCCGTCACCAGGAACAGCGCCGCGCCGAGCGCGCACAGGGCCGAGAACACCCCCTCGGCCGACAGCGCCGTGCCGGCGAGATAGAGCGCGAGCAGCACCGGCGACACCCAGGCGAAGCCCCGGCGGTCCTTGGGGATGACGACGGGGACGAGCCGGCCCGCCTCGCCACCGCGCAGCAGCCGGCGGATCTCCGGCCAGGCGGCCAGGGATTCCTTGATCTTGGAGAATTCTCGGCTCATCTCAGGTGCCCTCCCCTGCGGCGGGAACGGTGGGCACGGCGCCCGCGGCACTCCGCGCGCCCGCGCCGCCCATGGAGATCTCGGGGGTTTCGGGAAGCTCGGGGGTCTCGGCGACCGGGTTGAGCAGGGCGGCGATCTCCCTCTCCCGCTCGCCGATCCGGTGGCCGATCTCGGTGATCCGTTCTCTGATCGCCGCCATGTCCGCCTCGGAGAACAGCTGCGTCTCGCGGCTGCCGACCAGCTGCCTGGCCAGGGCGAGCAGATCGAGGTCGGCGGTCTCGCCGACCTGCACCATCAGGGGCAGGTGGGCGCCCACGGCCCCCATCCTGTCGAGCAGGTCCCGCTGGAAACGGTACTCCAGGATCTCCGGCGCCTCCGCGGCGCTCAGCGCCCGGATGTCCAGCGCCTGCGCCTCCAGCAGCGCCGCGTTGGCCTTGGCGGTGGACTCGGCCTCCACCAGCCGCTGGCTCGCCTGGGCCTTGGCCTGGTGGGAGGCGCGCTCAAGCGCGGTGTCCATCCGGGCCTGGTAGCCGGCGATCTCGGCCTGGATGGCCGACAGCTGCTCCTGGAGTCCGGCGAGCTCCTTGACCAGGTCACCCTCGTTCTGCTCCTTGCGCAGCTGGAGTTCGTACTCGTAGGTGTACGCCTCCTTGGCGACCCTGATCATCTCCGGGGCCGCCAGGTCCATGCGGTACTCCCGGCTGGAGGGCTCGGCATGGGTGATGTTCACGTCGGTGAGCCGCACGGCGGGCAGGAACTGCTGGTTGAGGTTGTCCAGCATGCCCAGGGTGCTCTCGCCCACCAGGTCGTAGATCTCCTCGGCGCGCTGGGCGTAGATGAGGGACCGGGTGACCTCGCTGATCGCGTTCTGCAGCTTGGCCTGGAAGCCGCCGACCGAGCCCAGGACGAAGATGAACTCGGCCGGGTCCTCGATCCGGAACTGCAGGAACAGGTCGACGCCGGCCTTGACGCCCTGCTGGGTCGGGGCCTCACGGATGGGGGCGTTGAAGGGGTACTCGCGGGTGGTGTTGACGATGTAGCCGACGCGCTTCCACGGGTTGAACAGCGTCACCCGGCCGGGCTCGGCGATCTGCACGAGCTTGCCGAACTTGGTGACGAGCGCCTTGCAGCCCTCGGGCACCATGACCACGCTGCGCCGCCACCACAGGAAGGCCGCGGCCAGCACCAGCACGGCCCAGTAGTGCGGCCCGAACAGTACCCGCGCGCCGCCGGGAAGCCCGGTGGCGACCAGCCCGACCAGCCCGAGCGCCACCAGGCCGACCAGCGGGACGACGACCCGGGCCGTGGTGCTCTTGGGGATCACCACCGGTGAGATCACGTGGACCGCCTCGCCGTCCGGCCCGTCGCCGGTGAAGCTGCGGTTGACGATCTCACCGGCCTCGTTCAGCGGTGCGCTGCGGGCCTCGATGAGCGTGCCCGTGGACACGCCCTGGTCGCGGGCGGCCAGGAAGTCGGCGGGGTTGAGGGCGAACCCCTGCTCGCCGCCTTGCCCGCCGAACTGCCCGGCCACCTGTCCAGCGAACCGCCCCGCGATCTGGCCCGGGTCGCCTCCCTGGGCGTACGCCTGGGCGGCCGACATCGCCGACTGTATGGCCTCTCTTGGTCGGGACATCACACCTCCCGGGAGCTCTCGCTCCCCAAAACCTGACATATCGTGCTTCGTCATCTATGACCGTGATGACAGTAGACGAGAGTAAAGGGAGAGTGGCTTGCGGTGCGCTTGACGCGCGGTTGAACGGCCGGAGTGTCGGTGGCGCCGCCTACAGTTGGTCGGGTGAGGCCGGTAACAGATTTGCAGCGCAAGGTGGCCCCCTTCGAGGTCGTCACCGACATGACCCCCTCGGGCGACCAGCCCTCCGCGATCGCCGAGCTTGAGCGCCGGGTGAGGGCGGGCGACAGGGACAGCGTCCTGCTGGGCGCCACGGGCACGGGCAAGACCGCGACGATCGCCTGGCTGATCGAGCGGCTGCAGCGGCCGACCCTGGTGATCCAGCCCAACAAGACGCTCGCCGCCCAGTTCGCCAACGAACTGCGCGAGATGCTGCCCAACAACGCGGTCGAGTACTTCGTCTCCTATTACGACTACTACCAGCCGGAGGCGTACGTCCCGCAGAGCGACACCTACATCGAGAAGGACTCCTCGATCAACGACGAGGTCGAGCGGCTGCGTCACTCGGCGACCAACTCGCTGCTGACCCGCCGCGACACGATCGTGGTGGCCTCGGTGTCGTGCATCTACGGCCTGGGCACCCCCCAGGAGTACGTCGACCGCATGGCCCGGCTCAAGGTGGGCCAGGAGATCGAGCGCGACAGGCTGCTGCGCCGCCTGGTCGACATGCAGTACACCCGCAACGACCTGGCCTTCACCCGGGGCACGTTCCGGGTGCGCGGTGACACGATCGAGATCATCCCGAAGTACGAGGAGCTCGCCGTACGGATCGAGATGTTCGGTGACGAGATCGAGAAGCTCTCCACCATGCACCCCCTGACCGGCGAGGTGGTCACCGAGGACGACGAGCTCTACATCTTCCCCGCCTCCCACTACGTCGCCGGCGCCGAACGGATGGAGAACGCCGTCCGGGGCATCGAGGCCGAGCTCGCCGAGACGCTGGAGCGCCTTGAGCGCCAGGGCAAGCTCCTTGAGGCCCAGCGGCTGCGCATGCGCACCACCTACGACCTGGAGATGATGCGCCAGATCGGCACCTGCTCCGGCATCGAGAACTACTCCCGCCACATGGACGGCCGCGCGCCGGGCAGCGCCCCCAACACCCTGCTCGACTACTTCCCTGAGGACTTCCTGCTCGTCCTGGACGAGTCGCACCAGACGGTCCCGCAGATCGGCGCGATGTACGAGGGCGACGCCTCGCGCAAGCGCACGCTGGTCGACCACGGCTTCCGCCTGCCCTCGGCCATGGACAACCGTCCGCTGAAGTGGGAGGAGTTCCTGGAACGGATCGGCCAGACCGTCTACCTCTCGGCCACCCCGGGCGGCTACGAGCTGGGCCGGGCCGGGGGCGACGTGGTCGAGCAGGTCATCCGGCCGACCGGCCTGGTCGACCCCGAGGTGGTCGTCAAGCCCACGACGTCGCAGATCGACGACCTGGTCCACGAGATCAGGACCCGCGCTGAGAGGGACGAGCGGGTCCTGGTCACCACGCTGACCAAGAAGATGGCCGAAGACCTCACCGACTACCTCCTGGAGCTCGGCATCCGGGTGCGCTACCTGCACAGCGAGGTCGACACGCTGCGCCGCATCGAACTCCTGCGCGAGCTGCGGATGGGCGAGTTCGACGTGCTGGTCGGCATCAACCTGCTCCGTGAGGGACTGGACCTTCCCGAGGTGTCGCTGGTCGCCATCCTCGACGCCGACAAGGAGGGGTTCCTCCGCTCGGAGACCTCACTGATCCAGACCATCGGCCGCGCCGCCCGCAACGTCTCCGGCCAGGTGCACATGTACGCCGACCGGGTCACCCCCTCCATGGAGCGCGCGATTGAGGAGACCTCCCGCCGCAGGGCCAAGCAGCGGGCCTACAACGAGGCCAACGGCATCGACCCGCAGCCGCTCCGCAAGAAGATCGCCGACATCCTCGACTCGCTCAGCCGCGAGGACGCCGACACCGCTCAGCTCCTCGGCGGCGGCGGGCGTCAGCAGTCGCGCGGCAAGGCGCCGGTTCCCGGCTTCGCGGCCAAGCAGGCGGGCCGGCACGCCAAGACGATCGCCGGGGAGATGCCCCGGGCCCAGCTGGAGGCGCTGGTCGAGTCGCTCACCGAGCAGATGCACCAGGCCGCGGCCGACCTGCAGTTCGAGGTCGCGGCCCGGCTCCGCGACGAGATCAAGGAGCTCAAACGGGAGGTCCGTGACATGCGTGAGGCCGGTGTCTCCTGACGGTGTCCCCGGCGGCCCCCTGACGCGTCTTCTGACGTGTCTCCCGTGAGGGAGGGCGCCGCGGGCGGAGCCGATCGAAGGGGGAGCGGCGAAGGAGGCGGGGGAGGGGACGGCGGTGCTCAGGGGCGGTCGTCGTGGAGGGAGCGGTTGACGGCCGTACGGTTGTAGATCTCGTCGATCTCGTCCAGGGGGTCGGGCGCGCGGCGACGCGCCTCGATCTCCAGGTCGGTGCGGCTCTGGATGTCGTCGATACCGGTGGCCGCGTGCGACATCTGGTCGTTGAGCAGGTCGGCGCGGATCCGTGCGCAGGAGGTGGTCAGCTTGACGTGGTGCTCGCGCAGGCGCCCCAGGGAGGCGTGGTCGACATAGGCCGAGGTACGGCTGTGCCGGGCGTAGAGGCCGAGCTGGGCGTCCAGCCGGTCGGCGTGCCCGCCGATCTCGGCCACGAGCCGGGGCAGGTCGCCCAGGCCCCAGCCGTCACGCAGCGCCTGTTCCACCGCCTGCCTGGTCAGCGAGACCTCCCGGCGCAGCTCCAGGCGCATCCGCTCCGTCTCGCCGGCGTCACCGGGGTTCAGCGCCGCCACGTGCGACACGACCCGGCTGGTCACCTTACGGGCCTTCTTCGTCGCCTTCTTACCGACCTTGACCAGGAGATAGACGCCCGCGGCCCCCATAAGCAGGAGGAAGAGCAGGATCACCAGCACGATGACGAGGAAAGTGCTGATCGGAGTCACCTCCCGGGAGGGTGCGATCGGGATGTTTCGAGCATATCTCGCGCCCGCGCGATTCCGCGGGGTGAGCACAGGGATCGCGGTCGGCTCGTCCCGCGTCTCATCCCGCGTCCGGGCGGTTCCCGCGAGGCACGTGATCGCGGCCCCTCGCGGGCGCGCGGCCCGCCCGCCGCCCCGCGCGGCGGCGCCGTACCCTCCGGACGGCCCACCAGGCGAACAGGGCCGCCACCGCCACCCCGGCCACCACCAGGATCGGAAGGAAGATCGCGACCAGGCTCATGCCGAGGGCCCCGGCGTCCTCCACCGTGCTCACCACGGGCGCGCCCACACCGGCCGTCGCCGCGTTGACCGCAGGCCTCGCGGCGGTCTTCATCAGGTGCACGGCCAGGGCGATCCCGATGCCCAGCAGCCAGCCGGCCCAGGGGTTGCGGGTCATCCAGTCCGAGCCGTCCAGCCTGGCCGCCGCCTCGGTGGCGCTGAAGACCACGCCGCCGGAGGCGGGGCGGATCACCGTCTGGATCGTGTCGTTGACGCTGTCCACCACGGGAACCTTGTCGAGCACGACCTCGGCGAGCAGCAACACGCCGATGATCCCCAGCACCCGGCCGTCGGACAGCCAGGCGAACTCCTGCGGCAGCCGTACGTGGTCGGTGAGGGCGGCCAGCAGGCCGACGACGAGCAGCGGGATGTAGGCGTTCAGGCCGGCCGCGGTGGAGAGCCCCAGCCCCGTCAGTGCCGCGAGCATCGCGTCTCCGTTCCCGTTCCTCCGGCTTGCCCTGATTCTCGCCCATCCGCCGACGCCCCGCTCCCGGGCGGTGGCCGGCCTCCCGGCGGGGGGCGCCTTCGGTCATATGACGGCGAAAGAGAGAGCGGGGGATGTCCGGGCGGTTCGTGGCAACCGTTTGATATCCTGAGAGCCCGTGGGCATGTGGGCCTTCGTCACGGTGCGCCGCCATGGCGCCTCGTCGCGGTACGCCGACTGATCTATGACGACCACGGGAGACTTCTTGCGCAGCGCCGCACACACCAAGCATCTGTTCGTCACCGGCGGCGTCGCCTCCAGTCTCGGCAAGGGACTGACGGCCTCCAGCCTCGGGCGCCTCCTGAAACTGCGGGGCCTGCGGGTCACCATGCAGAAGCTCGACCCCTACCTCAACGTCGACCCCGGGACGATGAACCCGTTCCAGCACGGCGAGGTCTTCGTCACCGACGACGGTGCCGAGACCGACCTCGACATCGGCCACTACGAGCGCTTCCTCGACACCGAACTGCACGGCTCGGCGAACGTGACCACCGGGCAGGTCTACTCCAACGTCATCGCCAAGGAGCGCCGGGGCGAGTACCTCGGCGACACCGTGCAGGTCATCCCGCACATCACCAACGAGATCAAGGACCGGATCCGCTCCATGGCGGGCCCCGAGGTCGACGTGGTCATCACCGAGGTCGGCGGCACCGTCGGCGACATCGAGTCGCTGCCCTTCCTGGAGGCCGTCCGTCAGGT
Organism: Streptosporangium violaceochromogenes; assembly: GCF_014654615.1. Taxonomy (GTDB): domain Bacteria; phylum Actinomycetota; class Actinomycetes; order Streptosporangiales; family Streptosporangiaceae; genus Streptosporangium; species Streptosporangium violaceochromogenes. The sequence continues at coordinate 24,105 of NZ_BNBB01000001.1, read as the reverse complement.
CCGTCACGAGGTCGGCCGCGACAACGTCTTCTTCCTGCACGTCTCGCTGCTGCCGTACATCGGCCCGAGCGGCGAGCTGAAGACCAAGCCGACCCAGCACTCGGTCGCCGCGCTGCGCAGCATCGGCATCCAGCCCGACGCGATCGTGTGCCGCTCCGACCGGCCGATCACCAACTCGCTCAGGCGCAAGATCAGCCTGATGTGCGACGTCGACGAGGACGCGGTCGTCTCCGCCGTCGACGCGGCGAGCATCTACGACATCCCCAGGGTGCTGCACTCCGAGGGCCTGGACGCCTACGTGGTGCGCCGCCTCGGGCTGCCCTTCCGCGACGTGGACTGGAAGGAGTGGGAGCAGCTCCTGCGCCGGGTGCACCGCCCGGCCAAGGAGGTCACGATCGCGCTCGTCGGCAAGTACATCGACCTGCCCGACGCCTATCTGTCGGTCACCGAGGCGCTGCGCGCGGGCGGTTTCGCCAACGACGCCCGCGTCAACATCCGCTGGGTGAAGAGCGACGACTGCGAGACCCCCGAGGGCGCCGCCCGCGAGCTGGACGGCGTGGACGGCGTGCTCATCCCCGGCGGCTTCGGCGTACGGGGCATCGAGGGCAAGCTCGGCGCCGTACGGCACGCCCGGGAGAACATGGTCCCGCTGCTCGGCATCTGCCTGGGCATGCAGTGCATGGTCATCGAGGCCGCCCGCAACCTGGCCGGTGTCGAGGGTGCGGGCAGCAGCGAGTTCGACCCCGAGACCGTCCATCCGGTCATCTCCACCATGGCCGACCAGGAGGACGTCGTCTCCGGCGAGCGCGACATGGGCGGCACCATGCGGCTGGGCCTCTACCCCGCCAAGCTCGCCGAGGGCTCCCTGGCCCGCCGGCTCTACGGCCTGGCCAAGGTGGAGGAGCGCCACCGGCACCGCTACGAGGTCAACAACTCCTACCGTGAGCGGCTGGAGAAGATCGGCATGGTCTTCTCCGGCCTGTCGCCCGACGGCCGCCTCGTGGAGTACGCCGAACTGCCCACCGACGTCCACCCGTTCTTCATCGGCACCCAGGCGCATCCGGAGTTCCGCTCCCGGCCGACCCGCGCGCACCCGCTGTTCAAGGGCCTGATCGGCGCGGCCCTGGCCTACGCCGACACCCGGGGCGCCACCCTGCGGGCCGGACGGGGCAAGTGAGCGCCCCCGAGGTCGTCGACCGGCCGGAGGAGTGGAAGGTCGTCTCCTCCGCCGAGCGTTTCGGCGGGCGCGTCATCACGGTGGTCACCGACGCGGTCGTCATGCCGGGCGAGGAGGTCGTCGAGCGCGACTACGTGGCCCACCCCGGGTCGGTGGCCGTGCTCGCCCTCGACGACCACGACCGCGTGCTGATGATCCGGCAGTACCGCCACCCGGCCCGGCGCCTGCTGTGGGAGCTGCCCGCGGGCCTGCGGGACGTCGACGGCGAGCCGCTCCACGTGGCGGCGGCCCGCGAGCTCGCCGAGGAGGCCGGCTACCGCGCGGCGACCTGGCGGACCCTCGTCGACGCCTTCACCTCCCCCGGGATGACCGACGAGCGGACGCGTATCTTCCTCGCCAGAGACCTTTCCCCCATCCCCGACGGGGAGCTGGACTTCGTCCGCCGGCACGAGGAGACCGACATGCCGGTGGTCTGGATTCCCCTGTCCGAAGCGGTTCGCCGTGCCCTGGCGGGAATGATCCATAATTCTCAAGCCGTGGCCGGTATTCTCGCCGCATACGCCGCTTCGGCGGATGCTTTCGCCTCGCTGCGGCCCGCCGACGCACCGGAGGCATGACAGGAGGAGACCCTGAGCGAGACGGAGGCCGTGCTGTCCAGCTACCTCGCCCATCTGGCGGTGGAGCGGGGCCTGGCCGCCAACACACTGGCCTCCTACCGCCGTGACCTCCTGCGCTACGTCGAGCATCTGAAGAGTCTCGGGCGCCTCTCCTTCGGAGGGGTCACCGAGGCCGACGTCACGGCCTTCCTCACCGTCCTGGCCGAGGGCGACGACAAGCACCGGGCCCTGGTGGCGAGCTCGGCGGCGCGCGCCGTCTCCGCGGTCCGCGGCCTGCACCGCTTCGTACTCCGCGAGGGCGTCTGCGACCACGACCCCTCCCGCCGGGTGCGCCCGCCGCGCCGTCTCCGGCGGCTGCCCAAGGCCATCAGCGTGGACGAGGTGGAACGGTTGATCGCGGCCTCGGGTCCCGAGGGCGCGCCGCTCACCATGCGTAACCGGGCCCTGCTCGAACTGCTGTACGGCACCGGCGCGCGTATCTCCGAGGCCGTGGGCCTCACGGTGGACGACGTCGACCTGAGCCCGGAGGGCCGGGGGGTGAGGCTGCGCGGCAAGGGCGGGCGCGCCCGGACGGTGCCGCTGGGCCGTTTCGCGGGGGAGGCGCTCGGCGTCTACCTCAGCCGGGCCCGGCCGGGCATCGCCGCTCAGGGCAAGGGGCGGAGCACCCCGGGGCTGTTCCTCAACGCCCGGGGCGGGCGGCTCACCCGGCAGGGCGCCTGGGAGGTCCTCCAGATCGCGGCCGAGCGTGGGGGACTCGCCGGAATCTCACCGCATATCTTGCGACATTCGTTTGCAACACACCTCCTGGACGGGGGTGTGGACGTTAGGGTGGTTCAGGAATTGCTCGGCCACGCCTCGGTGACCACTACTCAGGTGTACACCCTGGTCACGGTGGACAAGCTTCGCGAGGTCTATGCCGCCGCGCACCCGCGCGCCCGGCATTGAGCTTTGCCGTGTCCTGGCGTGCCGCCTTGCCGCATACGTGTTGACGCCATAGTGTCCGTCCGGACGGTCCGGTTCGAGGCCGTCAGGGAGGTTCGACTGGTGACTGTGACCACCGACGGTTCTGTCCGGGCAACGACCCCCGGAAACCCCGAGAATCCCTGGGGCGACACCAAGACCGCCGGGACCCCTCGCAGTGGGGGAGTCCTCGGCCCGACCGGGCGACCCCGCCCGGTGTTCCCCGACCCGCCTCCGCGCACCGTCCACGGGCCGGCACGTGTCGTGGCCATGGTCAACCAGAAGGGCGGCGTCGGCAAGACGACCACCACCATCAATCTGGGAGCCGCGCTGGCCGAGGCCGGGCTGAAGGTCCTGCTGGTCGACTTCGACCCGCAGGGCGCCCTGTCCGTCGGTCTCGGCATCAACCCCCACCAGCTCGATCTGACGGTCTACAACCTCCTGATGGATCCGCAGATCACCGCCAGAGACGTGCTGATGGAGACCGGCGTCGAGGGCATGGACATGCTGCCCAGCAACATCGACCTGTCGGCGGCCGAGGTCCAGCTCGTCACGGAGGTCGCCCGCGAACAGGTGCTCGGCCGGGTCATCAAGCCCCTCCTGCCCGAGTACGACGTCTGCCTGATCGACTGCCAGCCCTCCCTGGGCCTGCTGACGATCAACGCGCTGGCCTGCGCGCACGGCGTCATGGTGCCGCTTGAGTGTGAGTTCTTCGCGCTGCGCGGCGTCGCGCTGCTCATGGACACCATTGTCAAGGTCCAGCAGCGCATCAACGAGAGCCTGGTCATCGAGGGCCTGCTCGCCACCATGTACGACGCGCGCACCCTCCACGGCCGCGAGGTTCTGGCCCGGGTCGTCGAGGCGTTCGACGACAAGGTCTACCACACGGTGATCAACCGGACGGTCCGCTTCCCCGACGCCACCGTGGCCGGTGAGCCCATCACCAGCTTCGACTCCTCCTCGCTCGGTGCCAGCGCCTACCGCGAGCTGGCCCGCGAGGTCCTGGCCCGATGGAGAGCGCTCTAGCGGTGGTCCGGGGTCCCGGGTGCGGGACAATGGCGTGATGACCGAGCAGCCGCAGACGGCCGACGACACCTTCAGAGTGCACCTGGAGGTCTTCGAGGGGCCCTTCGATCTGCTGCTCGGTCTGATCTCCAAGCACAAGCTGGACATCACCGAGGTCTCGCTCAGCCAGGTCACCGACGAGTTCATCGCCTACATCCGGGCCAGGGGCCCGCAGTGGGATCTGGACCGTGCGAGCCACTTCCTGCTCGTCGCGGCGACGCTGCTCGACCTCAAGGCGGCCCGGCTGCTGCCCTCGGGCGAGGTCGACGACGAAGAGGACCTCGCCCTCCTGGAGGCCCGTGACCTGCTGTTCGCCCGGCTTCTGCAGTACCGGGCCTACAAGGAGGTCGTGAAGGTCTTCTCCGGCCGGATGGCCGAGGAGGCCCTGCGTTTTCCCCGGATCGTGCCGATGGAGGCCCGGTTCGCCGGTCTCCTGCCCGAACTGGTTCTGGGTGTGGGTCCCGAGCGCCTCGCCGAGATCGCCCAGCGGGTCTTCACCCCCAAGGCCCCGCCGTCCGTCTCGGTCGCGCACATCTACCAACCGCTCGCCAATGTCCGCGATCAGGCGGTTATCCTTGTCGAGCGGCTGCGGCGGCTGCGGCGGGCGACGTTCAGGGCTCTCGTCTCCGACTGCGCCGGCACCTTCGAGGTCGTCGCGCGTTTCCTGGCCGTCCTGGAGCTCTACCGGGAGGCCGCCGTCTCCTTCGACCAGATAGAGCCCCTCGGCGAGCTCCACGTGACCTGGACCGGCAGCGACGACGGAGAGGTCACCGTGGCCGACGACTACGACGAAAGCGCGAGGAAAGAGCCTTCCGATGACTGACCTGGCAACCGAACCGGACCTGCGCGCCGGCCTGGAGGCCGTCCTGCTCGTCGTCGACGAGCCGGTCACCGAGATGACCCTCGCCCAGGTGCTTGAGCGCCCGGTGCACGAGATCGCCGCGTCGCTGCGCGAGTTGTCGGCGGAATATACCGAGGCCGGTCGTGGTTTCGACCTTCGAGAGGTCGCGGGCGGCTGGCGGTTCTACACGCGGGCCGAGTGCGCGTCGCTGGTGGAGCGCTTCGTCCGCGACGGCCAGCAGGTGCGCCTGACCCAGGCCGCGCTGGAGACCCTGGCCGTGGTCGCCTACCGGCAGCCGGTCAGCCGGGCCCGGGTGGCGGCCGTCCGGGGGGTCAACAGCGACGGCGTCATGCGGACGCTCGTGGCCAGAGGGCTGGTCGAGGAGGCCGGCACCGACCCGGAGAGCCAGGCCGTGCTCTACCGGACGAGTTCGTATTTCCTGGAGCGGATGGGCCTGCGGGATCTCGCCGAGCTTCCCGAGCTGGCACCGTTCCTTCCCGACGACGTGGAAACCCTAGAGGAGCAGAAGCAGTGAACAGCAGGCGTGGTACCCCGTCCGGTGATGGACGCGGTCGAGGCCGCGGCGGCGCCCCGCGCGGTGGATTCGGATCCGGTCGCGACGCCGGTCAGGGCGGTTTCCGCTCCCGGGAGGAGTCGCGCCCGGCCGACCGTGACGGCCTGCGCGCCGATCGGGGCGGCTCGCGCTCCCGGTACGGCGGGCCGTCCGGGGCGCGGGGGGACGCCCGTTCCACCGGCCCCCGCCGTGATGACCAGGGGTTCCGTCCGGGTGGTTTCCGCCGTGACGACCGTGAGGGGTTCGGTTCGCGGGGAGCACGGGGTGAGGACCGGGGTTTCCGGTCCGGGCGTGACGCCGGTCGCGGCGACGGCCGCTCCGGAGGTCCCCGTCATGACGATCGTGAGGGGTTCCGCTCCGGAGGTCCGCGTCGTGACGATCGTGAGGGGTTCCGTCCGGGTGGTTTCCGCCGTGATGACCGTGAGGGGTCCGGTTCCGGCGGTTTCCGTCGTGATGACCGTGGTGGTTTCCGGTCCGAGGGTCCCCGTCGTGACGATCGTGGTGGTTTCCGGCCGCCTCGCCCGCGTGGCGACGACCGCGACCTCTCCCGGGGCGACTCGCGCTCCCGGTACGGCGGGCCGGCCGGGGCGCGGGGGGACGCCCGTTCCACCGGCCCCCGCCGTGACGATCGTGAGGGGTTCCGCTCCGGAGGTCCGCGTCGTGACGATCGTGAGGGGTTCCGCTCCGGAGGTCCCCGTCGTGATGACCGTGAGGGGTTCCGCTCCGGAGGTCCCCGTCGTGATGACCGTGAGGGGTCCGGTTCCGGCGGTTTCCGTCGTGATGACCGTGGTGGTTTCCGGTCCGAGGGTCCCCGTCGTGACGATCGTGGTGGTTTCCGGCCGCCTCGCCCGCGTGGCGACGACCGCGACCTCTCCCGGGGCGACTCCGGGCGCGGCCGGTCCACCGAGGGCCGCGGTTACGGCGAGGCGCCGCGCGGCGGCTCCCGCGGCAGGTTCGGCAGGACCGGCCGCACCGACGGGGTCCGGACGGTCGGCGGCGGGCGGCCCGGTCCGTACGGCGGGCGCCGTGAGGCCGATCGTGACGTCCCGGCCAAGCCTCGGCTCCGTCCGGGCGCGATCGAGAACGACCGGTTCAAGACCGCGCGCCAGCCCCAGCGCGACCCCGACTTCTACCCCGAGGGCTACTCCGACGAGCGCGACACCACCGAGGTTCCGGACGGCGTCCGGCTGCAGAAGGTCCTCGCCCAGGCGGGCGTGGCCAGCCGCCGGGCCTGCGAGGAGATGATCGGTGACGGCAGGGTGACGGTCGACGGTCAGGTGGTCCGCCGCTTCGGTGCCCGTGTCGACCCCGCCAAGCAGGTCATCCACGTCGACGGCAAGCGTCTGCCGACCATGCCCGACCTGGTCTACCTCGCCATCAACAAGCCGATCGGCGTCGTCAGCACCATGTCCGACCCCGACGGCCGCCCCTCCCTGGCCGACTACGTGGCCGACCGCACCGAGCGGCTCTTCCACGTGGGACGCCTGGACACCGAGACCGAGGGGCTCATCCTGCTCACCAACGACGGTGAGCTGGCCAACCGGCTCACCCACCCGAGTTACGGCGTGCAGAAGAAGTACTGGGCGAAGGTCCCCGGAAGGATCGAACGCGATCTGGGCCGCCGTCTGAAGAAGGGGATCGAGCTGGAGGACGGCCTGGCCAAGGCCGACTCCTTCAGCGTGGTCCAGGAGCACGGGCAGCAGGCCCTGGTGGAGGTCGTCCTGCACGAGGGGCGCAAGCACATCGTCCGCCGGATGCTGGAGGAGGTCGGGCACCCGGTCATCGACCTGGCCCGCATCGAGTTCGGCCCGGTCAAGCTCGGCCGCCTCAAGCCGGGCACGGTGCGCGCGCTGACCCTCACCGAGGTCGGCGAACTCTACGCGGCCGTGGGCCTGTAGCCTTCCTGCAACACGCGCTCGGGACCCGCCGGGCCGCCCCCGGCGGGCGGCCCGGCGTGCACGATACGGAGGAACGACGATGGTGCGGGCGATCCGCGGAGCGATCCAGGTCGAGGAGAACGACCGGGACGCGATTCTGGCCGGGGTGACCGAGCTGGTGACCGAGGTGATGAGCCGCAACGGGCTCACCACCGACGACGTGATCAGCGTGATCTTCACGTCCACCCCCGACCTGACCGCCGAGTTTCCCGCCCTGGCGGCACGCAAGCTCGGCTTCCACGACGTCCCGCTGATCTGCGCCTCCGAGATCGACGTCCCGGGCGCGCTGCCCCATGTCGTACGGCTGATGGCCCACGTGGAGACCGATCGGCCGCGCGGGGAGATCCAGCACGTCTACCTGCGCGGTGCGGTGGCCCTGCGCGTGGACATCGCCCAGTGAGGCCGCCGTGCGTCACCGTGCAGGGAAAGACGCCGGGAAAGGCGCCGGGAGAGAGCGCGTGAGCGGCCTGGAGAGCGTCCTCGTCGTCGGCACGGGCCTGATCGGCACCTCGGTGGCCCTGGCCCTGCGCGAGCAGGGGGTCGCCGTCCACCTGGCCGACCGTGACGAGGCGGCCCTGCGGCTGGCGCGCGAGCTGGGCGCCGGCGTCGAGTGGAGTCCTGGCCGGCGGGTGGACCTGGCGGTCGTCGCGGTCCCGCCGCAGGCGGTCGCCGACCGGATCGCCGATCTCCAGAAGGCCGGCGCGGCCCGGTTCTACACCGACGTGGCCAGCGTCAAGGAGCTTCCGCTCCGGCAGGCCGCCGCCCTCGGCTGCGACCTGACCCGCTACGTCGCCGGCCACCCCCTGGCGGGCCGGGAGCGCTCCGGGCCCGCGGCGGCCAGGGCCGATCTGTTCCTGGGCCGGCCGTGGGCGCTGTGCCCGACGGCGGAGACCTCGCCTGAGGCGGTGGAGATCCTGCGCGGGCTGATCAAGCTCTGTGGCGGCGAGGCCGTCGAGGTCGGCGCGGCCGAGCACGACAGGGCCGTCGCGATCGTCTCGCACGCCCCGCACGTGGCCGCCTCCGCGGTCGCGGCCCGGCTCGCCGAGGCCCCCGCAACCGCGCTGGGCCTGGCCGGGCAGGGGGTCCGTGACGTCACGCGCGTGGCGGCAGGGGACCCGGAGCTGTGGACCGGCATCCTGTCGGGCAACGCGCCGGCGGTGGCCGACGTGCTGGAGGCGGTGGCCGCCGACCTGGCCGCGGCGGCCTCGGCGTTGCGCGCCCGCACCGACCCGGCGGCCATGGACGGGGTGACCGATCTGCTGCGCCGCGGCGTCAGGGGAACCGGCCGCATCCCCGGCAAGCACGGAGGCCCGGCGCGCACCTACGCCACCGTCCAGGTCATCATCGGCGACCGTCCGGGCGAGCTGGCCCGGCTGTTCAAGGTGGCCGAGGCGGCGGGCGTCAACATCGAGGACGTCCGGCTGGAGCACGCTCCCGGCCTGCCGCTGGGCGCCGCGGACCTGTCGGTGCAGCCCGAGGCGGTGGAGATCCTGTCGCGGGCGCTGCGCGGGCACGGGTGGCATCTGCCCTGACGAAGACCTTCTCCGGGCCCGGTCCCGCCCGCCGGGACCGGGCCCGGAGCCTCGCCGTCTCGATGCGAGAGTTCCCCGTCGTTCCCGGTAGCCTCTCGTACGGACAACTGAAACGGGCTGCAAGGGAGAGGCGTCGTGACCGGACTGGTCGTCGCCATGGACGGTCCCTCGGGATCGGGCAAGTCGAGCGTGTCGCGCGGGGTCGCGCGGGCGCTGGGACTGCGTTACCTCGACACCGGGGCGATGTACCGCGCGATCACCTGGTGGATGCTCCGGCAGCGCGTCGATCTCTCCGACCCCGAGGCGATCGCGTCCAGGGCGCCGGACCCCGTCCTTGCGATCGGCACCGACCCCGAGGCCCCTCTGGTGACGGTGGACGGCGTCGACGTCCTGGCGCCCATCCGCACCCCGGAGGTCACCGCCGCCGTCTCCGCGGTCAGCGCGGTGCCCGAGGTCCGGCGCAGGCTGGTGGCCGAGCAGCGTGAGATCATCGGGGTGGGCGGCATCGTCGTCGAGGGCCGTGACATCGGTGCCGTCGTCGCCCCCGAGGCGCCGGTCAAGATCTACCTGACCGCGAGCGCGGAGGCGCGGGCGGCCCGCCGTACGGCGGAGCTCACCGGCACCACGGTGGAGGCGCAGAAGGCCGAGATGGCCAGGCGCGACACCCTGGACTCGACGCGGCGGGCCGACCCCCTGTCGATGGCGCCCGGCGCCGTCGAACTCGACACCACGGCACTGAACCTGGAAGAGGTCGTGGCCGAGGTCCTGCGCATGATTAAGGAAAAGGTGTGAGCGGGGAATACGACGGAGACAACGGCTGGATCGAGGCCGAGCTGCTCGATCTGGACGCCGGCGACGACGCCGGGGAGGCGGGCCCGGATTTCGCCCCGCAGCCGGTCGTGGCGGTGGTGGGCCGTCCCAACGTGGGCAAGTCCACCCTGGTCAACCGGATCATCGGCCGCCGTGAGGCGGTCGTGGAGGACGTGCCGGGCGTGACCCGCGACCGGGTCACCTACGACGCCACCTGGCGTGGCCGCCGCTTCACGGTGGTCGACACCGGAGGCTGGGACCCCGACGCGACCGGCATGGCCTTGAAGATCGCCGAGCAGGCGCAGATCGCGGCCGAGCTGGCCGACGTGATCCTCTTCGTCGTGGACGCCGTGGTCGGCGTCACCGACGCCGACGAGATCGTCGGGCACGTGCTGCGCGCCTCCGGCAAGCCGGTCGTCCTGGCCGCCAACAAGGTCGACAACCAGCAGATGGAGCTGGAGGCCGCGGGCCTCTGGGCCCTGGGCCTGGGCGAGCCGCAGCCGGTCTCGGCCCTGCACGGGCGCTCCAGCGGCGACCTGCTCGACGTGGTGCTGGAGAAGCTGCCGCAGACGCCGCCGCAGAGGTTCGGCGCCGAGGGCGGCCCGCGCCGGGTCGCCCTGGTGGGCAAGCCCAACGTGGGCAAGTCCTCGCTGCTGAACAAGCTGGCGGGCGCCGAGCGGGTGCTCGTCGACCCGATGGCGGGCACCACCCGCGACCCGGTCGACGAGCTGATCGAGCTGGGCGGCAAGACCTGGCGCTTCGTGGACACCGCGGGCATCCGCCGGCGCGACCGCGAGCTGAAGGGCGCCGACTTCTACGCCGCCATGCGCACCAGGGCCGCCCTGGAGCGCTCGGAGGTCGCGATCGTGCTCATCGACGCCGGTGAGGTGCTGACCGAGCAGGATCTCCGGATCGTCTCCCTGGTGATCGAGTCCGGCCGCGCCATGGTGGTGGCCTTCAACAAGTGGGACCTGCTGGACGAGGACCGCCGTTACTACCTGGAGAAGGAGATCGACCGCCAGCTCGTCCGCGTGCCGTGGGCGCTGCGGGTCAACATCTCGGCCAAGACCGGCTGGCACGTGGACAGGATCGTCCCGGCGCTGGAGAAGGCACTGGACTCCTGGGCGACGCGGGTCCCGACGGCCCGCCTCAACGCCTTCCTCACCGATCTGGTCGCGGCCACTCCGCCCCCGGTCAGGGGCGGCAAGCAACCCAAGATCCTTTTCGCCACCCAGGCGTCGACGGAACCGCCCAGGTTCGTGCTGTTCACCTCGGGCTTCCTGGAGGAGACCTACCGGCGCTTCATCGAACGCCGCATCCGTGAGGAGTTCGGCTTCGCCGGCTCCCCCATCGAGGTGACGATGAAGATCCGCGAGAAGCGGCAGTCGACGAAGAAGAGGTGACGTCCGGGAGGTGGGCGGCCCGCCGGGGCCGTCCGCCGCCGGGGGACCGCCTGTGCCGGGGTGGGTCAGCGAAGGCTTTTGAGGTGGTTCACCACCGGGGTGTAGGCGGCCTCCAGTTCGTGGAGCTGGTCGTCGGTCAGCAGGTCGATGAAGTGCTGCCGCACACTGGCCACGTGGTGGGGCGCGACCTTCTGGATCGTGGCCCAGCCGTGCTCGGTGAGGACGGCGAAGGTGCCGCGCCGGTCGTCCGCGCAGGTCTCCCTGGCGACCAGGCCGGCCGCCTCCATCCGGGAGATCTGATGTGACAGGCGGCTGCGGGACTGGATCGTGGCGTCGGCCAGATCGCTCATCCGCATGCGGTGGCTGGAGCTCTCCGAGAGGTTGACCAAGATCTCGTAATCGTTCACCGACAGCCCGAAGGTCTGCAGATCACGATCGAGACGGTGTTCCAGGAGCTTGTGCGCGGCCAGATGGGCGCGCCAGGCCCGCTGCTCCGCCGAGGTGAGCCAGCGAGGCTCCTCGTCATTCACTGCTTTATCACCATTCCTCGTCTGCCGCCCGGTCTGCCGCGGGGCAGGCGGGACGGTCGCGGTACCGCCTGCCCGCTCCCGCTCATAGATCAGAACCTACCTCAGAGGCCGGTCGCGGAACCGCCGTGGGCCGTGGGCAGGACGGCCGGGCGGTCGGTGACGGCGCAGCCCGCGACCCCCGAGGCGGTCCGCCACTCCAGCAGGTGCCTGCCGCCCCACGTGAGCCGGCGCGGCTCCTCACCGGCGCGGGGACCGTCGAGGGGGAGCACGGACAGATCCGTCGCGCGCAGGCCGTCGAGGGTGAGCTCACCGCGCTTGATGAGCGCCTCCTTACGGACCCAGGTGCGGATCAGCGCCTCGTTGCCGGCGACCAGGGGGCGTTCGGCGGGGGCCAGGACCTGCGAGGCCAGGGCCTCCTCCAGCGGCCCCGAGGGGACGTGCTCGGTGTCCACGCCGACCCGGCCGGGACCCGCCGCCGCGCACACGTAGCCCCGGCTGTGGCTGAGGCTGACCCCGAGGTGGGGAACCTCCACGAGGTACGGCCTGCCGTGCCCCGGCCCGCATCGCTCGCAGTGCTGGGACAGGGTCAGCCGGTCCTCGGCGATCCCGGTGAGCAGGGCGGCGCACCGCCGTACCAGGAGATGGGCGGCGACGAAGTCACGCCGGTCGCCCTCGCGGTGAAACCTCGCCGCGCGCTCGCGCTCGACGCCGGTGAGCAGGTCCGCCGCGGCGGGCAGGTAGATCTCGTCGGTCGGGCCGGCCAGCACCAGGCAGTCACGCATCCGCCCAGGGTACGCGGGCGGGTGGCGCGGGGAGGGCGGGGCGGTCCTTTTCGGTGCCGCCGGCGGCCTGCCGGAGGAGCCTCCGACGGAGCCGCCGGAGGGGCGCCGATGGGACCGCGCCCGCCGCGGTCACGTCGCGGGGGCCGTGGCGGGCGCGGTTCTCAGGGTCCGGGCCGGTGGGGCGATCAGGTGGCGATCGCGCTCATCCAGCCTTCGACCTCGTCGGGGTGACGGGGCAGCCCGGCCGACATCAGCCGGGCACCGTCGGCGGTGATGACGAGGTCGTCCTCGATGCGCACGCCGATGCCGCGCAGCTCGGGCGGGAGCGTCAGGTCGTCGGGCTGGAGGTAGAGGCCGGGCTCGACGGTGAGCACCTGGCCCTCCTGCAGCACGCCGTCCAGGTAGGTCTCCGCACGGGCCTTGGCGCAGTCGTGCAGGTCGATGCCGAGCATGTGGCCGCTGCTGCACAGGGTGTAGCGGCGGTACAGACCGTTGTCGGCCTCCATGGCCTCGTCGGGGCCGACCTTGAGCACGCCCCAGTCGTGCAGTCCCTCGGCGATGACCCGCATGGCCGCCCGGTGGAAGTCGCGGAACCTCACGCCCGGCCTGAGCGTGGCGATGGCCGCGGTCTGGGCCTCGTAGACCAGCTCGTAGACCTGGCGCTGGATGGGGCTGAAACGCCCCGACAGCGGGAGGGTCCTGGTGATGTCGGCGGTGTAGAGGTTGTCGGTCTCCACGCCGGCGTCGAGCAGCAGCATCTCGTTCTCGTTGAGCCGGCCGTCGTTGCGGATCCAGTGCAGCACGCAGGCGTGCGCGCCGGAGGCCACGATGCTGTCGTAGCCGACCGAGTTGCCCTCCAACCGGGACCGGAGCCCGAAGACCCCCTCCAGGTAGCGCTCGCCTCGCCGGTGGGCCAGCGCGGCGGGCAGCGCCCGTACCACGTCCTCGAAGCCCCGGACGGTGGCGTCCACGGAGAACTGGAGCTCGGCGACCTCCCACTCGTCCTTGATCAGCCGCATCTCCGACAGGAAGACGGCCAGCTCCTCGTCCTTCTCCGTACCGTCGCCGGAGGAGGAGACCAGGGCGTCGAGCGAGGAGTCCACACCGCGCAGCACCCGCGCGGGCCCCTTGAGCGCCTCGTCGATCGTCTCGATCGACGCGCAGTCGACGAGGTAGAGCGCCTCGGCCTCGGCGAGGTCGGCGCGCCGGCCCACCCAGAACTCACCGTAGCGGCGGTCCCGGTAGAACTCCTGCCCCGCCTTCCCCGGCGCCGAGCGCGGCGAGCGCGGGCGCAGGAACAGCGTGGCGTTCCCCGACGGCTCGATGACCAGGACGTTGTCGGGCTCCTGGTCGCCGGTGAGATAGGTGAACGCGCTGTGTGCCCGGAACCGGTAGTCGGTGTCGTTGCTGCGTACCTTCAGCGTGCCTGACGGAATGATCAGTCGTTCGCCCGGGAAGCGCGCGGCGAGCGCGGCGCGGCGCTTGGCGGTGTACGCCGCCAGGGGCAGTGCGGTCAGGTCGTCACGGTGGGTGTCGGCCCAGCCTGTCCGCATGAACGCGGCGAGGGCGTCGGAGACCGGCAGGTCATGGCTGCCGGTGTTGAGCTTCTCGGTCATCGTGTCCCCGGGAACGCAGTGAGGTGGTATTTCACACATTACTCTCACCGCGAGGGGCCCGCACTCACTTTGGCGGGCGGGAACCGTATCCCCGGGGCATGTCCGGCCCCTCCCGTTGAGCCCGTCCCCTCGCCCCCTTCCCATACCCCCTCCCCGTGACCCCGTCCTTTTGGGTCCGTCCTTTTGAGTCCTTCCCCGCCAAGGAGACCTCCTTCGGAAAGCGCCCGGTCCCTTCGTGCGAAGCTCCGACGCTCCCGGCGGTGATCCGGTCACCCTCGGTGACGGGTAAGGGGCGCATCCCCGTCTTCGCCCGCGCTTCGAGCTTCCGGGTGCGCTTAGAGAAAGTTCCGGCGGGGCAGGGATTGTAAATACCCCCCCAGTCAGGAAGAACCGAGGTGGTCTCATTGCTGATCGGCACGATTTTGCGGACCAAGGGCTCGGAAGTGACGACCGTCCACCCCGAGGCGACCGTCACCGAACTGCTGGCCGTGCTGGCCGCGCGGAACATCGGCGTCGCGGTGGTCTCCGAGGACGGCCTGTCGATCATCGGTATCGTCTCTGAGCGTGACGTCGCACGGCGGCTGCACGAGGACGGCGCCGGCGTGCTCGGCGCCCCGGTGTCGTCCATCATGACGGCGGAGGTCCGCACCTGCGCCCCCGGCGCCAACGCCGAGGAGCTGCGCCGCACCATGACCACCCACCACATCCGGCACGTCCCGGTCGTGGACGGCGGGCGCCTGGTCGGCATCGTGAGTCTCGGCGACGTGGTCAAGAGCACCATCGAGCTGCTGGAGAGCGAGCGTGCTCACCTTGTCGACTACCTCCACCGTTGACCGCACCGGCTGCGCCGGCACCGTTGAGCGTGCCGGCATCCCCCGCCCCCGCCGGGCCCTGAACCGGGCCCGGACGGGGTTCGCCGGCCCGGGTCTCCGGGCCGGATGTTCGAAGCGGACCTTTGAGCCGGGGCCCGGCGGCGAGCGCCGGGCCCCGGCGATGAGGGGTGCCGACCCGCGCACCCCCGGTGAAGGTCAGCGCACGGTCACCCTGTCGACCTCGATGGTGATGCCCTTGACCTGCGGCGTCGACGTGGCCGTCGTCACCGTGCCGGTTCCCCGGCCGACCCCCTTGACCCTCAGCGTGTAGTCCAGGCTGCCGCCGGGCGTTCCGGGGGTGCTGGTCACCCGCAGGTCCCCGGCCGGCGGGCCGCTCAGGCGGGCGCCGGCCGTGCCCTCGTGGTTCTCGGCGCCGACGGTCAGCCCGTAGGTCGCGGGCGGGGCGCCGGGCAGCCGGGCCGGGTCGTAGACGTAGGTGATGTCCTCGGTGCCGTTGAGCCCGATCCACTGCTGGAAGACCTTGGTGTCGGCGGTGCCGTAGAGGTTGAGCCGCCACTCGACGACGAGCCACCTGTTCGTGCCGTCGCTCAACGTGCCGATGAGGATCCCCGGCGCGCCGGTGCCGTCCAGGTCGCTCCAGTAGGGGGCGAGCACGTTGTTCGGCGGCGAGGGGTCGGGGAGCGCCTGGGGCGTGGAGCCGATGTCGGCCGAGCCCGAGGTGCCCCCCGGGACGGTGTAGCCGTTG
This sequence comes from Streptosporangium violaceochromogenes, assembly GCF_014654615.1. Taxonomy (GTDB): domain Bacteria; phylum Actinomycetota; class Actinomycetes; order Streptosporangiales; family Streptosporangiaceae; genus Streptosporangium; species Streptosporangium violaceochromogenes. Next base: position 8,683 of record NZ_BNBB01000001.1, on the reverse strand, counting down.
GAGACGACGCCGATCCGGGTGTAGGTCCTGCCCGCGTAGGTGAACGCCGGGACGGTGAAGTTCAGCGCCTGCTCGTCACCGATCGGCGTCGGGGTGATGCCGAGGGAGTCGAGCGGCAGGTAGGGGGCGGGGCCGGCGCCCGGGGCGATGGCCGGGCTGTCGGGCTTCCTGGCCGCCAGGGTGGCCTTGGCCGTCGCCGTCTGCGACGTCACCCGCGTGGCCCCGGTCACGCCGGTCAGCCGTAGCCTGCCGTCCAGTGTGCTGACCGCCGTCACCTCGGTGTCCTTGAGGGTGTCGTTGCGCACGCTGACCGTGCAGACGGCCTCGCCGGTCTCTTTCGGGATGTCGGCCGGCGCGCAGGTCTGGTCGACGGGAACCGCGCCCTCCTTGCGGAAGAAGGCGACGGGCAGGTGCAGGTCGCGCCCGCCGCCCACCTGCTTGAGGTCCACCCGGCCGAAGTACTGCCCGTCGGGCAGGTCGGATGCGGTGATCACCACCTTGACCCGGGCGGTCGCGCCCGGCCTGACGCTGAACACCGGCGGCAGCACCGCGATCCGGGCCCCGTCGGCGGTCGTTCCGGTGGCCCGGTAGGTGAGGGTCTTGCCGGTGACGTTGGTGAACGCCCGCCTGATCGTGATGAGGCCGGGCATGATCGGGGCGTTCACCGACGGCAGGTTGAGGTCGGCGCGGTTCAGCCCGTCGTTCGCCGAGACGGCGAAGTTCTCCGCCGTCTCGTCCAGCGTGAGGCCGGGGTCGCCCGCCCTGGTCAGGTCGATGCGGCCGCCGCCGACGTCGAAGGGGTCGGCGGGGGTGACGCGGTCCTGCTTGGTGACCGAGGTCGTGGCGGTGGTCTCCAGCGCGGACTTGACCTGGCCGGGGTTCCAGTCCGGGTGCAGCGCGAACACCAGGGCCGCGGCCCCCGCCACGTGCGGGGACGACATGGAGGTGCCCGCGATGACCTGGTACAGGTTGCCCGGCGGGCCGCCCTCGGGACCCTCCGGCGTCGGCGTCTGCCCGGCCAGGATGTGCAGGCCCGGCGCGGTGACGTCGGGTTTGAGGAAGTCCCCGCCCGGCCCGCGTGAGGAGAAGGCGGTGACGGCGTCCCCCTGCCAGACGGCCTTGGCCCCCTGGGTGAAGCCGGCGGTCGCGTTCGCGTTGGCCGACAGGAAGGCCAGCAGCGCGTCGCCCTCCGGCGCATCGAGGTGGACCGTCGGGATCCAGTGGTTGTCGGTCATCGTGTCGAGCGGCGTGGTGTTGTAGAGGATCATGCCGGCCGCGCCGCCCTGGAGCAGGTTGTGGCTCTTGATCACCCTGCCGGGGCCGCGCTGGCAGACGACGACCTTGCCGGTGAACAGCCCCGCCGGGGCGGGGCTCGTGCAGAGCGCGTTGGAGTACGGCGGGGCCGACGCCAGGACCACCGGCAGCGGCGAGGCGACGCCGGCCGTGATGGAGGTGCCCTTCAGCGTGGCGGTCGCGCCGCCCGCGCCGGCCAGCGTGACCGTCGACTGGAACGTCCGGGACTGCGTGGAGGCGGCCACCGTGGTCACCCAGGGGCTGACGTGGTTGACGGTCGCGGGGCCGGGGCCGGAGTTGCCCGCCGAGGCCGAGACGAGCACGCCCGCGGCGTAGGCGTCGAGGAAGGCCAGTTCCACCGGGTCGCTGTAGGGGGCGTTGCCGCCGGAGATGGAGAAGTTGATCACGCGGACGCCGTCGAGGATCGCCCGGCCCACCGCCTGCGCCGAGTCGGAGGGGAAGCACCCCTGCTCGCCGCAGACCTTGTAGACCGACACGTGGGCCGCGGGGGCGATGCCGTGGATCGGGCCGCGGCCGATCCCGAGCGGGGCGGCGTCGGCCACCGGGCCGCCGGCCGAGGTGGTCGCGGTGTGCGTGCCGTGGCCGTTGGAGTCCCGGGCGCTGTCGGGGTACATCTCCTTGCCGGGGTACACGGAGTTGTAGGTCTCCAGGAACGGCGCCCCGCCGATCAGCTTGCGGTTGCAGGTGAACGGGTCGGCCGCGGGGGTCAGCGGGTTGTCCCCGAAGACGCAGGCGCGGGGCGTGCCGTCCTTGGTCGCGGGCACGGCCGGCAGCGTGCCGGGGTCGGCGAACTGGGGGTGCTCCGGCCAGACGCCGGAGTCCAGGACGCCGACGACGACGCCCTTGCCGGAGGAGGGGGCGCCCCCCAGCCTGCTGTAGATCGCGGGTGCCCCGATGAAGGAGGCGCTGGAGTCGGTCAGGAGCTGCTCGGGCCTGTCCTCCTGGACGGCGGCCACCCCGGGCAGCTTCAGCAGCGTGGCGGCCTTGTTGGCCGGAAGGCGCAGCGCGATGCCGCCGTAGACGGTCCGCAGCCTCTGCCCGGCGCGGGCGCTCGGCACGGTTTTGGAGAGTCCCGCCAGGAAGGTCTCCTCGACCTCCTCGATGTGCTTTTCGTATTTCCGGGCCGCGGCGCCTTCGACGTCAAGGGGCCTGCCGGTCTTCGCGGGGCTGGTCGCGGGAAGGCCCTCGATCCCGCCCTGGTAGGCGGCGTAGGAGTCGTAGTCGAGTTTGACCATCACGTTCACCGTGTCGCCCGAGGTGGACTTCAGCAGCGCCTGGTCGCTGCGGGCGAGCCTGCCGGTCGGCGACTTGGCACCCTGCACCGGCTCCCCGCCGGTCAGGGGGGTCGCCATCCAGGAGCGGGCGGCCGGGCTGGGGGTGGGGGTGGGTGCCGCGCTCGCCGGGGGCGCCGCCGCGGCCACGAGCCCGGCGCCCGCGGTGAGTAACACCACATGCCTGACCCAGGCCGAACGGGACTTCTTTAACAAAACGAGACCTCCCTGGGGGGACGCACGACCGTGTCACGCCGCCGGAGGAGGTGCCGGGCCGCCCGGAACGCCCGTGTCGGGGCATGGTGAGGGAAGGGCTCGGCCCTCCCCGTGGGGCGACGAGGGAGCGGCCGCCCGTGGAGGCGACCGATCATGACAGGGAGCCTAACCAGAGCCCTTTTGTTTGCCTAGATCCGGAAATCGCTGTGATCGGACGATACGAGGGGAAATCAGGGGGTGCGAGAGGGAATCGGGTGGTGCCTTGGGGAGGCCGCCCGGTCCGCCCGCCGTCTGCTCCACCGGGCCGTCACGTGTTCCGCCGGGCCGCCGTGGGCTCCGCCGTACGGCCCGGCGAGGGTGAACGGCCCGCGCGGGGGAGGGCTCGCCCGGGGGCGCCGGGGAATGAGAGGGTTGGCCCTGTGAAGCTGAAGCTGGACCTGCACCCGATCTTCAACCGCGGCGGCGAGATCGACAAGGCGCTGCGCGGCATCATCGACGAGGCCATCAGGAAGCGGGCCACCGAGGTCGAGATCATCCCGGGCAAGGGCTCGGGTCAGCTCAAGAAGAAGGTCCTGCGCTTTCTGGAGCAGAAGGAGATCAAGGCCCTCTACCACCGCATCGACAAGGACTCCAAGAACCACGGCCGGCTGTTCGTCTACTTCCGCCACAAGTAGCTCCCTAGCTCCACGGCCAGAGCCGCAAGCCCTGGCCGGACTACCACCTTCCCGTGTCGTACATGCAGGTCAAAGGCGTAGTTCTCGATTGGTTAGCCATGAGGATCGCGGCGGCGAGACTGACGACCGCACGCGGTTTTACCGCCCTTGGGCCGTCTGTGGGCCGTCGGAGCGGGATGCGGCCGGTTCATAGAGCCTGTCTATAGCGCGGCGGGTCCGTCCCTCACTGTTCGGCATCAGGTGCGTGTAGACCCTGAGAGTGAAACCGGGATTGCTGTGCCCCAAGTACTGACTGAGGGCCTTGATGTTCTCCCCGGCATCCAGCAGGACGGAGGCGTAGAAGTGCCTCAGCGCATGCATGCCGTGTTCTCGTGCCGCTTGGTGCCGTTCGCCAGGTCTCGGCTCCGGAATGACGCCAGCGGCCACTAGAGCAGGCTTCCAGGCGTACACGTTGAAGTCACCCCGCCTGACTGGCCCGTCACCCTTGCGGGAGAAGATCAGCAGCTTCGTGAGCGGCGAGCCGTCGGGAGTACGCCAGGGGAGCGTGACCTTGACGGGCGGGAACAGCTCCATGTGCGCTTTGAGCACGTTGGCGACACGGTCCGGAAGGGGAACGTCCCGCTCCTTCTCCCTCTTGGGGGGAGCGAAGACCAGATGACCGTTGACGACCTTCACCTGATAGGCCACATGTAGCCAGCCTGCGTCGAAATCTACATTGTCAAGGGGCAGGCCGAAGATCTCCCCTTGCCGCAGCCCGCAACCACCACCGAGATCCGTCATAGCCCTGTACCGCTCGGGCAACCCGTCCCGGACGGCGAAGACGCGCTCAGCCGTCCAAGGCTGGACGCGACTTCGAGCGGGAGCGGGCGCCGTCACCGATCGCGCGCCGCATGGATTTTTGACCAACAAGCCGTCGTCCATGGCGGCGGTGAACACAGCGGACACGCTGCTGAAAATAATTCGGCGGTAGGACGACACGGGAAGCGTGCGCTCCAGCTCGCTTAACCACTCACGGATATGACCGGGCTGAAAGGAATCGAGAGGGCGTGAACCAAGATGAGGGATGGCATGCCGACGAAGCTGAGACGCCACGGTCGATCGCGTACTTAAGTCGGTGCTCTGGGAAGCAAGCCACCGATCCGCATACTGACCGAAGGTGATCCGGGCGGCGCGGGGGTCGATGTACTGCCCGCGCGACATGTCGGCTTCTATGCTGGCCAGCCATGCTTCTGCCTGGCGTTTTTGGCGATCAGGGAAGGACCGGCTTTTCTCGGCGCCGTCGGGGCCGACGTACCGGGCTCGGTAGCGCATCCCGGTTCCGTAGCGGTCGGTTCGTACGCGCTTGGGCTTTCCGTCGGGGCCGGTCTCGGTCTTGTACCAGCGGTCTTGGACGTGTCCAGCCATGTCAGGCGGCTCCGGTGTTTTGGGTCTGCTCGGCGACCCAGGAGAGCACCACGGCGAGGTCGTAGCGCAGGTGCCGGCCGATGCGGAATCCGGGCGGGCCGGTGCGCTTGCGGCGCCACTGGTAGACGCTCTCCGGAGGAACACCGAACAGTTCTGCCAACTGCTTAGGACTGAGGAACGTCGGCCGGTCCGGAGCGGGAGTGCCCGGGGCAGGCACCGGACGAAGACGGGTGGCTATGGCCATAGCGCGCATGTCCTTTCGGGGCCAGTGGGTGGAGCGGAGGGCGTCAGTCAGTGCGGGTTTTGTGGGGAGGGCTGAAACATCTCCGCATCTCCGCAACTCCGCAAAAGTGTCTGTGAGCTGGGAGAACGGGTGCGGAGATAGAAAATTCTGGAGTGACTCCATCTCCGCAAACGGCTTCCATCTCCGCAGAAGTTGCGGAGTTGCGGAGATGGAACTCCGCGGACGGTCTCTATCTCCGCAAGCGTTTGTGCTGGTAGAGAGGCTGTGTGCGGAGATGCGGAGATGCGGAGATGTTTCAGCGCCTTTCCGGTCCGCAGTGGTGTGGAGCTGAGGTCAGGGGTGGTGTTCGACCCAGAAGACGTTGCGGTCGCCACGGTCGCTCTTACCTGAGCGGATCACGTAGTCGCCGCGCCACCGGCCGATCTGACCGGTGAGCAGTCGCCCCAGCCCCAGGGTGTTGGGGGCCCGGCCGGTGTGGGTGGTGATGAATTGGCCGTCCCAGGCGTCGTCTTCGGTGTCGCCGATCCTGGTGGGCTCGCCGGAGCGGCGAAGGTCGGCGGCGGTCATAGGCGTCGAGCCATGTAGGCCGTGCCAACAGGCCAAAAACGCCCGCCACCGGGATTCGTCCTCGTCGATGTCGCGGACGTCGGCGGCGTTGGCGAGGAACCCGCTGATGTTGTGGTGGGCCAGGAATCCGCCCAGGGCGTGTGCCCAGGGGGTGAACTGCCGCATCGACAGTCCCGAGGCGCGGGGGGAGCCCTGGCCGGTCCAGTCCAGCACCAAGACCAGCAGGTGCCACAGGACGGTCATCTGGTTGGCCGGGGCGGTGATCCACTGGTCCAGGTGCGGGATGCCGAACCGGGATTGGTCGCGGGTCTCGGGCCGGGGCATGTTCGGGTCGAGATGGACGCGCACGGTGCGGGAGGCCATGTCGCCGCCGACCTGGAGGTTGTTGCCGGTGGCCATCCAGAGCCTGTCGTTGACGACCGCGACGTTGCGGGAGGCACCCAACTGGCGGTCCGACCACACTCCGGCGGTCACCAGGAGGGCGAGGGTGGCCGAATCGATCACGGTTCCTTCGGCGAGGTTGTCCCAGACCACCACCCCGACCTGCTCGGCCAGCACGGCGGTGATGGACTTGCGGAGTTCTTCTTCGGTGTAGGCCCAGGGCATGATGCGCTGGCCGTAGAGCATGCCGGGGCCGCCGGTGAGGATGGATTTGCCGGAGGCGGGCATGGTGGCGTCGACCAGAGCGAACGGGGTCAGGGAACGGGTGAAGTGCCGCAGGATCGGCGTGGCCAGTAACGCCAGGTAGTTGGCGCGGTCGGCCGGGGAGGCCCAGGGAAAGTCCCGCAGGAACCGGTTCAGCAGAAAGTCCCGGGCGGTGCGCACCTGCTCAGAGGTGGGCCGGTCCGGCACCGGCGGCAGCGCGACCTTGGAGGCCAGGTACAGCCCCGTGGCCGGGTCATAGCCGGGTTTCTGCAACAGGGTGCCGTCCCGGCGCAAGACGGGGGCGCCGATGACGCCGCGCAGGGTCGCCAGGTGCGGCCAGGTCTTGCCGGCCAGTACCGCGCCCAGGATCTCCCGGGGCGGGGTGACCTCCTCCTCAACCAGCTCGGTGCCGCCCGCGCTGTCTTTGCGGGAGCGCATCCGGTAGACGTAGGCGTGGGTGGCCAGCAGCCCGGCCAGGGTGGCCGACGTGATCGGGCTGGCGGTGACCGGCAGGGGGGAGTCTTCATCGGTGGCGGGGCTGGCCTGGCTACCGGAGATGGTCTCCATGTGCACCAAGGCACCACCGGAGACGTAGGTGTCGGGCAGCAGACCACCGGCCAGCGCGGCTTTCAGAACGCGGATGGTTTCCGGGCCGGAGCCGACCTGCACGCGGGGCGCCTGTTCCGGTGTCGGTGTCGGTGTCGGCAGGGTGTTCGGTGGGACGTTGGTCATGCGGGCACGCTCCGGGGTCGTCGGGCACCGGCGCGCAGGCCGGAGGCGATGGTGCGGCGGGCCTCCTGCTCGGTCAGGCCCGTACGGACGGCGGCGTCGGTCAGCAAATCGGTGACCTCGCCTGCGGGTAGCGCGCCTCCGGCGACGAGCTGCCCCAGGGCGACCGCGGCCCCATACAGGGTGGCGTTGCGGTTGGTGTGGGCGGTGGTGGCGGCCAGCGCGGTCAGGCTGGCGCGGATCGCGGCGTTCAGGTACGCGCCCCTACGCCCTGGTCGCAGGGCGACGACGACGGGCCGTTGGGGTGGTAGCGGGGCCGGGCGCAGCCGCTCGGCCAGCCAGCCGGGCAGCGGCGCCGGAGCGGCGGTGTGGATCGGTTCGTACCATCCGGCGCCGTCCGGCAGGTCCACGTAGCTGCCAGGGCCGACGACGTACCCGCCCGCTCCGCGGGTGTCGATCCGCCACCCCAGGCCGTTGCCCGCGTCTCCGGAGGTGTTGGTCAGGGTGATGCCGTCCGGGGCGGTGAAGTACAGGTGCAGGCCGCCGCGGCGGGTGCGGACCTGGAACGTCTCGTACGGGACCGGTTGTCCGGCCAGTTCGCAGATGAACGCGAACACATCGGCGCCGTCACCGATGCCGGGCCGTCTCCACCCGTCGGGGATCTGCTCGCCGGGCTTGGGCAGGTCCAGGTCAACCACGACAAGGCGGGACGGGCCGCAGGAGATGCCGATGTTGAAAGGCCGGCGCGCCCAGATCCGGGAGATGATCTGCGGGTCGGTGGTGGCGTGCCGTTTCCACCGGAAGCTGCTCAAGGGCACCTTGTCGGCGATGGCGACGGGGAAGACTGCCCAGCCGCGGGCGGCGGCGGCCAGGGCGTAGCGCAGTTGCGGTGAGGTCATGATGGCGTCCCCTGGATGTGCAGATCGCTCCCGTACTCCACGACTACCGGGACAGGCTTTCCCTCGGCGCGGTGGTCGTGGGCGTGCTCTTCGGCCGTGGAGCGGGCGGCGGCCATGCTGCGGTAGTTGCTGCCGGTCCACGGGCAGTCGCCGCACCGCCAGGCGTAGTCGTGGCGGTGCGGGTTGGCCCAGATGTCGATCCCGAACCCGAACACGACCAGCCCCGCAGGGATGGCAACGGTGGCGGCCAGTCGCTTGAGGAGGTCGGTCACAGCCGACGGGTTGCCGTGGACGATCCGGTGGAGGTGTTCGCGGGCGGCGGTCAGGTCTCGGTTGTCGAGGGCGTCGAGGATGGCCTCGACCGTCTGCGCAGTGGTGCTCATGTAGGTCTCCTCAGAGAGGTCTGCGGAAGGCGTCGCGTGTGACGCCGGTGCAGCCGATCACGCCGCGGCTCCCGCGTCGGGCGAAGCAGGCGAGAGGCAGGCGGGCAGGCGGGCGTGCAGAGCGGCGGCGCCTTGGGCGGGGCCAGGCGCCAGCCTTTGCCGGGGGCGGGTTCGGTCGGCCCGGCCGACCACTTCGCGGTAACTGTTTGTGACCTTGATTGGATGCGTTGGGCTGCGGCGGTCACCGCTCGGCGGGTTCGGAAGCGGGTTAAGCGGCTCTTCGATCTTGAGGGGGAAGGGCGTCGGCGTGGCCTGACACGCGAGAGCCCGTAGCCCC